>CAYSQJ010000003.1:0-406798 GCA_964433345.1 uncultured Bordetella sp.
CGAACCCTCGTATGCAGCTTGGGAAGCTGCCGTTCTGCCATTGAACTACACCCGCAATTCCGGCAATTTTAACGGCTGAACGAGTTGAGCGCCAATTGGGATGGTTATGTCGGCGGAGGCGGAACTGTGAACGCCTTACCAAATCGCGGTCACAAACGACCGCGGGAGATTGATGCCGTTGTTATGTCCATGAAACAGGAGTTTCTCCTCGGCAAAAATCAAAAGCCCTGCAGCGCTTCCTTGGGTGCGCACGGCGTGAGAAAGGCATGCGTCAAGGGCCAGGTCCGTCGGCAACAATTGCCGAAAAGCACCAAATTTCGGCTGAAGAAAGCGAACAATAGTGGACAATAGCGGCCAAATCGTTATGGACCTCATCTGGAACCACCATGGAAATCAAGGTCAATTTTCTCGACAAGTTTCGCCTGGAAGCCAGGTTTGATGACTTTACGGTAGTGGCCGATCAGCCTATCCGTTACAAGGGCGATGGCTCGGCGCCCGGTCCGTTCGATTACTTTCTGGTTTCATCGGCTCAGTGTGCAGCCTACTTTGTCAAGTTGTACTGCGTCACTCGCAACATTCCTACCGACAACATCCGCCTGTCGCAGAACAATATTGTCGATCCGGAAAACCGCTACAAGCAGATATTCAAGATCCAGGTCGAATTGCCGGCGGATATCTCTGCCAAAGACCGCCAGGGAATTTTGCGGTCCATCGATCGTTGCACAGTGAAAAAAGTCGTGCAGGCCGGGCCTGAGTTCGTGATTGAAGAGGTGGAAAATCTGGATGAGGATGCCCAGGCCCTGCTGATGTTGAACCCGGCCTCAGAGACAAGCACTTATATTGCAGGCAAGGATCTGCCGCTGGAGCAAACCATCGCCAATATGTCAGGAATCCTGGCGGGCTTGGGCATGAAGATTGAAATCGCCTCGTGGCGCAATATTGTTCCCAATGTATGGTCGCTGCATATCCGCGATGCCCACTCCCCGATGTGTTTCACCAATGGAAAGGGGGCGACCAAGGAAAGCGCGCTGGCGTCTGCGCTGGGCGAGTTTATCGAGCGACTGAGTTGCAATCATTTTTACAACGATCAGTTCTGGGGCGAAGACATTGCCAACGCGGCGTTCGTGCATTATCCGAACGAGCGCTGGTTCAAGCCTGGTTCCGGGGATGCGCTGCCGGCTGAAATACTCGATGAATACTGCCTGCAGATTTACAACTCCGATGGCGAGTTGCGTGGTTCGCACCTGTTCGACACGAACTCCGGAAACATTCAGCGCGGCATCTGCTCGCTGCCGTATGTGCGTCAGTCGGACGGCGAGGTGGTGTATTTCCCGTCCAACCTGATCGACAATCTGTTTCTCAGCAATGGGATGAGTGCGGGCAACACGCTGGCCGAAGCGCAGGTGCAATGCCTGTCTGAAATCTTCGAGCGGGCGGTAAAACGTGAAATTCTCGAGGGCGAAATGGCGCTCCCTGATGTGCCGCACGAAGTCATGGCCAAATACCCCGGCATTCTGGCCGGCATTCAAGGGTTGGAGGAGCAGGGGTTTCCAGTGCTGGTGAAGGATGCGTCGCTGGACGGGAGGTTTCCAGTGATGTGCGTCACCTTGATGAACCCGCGTACCGGCGGGGTGTTCGCTTCATTCGGATCGCACCCGAATTTTGAGGTGGCTCTGGAACGCAGTCTTACGGAGTTGCTGCAGGGCCGCAGCTTTGAAGGTCTGAACGATTTGCCTCAACCCACATTTGAAAGCAACGCTGTACGTGAGCCGAATAACTTTGTTGAACACTTTATTGACTCCAGTGGCGTCGTGTCGTGGCGCTTTTTCAGTTCCAAGGCTGATTTCGATTTTGTCGAGTGGGACTTTTCATGTCAGGGTGAAAACTCCAATGTCGACGAAGCTGCGATCCTGTTCGGCATCCTCGAAGGCATGGGGAAAGAAGTTTATATGGCGGTTTACGAGGATTTGGGAGCAACGGCCTGCCGCATCCTGGTGCCGGGTTATTCCGAGGTGTATCCGGTGGAGGATCTGATCTGGGACAACACCAACAAGGCGCTGCTGTTCCGCGCCGATATCCTTAACCTGCATCGTCTGGACGACGCCGGCCTGGCCGCATTGCTTGAACGCCTGGAAGACAGCGAGCTGGATGATTACACCGACATCATCACCTTGATTGGTGTCGAATTTGACGAAAACACGGTCTGGGGTCAGCTGACGATTCTGGAATTGAAGCTGCTGATCAATCTTGCCTTGAAGAAATTTGAGGCGACGCAGGAACTGGTGGCAACCTTCCTGCAGTACAACGAGAACACGGTCGAGCGCGGATTGTTTTATCAGGCCTTGAACGTGGTGCTGGAGGTGCTGCTGGACGACGACCTCGAACTGAACGATTACGTCGCCAATTTTCGCCGGATGTTTGGCAACCCGCGGATGGACGCGGTGCTGGGTTCAGTGGACGGCAGCGTGCGCTTCTTCGGCCTGACACCAACGGGCATGAAGCTGGAAGGGCTCGACAGGCACCAGCGCCTGATGGACAGCTACAAAAAACTGCACATGGCACGGACCAAGGCAGCAGCTTTATCCGGTTGATCTCGCTGTGGCGTTTTCTGTGCCAGGTCGGGGGCTGACAAATTGCGAGCGGGCAAAGATGGCGAGCAAGCAATACAGTCCGCGGCAGTCAGTCGCAAGGCCGCGGCAGATTCGGCTGATTCCACAGGCGTGACAATCGCCCATGACCGGGATTTGAGAAGGCGTTCACGGTCAGGTGAATGCCAGCGCGGCGGCTCCGATGCCCGGAATCCCGCCACAGATCGTCAGCCGCGGGCCGACCGGGCCGCCGCTCAGGCGCGCGACACCCGGCACAGCAGCACCTTGAGGTTGGTCTGGTCCGACACCGGATCGCGCTGGGTCTTGTCGGTGAGGAAGTTCACCGGCCGCCAGGGATTGTAGGGTTGGCGCTCACCCCAGCCGATGGGAATGAACACGGCGGTCGGACGGATGCCGGCATGTACCCAGGCCATCGCTTCGATTTTTCCGTGCGCCGATTCGACACACACGCGCTCACCATCCTTGATCCCCAGCTTCGCGGCTTTTTCCGGGTGGATCTGGCAGTAGAGGTCGGGCCACATTTCCTGCGACTGCCAGAAATAATGCGTCCAGCTGTGGAAATGGGCGGCCGGCGGCCGGCCGGTGACCAGTTCGGTATCGAAGCCCTGCGCACGCAGTTTCGCACCCGGATGGTCCGGACCCGGCGCGATGATCCTGCCGCGCGCGCTGCCAGTGGCCGGCGAGCAGAACGGCGAGATCACGCCCTCCTCGGCATCGGTCTCCTGCAGTTCCATGTACGGCAGGTCGACCAGCTGCTCGCGTTCCGAATAGAACTCCGGCAACGCCGACATGCCCAGGGTATTGAACTTGGCTTCGAGCTCTTCGGTCCAGAATTCCAGTTTTCCCGATTTTGTCGGAAACCGCCGTCCCGGCTCGCCACCGGGGACCGTCGTGCCCTCGAGGTACAGGGTCTCGATTTCCGGCGCGTCCTCGGTGGCGACGGGAATGCGCACCCAGCGATACGGCACCGAATGCAGGCGCTTCTGGGTGCAGCCCTTCATCGCCGGCGTGTCGATGCAGACCTCGTCCCAGAACACCGCCGGATCCTTGTATTCCTCTTTCAGCACATCGCCGAAACCGAGGCGCTTGCCGAGCTCGACCCAGATCCAGGTGTCGGATTTCGCCTCGCCCGGCGGGTCGATCATCTTGTCGATCCACACCACCCGGCGGTCGTCGTTGGAGCGGCCGATCTCGCCCTTCTCGATGCCGCTCGCCGCCGGCAACAGGTAGTCGGCATAGGCTGAGGTCTCGTTGGCGAAGAGCTCGATGTGCACCATCAGGTCCAGCGAAGCAAAGGCCGCGCGCGCCTTCTCCTGTCCCGGCCATTGCGCCAGCGGATTGTTGCAGCTGATCAACGCGCGGATCGGGTACGGCTTGCCGTGCAGCATCGCATCGGTCCAGCCGGCAGGACTGCGACGTACGCGTTGCCGCTTGATTTTCGGCGCACGGTGCTCCGGCACCTTGGCCGCCAGCGGCGTGCCAGCGCTCATGTTGAAGAAGGCTCCACCGCGGCGCCCCCAGTTGCCGGTGATCGCAGCGAGGAACATCAGCACGCGGTTGGTCTGGGTGCTGTTGGTGTGCTGGTTGATGCCGCGGCTGGCGAAAATCACGCAGCCGTCGGCCGCGGCGATTTCCTCCGCCAGCTGGCGAATGTCGTTGGCGGCGAGCCCGGTGATCGGCGCAGCCCATTCCGGCGTGTAACCTTTCTGCAGGATGTAATCGCGCCACTGCGCGAAACCCAGCACCCAGTCGGCGCAAAACTGCGCATCGTGAAGCTTGTTGGCGAGAATATGTTGCGCAAGCGCCAGTGCCAGCGCCATGTCAGTGCCGGGCCGGATCGGCAGCCAGCGATCGGCCTTCGACGCAGTGGCAGTCAGCCGCGGGTCGATGGCGACCATCTTCGCGCCGTTTTTCAGGCGCCAGTCGTTGATCATGCCGAAGTACACCGGCCGCGTTTCGGCCTGGTTGTCGCCCATGTAGACGTAGAGTTCGGCGGAACCGAGGTCGTTTTCGGTGTAACTGTTGCCGCTGCCGATGCTGCCCAGCGTGATCTCGAAGGCGACGTTCTTGCCGCTGGCGCAGAAGGGATCGGTGCCGTCCTTGTTCGGCGTGCCGAACAGCTGCGCAAACATCTTGGTCGTCGTGCGGTAATCAAGGATGCCGGTGCGGGTGCCGATGTACATCGCCAGCGCCTCGGCGCCGTACCGGTCGCGGATGACTTTCAGCTTTTCCGCGATTTCGTCGAGCGCCTGCTCCCAGGAAATACGTTCGAAGCGCCCTTCGCCGCGCGCACCGACGCGTTTCTGCGGGTACAGCAGACGGTGTTCGCTGTGATACATCTGCAGCGTCAGCTGCGACTTGGGACAGACGCGGCCCTTCAGCAGGGGGTCGTCATCATTGCCGGTGATTTTCACTAACTTGTTGTTTTTAAAGTGAAATTTAACCGTGCAACAATTGAAGCAGATATTGCAGCCGCCGGGCACCACACGATCCGCCGCGGCATCCGCGCGCTCTTCGCGATACGGAAATGCCGGTTGCTGCGCCTGCACCGCGGTCTGTGCCGCAAGGCCGTCCATGAACGAGGGACGACGCGAATGATCGGGATGCGCCCGCGCCGGCGTCACCGCGACCATGTCTCCAACCTTCTGCGTATTGCTGCGTTCAAGATAGATCGTCGCCGGTCCAAGCAGGAAATGATCCTGGTCGCGCGGCGCGCGGCCCGAGTTGCGGGCTTCGGCAAGCAGTTCATCGCGCTTGCCGAAACGGATCGCCTGCGTCGGGCAGACGCTGGCGCAGGCCGTGGTCTTCTCGCCCTCGGCGCGGCGATCGACACAAAGGTCGCATTTCACCGCGTGATGGCCTTTCGCGTCGTAACCCATTGCGCTGTACGGACAGGCGATCACGCACTCGCCGCAGCCGGTGCAGCGCGACTCGTCGACGCGCACGATGCCGGTGACCGGATCCTTGGCAATGGCTTTCGGGTTCACCGGGCAGGCGCGCAGGCAGGCCGGGCGCTCGCAGTGCTGGCAGGTCAGCGTCAGGAAAGCGAGTCCCGCCTGTTCCAGTTCGCTCGCCCACACCACCTTGTTGCGGTATTCGCCGGGACCGAGACGGTGCTCGGTCTTGCAGGCCGCCTCGCAACTCTTGCAGCCGGTGCAGCGCTCGAGATCGATCAGCAGTGCCAGGCGTTCCGAAGGTCCTTGATTCAAAGTATCCATGACCGCTTCAGCCTCCCCAGGCAGTGATGTGCCACCAGGTGATCGGTGCGCCGTCGGCAACATAGCCGGCAAAGAAAGTGACGGTGATCACGTGGATCACCACGCCCAGCACGAATATCCAGGCCAGCGCCATGTGCAGCGGGCGCCACCAGGCCTGCTGCGCGGAAACCGTGGCACGCGTGC
The DNA here is from genome assembly GCA_964433345.1 of uncultured Bordetella sp. Taxonomy (GTDB): domain Bacteria; phylum Pseudomonadota; class Gammaproteobacteria; order Burkholderiales; family SG8-41. The sequence goes on from CAYSQJ010000003.1 coordinate 6,011, forward strand.
CGAGCAGCATCGACTCTTCCCGGGCCAGCCGCCGGTAGGCCAGCGCCAGCCGCGGCGCGCGCAGGAAATGCGGCAGGTTCACCGAAAACGTGCCCTCGCTCGCCTGCGGGTCCAGCTGCGCCAGCAAGGCGCGTTTCTCCGAGATCAGCGCGCGCAGCCGCTCGCGTGTCGCCGCATCGGGAACCGTGAAACGCGGCGCCTTGGAGGCAAAGGTCGCTGCCATGCGCCGCGAGCCGCGCACCCTTGCCCAGATCCCGAGCGCCGCCAGCGCGAGCAAAGCGAGCAGCAGCAGTGCCGGCGGACGGCGCAGGAATCCGCCGGAATGGATGGCGATCAGGACCATGCCGGCAAGCGAACAGGCCACATGCGCATTGAACCAGCGCACGGGATTGCTGCCGCTGCCGCCGCGCTTGGCCAGCACGAAGGCCACCGGCACCAGCAGCAGGATGACCCCGGCGACACCGGTCAGGTAGAGCTCCGGACTACCCGGTGTACGCCAGGCTTCGGGCAGAAGGCCGCGCAGCAGGAACCAGGCGATGATGGCAATGACCGCCGCCGCGGTCAGCTGCAGCAGGCGAGCGTCGGGAATGTCGGGACGTTGCACGGGATAAGCGGATGCGAATGGGGATCACGGAAGGTGCGGGGCATTCTAGCACCGGCCCCGCCGCCAACTCGCGCCGGAATCCATATCGTAGGCACTCCGCCGCCGCCCCTGGCCGGCTCAGCTCCGCAACGCCAGAGTCACCCGTTTTACCAGCGGATCATCGGCGCTTTCGGAAACGACGAATCCCAGGTCCTGGCACAGCCTGAGCATGCCTCGGTTGTTGCCGAGCACATGGCCGATCATGGTCTGCAACCCCCTTGCACGCGCCACCTCGATCAGCTGGGTCATCATGCGCCGGCCCAGTCCGCGGCGCTGCCAGTCGTCGGAGACCACGATCGCGTACTCGCAACTCTCGCCGTCGGGGTTGGTGACGTAGCGGCAGACGCCGACCTCGGTCTCGCGTCCCTCGCGGGCGACGGTGGCGACGAAAGCCATCTCGCGGTCGTAGTCGATCTGGGTGAAGCGGGCAAGCATCTGCGGGGTCAGTTCGCGCAGCGTGTCCATGAAACGGAAACGGCGGCTTTCCGGCGACAGCCCGCGCACGAACTCCTGCTCGATTTCCGCGTCTTCGGGACGGATAGGCCGCAGCGTCACCGACTCTCCTTCCGACTGCCAGGTTTCGACCAGTTCGGCCGGATAGGGATGTATCGCCATGTGGCCGTAGCGTCCGCGCACCGGCACGTAGTCGGCGATGACGACGCGGGCATCCACGACGATCGCGTCCTGCTCGTCGACGATCAGCGGATTGATGTCGAGTTCGACAATCCACGGCAGCTCGCAGACCAGTTCGGAAACCCGCAGCAGCACCGACTCCAGCGCATCCATGTTCGCCGCGGGCATGCGCCGGAAAGGTCCCAGCAGCTTGGCGACACGGGTGCCGCGAATCAGCTCCGCAACCAGGAAACTGTTGAGCGGCGGCAGCGCCACCGCGCGGTCCCGGTGCACCTCGATCGCGATGCCGCCACTGCCGAAGGCGATCGCCGGGCCGAATACCGGATCCCGCAGCACGCCGACCATCAGCTCGCGGCCGTTCGGGCGCCTGACCATGGGCTCGATGACGGCGCCGCTGATCCGCGCCTGTGGCTTGGCGCGCACAGCCTGCGCGGTGACCTGCGCGAAGCCCGCGCGCACTGCCGCGGCATCGCGCAGGTTCAGCAGCACACCGCCGACGTCGGTCTTGTGGGTGATGTCCGGTGAATCAATTTTCAGCACCACCGGATAACCGATGCGCTCGGCCGCAGCCACGGCTGCGTCGGCATCGGCGACGGCGACGGTTTTCGCCACCGGAATGCCGAAGGCCTCGAGCACGTCCTTCGATTCGATTTCGGTGAGCACCGTGCGTTTCGCTGCGAGCGCGGCATCGATGATGCGGCGAGCGGCGGCGACATCCGGCGATGAATGCGCGGCCAGCGGTCCCGGGGTCTGCAGCAGGGTCTGCTGGTTGCGGTAGAAGGAGGACAGGTGGCCGAACATCTCGACCGCCGGGTCCGGCGTGCGGAACACCGGGATGCCGGCACCGGCGAAATGCTTGCGCGCAGCGGCCACGCTCGCCTCGCCCATCCAGCAGGCCAGCACCGGCTTGCTGCGGCCGCGCGCGGCCGCAATCACCGCATCCGCGGCCTTGGCCGGCTCGGTCATCGCCTGCGGCGTGAGGATCACCAGTGCGCCATCGACCTGCTCGTCGTCAAGGCAGGCCGTGACCGCAGCGCGGTAACGCGCGGCATCGGCATCACCGATCAGGTCCACCGGATTGCCATGCGACCAGTTGGCGGGGAGCGAGCCCTGGAGGGCATCGATGGTCTGCTGCGACAGCTCGGCAAGCGGAATGCCGAGGTCGGCTGCGCGATCCGCCGCCATCACGCCCGGCCCGCCGCCATTGGTGATGATCGCCAGCCGCTCGCCGCGCGGCCGCACATGCGCGGTCAGCGCCTGCGCCGCCGCGACCAGTTGCCCGATGGTGGTCACCCGCACCGCGCCTGCGCGGCGCACCACCGCGTCGAACACGTCATCGGCGCCGACAATGGCACCGGTATGCGATACAGCCGCGCGCGAGCCGACCGGATGGCGGCCAACCTTCATCAGGATCACCGGCTTGATGCGCGCCGCGGCGCGCAGGCTCGAGAAAAAGCGGCGCGCATCGCGCACGCCCTCGATGTAGAGCAGGATGTGCTCGGTCTTCGGGTCGTGCACCAGATAATCGATGATTTCGCCGAAATCGATGTCGCGCGAGCCGCCCATCGAAATGACACTGGAAAACCCGACCTTGTTGGGAAGCGCCCAGTCGAGCATGGCCGTGCACACCGCCCCTGACTGCGACACCAGGCCCAGCCCGCCGGGCAGGCCGTTGCCGCGCGCAAAGGTCGCGTTGAGGCCAATGCCGGGGCGCATGATGCCGAGACAGTTGGGTCCGATCACGCGCACGCCGTGGCGGCGCGCGTTGTCCAGCGCCGCGCGCTCCAGCCGCGCGCCCGCCTCACCGGTTTCGGAAAATCCCGCGGTGATGATCACCACCGCGCGCACCCCGGCAAGCCCGCATTCGGCCATCAACTGCGGCACGGTATGCGGCGGGGTGGCGATCACCGCCAGGTCCACGCGCTGCGGTACCTGGCCTATCGACGGATAGCAGGGAACGCCGCTGATGCTGCGGTGCTTCGGGTTGACTGCGAACAGCGCCCCGCGGTAACGCGCGGCGCGCATGTTCTCCACCAGCACCGTGCCAATCGCACCGGGACGTTCGGTGGCGCCGATGATCGCCACCGAGGCGGGCTCGAAAAGCGGGGTCAGATAATGGCGGTCGGGCAACGGAGCGGGGGTCATGGGCTGGGAGCTTCCTCGAAAACGGGTGTGAAACAGGGTGTCCGGGACGGGGGACGTGATGGCAAGCGGGGCATGAAACGTGGCGTCAAAGCGGGCATCAGGCCGGACGCAGTATAAAATACCGGCCAGTCGATTCTACTTTCTATTGTCAACCCGTCGCCGGACCGTCCCGCAGACCGCAAGAACGTGATTTCCGTGTTCATCAATGGCGAGCCGCGCAGCTTCGACCGCGCGCCGAGCTGCAGCGAACTGGTCAGCGAGCTCGGCCTCGCCGGCAGGCGCATCGCCATGGAACGCAACGGCGAAATCGTCCCGCGCAGCCAGTATGGCCTCTGCACATTGCAGGACGGTGACCGACTGGAAATAGTCGCCGCGGTCGGTGGCGGCTGAATGCCCCGGCGCGGGCCATTGCCACCGGCACCGGCCGCACCCACAATCCAGCACTCAAACCCATTCACCAGAGCCTCGCCATGAATGCCATTGAAAATCCGGATCCGCTGGTTATCGGTGGACAGAGCTTCCACTCCCGGTTGCTGATCGGCACCGGCAAATACCGCGATTTCGCCGAAACCCGGGCCGCCATCGACGCCAGCGGCGCGCAGATCGTCACCGTCGCAATCCGCCGCACCAACATCGGACAGAACGCCGGCGAGCCCAGCCTGCTGGATGCAGTGCCGGCCTCTCAGTTCACGATGCTGCCCAACACCGCCGGCTGCTATACGGCGGACGATGCGGTGCGCACGCTGCGCCTGGCGCGCGAGCTGCTCGATGGCCATGACCTGGTCAAGCTGGAAGTCCTGGGCGATCCGAAAACCCTCTACCCTAACGTGGTCGAGACCCTCGCCGCCGCCAGAACCCTGGTCAAGGACGGCTTCCGGGTGATGGTCTATACCTCCGACGATCCCATCGTCGCCAAGCAGCTGGAGGACATCGGCTGCGTGGCGGTGATGCCGCTCGCATCGCTGATCGGCTCCGGCATGGGCATCCTCAATCCGTGGAACCTGCAGATCATCATCGACAACGCGAAGGTGCCGGTGGTCGTCGATGCCGGCGTCGGCACCGCCTCCGATGCGGCGATCGCGATGGAGCTCGGCTGCGATGCCGTGCTGATGAACACCGCGATCGCGGCAGCGCGCGACCCGGTGCTGATGGCGCGGGCGATGAAACAGGCCGTCGCCGCGGGACGCGATGCCTGGCGCGCCGGACGGATGCCGAAGAAGCTCTACTCCGCCGCCCCCAGTTCACCGACCACCGGCCTCATCGGCAAGGCCTGATCCACCCCGTTTCCGTTACACTCGGCGGCCATGAATCAACCGCCGGAACAGCGATCCATCCGCAGCTATGTCCTGCGCCAGGGTCGGGTGTCGAATGCGCAACGCCGCGCGCACGACACCCTGATGCCGCGCTACGGACTCGAATTCCGTGAACAGCCTGCAGAACTTGATGCGGTATTCGGCCGCCAGGCGCCGCGCATCGTCGAGATCGGTTGCGGCATGGGCGAAACCACGGTGGCAATCGCCGCCGCGCATCCCGGCATCGATTATCTCGGCATCGAGGTGCACACGCCCGGCGTGGGCAGCCTGCTGAAGCAGATCGATGCTGCCGGCCTCTCCAACCTGCGCGTGATACAGCATGACGCGGTCGCCGTGCTGCAGCGGATGATCCGGCCGGACAGCCTCGACGGCATCCACATCTTTTTCCCCGATCCCTGGCCGAAGAAACGCCACCACAAGCGGCGGCTGATCCAGCCGCCCTTCGTGGCCCTCGCCGCTTCCCGGCTCAGGCCCGGCGGCTACCTGCATGCGGCAACCGACTGGCACGAATACGCCGAGCAGATGCTGGCCGTGCTCGGGGCCGAACCGCTGCTCGAAAACACGGCGGCGGCTTATGCGCCCAGGCCGGACTACCGGCCGCAGACCAAGTTCGAGACCCGCGGCCTGAAGCTGGGCCACGGTGTCTGGGACCTCGTGTTCAGGCGCAGGCCGCAGTCATGAAAAAAGGCGGCCCGCGGGCCGCCGTGTCCCGGAGCTGTTCCGCCTACTGGTTGCCGCTGATCTTTGCCTCGCGAATCAGTTCACCCCAGAGCTTGCGCTCGGACTTGATGAAGGCCCCGAATTCCTCGGGCGTGCTGTAGACCGCCTCGATCGCCATGATGCCAAGGTTCTTCTTGACCTCTGCGTCGTTGAGGGCGGTCTTCAGGTCAGCCGACACCTTGTCGACCATCGAACGCTGCACACCGGCCGGAAACATGATGCCCCACCAGTTCGCGGCATCGAAACCCTTCAGCCCCTGCTCGGCCAGCGTCGGCAGATCCGGGGTGAACGGCGTGCGTTTGCCGCTGGTCACCGCCAGCGCCTTCAGCTTGCCGGCCTTGATGTTGCCCATCACCGGCGGCGCGTCGGAAAACATCAGCATGATGTGCCCGCCCTGCACCGCAGCGATCGAGTACACGCCGCCCTGGAAGGGCACGGTGACGATGTCGACCTTGGCCTCGCGCTTGAACAGCTCGCCGATCAGGTGGGACATGCTGCCGGGACCGCTGGTGGCATAGGTCAGCACACCCGGCTGCTTTTTCGCTAGTGCAATGATGTCTTTCACGTTTCTCACCGGCAGCGTGTTCGGCGTGACCAGGATGTTGGCGGCACGCGTGATCTGTCCGACCGGCACGAAGTCCTTGTCGACGTCGTACTTGACCTTGTTCAGCAGCGGATTTGCCAGCACCGGCCCGAAATTCCCGAGCAGGAAGGTGTGGCCGTCAGGCGCCTGCTTCGCGGCATATTCCATGCCCACCGCGCCGGCGGCACCCGGCCGCGAATCCACCAGCACGTTCTGGCCCCACAGCTCGGTCAGTTTCTTGCCGATGATCCGCGCCATCACGTCGGAACTGCCACCGGCGGGATAGGTCACGACAAAACGCACCGGCTTGCTGGGATAGGCCTGGGCCTGGACTACACCTGCTGCAAGGGCCCCCGCGGCAAGGCAGGACGCAATAAGGCTGTGCTTGATGCTCATCGATCTCCTCCGATCAGTATGTAACCCTGCAGGTGCCCGGTGAACTCCGGTGCTGTGCGCAGGGGCAATGGCTATTCTAGACCCACGACGGACAAAGGCAACGAACGAAATACGGCGGGAACAATTAATCGGCAATCAATCAAGAAACAGGCCGATGAGGTCATTCAGGAAGCACCGCCCCAGCGCAGTGGGAGCGGCGTGGCGATGATCCCGCGTCAGCAGGCCGCGGGACTCGGCCGCCGCCAGCTGCGGCAGAATTCCGGCGATGTTGAGGCCCGTGCGCGCCTGGAACAGTTCGAGGTCGAATCCGGCATTGAGACGCAGGGCATTCATCATGAATTCGCCGGGCAGTTCGGCAAGCGTCACCTCGCGCTGCTCGCCGATGGCTTCTGCACTGCCGGCCTGTGCCAGGTAGGCTTTCGGCTGGCGCAGGCGGGATTGACGTAATATGCTGTTTTTAAACGATATTTTTCCATGCGCGCCAGCGCCTATGCCGAGGTAGTCGCCGAAGCTCCAGTAATTCAGGTTGTGCCGGCCCTGCCGCCCCGGACGGGCGAAGGCGGAGGTTTCATAGTGCTCATAGCCGGCATCCGCCAGTCGCGCTTCCACCGCAAGTTGCATTGCGGCCGCGGCATCGTCATCGGGCACCACCGGCCGATAACGATGGAAGTAGGTATTCGGTTCGATGGTCAGATGGTAGGCGCTGACATGCGGCGCACCCAGCGCCAGCAGCGCAGCGATATCCGCCTCGGCCTCCTGCTGCGTCTGTCCGGGCAATCCGTACATCAGGTCGAGGTTGACGTTGTCGAAAGTCGCCAGCGCCAGTTCCGCGGCCCGGTGTGCCTCACCGGCATCGTGGATGCGGCCCAAGGCCTGCAGATGGCGGTCGTTCAGACTCTGTATGCCCAGCGACAGGCGATTCACGCCGGAAGCGCGGAAACCCCTGAATTTTTCAGCCTCGACCGTGCCCGGATTCGCCTCCAGCGTGATCTCGGCATCCACCGCCAGGGGCAGGCGTGCACGCACGCCGCAGAGCAGCGCATCGAGAGAGCGCACCGACAGCAGGCTGGGCGTGCCGCCGCCGATGAATACCGTCTGCACCGGCCGTCCCCAGACCTGGGGCAGCGCGAACTCGAGATCGGCGAGCAGCGCGGCCACATACTCATCCTCGGGCAGCGCACCGCGCGCCTCATGGGAATTGAAATCGCAATACGGGCACTTGCGCAGGCACCAGGGCACGTGGATGTACAACGACAGCGGCGGCAAACTGTTGAACTGCGGTGAAGCGTAGGGAGTGAGGGGTGAGGAGCGGGAAGACAAATGAGTGCCCGTGATGTCAGTCCTGCCGCAGTTCGCGCAGGCGCTGCGCCAGTACGGCAAGGGCCCGGCCGCGGTGGCTCAAGGCGTTTTTTTCCGCCGGCGAGAGCTCGGCACCGGACCTGCCGAGTTCCGGAATCAGGAACAGCGGATCGTAGCCGAAGCCGCCGTCACCGCGCGGCACCTCGAGAATTTCGCCATGCCACTCCGCCTCGGCGATCAACGGTTGCGGATCATCGGCGTGGCGCAGCAGTACGATGACGCAGCAGTAATGGGCGCTGCGGTTTTCCGCACCGGCGAGCGCCTGCAGCAGCTTTTCATTGTTCAGGCGGTCCTGGGTTTCCCGATCGACAACGCCTGCAGCTGCAGCGTAGCGCGCCGAATGCACGCCGGGCTCGCCGCCCAGCGCATGCACGCAGACGCCGGAATCGTCGGCCAGCGCCGGCAGGCCGCTGAGACGGCTGGCATGGCGCGCTTTGGCCAGCGCGTTCTCGATGAAGGTGCAATGCGGCTCCTCCGCCTCCGGCACGCCGAGGGCACCCTGCGGCAGGATCTCGATCTGCAGCGGCGCGAGGATCTCGGCGATCTCGCGCAGCTTGCAGGGGTTGTTGGAGGCGATGACGAGTTTGTTCATGTTGATAAAAAAGCATTAGCCACAGAGGTCACAGAGAACACAGAGGACACAGAGGACTTCAAAACCAACAACTTTCCTGGCACGGCCATCCCGGGAAAACATCGCATCCCGGCTTTCTCTGTGGCCTCTGTGACCTCTGTGGCTGATTTCGAATTGGTGTTCAGCCTTGCCCCAGTGCCGCGCGCTGCGCGGCGACCAGCTGCGCAATGCCGTTGTGCGCAAGGTCGAGCATCGCCTGCATCTCGGCGCGGCTGAACGGCGCGCCTTCCGCCGTGCCCTGCACCTCGATGATGCCGCCGCCTTCGGTCATCACCACGTTCATGTCGGTGTCGCAGTCCGAATCCTCGGCGTAATCGAGGTCGAGCACCGGCACCCCGCGGTAGACGCCGACCGACACCGCGGCAACGGCCTCGCGCAGCGGCGACGCAGCCAGGCGTTTTTCGCGCAGCAGGAAAGCCACGGCGTCGGCCAGCGCAACATAAGCACCGGTGATGCTGGCGGTACGGGTGCCGCCGTCGGCCTGGATCACGTCGCAGTCGAGCTGGATCGTGCGCGGCCCGAGCCGATCGAGATCAACCACTGCCCGCAGCGAGCGTCCGATCAGGCGCTGGATTTCCTGGGTGCGCCCCGACTGCTTGCCGCGCGCCGCCTCGCGGTCGGTGCGGGTGTTGGTCGAGCGCGGCAGCATGCCGTATTCGGCGGTGACCCAGCCGCGCTCGCTGCCGCGCAGGTGCGGCGGCTGCTTCTCGAGCACGCTCGCGGTGCACAGCACCCGGGTCGCGCCGGCCTCGATCAGCACCGAACCTTCGGCGTGGCAGGTGAAATTGCGGGTGATGCGGACGGCGCGCAGCTCGTCCGGGAGTCTCTGGCTGGGTCGCAAGGGCTTCCTTCGTATGCTATGTTTCGCGGGTTTTCATTATAAAGCCCACCGCAATGATCCGCAGTTCGTCGATCAACAGCATGACCGGCTACGCCACCGCCTCGCGCGAACTCGCCTGGGGTGCCGTCAGCGTCGAACTGCGCTCGGTCAATCACCGCTATCTCGATCTGTCGTTCCGCATGCCCGACGAGCTGCGTCCGGTGGAACAGTCCATGCGCGAGATGATTTCCGCGGCAATCACCCGCGGCAAGATCGAATGCCGGGTGTCCTACGCCCTCCGCCCCGGCGCCCAGGGCAGCAGCGAACTTGACGCCACGCTGCTCGCGCAGCTGCTGCGGCTGAATGCACAGGTGCAGGCCGCCCTGCCCGAGGCGCGCCCGCTGGGCGTTCCCGACATCCTGCGCTGGCCGGGCATGCTCGGCGCGGAGACGATGCCGGTTGACGAATTCCGCGCCACCGCGACCGGACTTCTGGGCACGGCCCTCGGCGAATTCAGCGCTGCGCGCGCCCGCGAAGGCGCAAAACTGGCCGCCGTCATCCTCGAACGCGCCGCCGGCATGCGCGAACGCATCGCGGTGGTGAAGCCGCGGCTGCCCGCGATCATCGCCGCCTTCCAGGACAAGCTGAACACCCGGCTGAAGGAGGCGATGCTGTCCGCAGACGACGAGCGCGTGCGCCAGGAAATCACCCTGTTCATCAACAAGATCGACGTCGACGAGGAGCTGTCGCGCCTCGCCACCCACCTCGACGAACTCGAACGCATCGTCGGCAAGGGTGGCGCCTCCGGCAAGCGGCTCGACTTCCTGATGCAGGAACTGAACCGCGAAGCCAACACCCTCGGCTCGAAATCCGCCGATGTCGAGGTCACGCGCGTCGCGATGGACCTCAAGCTGCTGATCGAGCAGATGCGCGAGCAGATCCAGAACATCGAGTGACGGACCGGTGAGCGGCAACCTCTACATCGTCAGCGCGCCTTCCGGCGCCGGCAAGACCAGCCTGGTGGCGGCGCTGCTCGAGGCCGACGGGAAAATCCGCAAGTCGGTGTCCTACACCACGCGGCCGCCGCGGCCCGGCGAGACCGACGGCCTGCATTACCATTTCGTCACCACGGACAAGTTCGAGCAGATGGCTCAGGCCGGCGACTTCCTTGAATCGGCGCTGGTCCACGGCAACCGCTACGGCACCTCGCGCAAATGGGTGGACGAGCAGCTTGCCGCCGACACCGACATCGTGCTCGAGATCGACTGGCAGGGCGCGGCCCAGGTGCGCCGCCTGATGTCCGCGGCGATCAGCATTTTCATCCTGCCGCCGTCCTTCGAAGCCCTGATGCACAGGCTCAATTCCCGCGCCCAGGATCCGCCCGATGTCATTGCGCGCCGGCTCGCCAACGCGCGCGAGGAAATCGCCCACGTTACGGACTTCGACTATGCTATTATCAACAACGAATTCCGGGTGGCGGCGGCCGAACTGCAGGACATCATCCGCGCCGAACGCCTGCGCACTTCGCGCCAACTGAACCGGAATACCGAACTGTTCAAAAAACTCAGGCAGGAATGAAGCCATGGCTCGCATTACCGTAGACGACTGCATGAAAATCATCCCCAACCGCTTCGAGATGTCGCTCGCGGCAACTTACCGCGCCCGCCAGCTGTCCAACGGTTCGCAGCCGATGATCGATGCGACCCGCGACAAGCCGACGGTCATCGCCCTGCGCGAGCTCGCCGCCGGAAAATTCGGCGCCGAAATACTCAACAAGAGCCCGACGTAAGGGGGTTGTGCCCCAGGCTGGGGCGCACGCCTGACCGCGGACGGCAAGAGGCACCGGACGCATGACCGCACCAGCCCCGAACGCAGCCGCGGCAGCAGTGCCGCCGCCGGCACCGGCCCTCTTCGAGGACTGGTCGGGCTACCTCAGGCCCGAAGACATCGGCCAGCTGCGCGCGGCCTACCAGTTCAGCGAGGCAGCGCACCAGGGCCAGTTCCGCAAGTCCGGAGAGCCCTACATCGCCCACCCGCTGGCGGTCGCCAGCATCCTCGCGCAATGGCACATGGACACGCAGGCGCTGACCGCGGCCCTGCTGCACGACGTCGTCGAGGACACCGACGTCACCAAGAACCAGATCGCCGAACTGTTCGGCCGCCCGGTCGCCGAGCTGGTTGACGGCGTCTCCAAGCTCGACCGCATCCAGTTCGACACCCAGGAGAAGGCGCAGGCGGAGAATTTCCGCAAGATGCTGCTGGCGATGGCGCGCGACGTGCGGGTGATGCTGATCAAGCTTGCCGACCGCCTGCACAACATGCGCACTCTGGACGCCGTCCATCCGCAGAAGCGCCAGCGCATCGCACGCGAGACGCTGGACATCTACGCACCGATCGCCAACCGCCTCGGGCTGAACAGCATCTACCAGGAGATGGAGGATCTGTCCTTCCGCCACCTCTACCCCGACCGCTACCGCGTTCTGGCAAAGGCGGTGCGCACAGCACGCGGCAACCGCCGCGAGGTCGTCGGCAAGGTGCTCGACAGCATCGAGCGGCGGCTGCGCGAGCACGGCGTGGAGGCCCAGGTCCAGGGCCGGGAAAAACACCTGCATTCGGTGTATCGCAAGATGCGCGAGAAGCACCTGTCGTTTGCCCAGGTGCACGATGTTTTCGGCTTCCGCATCGTCGTCAAGGACGCCACCGCCTGCTACGTCACCCTCGGCCTGCTGCACGGGCTCTACAAGCCGATCCCGGGCAAGTTCAAGGACTACATCGCGATCCCCAAGGCCAACGGCTACCAGTCGCTGCACACCACTCTGTTCGGCCCCTTCGGCAGCCCTATCGAGATCCAGATCCGCACCGCCGACATGCACAAGATCGCCGAGGCCGGCGTCGCCTCGCACTGGCTCTACAAGAGCTCCAACACCTCGCTGTCGGAACTGCAGCAGAAAACCCACCAGTGGCTGCAGAGCCTGCTCGAGATGCAGACCGAATCCGGCGACTCGGTGGAATTCCTCGAACACCTCAAGGTCGACCTCTTTCCCGACGAGGTCTACGTGTTCACGCCCAAGGGCAAGATCATGTCGCTGCCGCGCGGCGCCTGCGCGGTGGACTTCGCCTATGCCGTGCATACCGACATCGGCAACCGCTGCGTCGCGGTCAAGATCAACCAGGAACTGATGCCGCTGCGCACCGAGTTGCGCAACGGTGACCGCGTCGAAATCATCACCGCCTCGCACGCCAAGCCGAATCCGCTGTGGCTGAATTTCGTCGCCACCGCCAAGGCGCGGGCGCACATCCGCCATTTCCTGAAGACCATGCACTTCTCGGAATCGGTGCAGCTCGGCAGCCGCCTGCTGCAGCAGGCGCTCGCCAACTTCAAGGCGACATCCGCCGACGTCGGCGACGCGCAATGGGACAAGCTGGTGCGCGACTCCAGCGGGCGCTCGCGCGACGAGATCCTCTCGGACATCGGGCTGGGCAAGCGGCTCGCCGTGGTCGTCGCCCACCAGCTGCTCGCGCTGGGCGAACCCCTGCCGCAGGAAGCGCGCACCGCGGGGGCCGTGGTCGTTCGCGGCTCGGAAGGACTTGCGGTGCAGTTCGCGCGCTGCTGCGGGCCCATCCCCGGCGATCCGATCATCGGCATCATCAGCAAGGGCCAGGGCATGGTCGTGCACACCCACGACTGCCCGGTCATCGCCAAGAGCCACCGCGATCCGGAGCGCGTGCTCGACGTGCAGTGGGATGCCAATCCGAGCAAGCTTTTCGACGTCGGCATCCGCCTGGTGGTGGCCAACCAGCGCGGCGTGCTGGCGAAAGTCGCCGCAGAAATCGCCGCCGCCGAATCGAACATCCAGAACGTCGCCGTCGATCCCGACGACGGCGGCACCTACACCGTGATGCGTTTCACGGTGCAGGTGATGAACCGCATGCATCTCGCGCGCATCGTGCGCGACCTGCGCAAGATTCCGGAAGTGGTGCGCATCAACCGCATCAAGGGCTGAGCAGCAGCGCCCGCGATCCGCGCAATCCTATCGGCGGCAGGCGCTGCGGCCGTCGTTCCAGCCCATCATGTAATCCGCGTCCTCGCGGAACCGCCGCTCGTCGCGGCGCTGGGTGCGTCCGGCCGACGCGCAGCCGTCGGCATGTCCCTGGCGGAAGGCCGGCGAATAGCCCGAGAGATTGAAGCGCGGCTTTTCCTGCGGCGGCACGCTGCCGCAGGCCGCCACCAGAAACGACACGGCAAGCACGAGGCCCGCGCGCAGGATCGTGGCGCTCATTGCAGGGGCACCGGGCGGCCGTCGCGGATGCGCACGCGCTGGCCCTCGCTGACCGAGGCCCTGGTCGACGCAAAACTGCGCAGGCTGTTGTCGTCCATGCGCACGCTGATTTCGTAATGCAGGTTCCTGTTCATGTTTTTCTCGAGTTCATGTCCGGCATAGGCGCCGGCTCCTGCGCCAACCACGGTCATCGCCGTGCGTCCGCGGCCGCCGCCCACCTGATTGCCGAGTATGCCACCGACCACGCTGCCGGCCACCGCGCCGACGCCCGACCCCTTACCCGCGGTCTCAACCGTGCGCACCGACTCGACGACACCGCAGTTCGCGCAGGGCGCGGCGGAAGACTCTGCCGATGCGCGCGGCACTGATGATGCGGAGGACGAAGTTTTGCGCGCGGCGGGCGCAGCTGCATCGACTCCCGCCGCGACAGGCTGCGATTGCGCGCCGGGCAACAGGCCGCTCATCGCGGCGATGCCCAGCATGCTGGCAATGATCACCGCGATGCCGGCAATCAGCAGGGTCGGATACAGCAATGGCGGAACGTTGCGCGCAGGTGGCACCGGGTGCGGGTTGTGTGACGGGGTCATGGCATCTGCTCCAGTTGAACAAGCGGACGGGCCGGACCAGACGGCCGCGTCCGCAGGCTCTCCATTGCAAGAGCGATGCCAGAAAAATATCGTTTAAAAACAAATACTTATATAATGCCTTGCAATAAAGCCGTCGCCGGCCGGCGACAGCATGCCTGCCGCCCCGCGCAAGTCATTGATTCTGTTCGGAATCCGTCAGTCGGCCGGTGGCGACGTCGCAATCCTTCAGGCGCGCACCGGCTTGAACAGGCGCGGATCGAGCTGGTGACGCTGCAGCAGCTTGTAGAACTCGGTGCGGTTGCGCTTGGCCAGCCGCGAGGCCTGGGTCACGTTGCCTTCGGTGATCTTCAACAGCTGCGCGAGATAATCGCGCTCGAACTTGCGCCGCGCCTGCTCGAAGGACGCGAACTCGGTCTGCTCGCGCTGGATCGCCTGCTGCACCAGGCTCGCGGGAATCAGCGGCGTGGTCGCCAGCGCGACCGACTGTTCGATCACGTTGTAGAGCTGGCGCACATTGCCCGGCCAGGAAGCTGCCACCAGTTGCTCGACGGCCTCCGGCGCCAGTCCGCTGACGCTCTTGCGATAACGTCCCGCCAGCTCACCGAGGAAATGCCCGGCCAGCAGCGGGATGTCCTCGCGCCGTTCCGCCAGCGAGGGCAGCGACAGCGACACCACCTTCAGCCGGTAATAAAGATCCTCGCGGAAATTGCCGGCCGCCATCTCGGCCTCAAGGTCGCGATGGGTCGCCGAGATCACGCGCACGTCGATGGGCGTGTTCTGCATGCCGCCGACCGGACGCACCTGCCTCTCCTGCAGCACTCGCAGCAACTTGACCTGCAGCGCCGGCGGCATGTCGCCGATCTCGTCGAGCAGCAACGTGCCGCCTTCGGCGGCGAGAAACAGGCCGCGGTTGTCGCGCACCGCGCCGGTGAAAGCGCCCTTGACGTGGCCGAAGAGCTCGGACTCGAGCAGCGGCTCCGGTATCGCACCGCAGTTGATCGCGACAAAAGGCCGGTCGCGACGCGGGCTCGCGGCATGCACCGCGCGCGCCAGCAGCTCCTTGCCGGTGCCCGACTCGCCGCGAATCATCACCGCGGCATCGCCGGCGGCAACCAGCCGCGCCTTCGCCAGCACCTCTTCCATTGCCGGGTTGCGGGTGATGATCGACTTGCGCCAGGCGCCGTCATCGGCACCCGGTGCATCCGGCGCGCCGGAAACCGCCAGCGCGCGCTCGATCTCGTCGAGCAGCGCCTTCGCGTCGAAGGGTTTGGTCAGATAGCCGAAGACCCCGCCCTTCACCGCGGCCACGGCATCGGGAATCGTGCCATGCGCGGTCAGGATGATCACCGGCAACGCGGGGTTTTCAGCACGGATCGCCTCGAACAGCGCAATGCCGTCCATGCCGCCCATCTGCAGATCGGTGACCACCACGCCCGGACGCGACACCGCGAGCTGCGCCAGCGCGCGCTCGCCGCTGTCGGCAACGGTCACGCCATAACCCGCGGCTTCCAGCCGCAGCTGCATCAGGCGCAGCAGCCCGGGATCGTCATCCACCACCAGTATGCGGGCCGCGCCCGCCGTTTTCACTTTCATGTCCATGAGTGCCTCTGCATTGATCCCTGAATATCGCCGCGGCCCTGCGCCACGACTACTTTTTCCGCACCGCCGCGCCGCCCTCGCGGCCCGTCATGCTGCGCTCCAGCGACAGCAGCGCATCGAGCTTCTGCTGCAATCCCTGGGCGCCGGCCTCGAGCCGGCGCTGCTCCTGCAGGAAAGCAGTCATCAGCAAGGCCAGTCCGCGCAAGCCGCTGTCCGCGCTGCGTGTCACCGGCTCCAGCAGTTCCAGCGCGCGCGCGTCATCGCCTGCTGCCGCGCCGGGCAAGGTCAGCAGCATCGCGTAGCGCAACCTTGCGGCATCGCCGCGCGACCGCGCCAGCGCGCGCCGCGCCGACTCCTGCTCACGCGCCAGTTCCGGCCCCTGGAGCTGACGCGCCCTGGCGTAGAAGGCCAGCGCGCGCGCGGACTCATCACTGCCGGCGCGCACATCCTCGACCGGAGTAACCGCGCCGTCGGGGGCTTCGATGCCGCGCAGCGCGCCGCATCCGGTCAGCAGCAACAGCAATCCGATCCACGGCAGCCTCATGCCTGCATCCCCTGCCGCAGCGGCAGCCTGACCCGCAGGCGCGCACCCGACTGCCGCGGCTCGTCGACAACCTCGACGGTGCCGCCATGCGCCTGCGCGTAATCACGCACCACCGACAGGCCGATGCCCGAACCGCGCAGCGGACCGCCGGCAACGCTGCGGCCGCGGAAGAAGGGATCAAACACGCGCTCGCGCTCCGCCGGCGGAATGCCGGGTCCCGCATCCGAGACCTCCAGCACCGCGTGCTCACCATCGCGGCGCACATCAACCTCGATGACGCCGCCCTCGGGCGAAAATTTCACGGCATTGGACAGCAAATTGTCGAGCATGATGCGCAGTTTCTCCGGATCGGCCTCGAGGGTGACATCCTCGACATTCGGCGCCACTCGCAGCGCCCGCGCTCGCAACGCGAGATTCTGGTCGTCGAGCACGCGGGCCACCGCGCGGCGTGCCTCGACCTGCGCGAAGCGCATCGCGCTGCGGTGGTACTCCGCGGCGCCGTAGGACAGCAGGTCCTCGATCAGTCGCTGCAATTCTATACTGTTGGCCTTCAGGATCCCCGCCACCTCCTGCTGCTCGGGAGTGAGCTTGCCCAGCGCCTCTTCCGACAGCAGCTCCGAACCTTCGCGCAATGCGGTCAGCGGCGTCTTCAGCTCATGCGAAACCTGGCGCAGGAAGCGGTTCTTCTGCTGCTCGAGCTCGTTCAGCCGGTGGCGCAGCCATTCGATGCGGCGGCCGACCATCTGCAGGTCGCGCGGCCCGCTGACACCGACCGGCGCCGAGAAATCACCGACACCGAGACGGCGGATCGCGGCGTCGATCTGGCGGATCGGCCGCGCGATCAGCACCGTGAATCCAGCCGCCAGCAGCAGCGCGACCGGCACCAGCGCGAGCATCTGCCAGAAGGTGATGACCTGCGCCCGCGCTGCGGTCTCGCGCATGGCTTCCACCTCGCGGTCGATCAGGCGGTCACCACGACCGATAATGCCGCGCGCGAGTTCGTCCAGGCGCGTGAAGGACTCCGCGGCCCGGCGCAGCGCGGCGCCGCCCGCGGGGCCGCTCAGCACTGCATGGATCGCCGCCTCGCCGCGAACGATCTCGTCGAGCGCAACGCGCTGCTCGGCATCGAAGGGCAGCGCCGCGAATTCGCCGGCGACTTTCAGAAAAGCCTCGCGGTTGGACTCGTAGGCGTCGAGCAGCGAGCGGTCGCCGAGGATGGCCATCTGCCGCGCGTTGCGCTCCAGCGCGCCGAGCAGCTCGGCCAGCCGGCGGCTCGCCTGCGTCGACTGCACCGCCTGCTGCACGGCGAGCTGGCTGCGGCTGGCAAACTGGTTGATCGAGACCGCGTTGTTGACCAGCGCGAGAATCAGCGGCAGCGCCACCATGGCGAAACCGACGACCAGCAGCCGGGGAAATGAATTGGGTTGCAGGAAACGCATGCGAGGCGCGGTCCGGAGCGGACCGCTTTCCGGTTACGCGCCCTGCCGGTTCTTGTCTTCCAGCACCTTGATCAGCCCGTCGATGCCCGAGCGCCCGATCTCCGTGTTGAACTGGCCGCGGTAGCTGATCACCAGGCTCGCATTCTCGGCAACGATGTCGGTAACCTTCCACTGCCTGTCGGTGAGGGTCATACGGTAATCGATCGAAATCGGCGGACGCCCCGGCTCCTTCACCAGCGTGCGCACGGTCGTGTAATCGTCGCCGGGCTTCATCTGCAACGGCCGGACCTCGATCGTGCGATCCACACCGGCAACCTCGGCCAGTGCCGTGGTGTAGGTGCGAACCAGCAGCGTGCGGAACGCGTTCTCCAGGGCGGTACGCTGTGCCGGTGTCGCACTGCGCCAGGAGACACCCATCGCCAGCTGGGTCATCGTGCGGAAATCGAAATGCGGCAGCACCTTCTTCTCGGCGATCTCTTCGAGCACCCGCCGGTCCTTGTTCTGCTTGAGTATGGCCAGCACCTCTTCGACAGTGGTCTTCACCAGCAGGTCGGGTGCGGTCTGCGCATGGGCCACCGGCAGCAGCAGGCTGGAAGCCAGCATCAGGAGTGCGGCAATGGCGTTTTTCATGTTGTTGTCATCCCTTGTGAGTCACAGGCATCAAGATACCTTACCCGCATTAGGCCGCACCATGGCGTGAAATGTTCCGCTCCAGAAGCCGCAAACCACGAAAATTGCGGGAAAAATCACGAATCGCTGCTCATGGAGCCGGGATCCGGACACCGGGGCGTCGCCGCAAGGAGACAGTATCGCCCTTTGTTATGATCGACACCTGATCAAAGCACAGGAAACATGCCCGTGAAACTGCTGCGCTACAGCCTCAAACACGAACCCCGCGCGCTGGCGCGCCTCGGCGTGCTGATTGCACCCGACCGCGTTGCCGACCTGCGCGCCGGATACGCGCTGCATCTGACAGAGCGCGCGGGCAATGCGCGCGGCCAGGAACTCGCCGCGATCTGGATGCCGCAGTACATCACCGAGTTCCTGCATCTCGGCGAACAGGGCTGGATCGCGCTCGCCGATGCCTACACCTTCCTCGCGGATCTGGCCGCCAGCACGCCGGACGCCTCCGGACTGCGCGGCGAGCCGCTGTTCCTGCCGCTCGCCGACTGCCGCGTCTATGCGCCGGTGCGGCCGTCAAAGCTGATTGCGGTGGGCCGCAACTACCCGGGCTACACGCAGTTCCCGGGCAAGGCGCCGGGCAAGATACCCACCGGCTTCATCAAGACGCTGTCATCCATCGTCGGGCCGGGACGCGACATCATCAAGCCGCGCATCACCCGGGCGCTGGACTGCGAAACCGAGCTTGCGATAGTGATCGGCAAGCGCTGCAAGGATGTTCCCGAGGAAAAGGCCTGGGACGTCATCGCCGGCTACACCATCGTCAACGACATCACCGCGCGCGACCTCGGTGCGCTGGAAAAGCAGGGCGGGCACATGTTCCTCGCCAAGACCCTGGATACCTTCGCGCCGCTGGGGCCGTGGATGATCACCCGTGACGCGATCCCCGACCCGATGCACCTGCGCATCCAGACCCGGGTCAACGGCGAAACGCGCCAGGACGGCAATACCCGCGACATGCTGTTCAGCATCCCGCAACTGGTCGCGCATTTCTCGCAGATCACGCTGATGCCCGGCGACATCATCGCCACCGGCTCGCCCGGCGGCGGCGCGCTGGCCAATCCCGACTGGTACCTCAACGCCGGCGATGTCGTCGAATCCGAAATCGAGGGCATCGGCATCCTCAGCAACGGCGTCGTCGACGAGCCGTTGCCGCGCTGAGTGCGGCGCGCGTTCAGCGCGCGATTTTCGCGATCTTCAGTTCGCCGGCGAGCTGGTCGAGCGCGGCCAACAGCGCGTCCGGCATCGGCACGCCGTTGTTGCCGCGGTCGGCACGCGCACTGTGCGTGCCTTCGCCCGGCAGGCGGATGCGGTCGACATTGGGCAGGCGCTGCGAATTGCGGATGTCGCGGATCAGCGTGTCCATGCCCGCCTTGAACTCGGCCAGCGGCTGGAACGCCTCGATGTTGATCGCGACGATGGCGTGGCCGGTATTGGTCTCGCTGCTGTCATCGTTGTTGAAGTCGATGACATCCTTGCCCATCGCCGCACCGTTGAGATTGCCGGCGAGCATGCCGATGATCAGCGCAAGGCCGTAGCCCTTGTAACCACCGATCGGCAGCAGGAATCCCTCGTTCGCACGTTTGGGGTCAGTCAGCGGATTGCCCTGGCGGTCCATCATCCAGCCCTCGGGCATCATCTCGCCACGCTGCGCCTTGGTCTTGACCTTGCCATAGGCCGCCACCGTGGTCGCCATGTCGAGGATCACCGCCGGCTCCGCGCCCGCCGGCACCGCAACCGCGATCGGATTGGTCGACAGCAGCATGTCGAGCCCTCCCCAGGGCGGCAGGTGGTTGGCGCTGCCCACGGCCATGTAGAGACCAATCATGTCCTGCGCCGCCGGCATCGTCGCATAAAGCGAGGCCGGCCCGGCGTGGTTGCTCCACTTGGCGCCGACCCAGGCGACGCCCGCGGTCCTCGCCTTCTCGATCGCCTTCTCGGCGGCGAACTTCATCACCAGGTGACCCATGCCGTTGTCGCCGTTGACCAGCGCCATGCCCGCCAGCTCGCGCTCGACGCGGATATTCGGCTTCACGTTGACTGCGCCGCCCTTGATGCGGCGGATGTACTGCGGCAGGCGGAACACGCCATGCCCCTCGGAACCATTGATGTCGGCCTGCGCCATCAGTTCGGCGATGGTCTTTGCATCCTCGCGCGGCACCGCGACCGCCTCGAAAGCGGAAGCGATGAACGCCCGCAGTTGGTCACCCGCCACCCGTTGCTGCCGTTTCTGTTCAGCCATGGTTGTTGTCCTGATTGTGTTCTTCCAGTTCGACCAGTGCGCCGAGGAAATCCCTGGGATGCACGAAGGCGATGCGCTCTCCATGCACGTTGAGCTGCAGCTTGCCGGCGCCAAGCACCTGCACGCCGGCGGCGCCGAGTTCCTGCGTGGTCTGTCCGACGTCATCGACGCCGAGGCAGAAATGGTGAATGCCGCCCTTGGGATTGCGCTCGAGGAATTTTGCCACCGGCGAATCCGGCCGCGACGGTTCCATCAGTTCGATCTTGGCATTGCCGAGATCGATGTAAGTCATGCGCACGCCCTGCTCTTCATTGACCTTGATCGCGCCGGCGCTGAGCCCGTACGTCGTCTCGAGCTTGCGCAGCGCCGCCGCAAGGTCGGGCACGACAATGGAGACATGGCTGAGACCGGTAATCATCGTTTATAAGTACTTGATTTTAAATAACTTTTTCTTTACGCAGCTCGGCAATGCGGACGTCGCTGAAACCCAGCTCCTCGCGCAGCACCGCTTCGGTGTGCTGGCCCAGCAGCGGCGGCGCGCGACGGATGCTCGCCGGCGTGTCGCTGAAGCGGAAAGGTATGCCGAGCATTTTGACGGTGCCCGCGGTCGGATGCTCGACCGATGTCACCATGTCGCGAGCAATCGCATGCGGCGCGGCCAGCGCCTGCGCCACGCTGTTGATGCGGCCGCAGGGTATGCCGGCGGCCATCAGTTTTTCGATCCACTGCTCCGCGCCTTCGCGTTTCAGTTCGGCACTGATCAATGCATCGAGCGCCTCGCGGTTGCCGATGCGGTCGGGATTTTTGCTGAAGCGCGGGTCCGTCGCCCATCCGGCATGGCCCAGCACTTCGGCAAACTTGGCAAACTGGCCGTCGTTGCCCACCGCAACCGCGATCATGTCGTCGCGTGTCGGATAAGCCGTGTACGGCACGATGTTGGGATGGCCGTTGCCGAAACGTCCGGCGTTCTTGCCGGAAATGAGATGGTTCGAAGCCACGTTGGCAAGCATCGCCAATCCTGAATCGAACAGCGACACCTCGACATGCTGGCCGCGGCCCGTGGTGTGCCGCGCATTCAGCGCGGCGAGCACCGAATTGCAGGCGAGCATGCCGGTGCAAATGTCGACGATAGCCACGCCGTACTTCATCGGCGTGCCCTCCGGTTCGCCGGTAATGCTCATCAGCCCCGACTCCGCCTGCAGGATGAAATCGTAGCCGGGCAGCCCGGCTTTCGGACCAACGGAGCCGTAGCCGGTGATCGAACAGCGCACCAGCCGCGGCGCATTCGCCTGCAGCCAGTCGTTGCCGAAGCCCCATTTCTCCAGCGTGCCGACCTTGAAGTTCTCGACCAGCACGTCGGACTTCTTGATAAGCCCGGCCAGCACTTCCTGACCGGATTTCATCGCCATGTTCAGCGTGATCGAACGCTTGTTGCGGTTGACGCCAAGGTAGTACGCCGATTCGCCTTCGGCAAAAGGCGGCCCCCAGCTGCGGGTGTCGTCACCGGCACCCGGGGGTTCGACCTTGATCACGTCCGCGCCCATGTCGCCGAGCATCATCGTGCACAGCGGACCGGCGAGGATGCGGGTCAGGTCAAGGACGCGGACACCCGCGAGGGCGCCCTGGGGTTCTGCGGGAGGCATGGGTCAGGGGGTAATTGGTAAATGGTGATTCGTGATTGGTGGGCACTGGTGGCGGCTGATTGATCTGCCGCCACCAGTTACCACTTGCCAATCACCAATTACCGCTTTTTCCGCCGCATCGACGGCGGCGCATTGAGGTCGCGCTCGCAGCCGTCGACATACTTCTCCAGTTCCTTCTTCGCCTGCATGCGGAACTTCTGGAAGTTCGGCTTGCGGCCGGCGAGGAAGGCGTCCATGCCCTCGTTCGCCTCGGGCGAGCCCCAGACATGGGCCAGCAGCTCCATGCCGTGCTGCCAGGACGAGTACAGGTTGTCGGATTCGAAGTTCAGCGACTTCTTGGTCATGCGGATGGTCAGCGCGCTGTGGCCCTTCATGGTTTCGCACCACTTCAGCGTCTCTTTCAGCAGGTCCTTCTGCGGCACGCATTTGTTGATCAGGCCGACTTCCACCGCTTCCTTCGCGGTGAAACGGCGGGCGCAGAAAATCATCTCGCGCGCCAGGCGCTCGCCGATGATGCGCGGAATGTACTGGGTCGCGCCGACGGTCGGGCAGGCGCCGACCTTGGCGCCGGTCTGGCCAAGCACCGCGTTTTCGGAGGCGATCACCAGATCGCACCACAGCGCGAGTTCGTGCCCGCCGCCCATGCACCAGCCGTTGACCATCGCGATCACCGGGATCGGCAAGCCGCGGATGGTCATCGCCAGGCCGAGCATGCGGTCGTTCCACATATAGGCGTTGGTGAAGTTCAGGCGCTTCATCGCGTAGAAATCACCGCCGGCGGAGAAGGAACGGTTGCCCTTGCCGGTGACCACCGCGCAGACGATGGACGGGTCTTCACGGGTCGATTTCAGCGCATCGATCATCTCGTCGAGGGTCTGCTCGCGGAAAGCGTTGAGCACTTTCTCGCGATTGATGGTGATCCAGGCGACCTGGTCCTTCACCTCGTAAATGATGTCGGTGTACTTCCGGGTTTTGGACTTCCTGGCTTTTGTTGCCATGTTTCTCCCCACAAATCGGTTGTTCTGGAAAGCGAAGATTTTAGCAGAAGGCCCAGAGTCGATTGACAGCAATGATAGGCATCCTTATCGTGATTTTCCGACTATCGCAGGAAGTTCACAGGATGATATTTTTCAGCAGCCATCGGCAGCTCCGCGCGTTCCGAAAAGAAAACCGCATGGCCCTGGAAGCGGCGGACCGGCGGAGCTGTCCTGAGGCTGGCTGAAGCGGTAATGCGCTACTGCGAACTCAGACGCTGCCATGATTGCGGACAGCCGGTGGGGGCGAGAGACAGGTTCTGCGCGAGGTGCGGGGCGAGGCTGCCGAGGGAACCGAAGTCAGCCGGCACCGGAACCGCGTGACGCCCGCCCCTTGAACCCGGCTTGCTCAAATATATTCCGACACCTCCACCAGGTTCAGATCCGGATCCCTGAAATAAACCGAGCGGATTTCCCCCATCGCGCCGGTCTTGATGCAGGGTCCTTCGATGATTGCGACCCCGTGTTTTTCCAGGCTCGCGATCACCTGCTCCAGCGGCACTGATGCAATGAAGCAGAAATCCAGCGTACCGATGCCCGGCGCATGCGCCTTGGGTTCGTATGCCTTGTCTTTCACGTGAATGTTGATCTTCGAACGGCCGAACTTCAACGCGAGTCGCTGGCCGTTGCGGAAGGTTTCGAGCGTCATGCCCAGCACTTCGGTGTAGAAGCGGATGATTTCTTCGGGCTGGGCGGTGGTGAGGACGAAGTGGTCGAGGCGGTCGATCATGGGTGGAACTCCATTGTTGCGGTCGTCATTCCGGACGCGCAACGCGCGCGCCGGAATCCAGGGGTTTGCCGCGGTTCGTTGCCGGATTCCGGATCGTCCCCCCAAGGGGACTTCCTTCGGGGCGTGCGTTGCACGTCCGGAATGACGGCATATCTTAAGTATTTGTTTTTATTGATATTTTCAGATAACGCCCTTCGCCCGCAGGTCGGCGATGGTTTCCGCCTTCACGCCGGCGCGCTTCAGTACGGATTCAGTATCTTCACCCAGCCGCGGCGCAGTGCTGCGGATGGCGCCGGGCGTGGCCGAAAGCTTGGGCACGATGCCCGGCACATCGACCTTGTAGCCGTCGCGGGTGTTGATGTTGAGGATCATCTCGCGCGCCCTGTACTGCGCATCGGCGGCAATGTCGGCAATCGAATAGATCGCACCCGAGGGCACATCATGCTGCTCAAGGATTTTCAGCGCCGTGGCCTTGTCCTGCGTCTGTGTCCAGGCAGTGATCGCACCGTCGATATCGGCGACGCGTTTGACGCGACCGTCGTTGCCGGCCATCTCGGCAGACGCGGCATAGTCGTCACGGCCGATGGCTTTCATCAACCGTTTGAAAATGCCATCGCCATTGCCGCCGATGAGTATCCAGCCGTCCCTGCAGGGATAGGCGTTGGAAGGCACAATGCCGGGCAGCGCACTGCCGGCCGCTTCGCGCACGACGCCGAAGGCGCTGTACTCGGGCAGCAGGCTTTCCATGCAGTTGAACACGCTCTCGTAGAGCGCGATGTCGATCACCTGGCCCTCACCCTTGCGGGCATCCCTGTGATACAGCGCCATCAGGATGCCGATCACGCCGTGCAGCGCGGCCAGCGTGTCGCCGATCGACACGCCGACGCGCACCGGCACCCGGCCCGGCTCGGCGGTGAGATAACGCAGTCCGCCCATCGACTCGGCGATGATGCCGAAGCCGGGACGGTCGCGGTACGGCCCGTCCTGGCCGTAGCCGGAGATGCGCGCCATCACCAGCCCGGGGTTCAGTTTTTTCAGGTCTTCGTAGCCGAGGCCCCACTCCTCCATTTTGCCAGGGCGGAAGTTCTCGATCAGCACGTCGGCTTCCTTGACCAGTGCGCGCAGCAGGTCCTGGCCTTCGGCCCGGGTGAGATCCAGCGTCACCGACTGCTTGTTCCGCGACTGGACTTCCCACCACACGGAGTTGCCGTTTTTCAGCAGCCGCCACTTGCGCAGCGGGTCGCCCTTGCCCGGCGGCTCGATCTTGATGACCTCGGCGCCGAAGTCGGCGAGGGTCTTGCCGCAGAACGGGCCGGCGATCAGCTGGCCGAGTTCGATGACGCGCACGCCGGCGAGGGGGCCGGCGGGGGGATTGGATGGGGATGTCATGGTGCGGGGTCCTTCATTGGAGAGTGAAGGATACCGCGGGAGGGGAAAGTGGCAGACAGAATCCGCACTTTTGGAAGCCCCTCTTCCTTGCCTTCCCCCCGCAAGCGGGGAGAAGGAAGGTTAATTTTTGCCGCGATGGCTTACTTTGCTTTCTGCAGCTCGGCCGCGTGTTTCACGGCCTTGACGATGTTCAGGTAACCCGTGCAGCGGCAGAGGTTGCCCTCAAGGCCGTGGACGATCTGTTCATCCGTGGGCTGCGGGTACTGCTTGATCAGCGCGGCGGTGGTCATGATCATGCCCGGCGTGCAGAAGCCGCACTGCAGCGCATGGCATTCGGTGAAGGCGGCCTGGGCCGGGTGCAGCTTGCCGTTTTTGGCGAGGCCTTCGATGGTCACCACTTCGCAGCCCTCGGCCTGTGCCGCGAGCATGGTGCAGGATTTCACCGCGCGGCCATCGACGT
Organism: uncultured Bordetella sp.; assembly: GCA_964433345.1. Lineage (GTDB taxonomy): Bacteria > Pseudomonadota > Gammaproteobacteria > Burkholderiales > SG8-41. The sequence continues at coordinate 31,882 of CAYSQJ010000003.1, forward strand.
GGACGGTGCAGGCGCCGCACTGGCTGGTATCGCAGCCGACATGGGTGCCGGTGAGTTTCAGTTCATCGCGCAGGAAGTTCGCCAGCAGCGTGCGGTCTTCGACCTCGGCGCTGCGTTTTTCGCCGTTGACGGTCAATGTGATCTTGGCCATGTTATTTCTTCCCCGAGAGTGCGGCCGCGGCGCGGGTGGCCATGACCTTGACCAGCTGCGCGCGGTATTCGCGCGTGCCGTGGATGTCTTCGTTGATGTCATCGGCGGCGAGCGTCAGCTTTTCGATCGCCGCGGCGCTGATGCCCTTGGCCAGCGCCTGCTCGGCTTCCGTCCAGCGGAACACGCCGGAAGCACCGGCACCGGTCACTGCCACGCGCAGGCCGTCGCCGGTCTGGGCGATGAACACGCCGGCCATCGCGTAACCCGAGGCCGGATGCGGAAACTTGCAGTAGGCCGCGGCCTTCGCCAGCGGGAAGGCGATTTTGACAATCAGCTCGCCCGGCTCCAGCGCGGTGGTGAACATGCCCTGGAAAAATTCGTCGGCGGCAATCTCGCGCTTGTTGGTGATCACCTTCGCATTCAGCGCCAGCACGGCGGCAGGGTAATCCGCCGCCGGGTCATTGTTGGCGACCGATCCGCCCAGCGTGCCGCGGTTGCGCACCTGCGGGTCGCCGATGCCGGCGGCCAGGCAGGCCAGCGCCGGAATCGCGTCCTGCACGACCTTCGATGCAGCCACGTCGGCATGACGGGTCGCGGCACCGATGGTCAGCACGCCACCCTTCATCTCGATGCCGGCGAGTTCGGGCAGGCCGGCGATATCGACGAGTTGCGTCGGCTGTGCCAGGCGCTGCTTCAGCGTCGGGATCAGGGTCATGCCGCCGGACAACGGCCTGGCTTCATCGTCCTTCGCCAGCACTTCGCCTGCTTCGGCCAGCGATTTCGCCTTGCGATACTGGAATGAGTACATGGTTATTTGCCTTTCTTCGCGGCAGTGATCGCCTGCCAGACCCGGTGCGCGGTCAGCGGCATGTCGAGCGGGGGCACGCCCAGCGGACGCAGCGCGTTCATCACCGCATTGGTCAGCGCGGCAAGCGAGGCGGTGCAGCCGGACTCGCCCATCCCTTTCACGCCCAGCGGGCTGATGGTGCCGAAGGTGGTGTGCTCGGCGATGGTGATATCCTTGATCCAGCCCGCCTTGGGCATCGCGTAGTCCATGAAACTGCCGGTCAGCAACTGGCCGGTGTCGGGGTCATAGACTAGGTTCTCGCCGAAGATCTGGCCCCAGCCCTGGGCCACCGCACCGTGCATCTGGCCTTCGACGATAGTGTGGTTGATCACCGTCCCGCAGTCATCGACGGTGACATAGGAGACGACCTCGGTAACGCCGGTCTGCGGATCAATCTCGATCTCGGCGACATGGCAGCCATTGGGGAAGGTCGAGCCGAACTTGCCTTCGCCGGTGACCACCAGCGGCTTCTTCGCAGCGAGCTCTCCCAGCGAAATTTTCTTGTTCGATGCGGTCGACTTGAACTCGCCACCCGCGTAAGCAACCTGCGAGGGCTCGACGCCGAGCTGCTCGGCCGCGAGCGGTGTCGCAACCTCGATCAGCTTTTTCGCGGCGATGTGGCAGACCGTGCCGGCGCCGACGATGGTGCGCGAGCCGCCGGTGTGGTTGCCGATCAGGCCCTGCTCGCCGATGCCCTGGCGCAGCTTGATGCGCTCTGCGGGAATGCCGAGGCCGTCGCCGATGATCTGGGCAAAGGTGGTTTCGTGGCCCTGTCCCTGGGAATGCGACACCGAGTAGGCGGTGATGCTGCCGTCGGCATGCACTTCCAGCCGGACTTCATCCTTGGGGAACATGCCGGCGCCGGAGTTCTCGATCACGGTCGAGAAACCGAGGCCGCGGATCATGCCGCGCTTCTCGGCTTCGGCGCGGCGTTTCGGGAAGCCCGCGACGTCGGCGAGCTTCATCGCCTTGTCGAGCACGCCCTGGAAATCGGCGATGTCGTAGACCGAGCCGGTGGGCGTCTTGTACGGGAAGGCGTCGGCCGGAATGAAGTTGCGACGGCGGATTTCCGCGGGGTCGATGTTCATCTGCGCAGCGGCCTCGTCGACCAGGCGTTCGATGGCAAAGGCGATTTCCGGGCGCGCCGCACCACGGTAGGCGGACACCGGTCCGGTGTTGGTCAGCGCGACGCGCCAGCGACCGTAGAGCGCCTGGGTCTTGTAGACGCCGTTGAGGCAGGTCACCGGGTTGCGCATCGGGCTCACCGGGCCGGCGGGATGGAGATAGGCGCCGAGGTCGGCGATCCAGTCGACGCGCATGCCGAGGAAAGTGCCGTCCTTGTCCAGCGCGAGCTCGCCGTCGATGTAATTGGCGCGGCCGTGGGAATCGGCGAGGAAGCCTTCGCTGCGCGAGGACACCCATTTCACCGGCCGGCCCAGCGTTTTCGCGCCGAGCATCAGCGCGACGTATTCGGGATAGCCAATGCTGCGCTGGCCGAAGCCGCCGCCGACGTCGCGGGCGACGACCTCGATCTTGTCATCAGCCACGCCGGTATAGGCCGCCAGCTGCATGCGCATCATGTTGATGCCCTGCACCGGCGAATGCACCGTGAATTTGCCGCTGGCGGCGTCGAAGGCCACCGCGCAGGCACGCGGCTCCATCGGGTTCGGCGCGACGCGGGTGACGTCGAGCCGCAGTTTGGTGACATGCGCCGCTTTCGCGAAAGCGGCCTCCACCGCCGCGGCGTCGCCCGCCTCCTGCTCGAAGCAGAGATTGCCCGGAACGTTGTCATGCAGTTGCGGCGCGCCGGGTTCCAGCGCTGCACGCGGCGACACCACGACCGGAAGATCCTCGTACTCGACCTCGACCAGCTCCGCGGCATCCTGTGCCTGCAGCGCGGTTTCCGCCACCACCAGCGCAACCAGATCGCCGACGAAACGCACGCGGCCGTGAGCCAGCACCGGGCGCTCGGGAATGGTGGCCTTCTTGCCGTCCTTGCCGGCAAAAGTCAGCATGCTCAGCGGCTTGATGTAACCTGCCTTGACTGCATCCTCGCCGGTCAGCACCGCCAGCACACCCTTCGCCTTGCGCGCGGCAGCAGTGTTAACCGACAGGATTTTCGCGTGGGCACGGTCGGAACGCAGGAAGGCGGCATGCACCTGGTTCGGCAGTGCCCAGTCCGCGGCATAACAGCCCTCGCCCTTGATCAGGCGCAGGTCCTCAAGGCGGGCAAGTTTCGCGCCGCCGACTTCAAACAGGTGTGAATGATGTGTGTCCATGACTGTCCCGGGGCACCACATGCTGGACGCCAGCAGTGGCGCACGCGCTCCTCGTTTGGAATAGCGGCTAGGATAACGCAAATGCGCGAAAAGTTGAGCATGATCGCCGGCCTCGCGTGTTGCGCGACCCCCGGTGCTCGCGCACAATGCCGCGAGCGCAGTCCATATCGTATTCAGTCCGCCTGAGAGCACCTAACCTCCCGCCCCGCATGAAAAAAGACACCCTGCTGACCCATATCGGCCGCAACCCGGCGCAAACCCATGGCACCGTCAACACGCCGGTCTACCGCACCTCGACCGTTGTTTTTCCGGATCTTGAAAGTTACGAGAACCGCGATCCCGACGACTACAAGAGCATGCGTTACGGCATCCACGGCACGCCAACGACCTGGGCCTTCGAGGATGCCGTGGCGAAAATGGAGGGCGGCTACCAGGCCGTGGCCCTGCCCTCGGGGCTGGCTGCAATCACCGTCGCGCTGGCCGCCTTCTGCAAGAGCGGCGACCACCTGCTGGTGACCGACAGTGCCTATGCGCCTACGCGGCTGTTCTGCGAACGCCAGCTGCGCGGCTTCGGCGTCGAGGTCGAGTACTACGACCCGCTGCTCGGCGCCGGCATCACGAAACTGCTGCGGCCGAACACCAGGGCGGTGTTCTGCGAAGCGCCGGGCTCGCTGACTTTCGAGATGCAGGACATCCCGGCGATCGCCGCTGCCGCCCATGCCCACGGCATCCCGGTGCTCGCCGACACCACCTGGGGCACGCCGTACTTCTTCCACTCATTCGAGCGCGGCGTCGACGTCTCGATCCATGCCGCGACCAAGTACATCGTCGGCCATTCCGATGTGCTGATGGGGGTGGTCGTCACCAACAAGAAATGCTGGCTGCCGGTGCGCCACGCAGTGGCCGACTACGGCTTCTGCGTCAGTCCCGACGACTGCTACCTTGCGCTGCGCGGTTTCCGCACCATCGGCGTGCGCATGAAACAGCAGATGGCGAATGCACTTGAGGTGTCACGCTGGCTGCAGGCGCGGCCGGAGGTGCAGCGCGTGCTCTATCCCGCGCTGGAGGACGATCCGGGCCACGCCATCTGGAAACGCGATTTCGACGGCGCGGCCTCGCTGTTCGGCCTGGTGCTGCATGCCGTGCCGCAGGCTAAGGTGGCAGCTTTCATCAACGCACTGCAACTCTTCGGCATTGGTTCGAGCTGGGGTGGCTACGAAAGCCTGGTCACCGCGCCGCAGCCGGAAAAGGTGCGAACGGCAACCGAGTGGAATCCCGGAGGACCGGTGATCCGCCTGCACATCGGACTGGAAGATCCCGCAGACCTGATCGCAGACCTCGCTCAGGCACTCGACCGACTCCACTGACGCGGCCCGGGACGGACCGCTGACAGAATAGGGTCACGCAGAAGGCGCCCGCAGGCGCCCCGGAAGGATTATTTGCCCGAACGTGCCTTGGCGCGTTCCTGGGTCACGATGTACCAGAGGAAGCCGCCGATCATGCCCACGAAAAGCAGTGCAAACACGATCAGGCCGGTGGGATCGGCATCGACCGGCGGCAGTACCACCGGTTGGGACTCATCGGCAAAAACCGGAGCGGTCAACATCAGGGAAACGATTGCAGCAAACAGGTGGCGCATTGCAGACTCCTCATCGGCGGTGGAAAGCATCGGTGGACAACATCTGCCGCCGGATCCGGGATTCGGGAGCGCTGCGGCCCGCCGGATACTGCGCCGCTGAACTTACTGCAGGCTTACGCCGCCTTGCGCCAGGCTTGCGCCGACCCCGCTTTCAGAAATATCCGTCCATCATGCTGTCGACCCAGGCCGGCAGCCGCACATCATCCTTGCGCTCGAATCCCGGGATATAGGGTTTGATGTCGAGCACCGGTGTGCCATCGAGCGCGTCGAGCCCGCGCACCGTGATGCCGCGCTCGTCGACAGAGACCAGCTCCACCGCAGTGACGCCGATGGGATTGGGCCGGAACTTGGTGCGCTGTGCAAATACCCCCACCGGTGCGAGACTCTCCATGCCGCGCGGGTTGCGCGCGAGCTGCTTCGCCGGATCGAATGGCGGAATGCGGTCGAGGTGAAACACCACCACGACATGCGAAAACTCGCCGAGGCCGGCAAGCCCGCCGGCATACCGTGGATCGAGTTCGATGCGCGACTCTACCTTGGCCCATTGTCCTTCCGACATCCGGTTACGGTCACTGCGCACATGTCCGACCGGTTCAAAAACCGCCATGAGTTTCCCGCTCCATGAAATGGGACGCGCACCGCGCGCGCCGTGCGGCAAGATAACAGAAGCGCCGTCGAAAAAACAAAGGGCCGGCTTGGACCGGCCCTAAAGCAACGCAGCAGGGAAACGCGCTCAGCAACCCGCGACGCACTTGCCCTTGCCGTCGAATTCCATCGTGCGCCCGCTGATCGCCAGATGGCTTTCCGGCTTGAGTTTTTTCATCAGTGCGACCGTACGCGAAGCGGCACGGGGCGCACCACCCTCGGTCACCGGCTCGTTGGGGTGGGTCAGGATCACCGAGGCCGGCTTTACCAGCTCGTTGATGACATATTCACCGGAAAGGAAGATGCCGGGGTTGTTGCCCAGGTTGAGCACCGCAAGATTGGCCTTGTGGAAATCGTGCACGACGGTCTTCATCTCGGTGTGGATGCCGGTGTCGCCGGAAAGGTAAACCGTCAGGCCGTTGGTGAACTTGACCACGAAACCGGTCGCGGGCCCGTATTCGAGGATCGCGCCATCGGCCTTCAACTGCGCGCGCTGCGCCTCCGACAGCAGCGCCGGCGGGGCGTTGTTCACGTGCGAAGCGTAAATGATCGAAATTTCGACGCCGCGCGGCGCATCGGCCGTCTTGGCGACAAACACGCCACCGAGATCGGTCTGCGAGGCGCACACCGTCGCCACCGGCACCGTGACCGCGCCGCCGGTCTGCGGACAGAAACCGATCGGCTTGCCGCCGCCACGAATGCCGAGGACCTTGTTGCCGACAAAGCCCCCCATTGCGCGGGTCATCACCATCGCCGCGTTCTTCGCTGCGACAACCTCTGCAGTCGTCGAATTCGGCGCGGGCACCCGCCCCGAGTTCGCGCAGCTTCCGGCGCCGGGAGCCTTCAACTTCTGGTCGCCGACATGATCGCCGTGCATGTGCGACAGCAGCACCATGTGGATGGCACCCAGTCGCGGATCGTCGCCGCCGGTGACGTTGTGCGCAGGATCGTAGAGAAAGCGTACACCGGTGGGATCCTCGAAAATGATCGCACGATCATTCGCGCAGAGTTCGCCGGGATGGGAGCCGACCGGCGTGATTTTCACGTTCTGGGCAAGGGCTGGCGCTGCGGCCAGCGCCAAGGCAAGTGCCGCACAGGCGATCTTCATCGGGCTCCTCCGGAGATGCAGGTACTTGTTGTTGGATGCATCGGTGGGTGGGGGACAATCCCGGCCAACACAGCCTGGATATGACCCCGCGCGTGCATCCTACATCGGGAAACCGGCCAGGTGGGAATCAATCCAACCGGAAGATCGGCCGGAAACCCTTGATCACCCTGCAGTGTCATGAATTGCAGAGCGCATTTGGCACGCTGTAAAGGAAAAAGGGGCTAGCCCTTGAGCTAACCCCTTGATCTGTATTGGTAGGCGGTGGGAGATTCGAACTCCCGACCAACGGATTAAAAGTCCGCTGCTCTACCGGCTGAGCTAACCGCCCTCAAAAAGGGGCGAATTTTAACCGTGCGGGACAGGGTGGTCAACCGCGGCAGGCGGGAAACGCTCAGGCTTCCTGCATCATCCGCCAGTACTGGTACTTCATGGTCGCTGCGGCAGCGCCGACGATGGCAAGGAAAGTCAGCAGCGAGCCGATGGCCAGGGTGGACATGCCGGTAATCGCCTGACCCACGGTGCAGCCCATGGACAGCACGCCGCCCACCCCCATCAGCACGCCGCCGACGGCATGGTTGGCAAAATCCCTGCCCGACACGAACCATTCGACGCGGAAGCTGCGGGTCAGCAGCGCGTAGATGAAGGATCCGGCAATGACGCCGGCCAGCGCCATCACGCCGAAATTGACCAGCGCCGTGTTGCCGGGGCTCAGCAGGTAGCGCACGGTGTCGCCCATCGGGCTGATGAAGGTGTAGGACTGGACCTGCACGCGGCTCGGCACCTGGGTCGCGAATTCGGCGTATTCCTTCCATGCCTGGCCCAGCGGGCCGCCGGTCAGGTACCAGCCGGCCAGTACTGCAAGCCCGACTGCCGCGCCGCCGAGCAGGTTGTCAAAGCTGCCGCGGAACTCGGCGGAACTGAAAACATAGGCAAGCAGGCACAGCGCGACAACGGCGCCGAGCACGGCATTGAGGCTGCGCGAAGCTTCGAGGCCGAACACGCCGGACACCACCGCGCCCAGCTCCTGTCCGTTCACGCCATGACGCGACAGGTCGACGGTGGTGGCGGACACCCAGGGATGGAAGAAATTCTCGTAGAACGGCGTCCACAGCATCAGGTAGGCCATGATGGCGGCAATAGCGAGCACCACCAGCGACTTCAGGTTGCCGCCGCCGACGCGCACCAGCGTCTTGTTGCCGCAGCCGCTGGCGAGCGTCATGCCGATGCCGAACAGCGCGCCGCCGGCGAGGTAACGCAACCAGCCGAAGCTCGCAGTGCGATACGGCGGGAAGGTGTCGCCGGAGAGCTGGATCAGGCCGCCAGCCTCGAGCCCGGCCACCCCGGCGATCGCTACGGCCATCGCCAGCAGCCAGGCGCGCATGCGGCCGGTATCGCCCATGTTGATCCAGTCCGACACCGCGCCCATGGTGCAGAAGTTGGTCTTGCTGACGATCGCGCCCAGTACTGTGGCGATCACGAACACAGCGGCCAGCACCTGGTGGTGTACGGTGAATTCCATCGGCTCCTCCTGCGCAGACGACTGCTGCGACTCGATCTCGGTTGATTATTCGAAAATTCTAATATACAACCGAGGATATATTGCAACTATTTGTTTTTATTGATATTTTTGTAATGCGTTGGATCCGCCATTCCGGATTGCTCGAAGCCGGCACGGCGCAGCCGGCAGGAATCGCAGACTCCGCAGGCAGCACCCTCTTCGTCGGCCTGATAACAGGACACGGTGAGCGCATAGTCGACACCGAGGGCGATGCCGCGGCGGATGATCTCCGCCTTGCTGAGATCGATGATCGGCGTGTGCAGCCGCAGCGGGCTGCCCTCCACCGCTGCCTTGGTCGCGAGGTTGGCCAGCGCCTCGAAAGCACGCATGTATTCCGGTCGGCAGTCCGGATACCCCGAGTAATCCACGGCATTGGCGCCGAACCAGATATGCCCGGCACCGCGCACCTCCGCTTCGGCCAGGGCCACTGCCAGCATGATGGTATTGCGCGCCGGCACATAGGTCACCGGAATGCCCGGTTGCACACCGTCGACCGGAACCGCGATCGAGCGGTCGGTCAGCGCCGAGCCGCCGATGCTGCCGAGGTCGATGCGCACCACCTTGTGCGAGGCCGCGCCCTGCGCCCGGGCAACGCGCGAGGCGGCATCGAGCTCGGCACGATGGCGCTGCCCGTAGTCGATCGACAGGCAATGACAGTCATGGCCTTCGCTGCGCGCGATCGCCAGTGTGGTTGCGGAGTCAAGTCCGCCGGAGAGGAGGACAACGGCTTTCATTGGATGCACAGCCTGAACAGGTGATCAAGTAATTTAGTGATTAAATGATTAAGTGATTGTGTGCGCTTCGTACGCCGGAACTTCTGGTCACCTGATCACTTAATTACTTAATCACCAACTCACGCCCTCAACGTCCCGGCGTCTCCCCCCACAACAGCTTGTGCAGCTGCAGCTGGAAGCGCACCGGCAGGCGGTCGCGCAGTATCCATTCCGCGAGCTGCTGCGGCTGCAACCGGCCGTGCACCGGCGAAAACAGCACCGGGCACAGACTGTCGAGACGGCGCGAGCGCAGCTGCTCCCGCGCCCAGTCGTAATCGGCCTCGTCGCAGATCACGAACTTGATCTCGTCCTGCGGCGTCAGGTGGTCGAGGTTGCTCCACAGGTTGCGCGCGGACTCGCCCGAACCAGGAGTTTTCAGGTCGAGGATTTTCGAGATGCGCGTGTCTACCGCCGAGACATCGAGCGCGCCGCTGGTCTCCAGCGATACCGAATGGCCGGCATCCGCAAGCCGGCGCAACAACAGCGGGGCATGCTTCTGCGCCAGCGGCTCGCCGCCGGTCAGTGTCACATAATGCGTGCCGTATGCGGCGACACGGCCGAGGATGTCGTCGAGCCCCAGCGATTCACCGCCGTGGAAGGCATAGGCCGTGTCGCAGTAACTGCAGCGCAGCGGACAGCCGGTCAGGCGCACGAACACGGTGGGCAGGCCGACGCGGCTGGTCTCGCCCTGCAGGGAGCAGAAGATCTCGGTGACGCGCAGCGTGGCGGCCGAAGCGGCGACTGCAGGTGTTTCGGCGGCCAGGCTCACGATGCAGTGCGTGACGGCGCGCGATCAGCGCAGATTGCCGACGCGCCGGCGCGCTTTTTCCGCCGCTTCGGAAGACGGGTACTTCGCGATCAGGCCGTCCATGGTCTTGCGCGCGGCGGCGCTGTCGCCGGATTCCAGCTGCGAACTGGCGAGGTTGAGCAGCGCGTCGGGCGCCGAAGAACTGTCGGGATAGCTGGCGAGCAGTTTTTGCTGGCTGGCAATCGCGTTCCTGAAGTCGCGCAGGTTGAAGTAGGAATCACCGATCCAGTACTGGGCGCGCGGTGCCAGCGTGCTTTTCGGATACTTGGCGATGAAGGCCTGGAAAGCGGTGATCGCACCCTGGTAATTGCCGATGCGGCGCTGGCCCTGGGCCTGTTCGTAGGCCTCGCCCTCATCGGCGGCGACCGGCGCGCCCGTGGCGGCCTTCGCAGCCTCGCCCCCGGGTGCGGTGGCGGCGGATGCAGGACCCGCGGCAGCTCCGGGCTGCTCGAAGCGGCGCAGGCGCAGGTCGAGGTCCACGTACATGTCGCGCTGGCGCTTGGCCACGCCGTCGATGTTGTTCCCGAGCACCTCGACCTGGCCGCGGAGATTGCGGATTTCCTCGCGCAGCTTCTCGATCTCGGACACCAGCGCCAGCACCGGCTGGTTCCTGGCATCTTCCTCGACTTTTGCCAGCCGGGCCGCCATCGCATCGGTCTGCTGGCGCAGTTCGTCGACGCGCTTCTGCTGTTCTGCGACCTGCTTGCGCGCAACGTCATCCCCGAAAAGGGCTGCGGCCGGCAATGCGGCGAGCACGCCGACGCAGAACACGCCGGCGCGGAACGCGGTGCGCATCACTCGACCCATGAATCAGTCGTTGGGATAGACGATGTCGGCGCGGCGGTTTTCCGACCAGCTCTTCTCGTCACTGCCGGTTGCACGCGGCTTTTCCTCGCCGAAGCTGACGGTCTCGATCTGTTCGGACTGCGCTCCGAGCAGGGTCATCATCTGCTTGACCGCATCGGCACGGCGCTGGCCCAGCGCAAGGTTGTATTCGCGGCTGCCGCGCTCGTCGGTGTTGCCCTGCACCGTCACCTTCCGGGTGCGGTTCTGCTGCAGGTAGCGCGCATGCGCCGAAACCAGCGGCTTGAATTCGTCGCGCACCACATTGCTGTCAAGTTCGAAATAGACGCTGCGCTTGGACAGGATGTTGGCGGGATCCTTCAGCGGGTTGCCGCTCAGGGACTGGTCCGTCATCGGCTTGGCCACCGGACCGGTGGTCTGGGTCTGCGGCTTCTGCGCCGGCGCCGAAGCACTCGCGCCGCTGCGGTCCTCGACGGCCGCGCCGTCCTGCTCCTTGGTGGGTGTGCTGCTGCAGGCGGCCAGCAATGCGGCCATGGTCACCACTGCAAAATATCGTTTCATGGATCAGCTCCTTGTCGACTTCGGGTTTCGCTGGTTCAGGCCATCACTTGTTGACCACGGGACTCCACGCAGGTTCACGCACATCGCCGGAATCTGCAGTGAAACGCTGCTTGACGCGACCGTCGCTGGAAACGGCGGCCAATATACCACGCCCCCCCACGCGGCTCGCGTAGAGGATCATCCTGCTGTTCGGTGCAAAACTCGGGGATTCGTCGACGCCGCCGTCGGTCAGGACCTGCACCTGGCGGCTCGCGAAATCCTGCACCGCGACGTTGAAACGCCCGCCGTTGCGCTGGATGAAGGTGAAGCTCTTGCCATCGGGACTGTGGCGGGGTGAAACATTGTAGTTGCCGTCAAAGGTCACCCGCTGCGCCGGGCCGCCACTGACCGGCATGCGGTAGATCTGCGGGCCGCCGCCACGGTCGGAGGTGAACAGGATCGACTGGCCGTCGGGTGAAAAATTGGCCTCGGTGTCGATCGCCGTGCTCTGCGTCAGGCGCCGCGGCACACCGCTGCCGTCGGCATTGATCAGGTAGATCTGCGAGTTGCCGTCGCGCGTCAGCGTCACCGCCAGCTGCCGGCCGTCCGGCGACCAGGCCGGCGCACTGTTGCTGCCGCGGAAGGCGGCAACCGCCTGGCGGCCGCCGGAGAGCAGCGACTGCACGTAGACCACCGGTTTTTTCTGCTCGAAGGAGACGTAGGCGAGGCGCGTGCCGTCCGGCGACCACGTCGGCGAGATGATCGGCTCGTTGGAGCTCAACACGCTCTGCGCGCCGTAGGCATCGGCATCGGCGACATGCAGCTCGTAACGCGTGCCGCGCTTGACGACATAGGTGATGCGGGTGGCGAACACGCCGGGCTCGCCGGTGAGCTTTTCGTAGATGACGTCGGCGATCTTGTGCGCGGTCAGCCGCAGCTGGTTCTCCGCAGCGAAGTAGACGAAGCCTGCAATCTGCGTGCGCTTGGTGACATCCATCACCCGGAAACGGATGTCATAGCGGCCGTCGGCCGCCTTGCTGACCGAGCCGATGACGATGGCATCCGCACCGCGGGCACGCCATTGCTCGTAGTTCAGTTGCTCGGGCTCATGCGGCACCGGGCTGATGCCGCCGGGATCGACCGTGCGGAACAGACCGCTGCGCGCGAGGTCGGCCTCGACCACCGGCGTGATGCGCTGGGCGAGCCCTTCCTCGGCGCGGAAGGGTACGATCGCCACCGGGATCTGGCTGGCACCGGCACCGGTGATTTCGATGGTCAGCGCGGCACGCGCGGCCCCCGCCGTCAGCAGCAGGCCCAGCACGAGGATGCGCAGCAGGGAAATCGTCGAAATCATGGAAAGCTGCATGTTGGCCTTCTTTTGTGACATGGGCATGTTCAATCTTTGGGGCGGAATACGAGGTTAAGTTCCCGGAACTGGCGTATCAGCGTCGGATCCGGCGGCAGGGGCAGCGGCTGTGCGCGCAGGATCGCGCGCTCCACCGCGGCGTCGTAGGCCGGAGTGCTGCTGGTCGCGCGCCTGAGTTTCGCACCCAGCACCTCGCCACCCGGCAGCACGGTGATTTCGAACTCGACCTGTGCCGCATCGCTCACATTCGGCGGCAACACGATGAAGCGGCGGATTTTTTCGCTGATCCTGCGCTTGTATTCATCGACCACCCTGGCCTGAGCCGCCGCCTGCTGCGCGGCCACTGCTTCGCGCGCCTTCTGTTGCTCGGCGGCGAGGCGTTTCGCCGCATCCGCCTCTGCCTGTTTCTGTTTCAGCGCTTCCGCCTCGGCGCGCTTTTTCTTCTCGAGTTCGGCTTCGCGCGCCTTTTCCGCGGCCAGTTTCTTCCGGGCCTCGGCCTCCTGCTGCTGCAGCTTGCGCTCCCGCTCCTGCTTTTCCTGCTTTTCCTTCAGCGCGATGTCCGGCTTCGGCGCAGGAGCGGGCTCCGGCTTGGGCGGCGGCTTGACCTCCACCTTCGGCGCAGGCTTCGGCGGCTCCGGCTTCACTTCCGGCGGCGGTGGTGGCGGCGGCTCGACCTTCGGCGGCGTTACCTGGGGCAGGTCGCGCCAGAGGTCAACCACCACCGCGGTATCCGCCGGCCTGTGCTGCCAGCTGACACCGAACACCAGCAACACCAGGAACAGCACATGCATCGCGAAGGCCAGCCCGCCGGCCAGGGCCTCATCGCGGGATTGGATCGCGTAAGTCGACATCTTTATCGGGCGGCGCGCACCAGCAACCCTACTCTTTGCACATTGTTACGCTGCAGCGTATCCATGACGTCGACCACTTTCCGGTAGACGACCTCCTGGTCGGCGGCAATCACCACCGCCTGCTCGGGATTTTCCGCCTGCCGCTGCCTGATCAGGGCAATCACTTCGTCCAGCTTCACGCGGCGCTCCGGCCGGCCATCCTGGTCACGGAACGACAGGTTGCCGTCCTTGTCGATGATGACCTGCAGTGGCGCGACCTTGGCCGTGCTCGCCTTGGCCACCGAAGGCAGATCGATCTGGCTCGGGCTCATCATCGGCGCGGTGACCATGAAAATCACCAGCAGCACCAGCATCACGTCGATATAGGGCACGACGTTGATCTGGTTCATCAGCCGGCGGCCGCTGCGTTTTTCGATCAGCATGCGTCAGTGCACCTGCCGCTGCAGGATGTTGGAAAACTCTTCGGTGAAGGAATCGAAGCGGATCGCCAGACGGTTCACGTCGCCGGCAAAGCGGTTGTAGGCAACCACCGCCGGAATCGCCGCGAACAAGCCGATCGCGGTGGCGATCAGCGCCTCGGCGATGCCCGGAGCGACATGGCTCAGCGTTGCCTGCCCGACATTGGCCAGTCCGCGGAAGGAATTCATGATCCCCCACACCGTGCCGAGCAGGCCGACATAGGGGCTGACCGAGCCGACCGAGGCAAGGAAGGACAGCGAGGATTCGAGCTTGTCCATCTCGCGCTGGTAGGTCGCGCGCATCGCGCGCCGCGTGCTGTCCATCAGCGCCGCGACATCGGTGCCGGGCTCGCGGCGGTGCTTGGTGAATTCGCGGAAGCCGGATTCGAAAATGCGCTCGAGACTGCCGGCGGAATCACGGGCATTGACCGCGCGCTGGAACAGGTCGTTCAGGTCGGCGCCGCTCCAGAACTGGCGTTCGAATTCCGCGGTCTGCTTCTCGGCGCGGCGCAGCGTGAACACTTTCAGGAAAATGTAGTACCAGGAAAACAGCGAGGCGAGCAGCAGGATTGCCATCACCAACTGCACCGGCACGCTCGCGCCGCTGATCAGGCTGAGCACCGACATGTCATGCGTGAGTGTGGGGTTCAATGTCCAGTCCCTATTCCTGTTTTTCCATCTTTTCGCGCATCTCCCGCGGCAAGCGGGCCGGTCTGAAGCTGCCGGTATCGACGCAGACGACATCGACTTCCGCCCGCGCGATCCGCTCTTCACCACGCAGCACCTGCTGCATGAAGCGAATGTGGCTGCCGCCGACGTTAACGACTTCCACGGTCACCTGCAAGCTGTCGTTGAATCGCGACGGTCTGAGATATTCAACGTTCACCGCGCGGACCACGAACAGCAGGCCGTGCGTGCGCGCCATCTCCGGCTGTTCGAATCCCAGCGCGCGCAGCCACTCGGTGCGCGCGCGTTCCATGAACGCCAGGTAGTTCGCGTAGTACACGACGCCACCGGCATCGGTGTCCTCGTAATAAACGCGAACCGGCAAGGAAAAGGGTTTCATCAACAGCTTTGCAGCAAAAAATAAATTATTATTTATAATCAAATACTTATATGTTTTCTTGCCGCCAAATGCCGTTGCGCGGAACGCCATTCCTGGCGCGCGTAAACACGGCCACTGCCGGTATAACGCAGGCCGGTAAAGTGCTCGGGCATAAAGTAATGGCTGGGATAGATGGACAACTCGCCGCAGCGATGACGATGGAATGCCTGCGTCAACCGCAACGGTCCCGTACTCTGCCAGGCCATGCGATCAGTCAGATTCGCCTCTTGGCGCAAATCATCAATGATATGTGCCAGCAGCGGGTTGCCCGGCGCCGCAGCAACATAACCGTTAGCAATCAGCCCCGGGCGCGCAATTTCGTTTTCCCAGCAGGCAAACATCGTACAGTCAAACAACCAGTCATCCAGCGGACGCAGTGCGAATCCATCGGCATCAATGGCAAAACCGCCGTGGCGGTGGAGGATTTCCCAGCGCATCAGGTCTGCGACACCGGCCAGTTCGTGATTCCACATCGCCTCCATGTGCCGGGCATTGATCCACTGCGTCTCCGCCATTTCCTGGTTCCCCCAGACCCTCAGTTCGAATCCGGGATTCAGCCGGGCCCAGCTGCGTATGCAATCCTCGGGTCGCTGCGCTTCGTCGCCCACCCATACGACGTGCAGGACACGCGGAATCGACATGCAGTTACTGTTCCCAGAGTTCTCTCGGACCAGCGCCGGTCGGCGCCGCGAGGCCGAAATGACGATAAGCCGCGGCCGTGGCCACCCGCCCGCGCGGCGTGCGCTGCAGGTACCCCTGCTGGATCAGGTACGGCTCGAGCACGTCTTCGATGGTGTCGCGCTCCTCACCGATTGCCGCAGCCAGGTTGTCAACGCCGACCGGGCCGCCGCCGAACTTGTCGATGACCGCCTGCAGCAGCTTGCGGTCCATCACGTCGAGACCGACCGGATCAACGTCGAGCATTTTCAGCGCGTCGTCGGCGACCTCTCGGGTGACCCGCCCTTCGGCGCGCACCTCGGCGAAATCGCGCACCCGGCGCAGCAGGCGGTTGGAAATCCGCGGCGTGCCGCGCGACCGGCCGGCGACTTCGCGCGCACCGCCGGCGTCGATGCCGACCTCCAGCAATCCTGCGGAGCGCTCGACGATGCGCGTCAGCTCGTCGGTGGTATAGAACTCGAGGCGGGCGACTATGCCGAAGCGGTCGCGTAGCGGATTGGTCAGCATGCCGGCGCGCGTGGTCGCGCCGACCAGGGTGAACGGCGGCAGGTCGAGCTTGACCGAGCGCGCCGCGGGTCCCTCGCCGATCATGATGTCGATCTGGAAATCCTCCAGCGCCGGGTAGAGGATTTCCTCGACCACCGGCGACAGGCGGTGGATCTCGTCGATGAACAGCACGTCGTTGGGCTCGAGGTTGGTCAGCATCGCCGCGAGATCGCCTGCGCGCTCCAGCACCGGACCCGAGGTGTGGCGCAGGTTGACGCCCATCTCGCGCGCGATGATGTGCGCGAGCGTGGTTTTGCCCAGCCCCGGCGGCCCGAACAGCAGCACATGGTCCAGCGCCTCCCTGCGCTTGCGCGCAGCCTCGATGAATATCGACAGCTGGCCGCGTATCTTCTCCTGTCCGACGTATTCGTCGAGCGCCTTCGGGCGCAGCGCGCGCTCGAACACCTCCTCCTGCGCGGAGGCAGGTGCGGCGGCAATCAGGCGGTCGGTTTCGATCATGCGGATCCGTTCACGATTTCGAGAGCAGCTTCAGCGCCTGGCGGATGCCCTCGGTCACCGCGATGCCGGCCGGCAACTGGCCCACCGCCCAGGTCACTTCCTTGTCGTTGTAGCCCAGTGCACTCAGCGCATTGGCAATGTCGCTGCCACCGGCGGCGGCACTCCCGGCAGCCGCCTGCACGCCGCCCTTGGGCAGGCGGTCACGCAATTCAAGCAGCAGCCGTTCCGCAGTCTTCTTGCCGATGCCGGGAATCTTGGTCAGGCGGCCGACATCCTGTGCGCGCACGGCTTCCTGCAGTTCCGCCACCGACAGTCCGGAGAGCACCGACAAGGCGGTGCGCGCGCCAACGCCGGAAATCCGGATCAACTGGCGAAACAGCGCGCGTTCGGCCTCGGTGGCGAAACCGTAGAGCAGGTGCGCATCCTCGCGCACCACGAGTTGGGTGTAGAGCACGACATCGGCGCCGGTGGCCGGCAGCTGGTAGAGCGTGCTCATCGGCACGTCGATTTCGTAACCGATGCCCTGCACGTCCACCGTGATTTGCGGCGGCTGCTTGGCCAGCAAACGTCCCGATAAGCGGCCGATCATGTGGCGGACCCTGCTCCCTGTGCGGCTAAGGCTTCAATGCGGGCAACCGCCCGGTCGGTCATTGTACCAACAGACTGCGCGCCATGACGCGCGGCAAGCGCCGCCGCGCCGTGCCCGCACCCGGGACTGGCGAGCATCGCCGTCAGCGCGCCGGCGATGTCCGGTTGCTGCTCGTCCGGATGGATGACACGACCCGCGCCGGCGCGCTCCAGCGCACGGCCCAGCAGGAAATGCTCGAGATGCTTGGGCAGCACCAGCACCGGTCGGCCGCCCTGCAGCATGCCCAGTGTGGTGCCGACATTGCCGTGGCAGACGCAAAGCGCGCATTCCTGCACCACGCGCCGGAAATCGAGCAGCCCGGGCGCGAACTGCAGGCGCGCGCTGCCATGACGCTGCAGCAGCGCGCTGTTTCCTCCCAGCACATGCACCAGCACGCGGGCGCCGCTGCCCGCCAATGCCAGCAGCGCGCGCTCGAGGTGCGGATAATCCGCATGCAGATAGGCGAATACCGCAGCACCCTCTCCCGCAGGCCACTGCGGAACTGCGGTGCCGGTCGACAGTGCCTGCAGGCCGAGATAGTCGCCTGCATCACGCGCACCATAGGGATCAAGCTCCGGTATGCCCGAGAAAAATGCGGCAGCGCCGGCAAAGATGTCGTGGACGGCCTCCAGGCGTCCGACCGCCGGCAGCCGGGAGTTGATCACCGTCATCACGCGCCGGTCGCTGTCGGCAAGACGCGCCTGCGGCACGGCAACCCAGGGCCGCATGTTCGGCGTGGGCGCCACCGGCGGCGGCACATTGAACGGACTGCCGATCACCGCACGGGGGAGGCCAAGGCCGCGGGCGGCCAACAGCGCCGTCGGCGCATGATCGGCGATCACCACATCGGCGCCGGTGCTGCGGATCAGCGAACGCCAGGCCCCGAGCATCGCACCCAGCATCGGCGGCTCGAGGTACCCGTAACGCATCAGGATTTCGGAGTAATTCAGTGGCGGCTCCTGCAGCCCGCCATAGGTATTCAGGCACAGCGGCGCCTGGTGCAGCGCGACCGGCAAATCACCGATCGCCTGCGCGGCACCGGCAATTTCGCGGGCGGCAATGTGCAGTTCATGGCCGCGTTCGAGCAGCCGCGGCACCAGTCCGAGAAAGGGGCCGAGGTGTCCGAAGCCCGTGCCCAGTTCCCAGGCGAGAAGTATGCGGCTCATGCCCTCTGCTCCGTGCCGGTGTTCTCAATCCTGTCTGCCGCACGCCCGACGAGGACGGCGGCTGCTTCGCCGCCATGACGTTGCGCGAAACTGCGCGCACCATTCGCATGTGCCGGCTCTTCGAGCACTCGGCGCAGGGCGCCGGCGATGTCCGGTGCCGCCGTCTCCGGATGCACCGTCAACCCGGCGCCGAGTCTCTCCACGTTGCGCGCGAGCAGGAATTGTTCCAGCTGTGACGGCAACAACAGCAGCGGCCGGCCGGCGCACAGCGCGGCTGTCACCGTGCCAAGTCCGCTGTGACAGACCACGGCATCGCAGTCGGCCAGGGTCGCCAGCAGATCGACATGACCTGCGGTGAATGACAATCGTGGTCCGCGGAATCGCTCGACGAGCTGCGCCCGTCCGGAAACCAGGTTGACCACGCAGCGTGCCCCACTGGCCGCCAACGCGGCAAGACAGGCCTCGATGTGAGGGTAGTCCTGCCGCAGATAGGCAAACACTCTGGGGCCATTCCCGCCGGGCCACTGCACCGCTGCGCTGCCGCTGCTCCCGCCCAGCAGTCCCAGGTAGTCCGCGGGTTCACGTGGGCCGTAGGGATCGAGCTCCGGGCCGCCGATGTACATCCGGCCGCTGCCCTCGAACAGCTGGTGCACGGCAGTCAGCTGCGCCATCCCGGGATCGAGCACTGCATTGATCGTTCCCAGCACGGCCGCATCGCTGGCGGAGAGGCGTTGCGGAGGCACTGCCAGCCAGTCGCGCATGTTCGGAGTCGGCGTCACGGACGGCGGCACCGAGAAGGGATTGCCGAAAGTGCAGCGGGCGATGCCGTGCCGGCGTGCGGCAAGCAGTGCCGAGGGCGCATGATCGGCCACCAGCCGGTCTGCGCCACTCAGCGCCAGCAGGCCCTCCCAGCCGCGCAGCAGGCCCTTGAGCATCGCCGCATCGAGATAACCGTAGCGCATCAGTATCTCGGCGTAATTGAGCGGTGGATCCGCAAGTCCGCCGTAGCTGCGGGAGCACGCCGGAGCAGGCACGATGCGCACCGGCATGCCCTCGAAAACCGCTGCAGCGCCGGCAAGGTCGCGCACTGCCAGCGTCAGTTCATGTCCACGCCCCAGCAGTGCTTCGGCAACCTGTCGGAACGCCGAGAGATGTCCGACCCCCGCGCCCAGCTCCCAGGCGAACAGGATGCGGTTCACTTCAGGCGTCCGCCGCGGCGACGGCGCCCGGAACCAACGCCGCCATAACCCTGGCCGCCGTGGGCATGGCAAATGGCGCAGGCCAGCGCGTCGGCGGCATCGGGGCTGGGGTCACCCGGCAGTTGCAGCAGCCGGCGCACCATCGCCTGCACCTGCTCCTTGCGCGCATGACCGGTGCCGACAACCGCCTGCTTGACCTGCAGCGCGGTGTACTCCGCCACCGGCAGCGCGCTGGCCACTGCAGCACAGATTGCCGCACCGCGGGCCTGCCCGAGCAGCAGCGTGGATTTCGGATTGACGTTGACAAAGACCTGCTCGATCGCGGCGCACTGCGGCCGGTAACCGGCGATCACCTCCTGCAGGCCTTCGAGCAGGACCTTCAGGCGCTGCGGCAGCTCGCCCTCGCCGCTGCGGATGCAGCCGCTCGCCACGTAAGCGAGCTTCTGGCCGCTCTGTTCGATGATCCCGAAACCGGTGATGCGCAGGCCGGGATCGATGCCGAGGATGCGGAGCGGCGCCGCGCTCAAGCGGACTCGTCGAGGACCGCGGTGGTGTAAACCTCCTGCACGTCGTCGACAGCCTCGAGCGCGTCCAGGAGTTTCTGCATGCGCTGGGCGTCGTCGCCGGCCAGCGCGTTTTCGGTGGTGGGCTTCATCGTGACTTCAGCCAGCTCCGGCTTGAAACCGGCCTTCTCCAGCGCCGAGCGCACCGTGGAAAAATCGGCGGGGGCTGTAATCACCTCGATGCTGCCGTCCTCGTTGGTCACCACGTCTTCGGCACCGGCATCGATCGCGGCATCCATCAGCTTGGCCTCGTCGGTACCCGGCGCGAACAGCATCTGGCCGCAGTGCTTGAACAGGAAGGCAACCGAACCGTCGGTGCCGAGATTGCCTCCATGCTTGGTGAAGGCGTGGCGCACATCGGCCACGGTACGGGTGCGGTTGTCGGTCATGCAGTCGACCATCACCGCGGCGCCGCCGATGCCGTAGCCCTCGTAGCGGATTTCCTCGTAATTGACGCCATCGAGGTCGCCGGTGCCGCGCTTGATCGCGCGCTCGACATTGTCCTTGGGCATGTTGTTGTCATAGGCCTTGTCCATCGCCAGTCGCAGGCGTGGATTGCTGCCGGGGTCGCCGCCGCCGAGGCGCGCGGCAACGGTGATTTCCTTGATCAGGCGCGTGAATATCTTGCCCCGCTTGGCGTCCTGGCGCCCCTTGCGATGCTGGATGTTCGCCCACTTCGAATGTCCGGCCATGGCGCTTGCTGATCCCTGCTGATTACCCGTTAGAATGGTCCAAATTTTATCATAGCGAACCCGGGAAACCCGCCATGGCCGCACCGCTGCTCGTCGCCAAATCCGACCACGAACTCCATC
Source organism: uncultured Bordetella sp. (assembly GCA_964433345.1). GTDB lineage: Bacteria > Pseudomonadota > Gammaproteobacteria > Burkholderiales > SG8-41. The sequence goes on from CAYSQJ010000003.1 coordinate 52,865, forward strand.
TCCTGCCGGGACTCGCCAACCGCCACGGCCTGATTGCGGGCGCCACCGGCACCGGCAAGACCGTCACCCTGCAGCGTATTGCCGAGCAGTTCTCCAGGGCAGGGGTGCCGGTGTTCATGGCCGACGTCAAGGGTGACCTTGCCGGCCTGTCGCAGCCCGGCGAGCCCAAGCCGAAAATCGAGGAACGCATCAAGCAGCTCGGCATTGCCGATTTCAAGTACGAGTCCTGCCCGGTGGTGTTCTGGGATGCCTATGGCACGCAGGGCCACCCGGTGCGCACGACCGTTTCCGAACTGGGTCCGCTGCTGCTGGCGCGGCTGCTGAACCTGAACGACACCCAGCAGGGCGTGCTGACCCTGGTGTTCAAGATCGCCGACGACAACGGCCTGCTGCTGCTCGACCTCAAGGACCTGCGCTCGATGCTGCAGTTCGTCGGCGACAACGCGAAGCAGTTCACGACGCAGTACGGCAACATCTCTGCAGCCTCGATCGGTGCCATCCAGCGCGGCCTGCTCGAAATCGAGCAGCAGGGCGGCGACCTGTTTTTCGCCGAGCCGGCGCTGAACATCCAGGACCTGATGCAAACCGACGGCAAGGGCCGCGGCATGATCAACATCCTTGCCGCCGACCGGCTGATGAGTTCGCCGAAACTCTACGCGACCTTCCTGCTGTGGCTGCTGTCGGAGCTGTTCGAACAGCTGCCCGAGGTCGGTGATCCGGAAAAGCCGAAGCTGGTGTTCTTTTTTGATGAAGCCCACCTGTTGTTCGACGATGCGCCGCGTGCCCTGCTCGAGAAAATCGAGCAGGTGGTGCGGCTGATCCGCTCCAAGGGCGTCGGCGTTTATTTCGTCACCCAGAATCCGCTGGACATCCCCGATGCCGTGCTCGGCCAGCTCGGCAACCGCGTGCAGCACGCTCTGCGCGCGTTCACGCCCCGCGACCAGAAAGCGGTGAAAAGCGCGGCAACCACGCTGCGCGCCAACCCGAAACTCGACGTCGAGGCCGCGATCACCGAACTCGGCGTCGGCGAAGCGCTGGTATCGCTGCTGGACGAGAAAGGCCGGCCGTGCATCGTCCAGCGCGCGCTGGTACTGCCGCCCGGCAGCAGGCTGGGCGCGGTGACAACGGAAGAGCGCGCCTCGACGATCAAGTCCTCGCTGCTCGCCGGCGTCTATGAAAAGGTGGAGGACCGCGAATCGGCCTACGAAATCCTGGCGAAGCGGGTCCAGGAGCAGCCGGCGGCAGCGCCGGCCGCCGCGGCGGAAACCTCCGGCGGCGGTCTGTTCGGCACGCTGGGCAGCCTGCTCGGCGGCTCCACCGGGCCGCGCGGCGGACGGCGCGAGGGCGTCGTCGAAATGGCGGCCAAAAGCGCGGCCCGCGCCATCGGTTCGCAGGTCGGGCGTGAAATCTTCCGCGGCGTGCTGGGATCCATCCTCGGCGGCGGGCGCCGCCGCTAGTGCCGGCAGGAACCGAAAGGCGCAGTCTGTACATCGGCATCGCCTGCGCCATCGCAGGATCGGTCGCTTTTTCATTGAAGCCGGTGCTGGTCAAGGCCGCCTACCAGCACGGCGTCGACACCACCACGCTGCTCGCCCTGCGCATGCTGTTCGCGGCGCCACTGTTCGCGTTGATGGCCTGGTGGGCCGGCAAGCCGGACACCGCCTTCACCGGCCGCGAGATCCTCGGCATCACCGCGCTCGGCTTCCTCGGCTACTACCTGGGCAGTTTTCTCGATCTCGCGGGCCTGCAGTACATCTCGGCAGGACTCGGCAGGCTGATTCTCTATCTTTATCCGACGCTGGTGCTGCTGATGTCTGCCGCCTTTCTGAAGCAGCCGCTGCGGCGACGACAGCTGGCCTCCCTCGGACTGTCCTACGCCGGGATCGCACTGGTGTTCGGCGCCGAGGCAGAGGTCGGCGGGCGGCCGGACCTTGCCGCGCTGGGTGCGCTGCTGGTGTTCCTCAGCGCCGTGACCTACGCGGTGTATCTGGTGGCCGGCAGCCGGCTGGTACACAAGTTCGGATCGATGCGTTTCTCCGCCTATGCCTCGCTGATCGCCACCGGCTTCGTGATGGCGCACTTCTTCGCGATCCGCCCACCGCAGGCGCTGATCGTTGCGCGCGAGGTCTACGGACTGGTGGCGATACTGGCGGTGTTCGCGACGGTGCTGCCGCTGTGGCTGATGGCCGAGGGACTCAAGCGCATCGGCGCCAATCAGCTGTCGCTGGTGGGCTGCATCGGCCCCATGGCCACGCTGGGGTTCGCCTGGGCCTTCCTCGGTGAAGCGGTGACTTCGCTGCAGTTCGCCGGCGCCGTGCTGGTGCTCGGTGGCGTGCTGATCATCAGCCTCAAACCGCAGGCCGCAACTGCCGGCAAATCCTAGGGGTTGGTCGCGACCCGCGCGCTGCGCTCGCAGTACTGCAGGTAGTTCTGGCCGGCCGGCAGGCCTTCGGCGCAGGCCAGCAGCGGCTCGACATGACTGTGGCGGTACTTCTGCGCAAACTCCCGCGCGGTATGCCCCCCGCGCACGCGCACCAGCGGATCCGCGCCGGCCTGCAGCAGCAGGCGCACGACGTCGCGGTGTCCCTGCATCGCAGCCATCATCAGCGGCGTGTTGATATAGACCTCGCGGTTGCTGGCGTCGGCATCGACGCGCGCGCCACGCTGCAACAGCATGCGCAGCGCCTGCTGGCGGTTGTTGTAGGCCGCGTAGGCCAGAGGGGTGTAGTTGTGCGGGGCGTTTTCCAGGTTCGCTCCGGCATCGATAAGCAGCCGCACCGCCGCGTCATGGCGCTGGGTGGCATTCTCGTTGCTGCCGTAAAAATAGGCGGCCAGCATCAGCGGGGTCTCGTTGACCGGCGTTGCCGCATTGAGGTCGGCACCGGCGGAAATCAGGTAATTCAGCACGCTGATCGAGCCGTCCCGGGCTGCCAGCGCAATCAGCGGCGCCCCGGTGGAATAAGCGGGAGCCGGCAGGCGCTCGTTGACGTTGATGACACCGCCATTTACCGCCGCGCGCAACGACGATGCGTCGTCCTGGGCGATGTAATTGAGTATCGCCTCGACATCGACGCCGGAGCGGTGATTGCCGCCGACGCCGGCACAGCCGGAAATGATCAGGATGGCGGCAAGTCCGCCGATGATGCGCGCCGAGCGCGCGAACATGGATTTGAACATGGCCTGGATCCTCCTCGCCGGTAAGCAATGCCCGGCAGTATAGTCCTTTCAGGAGTGTCGCTCAAAAGCGCTGCACCCCGGACCGGTCCGGGCTCAGACGTTGAAGCGGAAATGCACCAGTAACCCCACGCCGCTGCTCACAATTTGTCCGGAACTGTGCATTTTGTACCCGCTTTCATACCCGCTTTTCGTGGTTCAGGCCATCGCCGCCGCGTGTCTCGTCTCCACACGTCTCAGCCTCACCGCGACTTCCACGCGTGACCCAAGCCCGTTGATCATCGTCATGAGGCGCTCGATGCTGATGCGCCGGAAATCCGCGTTGCGCACGCGCGAGAAGTCTCCGGCATCGATCCCGGTGAGACTCTGCGCCTTTCTTACGCTGAGGCCCTTTTTGTCGAGCGTCTTGATGATCTCCGCCGCCAGGATCGCCTTCAACTGACGCACGTCGGCATCCGGCACGTCGAAGTCCCGATAGATGTTTCCGCTTCCACGGACAATCTCAAGCAGTTCCTTTTTCATCGCAGCATCTCCTTCAGTCGCTTCAATCGGTCCTTGATCAAGTCGATCTCGTGTTTCGGGGTCTTGATGCCTTGCGTTGACTTCTTCTGAAACGCATGGACCACCCACAGCTCGTCCGCAAGCTGCACCGCATAGACCACCCGAAAGGCATTGCCCCGGAACGGCAACGCAACCTCAAACACCCCCGACCCGAGGCCTTTCATCGGCTTGGCGATTTCCGCCATGCCACCTTCGGCGGCAATGCTCAAAGCATCCATGACGATCTGCCGCGCGCCGTCGGGAAACGCCTCAAAGGCTTTTCGCGCAGGCGTGATCCATGATACCGGCCGCGTTGGTCTCATTCTTTCCTGCCCATTTCACTTCACATGTTGGCAGATTTACCAACGCCAGTCAAGGGAATTGCCAGGCGTGGCCGCCCGGCCAGCGCATTGCGTCGGCAGCCATGCATGCGCATCGTCACGTCGTCTGCCGGCCACCACCCCGGGCGATCCTCACCCGAGTGGCGATCCACTCGCTCACGTCCGACTCGATCCAGCCGACCGCGCGCGGACCGAGCGGCACCGGCTTCGGGAAGACCCCGTCCTTGATGTACTGATAAATCGTGCTGCGCGAAAGCCCTGTGCGTATCTCGACCTGCTTGCGTCGAAGGATTGCAGGCTCCCTCAGGATACTCTGCGCCATGTTCGTCACCTCGCGGCTGGTAGTGGAAGACGGCAGCATCCTTCCACGCCACGCGGCATTTTGGGCCCGAATCGGAACCTCAATGATGCCTCGAAAACCCCTTGACAGCCGGAATGATTGCGAACGTGACAATAGATAGCCGAGACGGGAACTGCCTCACGTTCAACAAAACGTTCCAGAGCGACCACCACCTGCGTCCGGGCATCCCGTACTACGAGCTGCACGCGATGTACGGAGCGCCGCGGCTGCCAGCGAGTTACTTCACGATGTTCTGCGTGGCGCTGGTTCCGCCGCTCTGGCGTCTCCTGATAGATTGTCGGCTCGACGCGTTGGCGGAAATGCGGCGCGCCCGCAACTTTGAGCTTAGCGACTGTTTGCGTGTGGAGCACTGTCGCTGACTGGCAGGATGACGTAGACCTTGCTTCGATCCGGATCGAAGCCGGGCGTGCGTAGATTCCGCAGGTCGGCGATTAGTCGCTACGCCGGACATTTGCCGTGGACTGCGGTAGCGCGATCGCTGTCACTGCCAGGGGTCAACCACGACGCCCTGTTCGCGTAGGTGGTCGGCGCGCTGCCGAATGTAGCGCTGAAAGCTTGGCTCTTTCCGGTAAGCCCCGGAGGCGACGTAGTCCACGACCGACTGCACGTGGAAGGCCTTCAGCATCGCCTCGATGCGCATGACCTCCTTGCCCTGATCGAAGAATACGGCCGCCGGCACATACGCCACGTTCAACCGGTCTGCCCACTCGCGCGCGGTGACGCGCTCGCCGCTCGGCGTCACCACCGGCGTATCGCTCCAGCGGTCGAGCTGGATGGCGCGCACACGCTTGAGCTGCACGCGGGTTTCCGGCTGCGGGAACACCTTCCGGTGCAGCTCGTCGCAGCCCACGCAGTCCTTTTGCTCGAAAAACACGGCGATCGATTTGGTGCTGCCACGCGGCCGCAGATCGTACGGAGGATTCTCGAAGAACGGCGCGCTGTGCAGCGCCGGCTTGCCGCTGGCCGGCGGCGCGACACGCGCCAGGTACGCAGCGAACGGTCTGCTGCCCTCGTGCCGTTCGGCTACGTATTGCAGCGCCGCGAGGAACTGGTGCGGCGGGTAGTAGCCGTTGAGCCTGAGCACCTGCTTCCCCTTGCCGTCAAAAAACAGGATCGTGGGCGTGAACCAGACCTTGTGCTTGGCCGCGTACTGCTTCTCGGTCAGGGTCTCGCCGTCGAAATCGGTCACCGGCCGGTCGCCCCACATGTTGATGTCGATGGCGTCGAAGTGCCGGTGCGTGTAGTCCACGATGTGCTTCTGGCTGAAGTTGGTGTCGAAGAGCGCCGCGCAGTACGGGCACCCGTCCTGCCCGAAGTAAACCAGCAGCCGCTTACCCCGGGCTTCGGCCTCGGCGGCATCGTCTTTCAACTCCAGGAACGAGACCTTGAACCAGCCGGGGATGGCATATTGGCTAATGCTGCGGATCTCGGCCTTTTGCGCGGCCGAGGCGAGCGGCAGAAACGCCGCCGCCACTGCCAGGATCCAGGGTGCGATGCATTTGCCATGCATGATTTCCAACCTCCATCACCGCCGATGGTCAACCGATATCCTGAAATACGGCGACTCGGTGCGTCTGCGGCAGGAAGGCGTAGACCTTGTTTCGATCCGGATCGAAGCCGAGCGTATGCGCGCCCTTTTCGGTCGGGACGGATTCGATCCGCCGCATCGCGGTAGTGTCGAAGACATCGATCACGCCTGGATCGCCGATGGCCACGTACAGGTGCACCCGTGCCTGATTGAAAAACACGACATCCGGCGCGCCGCTGAGCTCGAGCTCCTGGAGCACCCGACCCGCGGTCGCATCCAGACAGACGAGCCGGGCCGCGTCGCAGGCACAGAACAGCCGCCCCCGCTCGGGGTCGAGATCGAGCCCGTGCGGGCCCGCGGCCGGAACATCGTAGGTGGCGGCGATCCGCGTCGGGTCCACGCCGGAGACCACGACGATGCGAGCCGGCTCGACGATGTTGATGAGGAAGAGGTCGCGCCGCGCATCGTAGACCGCCCAGCGGGTGCGTCCCGGCATCGGAATCTCGGCGATGCGCTCGCGGCGCTCCACGTCCACGAGCGAGGCCGTATACGACTGCGGTGACGCCGGATCGCCGACGTTCGCCGCCAGCAGGCGGTTGCGGCGGCTGTCGTGGGCGAGGCCGTTCGGGCGGACGCCGACCGCGATCCTCGCCAGTTCTGCATGGGTCAGCGCGCAGAAAATACTCACGCTGTTCTCGCCGCGGTTCGAAGTGAAGAACAGATCGTGCTGCTCCGCAACGAGGACGCCGGCGACACCCGCAAGGCTGCCGAGCGAGCCCAGATAGCGGTCGCCAGCGCAATCGATCACGTCCACGGCATCGTTCGCGGTATGCGCGACGTACAGCCGCGCGGTGCCGCGGTGCACCGCCGCGTGATCGAAACCGCCGTGCCTGGTCGAAGCCGGCAGTTCAATGTGCCCGAGGGGTTCGAGCGCCGTCGGCTTTCGGCGCGGAAGGCGCTCGCTCACAGCGGCAGCTCCCAGCCGGCGGTAACCTCGGGATCGAGCAGGAACAGCGGCCGTGGCGCGAGCAGGAGCTTCAAAAGCCCTCGACTTCGCTTTCCAGGTAGGCCTGGTAGGCATTGCGGCCGTTCAGCTCATTGAAGTTGGCGAGGGATTTCCAAGGGGAGGCGTCGAGGCTTGTCGTCGCTTTCTGGATGTCTTCGTTGCGTTTCACCGCTTCGTCCATGTGGCGCTTGAGTCGTACGAGGTAGGCCAGGGTGGGATGCTCGAACTCGGTCAGCGGACCGGGCTGGCCATGGCCGGGCACAAACGTGGCTTCTCCAAAGGCGCGCAGCTTTTCGTAGGCAGCGATCCAGGCCTTGACCCGGCTGTCGGGAAGGATGGCAAGCAATCGGCCGCCGTAAAGCACGTCGCCGGCAAACACGGTGCGATCGGGTGACACCTCCGCGATCAGGCTGCCGTTGGTATGAGCCGTGCCGATGTGGAGCACCCCCACGGTGACGCCTCCGCCCAAGTCGAGAGCGACCCGCTCGCCTTTACTCAGTAATCGGTGAGGAGGCGCTGGTACCGGTTGCCGCGACGTGCCGAGGATATCGGCGGAGGCTGCCGCGAACATCGCGCCGCTACCCGCCATGCGCTCGGCCGCTTCGCGCCCGGCAAGAATACTGGCGCCGGCCTTGCGGAACACGTCGTTGCCCAGGAAACGATGGGGCTGCGAATTGGTGTTGATGAGATAACGTACCGGCAGGGGCGTCCGCTGCTGGATATGCCGCAGCATGCTTTCGGCCATTTCCGGCGAGTAGCCGCTGTCGATGACCGCCACGGCGTCTTTCCCTACGACGAACCCCAGGTTCATGCGGAAACCCCGGTTCGCCTTGCTCGGCCCGCCGTAGGGGCCGATCCAGGTCCACGCGTTCGGCGACACCTGTTGCGGCTCGGGCAGCACGTCAGCGATGACCGGCCGTGCGAGGAACGCCGCCAGCAACGCCGCCATAAGACGTGCAGGGAACGTGACGTCCTGACGGACCCGCGTTGGCTTGAGATCGGAGGGTGGGATCGCACAACTCATCCGATGCACCCCTCGTAAACGCGGGCGGCGTTCGCCCAGCTGATGTTCTGCATGAAGGCGTCCACGTAGGCTGCGGCCTTCGCACCGTAGTCCATGTGATAAGAGTGCTCATACATATCGAGCGCAAGAAGCGGGGTTGCGCCGGCAAGCGCATGCGCATGATCGGAAGCCCATTGGTTGATGAGCTTGCGGTCGCGGGATGAATAAGTGAGCAGCACCCAGCCGGAGCCGCCGCCGAGGGCCTTGCCCATGGCGGCGAATTGCTCCCGCCACTTCCCGATGCTGGTGAAATCGCGCTCGATCGACTGGCGAAGCCGGCCATCGGGCCCGCCGTCATCGCCGCCGAGACTGTCGAAATAGACCTCGTGCAGGAGCATGGAATTCGCGGCGATCAGTTCCTCCCGCTTCAATCCATTGATGAGGTATCCCGGCGCGGCCGAAAAATCGAGATCGGCCAGTTGCGCAGCTATGGCATTGAGCCGCTTTACGGCTCCGCCATAGTTGTTTTCGTAATGGCTCACGATGAGTTTCTCGGACAGCCCTTTCAATTTGGCCGGATCGCAGGACAGGGGTTTCAATTCATAGTTCATGACTCACTCCGCTGGTGTGGGTGCATCCAAAGGCGGCGTGCCTCCGGCGCTTATCGATAGGCATCCGGATTCCATGTGTGCACTTCATTCTGCCCCTGCTTGCACCACGCGTAAAGCGCGTCGTACATCACCATGCCGTGCTTCAGCATCTCGTGATCGTTGCTGAAATTCCTGGACAGACCCAGCGAGACGGCAGCGAGTCCCGCTGCTTGGGGCGCGAGATCCAGCTTGTGCGTATCAGCGCCGCGCACGATCACGGCGAGCTGCTGCAGCGCGGGGTCGGTCAAGCGATAGTGCTGGAGGAACGCGTCGAAGCTGCACAGGTCGCCGTCGTGCGAAAAGGCGACGTCTGGAATGTCGTACGGGGTCGCATCGTGCTGCCTCGCTGCGTCGAGGACCTGTTTGGACGGCATATACAGAAATTCCGCTTCCTTATCGATGAACCGCGCGATGAGCCAGGGGCAGGCAATGCGGTCGATCTTGGGCCGCTCGCGCGTCACCCAGCGGGTCGATGCCTGTGAGGGCTTGTGATCAAGCTCGCCATCCCTTGCTTTCCAGCCTTCCTCGATGCCGCCATCCAGGTAGTACGCCTTGATGCCGGACGCATCCAATGCTTTGGCAACCCCTTGGCTTACCTCGTGGCCGTGCACGCAGTAGACGACTACTGTGCTTGCGCTCGGAAGCGTCTTGGCCCACGCGCCGACCGCCTCCGGGTCGCGCCGCAGCGCGCCCCGGATCATCGCGGTTGCGGCTTTGAATGCCGGCGCTCTCCGCACGTCGATCACGAGTGGCGGATCGCGGTCCTGAATGGCGGACCGGAGCCCGGAGTTGGAAATGGAGAAAGTCATGAGATGTGCTCCTGGAGGTTTACTTGGCCGCCGAGGCGTCGTAGCTGAAGTCGTCGAACACCGTAACGCTGTCCGCTTTGGTCCACAAGCCCACGGCGCCGGCGCCAGCTATGTGACTATCATCAAGCTCTATATATGTCTTGTCGTTCAGTGCGACCTTGATTCTTGTTCCAGAAAATTCCACTCTTAGCGTGTGCCAGACGTTGTGCGGCACCGGGGCGTCCACGTACTTGATGGTGCGGCGCTTACCGTTCTCGGTGTAATAAAGGGACACGTTGTTCTCCAGCGCATTGGCGCGTGCGACGTAGTAGTTGTTACCGTCCTTCCAGCGCCATACCACGCCACCGGCCCGGTCGCGGTGGCCGGAGAGCGCCTTGAACTTGACCTCCACGTAACCGTCCGCCAGCGATATGCCCTTGAGCGCACACCAAGGAAAATCACCGACGGCGGATTGCTTTACGACATTGGGTTTGGTCGGCGCGTCGGGATCTGCTTCGACGGTCCAGCGCGAATTGCCCGATCCCGTGACGCCACAGGCCCATTCGGCAGGTAAAGCACCGGAAGCGTACGAATCAAAGTTAACAGTTTTCGCCATGCCGTCACCTGACGCGATGCTGAAAACAGCAAAGAGAGCGGCCGATAAGCCAGTGAATGGCATGTTGCATGACCGTTTGTTTCATTGCACACCCAAGGCGCTCAACGCGAAGCCAGCAAGTGCGGCGCCGGCGACCACGACCGGGATGATGAATTTCGACTTGAAGTAGAAAAGCGCAGCCAACGCGACCGCAAATATGACGGCCGTGGCAATGCTGACGATGCCGGCCATCAAGAGCGCAATCGTCGTACCGGCGATGAGCCCTACCACGCCCGCCGTAACGCCCTCGAGGAATTCGCGGATGTTGGGCTGGTTGACGAGCCTTTCAAGCGGATCGTGTGCGAGGAGTGTGAACGCGAACGCCGGCAGGAATATGCCGACCGTGAGGACAAGCGCGCCCGCCGCGCCGCCGCCAAGATAGCCCACGAACGTCGCGAAAATGATTAGCGGCGCGGGAAGAAGGCTCGAAAGGGCAAGGCCGTCGAGGAACTGCGCGTTGGTCATCCAGGCACCATCGGCAACGGCGTCCTCCTGCAAAAACGGGATAACCGTGTATGCGCCGCCGAAGGTCAGCATTCCGGCTTTAAGACCCGAAAGAAACAACTCCCAGAACGAGCGTTGAGTCTGACCGGCGCCCTCCTGGAGCGCTGCGCCGCTGAGTGCGGCAAGCTCGAAATCGCTCTGCGCGATCCACCAAAGCATGCTGCCTGTGCCGAGCACGATCAAGGCGGCCGCTACGGCCGGCCCGCCTTGCTTCGCCGCCACGTACACCATGCCGCACGCTGTCAGCGTCATGGCAAAATGGACGCCGAACATCTGTGCGGGCACCGCGGCAAGGGCGATCACCCACAGCCATCGATCCGTCAGCACGTGTCCGCCTATCCGATGCACAGCGCGAACAATCAGCGCCGCGACCGCCGCCTGCACCGTGGCGAAGACGCTTGCAAACGCGCCGCTCGTCTTCAGTCCATACCGGAGGTAGAGCCACGAGAGCAGGAACATGAGGATGAAGCCGGGGAGCATGAAGCCGAGACCTGCGAGAATGCCTCCGACGCGGCCGCGTGAAAGCATGCCGAAGTAGACGCAAAGCTCGTGGGCTTCCGGACCCGGCAGTACCTGATACAGCGCCAGCACGCGATTGAAGTGCTGCGGGGTCACCCACTTTTCTTCTGCGACCAGTTCCTGCCGGATCATGGCAATCTGTGCCACGGGTCCACCCCACGCCATCGATCCGAACTTGAGAAATCGCAGGAACAAGCGCAGAAGCGGCTCGTGCGGTACGCGAACCGAGGTTTCGTCCGCCGCCCCAGAGGGCGATAACGGCCCGGATGTAGTAGGTGAAGTAGACAAAGCAAGCTCCTTATGGCAAACACCACCAGAGCAAGCCTTGGACGCGTGTGCGTCTTGGAAAGTGGGGAGGCTGCTGTCCCCACTGAACGACTTGAAGTCTATAACGGCCAAGTGGTGTTCGTCAAGCGTCCGACCGAATGCAAGATGGAGGTCATGTCAGAACTGGTCCCTTACCCGCAGCGCGAGCCCGGATCACCGCGTCGCGCGCCAAGAGTCTTCGCAGATAGTTCCCGGCAACAGGGTGACCCTCGATGAGCAAGGCAGCTCCCCGACGAATCGATTGTCATGCGGTACCCAACCCGCGCATATCAGACTGATCAACCGTCGACAAGCCGCCCGCTCCGCTCCCAACACGCTGCGCATGAAGAAATGGGGCCGCATTTAAGACGAGGATTGACGGGTCAATACATATCAGCATTGCTGACACCTGGTCGCGGTTCTCAGGCGCATGGTCGCGGGAACTCTCCAGAGGCGCATCAGTCAGATGTGTGATTACACAGGTGGCTCCTTCAGCCCGAGTGATGCCCGTCAGCGCATCGCCCTTGCTCGCAAGAGCGCCCGAACCGGCCTGATCTCCTGAAAGCCGGTGGCCGCGAGGCCGGAGATAACTGTCAGTTGCCATGCGCCACCCGGGCGACTTCCGCCGGGATCGCTGCGCCAAGATTCCTTCGTTTTACTGCAGCAATGGTCTGCGCCAGTCGCATCGTCACTACGGGCATCGCCGGTAGTGACGATGCGCACAATGCCCCAGCCGACAAGGACTTTTCGGTGGCTGGCGCAAGTGACGACCCCACGTGACGGGCTCCCTGGCCCGCCGTAAACCTGGACCGTGCAACGCGGTCCGTCCTCCAGCCCGCTCCCCGCGGGCTCACTGTAAGACCGCGCCGAAGAAGCGCCCCTCCGAGCCCTGGGTCAATGGCTCATCTCGATGGACCGACTTCCAACAGGACAGCGCCATCGACGCCAAGAACGGGTGCAGCCGTGGCAAGCAGCAGAAAGCCCTGCACAAATCGGGAGTGGTGTCCCGAGTCCCTCGTAGATCCCGGCACGCTCAGCGTTCGGGACGGACAGAAACACTAACCGGACAGGCAGCACACACCAGCACGACCGCGAAATTGGAACGAACAGGAATTACGAGCAACAGGAGGTGAACAGAAGCAAAAGAGAAATGCACTGCACGCGATAAAACCCGGCACGGATGCGGCTGCCGGGTATGCGCCGATCAGGCTGCGGTCTTGTGCTTGATCGACGTCACCTTGTCATCGCCCTTTTGCCATGTATCAAGCATGTCCGCCCATTGCTGCATCATCTTGGCGCGGTCGGCCAAGTGTTCGGCATGGTTGTAGGTGCGCCGTACGGCGTTGGGTTCGATGTGGGCCAGCTGCCGCTCGATCCAGTCAGCGGGGTAGCCCATTTCGTTGAGCCTTGTGCTGCCCGTGGTGCGTGTGGCATGCGGGCTGTACTTACCGCTCCAGCCGAGCACGTTCAATGCCTGGCGGAAGGAGGCCGCCACCATGGGTTTGGCGCGATCATCACGCCCCGGAAACACATGGGCATGATGGCCCGTGATGCCGTGCAGCGCCCGCAGCATCGCCACAGCCTGCGCGGGCAGCGGGGTGACGTGTTCCTTGCGCTTTTTCATGCGCTCGGCAGGTATCCGCCAGAGCGCCGCATCGAGATCGAATTCCGCCCACTGGGCCTCGGCCGCCTCGCTGGGGCGGCAAAGCGTGAGCCACATCAGACGGAAAGCTGCTTTGGTTTCATGCCGGCCGCCGTGCTCCGCAACGTCCCGCAGCAGTTGGCCGATTTCTTCGGCGGCGAGGGGGCGCTTGTGCTGGGTCTTGTTGGCGGGCAGCGCCCGGCGCACCGGGTAGACAGGATCGCTGTCGGCGCGCAGCGTGGACACGGCGAGCTCAAACACGCCGGACATGGTGCGCTTGGCTTCGGCCGCCACGGTCAACCCGTTTTTCTTTGCCGCCGTGGTGAGCACATCCAGCACATGCGCCGGCGTAATCTGCTTCACCGGCAGCGCGCCGATCTTCGCGAACACCACGCGCTCCAGCATGTCGAGCCGCCGGGCCTTGGTCACCGCTTCCCAATCCTTCAAGGCCAGCCACTCGCGGGCGATGGCCTCGAAGGTGGTGGCGCCTTCCTGTCCGCGCCTGATGCGGTCGAGCTGGCGGTGGTGGGACGGGTTGATGCCCTGCTTGACGAGCGCGCGCGCCTTCGCGCGCTCGTCGCGCGCTTCGGCCAGGGTGAAGCTGCCACCGTTGCGCCGTGCGGTCGCCTCTTCAGGGGTTTCGCCGCGGGGGGCGGCCGCATAGTCGCCGATGGCGAACATGCTTTCCCTGGCCGCATCCTGCCGGGCGAGCTTGAAGCGGTAACGCCAGGCCTTCACGCCGTTGGGTTTGACTTCGAGGTACAGCCCCTTGCCGTCCGGCAGCTTGTAGGGCTGCGGTCGCGGCTTGGCGGTACGGCACTGGGCATCGGTCAGCATGGTGCGGTTCTCCGGCACTGCCGTCGTACCCGCTTTTTTTCGGTGGGTTTTGACGGGGCATACCCGAAAACATACCCGCTTTTGAACCGGATTGCAACGAACCGGTTCAGAACCCAATGAAGAAATAAATTATTTATTTACAATAAGTTATGATTCCAATGGCTTCCATGCAATGCCTGTGAGTTCCTGAATTTTGCTCAGACGTTGAAGCGGAAATGCATCACGTCGCCGTCTTTCACGACGTAATCCTTGCCCTCCAGCCGCATTTTCCCGGCCTCCTTAGCCCCCTGCTCGCCCTTGCAGGCGATGTAGTCCTCGTAGGCGATGACCTCGGCGCGGATGAAGCCCTTCTCGAAATCGGTGTGGATCGCCGCCGCCGCCCGCGGCGCGGTGTCGCCACGGTGGATGGTCCAGGCCCGCACCTCCTTCACGCCGGCGGTGAAATAGGTCTGCAGCCCGAGCAGGGTATAGCCGGCGCTGATCACCCGGTTCAGTCCCGGCTCTGCCATGCCCATGTCCTCGAGGAATACCGCCTTGTCGGCCTCTTCCATGTCGGCAATCTCGGCCTCGATGGCGGCGCAGACGGCGACCACCGGCGCCTTTTCGCGCTCGCCCAGCGCCTGCACTGCGGCAAGGTGGGGATTGTTGTCGAAGCCGCCTTCGCGCACGTTGGCAACGTACATGGTCGGCTTGGCAGTGATCAGGCACAGCGGCCTGAGCACCGCCAGTTCCTCTTCATAGAGTTCCAGCGCACGCACGGGCTTCGCCTCGTTCAATGCGGCCTGGCATTTTTCCAGCACCGCCACCAGCCGTTGCGCCTCCTTGTCGCCACCTGCGCGGGCCAGCTTCGACGATTTGGCGAGGTGGCGCTCGACTGCCGCGAGGTCGGCCAGCGCGAGCTCGGTGTTGATGGTCTCGATGTCGGACAGCGGATCGACCTTGCCTGAGACGTGCACGACGTTTTCGTCCTCGAAGCAGCGCACGACATGGGCAATGGCGTCGGTTTCACGGATGTTGGCGAGGAACTGGTTGCCGAGGCCCTCACCCTTGGATGCGCCGGCCACCAGGCCCGCGATGTCGACGAACTCCACCACTGCGGGCAGCACTTTCTCCGGCTTGGCAATCGCGGCCAGTGCCGCAAGCCGCTGATCCGGCACCTCGACGATGCCGACGTTCGGCTCGATGGTGCAGAAAGGATAGTTTTCCGCCGCGATGCCCGCCTTGGTCAGCGCGTTGAACAGGGTGGACTTGCCGACGTTGGGCAGTCCGACGATGCCGCATTTGAGGGACATGGTTGGTGCTTTCTGTAAAAGGTCAGGATTTCGGCACGGGGCCGGAACCGGGTTTGGTGTGCAGCCTGAGCATCGCCGCCTGCATGTCGCCGGCGGCAATCAGCGGCCATGCCTCGTCCGCGCGGGTGATGGCCTCGTCGATGGCGCGCTGCTCCTCCAGGCGCGGCGCATGCAGAACGTAATCGACGACTTCCTGCGCATTCGCCGCAAGTTCGCGCGGATGACCGATGCCGATGCGCAGGCGCCAGAATTCCGGCGTGCCCAGGCGCGAAATGATGCTGCGCACGCCGTTGCCGGAAGCGCTGCCGCCGAACTTGAGCCGGATGCCACCCGGCGGCAGATCAAGTTCATCGTGGGCCACAAGAATGTCCTGCGGCGCGATCTTGTAAAAATCCGCCAGCGCGCCGACGGCGCGGCCGGATTCGTTCATGTAGGTCGCCGGTTTCAGCAGCCAGACATCAGCGGCTGAAGTGCCGATACGCGCGACTTCGCCATGGAAACGCGCCTCGTGGCGCAGCGTCGCACCGGCCGCGCGCGCGAGACCGTCGATCCACCAGAAGCCGGCGTTGTGGCGCGTCGCCTCGTATTTTTTCCCGGGATTGCCCAGGCCGACGACGAGTTTCATGCAGGCCGCCCCGGAGCGCTTGCGCGACTTATTCGTAAGTATTTGTTTATAAACATATTTTTATAAAACAAAACGCCCGCCAGCGGTTTGCATGCTGACGGGCGCGGTGCACCATCACGCCAGCACGGGGCTGGCGGTCCTGGTTACTGTTACTTCTTCTCGGCCGGCTTCTTGTCGCCATCCTTCTTGTCGCCGGCGGCGGCAGCACCGGCAGCGGCTTCCGGAGCCTGGCCGGTGATTTCGGTGACCGGCGCCGCGACTTCCTCGACCGCCGTCTCACGGGGCACCTGGACCGTGACCACCGCGGGATCTTCCGTCTTCAGCCTGGACAGGGGCTCGACGCCCTTCGGCAGCTTGAGTTCCGACACATGGATCGAATGGCCGAGCTCAAGGTCCTTGAGGTCGACCTCGATGTATTCCGGCAGGTCATCCGGAAGACACTGGATCTCGAGCTCGTTGATGATGTGCTGGATCACGCCCTTGCCGACCTTCACGCCGGGGGAAATCTCGGCATTCATGAAGTGCAGCGGCACCGCCATGTGGATCTTCTTCTTCGGATCGATGCGCTGGAAATCGACGTGCTGCACCTGCTCCTTGAAGGGGTGCATCTGGAAGTCGCGCAGCAGCACGCGATCCTTCCTGCCTTCCACCGTCATGTCGAGAATCGACGAATGGAATGCTTCCAGCTTGAGGTGGCGCAGCAGCGCCTTGTGGTCGAACTCGACACTTTCCGCATCCTTGCCGGCGCCATAGATCACGCCCGGAACGCGGCCCGTCGCACGCAGGCGGCGGCTCGCACCCTTGCCCTGGCTCGTGCGCGGAAACGCAGTCACTTCAATCTTCATGTTGCTCTCCTGATGATGCGGGAGGTCCGCGACCAGACTGCCCCCGCGTTAAAAAGGAAGCCGGCCGAAAGCCGGCTCCCGCTGAAAACCTATTCGACGAACAGCGAACTGACCGAATCCTCGGCGCTGATGCGGCGCATTGTCTCGGCCATCAGGCCGGACACCGTCAGCACGCGGATTTTCGGGCACTGGCGTCCCATCTCCGTCAACGGAATGGTGTCGGTGACAACAATCTCGTCGAGCGCCGAGCCTGCGATTCGCTCCACCGCCGAGCCCGACAGCACCGGATGGGTGCAGTAGGCCAGCACCTTGGCGGCGCCATGCTTCTTCAGTGCGGCCGCCGCCTCGCACAGCGTGTTGGCGGTGTCGACCATGTCATCGACCAGCACGCAGGTCCGTCCCTGCACTTCACCGATGATGTTCATCACCGTCGCCACATTCGGCCGCGGCCGCCGCTTGTCGATGATGGCGAGGTCGGCTTCCAGCCGCTTCGCCAGCGCCCGCGCCCGCACCACGCCGCCGACGTCCGGCGACACGACCACGAGTTCCTTGAAATTCCGTTTCCAGATGTCGCCGAGCATGATCGGCCCGGAGTAGATGTTGTCCACGGGGATGTCGAAAAATCCCTGTATCTGCTCCGAATGCAGGTCCATCGTCAGCACGCGGTCAACGCCGACGCTGGTCATCATATTCGCCACCACCTTGGCAGTGATCGGAACCCGTGCCGAGCTCGGCCGCCGGTCCTGGCGCGCATAGCCCATGTACGGAATGGCCGCCGTCACCCGCCCGGCCGAGGCGCGCTTCAGCGCATCGACCATCACCAGCAGTTCCATCAGGTTATCGTTGGTGGGCGCACACACGGACTGCAGGATGAACACGTCTTTGCCGCGGACGTTCTCGAGAATCTCGACCATCACCTCGCCGTCGCTGAAGCGACCGACCTTGGCGCGGCCGATATGGATGTCAAGATGGCCGACCACCGCCTCCGCGAGACGCGGATTGGCGTTGCCGGTAAACACCATCAGTCTGTCCAGTGCCAACTCACACCCCCTGCGCGACGCGCGCCGCCGCGGAAATCAAGTGGCTGGGGAGGAAGGATTCGAACCTTCGCATGCCGGAATCAAAATCCGGTGCCTTAACCAGCTTGGCGACTCCCCAACCGAAACCTGCAACTGCCTCCGGCGCCCCGCCCTTACCGAGCCGGCCGCCGGCACTGCGATTCAGTCATCCATTCCGTCCGCGAGTCCGTGCAGCGGATGCACATCCAGACTCCGCGCGACAAAGCCCTGCATCCCGGGCGGGCGTGCCGAAAAGGCGCTGAGCGCGCCGGCTTCGTCCGCAAAATCCGCAAAAACACAGGCTCCCGAGCCACTCATCTGCCCTGCGCCAAGCGACTTGAGCCACATGAGATGCCTGCCGACCTCCGGATACAGTCTGCAGACCAGTGGCTCCAGATCGTTCCCCGCAGGCACGGAAAAGCCTTGTATTTTAACTGCTTCGGAGTCCCGTTTCAATTCCGGGTGCTGAAAAATGCCGGCTGTCGCCACCGCCACCGGCGGCACCAGCACCAGGTACCAGGCCGGCGGCACCGCCAGCGGCTGCAATTGTTCGCCAATGCCGCCCGCCAGGGCGGTGCGCCCATAGACGAATGCCGGCACGTCCGCCCCCAGCGGCAATGCCAGTTCCTGCAGGCGCTGGCGCGGCAGACCGGTTCCCCAGAGATGATTCAAGGCGAGCAGGGTGGTCGCGGCATCGGAACTGCCGCCACCGAGGCCACCGCCGATGGGCAGGCGTTTCTCGACCCGGATATCGGCGCCAAGGCGGGTGCCGGTATCGGCCTTGAGCGCCCGGGCCGCACGCAGCGCAAGGTCCCCCGCCTCGGTGACTCCGGGCAATTCCTGCGTCCGCGCGATGACACCGTCGCTGCGCAGCCGAATCCATACCGTGTCGCCGAAATCGATGAAGCGGAACACTGTCTGCAGCAGGTGGTATCCGTCCGCACGGCGGCCGGTGACCCGCAGCATGAGGTTGAGCTTCGCCGGCGCCGGAAATCCGCAGCAGCCGTTCATTGCGTTTCCGGTTCCCGCCAGGCGTCGATGACCATGCGCATGCGCTGGCTGCCATGCTCCAGATCCAGGCGTTGCGGCAATGCTGCAGGCTCCGCTTCGGGATAGACATAGCGCACCAGCCAGCCGCCCTGCTCCAGCCGGGAGAGGCGGCCACGGGCATCGCGTTCGACCACTGCGGCTTCCACATCCGGCACCGCGGTACCGCGCATCCAGTACTGGAGCTGGGCCAGCGGCAGCGGCCAGCCCAGCGCGCGGCGCGTCAGACCCTCGGCCGAGAACGCGCGGTACTCCTGCTGGTCGGCCGCGGTAAGCGTTGCGCCGCTGTCATCCATGCGCAGCTGCGCCAGCGTGGTGCCGGCAGGCGACATCAGCCAGATTTCGTTCACGGGCAGTTGATGGCGCCAGCGGAATGCGGCCGCGAAGGCACGGCCCTCGCCGCTGACCAGCAGCCGGCCCAGCGCGTCGAAGGGCATCGAGGGTACCGCCGGACCGGACAGCGCCGCGCAACCTGCCAGCAACAACGCCGCAACGGCGGCGATCACGGACCTCATTGCGCGGATTGCAGGACCACCGGGGCCAGACGCTTGATCGTGCCCTGCAGGGCCTCGTTCTTCGGCTGCGCGCGCAGGGCTTCGGCCCAGATCTTCTGCGCCTCGTCCCGCCGCCCCATCGCCCACAGCACTTCACCGAGGTGGGCGGCGATTTCGCCGTCGGGCCGCATTTCGTAGGCCCGCCGCAGGTGGCCCAGCGCCGCCTCGTTGTCACCGAGCCGGTAGAGCACCCAGCCAAGGCTGTCGAGTATGAACGGGTCATTCGGCGCCAGTTTGTGCGCGGTCTCGATCAGTGTGCGGGCTTCCGACAGGCGCTGATTGCGATCCGCCAGCGTGTAGCCGAGGGCATTGTGGGCATGGGCATGGTCAGGCTGCAGCGCGATCAGGCGACGAAGATTGGCTTCGAGCACGTCGAGGCGGTTCACCTTCTCCGCCGCCATCGCATGATCGTAGAGCAGATCGGGGCTGTCGGGACTGCGCGCCAGTGCCTCGCCGAGGAAATCGAAGGCCTCTTGGTAGGCGCCGGACTCGCGCAGCAGACCCGCCTCGGCCAGCGTCAGCTGCGTGCGCTGGCGGGCGTCTCCCGGATTGATGCCGCGCAGGTACTTGCGCGCATCCTCAAGCTTTCCCTGGCGGGCGAGGACCCCGGCATATCTTGCCTGCGCCGGAATGAACTGCGCGCCATGCGTGATGCTCGAATACCACTTCAATGCCTCGCTGTCGCGCTTCAGCTCCTCGTTGACCTGCCCCAGATACATCCGGACCATGCCCGGATCCTTGGCCCCGATCTCTAGAGCGCGCCGCAGCTGGATGTCGGCCGCGGCATAATCCTTTGCCTGCATCGACAGCGTGGCCACCGCCATCGCGATCTCGGCATTGTTGGGCGCTTCGCCGAGGAGAATCTCGAACTGCTTGCGCGCTTCCGGATAACGCTGCGCGCGGACCAGCAGCCGGGCATAGTTCAGCCGGGCGTCGCGGGCACCGGGATAGGCCTTGACGAACTCGCCGAGAAATGTAACGGCCTCGTCCACCGAATCGCGCTGCAGCGCCTGCGCCTGGAACAGCGCCGCGAGCTCCCAGCCCGGCCGCAGCCTGAGCGCCTCGCGCGAGGCCTTGAGCGCGGTTGCCGCATCGTCGGCACTCCATGCCGCCTGGGCCAGCGCAAGGCTCGCTTCGGGAACCGCGGAATAACCTGAAGCCAGGCGGCCGATCAGCTTCTGGATCGCCGCCTTGTCCTTGTGTCCCGACAACAGCGAATAAAGCTGGAGAAAATTCTGTCCGACATTCTCCTGATCGCCGGCCAGCCATTTTTCGAGATGGGGTTGCGCATCGTCAAGCCGCGACTGGTTGACCAGCAAGGCAATGACGGTCTGCCGGGCACGCCTCGATTCGGGATCGGCCTGCAACCACAGCGTTGCAGCTTCCAGCGCCGCCGGCATAAACCGGGCGTTCCAGGCAATTTCGGTGGCGCGGCGCGCAATCCGCGGATCCCGGGTTTCGCGCGCGACCTCGAGAAAAGCAGGCACCGCGACATGCGGCTGGCCGCGCTGAGCGGCGATTTCCGCAAGAGTGATCTTGAACAGGATCGATTCGCTCAACTCGACGGTCGGCAACGGCGCCTGCCGCTGCTGCGGTGGCCGCGTGACGACCTTCGGCAGCGGCGGCTTGGTCGCGGTCTCGGCCGCGGGCTTCGTCGAGGCGTCAGGCGCCCGCGGCGGTTGCGCGCAGGCCGCCAGGAAAAGGCTTGCCAATAAGGCTGCAGATCGGGTCAGGTTCATCGGATCAGGGCGCCACGGCTGCGGCGAAGGGCAAGAATTGCGGCGACGCGAAGTGCAATCGCCTACATAATGAGACACATATTAGGTATATTTGTTGCCAATCACAAGGCAACATCCGGCCAGGCAACCTCGCTGCACTCCACCATGATTCCCACAGACCCCGCTCTGACCATCTGTGCACGGGGCCTGTCCCGCAGCTTCGGCAAGCACCTTGCAGTCAAACCCCTTGACCTGGACGTGAGGCGTGGCGAGGTCGTCGGCCTGCTGGGACCCAATGGCGCCGGCAAATCCACCACCATGCAGATGCTCACCGGCAACCTTGCACCGGGCAGCGGAGAAATCCGCATCTGCGGCATCGACCTGCTCGAATCGCCGAAGCTCGCGAAAGCGCGCATCGGCTACCTGCCGGAAACACCCCCGTTGTACCGCGAACTGACCGTGCGCGAATATCTCGAGCTCGTGGCGCGGCTGCACCGCGTGGCAAAGGCGCGACAGGCCGACGCCGTAACCTCGGCGATGGCACGCTGCGGCCTCGCCGACGTTGGACGCAAGCTGATCGGCACGCTGTCCAAGGGTTACCAGCAGCGCGTCGGCATCGCCCAGGCCATCGTCCACGAGCCCGATGTGGTCATTCTCGACGAACCGACGGTGGGACTCGACCCCAACCAGATCCTCGACATCCGCAGGCTGATCCGGGAACTCGGCAACCGGCAGAGCGTCATCCTGTCGACGCACATCCTGCCCGAGGTCGAGGCCGTCTGCGACCGCGTGCAGATCATGCATCACGGCGAAATCGTGTTCAGCAACACCATCGCCGGGCTGCGCGAATTCCAGAGCGGCCGCACGATGATTGTCGGGCTGCAGCACCCGCCGGCGCAGGAAGCGCTGGCCGCGATCCCCGGCGTCGAGCAGGTGGATGCCGAAGGCGACGGGCGCTTCCGTATCCGTTTTGCGCCGGACTGCGATCCCTCGGCCGCACTGATCGGCGCGGCGGCTGCCGGCGACTGGGGCCTGCAGCAACTGACTCCGGCGCGCAGCAGCCTCGAGGACGTGTTCGTGCACCTGACCCAGGATGATCCGGACAAGTCCGGCGGCCCCGCATGAGCGTGAGGAACCCAGAATGATATTCACCATTGCCGGCAAGGAACTGCGCGCGCTGTTCGCCTCGCCTCTGGCCTGGCTGGTGCTCACCGTGATCCAGGTCGTGCTCGGTTATGGTTTCCTGCGCCGGCTCGATGATTTCCTGCAGATCCAGCCGCAACTCGCGCAAATGGCGAGCCCGCCCGGCTTCACCGAACTGGTCGCGGCGCCGACCTATGCCACCGCCGCGGCAGTGCTGCTGTTTGCGGTGCCGCTGCTCGCCATGCGCATGATCGCCGAGGAACGACGCAACCAGACGCTGACGCTGCTGCTGTCGGCGCCGGTATCGATGACCGAGATCGTGATCGGCAAGTTCACCGGACTGATGGCTTTCCTGCTGATCATCGTCCTGCTGGTGCTGGCCATGCCGCTGATGCTGGTCACCGGCACCCGCCTCGATTTCGGTCTGCTCGCCGGCCTGACGCTGGCGCTGCTGCTGCTCGCCGCGGGGTTTGCCGCGGTCGGGCTCTACGCCTCGAGCCTGACCGCCCAGCCGATGGCGGCCGCACTGCTCGGTTTCGGCATGCTGATGGCGATGCTGTTCATGGGTGAAACGGCCGGCGACAGCCTGCGCTCCCGCGGCTGGCACCTGCCCGCGGCGTTCATCCAGGTATTTTCGCCGCTGAAGAATTTCGAGCCGCTTGGCCGGGGCATGATCGACAGCTACGCAATCGTCTGCGCGCTGCTTCTCGCCGCCGGCTTCCTGTTGCTGACCATCCGCCGCCTCGACGGCCGGCGGCTTAGGGGATAACGATGCGTGCCACCGGCAGGCTGCGCTGGCAGCAGAGGATACAGAGCGGGATTTTCGTCATCCTGCTTGCCGTGGTCACCGCGCTGGCGGCCTACCTGGCCCTCCAGTACCGCTACGAAAAGGATGTCACCCGTGCCGCGCGCAACACGCTGTCGGCAGCGACGCTTGGCGCGCTGCAGCAGATGCAGGGGCCGCTGCGGGTGACCGCGTACGCGCTGCGCCAGGATGCCAGCGGCAGCAATGTGCACCGCATGCTCGAAGAACGGGTGCGCAACTACCAGCGCGCCAAGCGGGACCTTGAACTGCGACTGGTCGATCCGCGCGAGCAGCCGAAAGTGGCGGCCGAGGCCGGACTGCGCACGCCGAATGCGCTGGTCATCGAATACCAGCGGCGCTCCGAACAGATCGCGCTGAGCGATTTCAACGAGCAGAACTTCGCCAATGCGCTGCTGCGCCTGCTGCGCGGAGCCAACAGCCTGGTGCTGTGGATGGATGGCCACGGCGAGCGCAAGCTCGACGGCGTCGCCAACCATGACCTCGGAAGCTTCGGACAGCAGCTGCGCGAGAAAGGCTTCAGCACCAGCAGCATCAACCTCGGGCTCGCCCAGGAAGTGCCCGCGAACGCGGCACTGCTGGTGGTGACGCATCCACAGGTCGAATTGCAGTCCGCAGAAGTCGACAAGCTGTTGTCCTACGTCGATCGCGGCGGCAACCTGCTGTGGCTGATCGACACCGAGCCCCTGCGCGGCCTGCAGCCGCTCGCCGAGAAACTGGGCCTGGTCCTGACGCCCGGGACCGTCATCGACCCTGCGCTGCCTCCGCGCAGCGGCCCTCCGGTGTTCGCGGTCGCAGCCAACTACGCGCGACATCCGGTGGCCGGCACGCTGCAGTACAACACCCTCTTTCCCCACTCGCGCCAGATCGGCGCCGATGACGGTTCGGGCTGGCGGGTCACACCGCTGATCGACGTCGCGCCGCGCGGCTGGGTGGAAACCGGAATGCTCGACGCGAAGTCGACCTTTGACAAGTCGCGGGACTTTCCGGGGCCCGTGAACATCGCAACCGCGCTGGAGCGCACCGTCGGCGACCGCGAGCAGCGGGTCATCGTCGTCGGCACCGGGCACTTCCTGTCCAACAGCTTCATCGGCAACGGCGGCAATCTCGCACTCGGCGTCAGCATGATGAACTGGCTGGCCGGAGAGGACGCACTGGTCACCATCGACCCGAGGCCGGCTGCGGACACCCGGCTCGAGGTCGGCACCATGCATCTCTACGCAATCGCCGTCATCGTGCTGCTGCTGTTTCCGCTGATTTTTGCAGTCACCGGCGGCGTGGTCTGGTGGCGCCGGCGCAATGCCGCCTGAGGGCGCATGAAACACGGCTGGCTGTCCCTGCTCGCCCTGCTGGCGGTCGCCGCCGTCCTCGGCGTGCTGGCCTGGCGCGCACCCTCGCCCGGCGAAAGCGTGCCGCCGCTGTCGACGCTGGCGCCGGCGCAGGCGCAGAGGGTCACGCTGGTGCGCGCCGGACAAACTCCTGTCGAACTTGAACGCCGGGATGCGCAGTGGCTGATGACCGCCCCGCTGCGCGCGCGCGCCGACGAATTCCAGGTCATGCGCATGCTGGCGCTGCTCGAAACCAGGCCGGCAGCGCGGTTCCCGGCAGGTGATCTCGAGCGTTTCGACCTGCAGTCGCCGGTAGCGCGGCTGACCGTCGATGGCAGCGAATACGCCTTCGGCGGCATCAACACGGTCACCCGCGAGCAGTACGTGAGGCACGGAGACACCGTATACGCGGTCGCACTGCGACATGGCGCGGCATTGCCGGCCGAACCGGTGGCCCTGATCCGTCGCGTGCTGCTCAATGAAAACGAAATTCCCGCGGCGATCCTGCTGCCGGAATTCAGCGTGCGTCAGGCTGGCGGCCGCTGGACACTGACACCACCCGCGGCCGGGGCCGGCGCCGATGAACTGCAGGCTTTCGTCGATCGCTGGCGGCAGGCCTCTGCCGCGCGTGCCGAGCCCCACGACGGGCGCAAGCCGCTGGCCGAGGTGCGCATGGAATTGCGCGAAGGTGCGCCCTTGGTATTTTCAGTTCTGCAGCGCGAACCCAATCTGGTGCTGTGGCGCCACGACAACGGACTGCAGTACAGCTTCCTCGCCGGCGCCGGGCAGGCGCTCCTGACGCACCCCGTGCGCCCGGTATCAGTAAAAAATAATCAATAAAAACATATAGTTACGAATGCCTGAGTTGCCGGAAGTCGAAACCACCCGCCGCGGACTGGCACCGCTGGTGGAGCGCCATCGCATACTGCGCGCCGTGGTGCGCCATCGCGGCCTGCGCCAGCCGGTGCCGCGCGGACTGGAGCAGCGGCTCGCCGGCGCTCGCGTGCACGCGCTGTCGCGCCGCGGCAAATACCTGCTGTTCAGCTGTGAGTCGGCAAATCAGGAGCAGGGCACGCTGCTCGTGCACCTCGGCATGTCGGGGCGGCTGTGGCTGGTCGATGCGCGGACTGTTCCCGAAAAGCACGACCACTTTGACATCGTCGTCGACAACGGCCGCGTGATCCGCCTGCGCGACCCGCGACGTTTCGGACTGGTGCTGTGGCTGAAAGGTGATCCGCTTGCGCATCCGCTGCTTAGCCATATCGGCCCGGAACCGCTGACCGCTGATTTCGACGGTGCCCTGCTCTACCGCGAAACGCGGTCACGCAGCGCGGCAATCAAGCTCGCGATCATGGACAGCCATGTCGTCGCCGGCGTCGGCAACATCTACGCCAACGAAGCCCTGTTCCGCGCCGGCATCGACCCGCGCATGCCGGCGAAGCGCGTCAGCCGCGCGCGATGCGGCACGCTGGCGCAGGAAATCAAGGCGGTGCTGGGCGAGGCCATCAATGCCGGCGGCAGCTCGCTGCGCGACTATGTCGGCAGCGACGGCATGGCGGGAAACTTCCAGAACAATTTTCTGGTCTACGGCCGCGCGGGGGAACCCTGCACTCGTTGCGGGACGGCCATCCGCGAACTGAAACAGGCGCAGCGGGCGACCTGCTACTGCCCGCGCTGCCAGCGCCGCTAGGGCTCAGGCCGTTTTCAGCGCCATCAGATTTTCGTACTTGCGCTGCAGTTCCTCCTTCGTCTCCGGACGATCCGGGTCCAGCGGAATGCAGTCGACTGGACAGACCTTCTGGCACTGCGGCTCGTCGAAATGACCGACGCACTCGGTACAGCGGTCGGGATCGATGACATAGATTTCCTCGCCGGCCGAGATCGCGTCGTTCGGGCACTCCGGCTCGCAGACGTCGCAGTTGATGCATTCGTCGGTGATCATCAGCGCCATGATCAGCCCCCGAGATCCTTGATCTTGCCTTTGAGGCGCGCGGCCACGGCCGGCGACACGAACTTCGATACATCGCCGCCCATCACCGAAATTTCGCGCACCAGCGTGGCCGACAGGAACATGTATTCCTCGCCCGGAGTCATGAACACGGTCTCCACCTCGGGATGCAGCTTGCGGTTCATGCCGGCGAGCTGGAATTCGTAGTCGAAGTCGGAGACTGCGCGCACGCCGCGCACCACCACCCGCGCCTTGTGCTCCTGCACGAAATCCATCAGCAGTCCGGAGAAACCCTCGACCGATACGTTTTTGACATCCTTCAGCGCATCGCGCGCGATGTCGATGCGTTCGGCCAGCGTGAACATCGGCCGCTTGGTGCGGCTGTCGGCGACGGCCAGCACGACATGACCGAAAAGGCGCGCGGCACGGCGCACCAAGTCCTCATGGCCCAGGGTCATCGGATCGAAGGTTCCGGGATACACCGCTTTATTGTTCATGTTCCGTTCTTTTCAGCAGTTGATGACTGACCTGGCCGGCCCGACCGGACCTGAACACGGTCCAGCCCGGCATGTCTTTCAGCGCCACGGCACGCTCGCAGTAGACCAGCGCGCCGGGTTTCAGGCAAGAAGGCAGGGCCGCAAGCAGCTGAGGCCAGCAGTCGTCGGCGAAGGGTGGATCGAGAAAGACGACGTCGTACCGCCCGCGATGCTGCCGCAGGAATTCTAGCGCATCGGCGTGCACCACTTCCACCGCAGCGGCAGCGAGCAGTGCCGCGTTCGAATGCAGCGCGCGCAGCGCCGTCTTGTCACGCTCGACCATCACCACGCGGCGTGCGCCGCGCGAGGCCGCCTCGAAGCCGAGGGCACCGCTCCCGGCATACAGATCCAGGCAGTCCTGCCCGGAGAGATCCTGGCCCAGCCAGTTGAACAGGGTTTCGCGAACGCGGTCCGGCGTCGGGCGCAGGCCGGGACGCTCCTCGAAGCGGATGCGCCGGCTGCGCCAGGCGCCGCCGATGATGCGTACCTCGCAGCGTTTCATCCCGCGCGCGCCGTTCAGCGCGCGTCCTGCGCCGTCAGGGTCTGGTCGCGATCGGCGCCGACAACCACGGTGACCATGCGTTCGGGATCGACGCGGCGGGCAAAGGCCGCGCGGATGTCGGCGACGCTGACGCGCTCGATGTTGGCGACAAAGGTTTCCAGGTAATTCACCGGCAGGTTGTAGAAACCGATGGCTGCGAGGTACTCGTGAATCTTGCGGTTGCTGTCGATGCGCATGGGGAAGCCGCCGGTGATGTTCTGCCTGGCTGCGCGCAACTCCTGTTCGGTCGGCCCCTCGGCGATGAACTCGCGCAGCGTCCTGCGCACCACCGCGAGCGCTTCCTCCGCCTGGTCGCGTCGCGTCTGCATGCCGATGACGAAAGGACCGCGCGCGCGCTGAGGAGCAAAATAGCTGTACGCCGAATAGGCAAGGCCACGCTTCTGCCGCACCTCCTCGTTTATGCGCGACACGAAGCCGCCGCCGCCGAGGATGTGGTTGCCGACGAACAGCGCGAAATAGTCCGGATCGTCGCGGCGGATGCCGGGAGCGCCGATCAGGATGTGGCTTTGTGTCGCAGGATGCGCAACGATGCGGGTCACCGCCTGCGGCAGGGGTTCCACCGCCGGCAACTCCGCCGCCGCGCCGCCGCGCGGCAGGCTCCCGGTCAACTGCTCGGCAATGGCCTCCGCTTCCTGCCGCGAAACATCGCCGATGATCGCCACCACGGCGCGATCGGCGACGTAATGCCGGCGATAGAAGTCGAGCAGGTCGTCGCGGGTCAGCCGGCCGACGGTCTCGACGTCACCGACGGAGCGATAACTGTAGGGATGATCCCGATAGACCAGCCGGAAAAACGTGCGCGAGGCCTGGGTGTCGGGCCTCAGATCCGCCTCCTTCAGCGCGCCGATCTGGCGCACCTTCTCGCGCTCGAGCACCGATGCCGGGAACTGCGGCGCGCGCAGGATGCGCGCAAGCAGGTCCAGCGCCACGCCGCGGCGGGCCGGATCGGACAGCGTGCGCAGGGACAGTCCGGCGCGGTCCGCGTCGAAGCGGCCGCCGATGCCGGCACCGACATCGGCGAAACGGCGCGCAATCTCGTCTTCCGCAAGCCCGTCCGCGCCCAGCCGCAGCAGGCCGTGGGTCATCGCCGCGGTGCCGGACTTCTCACGGCTGTCATAGGCGGAGCCGGCCGGAAAATCGACAGAGACATCGAGCATCGGCAGATCGCGGTTGGCCACGAAGTAGACCTTCGCGCCGGACGCGGACTGCCAGTGTTCGATCGGCAATATCGCCAGTGCCTGCGACGACAGGCACAGCAGCATGAACGCAGCCCAGCCCCGCAGCAGCAGCATGGTCCTAGTTGCCATGGCGGACTCCTGCAGGCGGCGCGGCCCGGCGTGCGCCCTTCTCCAGCGGCTGCGGGTCGAGGTAGGCAACGGTCAGCCGGTCATCGACCAGATATTTGCGCGCGACCTCCCGCACCTGGTCGGCGGTGACCTGCTGCAGCTTCTCGATGAACAGGTCAAGGTCGCGGTACGAAAGCCCCACCGTCTCCAGCCAGCCGATCTGCTGCGCCTGGAAAAACATCGAATCACGCTGGTATACCTGCGCGGCAATGGCCTGGGCCTTGACCCGGTCCAGCTCTTCCTGGGTAACCCCTTCCTCGACGATGCGCCGGATCTCGCGGCGCAGCGCCTCCTCCATCTCCGCCGCGTTGCCGCCGGTCACCGGCGTGGCGCTGAGATAGAAAAAACCCGGGCCACGGCCAACGCCGCTGTAGCTGGCACCTGCCGAGGCCGCCCTGCGGTCGGTCTTGACCAGCCGCTGCGGCAGCCGCGCCGCTTCATTGCCGCTGAGCACGCTCTCGAGCATGTCCAGCGCGTAGGGCTCCCAGTCTTCCGCCGGCTTCTGCAGCCGGGGCACCCGCCAGGCCATCAGCACATAAGGCAGCTCGGCCGGCACCTTGACGGTGATCCGCTTGATACCCAGCTGCGGCGGCTCATCCTGCGGCTTGCGCTGCGGCAGGGTTTTCCGCGGAATCCCGCCGAAATGGCGCTCCGCCAGCGCGAATACTTCCTCCGGCAAGACATCGCCGACGACAACCACCGTCGCATTGTTGGGCGCGTACCACTGATCGTAGAACGCACGCGTATCTTCGACCGTCAGGTTTTCGAGATCGCTCATCCAGCCGATGATCGGATTGCGATAGGGATGCGCCGCCAGCGCCGCCGCCATCAGCCGCTCGTAGACCACCGCATGCGGGCGGTCATCGGTGCGCCAGCGCCTTTCCTCCATCACCACCTTGATCTCCTTGGCGAACTCCTCGGGTGACAGCACGAGGTTCGCCATGCGGTCCGCCTCGAGCCGGAACGACAGCGGCAGCTCCGACTTGTGCATGGTCTGGAAGTAACCCGTGTAGTCGCGGCTGGTGAAGGCATTGTCGCGGCCGCCGGCCGCGGCGATCAGCTTCGAGAACTCCCCGGGCGCCACCGTTTTGGTACCCTTGAACATCATGTGTTCCAGCACGTGCGCAACCCCGGTGGCCCCGTTCTGCTCATCGACGCTGCCGATGCGGTACCAGACCATGGTGACGGCAACAGGTGCACGGCGGTCCGGCTTGACGATGACGCGCAGACCATTGGCGAGCTCGCGCTCGGCGACGCCCGCAGTCGCCGCCGCGGCTGCCGGTCCCGCAAGTAACGAGCAGGCCATCGCCACGGCCTGCAGAAAACGGATTGCTGGAATCATGATGTCCTGTCGGAAAACCGGCCCCGCCGTCCTGGACGGCCGGCATCGGGGAATGGAGGCCCTGTTAGAATTGTAACCAATTCGATCATTCAGTCATTCAATCCAATATTCAATTCAATCGGGTCGTCGGCGCGGCATTGGCACGGACCGTTGCAGTCAGACCGCCCCTTTCATGTTTGGTTTCGGCAAAAAAAACGACGACAAGACCGGCGCCTCCCCGGGCTGGCTTGAACGACTGCAGCAGGGACTGGGCAAGACCCGCGCCCGTCTCGGCGAACGCCTGGGCAGCCTGTTCAGCCCGGGCCGCAAGCTTGACGAGGCCTTCTATGAGGAACTCGAAACCGCGCTGCTGACCGCCGACGTCGGGGTTGCCGCGACCGGCCACCTGCTCGACGCACTGCGCGCCCGCGCGCGCCGCGAGCGTTATACCGAAGCGGAACAGTTGCGCTCGGGACTGCGCGAGACGCTGCTCGAGCTGCTGCAGGGCGTGGCGCAGCCGCTGGACACCACCGGCGGCGGCCATCGGCCCTTCGTGATCATGCTGGCGGGTGTCAACGGCGCCGGCAAGACGACGTCGATCGGCAAGCTCGCGCACCACTTCCAGGCGCAGGGCAAATCGGTGCTGCTTGCCGCCGGCGATACTTTCCGCGCAGCAGCACGTGAGCAGCTCGCTGCCTGGGGGGAGCGCAACAACGTCGCGGTGATCTCGCAGTCCTCGGGCGATGCCGCGGCGGTGATATTCGACGCGATCAATGCCGCCAAGGCGCGCGGCACCGACATCGTCCTCGCCGACACCGCCGGCCGGCTGCCGACCCAGCTGCACCTGATGGAGGAAATCCGCAAGGTCAAGCGGGTCATCGGCAAGGCGATGCCCGGCGCACCGCACGAAGTGCTGCTGGTCCTGGACGCGAACACCGGGCAGAACGCGCTGGCGCAGCTCGCGGCCTTCGATGCGGCCATCGGCGTCACCGGACTTGCACTGACCAAGCTCGACGGCACGGCCAAGGGCGGCGTCATCGCCGCGATCGCCCACAGCCGCACGGGCGGCAGGATCATACCCGTGCGTTTCATCGGCGTAGGCGAAGGCATGGAGGACCTGCGTCCCTTCGCCGCAGGGGACTTTGTCGCTGCACTGCTCGACACGTGAGCCAGATCGCCCTCAGCAGCGTCAGCAAACGCTATCCCGGCGGCCATCAGGCGCTGAACGGCGTGTCGCTGGCGATCGAAGCCGGCGAAATGGTGTTCATCACCGGCCACTCCGGCGCGGGCAAAAGCACCCTGCTCAAGCTGATTGCCGCCATCGAACGGCCCAGCGCCGGTTCGGTCGTCGTCAATGGGCAGAATGTGGGGACGCTGCGTGCGCGGGGCATTCCCTTCCTGCGCCGGAATTTCGGGCTGGTGTTCCAGGACCACAAGCTGCTGTTCGACCGCAACGTGTTCGACAACGTGATGCTGCCGCTGGAGATCACCGGCTTCGACCGCCGCGAGGGCGCGCGACGCGCACGCGCCGCGCTCGACAAGGTCGGCCTGCTGCACAAGGAGAAAGCGCGCCCGATCACGCTCTCCGGCGGCGAACAGCAGCGACTGTGTATCGCGCGCGCAATCGTGCACCGTCCCGCAATCCTGCTCGCGGACGAGCCGACCGGCAATCTCGATGCCGGATACGCCACCGACATCGGTGAACTGTTCCGCGATTTCAACCAGGTCGGAGTCACCGTGGTGCTGGCCACCCATGACATGCAGCTCGCGGCGCGCCTGCAGCCGCGGCGGGTCGAGATCCGTGGCGGCAGGGTGCATCATGACTAGCTGGCTTGCCGCACACCGCCGCGCCTGCGCCGGCACCCTGACGCGACTGCTCCGCGCGCCGCTTGCAAGCCTGTTCAACATCGCGGTGATCGGCACCGCGCTGGCACTGCCTCTGGGTTTCTATGTGGTGCTCGCCAGCCTGCAGGGGCTCGCCCGCGATTATTCCCCGCAACCGCAGCTCAGCGTGTTTCTCGCACCGGAAGCCACGGCAGCAGAGGCCCGCGCCATCGGCGAGCGCCTGAAAGCCCGCGAAGGTGTCAGCGCAAGCCGCTTCGTGCCGCGCGCCGAGGCGCTGGAAACGCTGAAATCGCGTACCGGCCTCGACGACATCATCGCCGGCCTCCCCGGCAACCCGCTGCCAGATGCCTGGGTGGTCAGCGCCGCCGGTGCCGATGCCGCGACGCTCGATGCAATGCGCGGGGAATTCCGGCAGTGGCCGAAGGTTGCCGAAGTGCATGTCGACTCCGACTGGGCGCGCCGGCTTGACCAGCTGCTCGCTCTCGGGCGCCATGCCGTGCTGCTGCTCGCGACCGCACTCGCATTCGCGCTGGTCGCGGTCACCTTCAACACCATCCGCCTGCAGATTCTCACCCAGCGCGACGAGATCGAGGTCGCCAAGCTGATCGGCGCCACCGACGGCTGGATTCGCAGACCCTTCCTCTACTTCGGTGCGGTCACGGGTCTGATCGGGGGCGTGGCCGCCTGGCTGATGGTCTGGGGCGTGCTGGCGCTGTTCAACGACAGGCTGCAGCCCCTGGCTGCGCTGTACGGCCTGCCGCTGCAGCTGCACCATCTCAACAACGGCGACAGCGCCACCCTGCTGTTCTTTGCCGCCACCTTGGGCTGGTTCGGTGCCTGGCTGTCGGTGCGCCGTCACCTCGGCGCCTACGATCCGTCATAACCTGTTGATTATATTTAATATTTTTAACGATCTTGACGGGAACTCGGGAGCCTCGTTGGCACTCTTAGAATGAGAGTGCTAAACTCGCTGCCATGAGGAGCCTGACCATGAATGCCATGACCAACGCCATCGCACTGCCCGTGCCTTCGGCTTCGGGCAGCCTGGAAAGCTATATCCAGACGGTCAACCGCTTTCCCCTGCTGACCCAGGAACAGGAAACCGAGTACGCACGTCGCCTGCGTGACAACGACGACCTGGAAGCGGCACGACAGCTGGTGTTGTCGCACCTGCGCCTGGTGGTGTCGATCGCTCGCGGCTATTCCGGTTACGGCCTGCCGCAGGCAGACCTGATCCAGGAAGGCAACATCGGCCTGATGAAGGCGGTGAAGCGTTTCGACCCGGAACGCGGTGTGCGCCTGGTTTCCTTCGCCATGCACTGGATCCGCGCCGAAATCCATGAATTCGTGCTGCGCAACTGGCGGCTGGTCAAGATCGCCACCACCAAGGCGCAGCGCAAGCTGTTTTTCAACCTGCGCAGCATGAAGCAGGGACTGGGCACGCTTGGTGCCGAGGAAGTGCAGTCGGTGGCGCGGGAACTCGGCGTCAAGCCCGAGGAAGTGGTGGAGATGGAAACCCGGCTCGGCGGCCAGGACATGGCGCTGGAACCCACCGGTGACGACGAGCGCGAGCAGTTTGCGCCCATCGCCTACCTGACTGCCGACAATGCGGAGCCGGCTGCGCTGCTCGAGGCCGAGCAGACCTCGAGGCTGCGCGGGGAAGGCCTGGAGAAGGCCCTGGCAAGCCTCGATCCGCGCAGCCGACGCATCATCGAGGCGCGCTGGCTGACCGAAAAGGAAGCGCTGACGCTGCACGATCTCGCTGCCGAATTCGGCGTGTCAGCAGAGCGCATCCGCCAGATCGAGGCAAAAGCCCTCGGCAAGATGAAGACACTGATTGCGGCTGAGGACTGAACTGCCGCAACGACGCAATGATCAAGCCCCGGCGATGCCGGGGCTTTTCATTTGAGCAGCAGCCGGATGTCGTGGAGCAGGGTCGGCGCACCGACCCCGTACTGCGCAAACAGCCGCAGTCGGCCCTCGCCGTCGAGGATATACGTGCCGGCCGAGTGATCCATGGTGTAGCCGCCGGAAGCCAGCTTCTGCTTCTGGAAAAAGATCTTGAACTCCTTCGCCGCGCGCGCGATCTCGTCCGCCGACCCGGTAAGACCGAGAAAGGACGGGTGAAAGGCCGGCACATAGCGCTTGAGCACGTCTGCCGTGTCACGCTCGGGATCAACCGTGACGAACAGTACCTGCAGCCGCCCGGCGTCCGGGCCGAGTTCCTTCATCACCGAGGCCATCTCCACCAGCGTCGTCGGACAGACATCAGGGCAGTGGGTGAAACCGAAAAACAGGGTGACCACCTTGCCCTTGAAATCGCCGAGCGTGCGCGGCTGGCCGTTGTGGTCGGTCAATGCGAGCGACTTGCCGAAGGAAGCCCCCGTGACATCGGTCAGCTTGAAACGCGGCGCGTCCCGCGTCTCCGAGCATCCCCCCGCCGCCAGCATCGCTGCCGCGGCAGCAGCCAGCAGGAACCGGCGCCTTAGATCAGACATCAGCGGACTCTCACAGGAACAGCTGCAGGTAATGATCGATCAGCAGCGCCGCGAACAGCAGCGTCAGGTACAGGATCGAAAAGCGGAAGGTGCGGCGCGCCAGCGCGTCGCTGTAATCAGTGTAGATCTTCACCGCGTAATACATGAACACCGCACCGAGGCCCAGCGCCGCGAACAGGTACGGCAAGCCGCTCATGCGGGTGACAAAAGGCAGCGTCGAGCAGGCCAGCAGGATGATGGTGTACAGCAGCACGTGCAGGCGGGTGAACTTGTCGCCGTGGGTCACCGGCAGCATCGGCACGCCGGCCTTGGCGTACTCGTCCTTGCGGTACAGTGCGAGCGCCCAGAAGTGCGGCGGGGTCCAGGCAAAGATGATCAGGAACAGCGTCAGCGCCTGCGGCGTCACGTCGCCGGTCACGGCGGCCCAGCCCAGCACCGGCGGCATCGCGCCGGAGGCACCGCCGATGACGATGTTCTGCGGAGTCATCGGCTTCAGGATCACCGTGTAGATGATGGCGTAACCGACGAAGGTCGCCAGAGTCAGCCACATCGTCAGCGCGTTGACCCAGTGATAGAGCAGGGCAAGGCCGATGCCGCCGACAATGCCGGAAAACACCAGTGTCTCCAGTGGCGTGATCTGGCCGCGCGGCAGCGGACGGAACTGGGTGCGGGTCATCAAGGCATCGATCTTCTGCTCGACGAGACAGTTGACCGCCGCAGCCGCTCCGGCGACCAGTGCAATGCCCAGCGTCGCCGCCATCAGTATCACCGGCGGCACCATGCCCGGGGTCGCCAGAAACATGCCGATCACCGCCGTAAAGACGATCAGCGACACCACGCGCGGCTTGGTCAGCGCGTAGAACTGCTGGATGCGGGATGATTGCGGCGAGCGGACTGCGGTGGACGACATCAGGAAACCGGCTTTGGGCTGAGCGCGAAGTTTATCACCACCATGGTCAGCAATAAAATCGCGGCCCCGGCATTGTGCGCGGCCGCCAGCAGCAGCGGCAGGCCGCCGAGCACATTGGCAATGCCCAGAACGATCTGCAGCAGCAGCACGGCCAGCAGCACGCCCCCAATGCGCGCCGATGCGGGATTGCGCAGCAGGAGCAGCGCGAGCGCGCCGACCACGGCCAGCGTGACCAGCGCACCCACGCGATGTGTCCAGTGAATCGCTGTGATCGCGTCATAGCTGAGATGCGTCCCGGCGGCGGTCTTGCCCAGTTCGCGCACCAGCTGGAAACCATGGCCGAAATCCATCTGCGGCAGCCACTCACCGTGGCAGGTCGGGAAATCGGTGCAGGCCAGCGCCGCATAATTGGTCGACACCCAGCCGCCAAGCGCGATCTGGGCGATCACCACCATCAATGCAAGGATGCCCAGGGGGCGCAGTCTCGTCACTGCCGCCGGCAACGGACGCGGCACCTGCTGGCGCAGCGCCAGCAAGGCCAGCAGCGCCAGCAGCGCCATTCCGCCCAGCAGGTGCAGGGTGACAATCACCGGTTTCAGCAGCAGCGTGACCGTCCACATGCCGAGGGCGGCCTGGAATATCACCAGTCCCAGAATCCCGGTGGCCAGCGCCGGCGACTGGCCAAGTTCGCGGCGCCGCAGCCACGCCGTCGCTGCAATCGCCAGTATCAGCAGCCCGAGCCCACCCGCGATATAACGATGGAACATTTCCTTCCAGGCCTTGCCCATGGACACCGGACCGTGGGTTCCCCCCTGCTCCTCGACTGCCTTCTCGATGTCGTCGCGCGCGTGATGCGGCGTCAGCTCGCCGTAGCAGCCGGGCCAGTCCGGACAGCCGAGGCCGGCATCGGCCAGACGCACATAGGCGCCGACCACCACCACTACCAAGGTGTATGCCACTGCAAACCAGGCGAGTTTTCGGTACATGTCGGGAAATCCAGTAAAAACGGAAGATGGGCGTCAGCCAATGCGCGATACGCGGAGCAGCCTCTGCAGGTCCTTCTTGATGCCCGTCGGATCCGCATCGCGCGGATAACGCAGCACGATGTTGCCTAGCGGATCGACCAGGTAGATATGATCGTTCGGAGCGCCGGCGTGCGGCAGCGCCTCTAGCACCCCGCTGCCGGAGGCATTGACGAACCAGGTGCCCTCGTACTCGCTGCGCTGGCGCTCACCGGGCGTGCCGCCGTCGGTGATCAGCCAGACGCGTTCGATGCGTTCCGGATACTTGCCCTGGGTCTTGCGCACCTGGCGGATCTGCCACAGCTTCTTGTCGCAGTACGCATCGCAGGTCGCGGCATCAATGGTGACAAAAAGCCATTTGCCGCGAAGCTGCGCAAACGAGAAGGGCTGGCCGTCGGCAAGCTTCAGCGCCGCATCAGGCAGCTGCCTGCCCTCGACGAGTTCGCCGTAATTGACACGCCCGTCGGGTTGGTAAAAGTAATACGCCGCAAAGGACAGCACGAAGGGCGCAATGCACACCGCCGCAACCAGCCAAAGGGTTTTACGGCTTTGCGGACGTGATTCGTTTGACATGGGTCACCAGGTAATAGACAAAGATCGCGAGGCTCAGCGCGTACCACTGGAATGCATAGGCAAGGTGGGTGTTGCGGCCGAGATCGGGACGATTCCATTCGCGCACCAGACCGTCATCCGCCGGGCTGGTCTGCTGCACCACGACCGGTTGCAGTTCAAGCCCGGTTGCCTGCCGGTAACGCTCGTAAACGAGGTTTTGCCAGAGATTGCCTTCGGCAACCTTGGTCGACAGTTCGAGATAGCGTTCGCTCCAGGCAACGGCAATGCCCTGCACCACCTGCTCGCCCGCAGGCGTTATCACCTCGGGCAGGCTGCGGTCGCGCGGACCGGCGACCCAGCCGCGGTTGACCAGTACACGCCGGTCCGATCCCGCAATCCGCAGCGGCGTCGCCACATGAAAACCCGGCTGGTGCCTGTAAATCCGGTTGTCGATGAAAACCGTGTATTTCGGCTCAAACGTACCCCGCACTTCCACCCGCCGCAGCAGCAGTTCGTCACGGTCGGCCGCGCCGGGACCGATGCGGACCACCGGCTGCCGCCCGAGCAGCTCGTAGCGTGACTGCAGCGCTTCCTTGTACTGGGCGCGTCCCACCTGCCACTGGCCCAGCGCCAGCGTCAGCGCAATGCCGGCGGCAGCCGCCAGCGTCCACCAGAGGCGGGGCCGGAACTCGAAACCTGCAAATCCAATCGAAACCACCTGCGGACCTCGGCCTCGGCTTGGGTTAAACTCGGCGCGCAAACATCATGCGCATCATTGTCATACTGTTCATACTCGTCATCCTGGGCAGCCTGGGCTCGGCGCTGTATTACATGCTGAAGGACCGCGGCACCACGACGCGCACCGCCAAGGCGCTGACGGTCCGTGTCGCGCTGTCGGTAATCCTCTTCCTGCTGCTGATGATCGGCTTCCAGACCGGCCTGATCAACACGCGCCTCTAGGCCCCCCGCCTTCAGCTTCGACCGCGGCAGCCTGGCCGCGTTCGGGCCACAGCGCGGCCGGCCCTTAAAAAAAACGCCGCGTTTGCCGCGGCGCCCAATCCCCGAGCAGGGGACCTCCTCCCCGTGCGAGACGCGCTTTTCTCCTGACTCCGGTTCGCGCGGCCCGCTACCTCGACCTTAAAGCCAGTACACCACCACGAACAGCAGCAGCCAGACCACGTCGACGAAGTGCCAGTACCAAGCGACGCCCTCGAAACCGAAGTGGTTCTCAGGGGTGAAATGGCCGGCAACGCTGCGAAACAGGATGACCCACAGCATGATCGTGCCCACCGTCACGTGAAAACCGTGGAATCCGGTAAGCAGGTAGAAGGTGGCCCCGTAAGCTCCCATGGTCAGCTTGAGGTTGAGATCATTGTAGGCATGCACGTATTCGTAAATCTGGAAGCCGAGGAAGACCATGCCCAGGGCGATGGTCAGCACCAGGCCCCAGATCAGCTGCCAGCGGCTGTTCTTCAACAAGCCCCAGTGCGCCCAGGTGATCGTCACACCGGACAGCAGCAGCAGGGCCGTATTGAACGCCGGGATGCCCCAGGCGCCCATCGGTGAAAAGGTTTCCTTGATGCCGGGGCCGGTTGCCGGCCAATCGGGCTTGAAGCCCGGCCACAACAGCTCCTGGTGCTCCAGCGAACCCAGGTCAGGCACTGATATCGCCCGCATGTAGAACAGCGCGCCGAAGAAGGCCGCAAAAAACATCACTTCCGAAAAAATGAACCAGCCCATGCCCCAGCGGAAGGAAACATCGACCTTCTTGTTGTACTTGCCAGCCTCCGACTCGTGGGCCACGGCAGTGAACCAGCCGGCGAACATGAAGAACAGGATCAGGAAGCCTATGCCGAGCAGGACGTATCCGAGCGGCATCTTGTTGACCGAGAACGAGGCCCCGAATCCGAGGAAACCCAGCGCGACCGAGGCCACGATCGGCCAATGCGAAGGTTGCGGCAGGTAATAGTTGCCTGAAGCTTGACTGGACATGCTTGTTTCTCCCCTGAATCCCTTTGATAGATTGCCCGTGGGCCGGTCAGCGAATGACCAACTGCACGACGCTCACCACCGTGAGCACAAAAAGCATCGCCGCCATCACGCCGACAATAATGACCTGCAGCGGCGACACCTCGAGCTTCTCGTGCTCGGAGCGCTTGCGTATCCCGAGAAAGGCCGAAAGCACCATGCGCACCACCTGGAACAGCGTGGCCTTGCGCGGACCGTCGTTCACGACGCCCTCCATCAGCCCTGCCCGCCGCTTTTTGCCGGCGCCGTCGATGCGCCCTTGACCTCGAAAAAGGTGTAGGACAGCGTGATCGTGTTCACATCGTCGGGCAGGGTCGAATCGATGACGAATTGCACCGGCATGCGTTTGCCCTCACCGGCCTGCAAGGGCTGCTGGCGGAAGCAGAAGCATTCCAGCTTCTTCACGAATGGTGCGGCATGCTTGGGGCCGTAACTCGGAATGGCCTGACCGACGATCGCCTTGTCGCCATTGTTCTTGACTTCATACTCGATCTGCACCATCTCGCCGGGATGCACGCGCACGCTGCGCTGCACCGGCCGGAAATCCCATTCCAGTCCGTGCGAATTGGAATCGAACTCCAGCGTCACCCAGCGCGACTTGTCGACCTGGGTGTTCTCGACGGCGGCGGCCGGCTTGATCAGGTTGTTGATTCCGGTGACCTCGCAGATTTTCTCGTAGAACGGCACCAGAGCGAAGCCGAAGCCGAACATCGCCACTGCGAAAATCGACAGCCGGACCATCATCCTGCGGTTGGCGCGTTCGGTTTTCATCTTGCAAGCAGGTAGTACTTGATCATGACGCCGAAGAAAAAGCCGGCAACAATCAGCCACAGCACGATAGCCGTGCGCCGATTGTTGCGCTTTATCTCCGCCGGAACCATCACTTACTTCAGCACCGGCGGGGTTTCAAAGCTGTGCCAGGGCGCCGGGGTCGGCAGATGAGTCCACTCCAGGCTGTCAGCGCCCTCCCAGGGCTTGTCCGGAGCCTTCTCGCCGCTGCGGATGCACTTGATCACGATGTAGAGGAACAGCAGCTGCGACAGGCCGAATCCCCAGGCGCCGATCGTGGAGATCGCGTTGAACTCCGCGAACTGCAGGGCATAGTCGGGAATCCGCCGCGGCATGCCGGCAAGGCCGAGGAAGTGCTGGACGAAAAAGGTGACGTTGAAGAACACCAGTGACAGCCAGAAGTGCCACTTGCCCAGCGTCTCGTTGTACATCCTGCCCGTCCACTTCGGCAGCCAGAAGTAGATTCCGGCAAAAGCCGAGAACAGCGCGCCGGCAACCATCACGTAATGGAAGTGCGCCACCACGTAGTACGTGTCATGCAGCTGCACGTCCACCGGGGTGATCGACAGCACGAGGCCGGTAAAGCCGCCCAGCGTGAACAGGAACAGGAAACCGATCGCGAACAGCATCGGCGTCTCGAAGGTCATCGAGCCCTTCCACATGGTCGCCACCCAGTTGAACACCTTGACACCGGTGGGCACCGCGATCAGCACCGTCGCATACATGAAATACAGCTGGGCCTCCACCGGCATGCCGGCGGTGTACATGTGATGCGCCCAGACCATGAACGACAGGATCGCGATCGAGGCCGTGGCATAGACCATCGACGCATAGCCGAACAGCGGCTTGCGCGCGAACGCGGGGATCACCTGCGACACCACGCCAAAGGCGGGAATCGCGATGATGTAGACCTCGGGATGTCCGAAGAACCAGAAAATGTGCTGATACAGCACCGGGTCGCCGCCGCCCGCGGCGTTGAAGAAGTGGGTGCCGAAATGGCGGTCGGTCAGTGTCATCGTCACCGCACCGGCAAGAACCGGCATCACCGCGACCAGCAGGTAGGCGGTAATCAGCCAGGTCCAGCAGAACAGCGGCATCTTCATCAGCGTCATCCCGGGGGCGCGCATGTTGAGGATGGTGGTGATGATGTTGATCGAGCCCATGATCGACGAAATGCCGAGGATGTGCACGGCGAAAATCGTCAGGTCCATCGCCGGCCCGGCCTGGGTCGAGAGCGGCGCATACATCGTCCAGCCCACGCCGGCACCGCCGCCGGGCATGAACTGGGCGGCAATCAGCAACAGGGCGGCAGGAGGAAGCAGCCAGAACGACAGGTTGTTCATCCGCGGGAAGGCCATGTCGGGCGCGCCGATC
Source organism: uncultured Bordetella sp. (assembly GCA_964433345.1). Lineage (GTDB taxonomy): Bacteria > Pseudomonadota > Gammaproteobacteria > Burkholderiales > SG8-41. The sequence continues at coordinate 93,883 of CAYSQJ010000003.1, forward strand.
TGCATCGGGATCAGCCAGTTCGCGAAACCCACGAAGGCCGGCATGATCGCGCCGAACACCATGATCAGGCCGTGGTAGGTGGTCATCGAGTTGAAGAAGTCCGGCTGCACGATCTGCAGGCCGGGCTGGAACAGCTCGGAACGGATGATCAGCGCCATCACGCCGCCGACCAGGAACATCGTGAAGCTGAACCACAGGTACATCGTGCCGATGTCCTTGTGATTGGTCGATTTGACCCAGCGCATGATCCCCGTGGGATGGCCGTGGGCGTGATCGTCGTGACCGTGGTGTGCGTGTGCTGCTTCCATTTGGGAGTCTCCTGGAGCCTGTATTCGTTGCGTGCCGTTTAGCGCAGGGCCTTGACTTCGGCGGGGGCGACCATGTCGCCGGTCTTGTTGTTCCAGCTGTTGCGGGTGTAGGTGACCACCGCAGCCAGGTCAACATCCGACAGGTGCTTGAACGCATTCATCGCAGTGCCCTGCTTGCCGTTGAGCACCAGCTTGATCTGTTCTTCTTTCGGGCCCGCAACCAGCTTCGAACCCGACAGCGCCGGGAAGGCGCCGGGGACGCCCATGCCGGTCGCCTGGTGGCAGGCCACGCAGTTCTGGGCATAGATTTTCTCGCCATGGGCCTTGAGGTCCTCTGCGGTCCATGTCTTGTTGGGATCAACCTTGGTCGCGGCCGCTTTCTTCTGCTGGGAATTGACCCATGCGGTGTACTGCGCCGGCTCCACCACTTCGACGACGATGGGCATGAAACCGTGATCCTTGCCGCAGAGCTCCGCGCACTGGCCGCGGAAGATGCCGGTTCTTTCGGCCTTGAACCAGGTGTCGCGGATGAATCCCGGAACCGCATCCTGCTTGACCGCCAATGCCGGTACATACCAGGCATGAATAACGTCGGCCGCCGTGACCAGGACGCGAACTTTCTTGCCGACCGGCACCACGACGTGGGTATCGGTTTCCAGCAGGTAATTGGGATTGGCGTTGCGGCCCGCCACATCGCTGCCGTCGATCTGCGCACGGGGCGTCGAGAGGGTGCTGTAGAAGCTGATGCCTTCGCCCTCGCCCTTGAGGTAGTCGTAACCCCATTTCCACTGGTAACCGGTCGCCTTGATGGTCATGTCCGGTTCCGAGGTGTCACGCATCGCGATCAGCGTGCCGGTCGCCGGCACCGCAAGCGCAATCAGGATCAGGAAAGGGATCAGCGTCCACGCCACTTCTACTGCCGTGTTCTCGTGGAACTGGGCCGCCTTGTGGCCCACCGACTTGCGGTGCTTGAACACGGCGTAGAACATGAAACCGAAGACGCCGATGAAAATGATGAAGCAGATGACCGTGATGATGGTATGAAGATCGTAGATCTTCTCGCCAAGCAGGGTGTGCGGCGTCTGCAGATTAAGCTGGTAATGATTAAGCTGGCTGTTAGCCCAGGTCGCCGCCGACCAGAAAAACAGCGCACCCGCTGCCACCCAACTCTTGATCCCCTTGATGCCCATTCTTCCCCCGCTCGAAATACCCGATTGATCCGTCAAGCCCGGTGGCTGCCGAGGCGGCTGTGCAGTTCGCGCGCCAGCATCCGGCGCCCCTCGTCACTGCAGTACCGTCCGATTTCCACCGTCCTGCCGTGGGAGCGCAGGGCAAGCCTGCCGGAATTTCCGGTCACCACCCGCGCCCAGCCACGATGAAATTCAAACTGTTCCGCCAAACCCCGCTCCCGGACTTCGACCAGGATGCGGTCACCACGCACGGCGACGCGCTCGAAATCCCCGGCGCGACGCAAAAAAACCACGGCCGCAGTCAACAGTGCGGCCGCTTCCAGTCCCGCAAAAGGAATGATCATCCAGGCGCCCGCCACCGCGAATCCCGCCGCAATCAGCAGCGGCAACAGGCACAGCGAGCCGAAAACCCAGGCAAACGTGCGCAATTCGAGCGAAGCGGCATGGCGACTGAAATACGTGAACGCGGCGCCTTCCTGCTCCAGAATCGACTCGAAAACGGGATGTGTCATCACCGGCGCCGGCCATTCCTTTTCAAACGCGCGGACTGTAGCACACCGGAGGGGGCCGTCGCAATCGAAAAGCCCCTTGAAAACAGTCGGTTTTCCCTCTCAAATGCGCGCATTCAAGGCGTTTATGTCGAGCGTCCGGGACAGTCGCTCGGGCCGCGGATCACGCGCATGCGGCAGCACGCCCAGCAGCGGTGCCCGGAGCCGCTCACGCAAGGTTTCCATATTCTGCGCGCGGCGCGACATCTGCGGATCGATGCGGTTGGCAATCCATCCGGCAAGGCGGATGCCGCGACGCTGCATGGCATCCACCGTCAGCAAGGCGTGGTTCAGGCAGCCCAGGCGCAGTCCGACCACGAGGACCACGGGCAGACCGAGCCGGCGGGGAATATCCGAAGCACAGCTGCGCCGGCCCAGCGGCACCAGCAATCCGCCAACACCCTCGACAACAACAATGTCGGCATCACGGGCCAACCGCCGGTAAGCGGCGGTTATCGTGGCCAGGCGAATCTCGGCTCCCGCTTCGGCGGCCGCGATGTGCGGCGCGATCGGGGGCGCAAAGCAGTACGGATTGATCGTGCTCGGCGCGACCTCGACACTGGAGGCCGCCTGGAGCTGCGCCACGTCATCGTTGTGCCAGACACCCCTGCGCAATGTCGCGCCCGCGGCCACCGGTTTCATGCCGACCGCGCGCAATCCGAGTCCGGCAAAAGCGTGCAGCAGTGCACAGGAGGCCAGCGTCTTGCCGACCCCGGTGTCAGTACCGGCGACGAACAGGCCTCGCCCCGCCACTGCCCCCCGCTCAGCCACGGTCCGCCACCTTGATGTCGATCACCGGCCGGCCACCGGGCCCCGTGCGCGGCAGCGGCTTCCAGGCATGGCCGTAAATCACCTCGAAGGTCGCCGGCAGCTTGCCCTCGCGGCGCAACCCCTCGTAGTTGCGCTCGACGGCCGACAGCCAGGCCTTGGCCGACAGCGTCCGCGGCCGGCCGGCGGTGGCATTGCTCGCGCCGATGGCTTGCAGATCACGCATCACCTCGCGGACATTGCCGTAGGTCAGCGTGAATATTTCCATGTCGATCACCGGATCGGCGAAACCCGCCTTGACCAGCATGTCGCCGATGTCGTGCATGTCGATGAAGCGGCTGACCCGAGTATGTCCGTCAGCATCAGGCTGCGACGCGCGCAGTTCCTTCAGCGTGTCCGGGCCGAAGGTCGTGAACAGGAACAGTCCGCCCGGCGCCAGCACGCGGCGCATCTCGGTAAAGGCCTGCGGCAGGGCGTTGACCCATTGCAGCGCGAGGCTGCTCCAGGCGAGGTCGATGCTGGAGTCAGCCAGCGGCAGTTGTTCGAGGTCCCCGCAAAGCAGGTGCGGCACGCGGCCCAGCAGGCGCCGGTGCCAGGGCTGGCGTCCTCGCGCATGGCGCAGCATGCCGGGTGCGAGGTCCAGCGCGAACAACTGCGCCCCCGGGTAGCGCTGGGTGAGTCCCGGCCAGGCATTGCCGGTGCCGCTGCCCGCATCGAGGATGCGCGAAGGCACATGGCGGATGAAGTCCAGGCGTTCCAGGCTGCGCCGGCACACCTCGTGCTGCAGCACAGCGGCGGCATCGTAGGTCGGCGCAGCGCGATCAAAAGCACGACGCACCGCGCGTTTATCAATGGTGTATTCAGGATTCATTGCAGAACTCGGTGATCAGGACGCTGACGCGCGCGGCGTCAGAGACAAATGGAACATGGGCGGCACCGGCGATGCGGCAGAAGCGCGCATCGGGCAGCGCGGCGGCAAGCGCATCGGCCGCGGGCGGCGGAACCAGGCTGTCGCAGTCGCCATGGATCACCAGCGCCGGCTGTCGGATATCCGGGAGCTGCGCGCGCAAGTCGACTTCGCGCAGCCAGTCCAGCATCCGCAGCAAGCCTGCGGCCGCAGCGGTGCCGCGTGTCTGGAGCAGGCGCTCCAGCCGCCGGATGACCGTGCGCGCCTGCGCATCACCACGGGTTTCCAGCAGCCGGAAGCGGCGCAGTGCCGCGTCGGCATCAGCCTTCACCGCCGCCACGAAGGATTCGAATTCGGCTTGTGCCATACCCTGCGGCCAGTCGCCGGCCGCAACGAATTTCGGTGTGGTGGAGAACAACAGCAGGCGTTCAACCTGCGCCGGATGGCGGCGCGCCCAGGACAGCGCGAGCTGCCCGCCCAGCGACCAGCCGCCCACCACGCAACGCGGCGGCGCCGCTGCAGCAAGACGATCCACCGCCTCGTCGAAGCTGCCGTCACCGTCGATGTCCGGCGCCTGCACGGCAAAACACTGACCCAGCAAGTCCCGCAGCTCCGCCCAGACGCCGCCATGGGCGCCCCAGCCGTGCACCAGCAGCAGCGGAATTGCGCTGTTCATGCCGTGTGCCGCAGCGCGCTGACCAGGCGATCGACATCGTCGATGCCGTGGTCCGCCGACAGCGAAATGCGCAGGCGCGCAGTGCCCTGGGGCACTGTCGGCGGCCGTATCGCCGGCACCAGCAGGCCTTCCCCGGCCAGCCGCGCCGACAGCGCCAGCGCCTCGGCATTGCCACCCACCAGCAGGGGCTGTATCGGCGTGTCCGAAGGCAGCAGCCGCCACGGTGCGCCCTGCAATCCCTGCTTCAGTCGCTGCGCGAGTTCGTGCAAGCGCTCGCGCCGCCACTGCTCCTGCTCGATGATCTTCAGACTTGTCAGCAGTGCATGCGCCAGCAGGGGCGGCGTCGCCGTGGTGTAGATGTAGGTGCGTGCCTGCTGCACCAGGCTTTCGGCGAGTACCTCGCTGCCGGCAACGAAGGCGCCGGACACACCCGCCGCCTTGCCCAGCGTCGCCATGTAGATCAGGCGATCGGAACGGATGCCGAAATGCGCCATCGTGCCGCGCCCCTGCGCACCGAGTACGCCGAAACCATGGGCATCGTCGATCAGCAGGTAGGCGTCGTGACGGACGCAAAGCTCGAGCAAGTCGGGAACGGGCGCGATATCGCCATCCATGCTGAACACCGCATCGACGATGACCAGCCGGCGGCGCGCCGGCGTATTCAGCAGCAGGCGCTCCAGCGCGGCGAGGTCGTTGTGCGGAAAACGCCGGAAAGCGGCGCGCGACAACAAGGCGGCGTCGTTCAGCGACGCGTGGTTCAGGCGATCGGCAAAAACCGCGTCGCCGCGCCCGACCAGCGCGCTGACCACGCCCATGTTCGCCATGTAGCCGGTCGAAAACAGCAGGGCCTGCGGCAGCCCGGTGAAGGCCGCCAGCGCCGACTCCAGCTCGTGATGCGCGGCGGCATGGCCGAGAATCAGGTGCGAAGCACCGGCACCGACACCGTAGCGTTCAGCCCCCTCTTTCGCCGCAGCGACGATGCGCGGATCGGATGCGAGCCCGAGATAGTCGTTGGAGCAGAACGCGAGGTAATCGCGGCCGTCCACGCGCACATGCGCGCGTTGCGGCGATTCCAGCAGCCTGCGCCTGCGGCGCAGGCCCTCGCCGTCGCGGGCCGCGAGTTCCGCGGCCAGTTCGGCATGCAGTGTCACAAAGCGGGACCGTGCCGCTCAGGATGCCGACGGATTCATCGGCTGCAGGCCGAGCCGATCAAACAGCGCACGGTCATTGTCGACATCCGGATTGCCGGTGGTCAGCAGTTTCTCGCCGTAGAAAATCGAATTCGCGCCGGCGAGGAAACACAGCGCCTGGACCGCGTCGCCCATTTCCTGGCGACCGGCCGACAGCCGCACCATGGCTTTCGGCATGGTGATGCGCGCGCAGGCAATGGTGCGCACGAACTCCAGCGGATCGAGGGCTTCCGTGCCATGCAGCGGGGTTCCCGGCACCTGCACCAGGTTGTTGATCGGCACCGATTCCGGATAGGGATTCATGTTGGCGAGCTGGGCGATCAGCGTCGCCCGCGCCTTGCGCGTCTCGCCCATGCCGACGATGCCGCCGCAGCAGACATGCAGCCCGGCCTCGCGCACCTGCTCCAGGGTATCGATGCGGTCCCCGTACTCGCGCGTGGAGATGATGCTCGAATAGTTGTCGGCGGCGGTATCGATGTTGTGGTTGTAGTAGTCGAGCCCCGCATCGCGCAGCTGTGTGGCCTGGCCGGGCTTCAGCATGCCCAGCGTCGCGCAGGTTTCCATGCCGAGGCCGCGCACCGCCTTCACCATCGCCACCACCTTGTCGAGATCGCGCTGTTTCGGCCCGCGCCAGGCCGCGCCCATGCAGAAACGCGTCGCACCCTTCTCCCGCGCGAGACTTGCCGCGGCCACCACCTCCTCAACGGACAACGTGTCCTGGTTCTCGACCCCGGTGTGGTAACGCGCCGACTGCGGACAGTAGCCGCAATCCTCGGAACAGCCGCCGGTCTTGATCGACAGCAGCGTCGACAGCTGCACCGCGTTCGGATTGAAGTGCTCGCGATGCACCTGCTGGGCGCGGAACAGCAGATCATTGAACGGCAGCGCAAACAGCGCCTCGATGGCCGTCACGGTCCAGCGCGGAGCGTCGGCGGAAACGCCCGCCGCATCGTTGAGGGGTGTGGTGTCCATGACCGTATCCATGACTGGCTGTTCCTGTAAAATTATCAATAAAAACAATGAGTTATGTGGAGTCATTATCGCGGAATGCCGTACGCTTGTCAAATTCCGCGAGCGCGCTGCTTGACAAGTGGGCAGCCGCACTGCGATCCCGGCTTCGCGGTTGCTGCCTGCTCTGCGGCGGCGCGGCAGGACGCGAGGGCCTGTGCGCAGGCTGTGCCGGCGACCTGCCCTGGCTGGATGCAGCGGTATGCCAATGCTGCGCCCATCCGCTGCCCGAACCGGGGATCTGCGGCCGCTGCATCGCCGATCCGCCGCATTACGACCGGGTCGTCGCCGCCTGCCGCTACGCCTACCCGCTGGACGCCCTGATCCAGTCCTACAAGTATCGCGGCCGGCTTGCCGCGGCACCGGCGCTGGCCGCGCTGCTGGCAGGACGCATCAACAAGCGCCCCGATCTGATCGTGCCCATGCCGCTCGCCGCGCAACGCCTGCGCGAACGCGGATTCAACCAGGCGCTGGAACTTGCCCGGATCATCGGAAAACAGCTCGGCACCGCGGTCGATGCCCGGCTCTGCATCAAGAGCCGCGACACTGCGCCGCAGACCCAACTGCCGTGGAAGGCGCGCCGCAGGAACATCCGCGGCGCCTTTGTCGTGCTGGGTTCAATCGAAGGCTGCCATGTCGCCGTCGTCGACGACGTGCTCACCACCGGCGCAACCCTCAGCGAACTCGCACGCAACCTCAAGCGCGCGGGCGCGGCCAGCGTGACGGGTTATGTCGTCGCACGCACTGTCAGCCGCTGAGTCAGGCGCTGACGTTCAGCGCAGCCGCTGCTCGGCAAAAGCCTGCAGCTCTGCCGACAGGTTGCCGCTGGCCCTGGCACGGCGGTACGCCTCCTGCGCTTCGGCGTTTCGACCGAGCGCCTCCAGCGACACACCCAGCCCGAGCAGCCACACCCCGACGCCGCCACGCTGGCGCAGCGCGCGCTCGAACTGCGCCACTGCCTCGGCATGCTTCTGCTGGCGCTGCAGCAGGCCGGCATAGAACGCGACATAGTCCGGACTGGCGCCGGGATACTCGAGACTGCGCACCAAGGTCCCTACCCCGGCGTCGAGATCCCCGCCATCAAGCTGCAGCCGCGCCAAAGTCATCGCGAAACCGTGCTGCGACGGCGCCAGTTGCAGACCCTCCTGCAGCACCCGCATGGCATCCGCCTGGCGACGCGCGTCGAGCAGGACTCCCACCAGCGCCTGGCGTGCCGAGTGATGGCGCGGGTCGATCTGCAATGCATTCTCGAAAGCGCTGCGCGCTTCGGCGAACTGCCCCTGGTGCAGTGCCGTAGTGCCCCGCGCGTATTCCGCCTCGGCGCGCTGGCGTGGTGTCGGTTCACGCACCTGCTTGTCGATCTCCACCGGTGGTGGTGCCGGGTCCGGCCGTGCCGCAGTCTTGTCCACGACGGGCCGTTCAACGGGCAGCTTCGCCGGTGGTCGCGTTACCACGGCAGGAGCCGCTTCCGCCGGCTTCGGCGCCGGGGCCTGGACCGGTGCTGCCGGACTGCGCGGCGCGATCACCGCGGCCGTCTCGACAGGCGGCGGCACCTCAGGCGCGCTTTCAGGCACTTGTGATAGATCCAGCGTCAGGCGGCGCGCGATCCACTCCTCGGGCTGGGCTGCGGGCTGCGCTAGCGCCGGAGGTGCAACAACGGCTGCAGGCGCTTGCGGCGCAGGAACGCCGGAGCGCTGCGTCCACCACCACGCCCCCGCGGCAAGCGCTGCGACGGCCGCCAGCACCGCGGCAATGCCCGCCGGCGGCAGCGAGCGCGAACGCGTGTCATCGGGCAAGGCACGCACATGATCGGGAATGCGGTTGCGCTCGACGCCAGAGGCGCGCCGGCGCTCGAGTTCGACCAGCATCTGGTTGATGACGCTCATTGCAGGTACGCCAGGGTTACGCCCCCCGCCAGCAGCACGACGGCTGCCGCAGCCAGCCACCAGCGACGCGGCGCAGGCGCTGCCGCAGGCGTATCCGCTGCCGCTCTGCGCACATGATGGGGCTGCACCTGCTGCACGCCTTCACCGAAGGCGAGCAGCAGCGACTTGTGGGCGATGATGTTGACCAGCCGCGGCACGCCGCGGCTGGCGCGATGCAACTGGCGCACCGCCGCCGGCAGGAACAGGCGGCTGCCGCGGTAACCCGCCACACGCAGACGGTGTGCGACATATTGCTCGACCTCGGCGGAACCGAGCGCCGTCAGGCGGTACTGGAAGGTGATGCGCTGGCGCAGCTGGCGTATCGATTCCTGGGCAAGGCGGTCGTCGAGCTCGGGCTGCCCGAAAAGCACGACCTGCAGCAGCTTGCGTTTCTCGGTTTCGAGGTTGGTCAGCAGGCGCAGCGCCTCCAGCGTCTCCTGCGGCATCGCCTGTGCTTCGTCCATGCAGGCCACCACGGTCTTTCCCGCCCGCGCAAAATCGAGCAGTGCATGGTTTAGCTCGCGCAGCAGGTGGTGGCGATCGGCCTGCCGGTCGAGCTTCACCCCCAGCTCTTCGGCCAGCGCCAGCATCAGGGTCTGCGGCTCGAGATAGGGATTGGGAATATAGGCGGAGACGAAGCGCGCGGGATCCAGCGCGCGCAGGAAACGCCGGCACAGCAGGGTCTTGCCGGTGCCGACCTCGCCGGTGACCTTCATGAAGCCCTCGCCGTTGCGCGCGGCTACGAGCAGCGTGTTCAGCGCTTCCTGGTGGGAATTGCAGGCGTAGGCGAAGCTGGTGTCCGGCGTAATGCCGAACGGCGGTTCACGCAGGCCGAAGTGTGCTTCGTACATGGCGCCAGCCTATCACCGTTGCGGCTCCGCTGCGCCCATTGCCCGGATGCGGTCCCGCGTCTGCTGCAGGTCTTCCTGCCAGTTGCGGTCGCTGTGGATGATCGTCGGCTTCAACAGGATCACCAGCTCGCTTTTGACGTTGCTGGAATCGCGCTGCCGGAACAGGTTGCCCACGCCCGGCGCGTCGCCGACGCCCGGCACCTGGCTGCGCCCGCTGACCGACTGCTGGCGCATCAGGCCGCCGATGGCGACGATGTTGCCGTCCTGCACGCGCACGATGGTGTCGGTCTCGTTGACATCACTGGAAGCCAGCGGCAGCGTGAAGGAACCGAGGCTGCCGAGGTCGATGACCTTGCGCCGCTCGACCACGCTGCTCACCGAGGGATGGATGTGCAGGATGATGTTGTTGTTGCCGTCGATCTGCGGCGTCACGTCGAGCGCGATACCCGAGAAGAAGGGTGCGACGGTGATCGTCGGCGTCACCGTGGTGTTGGTGCCGCTGGTGCTGGAAGTGGTACTGACGTTGGTCACGAAGAAATCGTCGGTGCCGACCTTGAGCACGGCCTTCTGGTTGTTGATGGTCGCCACCCGGGGGCTCGACAGCACGTTGACGCCGCCCTGGGTCTCGAGGAAAGACAGCAGCGCGGCAAAATTCTGGGTCTGCAGCGCGAGGCCGAAAATGCCGCCAACCGCTCCGGTGCCCAGCGCCAGCGCACCGGCCACCCCGGCGACCGAGCCGCCGCTCAAGGCCGAGCTGCCGAGCACCGTGCCGTCCGCCGAACGCGCCGTCGGCGCGCTGATGGCGCCGCTGCGATTGAGCGTCGCGCCCGGTGTCAGCACACCGGCGCCGAAGCTGGTGCTGCCGTCACGGAATCCCGCCCAGTTGATGCCCGCCTGATAGCCGTCGCGCAGCGTGACCTCGATGATCTTGGCTTCCAGCACGACCTGGCGCTCGACGATCAGTTGCATCGATTTCAGGAACTTCTCGACGCCGCGCAGCTCGGTCGGCATCGCGCGCACCACGACCACGCCCGACTGCGCATTGACCACCACGCTGCGCCCTGCGCCGCCGCCGAGTATGGCGTTCAGCGATTTCTGGATATCACCCCAGAAATCGGAGTCGGAGGTGGTGGTCACCCGCGTGCTCTCGGCAGCCCGCGTGTTGCCGGCCCCGGTAGGCCCGGTCGTCGGCACCGGCACACTGCCCGCACTCGGGGTGCCCGGACTGGACGGCGCATCGGTGATCGAGCCCGAGCTGACCCGGGTCTGGGTCTGGCCGCGGCGCTGCGCCTGCAGGTAATTGACCTGGAAAATGCGCGTCTGCAGGGTCGCCGGCAGCACCACGATGCGGTTGCCCTGCAGGTTGTAGTCGAAGCCGTAGAGGTCGCGCAGCGTGTCCAGCGCTTCGGTCACCGTGACATCCTTCAGGTGCACCGAGATCTCGCCCTTCACATCAGGGTGCATGACCATGCTGTAGCGGGTGCCCGAGACGATTGCCATGAACACCTGGCCCGCCGGCGCGTTGTTGACCGAGAGATCGAAACGGGTTTCCGGCTTCTGCACATCGGCGCGCGGCATCTCCAGCACCAGCGGCGGCAGCAGCGCCTGGCTGACCGCGTCCGGCGTCACCGGCTTGCGTTCGCTGGCCGCCTGATCGAGTTCACGCAGGATCGTGTCCTGCGCCGCGTTGGGACCTTGCGGCATGTCCGCACAGCCCGCGATGACGACCATCATCGCGGCAGTCATCCAGCGTTGCATGTCATTGCGCCTGTTCATCATCATTTTTTCGTTTTTCCGGCCGCGGATGCGGCACCCCCGAGCGCACCCTTGCCCGCAGGGCGTTTTTCCACCTGCGGATAAAGACTCAGCACTATCGTTTCCGTTCCATCCCTCAGCACCGCCTCGCTGTCCGTCAGCCGCACCAGCCTGGCCGAGCCGTAACGTCCGCCCAGCGCCACCACCTGACCGCTGATCATCGCCACCTTGCGGCCCGGCGACATCATCACCGACTGCAGCACCGGCCCGCCCGTTGCGACAGCACTGTTTTCCGCGGCCGCGAGCGCCGCCGGAGGACGCGTCGGGTCAGCCAGCACCTGCGCCATTGCCGTCGCGGCGCACATCATGCCCGCAAAAACCAGTCCCGGTGTCAGTATCGAAAGGCTCATACCACCAGCCACGCCTTGTTCAGACTCAGGGTATGCAATGTCAGTGTCAGGCGCAACCGGGGATGGGTGCTCGCATCGAGCTCCGCCTTGCCCCAGAACAGCTGCCACGGCAGTCCCTCCAGCCGCTTCAGGTAGGCATGCAGTTCACCGTATGAACCCTCGATCTGGATTTCGAAGCTGTGCTGGTAAATGCCGCGCCCGCCGTCCGCAAGCTGTGACTTGGCATCGGCAGCCTTCGCCGCGCCGTTGGTCCGGTACAGCTGCACCGGCAGCTTGCGCAGGCTGACCAGCGCGAGCCCGCGGTCCTTGCCCAGAACGCCCTCGAGCAAGCGCGATACCTGGTCCGGCGGCACCAGCTGTTTTTGCAGTCCCTGCAGGCGCTGGTCCATCTCGGCGATCTGCCGGCGCAATTCGTCGCGGTAACGCCGCTTCACCTCGTCCGGGTCTTCCTGGCCGCGGCTGCCGGCCAGCGCCATTTCGCCGGCGCGGATCGCCGCGCGCGCCTCGGTCAGCTGCCCGGACAGGCGCTTCTGCTGCGCCGCCATCGGCGACAGCGATAACGTGTCGACCAGCAAAACCACAGCCGCCACGCCCAACCCTGTGATCAGCGCGCGCTCGCGCAGCGTGCGCGCATCGAACAGCGCGTTCCACTGTTGCCAGCGTTCGCGGAGCGGGGCCATCATTTGCGCACCCCTTCTGCCGCAGCCTTGTCGCCGGCATTGACGGTAGTCAGCACGAATTCGATGTACGGCGGAACCTCGGGCTTGCTGTCGGCATCCTTCGCCGGCACCGCCGGGGGCCGCCGCATCTCCAGCGACGAGAATTCTCGGCCCTGCAGCACCGGCTCCCGGTTGAGCCGCTGGATGTAAGCCGGCACCAGCTCGGGCGCCATCACCCGCCCCTGGATCGCCACTTCGCCGGCACCGCCCACCGTGAATCCGGTCAGCCACAGCCCATCGAGTGCCTGGCGCGAAAACGCCTGGAAATAACCGGCAAAACCGCTGCGGTTGCCGAGGCCGCCGCTCTCGAGCACGGTCATGCTCTCGCGCGCCGATTTCAATTCCAGTTCCAGTCGCTGCACCTCGGCCTCGAGCCCGGCATTCGCCGTCTTCGCCTTGCCGTCCTCCTTCAGGCGCGTGGTGTACGTGGTCTGCGCCTTCAGCAGCGCGCGCGCCGAGGCGAGTTCCTGCTGCAGGCCCGCGAGCTGCTGCGAAGCATAAAAATGCATGCCCGCCATCACCACGGCCGATGCCGCGATAAGCGCCAGCGCGCGGCCCAGGCTCAGCAGCTGCCGCTGCTTGCGGAACGCGGGACCGAGCAGGTTGATGTACTGGCGCATCAGACCGCCGCTCCTTCACGCAGTGCGGCGCCTATCATCTGCAGGCACTGCGACTGGCGCAGCGGATCGCGCAGCTCGGGCACACCGGGAAAATCCATCACCTGCTCAAGGTCGAGCAGGCTCACCGGCACCGTCAGGTTGCTGCCGAGATACTCGGCCAGGCGATCACCATCCGGCACCTGGGAAATCACCAGCCGCGACACCGAAACGCTGCGGAACTGGCGGTCGAAATGGTCCAGCGAGCGCTGCAGTTCCAGCGCGATGCGGTCATAACGCTCGGTTTCGTCGGCGCCGGCCACGAAATCGCGCAGCGCGACGTCGATGCGGCGCGCCTGGTACAGCTCGCCGCCGCTGGTGAAAGTCAGCAGCGCTCCGCTGTCATCGAAACAGAGCATCGCCAGCCCGCGGCCTTCCTGCTCGAACAGCGTCGCGAGATTGCGCTGCGCCAGCTCGGGCACGTCGATCACTTCGAGGTCGATATCGGCATCGTTGAAGGGTTTCACCGCGGCCGCGACCAGCTCGTTGCGCGCCGACACCGCGAGCATCTGCGCGGGACGTCCCGCGGCGTCAGCGCCCGGCACGCGCACCGCATCCACTGCGGCAGTTTCGACGGGATAGTCGATGAGATCCTTCAATGACCAGCGCACCGCCTGTCGCGCCTCCGCGGCCGACACATTGGGTGCATCAACGGTGAGCCACTGGTAATCGCCCGGCTTCAGCAGCGTCGTGCACTGGTAGCGTTCGAGATGCAGCTCCTTGCGCAAGCGCCGCAAGGTGTCGAAATCACTGCCCTCCTTGTGAAAGGATTCGCAGAGCAGGATTTCCGGACGCGGCTTGCCTTCGAACAGCACATGCGAAAGATCGACGCGATCCGCATGCAGATTCAGGCACAACCATCCCGGACGTCTTTTTTTGCCGAACAAGTTCATGCTGTTCGCAACCGCAGCTCCCGACCTCGCAAAAGGCGCAATTTATTCAATGTTCTCATGGGCTTGTACCACACAAATTCATTCATTGTACATGGGTGAAATTATAACCCATTGTTTCTATTAGTAATTTTCACGCATAAATATGCGTTCATCAGCACCCGGTCGGATTCCGAAACGTGCGCGAGCCGCCGGATCACGGTCGTGGGAGGCGCCGCACCACTGACTGCGCAGCCAGGGTTGATTGCCCGGGCTGGCGGTGGATGGCGCAAATGCCGGGCAGGCCGATGCTGCGGCGCCGTCACCCAGGTTGATCGCCAGATCCACGCTGCCGTTGTTGCCGGCACCGGGAGCACCCAGCACGATCGCGCCGCGCCCCGAGGTCAGCGGTGTGACCGAAGTCACGGATGTCTCTCCCGAATCCAGATTGCCGATGTAATTGCCCATGCCCACATTGCCGGTTGCGATTGCAGTACAGCTGTCCAGCGTATTTGTTGCAAAGAACGTGCCCGTCCAGTACTGCGCCTCGAATGGCACCCGCAGGGGCAGCACCGGTGAACCGCTGGCACCGGTCAGCTGCAGGCGACCGAAGCGCATTGCATTTCCGGTCGAGAACGGGATGCCGGCGCCCGGGCTGGCCTGTCCGAATCTCGCCGGGTTCGTCGAAGACGCGACACCGTCGGCATCGATGACGTTGATTTCGAGGGAAATGTCGGCATTGAAGGGCGCGACCGGCGTCGCGCGCTCGAAGACCAGCCCGCTGCCGGAACCGAAGGTCAGCGTTCCCGTGCCATTGCCGTTGTCGACAATCACCGGATCAGGACCGCTGATACCGCCGGCATCGAGCGTGCCTGTGGCGGCGGTGTATGCCTTGCCGGTCAGCGAGCCATTGGTGATCCGGAAAAACGCCTGGGTCGCCGGCGACGTGCCGCGATAGTTCAGTGTTGTGCCACCGGCACTGTTGCGCGCGGTGACCGTAAGCTCGGGCTCCAGTCCGGGCCCATATTGGAAAGGCTGCCCGACATAGGTAAAGCCGCCCGCGGTGCAGGCCGTCGCGAGGATCGGCGCATTGGCGCTGACGGCGAAATGATGCGGGATGAAGCGGCCGATGTCGCCAGTCGTGCTGCCGGTCACGTTGCCGGCGCCAAGGTAGTCACCGTCTCCCACTTCCGGCGTGATGCGGATGATCCCGACCTCGCCCCAGGCCACATCACTCACCGTCGCCGAACCGGCGCTGAACGCGCTACCGGGGATCGTGCCGTTGACCAGTGCCGGTTCGCTGGTCAACCCCAGTCCCGGCGCAAGTGCGGCCATCAGGCGCAAGCCCTCGGCCGGCGTCTCGCGGCCATAGTTCGGCGCGGCATTGTTCTGCGCATTGACCGCGGTCGCCGTCAGTGTCATGTCCTCACCGGCACGGATGAAGACCGGCCCCGTTGCATCGGATGCGCCGGGATTGGCGAAATTGTCAGCGCTGCGCCGAACGCCGGTAACGGTGAATCCATATGGACGCACGACGAAGTTGCCCGTGGCACCTGACATGTAATCGCCGGAGCCGGCGATGTTGTAGCGCGCATGCAATCGCAGCTGGCCCACGTCCGGATAACTGAAAGTGAAGCTGGCGGTCGAGTCCGCGCCGAAAGTCAGCGTGCGAGACGTCCAGTTGCTGACGCCGCCACCGTTGTTGGCGGCAATCGCTCCGGAGCCGTTGTTGTTCAGCGTGACCTGCTGCCCGGGCTGGCAGGTATCGGGATTCACGCACTCGAATGCGAGCTCGATGCCCGGCACGTTGCCGGTGAACAGGCCGGTGCAGGCGCCGGTGCTGTTGTCGGTGCGCACGGCTTGCAGCGTGTGCGCGCCCGACGTCACGCCGGCGGTCTGCGCCGGTATCGCATCAAACAGGAAGCCGGTGTCGCGGAAATCGAGATCACAGGTTTGCGTCAGCCCGTTGAAACACAGCGTC
Source organism: uncultured Bordetella sp. (assembly GCA_964433345.1). GTDB lineage: Bacteria > Pseudomonadota > Gammaproteobacteria > Burkholderiales > SG8-41. Next base: position 109,644 of record CAYSQJ010000003.1, read on the forward strand.
GGGTTGGCCGGTGGTGGCGATGTGGTGCCGGCACCCAATGCCACTACACCGGGCGTCGTGCGGCGCAGTTCCGCTGTCACGGACCCCCCGCTGAAATTGATGGTATCGCCACCGACCCATCCCGTCGGGGACAGCGTGGTGGTCACGGCGCCGGCATAGGTGCCCGTGCAGGTGGCGTCGGTGCAGGCACGGATGGTCACGCTTTCCGGCGCGCAGGTCAGGCCGATGCCGTCGTGTTCAATACGGATGTGGTGAACAGCATTGGGACAGGCGCGCGTGATGTCGCGCACGGCCACCACCTCCTGGTCCGTCAGGACCCTGTTGTAAACACGCACCTCGTCGAGCTGGCCATCAAGATATTCCGGCGAACCGCCGGTGTCCTCGATGCGCCCGATGCTGGTGAAGGGTGTGCCGATCACGCCGGTCGCAATTGCGCCGCTCGTATTGAGCACGCCGTCGATATAGATCCTGTACTGGCCGGCAACATGGTCGCGGGTCAGCACCACATGCCGCCAGGTGCCGTCGTTGATCGCCACCGTCGATTTCGTGCTGTAGTCATTGGCCACCGAAACGCCGATGCGGCCGCTGGCATCCAGCCAGCCCCAGAAAATGTCGTCGCTGCCACCCGAAAGCTCAACGCCACTCACCCCCGGCGCCAGCCAGCCGGTGTCATTGCCGGTCTGCGTGGTGCGGATCCAGAAGGCAAGGCTGGCGCTGGCATTGAGCAGCCCCGACAGGCCGGGCACCTGGATGTAGCGGCTGCTGCCATTCAGCTGCGCACCGTTGCAGACCCGCGCAAACACCGGCGTCGTGCCGCCGATCGCAGTGCCGTTGAAACCGTTGTTGCTGGAATCAATCACGTCGCCGGCACCCGCCCACGCCGTTTCGTCGAGCTTGTAGAACGCCGAGGGCACCGGCAGCCCGCAGAAATGCGACAGCGCCGAGCGCGGAATGAACTGGAAACCGCCGGTATTCGGGCCGCTCCAGCTCAGCTGCGCCACCGCCTGTCCGCCGTTCTCGTAGAACTCCATCACCACCGGATAACGCTGGCCGGCATTCAGCGCGATCGGCGCGCTGTCATCATTGGTTGCGGCATGGTCGGTCCAGTTGTTGATGACCAGATTTCCGTCGACATAGAGACGCACTCCGTCGTCGCTGCGGGTGCGGAAGGTGTAGTTGCCGCTGACCGGCGGCATCACAAATCCCTCCCAGCGCACGCTGAAATTGTCGGCGCCGATGCCGGCGACACCCGGCGTGCCGTTGCCCCAGTCGAAATCGAGCGGTCCGTCTATGCGCTGCACCGGCGTTCCGGTCAGCGTCATGTCGGGGAAATAGTTTCCGCGCAATCCCGAGATGTAACCGCCCTCCGAAAAAAATGTGGCCTGCGCTCCGGGGTCGATGGGACCGCCACCGATCGCGGCGACGTTGTCGACCGTCAGCGTGTAGAACTGTCCCGAGGTCAGCGCGCTGGTGGTCAGCGTGACTACGCGGTTGTCGACGCCCAGCGCCGCCGCGGATACCGTCGCACCGCTGCTGAGCGTGTAGTTCGCGATGTTCTGCGCCGTCGCTGCGGTAACCGGCAGGGAAAACAGCACCTCGACCTGGTTGCTGGTACCGCAGACGAGACTCGCCGAAAGCAGCTCCGGTATAGGCAAGGGCCGCAGCGCAAAAATGATGCCGAAGTTGCGGTCGTTGCCGCCGCCGCTCAGGTCCCAGTCCGAAATCGATGCAGCGCCCGCCGTCGCCTGGAGCTGATAGGCCAGCGCAAGCCCGAGGTCCCGGCTGACGTTCAGCGAGGAATCGAAGGATTCGCTCCAGCCGCCGCCCTCGCTGACGGTACGATTGTCCTCAATGAAACTGGCCACCAGCAGCATCGATCCATCAACCGTCGTAGTCTGGGTACCGGTGTCGATGTCGCCGGAATTCTGGATCACCACATTGCCGCCGGGGATGGGGTCGCTTTCGAGCGGCTGCACCAGGTCCACGCCGGAGAAGCGCGCGATCTGCGCCGCGATCGAGCTGCAGGTTCCGGACTGGGTCACGGTCCGCAGATCGCCGTTGGCCGCCGCGCTGGTCGCGCGGCGCCAGTAGATGTACGCCACGAAATCGCGGTTGGTATGCCGTTCCTGGTAGGCCAAGGTCCAGCCAGGCATGCTGACAACAGCATCGGACTCACGCGAGTTCACCAGCGCAACCAACACGTCATCTACAGCGCCAGCGGGAATCCCCGGCGAGATGCTGCCGCAGTTGTTGCGCGTAGCGACTGCACCCGCGCCGACATGGCTGATGGCGGCGCTGGCGTTCAACGTACCACCGATGACTGCAACCAGCACCAGTGCCAGACGCAGCGCGAAATTCCTTATTGCCCGCAGCGCCACATACCGTATCAGGCCACTTGATTTCATTTTTCAGACTTCCCATTACGCAGAACAGGCCCGGGGCTCGTTCAGGCCAAAGCCGCCGGTACATTTAACTTCAATGCTGCCGGTCCCGCAGTCAGTAATTCTCCCGGTTGTAAATCGCCTCGTCGCTGCTGCGCTGAATGCCGAACCGTGCCCGAGCAGCGGGGTCACGGGTCGGGGTCACACCACACCACTGACCGCGCAGATAGGTCTTGTTAGCGGCCGTTGCGGACGGTGTCAATGCCGGACAGGCATTGGCACTGACTGCAGTGCCGAGGTTGACCGCAACATCCACGCTGCCGTTGTTGCCCGCGCCGGGCGCACTCAGCCGGATCGATCCGCGGCCGGCTTGCAGCGGGCTGGTGATTGCGGCGACAGTCGTCTCGCCTGCATTGAGGTTGCCATTGAAATTGCCTAGGCCGACATTGCCGACAGCGAAGGTACTGCAGGTATCCGCCGTGTTGGTTGCGAAAAAGGCGCCGGTCCAGTACTGCGCCTCGAAAGGCAGGTTCAGCGCCAGCAGCTGCGAGCCGCTGGCGCCACCGAGGCGCAGTCGACCGAAGCGCATGATCTTGCCGCCGGTGAAAGCGATGCCGTTGCCGGCGGTAGCCTGCCCGAAGCGCGCGGGATTCGAGGCATAGGCGACGCTGTCGCCGTCAATGACGTTGATCGCCAGCGAGATGTCGGCATCGAAGGGGGCAACCGGCGCACTGCGCGCGAACAGCAGGCCGGTGCCGGAACCGAAGGTCAGAGTCGCCGTGCCGTTGCCGTTGTCTACGATCGCCGGGTCCGCGCCGGTGACGCCGCTGACGTCCAGGGTACCGGTTGCCACGGTGTACGCCTTGCCAGTGAGGCTGGCGTTGCCGAGCTTGAAGAAAGCCTGGGCCGCAGGCGCGGTTCCCTTGTAATTCTGTGTGGTACCGCCGGCGAAGTTGCGCGCGGTCACCGTCAGCACCGGCGCGACACCGTAGCTGAAGGCCTGGCCGATGTAGGTGAATCCCCCTGCCGAGCAGGCGGCGACGAAGGACGGTGAATTTGCGGCAACAGTGAAATGATGCGGCGTGAAGCGGCCGACGTTGCCACTGGTCGTGCCGATCACATCGCCGGCACCCAGGTAATTGCCGTCACCCAGGCGCGGCGTGATGGTCATGATGCCGACCTCACCCCAGGTCAGATTGTTGACTGCTGCTGCGCCTGCTGTGAATGCGCCGCCGGCGATCAGCCCATTGCCGAGACCGGGATTGCTGGTCAGGCCGAGGCCGCCCGCGAGCGCTGTCGTCAGCTGCACGCCCTCGGCCGGCGTCTCCTTGCCGAAGTTCGGCGTCGCTGCGCCCAGCGAATTCACCGCGGTCGCCGTCAGCGCGATGTTTTCACCGGCCCTCATGAACACCGCGCCCCCGGCATTCGCCGCTCCGGGATTGGCGAAGTTGTCGGAGGCGCGGCGGATGTTGCTCACTGTGAAGCCCGCGGGCTTGACCACCACATTCGAGGAGGTGCCCGTCATGTAGTCGCCGGAGCCGTTGATGTTGTAACGCGCATGCAGCCGGATCGCGCCAACATCCGGATAGGCAAAGGTGAAACTGGCCGTGGAGTTCGCACCGAAGGTCAGCGTGCGCGCGGTCCATGAACCGACCGACGCGCTGTTGTTGGCGGCGATGGTGCCGGAGCCGTTGTTGGTGAAGGTGACCAGCTGCCCCGGCTGGCAGGTGCCGGGATTGATGCATTCGGAAGCCAGCTCGATGTTGGGCACGTTGCCGGTGAACACGCCGGTGCAGACGCCGGTGTTGTTGTCGGTGCGCACCGCCTGCACGGTATGCGTCGCCGAGGTGGTGCCGGCGGTCTGTGCGGGGATCGCACCGAACAGAAATCCGGTGTTGCGGAAATCGAGATCGCAGGTTTCGAGCAGGCCGTTGAAGCAGCGCGTAACGGATGAGGGTGTCGGCGTCGTGGTCCCGGAACCCAGAGTCACCACGCCGGGCACGGTGCGGCGCAGATCGACGTTCGTCGTTCCGCTGAAGGTGATGGTGTTGCCGCCCACCCAGCCCGCCGGCGACAGCGTGGTGGTGACGCTGCCGGTGTAGGTGCTGGTGCACAGGGCGTCGGTGCAGGCCTTCACGGTGACGGTTTCCGGCGCACAGGTCAGGCCCGCTCCGTCATGTTCGATGCGGATGTGGTTCAGAAAATTGCAGGGCCGGGTGTCCTGGCGGATCAGGTTGAGGCGTCCCTCGCTCAGGGCCTGCTGGTAGACACGGACTTCATCGATGCCGCCGCTGAAGCCGAACTGGTTGGTGCCCTCGCCGGCAGCGTTGGTTTCGCCACCGATGGATGGGGGGCCGGCATCCGCGCCTGCCGTCCAGGTGAAGGTTTGCGTGTACGTGGTCACCAGCGTGCCGGCCGTGTTGTAGGCATACAGCGTGGCACGACTTGCATCTGCGCCGGCGGCGAGGTTCACAGTCAAAGCGACAAACAGCCACTGGTTGCTGGGGATCGCCACGGTATCCACGGTCACCACCGTCGGTTGCCGGTAATAGAAGCGCAGCCCGCCGGCCCCGGCGCGATCAGTTTCACCAACGCTGAATCCCCAGCCGCCGGGCGATGCATTGTTCTGGTCGTCGATGAATATGCGCTGCCCCGGCAATGCGCTGTTGCTTGTATTGATCCAGGCCGTGATGGTGAACCCGCCCGCCGTCGACATCAGGTCGGGGTACCCGCCCCCCAGGGCAACGTAATCCTTGTTCGAGCGGTTGAACACGCCGTACTGGCAGGTACCGGGCGTGCCGGCAATGGCCGGGCTCGCGGCCGAGGTGGTCGGCCGGGTCGTCAGGCCGGCGGCCACACCGTGAAAACCGCCGCCGCCGCTGTCAATCACCTCGCCGGCGGTGCCGTTCCAGCCGCCGGGCTGGTCCATGCGCCAGTGGGAAAACAGTACCGGCACCATTTCACCCAGCGCGTAATCGCCCGCCAGCGTGGCGGTAAGCAATCCCGACACCTGCACGCTGCCGACGCTGGCGCTGCTCGACGGATAAGTCCATGTACCCGCGGCGTAGCGGCCCGCAATGAATGAAGTCTGATCGCTGCCGGCATCGGCATCAGCGCCGAGGTACTGAAACGTGGCGATCGCCGAGGTGAAGGTCGTGGTGTTGTTGGCCAGCGTCCAGTAGCGGTTGACGTTGAGCAACGGTTCGATGATGGAACTGGCGAGGTTCGGATGCTCGCCCGCGGCCTGCGTGACCGATGCGGTGATGTCACGGGTGCCGGTGTTGGTCACCGTGGTGAACGCGATCGTCACCGGCCGGTAGCCCGCGGCGTCGCCCACCGGAAACACGCAGGTTGGCGAACCCGCGGGAATGCGCAGCCGCAGCAAACCCGCGACATGACCGGCGGTACGCACGACGCTGCCGGGACAGTTGCCGGTCACCGCAAGCACGTTGCCGCCGGTGGTCACCACACCGCTGGTCAATGCCAGCGTGCCGGCGGTGGCATCGAGGCCGGAAAGGGTGACGCCGGCGGAATTGACGGCGAGATTGGTGAAGGTCGGCGAGGTCGTGCCGTTGATCGCCTGCGCGCCGCCGCCGTTGAGCGTGAACACGCCGGCCCCGGAAGTGAAACTGCCGGAACTGGTGAAGTTTCCGGCAAGATTAACCGGCGCGTTGTTGCCCGTGTAGGTACCGGTGAGTCCGAGGTTGCCGCCGATAGTCAGCGCGTTGGCGCCGTTGCTGCCCGCGGTGTAGGTACCGGCAATGGTCACATTGCCGGCCACGTCGATAGCGGGATCACTGGTATTTACGTTCAGGGTGGTGCCCGCATTGACCGTCAGGTTGCCAGCGACCGTCACCGTGCCCGCCGCCGGCGTCTTGGTGCCGGTGCCGGCGATGTTGACATGGCCGTAGGTCAGGCCCGAAGCCACTGCCTGGTTGGCCCCCTCGAAACTGACGGTACTCGTCGGGCCGAAGGTCCGGGTCGCGAAACCGCTGGCCATCGCGCTGGTGCCGGTGAGGTTGAAACGCGCGCCATCGGCAACCTCGAAGGTGTCACCGGCGCCGCCCACGACCGCGAAGCCGCCGTTGTTGAGGATGCCGCTCTGCACCCGCAGGTTGCCTGTGACATTGGTCGCAGACACCGCGGCGCTGAGGGTGGCGCCGGCCGGATTATTGATGTGCAGGTTGCGGTAGATGATGCTGCTGATGCCGACGCGCACGGTCTGCGCCGCCGTGCCGTTGTAATTGAAAATGGCAGCGCCGGTGCCCATCGCCAGCGTGCCGGTGGTGGTTACCGTAAAGGCGCCGGACAGGTTGATTTGGCCGTTGGCGGAGCCGCCGGTCATGTCGATACGGACGCGTCCGGCATTGCTGCTGGTCATCGTCAGGTCGCCATTGATGGTCAGCACCGCGCCGGTGGTGAGGTTGATGCGCGCGATGCGGTTGTTGTTGCTGCCCTGTTGCAGCGTGACCGGGCCGTTGACCGTGGCGCTGCCGGTGTTGATGTTCCAGGCCTTGGTACTGTTGCTGCTGGATGAGCCATTGATGGTGACGCCACCGACGCCGACGGTCAGCGACTGGTTGGCCGCATGGGTCAGGTTCGCTGCGCCGCCTGCGGCGGAGAAGGTCAGCGAGCGTGCCGCATAAGTGCCCGCTCCCGCCGGAAACGTGATGTTGTGGCCGGCATTGATGGTGACATCGTCGGCGGCGGTCGGCCCGCCCGCAGGACAGGCCCCACCCCAGATGTTCGCGGTCCATGAACCGCTGCCAGTTGAGGTGCAGACCGCAGCGAGCGCCGGCGCAGTGATGCCCAGAACCGCAATCAGCAACACGCCCTGCGCCCAGCGGGCCGGGTGCTTGCGGTTAGCTCGCCACATATTCATAAGTGTTTGTTTTTTTTGATATTTTTAAGAACATTCGAAGCGGGGGGGCGCTGTCGGATCCTTGCACTTCGCCAGTGTCGCCACCACGCTGCGCTCGACATAGGCATTGTCCGGCGTGCCGGGACAGACCGCCTGGTTGCAGGCCGTCGCGGTGATCCGGTAGACGCGGATGTTGCGGTTTGCTTCGGTGGTATCGAAAGTCTCGCAGCCCACGGTCACTGAAAATGTCGCCAGCGATCCGGCCATCGCGCCCTGGGTGATCGTGCCTGCGGGACAGGCTGCCGGCGTTGCGCTGCCCGGATTGTCGGGGTCCAGCGCCTGGTACATCGCCCAGTTCAGTCCGGCACGCGCCGCGTAATAGGCGCGCACGCCGAGAATGTCGACCTGCACCGTGTTCTGCTGCAAGCCGGTGAAAATCACCATGAAGGCACCCAGCGCCGACAGCACGACCAGCAGGAATATCCCGGTGACCAGGCTGAAGCCGCGCATGCGCTGCGGCAATTGGCGAAGGCGCATGCTCATGGCGCGTTGCTCACCTGAGCCTGCTGGAACATGCGCACCCGCTCGAGACCGCCGCCGGCGGAGACGCTGTCGATCTGCAGAATGATGGACACGGTGCCGATGCGTTCGGTCAGCGCACCGGCGGTATAGACGAACTGGCATTCGCCGACATTGCCGGCGAGTACCGCGCTGCTGCCGCCGGCCGGGGGCACCGGTCCGCCCGGCGGATCCTGGCTGTAAGCGTAACCCCAGTAGCGCAGCAGCTGGCCGCCGACGCAGCCATAGGTCACCGGCCCGGCGACGACATGGAAGCGCCTCGCCGGCGATGGCTCAGGAAACTGTTTCGGTGCAATCGCGATCGGCGGCGCGGCAGTGGAAGTCAGCGCCGCACGGTTGTCGCCGGCATAGGCATTCGACACCGGACCGCTGCTGTAGAGGTTGTAGACCACGATCTGGTTGCCGGCCGCGAGCGAGGGCACCGGGCCGATCGCGTCGAAGCTGCTGTCGGCCGCAGAGAAATCCAGCGTGTCCCCTCCGCCCCCGCTGTCGGGCTCGGCGCGGTAGCGGCCGCCGCCGCTGGTCTCGATGAACTCGACAAACTGTCCGCCGCCGTAAACCCGCACGCTGTTGGGCAGGGCCAGGCGCAGGTCGCGGCTGATCCGGCGCAGTGCGGTATCCGCCTCGTCGGTCAGCGACGCGCGGCGCGAGGCGTCGGCATAACCCTCCACCGGACGTTGGATGAACACCGCGACCACCGCCGCGATGATCGAGGTGATGGCAATCACCACGATCAGCTCGACCAGTGTCACGCCCGTCATTTTGCGCAGGAGGTTCATCGTCGGTCAGGGCAGCGCATTGGGGGCATAGCGGGTGCGGTAACCGTCAAGCACCACGGTGACGCCATTGGGTCCGGTGACCGTGACGGTGGCGAGCAGCGACAGCGGGCGGCCGTTGCCGTCGGTGGCGGCGACGGTGGCCGTGTTCGCCGGCAGGGCCGCCGTGCTCACGGCAACCGACACCGTGTACGACTCCAGCCCGCCGATCGGCGTGCCGTCGACGTTGGCCGGAACCCCGGCGGGCAGACTGGCGTAATCATTGACATTGTCGTATGGCGTGGTGCCGCTGCTGCGCGTCTCGCCCTCTGCGCCGATGCCTTCGAGAGTGGTCGCGCAACGCGCGGGATCGGCGGGATTGACGGCCGCCGTCGACTGCGCCGTCGCCGCATTGGCGTCGTCCGGATCGCAATAGGTGAAAGGCGCTGCCAGTATTTCCTCGAGATAGGCTTCGGCGATCGCCAGCGCCTGCTTCTGCGCCAGCGGATCGGCGCTGGCGCGGGTGGTGAAACTCATCACCCCGAGAATGCCGGCCACCGCGGTGCTGATGATGGCGATGAACACCACCAACTCCACCAGCGAAATGCCGCGGCAACAGGGCCCGCGCATCCTTCGCTCAGTTGGCAGTGACATAGCCGGTCTCCGCCGAAACCACGATCTGCCGCGCCGGATCACCGGCGATGGTGCTGCTGAATGTGATGGTGGTACCGGCGCTGGGACGCCCCAGCCCGTCAAAGCTGAACGCGGCCGGGCTCAGCGTGACACCGTTGGGCGCGGTCTCTGCAGCCAGCGAGCCGCTGACCGGATAAGTCAGCGGTGTCGCACAGCCGGCGGCGGTGCCGGCAATCACCTGAGTCGCAGTGACGCAGACATGAACCGGGCGCCGCCAGGCCACGGCGGTTTTCTGCGCCAGGCGCACGACGGCCACCGACTTGTCGTAAAAACCGCGGGAATCGAAGGTGCCGGTTTGAAAAAAACGGGGCGCTGCCACGACGGCGATGATGGAAAGAATCGCGATCGTGACCACCAGTTCAACCAGCGTGAACCCCGTCTGTCTCATCGCCCATCCACATTTGTAAAAACGGGGAAGCGCAGCGAACCACGCCCCCCCGTTCTCAGCCTGCCGGGGATTCAAACCCCGGCACTATTCCGGTCAGTCTACTGATCAGCAGCCCGACTTCGTGGCATAAGGCGGCGTCGTGGCATACGTCACCTGGCAGGCTGTATCCGCGTCCAGCGAGAAGGTCGGTGCAGCATAGGTGAAGCCGCTAGTGGTCGACAGCGCACTGGTAATACCCGCTGTAGTCGGGATACCGCTTGTCGCCGCCACAGCCGTTCCGCCCATCGTGCAAGTGGCGCCGGTGCTACCTGCAGCCACCCACTGCGCCTGACACAGCGCAACGGCACCGTTGATGGCGCCAACCAGACCATCGGCAGCAGCAGATTTCGCATTACTGCTGACATCAATAAACCTCGGGATCGCCGTCGCCGCCAGAATGCCCAGAATTGCGATCACGACGATCAGTTCCACCAGTGTAAAGCCGCGCTGCTGTTTCATATGCCCTCTCCTTTGCTTGCCTTCAATCGAAACCGGTTAAAAAAATCCATCCAAATCAAACTCGTGTAGGAACCGTCAGCAGCCCGAAGTCACCAGCGTGCCGAAGGTCGGCGAAGTATTGGCTGCCAGCGGTGCCGTGTAGGTGAAACTGCAATTCTGCGGGTCATTGCCCATCACCATCATGCGCAGCGTCGCGCCGGCCGCCGGGCCACCGAGTTCGGTGTTGTAGCCGTCGTCAGAGGTCGGGCCGGCGTTGATGCCGGCGGCGGTGACGATGCCCGCGGCATCGGCCGTCGGGTAGGTGTTGACCATGGTGACGTTGACGCCTTCCATCAGCAGGGTCGCGCCGCATTGCGGCGTGGTCGCGAGGCAGGCAGCATGCGACAGTGCCGCGGCACCTTTCATTGCGCCCAGCGCGCCGTTGAGCTTGGCGATCCGCGCCTGCACCTGAAGGTTGGCAAAGCGCGGCAGCGCCGTGGCCGCCAGAATGGCCAGAATGATGATCACCACGATCAGCTCGATCAGCGTGAAACCGTTCTGGAAACGTTTGTTCATGTGATATTTCTCACAGGTTTTGAAGCCATCTCATTGATAATACAGCAATAACAGTGCCAGCGTAACCCTGCCGAACGTCATGGCCAGCGATAAGGGCTTGCCGGTTGCAGCGCGATACCGGCGATACCGCGGATCGCGCGACCGCTGACCATCACCTCCTGATACACGACCCTCACCGAAAAGCGCAGTTGTTTCAGGCCGTTACGCGCCTCCACCTGCAGCCGTCGCGCGGAGTTGGCGACATACACCAGTTCGCGGCTGGCCTCGTCGAAGTACCAGACCCCCGGCTCGGGCTGTGCCGGATAGCTGCCGCCGAAATCTGTAGGCGTTTCCGACAGCCAGCGTGTCGGATTTTCGACTTCCAGGCTGCGCGCCTCGCCCTCGCGGCGCTCGAGGATCAGTTCCGCGAGGCGGATCTGCAGCGCGGTCTTGTAGCCCTGCAGCGTGGCCTCGAAGCGGGCGCGCTCCGCGGCCTCCTGGTAAAAAGTCAGCCGCTCCAGCAGCAGGCCCAGCAGCAGCGACAGGATCACCGCGACCACCGCCAGCTCCAGCAGCGAGAAGCCGCGCTGTCGCCGTTTGCCGTGCCGGCTCATGCCGTCATTTTTTGGCGGTTGCCGCGGTGCCGAGGTCCCAGATCGGCAGGAACACGCCGAGCGCGAGGATCAGCACCAGGATGCCGAGCATGACGATCAGTATCGGCTCGATCTGCGAGCTGAGATGCTTCAGTTCGTATTCGACCTCGCGCTGGTACATGTCGGCGATCTCGCCGGTGAGGTCGTCCAGCGCGCCCGACTCCTCGCCGACGGCGATCATCTGCAGCACCACCGGCGTGAACACCCCGGTGTCGCGCGCGGTGCGCAGCACTGATTCGCCGCGCTCGACGCCCTCGCGCATGCGCACGATGCGATCCGAGATGTAGACGTTCTCGACGGTGTTGGCGACCATGCCGAGACCGCTGGTCACCGGCACGCCGCTGCTGAAGGCGAGCGAAAAACTGCGAGCGAAGCGCGCCAGCGTCGCCTTCTGGATGATGGTGCCGGCAACCGGGATGCGCAGCTTGAAGCGGTCCCAGACCATGCGCCCGGCGGAAGTCGCTATCCAGGCACGCGCGCCGAAAAACGCGGCCACCAGGCCCGCCAGCATGAACGGCCAGTACTCGACCATGAAATTCGAGAAGCCGATCAGGATCTTGGTCATCAGGGGCAGCTCGGCCTTGAAGCCGGCATAGACCTTGGCGAAGGCCGGGATCACGAAAATGTTGATGATCACGATGGCAATCGCCATTGTCGCCACCACGAAGGTCGGATAGCGGATCGCCGACTTCACCTGCTCGCGCATGAACTTCTCGAACTCGAGGTGGTTGAACAGGCGCAGGAACACCTCCTCCAGCCGGCCGGTCTGCTCGCCGACGCTGACCATCGCGGTGTAGAACTGGCCGAACACTTCCGGATGACGCGCCAGCGACACCGAGAGTTCGCGGCCGGTGTCCAGGCTCTCGCGCAGGTCGCGCACCACCCCGGCGAATGTCGGATTGGCGGTCGATTCCTCCAGACCCTTCAGCGCACCCATGATCGGCACGCCGGCCTTGAGCAGGGTGTACATCTGGCGGCTGAACAGCAGCACCTCGGTATGCGTGACCTTGGGCTTGCCGAAGCCGAACTTCAGCCCGCCGCCATCGGCCCTCGGCGGCGCCGAGGGCTTGATTTCCAGCGGCGTGATGCCGAGCCCGAACAGCTGGCCGGCGATCGCACCACTGTCGGCGCCCTCGATCACGCCCTGCACGGCTTCGCCGCGCCCGTTGCGTCCCTTGTAGGCGAAAAAGGGCATCGCCTCAGTCGGCGAGCTGGCTGCTGACGCGCATCGCCTCTTCCGCCGTGGTCCTGCCGGCGGCGACGATCTGCGCGGCATGATGGCGCAGGGTGCGCCCGGCGAGCTGCTTGCGGGCGATCTCGATGAACTGCTGCACGTCCTCGCGGTTCGCGGCCTCGACCACCGGCTTGGTCATTTCCAGCATTTCATAAACCCCGGTGCGGCCGTTGTAGCCGGTGCCGTTGCAATGCGAACAGCCGCGGCCCCGCTTGTAGGCATGGCCGTCGACCGCGTCACCGAGCTCGCTGCGCAGGAATTCATGTTCATTGGGCAGCAGCTGGTAATCCTCGATGCAGCTCTCGCAGATCACCCGCACCAGGCGCTGCGCGATCACCAGCTGCAGCGACAGCGCGACCATGTAGCGCGGCGCGCCCATGTCGAGCAGCCGGATCGGCGTACTGGTGGCGTCATTGGTATGCAGCGTCGAGAACACCATGTGGCCGGTCATCGCCGCGCGCAGGCCGGTTTCGACAGTCTGCTCGTCGCGCATCTCGCCGACCAGCACCACATCCGGGTCCTGGCGCAGCGCGGAGCGCAGCACCCGGTCGAAGGTCAGCTCGATCTTGTCGTTGACCTGCACCTGGTTGATGCCGGGCAGCCGGTATTCCACCGGATCCTCGACGGTGATGATCTTGCGCTCCGGCGTATTGAGCTCATTGAGCGCCGCGTACAGCGTCGTGGTCTTGCCGCTGCCGGTGGGGCCGGTCACCAGCACCATGCCGCTGTGGCGATGGATGACCTCGCGCACCTTGGCCAGCATGTCGGCGGGTATGCCGATGTTTTCGAGGCCGAGGATGCCGCTGCCCTGGTTGAGCAGGCGCATCACCACGGATTCGCCGTACTGGGTGGGCATTGTCGATATCCGCACGTCGATCGCGGTGTTGCGCACCTTGATCGCGAAACGGCCGTCCTGCGGCAGGCGCTTCTCGGAAATGTCGAGCCCCGACATCAGCTTCAGGCGCAGCACCACGGCCGAGGCGATCTTGGCATCGGTCTCGGTCTGCAGGTGCAGCACGCCGTCAATGCGGAAGCGGATCTGCAGGCGTTTTTCCTGCGGCTCGATGTGGATGTCGGAGGCGCGCGCCTGGGTCGCATCCTCAAACACGGTCTGCAGCAGCTTGACGACCGGCGCTTCTTCCAGTCCCGGCGTGGTCGCCAGCGCGGCGAAATCGACCGCGCCGGAGTCGCCGAGATCGGCACCGAGTTCCTGTGCCAGACCGGCTATCTGTTCGGTGCGGCGGTAGCTGCGGTCGATGGCGCGCAGCAGCTCGGTCTCGGTGACCACCGCAAGGTCGATGTCGCGCTTGAGCACGCGTGCGATTTCGTCGTAGGCGGTGAGGTCGGTGGGGTCGGCCATGCCGACCATGTACGACTCGCCCTTGTCTTCGAGCACGATGGCGCGGAAGCGCCGCGCCTGGGTTTCCGGTAGCCGGGTGATGACATCGCGCTTGATGTTGTAGTGCTTGAGGTCGATGTACGCCGCGCCCAACTGGCGTGCCAGCGCCTTGGAAATCTGCTCTTCGCTGATGAAGCCCTTCTCGATGAACACGTGGCCGAGGCGGCGCCCGGTTCTTTTCTGTTCCTCGAGCGCGCTTTTCAGCTGGTCCTCGCTCAGCAGTTTCTGCTGGACCAGGATTTCGCCGAGGCGGATTTTTTCAGGACGGCCCATTCGGTTTTCGCTCAAAATGCGGCAAGGAATGCAATCGGCGTACCAAGGAACGCCCTTCCCCGCGGATTTCGCATGTTATTGATAATTAAGGATATCCGCTTAAGCCCCTGAAAACAACCGCTAATCAAGCACCAATCGCGACGCAGGAACCGACGGATGTTCGACATTGTGTTGTACGAACCGGAGATTGCCCCCAATACCGGCAACGTGATGCGGCTCGCCGCCAACACCGGCTCGCGGCTGCACCTGGTGCGGCCGCTGGGCTTCACCCTCAACGACCGCACGCTGGCACGCGCCGGACTCGACTACCGCGAACGCGCCGGGTTGCAGCTGCACGAAGACTGGAGTGCCTGCGCCAGCCACTTTGCCGGGCGGCGGCTGTTCGCGATCAGCACCCGCGGCAGCACGCGCTACGACCGCATCAATTACGCCGCGGACGATGTGCTGGTGTTCGGCCCGGAAACCCGCGGCCTGCCCGCGGAGCTGCTCGAGTCCTGGCCGCCGGAGCGGCGGCTGCGCCTGCCGATGCGCGGGGACAGCCGCAGCCTGAACCTGTCGAATGCCGTCGCCGTGGTGGTTTACGAAGCCTGGCGCCAGCGTGGCTTCAGCGGCGGCGCCTGATCCGCCCTGCGATTCAGCGGACCCGGGGCAGGCCCGCGTGTTCGGGCTTGGGATCGCGGGCCAGCAGGCTGCGCACGATGTCGGCTGCGCTTTCCGGCTGGTCCAGCACACGGCAGACCGCTTCGGTGATCGGCATCTCGACGCCCAGCGCGGCGGCGCGGCGGCGGACTTCGCCCGCGGTGAACACGCCTTCGGCAACATGGCCGAGGCCGGCCTGTGCCGAAGCCGCGGCCTCGCCGCGTGCCAGCGCCAGTCCGACGCGGCGGTTGCGCGAGAGGTCGCCGGTGCAGGTCAGCAGCAGGTCGCCGATGCCGGCAAGTCCGGTGAAGGTTTCGGCACGGCCGCCGAGGGCGATGCCGAGGCGGGTCATTTCTGCAAGGCCGCGGGTGATCAGCGCCGCCCGCGCGTTGAGTCCCAGGCCCAGGCCATCACAGACGCCGGCGGCAATCGCAATCACGTTTTTCACGGCGCCGCCGACCTCGACGCCAATCACGTCGTCATGTGAATAGACGCGCAGCGTCGGCCCGTGCAGGGCCTGTGCCGCCGCGGCCGCAAGCGTCTCATCGGTCGCGGCCAGCGTCAGCGCGGCGGGCAGGCCGGCAGCCACTTCCTGCGCGAAACTGGGCCCGGAAAGCACGGCTCCGGCGGGACCGTCGCCCAGCTCCTCCGCATAGACCTCGTGCGGCAGGCGCGCATCCGGACGCTCGAAACCCTTGCACAGCCAGATCACCGGCACCGCGAGTTTCAGCTCGCGCAGGCGGCGCAGCGTTGCGCGCAGGCCGGACACGGTGACCGCGATCACCACATAGCTGCAGCCCTCGATCGCCCGCGGCAATTCGGGTTCCACCGCCAGCCGCTCCGGAAAAGCGCAGCCCGGCAGGTAGCGTGCATTGACCCGCGCAGCGGACATCACGCGCAGCTGTTCGGGATCGCGCGCCCACAGCCACACCGCATGGCGGCCGGCAAGATTGATGGCGAGCGCGGTGCCCCAGGCGCCGGCGCCGAGGACGGCGATTTTCATCGCGGAATTTTCATCGTGGGAGACGGCCCCGGGCCGACGCGGGAATCATCCGCCCCAGACATCGGCTGCGCGGACATAACCGGCAGTGCCGTCGCGGTGGCGGACATGCAGCCAGCCGCCGCTGCCGCCGTCCAGCAATTCGAGCAGCAGGTCGCGCTGGCCCTCGAAGGCAAGCGGCGCATCCGCGGCCGGCTTCTGGCGCACCGCGGCCGGGACTTTCAGCAGCACGTTGCGCACGTTGTCGAGCGACTTGCTTTCGACCCAGGACAGGGCGCCGGAGGCATCGCGCACCTTGACCCAGCCCTCGACCTGGACGATGACCTCGAGCGGATAGCCGCGGTTGACGATGAACAGCCGGGTCGCCTTGTTCGAGGGCGCATCGTAGAGCACGACTGCGGCTTCCGCCGCGGAGCGGAAATCGGCCGCCGCCGCTGCCGCCGGAAACAGCCCGGCGAGGATTGCGATGATCAGCCTGCGCCTCATCGCGGCATCCTTCAGACGGGTGCTGCCGCCTGTGCCGCCTGTTCTTCCTGCAGCTGGCGCAGGCGTTCCTGGTAAGCGGCCTCGAAATTCATGTGCTGCAGCAGCACCGGCGGGAATCCGGCGCGCGTCACCATGCTGGCGACGGCTTCCCGCGCATAGGGCAGGAGGGTGTTGGGGCACATGATGCCGAGCACGGCATCGGTTTCCTGGGGCGGCAGGCCGGCGATCTGGAAAATGCCCGCCTGTGCGACCTCGACCAGGAACACCGTCTTCTCACCCAGCTTCGCGGTCACCGTCACAGTCATCACGACCTCGAACAGGCCGGCCTGGTCCAGCGGGCTCGCGGCGTTGTGCACGCTGATCTCGATCTGCGGATTCTCGCGCTCCAGGAAAATCTGCGGCGCGTTGGGAATCTCCAGCGAAAGGTCCTTGATGTAGATTTTTTCGATGCCGAACTGCGGCTGCGCTTGCTCGCTCATTCAATGAATTCCTTGCAATGTGTCAGGTGCCGGCGCTCACGCCGCCAGCAGCGGGTCCAGCTTGCCGGCGCGGTCCAGCGCCGACAGATCGTCATAACCGCCGACATGGGTGTCGCCGATGTAGATCTGCGGCACGGTGCGGCGGCCCGTGCGCGCCATCATGTCCTCGCGCTGCGCGGGATCGAGATCGACGCGGACCTTGTCGATCTCGGCCACACCCTTGCTGCGCAGCAGCTGCTCGGCCATCTGGCAGTAGGGGCAGACGGCGGTGGTGTACATGCGGACTTTCGCCATGATGCTCGCGTCCCCGTTCAGCGTTTCTCGAGCGGCATGCCGGCCTGTTCCCAGGCGCCGATGCCGCCGCGCAGGTTGACGGCCTGCTTGAAGCCGTTGCGGCGCAGGACCTGCACCGCGACATGGGAACGCGTGCCGCTGCGGCAGGTGACGATGATCGGCCGCTCGCGGAATTTTTCGAGCTCGCGCAGGCGCTCGGTGAGCTGCTTCTCGGGCACATGCCGCGCACCGCCGACATGCCCGGCCTCGTACTCGCCGGTATCGCGCACGTCGACCACCAGCGCGTCCTTGCGGTTGATCAATTGCACGGCTTCGAGCGCGCTGACTTCGAGGCCGGCGCGGAAAGGCCGCATCAGCAGCGGCCACAGCAGCATCGCGCCGGTGGCAACGGCGCCGCCGAACAACATCATGTTGAACGGGTTTTTCTGCAGGAAAACGATGAAGGCGTCCATGGGAGAAACGGTTATTGCGGGGACCGGTGGCCGGAATGGGCGGATTCTAACAGAGGACCGAACAGCGCCGGCTGCTCCGCCGCGAGCTGCGCGAGGCGCTGCTCGAAGCCGGCGGGCGCCGCGGGATAGGCGCGCCGCGCGGCGGCGAGCAGGCTCTGCGCCTCCGGCGTGCGGCCTGCGAAGGCCAGCAACAGCGCCTGGCGGTACACCAGCACCGGCTGCGGCGTGAAGCGGATCACCCGTTCGTTGAGCGCCAGGCGGCGCTGCAGGTCTTCGCTGCTCGCCGGCAATGGCATCACCATCGACAGCTCGACATAGGGTGTCAGCAGCGCATTGCGATGAATGCGCAGGATCGTGTTGACGAATCCGGGATCGCGCAGCTGGGCCATCGTCGGCCGCACCGCGCCTTCGAACACGCGATAGTCGTTCCACAGGAACAGCAGGTTCGCGGCACCGGCCATCACCGCCGAGGCGGCAATCAGGCGGCCGAAGCGCGCCAGCCGCGGCCGCAGCGCCGGGGCGGGACACAGGCCCAGCAGCAGCGCGGCGATGCCGAGGAAATAGGCGTACCACAGCGGGTATTCGAGCAGGCTGTGGATGCCGAACACGCCCAGCGTTGCCCACAGCCACCAGTGCGCGGGGTCCGGCCGCGCGCGCAGCGTGCGCCACAGGCCGAAGGCCAGGGGCAGCAGCAACAGGGCTGCGCCGATGGCGCCGGTCTCGACCAGCAGATGCAGCGGCAGGTTGTGGACATTGTTGTAGAGACCGGGCGAACCCGCGGCGGCAGGACCGGCGAGATGCTGGAAATACTGGATGGCGAAGCCGCCCCAGCCGATGCCCTTCAGCGGATGTTCGGCGGCAATGGCCAGCGCCGCCTGCCACAAGCCGATGCGGTCGCTGACGCTGGCCGCCCCCGTGAACAGCCGCTCCACCGCGGTGACGGCCTCGCGCTGCGGGGGGGCAAGCCAGCCGAGACCGGCGGCAAGCTGAAGCAGGTAGTGCAGGATGATGAACAGGCCGGCCCACACAAACAGCCGGCGGGTCTGGCTGTCATCACCGGCCATGCGCAGGCGCAGTGCCCAGGCGAATGCCGCCAGCAGGTAGAGCCAGACACTGCGCGAACCGGACAGCCCGAGCACGAACAGCATGGGCAGCACGATGAGGACCGCGGCGGCCAGCGGCAGGCGTCCGCGGCTGTGCAGCCCGGCCACGCTGAACAGTCCCAGCGCAAGCAGCGCCGCGTAATGGTTGGGCTGCGCGAGGTTGCCGAAGACCGCAGCGCCGTGCAGGCGCGTGATGTATTCATTGACGGGCGTGATCAGGTTGAAATGCTGGATCACGCCGATCAGCGCGCTGAGCAGGGCACCGGCCGCAAGCGCGCCCGCGACCACTGTGCCGGCGGTGTCGGCGCCGCAGGCGCGCGTCAGGGCGCGTCCGGCAATGACCAGCAATCCGGCCCACACTAGGTACAGCGCGCCGAGCAGCGCCTGGCCGAAATAGGGCGACCAGCCGGCGACGCCGTGAACGATCAGCAATCCGGCGAGCGCAAACAGCGGCAGCGACGCCCACGGTACTTCGGCCTCCGCCCACGCACGGCGCCCCAGCAGCACGACGATCACGCCGAGACCGCAGGCAAGTGCCAGCCACTCCGAGTAGAACGAGGTCAGCGGATAGCGGTGGTACGGCTGCAGGAAAGGCAGCACGCACAGCAGCGCCGCGCAGGCAAGCCCCAGCCGGGCAGGCCAGTTCGTCGCGGCCGGATCAGTCATGCCTGCCGCGAATGAAACGGACGGGACGGAAAGGGGAAAACCTTACTTCTCGGGGCCGCAAAACACTTCCCGCATCATGCCGATCAGCGTCAGCGTGCGCTCGT
Source organism: uncultured Bordetella sp. (assembly GCA_964433345.1). Classification (GTDB taxonomy): domain Bacteria; phylum Pseudomonadota; class Gammaproteobacteria; order Burkholderiales; family SG8-41. The sequence goes on from CAYSQJ010000003.1 coordinate 129,115, forward strand.
CGCCGATGCGGTAATAAACGCGGTTGGCGTCCTTGCGCGTGCGCAGCACGCCTTTCTCGCGCAGTATCGCGAGATGCTGGGAAATGTTGCTCTGCGAAGTGCCGACGCAGTCGACGATATCCTGGACGCTCACTTCCTGATCGCCCAGCACGCAGAGGATTTTCAGGCGCAGCGGATGCGCCATCGCCTTCAGGGCGCGGGAGGCCTGCTCGATATGCTCTTCCCGCTCCAGCAACTGCTCGCGTACTGCTGCCACATCAGTCATGAAGCCCCGGGCGCCGCCCAAACCTGTTGAAATGATTTAGAATTATACTGCATCACAATATTCTGAAAATACCTTAAAAATCATGAAGATAACACCAGTGCTGCTGGTCATACTCGACGGTTTCGGCCATCGCGATGACTGCGACGACAATGCCATCTGCCAGGCGCGCAAACCGCACTGGAATTTCCTCTGGAAAACCTGTCCGCACACGATCATCGACGCCTCGGAGAAATGGGTCGGCCTGCCGGCGCAGCAAATGGGCAATTCCGAAGTCGGCCACATGAACATCGGTGCCGGCCGCGTGGTGTACCAGGACTACACCAAGATCGAGCACGCGATCGAAACCGGCGAATTTGCCGCAAACCCGGTGCTGGACTCCGCCATCCGCAAGGCCGGAAACGGCGCGCTGCACGTGCTGGGCCTGCTGTCCCCCGGCGGCGTGCACAGCCACGAGTCACAGATCCACGCCCTGCTTGACCTCGCTGCCACGAAGGGCGCGAAACAGGTGCTGGTGCATGCATTCCTCGACGGACGCGACACGCCGCCGCAAAGCGCGGAAGCCTCCCTGGTCGCGCTGGAACAGAAATGCCGCGACCTCGGCAATGCGCGCATCGCCTCGATCTGCGGCCGCTATTTCGCGATGGACCGCGACCAGCGCTGGGACCGCGTCGAGGCCGCCTACGACCTGATCGTCGACGGCAAGGCGCAATTCACCGCTGCCGATGCGCTGGCCGGACTGAAGGCCGCCTATGCCCGCGGCGAAACCGATGAATTCGTCAAGGCCACCGCCATCGTCCCGGCAGGTGCCGCACCGGCGCGCATCGGAGATGGTGACACCGCCGTGTTCATGAATTTCCGTTCCGACCGCGCGCGCCAGATGACCGCGGCGCTAACCGATCCCGCATTTGCCGGGTTCGCACGCAGGCGCGTGCCGAAATTCGCTTACTACTGCACTCTGACCAGTTACGGCGAGGACTTCAGCCACATCCCCGCGGCATTCGGTCCCCAGCAGATTCGCAACGGCTTCGGCGAATACCTGTCGCAGCAGGGACTGCGCCAGCTGCGCATCGCCGAGACCGAGAAGTACGCCCACGTCACCTATTTCTTCAACGGCGGCGTGGAAACGCCCTATCCCGGCGAGGACCGCGTGCTGGTGCCTTCGCCCAAGGTCGCGACCTATGACCTGCAGCCGGAGATGAGCGCGCGCGAGGTCACCGACAAGCTGGTCGAGGCCATACAGTCGCGCCGCTACGACGCCATTGTCTGCAATTACGCCAACGGCGACATGGTCGGGCACACCGGCAACCTGGAGGCGGCAACCCGGGCGGTCGAGGTGCTCGACGAATGCATCGGCCGCATCGTCGAAGCGATGCGCGGCATCGGCGGCGAAGTCCTGATCACCGCGGACCACGGCAACGCCGAAACCATGCGCGATCCCGAATCGCATCAGCCGCATACGGCGCATACGCTGAACCTGGTGCCGCTGCTCTACATCGGCCGCAAGGCGCGGATCGCCGACGGCGGCTCGCTGCAGGACGTCGCGCCGACGCTGCTGGCAATGATGGGACTGCCGCAACCCGCCGACATGACGGGACGTCCGCTGATCGAGTTTGCGTGAACCGCGTCGCGGGCCTGCTCATCGCCTGGCTGGCGCTGTCCCCCGCGGCCCTTGCCGCGACGGCGGGACAGACGCAGGAGGAACTGCGCGAACTGCGCGCGCGCATCTCGGCGCTGCAGAAGAAACTGGCCGCAACCGAGGAGAATCGCAGCGAAGCCTCCGACGCCCTGCGCGAGTCGGAGCGCGCGATTTCGGAGGCCAACCGCGAACTGCGCGAGCTCGCCGCGCAGTCCCGCGAGTCGGGCGCGAGAATGGCGGCACTGCGCAAATCGGCGGATGCGGCCGCCGCCTCGATGCGCGGACAGCAGGCGCTGCTCGGCCGCATGCTGCGGCAGCAGTACGTCCAGGGCGAACCCGATGCGCTGCGTCTGGTGCTGGGCCGCGAGGATCCCAATGCGATGGCGCGCCAGCTGCATTACCTGGCGCATGTCGCCCGCGCGCGTGCGCGGCTGGTGGACGGCCTGCGCGAGAACCTGCGCGACATCGAGCGCCTGCAGGCGGAGATCGCCGAGGAGGCCGCAGCGATTGCCCGCATCACCGCCGGACAGACCGCGCAGCGCGCGCGCCTGGAACAGGAAAAGCGCGCCCGCGCCGGCGTGCTGGCGCGGCTGTCGCAGGACATCCGCAAACAGCAGCGGGAAATGCGCGCGATGCAGGCCAGCGAGAACCGCCTGACCCGGCTGGTCGAACAGCTGGCCCGGCTGGTACGCAAGCCCGCACCGTCCGGCAAGCCGCGGCCCCGCAATGACGCCCTGCCGTCCGGGACAGGTGACGGCGGCCCCTTCGCCGCGCTGCGCGGACGCCTCGCACTGCCGGTGCGCGGGGAACTTGGCAGCCGCTTTGGCAGTCCACGTGCAGACGGCGGCGTAACCTGGAAAGGGCTGTTCATCGCCGCCAGGGCCGGAGATGACGTGCGGGCGGTGGCTGGCGGCCGGGTGGTGTATGCGGACTGGCTGCGCGGTTTCGGCAACCTGCTGATCGTCGACCACGGCGACAATTACATGACCCTTTATGCCAATGCCGAGGCACTGTTGAAGCAGGTCGGCGATGTCATACGCGGCGGCGAGACGGTGGCCACCGTGGGCAACAGCGGTGGCAATGCGGAATCGGGCTTATACTTTGAGATGCGTCATGAAGGACGGCCGTTTGATCCACTGCAGTGGGTCCGGCTGAAGTAAGCGGGCAACAATCACAGCAGCCGCCAATCGCGGCAGGAGCAGCAAATGCGCAGCAAATTCAGTCAGTTGGGCCTGGTCATCTGCGGCGTCCTGATCGGCGTTGCGATCAGCCTGAATTACTCGGCGGTCGCCCAGCGCAGCGCCCCTACCGCGATGCCGCTGCCGATCGAGGAACTGCGCGCATTCACCGAGGTTTTCGGCCGCATCAAGAGCGACTATGTCGAGCCTGTCGAAGACAAGAAGCTGATCACCGAGGCCATCAACGGCATGCTGACCGGGCTGGATCCGCATTCCGCCTACCTTGACCAGGAAGCGTTTAAGGAAATGCAGGTCGGCACCCAGGGCGAATTCGGCGGCCTCGGCATCGAGGTCGGCATGGAAGACGGCTTCGTGCGCGTGGTGTCCCCGATCGACGATTCGCCGGCATCGCGCGCCGGCATCAAGGCCGGCGACCTGATCGTCAAACTCGACGAAACCTCGGTCAAGGGCATGACGCTCGCCGACGCGGTCAAGCGCATGCGCGGCAAGCCCGACACCCAGATCGTGCTGACCATTGTGCGCAAGGGCGAAACCAAACCCATCGTCGTCACACTGACCCGCGCGGTAATCAAGATCCAGAGTGTCAAATCGACGCTGCTGGAGCCGGGCTACGCCTATGTCCGTGTCAGCCAGTTCCAGGAACATACCGGTGCGACGCTGGCACGCGCGGTGGAACGCCTTTTCAAGGAAAACCAGGGCCCGATGAAGGGGCTGGTACTCGACCTGCGCAACGACCCGGGCGGACTGCTCAACGGCGCGGTGGCGGTGTCGGCGGCCTTCCTGCCACGGGATGCGCTGGTGGTCTATACCGACGGCCGCACCGAGGACGCGAAGATGAAGCTCAATGCCAGCCCCGAGCATTACCTGCGCGGCCGCAACAAGGAGGATTTCCTGAAACGCCTGCCCGCCGAAGCGAAAACAGTGCCGATGGTGGTGCTGGTCAACGGCGGCTCGGCCTCGGCCTCCGAAATCGTCGCCGGCGCGCTGCAGGACCATGAGCGCGCGGTGGTGATGGGCCAGCAGACCTTCGGCAAGGGTTCGGTGCAGACCATCCTGCCGCTGGGCAACAGCACCGCGATCAAGCTGACCACGGCGCGCTATTACACGCCCAAGGGCCGCTCGATCCAGGCGCGCGGCATCGTGCCCGACATTCCGCTCGATGATGTCGTCACCGACCGCGCGCCGCTAAAACTGCGCGAGGCCGATCTCACCAAGCACCTCACCGAGGGCGCTGCCGAGAAGCCGGCCGACAAGGCCGAAATGGCCGCGAAGTCGGCGGAGAAATACGGCTTCACGCCGGAGCCGCGGCCGAAAGTCGTCGACGAAAAGACACTGCGTCCCGAGCCCGGCCAGATCGTCTCGCCCAACGACTACGAGCTGAACCAGGCGGTCGCCTTCCTGAAGAGCCGCGCCATCGCCAAGGCGAATTGAACTTCCTTCGCCCTCCGCAACGCCCGGCTGCGCCGGGCGTTGTTGTTTTCGGCGGCAACCGCTAGATTCGCGCCATGGACGACCATCAACTGTTGCGTTACAGCCGGCACATCCTGTTGCCGGAGATCGGCATCGAAGGCCAGCAGCGGCTGCTTGATGCCCACGCGCTGCTGATCGGCGCAGGCGGCCTCGGTTCACCGGCGGCAATGTACCTGGCTGCCGCCGGCATCGGCACGCTGACCCTCTGCGATGGCGACAGCGTCGACCTCACCAACCTGCAGCGCCAGATCGTCCACCGCGAGGCCGCGGTCGGCGAGAAGAAAGTCGACTCCGCGCGCGCAACGCTGCTCGGACTCAACCCGGGGATCCGCATCAATGCCGTCGCCGAGCGGGTGTCCGGGGACCGGCTGCAGGCGCTGGTCGACGCCGCGGACGTGGTGCTCGACGGCTGCGACAATTTCGAGACCCGCCACGCGGTCAACCGCGCCTGCGTGCGCGCCGGCAAGCCCCTGGTCTCGGGCGCCGGCATCCGCTTCGACGGACAGCTCGCGGTGTTCGACCTGCGCCGCGCCGATTCGCCGTGTTACGCCTGCCTGTTTCCCGAAGGCGGCGAAATGGAGGAAATGCGCTGCGCGGTGATGGGCGTGTTCGCGCCGCTGGTGGGCATCATCGGCGCGATGCAGGCGGCCGAAGCCCTGAAACTCGTGACCGGCGCCGGGGAAGCGATGACCGGGCGGCTGCTGCTGCTCGACGCGCTGACGATGGACCTGCGCACGGTCAGCCTCGGGCGCGACCCGGCCTGCGCGGTCTGCGGAACGCGGGCGGCGTGAAACCGCCCCGCCCGCAGGCACATCAGGTCATATCGAGCGAATCGGGATCCTTGGGCGCGGTTTCGGCCGCCAGCGCCTCCTTCGAGGGCGTCGTGCTCTCGCCGCTCAGCAGGTGATTGAGTTCGCGCGTCAGACGCTCGACATCGGGCGGGTTGCGCCCGAGCATCTGCAGCAGCAGCCGGGAAGGAAAATCCGACAGCGTCTCCGGATGGTTGGAACGGATGCGCGAGGCGCTTTCGATGATCGACCGTGCATGACTGGTCTTGAAACCGGCCTTCAGGTTCTCGATCGAATCCAGAATGGCAAGCTGGCTGCGGGCGATGCCCAGCATCAGTTGCGCAAGATGCTCTACCTTGATGTCGGCCATGGTGCACTCCTCTTCCGGGATGGGATGGTCATGCGAGTATGCCTTCCATCAGCTGCTTCCACTGCCGCTGCCAGTACTCGGCAGGATCGCGGCGGAAACCGCTTTTCGCATACTGGTGCCAGCGGCCGGCAACGAAGCTCATCAGCGCATTGGCCTGCGCGCTGAGGTCGACGTCCCCGGCCACCTCCTCCTGCGTCACCGCGAAACGCAGCGCCTGTTTCAGCGCCGCCTCGAGGCGGTCATGGATCTGGTTGATGCGCGTCTGCAGCGAATCGTCCTCGGTCACCAGCGCATCCCCGATCAGCACCCGGGTCATGCCACGGTTCTTCTGCGCGAAGCCGAGCAGCATGGTCATGATCGCCTCGGCCTGGCGCAGCCCGCTCTGCTCCTCGCTGGTGATGCGGTTGATCAGCGTGAACAGCGTCTGCTCAACGAAGTCGATCAGCCCGGCGAACATGTCCGCCTTGCCCCTGAAATGCCGGTAGAGTGCCGCTTCCGATACCCCGATGCGCGCCGCCAGCGCCGCGGTGGTGATGCGCTCCGCGGACGGCCCCTCGAGCATCTGGGCCAGGGTTTGCAGGATCTGGGTCTTGCGTTCGCCGCTGCGTGCCATGTGTTCCTCAGTACAGGTGTGCTGCGTGACTGGAAAGTGCGGCCATGCCCTGCACCCGCACATCGACGTAACCGGGCACGCGCTCCGCGCGCGACACCCAGACGGTTTTCATGCCGAGCTTTTTTGCGGTGCGCAGGTTTTCCAGCGAATCTTCGACCATGATACAGCGCCGCGGCCGCAGGTGATGCGCCCGGCACAGCTTCAGGAAGCCGTAGGCATCGGGCTTGGGACGGAAACCCACGCGCTCGATCGAAAATACGGCGTCGAACAGGCTGGTGATGCCGAGTACTCGCAACACCGCCTGCGCGTAATGCACAGGCGCGTTCGAGAACACGAACTTGCGCCCCGGCAGCCGGCGCAGCACGTGGCGCAGCTGCGGTTCGCCGACGACCATGCGCGGCAGATCGGGAAACTGGTGGGTATGCCAGAGGAAATGCCGCGGGTCGGTGCCGTGATGGCGCATCAGGCCGAGCAGCGTCGCACCGTAACGCTGCCAGTAGTGCCGCCGCAGCTCGCCGGCGGACTGCTCGTCGAGCTGCAGGTGCTGCTGCAGGTACGCGTTCATCGAGCGGTTGATGTGCGGAAAGATGTGCGGCGACGCATTGTGCAGCGTGTTGTCGAGATCGAAGATCCACGCGACCGGGGCATTCATCGCCGGCATCCCGCCGATGGCATCAGCGGCGGCGGATCAGCGTGCCGACGCCCTCGTCGGTGAGGATTTCGAGCAGCAGCGCGTGTTCGACGCGGCCGTCGATGATGTGGCAGGTGTTGACGCCGTTCTTCACCGCGTCCAGTGCGGATCCTATCTTCGGCAGCATGCCGCCGTGGATGGTGCCGTCCGCGAACAGTTCGTCGACCTTGCGCGCGGTGAGTCCGGTAAGCAGCTTGCCTTCCTTGTCGAGCACGCCGGCGGTATTGGTGAGCACGATCAGTTTTTCGGCCTTGAGGATCTCGGCAACCTTGCCGGCGACAAGGTCGGCGTTGATGTTGTACGACTCGCCGTTGGCGCCGACGCCGACCGGCGCGATCACCGGAATGAAATCCTCGGTATGCAACAGGTTGACGATCGCCGGATCGATGCTTTCGACCTCGCCGACCTGGCCGATGTCGACAAGATCCTCACTGCCCGCCGTGCCGCGCACCTTGAGCTTGCGCGCGCGGATGAAACCCCCGTCCTTGCCGGTGAGCCCCACCGCCTTGCCGCCGCAGCGGTTGATCAGGTTGACGATGTCCTTGTTGACCTGGCCGCCGAGGACCATTTCAACCACATCCATGGTCTCGGCGTCGGTGACGCGCATGCCCTGGATGAACTCGCCTTTCTTGCCCACCCGCTTCAGCAGGTCATCGATCTGCGGCCCGCCGCCGTGCACCACCACCGGATTCATGCCGACGACCTTCAGCAGCACCACGTCGCGCGCGAAGCCCTCCTTCAGCGCCGGGTCGGTCATCGCATTGCCGCCGTACTTGATGACGATGGTCTTGCCGTGGAAACGCTGTATGTAAGGCAGCGCTTCGGCAAGAGTCTTGGCTTTGGCGGCGGCGTTGCTGGCGGACAGTGGCATGGATGATCCGTGGGAGCTGGGTAAAAAAAGCGAGGGTGAATGAACGGGTAAATGTGAGGGTTCACTCATTTTACCCGACGACAAAAAAAGACGGCAGACCTTTCGGGCTGCCGTCTCTAAAAAAACCGGTGGTTGCGCCGGTCGCGGTCGCTCAGTTGATCGACAGCCGCTTTGCGGTCACCGCCACCTTTTTCGGCAGCGTCAGCTCGAGCACGCCGTCGGCATACTTCGCCGACGCCTTGTCCTCGTCGACCGGCTGGCCCAGCGTGAAGGCGCGATAGACCTTGCCGTAGTGGCGCTCGGCACGCAGCACACGCTCGCCTTCCTTGACTTCGCGCTCATTGCGGGTCTCCGCGCTGATCGCAATCTGGTCGGCATCGATGGTGACGTGGATGTCTTCCTTCTTCACGCCGGGAATCTCGGCATGCACGACATAATCCTTCTCGTTCTCGCGAACATCGACGCGGATCGCCTGCGCCGCCTGGGGTGTGCCTTCAAAGGCCATCGGGCGCACGAAAAAACCGCGCAGCAGTTCGTCGAACGAGTCATCAAACGGGGTAAAGCGGGTAACATTGACCATGATCAGTCTCCTTGAATTCGTTGCGGCGCATGCGCCGATGATCTGAATATGGGTGTCCCGGAATCCTTTTCAAGAGTACTGGCAGATCCTCGCCATTGATATTATAAATTATTGTTTTTAAAGGATTTTTTGGACAACCCTGCAGTCACCGGCATTCCCGAGCCGGCGGCCATCGAAGCTGAACGCGGCTACCTGCTGCGGTTTGCGCGGCTGCAGCTGCGCAATCCGGCGCAGGCCGAGGACGCCGTGCAGGAGACACTGCTCGCCGCCATCGAAGGTGCCTCCCGCTTCTCCGGCAAATCTTCGCTGCGCACCTGGCTCACCGGCATCCTCAAGCACAAGATCATCGACCAGCTGCGCCGCGCGGCGCGCGAGCAATCCTTCGCTGAAGCGGACGACCGCGCGGAGGCCGAAGCCATCGACGCGCTGTTTGCCGGCGACGGCCACTGGCGCAACATGCCTTCGGACTGGGGCAACCCCGACGCGGCACTGGAGAACAGCCGCTTTCGTGCCGCCTTCGAACTCTGTCTGCAGCGCCTGCCGGAACGCACCGCGCGGGTGTTCACGATGCGCGAGGTCATGGACATGTCCACCGGGGAAATCTGTCAGGAACTGCAGATCACCCCGACCAATTGCTGGGTCCTGCTGCACCGGGCACGGCTGACCCTGCGCGAATGCCTGGAAATCACCTGGTTCGACGGATCACGCCGATGATGAGCACCTGCAAGCATGCCTCGGAACTGATGTCCCAGCAGCAAGACCGGACGCTCGGCATCTTCGAGCGTCTGCGCCTGCGCGTGCACCTGCTGATCTGCGAGCGCTGCCGGCGGGTCGAACAGCAACTCGGACTTCTGCGCGCAGCGATCCGCCGCTGCCGCGACGACAGCTGAAGACCGCGCGGAACTTCCGCAGCCGCTGCGGAGTCTGTTTTTTTGGGCCTCCCCGGAGGCATCCACCTTCCCACGACTTTATAATCAGGCTTTTTCCCACGATGAAACGCATATTCCTCGCCGTCCTGCTGGGCCTTTTCGCGCTGCAATCCTGGGCGCAGGTCCAGCCGCCCGCCCCCGCCATCGAAGCCCGCGCCTGGCTGCTGTTCGACGTCAACAGCGGACAGGTGCTCGCCAGCCGCAATGCCAGCGACCGCTTCGAGCCGGCTTCGCTGACCAAGCTGATGACCGCCTACCTCGTGTTCGGCGCGCTGAAGCAGAAATCGCTGAAGCCCGAGCAGGTGGTGCCGGTGTCGACGCGCGCCTGGAAGGCCGAGGGTTCGCGCATGTTCATCGAGCCGAACAAGCCGGTGACGGTCGACGAGCTGCTGCGCGGGATGATCATCCAGTCCGGCAACGATGCCAGCATCGCCCTCGCGGAGGCGGTGGCCGGCAGCGAGGAAGTGTTCGCGCAGATGATGAACCGCGAGGCGAAGCGGCTCGGCATGGCGAACACCAATTTCACCAATGCCACAGGGCTTACCACCCCGCAGCTCCATTCCTCGGCCGAGGACCTCGCCAAGCTGGTGGTCGCGCTGGTCCGCGACTATCCGGAACACTATGCGCTGTATTCGCAGAAGGAATACCGCTACAACAACATCACCCAGGCCAACCGCAACCGCCTGTTGTGGCTGGATCCGACGGTCGACGGCGTGAAGACCGGCTACACCGAAAACGCCGGCTACTGCCTGGTCACCTCGGCGCGGCGCGGCGAACGCCGGCTGGTGTCGGTGGTGCTCGGCGCCGCCTCAGAGTCGGCGCGGGTCACCGAAAGCCAGAAACTGCTGAACTGGGGCTTCCAGTTCTACGACAGCGTGAAGCTTTATGCAGCCAACCAGCCGGTCACCAATCTGCGCGTGTGGAAAGGCGCCTCAAGCACGCTGAAGGCCGGCTTCACCAGCGACCTCTTCGTGGCCGTGCCCAAAGGCCAGGGCGACAAGGTGAAGGCGGTGGTCGAAAGCCTGCAGCCGCTGCTCGCCCCGATCAATCCGGGCCAGCGGGTGGCGACGCTGAAAATCGAAATCGACGGCAAACCCCATGCCGAACTGCCGGTCGTGGCCCTCGAGAGCGTTCCGGTCGCCGGCATCTTCGGCCGCACCTGGGACGGCCTGAGGCTGCTGTTCAAGTAAGCCTGCAGCAATAATCGAATAAACTGCTGTCATTCCTGTCCTGACAACCACGGCCCGACCATGAGCGAAATCGTCTACCTGAACGGAAAATTCATGCCGATCGAGGAGGCCCATGTGCCGGTGCTCGACCGCGGCTTCATCTTCGGCGACGGGGTCTACGAAGTCATCCCCGTCTACTCGAAGCACCCCTTCCGGCTGGCCGAGCACCTGCGACGGCTGCAGTACAGCCTCGACAAGGTACGCATCGACAATCCGATGAGCGAAGCCGAATGGTCGCAACTGGTCGCCGGGATCGTCGAACGCAACGCCGGCGAGGACCAGTCGGTCTACCTGCAGGTCACCCGCGGCGTCGCCAGGCGCGACCACGCCTTCCCCAAAGGGGTCAGACCGACGGTATTCATGATGAGCAATCTGCTGGTGACCCCGGCGCCGGCGCTGGTCGAGTCCGGCGTTGCCTGCATCAGCGCCCAGGATTACCGCTGGCTCAACTGCGACATCAAGTCGGTGTCCCTGCTCGGCAACTGCCTGCTGCGCCAGCTGTCGGCCGATGTCGGCGCCACCGAAACCATACTCTTCCGCGACGGCCAGCTGACCGAAGCCTCGGCCAGCAACGTGTTCATCGTCAGGGACGGCGTACTGCTGACGCCGCCCAAGGACAACCTGGTGCTGCCCGGCATCACCTACGACGTGGTGCTGGAAATCGCGCGGGCCCGCGAATTCGAGCTTGAGGTGCGTGCGGTGTCCGAGGCCGAGGTGCGCAGCGCCGACGAAATCTGGGTCACCTCCTCGACCAAGGAAGTGCTGGCGGTGACCACGCTCGACGGCAAGCCGGTAGGCGACGGCAAGCCCGGCCCGCTGTTCCGGCGCATGCATGCGCTGTACCAGCAGTTCAAGCAGGACCACATGAGAAAAGCGGCTTGAGCACTCCGCCCGCCACTGCGGAACCGTCGCTGATCGAGTATCCCAGCGACTTCCCGCTGAAAATCCTCGGCCACACCCAGCCCGGTTTCGCGCAGGCCATCCTCGCCGTGGTCAAAAAACACGCCCCCGACTTCGAGGATGCCTCGCTGACCATGAAGACGAGCAAGAAGGGCAAGTACCTCAGCGTGACCTGCGTAATCCGCGCGACCTCCCGCGAACAGCTCGACGCCCTTTACCAGGAGCTCTGCGACCACCCGATGGTGGTCATGGTGCTGTAGCAGCGCCGATCCGCGCGAGCTGGCGGTCATGCCAGCGACCGAGCAGCAGCTGTGCCGCAAAGGCGCCGCAGAGCGCGAGGAACATGTCCCACTGCGTGTCCCAGACATCGCCCTGGGTGGCCAGGAACTCGTCGGCCTCCGCACCGATCAGCAGCGCCGCCCACCATTCGATCAGCTCGTAGAAGGCGCTGATCGCCAATGCGATGCACAACACCAGGAAAAACAGGATTTTCCGGCCACCGATCCCGAACACCCGCAGCAGCAGTTCGCGCGCCAGCAGCGCCGGCACAAAGCCCTGCGCAATATGGCCGATGCGGTCGTAGGGATTGCGCGCGAATCCGAGCAGGTCCTGCAGCCAGAAGCCCAGCGGGGTGCGCGCATAAGTGTAGGCACCGCCGTAGATCAGGATCAGCCCGTGCACGGCAATCAGCACATAGACCAGCGGCGTCAGCGGCAGCCGCTCCCGGGTCAGCAGCAGCAGCGGCGCGGCGATCAGCACTGGCAGTACCTCCATGAACCAGGTCAGCCGGTCATAAGGCGCAATCCCCGACGCCAGCAGTGCCAGCGCCCACAGCGCGCAGGTCGCGGGAAGTATGCGGTCGCCAGCGGCCATGCCCGGGGCCTATTTCGGCAGCTTGCGCTTGCGCAGCTCGCGCAGTTCGTCGGCGTAGTCCTTGTGGAAATCCGAACCCGAACCCGTCAGGTAATTGCGGAAGTCGGCACAGGCCTGGTCCATGCCGTCGCGCGGCTGGGCGAGGATTTCGTCGCGTTTGCCGGTGCGGTATTCAAGGATGGAGCCCTCGTACTTGCCGATGTTGCGCATGTACTCGCGCTCGTCCTTCGAGGCGCCGCGGATCATCAGGTTCAGCCTTGCCTCCAGTTCGTTGAGCAGCGCCCGGTGCCTGGATTGCCAGGCGGCGTAAGCCTTCGCATTGGCCCCGGCCTGTGCCGGCAAGGCCTGGTCGCAGGCCTCGCGCAAAGCCAGCAGCCGCTGGTGCGCAAAATAGATCTCACTGAGCGCGGCGCCGTAGTCGCCGGAGCTCTCGGCCGCCACGGCCAGCCCGCCGCTGCCCAGCATCACGCACATCAACCCTGCCGCCAGAGTGTGAATCCGCACTGCATTCTCCCGATCATCTTATAATGCGGTCTCATTATCCCATCAATGCACGGGCCCCGTGTCCGCCTACAGGGTTCTTCCGGTGTCCCTCCCCGCCGCCGCAGTACAGCCAACCGTCGCCCAGCCGCTCATCGTACGCCGGCTCGGGCTGGTTCCGTACTGGCCGACCTGGACAGCAATGCGCGAGTTCACCGCGGCGCGCACTGCAGACAGCTGCGACGAACTGTGGCTGCTGGAGCACCCGCCGGTCTATACCGCGGGCATCGCCGGCCGGCCCGAGCACTGGCCGCGCATCGACAACGGCATACCGGTGGTGCGCGTCGACCGCGGCGGACAGATCACCTACCACGGCCCCGGCCAGCTGGTGGCCTACCTGCTGCTCGACATGCGCCGCCGCGGCATCAGCGTGCGGCCGCTGGTGCGGCAGATGGAACAGGCCGTGATCAATCTGCTTGCGGACTACGGCGTGGCCGCCGAAGGACGCGCCGATGCGCCCGGCGTCTATGTCGGTGCCGCCAAGGTCGCGGCGCTCGGGCTGCGTGTCAGGAACGGCTGCTGCTACCACGGCCTCGCGCTCAACGTCGATGTCGCGCTCGAGCCCTTCAGCGCGATCAATCCCTGCGGTTATCCGGGACTGGAAGTGACCCGCACCCGGGATCTCGGCATCACGGACAGCCGCCGGCAGCTCGGCGAGAAGCTGATCCGCCACATCAGGAACCTGCTGCAATGACCACCACCGGCGAAAAACAGAAAGGCCAGGCGAAAACCTCGCGCATCCCGATCAAGGTGGTGCCGTCCACGCCGCTGAAAAAACCCGACTGGATCCGCGTGCGCCTCGGCAACAGCGCGCGCTTCCAGGAAATCAAGGACATCCTGCGCGCGCAGAAGCTGCATACCGTGTGCGAGGAGGCGACCTGCCCCAACATCGGCGAATGCTTCGGCAAGGGCACCGCGACTTTCATGATCCTCGGCGACCTCTGCACGCGGCGCTGCCCCTTCTGCGACGTCGCCCACGGCCGTCCCAAACCGCCGGACCCCGAGGAGCCGCGCCACCTCGCCGAGACCATCGCCGCGCTGAAACTGAAATACGTGGTGATCACCAGCGTCGACCGCGACGACCTGAGGGACGGCGGCGCGCAGCATTTCAAGGATTGCATCCGCGCAGTGCGCGAACTGTCGCCGCAGACCCGCATCGAGATCCTGGTGCCGGATTTCCGCGGCCGCCTCGACGTCGCGCTCGACATCCTGTCGGCCGGACCGCCCGACGTGATGAACCACAACCTTGAAACCGTGCCGCGGCTCTATAAACAGGCGCGGCCGGGCTCCGATTACGCGCACTCGCTGAAGCTGCTGAAGGATTTCAAGGCGAAGTTTCCGCAGGTTCCGACCAAGTCGGGGCTGATGGTAGGCCTGGGCGAGACCGACGAGGAGATCCTTGAGGTAATGCGCGACCTGCGCGCCCACGACGTCGACATGCTGACCATAGGCCAGTACCTGCAGCCCTCGGCCCATCACCTGCCGGTGCTGCGCTATGTCGAGCCGAAGGTGTTCGAGATGTATGCCGCCGAAGCCGAGCGCATGGGTTTCAGCCACGCCGCCAGCGGCCCGCTGGTGCGTTCCTCATACCACGCCGACCAGCAGGCGCATGAGGCGGGAGTGGTTTAAGGACAAAACCTTAGCCACAGAGGTTCTCGATACCCCCTTGAGGGGTGCACAGAGAACACAGAGAAGAACAAAAGCTGACAGTAGTTTCAGGCATCGCGGCGACCCGGGTAATCCTCTGTGAACTCTGTGGCTAGGTTTCTTTCAGCTTTTCCTCAAGCAAGGCATGCAGCTTCGCGAAATCCGGCTCGCCGAGGATGCGCGTCACCAGCTTGCCGCGCTTGTCGATGACGAAGGTCGTCGGCGTCAGCTTGACCTCACCGAAGGCCTTGGCCAGTTCGCCCATCGGATCCAGCGCAACCGTGAAAGGCAGCCGGTTTTTCTCGACATAGTTCAGCACGTAATTCGGCGGATCGTGACGCATTGCCACCGCTATGGTCTCGAAGCCCTGCGCACGGTACTTCAGGTGGGTCGCGGTGATGTCGGGCATTTCCTTGATGCAGGTCACGCAGTCGGTGGCCCAGAAGTTGACCAGCACGACCTTGCCGCGCAGGCTGTTGGTGGTGATCTTTTCGCCCTTCAGGGACACGAAAGTCACTTCGGGCGCGGCGGACTCCGCGCTCCAGATGGCGAATCCGGCGAAAGTTAGCGCGACGGCGACCACCGCGGCTAGAATGAGGTTTCCGGTTTTTGTCATGGCTGCAGTTCAATTGGAGGGCGCTACGATGGGACGTATTCTCGGGTTTCTGCTGTGCCTTGTCACCAGCCTGCCGGCCAGCGCCGGCATCGCCGACATCTCAAATGCCGACGCCGTCAGCGGTTTGAGGCAGGCGCTGACCGATGGTTCCGCAGCCGCGGTGAAAATGCTCGGCGCGGAAAACGGTTACTTCGGCAATGCCAAGGTCAAGATCCCGCTGCCGCCCAGCCTGCAGCGGGTCGAAGGCGCGCTGCGCATGATGGGCATGAAGCGCCAGGCCGACGAACTGGTGCTGTCGATGAACCGTGCCGCCGAAGCCGCGGCGCCGGAAGCCCGGCAGTTGCTGGTCGACGCGGTGAAGAAAATGTCGGTGCAGGACGCGAAAGGCATACTCACCGGCGGCGACACTGCGGCCACCGAGTATTTCAAGCGCACCACCCAGACCCAGTTGACCCAGCGCTTCCTGCCCATCGTCAAGAAAGCCACCGACCGCGTCGGCCTTGCCCAGCAGTACAACAACCTCGCCGGCCAGGGTGCCTCGCTGGGTCTGATCAAGCAGGAAGATGCCTCGATCGAAACCTATGTCACGCGCAAGGCGCTCGACGGCCTCTACCTGATGATCGCCGAACAGGAAAAAGCCTTCCGCCAGAACCCGGTCGGTGCCACCAGCAACATCGTCAAGAAAGTGTTCGGCGCGCTGCGCTGATCAGTCTGCGGGAATCGCGCAGACGAAATCCTCGAACTTGCCACTGGCAGGCCGCGGCAATTCCGCGTCAAAACGGGAGAAGCGGATCCGGAAGGAATGGCCCAGCGATTCCGTGATCATCCGCGCAAGCCGTGATTCCTCGGTCGCGCTCAGTGCGCGATCGATGACAAGTCTGACCTCCAGATCTTCCAGTGAATGCTGGATCATCTGGAAACGGCGCACCGGGGCAATATCGCGATAGGGCAAGGGGCCGATGATGGGCCAGCGCAGCCCCCCGCCCGGCAGGCGCAGCATATTGCGTTCGCGGCCGGCAATGCGCTCCAGGGTGGGCAGGGTCCGTCCGCAGATACAGGGCTGTCCGACGGTGGCATAGTCACCGATCTCGTAACGGATCAGGGGCATCACCTGATTGTGCAGGCTGCTGATCACGAGCCTGCCGGTTTCGCCCGGCGCGCAAGGCCGGTCATTCGCATCCAGCACTTCCGCCAGCACGCTTTCGGCCATTACGTGGTACTGCCCGGATCCGGGGCATTGCAGTGCGATATAGCCCAGCTCCTGGGAGCTGTAGACGTCTTCGATATCGACGCCGAGCACCTCCCGGCACTGCTGCCTCAGCCAGGGATTCACCGTTTCGCCCACGGTCATCACTGCACGCAAGCCTGGCAGCCTTTCCCCGGCGGCGGCGAAATGATCCAGCAAGGCCGCGAGATTGCTGGGATAGGTCAGCAGGTATCCGGGCGCCTGCTTCCTGATCCAGACCGCCTGCGTGTCGATATGCGCGCCCAAGGTCAACACGGCCGCAGGTCCGGTGGTATACAGGGCCTCCGAGGCCGGTCCCCAGCCAGCGGCCATCACACCCAGCGGCGGATCGGCAGCTCCGGCTGCAACCGCACGTATCGCCGCGAGCTTGAGCGACAGGTCGCGGCCATGCCACTGATGGTCGCGCAAGGTATTGGCCTGCCACAGCAGACCGTCAAGCGCGGTGCGCAGGACCAGCACCGGCTGTCCGGTCGAGCCGGAACTGCGGCTTTCCTGGACGTCTCCGAGCTGCTGCGCCACCACGGTGCTGCGCAGCGCCTGCACGCCGTCCTGCAGATCGCGCCGGGTCAGTGGCCGTATTCTTCGCAAGCGTTCGAGAGTCAGTCTCTGGCCGGCAGACCAGCCGGCGTTACCCAGCCTTTCCCGGTAAAAGGGCACATGTCGCTGGGCGTGATCCAGTATCAGCGACAGCTGCCTGAGCTGGTGATCCAGCAGTTCGCCCGCAGGCCAGTGCTCGCTCTGTCCGAACTGCCACAACAGCGCGAGCAGGCGGGCGGCCCGGACATCGGGCACCGCCGGCCACTCCATGCCGGGAATGGCGGATTTAATGGTCCGCATGTCCCGTCGGCGCCAAGTGTCGGATCAGCATGGCGGATTGTCGCGCCTAGTGCGCGCGATCCCAGTTCGGTCCGGCACCGACCTCGACCAGCAGCGGCACCGCGAGCTTCGCGACGCCGCCCATCAGCCGCGTCAATCCGGACTTGACCGTCGCAAGCTCGGACTCCGGCACCTCGAGCACCAATTCATCGTGTACTTGCATGATCAGCCGGGATTCGAGTTTCTCCTCGCCCAGCCAATGCTGCACGGCGATCATCGCCAGCTTGATCAGGTCGGCGGCAGTGCCCTGCATCGGCGCATTGATCGCCGCGCGCTCGGCGCCCTGGCGGCGATTGGCATTGCTGGCGCGGATTTCCGGCAGCCACAGGCGGCGGCCGAACACGGTCTCGACATAGCCGCGCTCGCGGGCCTGCTCGCGGGTCACACGCATGTATTCGGCGACGCCGGGATAACGCTGGAAATAGCGGTCCATGTACTGCTGCGCGGCGGCGCGCTCGATGCCGAGCTGGCGAGCGAGGCCGAAAGCCGACATGCCGTAGATCAGGCCGAAGTTGATGACCTTGGCGTAGCGCCGCTGCTCGCTGTCGACGGCGGCGAGGTCAACGCCGAAGATCTCCGCCGCGGTTGCGCGGTGAATGTCCTCGCCGGCGGCGAAGGCCTTGAGCAGGCTCTCGTCCCCGGAGATGTGCGCCATGATGCGCAGCTCGATCTGCGAATAGTCGGCCGAGACGATCTGCGAGCCGGGCGGCGCAATGAAAGCCTCGCGGATGCGCCGGCCTTCCGCGGTGCGGATGGGAATGTTCTGCAGGTTGGGGTCGCTGCTCGCCAGCCGGCCGGTGACCGCGGTGGCCTGGCCGTAGCTGGTGTGCACGCGCCCGGTCCTGCGGTTGACCATGCCCGGCAGCTTGTCGGTATAGGTCGACTTCAGCTTCGCCAGCCCGCGGTACTCGAGAATCAGCTTAGGCAGCGGGTGGTCGAGCGCGAGCACGCCCAAGGATTCCTCGTCGGTGGACGGCGCGCCGCCCGGCGTTTTCTTGACCGGCTCCAGGCCCTGCCTGTCGAACAGCACTTCCTGTATCTGTTTGGGCGAGCTCAGGTTGAAAGGCTGTCCGGCCTGCTCATGCGCGCGTTTCTCGATGTCGAGCATTTTCTCGCCGAATTCCGCGGACAGTTCGCCAAGCAGCTTCACGTCCAGCAGCACGCCGTTGCATTCCATCGCATACAGCACCTGCATCGCCGGCATTTCGATGTCGGCGTAGATGTGGCTGAGCCTGTCGTCATCGGCAATGCGCGGGTGCAGTGCGCGATGCAGCTGCAGCGTGATGTCGGCATCCTCCGCCGCGTATTCGGCGGCGCGCTCGACCGCGACCTGCTCGAAGCCGATGCGTTTCGCCCCGGTGCCCGTAACTTCATCATAACTTATTGTTTTTATTGATAAAATTCTCTGCGCCAAAGAATCCATGTCATGCCGCTGATGGCTTTCGAGAACATAGGATTCGAGCAGCGTGTCATGCGCCACCCCGGCCACCTGCACTCCGTGGTTGGCGAACACATGCATGTCGTACTTGAAATGCTGGCCGAGTTTTGCGCGCTGCGGATTCTCCAGCCAGGGTTTCAGTTTGGCCAGCACCTCGTCCCGCGACAGCTGCGCCGGTGCGCCGGCGTAGGCATGGGCAACCGGAATATAGGCCGCGCGCCCCGGTTCCGTGCTCAGCGAAATGCCCACCAGCTCGGCCTGCATCGGATCCAGGCTCGTGGTCTCGGTGTCCACTGCTGTCAGCCCGGAGGTTTCGATGCGGCGGATCCAGGCTTCGAGTGCATCCGCGGTCAGCACGGTTTCGTAGTCGCGCGGGTGCTGCGCGCGCGGCGGCGGATCATCCGCTGCGGCAACCGGAGCGGCCGCGGCAGTTTCACCGCCGTCGAGCTCGCGCCGCCAGGTCCTGAACTCGAAACGATCGAACAACTCGGCAAGTTTCGCCCTGTCCTGCGGCTGCGGCGCCAGATCGCCGATCTGCACCGGCAGCGGCACATCGCATTTGATGGTCAGCAGCTCCTTCGCCCGCGGCAGCCAGTCCAGGGTATCGCGGAGGTTCTGTCCCACCGCGCCGCCGATGTCCGCGGCCTTGCTGACGATTTCGTCCAGCGAACCGTACTGGCTCAGCCATTTAACCGCGGTTTTCGGCCCGACCTTGGGCACGCCGGGCACATTGTCGACGGCGTCGCCAACCAGCGTCAGGTAATCGATCATGCGATCCGGCGGCACGCCGAATTTTTTTTCCACGCCTTCGACGTCGAGGGTTTCATTGGACATGGTGTTGACCAGGGTCACCTGAGGCGTCACCAGCTGGGTGATGTCCTTGTCGCCGGTGGAAATCACCACGCGCATGCCTTCGCGCTCGGCCTGGCGCGCCAGCGTGCCGATGACGTCGTCGGCCTCGACGCCCTCGACCTCGAGCAGCGGCCAGCCCATCGCGACAATCGCCTCCTTCAGCGGCGCGATCTGCACGGCGAGATCGTCGGGCATCGGCGGACGGCTTGCCTTGTATTCCGGATAAAGATCGTCACGGAAGGTCTTGCCCTTGGCATCGAACACGCAGGCGCTGTATTCGGCGGGGACATCCTTGTGCAGGCGGCGCAGCATGTTGAGCACGCCGTAAACGGCATTGGTCGGCTCACCGCGGCTGCTGCGCA
Organism: uncultured Bordetella sp.; assembly: GCA_964433345.1. GTDB lineage: Bacteria > Pseudomonadota > Gammaproteobacteria > Burkholderiales > SG8-41. Next base: position 149,106 of record CAYSQJ010000003.1, read on the forward strand.
GGTCCCTGATCGCATGGAATGCCCGGTACAGGTAGGAGGAGCCATCGACGAGAAGCAGGGTTTTCATGCGCGAGCCATGGGGTGGGAGTGAAAGGTGCACTGGCGCAACGTAATCCACGTCCGGCGCCGGCACCTGCGGGAATTATCGCAGAGTTGACGCGGTAACCGCCGTCCGCCGGCAGGCGATTGCCTTTCACAAGCCTGCCAAAAACCGGATAATGTCGGCAACTGGAGCCCCCCATGCGACATACCCTGCAAGGCCTGCTGATCGCCGCCGCACTCGCCGTGCTGCCGGCGTCAGCGCAAGACAAATCCAAGGCGCAGCCGATACCGGAACCGCCGCCACCCCCGCCGGGATTCGAACTCGATCCCGCGCAGGAGCCCCAGGTGACCATCCGCAAGCGCGGCGAGGACACCGTCGAGGAGTACCGCATCGGCGGCAAGCTCTACATGATCAAGGTGACGCCGCCCGGCGGCCGGCCCTATTACATGATCGACGAGCGCGGTGACGGCAAGTTCGCGCGCCAGGAAGCGCACGACAGCGGCATCCGGCCGCCGATGTGGGTGATTCACCAGTTCTAGAAACACCGCCGGCACACCGCGGGCGGCGGGGAAAATGCGGTAAGCGGTAAAGTGTGAGCAGTAAGCAGTGAGCGGTGAACTGCAAACACCTCATGCCCACGATTTACCGCTTACTGTTCACCGTTTACTGCTCACCGTTCACCGCTCACTGTTCACGATTCACCATCCATGTCCGTTTTCACCACCGTCACCGCCGATGAACTGCGCCGCTGGCTGCAAGGCTACGATGCCGGTGAACTCCTCGACCTGCAGGGCATCAGCGCCGGGATCGAGAACACCAATTATTTCGTCACCACCAGCGGCGGCCGCTACGTGCTGACGCTGTTCGAGAAGCTCACCGCGCAGGAACTGCCCTTCTACCTGAACCTGATGGCCCACCTCGCCGAACGCGGCGTGCCCAGCGCGCACCCGGTGGCGAACCGCGGCGGCAGTTACCTCGGCACGCTCAACGGCAAACCGGCAGCGCTGGTAGCCCGTCTCGAGGGCGCTGACGTGAGCACGCCATCAGCGGATCAATGCGCGGCCATCGGCGCCGTGCTCGCCCGGCTGCACCTCGCCGGCCAGTCCTACCCGGCAAAAATGGACAACCCGCGCGGACCAAAATGGTGGAAAGGCGCACTGCCGGAAATTCTGCCTTTCCTGCCGGGCACCGAGGCAACTCTCCTGCAGGCGGAGATCCGCTTCCAGTCGCTGTACCGTTTTTCGGACCTGCCTCGGGGTGCGATCCACGCCGACCTGTTCCGCGACAACGTGCTGTTCAAGGGCGGGCAGGTCGCCGGCGTCATCGATTTCTATTTCGCCTGCACCGATGCGCTGCTCTACGACGTCGCCATCGCCGTCAACGACTGGTGCATCGACGGTGAAGGCGCGCTTGATGTCGCGCGCACCCGGGCCTTCCTCGACGCCTATGCGGCAGTCCGGCCGTGGACGCCGATCGAGCGCGGCGCCTGGCCGGTGATGCTGCGCGCCGGCGCGCTGCGTTTCTGGGTGTCGCGGTTATACGATTTCCACCTGCCCCGCCCCGGCGAACTGACCCATGCCAAGGACCCCGGACATTTCCGGCGCATTCTCGAGCTGCGCATCCGCGACGAACACACGCTTCCGGGGCTGGCCGCCTGAAATGCTTTCCGGCCGCCTATAATCATCCCGGGAGAAAAAGCGAAATGCAGACCAGCGACATGCAGATCAACACCGTGGCTGCCGGCAGGGGCTGGGAATGGATTGCCGAAGGTTTCCGCATTTTCCGCAAGCAGCCGCTGACCTGGATCGCGCTGCTGGTGGTGATGGCGGTCATCTGGTTTGCCGCGGTGATGGTGCCGCTGGTCGGCGCGCTGGCGATCAACCTGGTTTCGCCGGTGTTCTTTGCCGGCCTGATGCTGGCCTGCCGCACCACCGACGAAGACGGGGAACCGGAAATCGCCCAGTTGTTCGCCGCGTTCAGAACCCATGCCAATCCGCTGATCACCGTCGGCGGCATCTACCTGGTCGGCAACATCCTGGCAGTGGCGGTGATGTTCAGCGTCGCCGGCGGCTCGGCAATGGCTGCACTGCTCGGCAACTCGGGCGGCGACATCGAGGCCGTGCGCGGCGCGATGCGCGGGCTGCTCACCGGCGTGGCCATCGGCACGGCGGTATTCCTGCCGGTGCTGATGGCGGTGTGGTTCGCGCCGCTGCTGATCGTGTTCCACAACCTGCAGCCGATGGCGGCAATGCAACTCTCGCTCGCCGCCTGCTGGCGCAACACGCTGCCTTTCCTGGTCTACGGCGTATTCGGCCTGATGCTGGTGGTGATCGCCTCGATCCCGCTGATGCTCGGCCTGGTCGTGCTGCTGCCGGTGCTGGTGTGCTCGATCTATGCGAGCTACAAGGACATCTTTCCGGCGGCGCCTGCAGCACCGGCGGAGGCATCGGAAACGCCGGAACCCTGAAGTATTTTTGCCGCCGATGAACGCGGATTAACGCCGATGACCGCGCTGAAGAACCACGCCGGATTTTCAGTCAATCACTTTCAGGTTCTGATCTGATCAGCGTGTATCTGCGTTCATCGGCGGTTAGAACGCAAGTATTTGATTTTATTGATCTTTTAAGCTGCCGTCAGTTTCGCGTACTCCAGCATCAGCCACTTCAGTCCGGAATCGCGGAAGTTCACCTGCACCCGGGCGTCGGCGCCGCCACCCTCGGCGCTGACAATGACCCCGGCACCGAACTTGGCATGGGTCACCGCCTGGCCGATACGCCAGGGGAAATCGCGCGGAACCGAAGACGGCGACGCTGATACAGCCCGCGCCGCGCCGCGGGCAGTACCATAGGAAGGCGACTGTTGGCGGGCATGGCCATATCCCGACGCCTGCCGCACATGGTTCACCCGGCTCAGCAGCGCTTCCGGCAACTCCTGAAAAAAGCGCGAGGGCACGTTGTAGCGGGTCTGGCCGTGCAGCATGCGGCTCTGCGCCAGCAGCAAATAAAGCCTGCGCCGCGCCCGCGTCAGCGCGACGTACATCAGCCGCCGCTCCTCCTCGACGCCATCGGCCTCGGTCATGCTGTTCTCATGCGGGAACAGGCCCTCTTCCAGCCCGGTGATGAACACCGCGTGGAATTCCAGGCCCTTGGCCGAGTGCACAGTCATCAGCTGCAGTGCGTCGGCGCCGGCCGCAGCCTGGTGTTCACCGGCCTCCAGCGCCGCGTGCGCGAGGAAGGCGGTCAGTTCATCCATCTCCTCCGGCGGCGCGCCTTCGGCCGGCAGCTGCGTCGCGCGCTCGTTGACGAACACCGCCGCGGCATTGACCAGTTCGTCAAGGTTCTCGATGCGGTCGGCGCCTTCCTTCTCGTTGCGGTAATGCGCCTTCAGTCCGCTGTGCTCGATCACATGCTCGATCACTTCCGGCAGCGACAGTCCCGCGGTGGCCGTGCGCATGGCCTCGATCAGCTTGACGAAGGCGGCGATGCTGGCAGCCGCCTTGCCCGAGAGAGTGTTGGCGCAGGCCGCCGCCCACAGGCCGATGCCGGCCTCCTTCGCCATGCCCTGCAGCTGCTCGAGGCTGCGGCTGCCGATGCCGCGGGTCGGGAAGTTGATGATGCGCAGCAGCGCACCGTCATCCTCCTGGTTGGCGACCAGCCGCAAATAGGCCAGCGCATGCTTGATCTCCTGGCGCTCGAAAAAGCGCAGGCCGCCGTAGACCCGGTACGGCATGCCGGCGGTGAACAGCGCGTGCTCGATCACCCGCGACTGCGCATTGGAGCGGTAGAGCACGGCGATGTCGGAGAGCGAGGTGCCGCCGGCACGCAGGCTGCGCACCTCGTCGACGACATAGGCCGCCTCCTCGAAATCGGTGACCGCCTCGAACACCCGCAGCGGTTCGCCCTTGCTGTCCGCCGTCCACAGGTTTTTGCCGAGGCGGCGGCGGTTGTGCCCGATCAGCGCGTTGGCAGCATCGAGAATGTTGCCGTGCGAGCGGTAGTTCTGCTCGAGCTTGATCACCCTCTCGATGTGGAAGTCGCGCTGCAGGTCCTGCATGTTGGCGGTGGAAGCGCCGCGCCAGCCGTAAATCGACTGGTCGTCGTCACCGACCGCGAAAATCGCATTGTGCCCGCCCGCCAGCAGCTGCAGCCAGCGGTACTGCAGGCGGTTGGTGTCCTGGAATTCGTCGACCAGGATATGGTGGAAACGCCCCGCGTAATGTTCGCGCAGCGACTCGTTGCGTGACAGCAGCTCGTAAGACCTGAGTAACAGTTCCGCGAAATCGACGACGCCCTCGCGCTGGCACTGGCGGTCGTACTCGGCGTAGAACTCGACCATGCGCCGCGAAAAATCGTCATAGGGCTCGACCTTGTCGGCGCGTTTGCCCTCCTCCTTCTGCGCGGCGATGAACCACTGCGCCTGTCGCGGCGGGTAACGTTCCTCGTCGACATGCAAGGCCTTCATCAGGCGCTTCACCAGCGCCAGCTGGTCCTGGCTGTCGAGGATCTGGAACAGCTGCGGCAGCCCGGCCTCTCGGTAATGCGCGCGCAGCATGCGGTTGCACAGGCCGTGGAAGGTGCCAACCCACATGCCGCGGGTGTTGATCGGCAGCATCGCCGACAGCCGCGTCAGCATCTCCTTCGCCGCCTTGTTGGTGAAGGTCACCGCGAGCAGGCTCATCGGGCTCACCTGCCCGGTCTGGATCAGCCAGGCCATGCGCGTGGTCAGCACGCGGGTCTTGCCGCTGCCGGCGCCGGCAAGGATCAGCGCCGACTGCTGGGGCAGCGTTACTGCTTCGAGTTGCTCGTCGTTGAGGCCGGAAAGGAAGGAAGGTGTCATTGCGTGATGCAGTGTAGGCAGTCCGGATTATACGCGGCGCCCCTGCGATCATCGGCGGCCAGGCGCCTGACCACCGCCCCTCGGCTCACCGGTCAAACGCTTTCTGCCCTGTCGAAATGTCTGCGAAGTGCAGGTTACAACGCGGTCGGTGACGGTCCGGGGCACAGACGGAAACGTTTATAATCGCGGCTTTCCGCCCAGCGCCATCTCTTGCCATCGCTTCCCGCGATTTTTCCCCGCCAAATCAGCACCATGCAACAAAAATACAATCCCCAGGTCATCGAGCGCGACGCGCAGAAATTCTGGAACGACACGCAGTCCTTCCGCGCCGTTGAAACCGGCGACAGGCCGAAATATTACTGCCTGTCGATGTTCCCCTACCCGTCCGGCAAGCTGCACATGGGCCATGTGCGCAATTACACCATCGGCGACGTACTGACGCGTTACCACCGGATGAAGGGCTACAACGTGCTGCAACCGATGGGCTGGGACGCCTTCGGCCTGCCGGCGGAAAACGCGGCAATGGCCAACGGCGTGCCGCCCGCGAAATGGACCTGGGACAACATCGCCTACATGCGCAAGCAGCTGCAGTCGCTGGGTTTCGCCATCGACTGGAGCCGCGAGCTCGCCACCTGCAGCCCCGACTACTACCGCTGGAACCAGTGGCTGTTCCTTCGCCTGCTGGAAAAAGGCATCGCCTACAAGAAGACCCAGGTCGTGAACTGGGACCCGGTGGACCAGACCGTGCTTGCCAACGAACAGGTCATCGACGGCAAGGGCTGGCGCACCGGCGCCACGGTCGAGAAGCGCGAGATTCCCGGTTATTACCTCGCGATCACCAAATACGCGGACGAACTGCTGGCGGCGCTCGACACGCTGCCCGGATGGCCGGAGCGGGTGAAAGCGATGCAGGCGAACTGGATCGGCAAGAGTCTGGGCGTGCGCTTCGCATTTCCGTACACGCTGGAGGGCAGGGCCGGAAAGCTGTGGGTGTTCACCACCCGCGCCGACACCATCATGGGCGTCACCTTCGTCGCCGTCGCCGCCGAGCATCCGCTGGCCACACAGGCGGCAAAAAACAATCCCGCACTCGCCGCCTTCATCGCCGAATGCAAACGCGGTTCGGTGATGGAGGCCGACCTCGCGACCATGGAAAAGAAGGGCATGCCGACAGGCATTTTTGTCGAGCACCCGCTGAGCGGCGAGAAAATCGAGGTCTGGGTCGGCAACTATGTGCTTATGGGTTACGGCGAAGGCGCGGTGATGGCGGTGCCGGCCCACGACGAGCGCGATTTCGGTTTCGCGAAGAAGTATGGCCTGCCGATCCGCCCGGTGATCGACGTCGGCGGCCAGACCTTCTCAACCGGCGCCTGGCAGGACTGGTACGCCGACAAGGAACACGGCGTCTGCTCGAACTCGGGCAAATACAACGGCATGAATTACGGCGCGGCGGTGGATGCGATTGCCGCCGACCTCGTCACCAAGGGTCTCGGCGAGAAACAGGTACTCTACCGCCTGCGCGACTGGGGCGTCTCGCGCCAGCGCTACTGGGGCTGCCCGATCCCGATCATCCACTGTGACGACTGCGGTTCGGTGCCGGTGCCGGACGACCAGCTGCCGGTGGTGCTGCCGGAAGACTGCGTACCGGACGGCTCCGGCAACCCGCTGGGCAAGCGCGACGATTTCCTGAATGTCGATTGCCCGTGCTGCGGCAAGCCGGCAAAGCGCGAAACCGACACCATGGACACCTTCGTCGATTCGTCCTGGTACTACCTGCGCTACGCCTGTGCCGACAACACGAAAGCCATGGTCGACGAACGCGTCGGCTACTGGCTGCCCGCGGACCAGTACATCGGCGGCATCGAGCATGCGATCCTGCACCTGCTCTACTCGCGCTTCTGGAGCAAGGCGATGCGCGACCTCGGGTTGATCAAGATCGACGAGCCGTTCAGGAACCTGCTGACCCAGGGCATGGTGCTCAACGAAATCTTTTTCCGCAAACCCGATACCGGCCGCATCACTTATTACAACCCGGCGGATGTTGACGTCACGGTGGACGACAAGGGCAACCGCAAGGGTGCGGTACTGCGCGCGGACGGCCTGCCGGTTGAGTCCGGCGGCATCGGCACCATGTCGAAGTCGAAAAACAACGGCGTTGACCCGCAGGCGCTGATCGAGACCTACGGTGCCGACATTGCGCGTTTCTACATGATGTTCACCGCACCGCCGGAGCAGACGCTGGAATGGTCCGACGCCAGTGTCGAAGGCGCCTCGCGTTTCCTGCGCCGGGTGTGGACGCTGGGTTTTGAGACCGCGCAGCGCGGTGCCGTCACGGCGCTGCCGGCGACGCTGCCTGCGCCGCTGGCCGCCGCCCGCCGCGAAATCCATGCCGTGCTGAAACAGGCCAACTACGACCTCGGCCGCCACCAGTTCAACACCGTGGCCTCGGCAACGATGAAAATGCTCAATGCGCTGGAGGGCGTGCTCAAGGCCGGCGGCAGCGATGCCGCGAATGCAGTGCTGCACGAGGGCCTGTCGGTGCTGCTGCGGGTGCTGTCTCCGATCACCCCGCACATCACCCACCAGTTGTGGCGTGACCTCGGTTACGGCGAGGACATCCTTGCAGCGCCCTGGCCCGAGCCCGATGCCGCAGCGCTGGTCGAAAACGAGGTCGAACTGGTCGTGCAGGTCGGCGGCAAGAAACGCGGCGACATCCGCGTGCCGCGCGACGCGGACAAGGCGGCGATCGAGGCCGCAGTGTTGGCCCACCCCGAGGTGCAGAAATTCATGGCCGGGCAGCCGGCGAAAAAAATCATCATCGTGCCGGGACGCCTGGTGAACGTGGTGATTTGACGTGATAAGCTGAAGCGCATGAAAACCCCGGTCGCCCTGCTGCTCTGCGCATTGCTGTTCTCCGGCTGCGGCTTCCAGCTGCGCGGCGCGGCCAAGCTGCCTTTCGAAACACTGTACGTGCAGGCGCCGACCGGCTCCCAGTTCGCCAACCAGTTCCGGCGAGTGGTTGCTGCGGGCAGCGCCACCCGGATGGTCGACGATCCCAAGTCTGCCGAGGCCACGCTGGTGCTGATTCAGGAACTGCGCGAGAAAAACATCCTGTCGCTGTCGGGCACCGGCCGGGTGCGCGAATTCCAGCTGCGTTACCGCATGTCGTACCGGCTGCTCGACAAGAATGCCGTGGAAACCCTGCCGGTCTCCGAAATCGTGCTGACGCGCGACTTCTCCTTCAACGATCAGGACACGCTGTCCAAGGAATCGGAAGAAGCGCTGCTGTTCCGCGACATGCAGACCGATGCAGTGCAGCAGCTGGTGCGGCGGCTGCAGGCGGCGAAACTCTCGAAATCGTCCTGAGCGGATGCCCTTAAGGCGCGTGGCACACGAGAGATTTTTCGTGACCACGATCGGCGCAATATCGTAGACTGGCGCCGCGATGAAAATCTCCACCGAGCAGCTGCCGCAGAACCTCGCCCGCGAGGTGAAACCCCTCTACACGGTTTTCGGCAGCGAAACCCTGCTCGCCCTTGAAGCCAGCGACCGCATCCGCGCCAGGGCACGCAGCGAGGGTTACAGCGAACGCGAAGTGCTCACCGCCGATTCCGGATTCAAGTGGAACCAGCTCGCGCTGGCCGGCAGCTCGCAGTCGCTGTTCGCCACACGCAAGCTGCTCGAACTGCGCATTCCCACCGGCAAGCCGGGCAAGGAAGGCGGCGAGGCGCTGCAGGCCTACTGCCGCGCGCTGCCGCCGGACACCGTGACCCTGGTCTACGTGCCCGACCTCGACTGGCGCGGACAGAAAGCCGCCTGGTTCGAGGCACTGGAACATGCCGGCATCGCAGTCGAAGCCAGACCCGTGGCGCGGCGCGCACTGCCGCAGTGGGTCGCCGGGCGGCTGAAGGAACAGGGGCAAGTCGCGGATGCCGCGACGCTGGACTTCATCGCCGATCGCGTCGAGGGCAACCTGATGGCGGCGCACCAGGAAGTGCAGAAGCTGGGCCTGCTGTTCCCGCAAGGCCTCATCAGCTTCGAACAGGTCAGCGCATCGGTGCTCGATGTTGCGCGTTACGACGTATTCAACCTCGGCGAAATCATGCTCGAAGGCGACCCGTTGCGCCTCGCCCGGGTGCTCGACGGCCTGCAGGGCGAAGGCACCGCGGCGCCGCTGGTGCTGTGGGCCTTCACCGAGGAAATCCGCGCCATCGGCAAGATCCTCACCGGCATCAACAGCGGCAAACCGGCATCGATGATGCTGCGCGAAGCCCGCATCTGGGGCCCCTCGCACCAGAGCGCAATGCAAAACAACCTCAAACGTTTCACCCTCGGCCAGGTCACCGAAGCCCTGCGCCACGCCGCGGTCATCGACCGCATGGTCAAGGGCCTCGTCCGCGGCGACAGCTGGAACGAACTGCTGCAGCTCGCGCTGCGTTTTGCGCGCAACAACCCCGGTGCCGTGAAGGCGCAGCCGGGACGGCGCGCGGTGCCGGCGGCGTTTGCGGCGCATCCGGCACTCTTTTAGTTTTCATCGCTGCAGTTAAAACCAAGCCACCTCGCCGGGGGTAGCCCGGCGACCCTGGCTCTAAGGTTTTATTCATCGTTCACCACAGGCGAAAAGCGCATCGCGCCTGCTAGAATCTCTCCCATGGATGTCCAAACCTACATGTTAGCCATCGGCAAAGCCGCCCGCGCCGCTTCGCGCGCGATGGCAGTCGCCGACACGCGGGCCAAGAACACCGCGCTGACGGCGATGGCGGCGGCGATCGAGCGCGCGGCCAAGGTGCTGTTGCGCGAAAACGCCCGCGACGTCGAAGCCGCCAAAACCAAAGGCCTCGATGCCGCGGCGATCGACCGGCTGACGCTGACCCCGGCGCGCATCGAGGCCATGGCCGACGGCCTGCGCCAGATCGCGGCGCTGCCCGATCCGGTCGGCGAAATCAGCAACCTCAAGTACCGCCCGACCGGCATCCAGGTTGGGCAGATGCGCGTGCCGCTGGGCGTGATCGGCATCATTTACGAGTCGCGGCCGAACGTCACCGCCGACGCCGCCGGGCTGTGCCTGAAATCCGGCAACGCGGCGATTTTGCGCGGCGGCTCGGAAGCGCTGCATTCCAACCAGGCCATCGCCGCCTGCGTGCATGAAGGGCTGAAGGCCGCGGGACTGCCGGAAGCCGCGGTGCAGGTCATCGAGACCTCGGACCGGGCTGCGGTCGGCGAACTGATCACGATGCAGGACTACGTCGATGTCATCGTACCGCGCGGCGGCAAGGGCCTGATCGAACGCCTGATGCAGGAATCGCGCATCCCGATGATCAAGCACCTGCACGGCGTCTGCCATGTCTACATCGACGACAAGGCGGATTTCGACAAGGCGCTGCGCATCGCCGACAACGCCAAGACCCAGCGCCTCGGCACCTGCAACACCATGGAAACGCTGCTGGTCGCGCGCGACATCGCGGCAAAAATCCTGCCGCCGCTGTGCAAAATCTACGCCGACAAGAAGATCGAACTGCGCGGCGACGATGCAGCGCGTGCGATCGTGTCCGGCATGAAAGAAGCCACCGAAGAGGACTGGCACACCGAATACCTCGACGCGATCCTGTCGATCCGCATCGTCGACGGCCTTGACGCCGCGATCGAGCACATCACGCGTTACGGTTCACAACACACCGACGCCATCGTCACCGAGGACATTACGCGCGCGCGGCGTTTCCTGCGCGAAGTCGATTCGAGTTCGGTGATGGTCAATGCCTCGACGCGTTTTGCCGACGGTTACGAGTACGGCCTCGGTGCCGAGATCGGCATTTCCACCGACAAGCTGCATGCGCGCGGCCCGGTCGGACTCGAGGGCCTGACCTCGCTGAAATACGTCGTGTTCGGTGACGGCCAGGTCCGCGGCTGAACAGCGCCGGCCCAGCCTTATTTCGTAAGTTATTGTTTTTAAACAACAATTTAAGAATCCCATGAGCAAAATCGTCGAGGTCAAGGTTCCGGATATCGGGGACTTCAAGAACATCCCGGTGATCGAAGTGCTGGTCAAACCCGGCGATGCGGTGAGCAAGGAAGATCCGCTGGTCACGCTGGAGTCCGACAAGGCGACAATGGACATCCCCTCGCCCGGCGCGGGCACGGTCAAGACCATCAGCCTGAAACCCGGCGACAAGGTCTCGATGGGCACACTGGTGCTGACGCTGGAAGAATCAGCTGGCGCAGCGGCGGCCCCGGCGGAAAAGCCCGCGACCGCTGCAGCACCAGCCGCAAAACCCGCGGCTGCAACGCCACCGGCTCCTGCCGCAGCCAAGCCTGCGCCCGCCGCGGCAGCACCGGTTGCCAGCGCACCCAAAACCGACCTCTCCGGCATCAAGGCCGACATCCATGCCGAAGTGCTGGTGCTCGGTGCCGGCCCCGGCGGCTATACGGCGGCCTTCCGCGCCGCCGACCTCGGCAAGAAGGTCGTGCTGGTCGAACGTTATCCGACGCTGGGCGGCGTCTGCCTCAATGTCGGCTGCATTCCGTCGAAGGCGTTGCTGCACATGGCCAAGGTGATCACCGAAGCCGACGAAGCCGCCCATGCCGGCATCACTTTCGGCAAGCCAAAAATCGAAATCGACAAGCTGCGCGCCTGGAAGGACGGCGTACTGGGCAAACTCACCAAAGGGCTTTCGGGCCTCGCCAAGCAGCGCAAGGTGCAGGTGGTCACCGGCCGCGGCGAATTCGCTTCGCCCAACACGCTGCGTGTCGAAACCGCGGACGGGGTGAAAACTGTCGCTTTCGAACACTGCATCATCGCCGCCGGTTCATCGGTCGCGCGCATCCCCGGTTTTCCGTACGACGATCCGCGCATCATCGACTCCACTGGCGCGCTGAAACTCGCCGAAGTGCCGAAACGCCTGCTGGTGATCGGCGGCGGCATCATCGGCCTCGAGATGGCCACGGTCTACGACGCGCTGGGCTCGAAAATCACCGTCGTCGAACTGATGGACGGCCTGATCCCCGGCGCCGACAGGGATGTGGTGCGGCCGCTGGCGAAACGCATCGAGAAACGTTACGAAAAAATCCTGCTGAAGACCAAGGTCGCGAAAATCGAGGCGCAGAAGGCCGGGCTCAAGGTCACTTTTGAAGGCACTGACGGAACAACCACCACCGATACCTTCGACGCCGCACTGATGGCCGTCGGCCGCCGACCCAACGGCCGCGAGATCAAGGCCGAAGCAGCGGGCGTCACCATCAACGAGCGTGGCTACATCCCGGTCGACAAGCAGCAGCGCACCAACGTGCCGCACATCCACGCCATCGGCGATATCTGCGGCGAGCCCATGCTCGCGCACAAGGCGACCTACGAGGGCAAGATCGCCGCCGAAGTCATCGCCGGCCACAAGGCCTTCTTCGATGCGCGCACTATTCCCTCGGTCGCCTATACCGATCCCGAGATTGCCTGGATGGGCCTCACCGAAACCCAGGCCCAGGCGCAGGGCATCGAGTTCGAGAAAGCGGTGTTCCCCTGGGCTGCCAGCGGCCGCGCGCTGGCCACCGGCCGCGACGAGGGCATGACCAAGCTGCTGATCGACAAGAAAACACGCCGCGTGCTCGGTGCAGCCATCGTCGGCGTCAATGCCGGCGAACTGATCGCCGAAGCCGTGCTGGCGCTGGAAATGGGCGCCGACTCGCATGATCTCGGACTCACCATCCATCCGCATCCGACGCTGTCGGAAACCCTGTTCTTCGCCGCGGAAATGGCGGAGGGCACGATCACCGACCTCTACGTGCCGAAGAAAAAATAAATGCAGTTCCTCGTCAGCGCCGTGATCGGCATCACCGGCCTCTATGCGCTGGCCGTGGGTGGCTGGCACCTCGCTTATGGCAGCTGGTTCCCTTTCTTCCCGGCGCCGGTTGCAAGTCTCTACAACATGCTGCAAGCCGGATTCGGCGGAGCGTCATTCAAAGCCATGGCCATCACGCTGCTGATTTTCGGCGGGCTGATTTCCTTTTTTGCATTCCTGATTTACCCTCACCACAAAACGGATTGAATCCGGAACAGGGTGCGCTGCGCATAGCGCGCATGCGGCGATAATCAGAACCAGGCCGCATCCGGCGCCGAAAGCACTTCGGGCAAGGCTGCAATTTTCCGCGAGGAGGCTGAAAATGGGCAAAACCGTAGCAGGCATGCTGATCGGGCTGGGCGGATGTGCCACGGCACTGATGCTCATGACGGGTATGGCGCAGGCACAGAAGTATCCCGAACGCCCGGTGCGTCTGGTGGTGCCCTACCCCTCCGGCGCCAGCTCCAACGACATCCTCGCCCGGCAGATCGCGCCCAAGCTCGCCGCCCGTCTCGGGCAGAACGTCGTCGTCGACAACCGTTCCGGCGCCAGCGGCAACATCGGTGCAGAACTGGTGGCCAAATCGCCTGCCGATGGCCACACCCTGCTCTACGGCACTGGCGGGCTGTTCTCGATCGGACCGCATCTCTACAAGAACCTGGCCTACAGCCCGGAGAAGGATCTGCAGCCGGTGGCACTGGTCGCCGTGGTGCCGTACCTGCTGGTGATCAACGCCTCGCTGCCGGTGAAAAACCTGCAGGAATTCATCGCCTATGCCAAGGCACGGCCGGGCAAACTGTCCTTCGCCTCCTCCGGCGTCGGCGGCACACCGCACCTGTGCATCGAAATGCTCAAGACCATGGCCGGCATCGACCTCTTGCATGTGCCGTACAAGGGCGGCGCGCCGGCAGTGATCGACACCATCGGCGGACAGACCCAGGCCTATTGCGCCGGGCTTGCCGCGACGATGCCCCATGTCAATTCCGGCAAGCTGCGCGCGCTCGGCGTCACCACGCTGAAGCGTTCACCGGGGGCGCCTGACATGCCGACGCTCGACGAACAGGGCTTGAAGGGCTTCGACGTCAACTCCTGGGGCGCGATTTTCGTGCCGGCGAAAACGCCGAGGCACGCGGTCGACCAACTCCACAAGTCGCTGGCCGCGGTGATGGGCACGGACGAGATGCGCAGCGTGCTGATCAAACAGGGCATGGATCCGGTATTTCTCGGCCCGACACAGCTCGCCGACCTGATCCGGCGGGAATCCGCCGGCTGGGCCAAGGTGATCAAGTCAGCGGGCATACGCCTGGAATGACACCGTCGCGGGCCGGCGTTCTGTGCCGGCGACAGCAACCGACGCATCGGCACTGTCGGGCTGATGGCCTGCGCGATGACTCGGTGCGAGGATGATGCCTGTACACGCCAGGGAAAATCCGACCTGGCGCCTCGCCTTCTCCCCAGTGTGAACATGGACTTACGAGTGCCACTCCGGGACTGCAATCGCTTGCAATGCGCTTTTCTTCCCCCTGCCAAAGGCGTAGACTTTGCGACACTTTCGAGAGCGTATCGCAAGAACGTAAATAGCCCAATAAAAACAAAAACATGTGGTCAACCGCAGGCAGGAGTGATTTTTGAAGCCGACCGATATTTCGCACCCCGATTACTTCCATAAAGTTGTCGATTGCCAGTGGGCCTGCCCTGCCCACACCCCCGTCCCCGAATACATCCGCTTGATCTCCGCAGGCCGCTACAGCGATGCCTACATGGTCAACTGGAAATCGAATGTCTTCCCCGGCATTCTCGGCCGTACCTGTGACCGTCCCTGCGAGCCGGCCTGTCGCCGCGGCCGCGTCGAGGAGGGCAATGTCGAGATGCGCAAGCCGACCGCGCACGAAGACGGCCCCAAGCCCGAGCCGGTCGCGATCTGCCGCCTGAAGCGCGTCGCTGCCGACAACAAGGACGACGTCAGCGCACGCATGCCCAAGGCGCCGAAGCAGAAAAACGGCAAGCGCATTGCCTGCATCGGCGGCGGCCCGGCCTCGCTGACCGTCGCGCGCGATCTCGCACCGCTGGGTTACGACATCACCATTTATGAAGCCGATCCGAAAGCCGGCGGTTTCATGCGCTCGCAGGTGCCGCGTTTCCGCCTGCCGGAGTCCGTCATCGACGAGGAAGTCGGCTACATCACCGGCATCGGCAACATCACGGTGCGCACCGGCGAACGCGTCGACAGCCTGAAGAAGGTGCTCGCCGAAGGTTATGACGCCGTGTTCGTCGGCACCGGCGCCCCGCGCGGCCGTGACCTCGACGTGCCCGGCCGCAAGGATGCCGCGAACAACGTCCACATCGGCATCGACTGGCTGGCCAGCGTGTCCTTCGGCCACATCGAAAAAGTCGGCAAGAAGGTCATCGTGCTCGGCGGCGGCAACACCGCGATGGACTGCTGCCGTTCGGCGAAACGCCTAGGCGGCGAAGACGTCAAGGTCATCGTCCGCTCCGGCTACGAGGAAATGAAGGCGAGCCCCTGGGAGAAGGAAGATGCCATCGAGGAAGGCATTCCCATCCTCAACTACCTGGTGCCGAAATCTTGCAAGGTCGAGAACGGCAAACTGGTCGGCATGAGTTTCGAGAAGGTCAAGGCGGAATACGACGCCCAGGGCCGCCGCAAGCTGGTGCCCACCGGCGAGCCGGACCAGTATTTTGAATGCGACGATGTACTGGTCGCGATCGGCCAGGAAAACGCCTTTCCGTGGATCGAGCGCGACGCCGGCATCGAGTTCGACAAGTGGAGCATGCCGGTGGTCGACAAGATCACGTTCCAGTCGACCAATCCCAAGGTCTTCTTCGGCGGCGATGCCGCCTTCGGCCCCAAGAACATCATCTGGGCGGTGGCCCACGGCCACGAAGCCGCGGTGTCTATCGACAAGATGTTCAACGGCGAAGAGCTGAAGGAACGCCCGCTGCCGGCGGTCACCGTGATGTCGCAGAAAATGGGCATCCACGAATGGAGCTACGACAACGACATCTCAGCCGCACTGCGCCACAAGGTACCCTGGCAGGATCAGAAGCTGACGCTGAAGAACATCAAGGTCGAGGTCGAGCTCGGCTTCGACGCCAAGTCCGGCTTCGCCGAGGCCCAGCGCTGCCTGAACTGCGACGTGCAGACGGTGTTCACGCCGCGGCTGTGCATCGAATGCGATGCCTGTGTCGACATCTGCCCGATGGACTGCATCACCTTCACCGAGAACGGCGAGGAAGCCGAGCTGCGCCAGCGCCTGACTGCGCCGGCACTGCGCCAGGACCAGGGGCTGTACGTGTCCGAGACGCTGCGCATGACCGGCCGCATCATGGCCAAGGACGAGGACGTCTGCCTGCACTGCGGACTGTGCGCCGAACGCTGCCCGACGGGGGCATGGGACATGCAGAAATACCTGATCCAGATGACCCACGCCGGCCCGGGCTGCCGCAAACCGCAGCGCAAGGCGGCTTGAGTATCGACGTCAAAAAACAAAGTCAAAATCCAAAGCAGCCACAGAGAGCACAGAGAACTGCAAAAACACCAAAACCTTTGCACTTCGGGTTTTCTCTGTGCCCTCTGTGACCTCTGTGGCTAAAAAGGTTTTTTACACCCTCACACAATGACCCCCATCACCGCCACCAACGATTTCGTCGTCAAGTTCGCCAACGTCAACGGCTCCGGCTCGGCCTCGGCCAATGAACTGTTCGCGCGCTCTATCCTGCGCATGGGCGTGCCGGTCAGCCCGCGCAACATCTTCCCCTCCAACATTCAGGGCCTGCCGACCTGGTACGAGGTGAGGGTCACCGAGAAGGGTTACCTCGGCCGCCGTGGCGGCGTCGACCTGATGGTGGCGATGAACCCGCAGACCTGGGACAACGACCTCAGGGAAATCGAGGCCGGCGGCTACCTGTTCTACGACAACTCCAAGCCGCTGCCCGAGAGCAAGTTCCGCGGCGACATCACGCGCATCGGCATGCCGCTGACGGAGATCTGCAACGCCACCTACAGCGATCCGCGCCAGCGCCAGCTGTTCAAGAACATCATTTACGTCGGCGCGCTGTCGGCGATGCTCGAGATCGACCCCAAGGTGATCGAGCAGCTGTTCTCCGAGCAGTACAAAGGCAAGGAGGCGCTGCTGCAGTCAAACGTGAAGGCGCTGCATCTCGGCCGCGACTACGCGCTGAAAAACCTGCCCTGCCCGCTGGGCATCCGCATCAAGGCCGCGGACAACGTCGGCAATCGCATCTTCGCCGACGGCAACAGCGCAGTGGCGCTGGGCGCGGTCTACGGCGGTGCCTCGGTCTGCGCCTGGTACCCGATCACGCCCTCGTCCTCGGTGGCGGAGGCCTTCATGGCCTACTGCAAGAAAATGCGCACCGATGCCGAAACCGGCAAGAACAAGTACGCAATCATCCAGGGCGAGGACGAACTCGCCTCGATCGGCATAGCCATCGGCGCCGGCTGGAACGGCGCGCGCTCCTTCACCGCGACCTCGGGTCCCGGAATCTCGCTGATGACCGAGTTCATCGGGCTGGCCTATTTCGCCGAGATCCCGGTGGTGCTGGTCGACGTGCAGCGCGGCGGCCCCTCGACCGGCATGCCCACTCGTACCCAGCAGTCGGACATTCTCGCCTGCGCCTATGCCTCCCACGGCGATACCAAGCATCCGCTGCTGTTCCCGGAGGACCCGACCGAGTGCTTCGAGTTCACCGCGCTGTCCTTCGACATCGCCGAACGCCTGCAGACGCCGGTGTTCGTGATGACCGATCTCGACATCGGGATGAACACCCGGCTGTCCCGGCCCTTCGCCTGGGACGACGGCAGGGAGTACGACCGCGGCAAGATCATGACCTACGAGAAGTTCGAGGCAGGCGCCGATTTCGGGCGCTACCTCGACGTCGACGGCGACGGCATCCCCTTCCGCACCTATCCCGGCACCCATCCGACCAAGGGCGGCTATTTCACCCGCGGCACCACCAAGAACCGCTACGCCCAGTATTCGGAGGCAGGTCCCGACTACGTAGACAACATGCAGCGGCTGATGCGCAAGTTCGACACCGCGAAATCGCTGATGCCGAAACCCGTGCTGCACCAGGCCGCCAAGCCGGCCAGCTTCGGCGCGATCTATTACGGTTCGACCAGCCCGGCGATGCTGGAAGCGCTGGACGTTCTTGCCGAGCGAGGCGTCCACATCAATGCGCTGCGCGTCCGCGGATTTCCGTTTGCCGACGAGGTCAAGGATTTCGTCGCCGCGCATTCCGGCGTGTTCGTCATCGAACAGAACCGCGATGCCCAGCTGAGAACCCTGCTGGTCAACGATGCGAAAATCAACCCCGCGCAGCTGATTGCGCTGCTGCACTACGACGGCACGCCGATCACCGCCCGCTTCATCGTTGACCAGATCGTACGCCACGTCGACTCGCACAGCGTCGTGCCGCTGAAAAAAGCCATGGCCTGAGACCCGGATTGAGGATCGAGCGACCTTCGGGTTTTCTCACTCCTCACGCCTTACTCCTCACTCCTCCCAGAGGAATAAATGACCTACATCGCAAAACCCAAGCTGCACCACCCCTCGCTGGCCCACAACGCCGCCGGCTACACCCGTCGCGACTACGAAGGCAAGATTTCGACGCTCTGCGCCGGCTGCGGCCATGACTCGATCTCGGCGGCGATCATCCAGTCCTGCTGGGAGCTCGACATCCAGCCGCACCGCGTCGCCAAGCTCTCGGGCATCGGCTGCTCCTCGAAAACCCCGGACTACTTCCTCGGCAACTCGCACGGTTTCAACAGCGTGCACGGGCGCATGCCGTCGGTATTAACCGGGGCAAATCTCGCCAACCGCGAGCTGCTCTACCTCGGCGTCTCCGGCGACGGCGACTCGGCCTCGATCGGGTTGGGACAATTCGCGCACTGCATCCGCCGCGGCGTCAACATGGTCTACATCGTCGAGAACAACGGCGTCTACGGCCTGACCAAGGGCCAGTTCTCTGCAACCGCGACCAAGGGTTCCAAATCCAAGCGCGGCGTGATCAACCCCGACGAACCGGTGGACCTGGTCGGCATGGCGCTGCTGCTGCGCGCAACCTTTGTCGCCCGCGCCTTCTCCGGCGACAAGAAGCAGCTGGTGCCGCTGATCAAGGCCGCGATCAAGCACCCCGGCCCCTCCTTCATCGACGTGATCTCGCCCTGCGTCGCCTTCAACAACCACGAAGGCTCGACCAAGTCCTACGAGTACGTGCGCCAGCACAATGCCGCGGTCAACCGCCTCGACTTCATCGAAGGCCGCGAGGAAATCACTGCGGACTACGCGCCGGGCGAACTGGTCAACATCACCCAGCACGACGGCTCGGTGCTCAGGCTGCGCAAGCTGGCAGAAGACTACGACCCCACCGACCGCATCCGCGCGATGAACTACGTTCAGGAACGCGCCGCCGCCGGCGAGATCGTCACCGGCCTGCTCTACCTGTCGCCGGAACCTGCCGACCTGCACGAGTACATCAACACGGTTCCCACACCCCTCAATCAGCTCGGCACCAGGGACCTCTGTCCGGGCTCGGCGGCGCTGGAAAAAATCAACGCCGGCTTGCGCTGATCAATTGCCGGCCACCGGGCCGGCAGCAGCGGAGCGGATATCCAGCCGTTTGGGATGTTTCCGTGGTGTCCATGAGACATCGCCGGGACCCGTCGACAATCATGAGTTTATACAACTAATTGATTTTATTGGTTATTTTAATTTTTCCTAAAGTCAGTCTAGTCAGCGAGCACTAGCCCACTTGTAATTTGTGCGTCGCAGCATCACAATCTTCGGCCTCCTCCATCACTGGAAAGGAGGCCGGTATGGATACCGACCCGCGTTTCAAGGAATCCCGCGCCGCACTGACCCTCGCCGCCCTCGGCATCGTCTACGGCGACATCGGCACCAGCCCGCTCTACGCGGTGAAGGAAACCTTCGCCCCCGGTCACGCCATCCCCCTGCAGACCGGCACCATCCTCGGCGGCATCTCGGCCATCCTGTGGGCGCTGATGCTGGTGGTCTCCCTCAAGTACGTCGTCCTCATCATGCGCGCCCACAACAAGGGCGAGGGCGGCATCATGGCGCTGCTGGCGCTGGCCTCCTCGGCCTGCAAAAACCATCCCCGGCAGTACGCGGCGATCCTCTTCGCCGGACTCGCCGGCGCGGCGCTGTTCTACGGCGACGCGGTGCTGACCCCCGCGATCTCGGTGCTGTCCGCGGTCGAAGGCCTGGAAATAGGCACCTCCGCCTTCAAACCGTATGTGCTGCCGATTGCCTGCGGCGTGCTGATCGGACTGTTTTCCTTCCAGCGTTTCGGCACCGCGCGCGTCGGCGCGCTGTTCGGCCCGATCGTGATCCTCTGGTTCCTCGCGCTGAGCGCGGCGGGCCTGCAGGGCATCTCGCGCGCGCCGGAAATCCTGCGAGCGCTCGACCCGACCCACGCCTTCCATTTCGTCACCGGCCACGGCTTCGCGTCCTTCGTCGTGCTGGGCGCGGTGCTGCTGGCCTTCACCGGCGCCGAGGCGCTGTACGCGGACATGGGCCATTTCGGCAAGCAGGCGATCCGCAGCGCCTGGTTCGGCCTGGTGTTCCCCGCGCTGGCACTGAACTACCTCGGCCAGGGCGCACTGCTGCTGACCGAACCCTCGGCGGTGAACAATCCCTTCTATCTGCTCTACCCGGACTGGGCGCTGTACCCGATGGTGGTGCTCGCCACTGCGGCCACCGTGATTGCTTCACAGGCGACGATCTCCGGCGCCTATTCGCTGACACGGCAGGCAATCCAGCTCGGCTACCTGCCGCGGATGAGCGTGCTGCAGACCTCGGCGAAGGAAGCCGGCCAGATCTACATGCCAGCGGTCAATTGGATCCTGCTTGCGGTGGTGATCGCCGCGGTGCTCGGCTTCGGCTCGTCATCCAGCCTCGCCTCGGCCTACGGCGTCGCCGTCACCGGCACCATGCTGGCGACGACCTTTCTCACCTTTTTCGTGATCCGTTACCACTGGGGCTACAACCTCGCGCTGTGCATCGCCGCCACCGGCTTTTTCATCGTCGTCGACCTCGCCTTCTTTTCCTCCAGCCTGCTCAAGGTCGCCGGCGGCGGCTGGTTCCCGCTGGCGCTGGGCTTGATGATGCTGGCGCTGATGCTGACCTGGCGCCGCGGCCGCCGCATCCTCGCCGACCGCCTGCGCGCCTCGGCGATTCCGGTCGAGGGTTTCTTCAAATCGCTGCTGCGCTTCCCGCTGCACCGCGTGCCCGGCACCGCGGTGTTCATGGTCGCCGACGGCAACGCGGTGCCGCATGCGCTGCTGCACAACCTGTCACACAACAAGGTGCTGCATGAACGCGTGGTGCTGCTGACGGTGAGCGTCGCTGACGTGCCCTGGATTCCCTTCGGCGAACGGGTCACGGTGGAATCGCTGGGCAACGGCTGCTGGCGGGTGCGTCTGCATTTCGGCTTCAAGAACCGCACCGACGTGCCGCAGGCGCTGGAGCTGTGCCGTCAACACGGGCTCGAGTTCGAGATGATGGAGACCTCGTTTTTCCTCAGCCGCGAAACGCTGGTGCCGGTGGCCGGCGGGGAGGACGGCATGGCGCTGTGGCGCGAGCGGCTGTTCGCGGCGATGGCACGCAACGCCAGCAGCGTGGTCGAGTATTTCCACCTGCCGGCGAACCGCGTGATCGAACTGGGCACGCGCATCGAACTCTGAACGCGGGCCGAAGGTCTCGCAAGTCTGTTGAAAAAGTGATGCGCGAGCGCGTGGGGAGCGCAGCGACCAAGCGCACACGCGTACAAGCCATTGATTTAACGAGAGTCGAGAAATCTTGTGCGCTAGCGAGCAACAACAATTTCGAGAACTTCAACATACTGCTAGAGCCGGCGGATCTCCAGGCGGCGCCAGCGGATCGGGCCGCCGGGCCGGCCGTCAAAACCGTTGCCGAACTGCAGCGCGATCGGGCCCGAGGCAAAGCGGACATCGCGCAATTGCACCGTCTGCACGCCATTGAGCCACACCCTGATCTGCGGACCCTCGGCGCGGATTTCCAGCAGATTCCAGCGCCCGCCGGCCTTATGCGGACCGGGAACCGGCACGCGCGCAAAACCGACAATCGCCCCCGTGCCGTACTCCGGGCCGGGGCGTTCATCATATATATTCACTTCATAACCGTGCATGGGTGTAATGTTTGAGGGATCGGACAGGCGCAGGAAAATGCCGCTGTTGGTCGCGGCCACGGCGAAAAACTCGGCACGCAGTTCGAAATCAGCGTAGGACTCCCGGGTCAGCAGGTAACCGCCCATGCCGCTGCCGCGGTCGGCGACGATCGCACCGCCTTCGGCATGCCAGTTGGCATCGCCGCTGCGCGCGAAATTCGCCAGCCCGCGTTCGCCGTCGATCAGCGTGGTCCAGCCGGCCGGCCATTGCGCGCAGCCGGCAAACAGGACCAGTGCCGCCAGCCACAATCCATGCGGCCAACAGGATCTGCGTTTCATTTGTTCTCCGATGTTGTCGCGGGTGCTCAGCGCCGCACTCCCGGCGTTTCCACTTTCAGCCCTGAGCCGCGGCGCGCCAGATACAGCTCGAGGTCGAGCAGCTCCTCCGAACCAAAGGCCGGCTGTTCGGCGCGCACGCCGAAATAACAGGCGCGCAGCCGCCGCTGCAGGGAGCCGACTGCCTGCCATTCCAGGCGATACACCGGGTAGGCGTTGCCATGGCCTTCGCTGATGGTGTCGGCCAGCAGCTTGCGCCCGGCGTTCTGAACATGGCAGTGGATGCAGGCAAGGTTCATCTGGCCCTGGCGCCGGTGGAAAATCTCGCGGCCACGTTGCAGCGCGGCCTGCTCTTCCTTCGCCGCCGGCTGCAAGGGCTGGCCGCGCGACTGGTGCGCGACGTAGGCAGTCAATGCCAGCAGTTCCTCCGATTCGTACCGCAGCGGAGCGGCCTGTTGCCGCTCAGTACGACAGCCGTTGATGCGTCCCTCGACATTGACCACTTTCGAGGTCGCCGCATCGACGCGGGGATAACGCGGTGCGACATCCTTCATGCTCGCTGCCGCATCACCATGACAACTCGCGCAGGATTGCGCGCTGCGTCCCACAGGCGTACTCCAGAGTTTTTCACCGCGCACCACCCACAGCATGCCGGGATTGGCGAAATCGTCGGCCTGCATGGCGCGGATGTCCGGACTGGCAAATTCAATGCCGGATCTGGGTTTTGTTGTTGTGATTGCCTGCTGTGCGAGCGCCGGTGGAATCAACACGACGCAACAAACCGCACAGACGTTGGGTAGCAGAGACAGTAAAAAACGTATGCGTTTCAGCAGCTTGGCGCATCGCTGCTGGATGCCTGTTGCCTCTGCCCAACAGCAGGGCCCCCGATGAAATGCATTAAGCATTTGATTTTAAACAACTATTTTTCCTGGCACGGAATACGCTCATATCCAGTGGCAGGCAAGCATGTCTGTATTTTTGCAAATCAACAGGAGCATCTCCATGAGCACGAAACATCTCCGCAAATTCACCCTTCCCCTTGCCGCAGCTGCCGTACTCGCCGTGAGCAGCGCGGCGTTTGCCGGCACTACCGCCAGCACGACGCCGCAGCAGTCCGCGGAAAAACCCGTCGACTGCAAGAAAACGCCGGATCACGATCGCTGCAAAGGCAAGAAGTAATCGTAGCGCGCCGGGGCACAATGATTCCCGGCAACTTCATACCGGCCGCGTAAATCGCGGCCGGTATGATTTCAGGCCGCGCTCACGGTGATGGCCGCTCGCGACTCGCCGCGCTCGCCCGAATCGTCACGCCACTCGAACACGAATTCTCCGCTCTCCTGCACCCGCACCGGAAACTGCAGCAGCGGGTTCGCGGCAATGCCCGAGCCCATCTCGGCCCTGAACACCTCGACCCCGTTGTAGCGACAGACCAGGGTGTTGATCACGTTTTTCGGAATGCGCCGGCCGAAATGATCCGGCCGGTAACCGGTCTCCATCGGATGCTGGATGGCGATGCGCAGTTGCACGATCTCGCCGCGTCGCGCGTTTGCAGGTACCTGTACGCGGGACAGCATCTCAGCCCTCGAGGCAAGCGAGTTCGGTGACAACCACGTGTGCCCCGCCCATCCACCAGCTGCCGTCGGACAGTTGCGCCAGTGCCAGCACATCCTGGATGTCGGCGAGCCGGATGCGTGTGGCAATTTCCGCCTTCCCGGAATGCGGTCCCAGCGAGAAACTCGCGACCACCGGACGCGGATTGCGCTCGGCGAGCAGCGTGATGCGGCGCACGTGGTCCTGCGCCGTCATCGGGCTGTCGACCAGCACCCGCACCGCGACCGAATGACCGTTGTCAGCCAGCGGCGGCGTGTCGACAGTGACCCTGCCGGCATTGACCGGAGCACCGCCGGTCACTTCACGCAGCAGCGCGGCACGCTGCGGATTCTGCTGGGCTGCAGCCAGGCGCGTGCACAGCAGTCCCCCGGCAAGCGCGGTGCTGGTCAGCAGGAAACGGCGGCGGTCAGGCATCAGCGGATTATTTCAGGGTTTGCAGGTAAGCGACCACGTCTTCGATCTGTGCGGCACTGAGCACCGGTTTGCCGCGGTAAGCCGCGGCCACCCGGTTCAGGCCGTCGATCCTGTAGTAAGACGGCATCACAGTCTCCGGGTTCAAACGCGACTGGTCAACGATACGCAACCGCAGCTGGGCCGCCGACAGCCGCGCACCTATGCCGGACAGCGGCGGCGCAATGTTGCCCATGAAGCGCTGTCCGGTTTCGGGCACCGCGTGGCAAAGCAGGCAATTGGCCTCGCGTCCCGCAATGATGTCGCGGCCGCGCAGCGGATCGCCCGGCTGCGCGGACAGCGGCGCGAGGATCGCATCGCCGTCGACCCGGTAGGGAACAAGAGCCTGCGGCGCCGCCACGGCACAGGCAGCCGTCGCGGCACACAGCAGGCTCCAGGCCGGAACGCGCATTGCGCCCCGGCTCAGACCAGCGTCAGCCCCTGCTTCGACAACGGCAGGCTGCGCACCGGCTTGCCGGTCGCGGCATGGATGGCATTGAGGATCGCCGGCACCACGACGCAGATCGTCGGTTCGCCGACACCGCCCCAGAAGTCGCCGGTCACCGGCAGAATCACTTCGACCTTGGGCATTTCGGCGATTTTCATGACGCGGAAATTGTGGAAGTTGGTTTCCACGATGCGTCCGTTGGCCACCGAGATCTCGCTCTGCAGCGTGGTCATGCCGTAGGCCACCGAGCCCTCGATCTGCGCCGCCGTCTGGTCCGGATTGACCACGTTGCCGCAATCGAGCGCGAACACGCAGCGATGCACCTTCACTTCGCCCTTGGCGCTGACCGAAACCTCGGCCACCGCGGCGGAATAGCTGCCGTAACCCATGAACTGGGCAATGCCGCGGAATACGCCTTTCGGCAGCGGCTTGCCCCAGCCGGCCTTCTCGGCGGCGGCATTGAGCACACCCAGATGCTTCGGGCGTTCGCTCATCAGCGCGCGGCGGAACTCCAGCGGATCCCTGCCGGCCAGCCGCGCCACCTCGTCCATGAAACACTCGAGGAAGATGCCGTTCTGGTTGGTATTGACGCCACGCCACGGACCCACCGGCAGGTGAGTGTTGCGCATGGCGTATTCAGTGCGCAGGTTGGCGTGGGTGTAGCCGATCTGGGCATCGCCCTGCAGCGTCGGCCACAGGCCCTGCAGCTGGCGCCGGTCCTTGCCGTCCTTGATCGCCGCCGGATTGGCAAAGGCGTTGATCGACTGGCCGGACACGCGGATGTGCAGGCCGGTCAGGTTACCCTTGGCGTCGACACCCGCGGTCATTCGCGCCTGGGCAATGGGCCGGTAGAAATCATGAGCCTGGTCTTCCTCGCGGCTCCACACCATTTTCACCGGCTGGCCGGGGAAAGCCTTGGCAATCGCGACACCCTGGCGCACCACGTCCTGGTTGCCGATGCGGCGGCCGAAGCCGCCACCCAGATCCATGACATAGACCTCGCACTTGTCGAGCGGCAGCCCTGACGAGGAGGACAGCGCGGCGAGCGAAGCCTCGGCATTCTGGGTCGGAATCCAGATTTCGGCCCTGTCCGGCGACAGTTTCACCGTGCAGTTCATCGGCTCCATCGTGGTGTGCGAGGTGAAGGGCACGCTGTAGACGGCCTCGATCTTCTTCGCCGAGGCGGCAATCGCCTTCGGCGCGTCGCCGGTGTCGATGTCGGCAAAGGCGTCGCTCGAGGTCAACCCCGATTCCAGGTGTTTCGCGATCGAGGCACTGTTGACCTTGGCATGAGGACCTTCATCCCAGACGATGGGCAGCGCGTCGAGCGCCTTCTTCGCCCGCCACCAGGTATCGGCCACCACCGCGACGGTGCTGTCGTTGATTTTCAGCACCCGCTTTACGCCAGGCATGCCCATGATCTTCGATTCGTCAAAACTCAGCAGCTTGCCACCATAGACCGGACAGGCCTTGACGGTCGCGTGCAGCATGCCGGGCATTTTCAGATCAATGGCGTAGACCTTGGCACCGTTGAGCTTGTCGGCGGTATCCAGGCGGCGCAGACCCTTGCCGGCGATTTTCCAGTCCTTGACCGGTTTGAGCTGGATGCTTTTCGGATCGGGCGGCGCAAGTTTCGCTGCCGCGGTCGCAACCTTGCCGTAGCTGGTACTGCGGCCGGAGCCGGCGTGGGTAATCACGCCGCTGGCAACGCGGAGCTCGCCGACCGGCACGCCCCATTCATTGGCTGCCGCCTGCAGCAGCAGCATGCGCGCCGCCGCACCGCCGCGCCGCACGTAGTCCTGCGATTCGCGGATACCGCGGCTGCCTGCAGTCGACATCACGCCCCAGGCACGCTTGCGTGCAAGGTTCTGGCCGGCGGTTATTTTCTCAGTCGTGACTTTTTTCCAGTCGCATTCCAGTTCCTCTGCCACCAGCTGGGCAAGACCGGTCAGCGTGCCCTGGCCCATTTCGGCCCGGGCAATGCGGATCACGCAGGTATCGTCGGGCTTCACCACCACCCAGATGTTGACCTCGGCATCCGCCGCAGCACCCTGTGCAGCGGCGCTGCCGATTCCGAAAGGCAGGTGGAATCCCAGCACGAGGCCGGTGCCGGCTGCCGCGCTGCCAACGAGAAACTTGCGACGGGAAACTTTCGGAGCTTGTCCGGGATTCATAAGGTCATTCATGTCGTCTCTCCCCGGCTCAGGCGTTCTGTTGATCGGCAACCGGCATATCGACGGCAGCAACTTTGCCGCCGGCAGCCATGTGAACCGCAGCGCGAATGCGGTGGTAAGTGCCGCAGCGGCAGATATTGGTCATTGCTTCGTCGATGTCCTTGTCCGTGGGCTTCGGCTTTTTCGCCAGCAACGCCGCGGCCGCCATGATCTGGCCCGACTGGCAATAGCCGCACTGCGGCACGTCGATCGCCGCCCAGGCCTTCTGTACCGGATGCGAGCCGTCCTTCGACAGGCCCTCGATGGTGGTGATGCGGTCGCCCGGCTTGAGTGCCGAGACCGGCAACGCGCAGGAGCGCACGACTTCACCGTTAAGATGAATCGAGCAGGCACCGCACTGCGCCACGCCGCATCCGTACTTGGTACCGGTCAGTCCGACCTGTTCGCGGATTGCCCATAACAGCGGGGTATCGGCCTCGACGTTGACCTCGTAATTGCGGCCATTGATGTTCAGTTGCGCCATGACTGCTCCTCAGCGGGTTGTTGAATAACGGCATTGCAGGCCGTGCCGGACTGCGCGCGGCGGCTGGCTGAATTCCCCGGATGAGTCTTGTGGCCTGCGGTCGATCGCCGCATGGGCGCGCAAAGGAATGCGCGAACGGCAGATTATGCCGCCCCATGGCCACGGTCAACAGGAACCGTGTTTACGGCGGCACCGTCCACAACAAACGCAGCAGGAATGTGCCGCGGCGCACCAGGAAGGCGGGCTGTCCGGGCGCTGTCTCAGGGCAGCTGCGCGCCGTTCATCCGGGCGAGAATGGTCTGGGTGCGGCGTTGCAGGTAGCCGGTGTTGCTGCCGGGACCGTAGCGGCGCGGACTCGGCACCACCGCGGCAAGACGTGCCGCCTGCTCCGGGGACAACGCGGCCGCGGTTGTCCCGTAGTGGTAACGCGCCGCAGCCTCGGCACCGAACACACCATCGCCCCATTCGATGACATTGAGATAGATCTCGAGTATCCGCCGCTTGCTCATCACGGTTTCGAGCATCACCGCGACCACCGCCTCCTGCGCCTTGCGCCACCAGGCCCGCTCCCCGGAGAAGAACAGGTTTTTTGCCAGCTGCTGGGTAATCGTCGAACCGCCGGCGACGATTTCGCCCTCGCGCAGGTTCTTTTCGTAGGCTTTCTGGATGCCGTCCCAGTCGAAACCGTTGTGAGTCGCGAATTTCGCGTCCTCGGCGGCCACCACTGCCCGCTTCAGGTGCACCGAAATCCGCTGGTAGGGCACCCACTGGTGGCGCAGCCGCGCCCGCGGATCATCCTCCCGCAGGATTTCGAGGCGCGCACGCATGAAAGCCGTGGACTCCGGGTTATTGCCGCTCCAATACCAGACATGCACCAGGAACCAGAACTGCAGTGCGGTCAACACGATCAGCGCCAGCAGGATGATGCGCCAGGTCCAGCGCAGCAGGAATCTCATGGGCAGGAATCAGGCGTCGCCGCGCAGCTGCTCGATCACCGGCGCGGTCTGCGGCCTGATGCCGCGCCAGATGAAAAACGATTCGGCAGCCTGTTCGACCAGCATGCCCAGACCGTCGGCGCAGGCCGCGCCACGCGCCCGCGCGAATCCGAGGAAGGCCGTTTCACGGCCGTACATCATGTCGTAAGCCAGCGCGCCCGGCGCGAACAGGCCGTCGGGCAAGGGCGGCATCGTACCGTCGAGACCCGCCGCAGTGGCGTTGATCACCAGGTCGAACTGCAGGCCGGACAGGTCCGAGTACGGCCGCGCAGCCAGACCCTGTTCCGCGAACGCGGCGTAGCGCTGAAAGTGGCGCACCAAGGCCTCGGCACGGTCCGGCGTCCGGTTGGCCACGACCAGAGAGGCAGGCCGGCGCTCGAGCAGGGGCTGCAGCACGCCGTGGGATGCGCCGCCGGCACCCATCAGCAACACCCGGCGGCCGGCAATCGCGACGCCGAGATTGAACTCCAAATCGCTGACCAGGCCGATGCCGTCCGTGTTATAGCCCAGCAGCTCTCCGCCTTCGAACTTGATGGTGTTCACCGCTTCGGCAGCGAGCGCACCACCCTTGCAGCGGTCGACCAGATCCCAGGCCTCGCGCTTGAACGGCACCGTCACGTTCAGCCCATGTCCGCCTTCATGGAAAAACTCGCGCACCGTATGCTCGAATCGGTCGAGGGGCGCGAGCAGGCGGTCATAGCGGATGTCCTGGCCGGTCTGGCGCGCGAAGGCAGCATGGATCAGCGGCGACTTGCTGTGGCTGACCGGGTTGCCGATCACTGCATAACGATCACTCACCGCGCCGGGCTCACTGGCTGACGAACTGGTCGGCCCGCGTGAAAGTCCAGGTGCGGGTGATGTGCAGGATATCGGTGTCGCGGGCGATGTTTTCCGGGAAGGCGGCGTAGGGCGCCGCCAGCGTGACGATGCGCACCGTTGCCTCGTCGAGCAGCTTGCTGCCGGAAGAGCGGTCGATCTGCACCCGCTCCAGGCTGCCATTGGCCTTGATCGATACCGTCGCCACCAGGCTGCCGTAGATGCGCTGCTCGCGCGCCGCATGCGGATAGTTCAGTTCGCCGATGCGTTCGATCTTCTGCCGCCAGTCCTCGACATAGCGCGCAAAACGGTATTCCTGGGTGCGCGCCCCGACGAATTTGCGGCGCGGGCGCTCCTGGTAGGCGTTCCAGTCCTTGCTGATTTGTGCTTCCAGACGCGCGATGGCGAGGCTGCGCTGAACCAGATCGGTGGCGTTCACCGTCGGCGCCTTCTCATTTGCCTGCGGCGACGGTTTGTCCGGGGTG
Organism: uncultured Bordetella sp.; assembly: GCA_964433345.1. GTDB lineage: Bacteria > Pseudomonadota > Gammaproteobacteria > Burkholderiales > SG8-41. The sequence continues at coordinate 178,832 of CAYSQJ010000003.1, forward strand.
CTGGCCACTTCGCTCTTCGCGCCCTTTTTGGTCAACAGCTCGCGGGCCTCCCGCTCCAGTTCCGCCACCCGCTTCTGCGCCAGCTGCAGTTCGGTGGTCTGGGTGTCGCGGGTCGTCGCCGGCAAGGGGCTTTTCGCGCGCTGCGGGGTGTCGGCATTGCCGCCGCCATCAAGATTGTGCTGGGCCAGAGCATCGGCTTTCGCCGGCTTCGCCGGGGATTTCGCATTGACCAGCACCACCTCCAACGGCGCCGAGTTCTGCAACTGGCGCAGTTCGGGCACCGTGAACGTCAGCCCGAAAATGACAAAAGCGTGGAATAGCAGCGACACCGCGCCGGCCGCGCCGAACCGCGTGCGCACGGTCATCCGCGCATAACGGCGGTCGAAATCGGCAATACGCCGTTCCACTTCCGCAACGCGCGCGTCCAAGCGGTCCACCGCGCTCGCCCAGGAACCGCGGCGTGGATGTTTCGCACGACGCGGCAGGTCAAACACGCGGGCAATGGGCTTCGGACTCATGCCGCTATTCTAGACAAGGCCGGGGAAATGGCAATAAAAACTCTAATTATCAGATAATTAAGATTGTTGTTTAAAGTCGACTCTAGATTTTGACCTGGGGTTGGCATCCACTCACATCAGAGCGTATCCAAGACTTTTCTGAATTCCAGTTCGACCCCCAGATCCAGCAAGTCAAGCGCACCGACCGCCAGTTCGACCCGCGCGCCAGGCAGGGCGTTCACCAGCGAGGGCACGCGCTGGACTATCGGCACCGCGTCGAGCCGCACCAGATTTTCCCGGATCACCGTGCCGCTTACCGCCGCCAGTTGCTCCTGCTGCAACCAGCGCAGGCTCCAGTAGCGCTCCATGCCGCGCTGGAACTCGCCGTAGATTTCGTAGGCGGCCTCGAAATCGCGCATGGCCGCCAACAGCGCGCTGTCCTTGCCGGCGTATACCGGCGGTTCGCCGCGCACCCGCGCGATCAGCTGGCGCTGGTTGACCAGGTCGGCATAGCGGCGCAGCGGCGATGTCGCCCACAGGTACTGCGCGACGCCCAGTCCGTCGTGCGGACCGGCTGCAGTGCTGGTGCGCACCTTGCCGCCGTTCTGCACGCGGTAGAGAGCCGGCTGGCCGGCGGCGTGCAATTCGCCGGCCCAGGTGCTGTTGGCGAGAATCATCAGTTCGGCCACCGACTGGTCGATCGGGGTACCGCGGGGACGCCGGCCAATGGTCACCCGACCGCTGGCGTCCACCTGAAAGGTGAATTCGGGCCGGTCCTGCTGCGGGGGCGCATCACCCTTGCGCGCATGCAGCCGGCTGCCCGAGAACTGCCACAGCCAGGCCAGCGCCTCGCCCTGCGGATGGTCAATCGCGCCGCCGGCAGCCAGCACAGCGGCGTTGAACACCGGCTCCAGCGCATCGTGGCGCAGATTGCCGGCGATGCGCACGCGCTCGATGCGGGTCTCGTGGGACAGGATCGAAAAATCCGCGGCAATATCGAAATAGATCGACAGCGCCGGGCATTCGCGCCCCGCCGCCAGCGTATAAGCCTCCACCGCGGCATCGGGCAGCATCGTGATCTTGCCGCCGGGAAAATAAACCGTCGACAGGCGCTCGCGTGCCACCGCTTCCAGCGGCGTATCCGGCACGATGCCCAGCGCCGGCGCGGCAATGTGGATACCGAGCCGGCGCGCGCCGCCGGGCAGCATCTGCAGCGAAAACGCATCGTCGATCTCGGTCGTTGCCGCGTCGTCGATGCTGTAGGCCTCGACTTCCGCCAGCTGCAGTCCTTCCGGCAGCGGTACCGGCGGCAACTCGGGGAATCCGGCGCCGCGCGGGAAGTGCTCGTGCAGGAAGCGGTTCAGGTGGTAAGCGTGGATGTCCGGCAGCGCCCCGCAACGTTCGAGCAGACGCACCGGCGTCAGCTTCGCCGCGGCGGCAGCCTCCTCCAGTGCCTTCCACTCGATGCCGTTCCTGTCCGGCTTGTAGAGCAGCTGGTCCAGCAGCGGCGTGAAGGCCCGGGGCAGTTTTTGCGCGGACAGTTCGGCCACATACGCCGCCTTGGCCTCGGCCTGCAGCCTCTTGCGTTCGACACTCGCCAGCGCCGCCTTCAGCGCTTCCTCGGGCGCCGCCCTGTAATGGCCGCGGCCCTTCTTGTAGAAATACATCGGCGCGCCGTGCAGGCGCATCAGCACCGCCGCCGATTCCACCGCCGACGGCACATGGCCGAAATATTCGGCGGCCAGTCCCTCGTAGCCGAACTCCTCCGCCCCGCAGCACTGCCACAGGAAATCGACATCGATGGCATCGGCCTCGCGCTGCGCCTCGGCCATGAACACGTTGTGGGCCGGCGATTCGAAACGCAGCAGTACAGCGGAAGACTTGACCTTGGAGCGCTTGCCATGGGGCGCTTCGACCTGCAGCGAAGTGTCGTTGTCGGCCATCACCAGGCCAACCTTGAATTCGCCGCTTTCTTCGTAAAAAACGTTCATGTGTTTTTAATTCCCCCTCGCCCCGCTTGCGGGGGAGGGTCGGTGTGAGGGGCTACCGGAAAACAGTGAGTGACAGCGGGTTTCCGGACGTAAAAGCAGGGCCGCGAATTATACGCGCCCGCGCTGCCAGAACCTGACGACGGTATCGAGGTAAGCGGAGAACCCGCGGAATCCGTGATCGCTGCCCGGCACGACGATCTGCTCGCAGCCGGCATAACGTTCGACGCCGGCGCGGTAATCCAGCACTTCGTCACCGGTGGCGGTGATCAGCAGATAACGCGAAGGCGTGATGGTTTCCACCTCCAGCGCACGCAGCCCGGCAATGTGCTGCGGGGTCAGCTCATAAGCCTCGCCGGTGTAGAGGTTTTTCTGCGGGCCGAGATAGCCGGCAAGCAACTGATACGGCTTCACCGCAGGATTGACCAGCACCGCGCGCGCGCCGAAGCGCTCGACCAGCGCCGTCGCATAAAATCCGCCGAGCGAGGAACCCACCAGCGTCACGCCGCGCGGATCCTGCAGCGAGATGAGCGTCTCGAGCTGCTCCATCGCCTCGTTCGGCCGGTGCGACAGTTCGGGGCAGACGTAGTGATCGGCCAGCCCCAGCTTTGCCATGTGTTCGCGCAGCAGGCCGGCCTTGTACGACAGCGCGGAGCTGTTGAAGCCGTGGATGTAAATCAGCACTGTCTCAAGCGGCAATTCGCCGCGCCAGCGCCAGCAGCAGTACATCGTTGCCCCGCCCGGCAAGCAGCGACAGGCCCAGCGGACAACCGTTCAGTGTCGCCAGCGGCAAGGTCACCTGCGGCAGCCCGGCGAGGCCGGCAATGCACAGCAGGCTCATCGCCCGCGCGCGGAAATCGTCGAGCTGCGCCGGCGGCGTGTTCAGCAGCGGCGCGATGTCGGGTACCGTCGGCAGCAGCAGCACGGCGTTGTTCGCGAGCAGCGCGTCCATGCGCGCGCGCGCCGCATCGCGCATGGCCTGCGCCTGCGCGATCTCCGCGTGTTTGATCGTTGCCGTCCACTCGATGCGTTCCTTCACGCCCGGGCCCAACTTCGGCTTCACCTGCGCAACCCATTCCCCCAGTTGCGTATGGACCTCCGCACCCTGCAGCACGCGGAAGGCCTGGAACCACTGCGGCAGGCCTTCGGCACTGACAGTCACCTTTCGCGGTACACCCAGCACCGCTGTTGCGCGATCCAGCGCGGGCTGCAGGGCTTCGCCTGCTGCGGAATCCAGCAACGCAAAAGCATCCTCGGCCAGCAGCACGGGACCCTGCGCGGGCAACGGCGAATCGCCGAGCAGCACACGCCCGACGCGTTCGAGCAGCGCCGCGTCGCGCGCGAACCAGCCCGCGGTGTCGAAGCTTTTCGCGAGGGCACAGACACCTTCGAGCGAAACACGGCCGTGAGTCGGCCGGATGCCGTAGAGCCCGCAGAAACTCGCCGGTGCGCGTACTGATCCGCCGGTGTCGCTGCCCAGCGCAAAATCGACCAGTCCGCCGGCGACCGCCGCAGCCGAGCCGCTGGAGGAGCCGCCGGGAATGCGTCCCGGCGCGTTGACGTTCACCGGGGTGCCGTAATGCGCGTTTTCGCCATTGAGGCTGTAGGTCAGCTCGTCGGTCTGGGTCTTGCCAGGCATGTCGGCGCCGGCGGCGAGCAACGCAGCCACGGTTGGCGCAGTACGCGTCGCCGGTTCATGCGTCGCCAGCCAGTCGGGGCTGCCGAAGCCGGTCTTGTGCCCGGCGATGTCGTAAATGTCCTTGACGCCGAAACTGAGCCCCTTGAGCGGACCGCTGCCGGAACCTTTCAGCGCGACATGGGTATGGCGGCAGAACGCGCCGAGTGCGTCGTCGGGTATGTCGGCCATGATCAGCGCGCGAGCTGTTCCAGCAGCTTGCCGTGGATGCCGCCAAAGCCGCCGTTGCTCATCACCAGCACGTGGTCGCCGTCGCGCGCGGCCGCGGCAATCGCGGCAGTCATCGCGTCAAGATCCTCATGCACCGCGGCCTTCGCGCCCAGCGGAGCCAGCGCCTCGGCGGCGTTCCAGCCCAGCCCGCCACCGTAGCAATAGACGAGATCGGCATCCTTCAGGCTGCCCGGCAGCGCCTGCTTCATGACGCCGAGCTTCATCGTGTTCGAACGCGGCTCGATCACGGCAAGAATGCGTGCAGCGCCGACCTTGCGCCGCAGCCCGGCGATGGTGGTGGCGATCGCCGTAGGATGATGTGCAAAATCGTCGTAAACCGTGATGCCACGCTCGGTGCCGCGGATTTCCATCCTGCGGCGGACGTTCCTGAACTGGCTGAGCGCGTCGACCGCGCCGGCCGCCGGCACGCCGGCATGGCGCGCGGCGGCAATCGCCGCCAGCGCATTCATCCGGTTATGCGCTCCGATCAGGTCCCACAGCACGCGGCCGCGCGAGGCATTCTCGTGGAACACCTCGAAGCTGCCGCCATCGTCGGGCTCACCGGCCTGCCAGGCACCCTCGCCGCCGAAACGCTCCACCGGTGTCCAAGCGCCGCGCGCCAGCACGCGATCCAGCGCGGGCTCCGCGCCGTGGGCAACGATCAGTCCGTTGCCGGGTACGGTGCGTACCAGGTGGTGGAACTGGGTCTCGATCGCGGCGAGATCGGGAAAGATGTCGGCGTGATCGTACTCGAGATTGTTCAGCACGAGGGTACGCGGTGCGTAGTGCACGAACTTCGAGCGCTTGTCGAAAAATGCGGTGTCGTACTCGTCGGCCTCGATCACGAAAAACGGTGTCTCGGTCAGTCGCGCCGAGATGCCGAAGTTCTGCGGTACGCCGCCGATCAGGAAACCGGGGTTGAGCCCGGCATGCTCGAGGATCCACGCCAGCATCGAGCTGGTGGTGGTCTTGCCGTGAGTGCCCGCCACCGCCAGCACCCAGCGTCCCTGCAGTACATGCTCGCGCAGCCACTGCGGACCGGAAACGTAGGGCAAACCGCGGTTGAGGATGGCCTCCATCAGCGGATTGCCGCGGGTCACCACATTGCCGATCACGAACAGATCGGGATTGAGATTCACCTGATCCGCCTCGTAACCGGTGATCAGCCTGATGCCCTGCGCCTCGAGCTGCGTGCTCATCGGCGGATAGACATTGGCGTCGCAGCCTGTAACCGTATGGCCCGCCGCACGCGCGATCACCGCGAGACCGCCCATGAAGGTGCCGCAGATGCCGAGGATGTGGATGTGCATGATGGGTGCGGAGGATAGCAGATGAGTAAGGCGTGAGGGGTCAGGTGTGAGGGGTGAAAAACAAGGGACAAAGCCCCTCTCATCACTCCTTACGCCTCACGCCTCACGCCTCACGCCTCACGCCTCACGCTTTACATCTCACGACTTGAAAATAAAATAGACCGCGCCCAGCAGGCAAAGTCCTGCGTACAGGTAATTCATCTTCAGCCCTTGTCCCATGTACAGGATTGCGAAAGGCACGAACACCGTCAGCGTGATGACTTCCTGCAGGATTTTCAGTTGCGCGAGGCTCAGCGTGGTGTAGCCGATGCGGTTGGCGGGCACCTGCAGCAGGTATTCGAACAGCGCGATGCCCCAGGACACGAAGGCCGCGATCCACCAGGGCGAGCTGTTGAGGTGTTTCAGGTGGCCGTACCAGGCGAAGGTCATGAACACATTGGAAGCGGTCAGCAGAACAACGGTGGTCAGCAGCGGCGGCACTGAAGTCATATCGTAACCATTTGTTTTAATTGATATTTATATGGCTCTCATTGTAGCGCAGAAACCCTGCGGCCCTATAATGCCGGCATGCCTCCCGTATCCTGCTGCCTCGTAACCGGGCTGACCGGCGCCGACAAGCGCGGCTTCCTCGTAGCGCTTTCAGGAGTGCGTCCTGCGAATGCCGCCTGGGCGCTGCTCGACAACGACGGCGGCGGCAGTGCCCGCGACCTCGCCAACAGCGGCATCGCGACTGCCGTCGTCAACGGCTGTGCCTGTTGCAGCGGCCAGGTCATGCTGCAGACCGGCATCGTGCAGCTGCTGCGCCGGACCCGACCGCAGCTGCTGATCATCGCCGTCGACGGCGCTGCGGAACCGGAAGCGCTTGAGCGCGTGCTGCGGCAACCCGGGATCGCCGGCAGCATCGAGCTTGCGTTGCGCTTGTGCATTGCACCGGCACAATGGCTCGACGTGCTGCCGGGCCACGCACGCGAGCGGCTGCAGCGCCAGATTAAGGCCGTCGACGGCGTGATAGCCGGTGACAGAAATACCGCCGCGAAGCTGCATGCCGCGGGCGCGGAACGGTTGCTTCAGGCGGAGGAAGCCATCAGGCGGGTGTCCGCCGTTGCCTCCGGTGTCAGCGCCAGCGCCTCGCGTATCGCTTCGTAGCGCGCCTGCAGGTCGCCGGCGTCCTTCCCGCCGAGATTGAGCACGGCATAGCGGTGGCTGCCCAGCCATTTCATCTCCCGCGCGAGTCCGGCACCGCGCTTCAGGTAGAACATCAGCCGCGCATCCGGATAGCGCCGGTGCACGGCCTCGATCTGCTCACGGCTCGGCAGCGGGCCGTGGGGGCGGCCATCAAAACGTCTGAACACGAAACTTGCCGCTGCGCGGAACTCGCCGGCTCCGCGCACCAGGCGCGGCGTCTCTCCGGTGGCCAGGTCCAGCAGCATCGAGTAAGGATCGCATCCGTCGACACGGCGGTAAAGGTTGACGATCTGGGTGGCCATGCGCGGATTGACCTCGACGATGCGGATTGCGCCGCTCGCCGGATCGTGGATCAACTCGATGTTGAAAAAGCCATGGGCATAATCCATCCCCGCCAGCAGGCGCTCTGCCAATGCCGACATGCGCTCGAGCAAATCCGCCGGCAGCCGAGAGGGATACTCGAAGCGCATGAAGGCCTGGGTGCCGGGATACATCACTTCATCAACGATGCCGAGCACGGTAACGCGGCCACGGTGCACATAGCCGTCGATGTTGACCTGCACGCCGTCGAGCAGCTCTTCCGCGACCAGCGCGCGGGCGCCGATGTCAAAGGGCGTGTACAACGGCATCAGGTCATCGAAGGGCTTCACCAGCCGGCCGAGCACCAGGCGCTCCAGCGGGGAAAATGCGGTCAGCGCACGCAGCTGCCCGGGGTTGTCGATGCGCCGCGCCAGCACCGAGTAGGTCGCCTTGACCGGCTTCACGAAACAGGGAAATCCCAGATGCGGCGGCGCCACCGGTCCGCCGGTATACGGCAAGGCCTCGAAATGCGGAACGGCCTCGGGCACGATGCGGCGCTGCAGGCAACGCGCGTAGTACTTGTGCTGGGCGGCAATCACCACCGCCGGATCGGTGCCCGGCAGCCCCAGCCGCTGCGCAAGCACCGCGGCGATCAGGGCACCGAAATGCTCGTTGTTGCTGATCACGCCATCAATGCGGCCGCGGTAGCGGCGTTCGAGGCGGTCGATGTAGCGACGCGCGTCGAAAAAAAGCAGGCGCACGCTTTCGGGAAAACGGAACAGGTCGAAGCCTTCAAGCAGGAATTCGTAGCGGCCGCGATAGCGCGGATGGTCCAGTTCCGCGCTATCCCAGTCCTTGGGGAACAGCACCAGTATTCGTTTGACGGCCATGAAGGTTTCCGGGGTCGCTTGTGAGTATGTATCTTGAGTCGAAGTTGTTGCGGCGCCCTTACAACAGCGCCGGGCAGCTGCTTATTCCCCTTGCACCGGATCAAAAGCACCCCATGCGATGTAGCCGGTGCCGAACAGCGTCGGCTCGACCTGGAGATCCGGCACCCGGCTCTGCAGCAGGTCCCAGGGCCGGTCGAGTCCTTCATGGCGCGTGTAACAGCCGCGCGACTTGAAACGGCGATACAGGCGCAAGGGGTCGAGCCAGCGCGGCGGGTGCTTGATGCCGGCGGCTGCGACGCGGGCGCCGGGGCTGGCCTGGGAGAACGCTGCATCCAGCGCGTCCGGGGATCTCAGGATGTCGTGGACATAGTTGAAAAGCAGGGCATCGGCCATTGCCGGCCAGCGCGCGGACTGCATCGGTGATTCAATCAGCAGCACGTTGTCCCAGCCGGCGGCAGCCACACGCTGCCGCGCCAGTGCCATCATCTCCGGGCTGGCCTCGACGCCGATCACCCGCCCCGAGGCGCCCACCGCGGCACGCAGCAGGTCGAAACCGAGGCCGGTGCCGCAACCGGCATCGACCACGGTGTCGCCGGGCTGCAGCCGGAGGTGCCCGATCGTGCGCCGGCGCAAAGCCATGGTGCGCCGGGCGCTGCGGTCGTAGCCTGCAGCAATGCCCCGGTAATCGGCAGTCCCGCTGTCGTTTGGCCGCGTCATGCCGGTCATCTTAACTCCGTGCGATACTCATCACGGCATCTCCGCCGGAGTCCGCGCATGACCGCTCGAACCGCAAGCCCGCACCGCATCGTCATCGTCGGCGGAGGTGCCGGCGGCCTCGAACTCGCGACACGATTGGGCGACCGCCTCGGCCGCCGCGGACGGGCGCAGGTCACGCTGGTGGACCGCTCGCGCACCCATCTGTGGAAACCGCTGCTGCACGAGGTCGCCGCCGGCAGCATGGACGTCGACCAGCACATGCTCGATTACCTGGCGCAGGCGCGCTGGCACCATTTCCGCTTCCAGCTCGGCGCGATGTGCGGTCTCGATCGCGGCCGGCGCGTCCTGCGCGTGGCCCCGACCCATGACGACGAGGGACGGCTGCTGATCGACGAGCGTGAAATTCCCTACGACACCCTGGTGATCGCCGTCGGCAGCGGCAGCAACGATTTCGGCACGCCCGGGGCGAAGGAACATGCGATCAGCCTCGACACGCCGCCGCAGGCGGAACGCTTCCACAACCGGCTGATCAACGCCTGCATCCGCGCCAACGCACAATCCGAACCGCTGCGGCCGGAACAGCTGCAGGTCGCGATCATCGGCGCCGGCGCGACCGGTGTCGAACTGGCCGCCGAGCTGCACCACACGACACGCGAACTGCTTGCCTACGGGCTCGAAAAAATCGATGCCGGGCGCGACATCCGCATCACGTTGATCGAGGCCGGACCGCGCGTGCTGCCCGCACTGCCGGAGCGGCTGTCGCAATCAACCGAGCAACTGCTGACCGCGCTCGACGTGCAGGTGCTGACCGGCGCGCGGGTCACCGCCGTCGAGCGCGACGGCGTGCAGCTCGTCGACGGACGCCGGATTCCCGCGGAACTGACGGTTTGGGCAGCCGGCATCAAGGCGCCGGATTTCCTGAAGGATATCGACGGCCTCGAGACCAACCGCCTCAATCAGCTGGTGGTGACTGAAACGCTGCAAACCACGCGCGACGCCAACATATTCGCATTGGGCGACTGTGCGGCCTGTGCCTGGCCCGGTCGCGAACACAATGTGCCGCCGCGGGCACAGGCTGCGCACCAGCAGGCGACTCGGCTCGCCGACAACCTCAGCCGCCGGCTCGACGGCAAACCGCTGCGCGCATTCGTCTATCGCGATTTCGGTTCGCTGGTGTCGCTGGGAGAATATTCCACCGTGGGCAGCCTGATGGGCGCGCTGATCGGCGGCAGCCTGTTCATCGAAGGACTGTTCGCACGCCTCATGTACGTGTCGCTGTATCGCATGCACCTCTACGCACTGCACGGTTTCGCCAAGGTTTTTTTCGACACTCTGGCGCGGATGATCACGCGGCGCACCGAGCCCCGTGTGAAATTGCACTAAAAGTTGTTTATAATCAAATACTTATAAAACAACATCAGGCAGACCAGCGGAGCGCGAACCGGGCAGCGGCAAGTTGTCGAGCGCGCGGTAGGTGAACACCGCGGAAAACTTGGTCTGCGTGCCGCGGTTGTGACCGGCAGCGTGGAACAGCCGGCAGTGGAAAAACAGCACGTCGCCGGGATCGAGTTCGACCGCGACCTGGGTTCGCAGCAGTTCAGCGTTTTCTGCGGCATCGCTGCGCAGGAACTGCGCAGCGTCGAGACGCGAGGGATCGAAATCCATGACATGCGTGCCGGGCAGCACCAGCAGGCAGCCGTTGTCGATGCGTTCCGCGCCCAGTGCGAACCACACCGACACCAGCTCCGGGCGCGCATAGGACCAATAGCGGATGTCGCGATGCCAGCTGGTCAGGCTACTGTATGCCGGATCCTTGGTCATCACGCAGTTATGGTGGGCCTGGGCCAGTGCGATCCGCTGCCCGAGCAACTGGCGCAGCCGCCCGGCCACCGGCCCGGCCGTCGCCCATTCCCTGAATACCGCATCGCGGGCATAGGCCTGAAGCAGCCGGCGCACGGTGCGCCCGCCCGGCGCATCGCGTGACTCCGGGGCACCGGGATACTGGGTATCGGCCTCGTACTCGACCGGTGCTGCCGCGGCAGCAAGGTCGCGCTCGGCAATCGCGCGCATGCGCCCGCGCGCAGCCGCCGGCAGCAGGCCGCGCACGATGCAATAGCCGTCGCGCGCGAACTGCGCAAGTTCATCCCGCGAAAAAAGTCCGCTCATCTCATGTCCGTGGTCTGCGGAAAAACCAGCCATAAAACAGCATTGCGCCCGCCAGCAGCGTCACCAGCGAATATACGGGATCAAGAGCGCCGGCGGTGAACACCGCAGGCGTCTCGAACACCGAGTCCTGGTAATGGATGAACAGGACAAGCAGCAGGTTGTTGCCGGCGTGCGCCCCGATCGCCAGCTCGAGCCTTCCGTCGCGCAGCGTCACCGCGGCGAGAAACAATCCCATCGCAAAATAGTTGGCGGCCATCAGCGTGAGCCCGTAGGCCGCCACTTCCGGATTGTAGAGATGGGGCAGCGTGAACAGGACGCTGCTGAACAGCGCCGGCACGGCGGGATGGCGGCACAGGCGGCCGGCGGCCTGCATCAGATAGCCGCGGAATACCAGTTCTTCCGCCGCACATTGCAGCGGCGTCAGCAGCAGGGCCGCGGCGACAAAAGGCAGCCAGCGCCGTAACTCGAGGTTCCAGGCATAGCGGCCGGGATAGAGCAGGCTCTCGACCAGGCAAAAGAACGCGGCCAGCACCACCCAGGCCGCGGCGCCCTGCAGCATCCGGTGCCAGTCCACGCGCGGATAAGGCGTTACCAGCGTGCGCCAGGAACGGCCATGCAGCAGCGTAATGACGACCAGCACGCCGGGCAGCAGCATCAGGATGCTGGCATTGATCGCCGCGAATTCGGTGATCGCACCCAGCGGCAGGCCCAGCACCAGTGCATGAGCCCAGGCTCCGCCGAAGATCCAGATCGCCACCACCAGCGCGAGGCCCGGCACATAGCGCCAGCCAGCGCTGCGGCCGGTATCGGCCAGCGCAAGGTAACGCGCCGCAGGCGTGATCAAGCCGGGTTGTAGCCGAGGGCCGGCGCCAGCCAGCGCTCGGCATCGGCGAGCGTCATGTCCTTGCGCTGCGCATAGTCGGCGACCTGGTCGCGATCGATCTTGCCAACGGCGAAATACTGCGCGTCGGGATGCGACAGGTAAAAGCCGCTGACCGAGGACGCCGGCCACATCGCGAAGGACTCCGTCAGCCGGATATCCACCCGCGGCGCCTGCAGCAGGTCGAACAGCGCGCCCTTCTCGGTATGGTCGGGACAGGCCGGATAACCCGGCGCCGGGCGGATGCCCCGGTACTTTTCGCCGATCAGCGCGGTGTTGTCGAGCATCTCGTCCGGCGCATAGGCCCAGAATTCGCGGCGGATGCGCCGGTGCAGCAGTTCGGCAAAGGCCTCGGCGAGGCGGTCGGCCAGGGCCTTCAGCAGGATCGCCGAATAGTCGTCGTGCTTTTTCTCGAACTGCTCGAGGTGCTTCTCGATGCCAATGCCCGCCGTCACCGCGAAAGCGCCGATATAGTCGCGCGCACCCGAATCGGCCGGTGCAATGAAATCGGCCAGGCACTGGTTGGCGCGTCCGGTCGGCTTGCGGTTCTGCTGGCGCAGGTTGTGCCAGACCATCAAGGGCTTGCTGCGGGATTCATCGGCATAGATCGCGATGTCCTCGGGAGCCACCCGCGCTGCCGGAAACAGGCCGAACACGCCGTTGGCGGTCAGCCAGCGGCCTTCGATGATTTTCTTCAGCATCGCCTGCGCATCGGCAAACACCTTGCGCGCCTCGGTACCGACCACGGCGTCATCAAGTATCGCCGGGTACGGACCGGCGAGGTCCCAGGTCTGGAAAAACGGGCCCCAGTCGATGTAGGTGGCAATTTCCGCGAGGTCGTAGTTCTTCAGCGGCTTCAGCCCGAGCATATGCGGCTTCGGCGGCACGTACGATGTCCAGTCGATGGCGTGGCCATTGGCGCGCGCCTCGGCCAGCGGAATCAGTTCCGGGCCCTTCTTGCCGGCATGCTGCTCGCGGATGCGCTCGTACTCCGCAGCCAGGTCATTGAGGTAACCCTGGTGCTGGTCATCGGAGAGCAGGCTCGAGCAGACGCTGACGCTGCGCGAGGCATCGGGCACCCAGACCACCGGCCCCGAGTAGTTCGGCGCGATCTTCACCGCGGTATGCACGCGCGAGGTCGTCGCCCCGCCGATCAGCAGAGGAATGGTCATGCCGGCACGCTGCATCTCTCGCGCGTTGTGCGCCATTTCCTCGAGCGAGGGCGTGATCAGCCCGGACAATCCGATGATGTCCGCCTTCTCGCGGATCGCGGTCTCGGCGATGTCCTTCCACGGTACCATGACGCCCATGTTGACGACTTCGTAGTTGTTGCACTGGAGCACCACGGCGACGATGTTCTTGCCGATGTCGTGCACGTCGCCCTTGACGGTTGCCAGCACGATCTTGCCCTTGGCGCGGACATCGCCCAGCCGCGCCTTCTCCGCCTCGATGTACGGAATCAGGTGTGCCACCGCCTGCTTCATCACCCGTGCCGACTTCACCACCTGTGGCAGGAACATCTTGCCGGCGCCGAAGAGGTCGCCGACGACGTTCATGCCGTCCATCAGCGGGCCTTCGATGACTTCGATCGGGCGCCCGCCGCGGGCCTCGATCTCCGCCCTCATCTCTTCGGTGTCCTCGACAATCCAGTTGGTGATGCCCTTGACCAGCGCGTGGGTCAGTCGCTCGCGCACCGGCGCGTCGCGCCAGGCCAGGTCCTCGGTAGCGACCTTGCCCTTGCCCTTCACCGTTTCGGCGAAGGTGACCATGCGCTCGGCCGCATCGGGGCGGCGGTCGAACAGGATGTCCTCGACATGCTCGAGCAGATCCTTCGGTATGTCGTCGTAGACGCCGATCTGCCCGGCATTGACGATGGCCATGGTCAGCCCGGCCTGGATCGCGTGATAAAGAAAGGCGGTGTGGATCGCCTCGCGCACCGGGTCATTGCCGCGGAAGGAGAAGGACACGTTGGACAGACCGCCGCTGACGCGGGCGTAGCGCAGGTTCTGGCGGATCCAGCGCGTGGCCTCGATGAAGTCGATTGCGTAACGGTTGTGCTCCTCGATGCCGGTGGCGATCGCGAAGATGTTGGGATCGATGATGATGTCCTCGGCCGGAAAACCGATCTCGTTCACGAGGATGTCATAGGCCTTCTTCGAAATCTCGGTCCGGCGCTGGTAGGTGTCGGCCTGGCCCTTTTCGTCGAAGGCCATCACCACCACCGCCGCGCCGTAGCGCTTGGCCAGCCGCGCCTGCTGCTTGAAGGGTTCGACGCCCTCCTTCATGCTGATCGAGTTGACGATCGCCTTGCCCTGCACGCATTTCAGCCCCGCCTCGATGACCTCCCACTTCGAGGAGTCGATCATCACCGGCACCCGCGAAATGTCAGGCTCGGAGGCGATCAGGTTGAGGAAGGTGGTCATCGCCGCCTTCGAATCGAGCATCGCCTCGTCCATGTTGACGTCGATGACCTGAGCACCGCTCTCCACCTGCTGGCGCGCGACCGAAACGGCTTCGGCGTAATTGCCGGCGAGGATCAGCTTGGCGAAGGCGCGCGAGCCGGTGACGTTGGTGCGCTCGCCGACGTTGACGAACAGCGAGTCGTCGCCGATGTTCAGCGGCTCCAGTCCGGACAGCCGGGTTTTCTTCTCGATGACCGGCACTTTCCTCGGCGCAACGTCCTTCACGATGTCCGCGATCGCGCGGATATGCGGCGGCGTGGTGCCGCAGCAGCCGCCGACGACGTTGACGAAGCCGCTTTTCGCGAAATCGAGGATATAGGCGGCCGTGTCCTCCGGCAGCTCGTCGTAACCGGTCGGCGCCAGCGGGTTGGGCAGTCCGGCGTTGGGATAGGCGCAGACGAAGGTGTCGGCGATGTTCGACAGCTCCTCGATGTACGGCCGCATCAGCTTTGCGCCCAGCGCGCAGTTGAGGCCGATGGTCAGCGGTTTCGCATGGCGCACCGAATTCCAGAAGGCTTCCGGTGTCTGTCCCGACAGCGTGCGGCCCGAGGCATCGGTGATGGTGCCCGAGATCATGATCGGCATCTCAAGCCGGTGTTCCTCGCAATACTGGTCGATCGCGAACAGCGCGGCCTTGGCATTCAGTGTGTCGAAAATGGTCTCGACCAGAAACAGGTCGGCGCCGCCGTCGACCAGGCCACGGATCGCTTCGGTGTAGGTCTCGACCAGCGCGTCGAAAGTCACGTTGCGCGCGCCCGGATCATTGACGTCGGGCGAGATCGAGGCCGTGCGGTTGGTCGGCCCCAGCGCGCCGGCAACAAATCGCGGCCGCGAAGGGTCTTTTTTCTCGTAGGTGTCCGCGGCGGCGCGTGCGATTTTCGCCGCTTCGACGTTCAGTTCGTAGACCAGGTCTTCCATGTGGTAATCCGCCATGGCAACCGAGGTCGAGTTGAAGGTGTTGGTCTCGATGATGTCGGCGCCGGCGTCGAGATACTGTTCATGGATCTCGCGGATGATCTGCGGCTGGGTCAGCACCAGCAGGTCGTTGTTGCCCTTGACCTCGTGCGCGAAATCCCTGAAGCGCTTGCCGCGATAGGCCGCCTCGTCCAGCTTGTAGGTCTGGATCATCGTGCCCATTGCACCGTCGAGGATCAGGATGCGGCGTGCGAGCAGGTCGGGAAGTTGCTGGATGCGGGAGGTCATGGATTGCGATGCTGGCCTGGGCGGCCGCAGGACTTCATGGAAAGTGCGAATTTTATCATGGGCTTACACCACCATCCGGGCACGCCTATAATGCCTTCTTCCCGATACTGGCTACTGCTCGCCCCATGAAACACCTCGAACCGAAACAGGCTTTTGAATTCCTGAAACAGAACCCCAACGCGGTGTTCATCGACTGCCGCAGCGAAATGGAATACCTGTTTGTCGGACATCCGGTGGGCGCCATCCACGTCGCATGGAACGACGGTCCGAACTGGGAAATCAATCCGCATTTCGTGGCCCATGTCAAAAAAGCGACCAGCGTGGACCGGCCGATCGTGGTGATCTGCCGCAGCGGCAACCGCTCGCTCGACGCCGGCCATGCGTTGGAAGAAGCCGGCTTCACACAGGTCTACAACGTGCTGCACGGTTTCGAGGGCGAACTCGATGAAAACCACCACCGCGGCTCGAAAACCGGATGGCGCTTCGAGGGCTTGCCCTGGGAGCAGTGCTGAGCCGCAAGGGCTCCGC
This sequence comes from uncultured Bordetella sp., assembly GCA_964433345.1. Classification (GTDB taxonomy): domain Bacteria; phylum Pseudomonadota; class Gammaproteobacteria; order Burkholderiales; family SG8-41. The sequence continues at coordinate 194,864 of CAYSQJ010000003.1, forward strand.
ATTCTCCGGTTCCGAATACGGCCCGGCACAGCGGATGTGCGGGAATCAATGCCCGTTCAGCGCCCGCTCTGCTGCAGGCGCAGATAGCTTAACCACGACAGGCCGCCGAGCAGCAGCAGGCCGGCCATGCCCATGGCCAGCGCAAGCGCGCTGGCAGACACCAGCGGCGACACCACCCCTGCGGTGACACCCGCGAAAAGGCTGTGCGCGAACCCCTGGAAAGAGGACGTCATGCCGCGCAGGCGGGGAAAGCGGTCGAGGGTGATCAGCGTCAGACTCGGCATCGCGAGCGCCATGCCGACGGTGTAGAGCATCACCGGCAGCACGGTCCAGGGAATCGCCGGCGGGAACAGCGCGCAGTACGCCAGATTGGCGGCGGCGGCAGTGCACATCGTCAGATAACCGGCCAGCACGGTGCGACGCGGGCTCAGGCGCTCAGCGAGGCGACCGGACAGGAATGCACCGATCATGACCCCGGCAATGCCGGGCACGAACAGCCATGCAAAGTGTCTTTCGGTCAACCCGAGCAGGTCGTAGATCACCGCCGGAGCGGACACAACATATAGAAAGAATCCGGAAAAGTTGAAGGCGACCGTCAGGCACAACAGCAGCAGCCGGACATCCCTGCCCAGGCTCAGATAATTGCGCAACAGGGGCGCCGCGCGAAAAGGCTGGCGCGCCGGTAGCGGATGGGTTTCCGGCAGGCGCCTGAGGGCAACGACAAACAGCACTGCGCCATAGGCGGTGAGGAACCAGAACACCGATCGCCAGCCGAAGGCACCCTGCAGCCAGCCGCCGATCACCGGCGCGATGGCCGGCGCAATGCCGAAAATCATGGTCACCAGCGACATCAGACGCTGCGCCTCGTGGCCCGCGAAACTGTCGCGGATGATCGCGCGGCCGACAATGATGCCGGCGCCGGCCGCAAGTCCCTGCAGCGCCCGCCACAACAGCAGTTGCGGCAGGCTTGCCGCCATTGCGCAGCCCGCGGAAGTCACCACGTAAAGCACAAGGCTGGCGAGTATCACCGGCCTTCGGCCGAAAGAATCGGATAGCGTGCCGTGGAACAGCGTCATCAGCGCCACGGTGAACAGGTAGAGGCTGAGCGTCTGCTGCAGCTGCGCCGGCGTCGCCCGCAGATCGCTGCCGATGTACGGAAATGACGGCAGGTAGGTATCGATCGTGAACGGGCCGATCATCGCCAGCGCGGCGAGGATGACCGCCAGCAGCGGCACTGCAAGCGGCGCGGCGTGCCGCGGTCCCGCGCTCATCTGCGGTCGAGCCTGCGGTACTGGATCGCCTCGGCGACGTGATTGCCGGATATCGAGTTCTCGCCGGCAAGGTCGGCGATCGTGCGCGCCACCCGCAGTATCCGGTGATAGGCTCGTGCAGACAACCCGAGCCGCGAGATGGCCTGCTTGAGCAGGGCCTCGCCCGGGGCATCGGGGGCACAGTGGCGATCAATCTCGCGTACCGCCAGCCGGGCATTGGGCAGGCCCTGCCGCGCCAGCGCCCGCTTGCGGGCGGCTTCGGTGCGCGCGCGCACGGTCGCAGAGGATTCACCATCGCCGCCGCGGGTCAGTTCATCCTCTTTCATCGCCGGCACCTCGATCTGCAAGTCGATGCGGTCGAGCAGCGGCCCCGAAATGCGCGAACGGTAACGCGCCACCTGGTCGGGCGTGCAGCGGCAACGGCCGCTGTAGTGGCCAAGATAGCCACAGGGACAGGGATTCATAGCCGCGACCAGCTGGAACTGCGCCGGGAAGTCGGCCTGGCGCGCCGCGCGCGATACCGTGATGCGACCCGACTCCAGGGGCTCGCGCAGCACCTCCAGCACGCGGCGCTCGAACTCGGGCAATTCGTCGAGGAACAGCACACCGTGCATGGCCATAGAAATTTCTCCGGGCCGCGGTGTTCCGCCACCGCCGACCAGGGCGACCGCGGAGGCCGTGTGATGGGGCGCGCGATAGGGCCGCCGGCGCCAGGCCCTGACATCGAATCCGTTCGAGCCCAGTGACTGCACCGCCGCGGATTCGACGGCCTCCGCGGTGGTCATCGAAGGCAGGATCCCGGGCAGCCGCTGCGCGAGCATGGTCTTGCCGGTGCCCGGAGGACCCACCATCAGCAGGCTGTGGCCGCCGGCGGCGGCGATTTCAAGCGCGCGCCGTGCCTGCAGCTGTGCCTTGATGTCGATCAGGTCCGGATATTCGAAGTGGCCGGCCGTCGCAGCAGCCTGGACGGGGGACAGCACCGAACGTCCCGCGAGATGTGCACAAACCTCGCCCAGCGTCGAAGCGGCAAGAACCCGCGTGTCCTCCGCCAGCGCGGCCTCGGTGGCGCTTGCAGCCGGCAACACGAAGGCCCTGCCGTCGCGGGCCACCGCCAGCGCCATTGCCAGCGCCCCCCTCACCGGGCGCAGTTCTCCGGTCAGCGCAAGCTCCCCGGCAAATTCGAGTTCTGCGACCTTTTCGCCGGGTATCTGCCCCGAAGCCAGCAATATGCCCAGCGCAATCGGCAGGTCGAAGCGTCCCGATTCCTTGGGCAGATCGGCCGGCGCCAGATTGACGGTGATGCGGCGTGCGGGAAATTCGAAGCGGGCATTGAGCAGCGCCGCACGCACGCGATCCTTGGCTTCCTTCACCTCGGCCTCGGGCAGGCCGACGATGGTGAAGGACGGCAAACCATTCGCCAGATGCGCCTCGACCGTCACCAGCGGGGCATCCATGCCCGACAGGGCGCGGCTGTACAAAACGGCCAGGGACACTTGGGATCAGCGCATTCGGTGGGGGAAAGGAATCTTCTAAACGCCCGCCGGGGCCCCGCGGCTGACGCTGCCACGCCGCTATGGAGCGGAACCGGCGGAACGGGAAGCGGCCTGCTCGAGCTCAGCCAGCTTCTTCTCAAGAGCGTCCAGTTTCGTCCGGGTCCGCAGCAGGACTTCGCGCTGCACGTCGAATTCCTCCCGCGTCACCAGGTCCAGCCGGCTGAACAAGCCGCCGAGCATCGCCCTGAGGTTTTTGTCGAGGTCAGCCGCCGGGCTTTGGGCCAGCGCGGCTTTCACTTTTTCGTTGATTTCGTCGAGCAGTCTTTGATCCATGTGCGTCCACCGTCGGGTTTGGTCGAAGAGTCTACCAAGATTGCCCCGCGCGCCCGGTGTCCACATGGTACGCATCAGACTGGGGCAGGCACACCACCAGATTGGTGCACCACGGGAGGGCGCCGCACCGCACTGGTGCACAAAAATTTTCCAACATCACCAAGAGTGAGTATAAGTATTTGTTTTTAAACAATATTTAATCTGGCACGGTACCTGCTGATTGTTGAGCGCAGTTTTATTGCACATGTGCCAACACTCTCAGAAAGGGAAGAACATGCTTAAGAAAACCATCATCGCCGGACTCGTTGCTGGCGCCTTCGCACCCGCCCTGGCTTCAGCTGCGGATTCGCCGCATTCGCTAAGCGGCAATGTCGGCATCTACAGCCAGTACATATTCCGCGGACTGATGCAGACCAACAACGATCCGGCGCTGCAGGGCGGTTTCGACTACAGCCACTCCAGCGGTTTCTATGCCGGCACCTGGGCCTCCAACGTCAGCTGGCTGACTGACGCAACCGCCTACAGCAGCAGCAGTCTGGAAATGGACTTCTATGCCGGCTTCAAGGGCAGCATCGGCAAGAGCGACTTCGGCTACGACGTCGGCCTCCTGCAATACTACTACCCGGGCAAAGTGGTCGCCGGCGGCATCAAGGCCGACACGCTGGAGCTCTACGGCGCGCTGACCTGGAAATGGCTGTCCGCCAAATACTCCCACAGCATCGACAACAAGACTTTCGGCGTGGCCAACAGCGACGGCACCTACTACTTCGACCTGAGCGCGAACTTCCCGGTCACCGACAAGCTGACGCTCAGCGCCCATTACGGCATCCAGAAGTTCAAGGGCACCAGCAATGCCTGCGGCGCGAACACCTCCAACGACATCTGCGCGTCTTATGACGACTGGAAAATCGGCGCGTCCTACGCTCTGCCCCAAAGCTTCACCGTCGGCGCATTCTTCACCGGCACCGACATGAGTGCTGCCCAGAAGGCCTTCTATACCAACCCGGCAGCAGCAGGCTCGCGCTTCCTCGGCAAGGACACCGTCACGGTCTACCTGTCGAAAACCTTCTAAGCATCCATAGTCATCCGGGGGCCGGGCGGAACGCCGGCCCCCATCAACCGGGGACACAACATGAAACTCGTTACGGCAATCATCAAGCCGTTCAAGCTCGACGAAGTACGGGAATCCCTGTCCGCCATCGGCGTGACCGGCATCACCGTCACCGAGGTCAAGGGCTTCGGGCGGCAGAAGGGGCACACGGAACTCTACCGCGGCGCTGAATACGTGGTCGATTTCCTGCCGAAAATCAAAGTGGAGGCGGCGATCAAGAGCGAACTGCTCGAGCAGGTGATCGAGGCCATCGAAAAATCCGCGAACACCGGCAAGATCGGCGACGGCAAGATTTTCGTCTCCGAGCTCGAACAGGTGATCCGCATCCGCACCGGCGAGACCGGCGCGGACGCCCTTTGATTGGAGAACAAGATGAGAAAACTGATCGCAGCTCTGGCCCTGTTCGGCGTGCTAGGCTTTGCCGGCGCACCGGTCATGGCACAGGACAAACCCGCTGAAGCGCCGGCGGCCACTGCCGAGGCCGCCCCCGCGGCAGCATCGGCCGCCGCAGCCGCTCCTGCGGCCCCCGCGGCTGCACCGGCACCGACGCCCGACAAGGGCGACACCGCCTGGATGATGGTCGCCACGATCCTCGTGATCATGATGACCATTCCCGGGCTTGCACTGTTCTACGGCGGCATGGTCCGCGCCAAGAACACGCTGTCGGTGCTGATGCAGGTCTACATCGTGTTTTCGATGTGCGTGGTGCTGTGGGCCATCTACGGCTACACGGTGGCTTTCGGCGGCTCGGGCACTTTCTGGGGCAGCTTCGACAAGCTCTTCCTGTCGGGTGTGACACCGGACTCGGTGGGCGCGACCTTCAGCAAGGGCGTGGTCATTCCGGAATATGCCTTCATCGCCTTCCAGGCAACCTTTGCCGGCATCACCCCGGCGCTGATCGTCGGCGCATTTGCCGAGCGGATGAAATTCTCCGCGGTTCTGCTGTTCGTCGTGATCTGGTTCACCTTCGCCTACCTGCCGATGGCGCACATGGTCTGGTACTGGGATGGTCCGGATGCGGTCACTGACGCGGCCTCGCTCGAGAAAGTGGTCGAAGGCGCAGGTTTCCTGTGGGCCAAGGGCGCGCTGGACTTCGCGGGCGGCACGGTGGTGCACATCAACGCCGGCATTGCCGGCCTGGTCGGCGCCTACCTCGTCGGCAAGCGCGTGGGCTTCGGCAAGGAAGCGATGTCACCGCACAACCTGACGCTGACGATGGTCGGTGCCGCGCTGCTGTGGGTGGGCTGGTTCGGCTTCAACGCCGGCTCCAACCTCGAAGCGACCGGACTGGCAACGCTCGCAGTGGTCAACACGCTGCTCGCGACCGCCGCCGCCACGATGTCGTGGATGATCTTTGAGTGGATGCTCAAGGGCAAACCCTCGATGCTCGGCGCGGCGTCCGGCTCGATCGCGGGCCTGGTGGCCATCACCCCGGCAGCCGGCTTCGTCGGCCCGATGGGCGGCATCATCATCGGCCTGATCGCCGGTGTGGTCTGCCTGTGGGGTGTCAACGGCCTCAAGCGCATGCTGGGTGCGGACGACGCGCTCGACGTGTTCGGTGTGCATGCGGTGGGCGGCATCGTCGGCTCGATCCTGACCGGCGTGTTCGTTTCGCCGGCGCTGGGCGGCACGGGTGTCTGGGACTACGTGGCCAACAAGGTTGCCGACTTCGACATGGCGGCGCAGCTGACCGCGCAGTTCTGGGGTGTCGGCGTGGCGGTCCTCTGGTCGGGCATCGTCGCATTCATCGCCTACAAGATCGTGGACGTGATCGTCGGGCTGCGCGTGACCGAGGAAGTCGAGCGCGAAGGCCTTGACATCAACGAGCACGGCGAGAAGGCCTACCACATGTAACAGAATCTCCTGGGTAATCTCCCCTGGGTTTGCGGGCGCTTCGGCGCCCGCTTTTTTTTGGGGCTGCCGGCAACCGGGCAGCCTCTCCGGATGGGCTACAATCCACCGTCATGACCGTACCCCGCCTCACTACCGCGCTGACCGGACCGCTGCAGGAACTGGAAAGCCACATCCTCAGGGCCACACCCGACATCGAGCACTGGCTGCGCAGCCAGTGGCAGGACCACGCCGCGCCGTTCTACGCCTCGGTCGACCTGCGCAACGCGGGATTCAAGCTTGCGCCGGTGGACACCAACCTGTTTCCCGGCGGATTCAACAACCTCAGCCCGGACTTCCATACGCTGTGCGTGCAGGCGGCGATGACTGCGATCGAAAAGGCCTGCCCCGATGCGCATGGCATCGTGCTGGTGCCGGAGAACCACACTCGCAACCAGTTTTACCTGCAGAACGTCGAAAAACTCGCGGCAATCCTGCGCCATGCCGGCGTCGAGGTGCGCATCGGCAGCCTGCTGCCGGAAATCACGGCGCCGACAGAACTCACGCTGCCCGATGGCGGCACGCTGCGGCTGGAGCCCTTGCGCCGAGAAGGCAACCGGCTCAAGGTCGCCGATTTCGATCCCTGTGTCGTGCTGCTGAACAACGATCTCTCGGGCGGCGTGCCGGCGATACTGCAGGGATTGGAGCAGACGGTGCTGCCGCCGGTACAGGCCGGTTGGGCCACGCGCCGCAAGTCCGCGCATTTCGCCGCCTACGACGATGTGACCCGGGAATTCGCGCAGCTGATCGGCATCGATCCCTGGGTGATCAACCCCTACTTCGAGAAGTGCGGCAAGATCAACTTCCGCGAGCGGATGGGCGAGGAGTGCCTGGAGGGTTACGTATCCGAAATCCTCGGCGACATTCGCAAGAAATACGCCGAATACGGCATCACCGAGGAACCCTTCGTCATCGTCAAGGCCGATGCCGGCACCTATGGCATGGGCATCATGACCGTCAAGGATCCGTCGGAGGTGAAGGGCCTCAACCGCAAGCAGCGCAACAAGATGGCCGTGGTCAAGGAAGGCCTCGAGGTTCACGACGTCATAGTGCAGGAAGGTGTCTACACCTTCGAGAACATCGGCGACGCAGTCGCGGAGCCGGTTGTGTACATGATCGACCATTTCGTCGTCGGCGGTTTTTACCGGGTGCACACCGAACGCGGCAAGGACCAGAACCTCAATGCGCCGGGCATGCAGTTCGCGCCGCTCGCCTTCGACGAGCCCTGCTCCTCGCCCAATCCCAACGACCCCGGCTGCCCGCCCAACCGCTTTTATTCCTATGGCGTGATCGGTCGGCTCGCGCTGCTGGCCGCGGCCATCGAACTCGAGCGCATGGCCGAAGCCGCGGAAACACCGGTGCTGCTGCGCGCCGCGCCATGAAGCTGGCGTTCATCGTCGATCCCCTCGACGAATTCAAGCTGGAAAAGGACACGACCTACGCCATCATGCGCGAGGCGGCGGCACAGGGTCATGCCTTGTACACGATGCAGCAAGGCGACCTGGCCTGGCACAAACACGTTGTCACCGGCAACGCCGCCCGTCTGCACCTCACCGGGGAACGGCAGGCCTGGTACCGGCTTGATCCCGCGGAAGAAACGCCGCTGGAACGCTTCGACGCGGTGCTGATGCGCAAGGATCCGCCCTTCGACATGGAGTATGTCTACAGCACCTATCTGCTCGAGATCGCGGAAGGCCGCGGCGCGAAGGTGTTCAACCGGCCGCGGGCGATCCGCGACCACAACGAGAAAATGGCGATTGCCCGGTTCAGCGAATTCACCGCCCCGACGCTGGTCACCCGCCGCACGGAGCTGCTGCATGCCTTCCTCGCCGAGCATGCCGACATCATCCTCAAGCCGCTCGACGGCATGGGCGGCAGCTCGATATTCCGCGTCCGCGCGGGGGATCCGAACCTGAACGTGATCATTGAAACCCTCACCGGCGAGGGACAGCGCACCATCATGGCCCAGCGCTACATCCCGGAAATCAGCAACGGCGACAAGCGTGTCCTGGTCATCGGCGGCGAAGCGGTGCCGTATTGCCTCGCACGCATACCCAAGGCCGGTGAGACCCGCGGCAATCTCGCAGCGGGCGGCACCGGGGTGGCCCGCGAACTGACGGCTCGCGACCGGCAAATCGCCGAGACCCTCGGGCCGCAGTTGCAGGCGGCCGGTCTGTTGCTGGTCGGACTGGATGTGATCGGCGACAACCTGACCGAGGTCAATGTCACCAGTCCGACCTGTTTCCAGGAAATCACCGCCCAGACCGGCTTCAATGTGGCCGCCATGTTCTTGAATAAATTGGGAAAATGCCTCTGATTCAGGCGGGTGTCGCTATCCTGTGACAACCATGTTGCAGTGCAAGAAAAGGGGGCGTAGAGTATGGCGCTTTCGTGACAGCGGCACCTCCACTCCATGATCGGCATTCTGATTATCAGCCACGGCACCCTCGGCGAAAGCCTGATCCACTGTGCCTGCCACATGCTCAACAAGCGTCCGCCCCGGCTGCGCCAGCTGGGTGTCACCGCGCAGGACGATCCGGTGCTGCTGGTGCCCCAGGCGCGGAAAATGATCAAGGAGCTGGACGAAGGCAGGGGCGTGCTGGTGCTCACCGACATGTATGGCGGCTCCCCGTCCAACATCGCCGCCAAACTGGTGATTCCCGGCCGCGTCGAAGCTGTCGCCGGAGTCAACCTGCCGATGCTGATCCGCGCCCTGACCTACCGCGACAAGACGCTGTCGGTGATGATGACCAAGGCCATCAGCGGCGGCTGCGAGGGCGTGCTGAGGGTACCCCCGACTTTCACGACCATTCAAAATGCTGCAACAGGAAGCTGAGATCATCAACAAGCTGGGCCTGCATGCCCGGGCTTCCGCAAAACTCACGCAGGTCGCCGGCGGCTACGCCAGCGAAATCTGGCTGAGCCGCAACGGTCGGCGCGTCAACGCGAAAAGCATCATGGGAGTGATGATGCTGGCCGCGGCAAAGGGATCGAAGGTCCTGATCGAAACCAGCGGCAGTGACGAAACAGCGGCAATGCAGGCGCTGCAGCAACTGATCGCCGACCGCTTCGGCGAAGGGGAATGAGCGGGAAGCATTGAGGGGCCGGCCGGCAACGGGCAGAATGCAGACTGTCATTCCGCCCGCAGACAAACAAGAGCACCCCGGCTTCCAACATGAGTCTCACGATCCACGGCATCGGCGTATCCGGCGGCATCGCCATCGGCCATGCCCACCTGGTCTCGCACACCAAACTCGAGGTTGCGCATTACGACATACCAGCGGAACAGGTCGCCGATGAGGCTGCACGCTTCGATGCGGCCGTAAAAACCGTAAGAGACGAACTCGAGCTGCTGCGCGGCTCTGTTCCGGCCGGCGCGCCGGCGGAATTCGGCGCCTTCATCGATCTGCACCTGATGATCCTTGCCGACTCGACGCTGTCGGAAGCACCGCGCAGGATCATCCAAAGCGAGCTCTGCAACGCCGAATGGGCGCTGAAGGTCCAGACCGACGAGCTGCTGCAGCAGTTCGACGCCATCGAGGACAGTTATCTGCGCGAGCGCCGCACCGACGTCATCCAGGTCGCGCAGCGCGTGATGAAGGCGCTCTCCGGACAGCCCGGCTACGCACCGCCGCCGGCGGGCGACTCCGAACGCAACCTGGTGCTGGTCGCCCACGACCTGTCACCCGCGGACGTCGTGCTGTTCAAGCAGCACCACTTCGCGAGCTTCGTCACCGACCTCGGCGGTGCCACCTCCCATACCGCGATCGTCGCGCGCAGCCTCAACATTCCCTGCATCGTGGCGCTGCACCACGCGCGCCAGCTGGTGCGCGAGAACGAAATCATCATCGTCGACGGCACCCAGGGCGTGGTGATCGTCGATCCCGATCCGCAGGTGCTCGCCGAGTACCAGCTGCGGCAGCGCGAATTCGGTCTGGAGCGGCAGAAACTGCGGCGGCTGCGCGACACCCCTGCGCGCACACTCGACGGCATTGATGTCGAGCTGCACGCCAACATCGAGCTGCCGGGCGATGTTGCACTGGCGCTGGACGGCGGCGCGACCGGCATCGGCCTTTTTCGCACCGAGTTCCTGTTCCTGAACCGCCCCAGCCTGCCGGACGAGGACGAGCAGTACGAGGCATACCGCCAGGTCCTCGAGGAGATGGACGGGAGACCGGTCACCATTCGCACCTATGACCTCGGCGCCGACAAGCAGATCGACGACAGCGCGAGGCTCGCGACCAACCCCGCCCTCGGTCTGCGCGCGATCCGGCTGTGCCTCACCGAGCCCAAGCGCTTCATTACCCAGCTGCGCGCGATGCTGCGTGCCTCGCGTCATGGAAAGATGAAAATCCTGATCCCGATGCTGATGAATGCATCGGAAGTCGACCAGGCGCTGCTGCTGCTGGAGCAGGCGAAGCGCAGCCTCGATGACGATGGAATCGCCTACGACCGCAGCGTACCGGTGGGCGGCATGGTCGAGATCCCGGCAGCCGCCCTCGCGCTCGGACTGCTGACAAAACGCCTGGATTTCCTGTCGGTGGGCACCAACGACCTGATCCAGTACATGCTGGCGATCGACCGCACCGACGACACCGTGGCCCACCTCTACGACCCGCTGCACCCGGCGGTGCTGACCGTGCTGGCGCACATCTTCAAGACTGCCGGCAAGGCGGGCATCCCGGTGGCGGTCTGCGGCGAGATGGCCGGCGACGTCGCGCTGACCCGCCTGCTGCTGGGGCTGGGCCTGCGCCAGTTCTCGATGCACTCGGCCCACCTGCCGGATGTCAAGCAGCGCGTGCTGAAAACCAGCCTCGCCGACGCCGAGCCTTACGCCCGGCGCATGCTGCGGGCGACTGATCCGTCGCGGCTCCACGCCATGCTCGAACGGATGAACGGCTGAAACCGCCGATTTGACAAGGCTGCGCACCGGGGGTAACTTTCACCGCACAGTTTTCGCGCCGATTTGAAATCAGCTTGCGGGCGCGTAATAAATCCGGCTAAAGAGATCAGCAATTCTCGGAACCCCGGCGCGCAGGCTTCGGGGTTTTTTTATGACCAGCAACGACACCAGCAACGACGCCAATACCGCCTCGGTCGGGATCGTCCGGCCGCAGACCGCGCGCTTCACCGAACCGCTGACTTTGCGCGGCGGCTCGGTGCTGCGCGGGTACGAACTGGTCTACGAGACCTATGGCCGGCTGAACGCGGACTGCTCCAATGCCGTGCTGGTCTGCCACGCCCTCAACGCCTCCCACCATGTCGCCGGCCATTACGAGGATGACCCCGAAAATGCCGGCTGGTGGGACAACATGATCGGCCCCGGCAAACCGCTGGACACCGACCGTTTCTTCGTCATCGGCGTCAACAACCTCGGCGGCTGCCACGGCTCCACCGGACCGTCGAGCATAAACCCCGACACCGGCAAACCCTGGGGCGGCGATTTCCCCGTGGTCACCGTCGAAGACTGGGTCGATGCCCAGGCGCGGCTCGCCGACCACCTCGGCATCACCCGCTTCGCAGCGGTGATGGGCGGCAGCCTCGGCGCGATGCAGGCGCTGGCCTGGGCGACCCGCTATCCGGACCGGCTGCGCCACAGCATCGTGATTGCCTGCGCACCCAATCTCTCGGCACAGAACATCGCCTTCAACGAGGTCGCGCGGCAGGCGATCATCACCGACCCGGATTTTCACGGCGGCGCCTACCAGTTGCAGGGCACCGCACCCAAGCGCGGGCTGCGCGTCGCGCGCATGGTCGGGCACATTACCTATCTGTCCGACGACGAAATGGCCAGCAAATTCGGCCGCCAGCTGAAACACGGCAAGCTGGGCTACGGCTTCGACACCGAGTTCCAGATCGAGTCCTACCTGCGCCACCAGGGCAACAAGTTCGCCGATTATTTCGATGCCAACACCTACCTGCGCATCACCAAGGCGCTCGACTACTTCGACCCTGCCTTCGCCTGCGGCGGCGACCTGTCGGCGGCACTGAAGGACGTGTCCGCGGGGATGCTGGTGGTGTCCTTCACCACCGACTGGCGGTTCTCGCCGGAACGCTCGCGCGAGATCGTCCGCGCGCTGCTCGACAACCGCGCCCGGGTGACTTACGCGGAAATCGACGCGCCGCACGGCCATGATGCCTTCCTGCTCGAGGATCCTCGCTATCACCGGCTGGTGGCCGCCTATTTCAGGCGCATCGCCGCGGAGACCGGAACATGACCGGCGCCAACGGCAGCCAGCGCCCGGATTTCGCGGCCATCGCGCAGTGCATACCACGCGCCGCGCATGTGCTCGACCTCGGCTGCGGCGACGGCACGCTGCTGAAATATCTGCAGCAATCGCGCGGCGTCACCGGCTACGGGGTGGAGATCGACGACGGCAACGTGCTCGCCTGCGTCAACAACGGCGTCAATGTCATCCAGGGTGATCTCGAGCACGGCCTCGCCGAGTTCGCCGACGGGTCCTTTGATTTTGTCGTGCTGTCACAGACCCTGCAGGCGATGCGCAACACCGAGCGCATCGTGCGCGAGATGCTGCGCGTCGGACGCGCCGGCATCGTCACCTTCCCCAATTTCGGCCACTGGAAAAACCGCCTGCAGATCCTGCGCGGACGCATGCCGGTGTCGGACAAGCTGCCCTTTGAGTGGTTCGACACGCCGAACATCCACCTCTGCACGATCGCCGATTTCGAGCGTTTCTGCGAGGAACGCGGCATCCGCATCGTCAGCCGCGCGGTGCTGAGCGGCGGCAGGCCGGTGCAGAGACTGCCCAACCTGTTCGGCGAGCTCGCCGTCTATCACTTCTCCGGCTGAGCCGCCGCCAGCGCGATGACCCGGCGCAGCAGCAGCAGGCCGGGAATCGCGATCAGTGCGCAGAGCAGGAAAAAGCCCGGCCAGCCGAGCATTTCCGCGAACCAGCCGGTGGGCGCCGACAGCAGCACCCGCGGCACCCCCATCAGGCTGGACAGCAGCGCATATTGCGTGGCAGTGAAGCGGCGGTCGGTCAGTGCCGCCATGAATCCGACAAAGGCAGCAGTACCCATGCCGGCCGTCAGGTTCTCGACCGCCACCACGGTGGCCAGCGCGCCGACATGGTGCGGCAGCAGCGCGAGCACGACAAAACCCAGCGTCGACAGCATCTGGCCGAAACCGAACAGCCACAGCGCGCGATGGGTGCCCACCCGCAGTATCCACAGCCCGCCCAGCGTGCCGCCGGCGATGGTCGCCCAGAATCCGAACAGCTTGACCACGGTGCCGATCTCGGTCTTGCTGTAGCCGAGGTCGAGGTAGAAGGGCGTGGTCATCGCCGAAGCCATGGTGTCACCCAGCTTGTAGAGCAGGATGAAGGCGAGGATCAGCCAGGCACCCTGGCGCGCAAAGTAGTCGCGGAAGGGCAACAGCACCGCCTCGCGCAGCGTGCGCGGCCGGCCCTCGGGCAGCGGCGGCTCCGGCGCCAGCAGCGTCACCGCGATGCAGGCGATCATGCACATCGCCATGATCCGGTACATCGTGCCGAAGGACAGCCAGTCGGCGAGGATCAGTCCGCCACCGCCGGCGAGCAGCATGCCCAGCCGGTAGCCGTTGACGTACATCGCCGAGCCCAGACCCAGTTCCGCCTCGTGCAGGCTCTCGCGGCGGTAGGCATCGACGACGATGTCCTGCGATGCCGAAAACAGTGCCACCAGCAGGCTGGCCAGCATCACCCAGCCGAGCTGGTCTGCGGACGGCTGAGTTGCAGCGAGCAGCAGCAGCGCGCCGGCCACGGCGAACTGGGTCAGCGCCAGCCAGCCGCGGCGCCTGCCCGGTGGCGGCGCATAACGGTCGAACAGCGGCGACCACAGGAATTTGAGGGTGTACGGCAGCCCCACCAGCGCGAACAGCCCGATGCGCGCGAGATCGACGCCGCCGTCCTTGAGCCAGGCCTGCAGCACCGAGCCGGTCAGCAGCAGGGGCAGGCCCGAGGCAAAGCCCATCAGCAGGGCAATCAGCATGCGGCCGCTGAACACGGCCTGCGCGGTCTCGCGCCAGGACAGGCGCCGGTCGCTCAAGCGGCGTTCCCGTCGTAGTGGATGGTCAGCGGCGCGTGGTCGGAGAAACGCTCGTCCTTGTAGATCGCCGCCCGCTTCGCCCTTGCCGCGATGCCCGGCGTCGCGATCTGGTAGTCGATGCGCCAGCCGACATTCTTTGCCCAGGCCTGGCCGCGATTCGACCACCAGGTGTACGACGCATCGGTCGTCTCCGGATGCAGTCTGCGGTAGACATCGACCCAGCCCAGTTCATCGAAAATCCGCGTCATCCAGTCGCGTTCTTCGGGCAGAAAACCGGAGTTCTTGCGGTTTCCCTTCCAGTTCTTGAGGTCAATCTCGCGATGCGCGATGTTCCAGTCGCCGCAAAGCACTACTTCACGGCGCGACTTGCGCAGCTGTTTCAGGTGCGGATAGAAGGCATCGAGGAAGCGAAACTTGGAGGCCTGGCGGTGCTCGCCGCTCGATCCCGAAGGCAGGTACAGCGAAATCACCGACAGTCCGCCGAAATCGGCGCGCAGATAACGTCCTTCATCATCGAACTCGGCGACGCCGAAGCCGGCGGCCACCCGGTCCGGCGCGGACTTCGAATAGATTCCGACCCCGCTGTAGCCCTTCTTTGCCGCGTAATGGAAATGACCGTGGTAGCCGGCAGGCGCCAGCAGCTCCGCGGTCATGTCGGCGGCCTGCGCCTTGATTTCCTGCACGCAGACCACGTCAGCGCGCTGTCGCGACAGCCATTCGAGGAAACCCTTGCGCGCCGCAGAACGGATGCCGTTGAGATTCAGGGTTATAATTTTCATCGTTTTCGATCCGGCGGAAACGTGCCACCGCCTGCGTTGCCGAACTCACCTTGCCGCGGGCACGCCGGCATGTTCATCCACCATGGCCGCCAGCTTCCGACAGGAATTCATCCGTTTCGCCATCAGCACCAGGGTCCTGCTCTTCGGCGAGTTCAAAACCAAGGCCGGGCGTCTGTCCCCGTATTTTTTCAACGCCGGGCTGTTCTGCGACGGCAACTCGCTGCGCGAACTCGCCCGATTCTACGCGAAAGCGATTTCCGCGGCGGATGTGCCTTTCGACATGCTGTTCGGTCCCGCCTACAAGGGCATTCCGCTGGTCGCGGCAGTGGCGATCGCGCTTGCGGATGCCGGACGCAACGTCCCGTTCAGCTACAACCGCAAGGAAGCCAAGGATCACGGCGAGGGCGGCAGCGTGGTCGGCGCCGCCCTCGCAGGACGCACGCTGATTGTCGACGACGTGATTTCCGCGGGCACCTCGGTGCGCGAGTCGGTCGGCCTGATCCGCGCCGCAGGCGCCGTACCCGCCGGCGTGCTGATTGCGCTCGACCGCATGGAGCGCGGCGCCGCGGAACTGTCGGCCACGCAGGAGGTCGGAAAACTGTACGACATCCCGGTCATCAGCATCGCGACGCTGGACGACCTGATCGGATACCTGGGCAACGAGAAAGGCATGGGACCGCAGCTGGCCGCGGTTGACGCCTACCGGAAAAAATACGGAGTACATGATGTCTGAGCGCCTGAATACCCTGTCCCTGGCCGCGGTGATGGCCGCAACGGTGCTGCTTGCCCTGCCGGCCTCGGCCCAGAAAATCGTCTGCTGGAAAGACAAGTCCGGCAAGGTCATCGGCTGCGGCGACCGCGTGCCGCCGGAATACCGGCAGAACGAATCCAAGACCCTGGACAGCCGCGGCATCACCCGGGAAACCAAGGTCTCCGCCGAGGAGGCAGCGCGGCTGAGGGAGGAGGAAAAGAAAAAGGCCGCGCTCAAAGTCGAGGAAGACCGCCGCATCGCCGAGCAGCGCCGCCAGGACACCGCGCTGATCAACACCTACACCGCGGCCAAGGAAATCGACGTCCGGCGCGACCGCGAACTGCAGGTGGTCGACCTGCAGATCCAGCAGCTGCAGGCCCAGCTGAAGAATGCCGCCGACGCGCACAACTCGCAGAAGGCACGCTACGCCAGTTTCGAGAAGCGCGGCAAGATCCCCGACAACGTCAGGGACGATCTGCGCAACGCCGCGGCGGCAGAAGAAAACGTCAAGGCGCGCATCGCTGACCGCGAAAAGGACAAGGAAAGGATAGCCGCGAGCTACGCCGCGCAGAAAGCGCGTTACATCGAACTCAAGGGCGGCGCCGCACCGGGTTCCGTACCCGCGGAAGCCAAACCCGCCCCGAAAAAATGAGGCTGCGCCGGCTCAGCCGGCGAGCTTGCCGCGCAGGATATCGTTGACCTGCTGCGGATTGGCCTTGCCGCGGGTCGCCTTCATGACCTGCCCGACCAGCGAGTTGAAAGCCTTTTCCTTGCCGGCCCTGAAATCGGCGACCTGCTGGGCATTGGCCGCCAGCACCTGATCGACGATTTTTTCGATTTCCCCGCTGTCTGAAATCTGTTTGAGCCCCTTCGCCGCGATGATCGCGTCGGCATCGCCCTCGCCAGCCCACATCGCGTCGAACACGTCCTTGGCCATCTTGCCGGAAATCGTGCCGTCGGCAATGCGGTCGACGAGCCCCCGCAGCTGCCCGGCCTTCACCCGGCTTTGCGTGACCTCCAACCCTTCCTCGTTCAGGCGCGCGCTCAGCGCACCGTTGATCCAGTTTGCGCAGAGTTTGCCGGTCCGGGTATCGGCGCCAGCGGCGGATTCGGTGAAATAGTCCGCCAGTTCCCGGCTTGCCGTCAGCAGTCCCGCATCGTAAGGCGTCAAGCCGTACTGCGCGCAAAACTGCTCCCGGCGCGCGCCCGGCAGCGCAGGCATCGCCGCCCGCACCGCGGCGATGCGTTCAGTGGTCACTTCCAGCGGCAGCAGGTCGGGATCCGGGAAGTAGCGGTAGTCATGCGCATCTTCCTTGGTGCGCATCATCCGCGTCTCGCCGGTATCCGGATCGAACAACACCGTCGCCTGCTGGATCTTGCGGCCGTCCTCGATTTCCCCGATCTGCCAGCGCACTTCGTATTCAATGGCCTGCTGCAGGAAGCGGAAACTGTTCAGGTTCTTGATTTCACGGCGGGTACCGAGCTCGGTGCTGCCCGCGGGACGCACCGAAACGTTGGCATCGCAGCGGAACGACCCTTCCTGCATGTTGCCGTCGCAGACGTCGATCCAGCGCACCAGCGCATGCAGTGCCTTCGCGTAAGCCACCGCCTCCTCCGCCGAGCGCATGTCGGGCTCAGAGACGATTTCGAGCAGCGGCGTCCCGGCGCGGTTGAGGTCGATGCCGGTCTGCCCGTGGAAATCCTCGTGCAGCGACTTGCCGGCGTCCTCCTCGAGATGGGCGCGGGTCAGGCGCACCGTTTTCTCGGTGTCACCAACCTGGATCGTGATCGTGCCGCCCTCGACGATCGGCCTTTCGTACTGGCTGATCTGGTAACCCTTGGGCAGATCGGGGTAGAAATAATTCTTGCGCGCGAAAATCGAGGGCGAGTTGATTTTCGCGTCGACCGCGAGGCCGAAACGGATCGCGCGTTCCACCGCTCCGGTGTTGAGCACCGGCAGTACGCCCGGCAGCGCGATGTCGACGCCGCAGGCCTGGGTGTTGGGCTCGGCACCGAAAGCCGTCGAGGCGCCCGAGAAAATCTTCGACACCGTAGACAGCTGGGCATGCGTCTCGAGACCGATGACGACCTCCCATTTCATCAGCTGGCGCTCCGCAAGGTGTGAGGCGTGAGGCGTGAGGCGCAAAAGCAAGTCCCCTCCCTGCTCGGCGTCCGCACAAGAAGACTGGTGTTGTTGATCTTCACACTTGACTCCTCACCCCTGACCCACAGCCGGCGCTTTCGTGTGCCAATCGGTCGCCAGCTGGTATTGGTGCGCGACATTGAGCATGCGCGCCTCATCGAAATAATTGCCAATGATCTGCAGCCCGACCGGCAGGCCGCCGCCGTCGAAGCCGCAGGGGATCGACATGCCGGGCAGGCCGGCGAGGTTCACCGCGATGGTGTAGATGTCCGACAGGTACATCTGCACCGGGTCCGCGCTTTTCTCGCCCAGCCTGAACGCCGTGGTCGGGCTGGTCGGCCCCATGATCACGTCGCATTGGCGGAAGGCCTCGACGAAATCCTGCGCGATCAGCCGCCGCAGTTTCTGCGCGCGGATGTAATAGGCATCGTAATAGCCATGCGACAGCACATAGGTGCCGATCAGGATGCGGCGCTTGACCTCGGCGCCGAAACCCTCCGCGCGCGTGCGCTTGTACATGTCCATCAGGTCGGTGTATTCCGCCGCACGGTGGCCGTAGCGGACCCCGTCGAAACGCGACAGGTTGCTCGAGGCCTCCGCAGGTGCCAGCACGTAGTACACCGGCACCGACAGGCCCATATTGGGCAAGCTGATATCCACCACCGCGGCGCCGAGTTTCCGGTATTCCGCGACTGCATCGTCCACCGCACGCCGCACGTCCGCAGAAAGACCATCGGCGAAAAACTCGCGCGGCAGGCCGATGCGCAGGCCCTGCAGCGGTTTTTCCAGGTCGCGGTTGTAGTCCTCGGCCGGCCGCTCGAGGCTGGTCGAATCCCGCGGGTCGTGACCCGCCATCACGTTCAGCAACAGGCCGAGGTCTTCGGCCGTGCGCGCCATCGGCCCGGCCTGGTCGAGGCTGGAGGCGAAAGCGATCATGCCGTAACGCGATACCAATCCGTAGGTCGGTTTCAGGCCGCAGATGCCGGTCAGCGCGGCGGGCTGGCGGATCGAACCGCCGGTGTCGGTGCCGGTGGCAGCCGGCGCCAGGCGCGCCGCCACCGCGGCCGCCGAGCCGCCGGAACTGCCGCCGGGGACGGTGTCGAGATTCCAGGGGTTGCGCACCGGGCCGAAATGCGAAGTCTCGTTGGACGAGCCCATCGCGAATTCGTCCATGTTGGTCTTGCCCAGCGTGACCATGCCCGCCGAGTTGCAGCGCTCGACCACATGCGCGTCGTACGGCGACACGAAATTCGACAGCATCCGCGAGCCGCAGGTGGTCAGCCAGCCCTCGGCGCAGAAAATGTCCTTGTGCGCCAGCGGCACCCCGGTGAGCGGTCCGGCATTGCCGGCGGCCCGTCGCGCATCGGCCGCCCTGGCCTGGGCCAGACTGCGTGCATCATCGACCGTGATGAAGCAACCGAGTTCTTTTGATAATTTATTGATTTTATTGAGATATTCCTGCACCAGCTCGACGCTGGAACAGGCGCCGGCGGCGAGCCGGTCAGACAGTTCTTTGAGGGTGGCGTTGGACATTGCAACAGGTCGGCGCGGCAGATGGCCGGGCCAGGGCTTCCGTTATTCGATCACTTTCGGTACCAGGTAAAGGCCGGCCTCGACCGCCGGTGCAACCGCCTGGAAACGCTCGCGCCGGACGGTTTCCGTGACCTCGTCAGCGCGCAGGCGCAGCACCAGGTCCTGGGCATGCGCCATCGGCTCGATGCCCGAGACATCGACCGCCTGCATCTGTTCGATCAGGCCGAACACCCGCGCCAGCTGGGCCTGCGCGGCTTCGGCTTCGGCATCATCGACGGCGATGCGCGCAAGATGCGCGGCGCGTCGTACATCATCGAGCTGGATGGCCATCGCCAGAGTGAAAAAACCGTTAAAAAGGGAGGCGGTGTAGGTTATCATACTGGCGCCCCGGACGGGACCGGGATGCGCCAAAAATCCTTTAATACGAAAGACCTTATGTTCGGTTTCCTGAGCAGTTACTTTAACGATGACCTGGCCATCGACCTCGGCACCGCGAACACGCTGATCTACGTCCGCGGCAAGGGCATCGTGCTCGACGAACCCTCCGTCGTCGCCATCCGCCAGGAAGGCGGCCCCAACGGCAAGAAAGTCATCCAGGAAGTCGGCCTCGCGGCGAAACAGATGCTGGGTCGCACTCCCGGCAACATCACCGCGATCCGCCCGATGAAGGACGGCGTGATCGCCGACTTCATCATCACCGAGCAGATGATCAAGCAGTTCATCAAGCGGGTGCACCACAGCAAGTTCTTCTCGCCCTCGCCGCGCATCATCATCTGCGTGCCCTGCGGCTCGACCCAGGTCGAGCGCCGCGCGATCCGCGATGCGGCGATCGGCGCCGGCGCCTCGCGCGTCTACCTAATCGAGGAACCGATGGCGGCCGCGATCGGCGCCGACCTGCCCGTGGGCGAAGCCACCGGCTCGATGGTCGTCGACATCGGCGGCGGCACCACCGAGGTCGGCGTGATCGCGCTCGGCGGCCTGGTCTACAAGGGTTCCGTTCGCGTCGGCGGCGACAAGTTCGACGAGGCGATCATCAACTACATCCGCCGCAACTACGGCATGCTGATCGGTGAAACCACCGCGGAACACATCAAGAAGGAAATCGGCTCCGCCTTTCCCGGCTCCGAAGTCCGCGAGAAGGAAGTCAAGGGCCGCAACCTCGCCGAAGGCATCCCGCGCAGCTTCACCATATCCAGCAATGAAATCCTCGAAGCATTGACCGACCCGCTGAACAGCATCGTCTCCGCGGTCAAATCGGCGCTGGAGCAGACTCCTCCGGAACTCGCCGCCGACATCGCCGAGAAGGGCATGGTGCTCACCGGCGGCGGCGCGCTGCTGCGCGACATCGACCGCCTGCTGATGGAGGAAACCGGCCTGCCGGTGATCATCGCCGAAGATCCGCTGACCTGCGTCGTGCGCGGCTCGGGCAAGGCCCTCGAAAAACTGGAACACCTCGGCAGCATCTTCGCCAACGACTGATGCCATTCCCGCCGGCCCGCATTCGCGCCCTTGCCTTGAACGGCAGCGAATGCGGGCCGGCTGCATTTCCGGCCGCCGACTGACGCTTCATGGAATACACGCCGCCGCCGCTGTTCCGCACCGGGCTCACGCCGCTCGCGCGGCTGATGATTTTCGCCATGCTGTCCATCGTCCTGCTGATCGCCGATGCGCGCTTCAACTACCTGACGCCGCTGCGGCAGGTCGTCGGCGTGATCCTTTATCCGCTGCAGCGCATCGCCGCGGCGCCGGCGGCAATGGGTACGCGCATCGCCGATTTTTTCGTGAGCCATGCCACCCTGCGCCAGGACAAGGAGCGCCTTGCGGCGCAGAACCTCGAACTGGCAATGACCGCGCAACGCACCGCGGCCCTGCAGCAGGAGAACGCGCGCCTGCGTGGCCTGCTCGACATGCGCGAACGCATCACCGCGCCCTCTGTCGCCGCCGAGATTCTGTACGCCGCACGGGATCCGTTCTCGCGCAAGCTGATGATCGACCAGGGCCAGCTGGGCGGCGTCGAGGCCGGCCGCGCAGTGGCCGATCACGTCGGCATCATCGGCCAGGTCACCCGGGTCTATCCCTGGCTGTCCGAAGTGACACTGATCACCGACAAGGGCCAGCTGGTGCCCGTGCTCAACGTGCGCACCGGACTGCGCGCGGTGCTGGCGGGCACCGGGGACGAAGGCCGGCTCGAGCTGCGTTTCATCCCGTTGACCGCAGACTTCCAGGCCGGCGACCAGCTGGTGACTTCCGGCATCGACGGCACTTATCCGCCGGGGCTGCCGGTGGCGGAGGTGACGCAGGTCCAGCGTGATACGGCCTTCCTTTTTGCCAGCATCGCCTGCAAGCCCCTCGCCGCGCCCAGCGCCGGCACCCAGGTCCTGGTGCTGGGTCTGCAGCCCGCGCTGCCGGAGCAGCCGGCGGAACAGCCGGCCGCTGCACCGGCGAAAAAGAAAAAGGGCAAATCCTGATGGCCGCGCGCCCGATGACACCGCAGGAACTGCTGCTGCCGGTCAAACCCGGCTTCATCATGCTGACCCTCGTCGCCGCGCTGCTCGCCAACCTGCTGCCGTGGTCGGGATGGGGCGCCTGGCTGGCGCCGGACTTTGTTGCGCTGGTGGTGCTCTACTGGTGCATCGAGGAACCGCGCAAGATCGGCTTCCTCGCAGCCTGGAGCCTGGGACTGCTGATGGACATCGCCGATGGCAGCCTTTTCGGCCAGCATGCGCTGGCCTACAGCATTCTCGCCTTCGCCGGCATCGCCCTGCACCGACGGGTGCAGCGCTTCTCGCTGGCGCCGCAAATACTGCACGTCATCCCGCTGCTGCTGTTCACCGACTTCGTCGTGCTGCTGGTGCGCGCGCTGGCCGGCGCGGATTTCCCCGGCTACGCCTATTTCATCGGCAGTTTCACCGGGGCCGCGCTGTGGCCGGTCCTGTACTACCTGCTGAAGCTGCCGCAACGGCCGCGCCCCGATCCCGACCGTGTCTGAACTGTCGATCAATCCGGGCATCGAGATCCGGGACTCGGAACGCGATCTGCAGCGTTTCCGCTGGCGGCTGGTGCTGCTCGGGGGCTTCGTGCTGCTGCTGTTCGGCCTGCTGTTCCTGCGCTTCTTCTACCTGCAGGTGGTGCAGCATCGCCACTACAGCACGCTGGCCGAAGCCAACCGCATTTCGGTGCTGCCGATCGCCCCCCATCGCGGCGTCATCCTCGACCGCAACGGCGTGCTGCTCGCGCACAACTACTCGGCCTATACGCTGGAGATCACGCCGAGCAGGGCCGGCGACCTCGAAGCCACGATCGACGGGCTGGCTGAAATCGTCGAGATCACTCCGCGCGACCGCCGGCGCTTCCGCAAGCTGCTCGAGGAAAGCAAGCGCTTCGAGAGCCTGCCGATCCGCACCCGGCTGTCGGACGAGGAAATCGCGCGCTTTGCCGTGCACCGCTACCGCTTTCCCGGTGTCGAGGCCAAGGCGCGGCTGTTCCGGCAGTACCCGCAGGGCGAGATCTTCTCCCACGTCGTCGGCCACATCGGACGCATCAACCAGCGCGAAATCGACCAGCTCGAGGATGCGGGCCGGCTTGCCAACTACCGCGGCAGCGACTACATCGGCAAGACCGGCCTCGAGCAAAGCTACGAGGCGGCACTGCACGGCACCACCGGCGTCGAGGAAGTCGAGGTCGATTCGGGCGGGCGCGCGGTACGCGTGCTGTCGCGAACGCCGCCGGTTCCCGGCGACAACCTGGTGCTCAACCTCGATGCGCAGCTGCAGGAAGTCGCCTATCAGGCCTTCGGCGACCGCCGCGGCGCGCTGGTCGCGATCGACCCGCGCAACGGCGGCGTGCTGGCGCTGGTCAGCAAGCCCGGCTTCGACCCCAACCTGTTCGTCGACGGCATCGATCCGCAAAGCTGGAGCGAGCTCAACGGCTCCCCCGACAAGCCGCTGCTGAACCGCGCGGCCGCCGGCACCTATCCGCCGGGATCGACCTTCAAGCCCTTCATGGCGCTGGCGGCGCTGTTCTACGGCAAGCGCCCGCCACAGCAGGTGATCAGCGACCCCGGATATTTCGTGTTCGGCGGCCATCGCTTCCGCGACGGACGCCCGGTGCCGCTGGGTGCGGTCGACATGCACCGCTCCATCGTGGTGTCCTCCGACGTCTACTACTACACGCTGGCCAACGAACTCGGCATCGATCCGATCGCGAAATTCATGGCGCTGTTCGGATTCGGCAGCCGCACCGGCATCGACATCGCCGGAGAATCCGCCGGCGTGCTGCCATCAACCGAGTGGAAGCTGCGCCGCTTCAAGCAGAAGTGGTATGCCGGCGAGACCATCAGCGTCGGCATCGGCCAGGGCTACAACAGCTACACGCCGCTGCAGCTCGCCTCGGCCACCGCGACGCTTGCCAACGACGGTGTGATGTACAGGCCGCATATCGTCAACTATGTCGAGGACATCCGCAGCGGCGGGAAGACGCCGGTGGAACCGGCACCGCTGCGCGACCTGAATCTCAAGCCCGGGCACCTCAAGGTGGTCAAGGACGCGATGGTCGGCGTCAACAAGGAGGGAACCTCGGCACGGATCTTCGCCGATGCGCCATACGTCGCCGCCGGCAAGACCGGCACGGCACAGGTCATCGCCATCAAGCAGGGTGAGAAGTACGTCGAGAGCCGCGTCGCCGAACGGCACCGCGACCACTCCCTGTTCATCGCCTACGCGCCTGCCGACAATCCGACCATCGCGCTGGCGGTGATTGCGGAGAACTCCGGTTTCGGTGCGCGCGCCGCCGCACCGATCGCCCGCCAGGTGCTCGACTACCACATCCTCGGCAAGCTGCCGGAAAAACCGGCGGTGATCGACTGATGCCCATACTGCTGCGACGCTTCCTGGTTTTTATGACCCGGCACCTCGACGGCGTGCTGCTGTCGGCGATTCTGCTGCTGATGTTCACCGGAGTGCTGGCACTGCTCAGCGCCTCCAACGGCAGTTACGTCCGGGTATCCGGCCAGCTGATGAACATGATGGTGGCACTGGCCGTGATGTGGGTGTTCGCCAACATTCCGCCGCATTACCTGATGCGGATGGCGGTGCCGCTGTTCCTGACCGGCTGCGCGCTGCTGGTCGGCGTCGCTGTGGCCGGCGAGGTGGTCAATGGCGCGCGGCGCTGGCTGAACATCGGCGTCACCCGCATCCAGCCTTCGGAGCTGATGAAAATCGCGGTGCCGCTGATGCTCGCCTGGTATTTCAACCGCAACGAAGCCTCGCTGAAGCTGCGCAACTACCTGATTGCCGCGGTTATGCTGGCGATCCCGGCGGCGCTGATCCTGCGCCAGCCCGACCTCGGCACCGCGCTGCTGATCAGCGCCAGCGGCGCCTACCTGATTTTCCTCGCCGGCCTGCCGTGGCGGATCATCGCGACGCTGGCCGTCGCCGGCGGCGCCTGCCTGCCGCTGCTGTGGTCCTTGATGCACGACTACCAGCGCCGGCGGGTGCTGACGCTGCTCGACCCGGGCTCGGATCCCCTGGGCGCCGGTTACCACACCATCCAATCCACGATCGCCGTCGGCTCGGGCGGACTGCTCGGGAAGGGCTGGATGAACGGCACCCAGACCCACCTCGACTTCATCCCGGAGCGCACCACCGACTTCATTTTCGCGGTCTACGCCGAGGAGTTCGGCCTGCTCGGCAACGCCGTGCTGCTCGCGATGTACCTGTTCCTGATCGGACGCGCAATGGTGATCACCGCCAATGCGCCGACACTGTTCTCGCGGCTGCTGGCCGGATCGATCACGCTGACCTTCTTCACCTATGCCTTCGTCAACATGGGCATGGTATCGGGCATCCTGCCCGTGGTGGGCGTGCCGCTGCCGCTGGTCAGCTACGGCGGAACTTCGCTGGTGTCGATCTGTCTCGGCTTCGGTATCCTGATGAGCATCAACACCCACAAGAAGCTGGTGCAGACATGATTGAATTCGGTGAGGGGCGAGGAGTGAGGAGTGAGGAGCGGAAAACCATGGGTGGCGGTCATCGCCCTGCGTTCATCACTTATCGCCGGGCGGCGGTTTTTCTGCTCGCCGCCCTGCTTACCGCCTGCGGCAGCGCCCCGAAACGCGGCGGCATCGAACGCGCGCCGGGCGGCAGCACGGAAGCTCCGGCGCGCGGGGGCGGTTATTACCTCGACGACGGCCCCGGCGCCAATGCGCCGGCAAATCTCGATGCGGTTCCCGATGCCGTGCCGAGGGTGGAGCCGCTGCACCGCGGCACCCAGCGTCCGTACACCGTGATGGGCCGCAGTTACACGCCGATGACGCGGCTCGAGCCGTACCGGGCGCGCGGCATCGCCACCTGGTACGGCCGGCGTTATCACGGCAAGTCGACGGCCTCCGGCGAGCCCTACGACATGTACGCGATGACCGCCGCGCACACCGTGCTGCCGATCCCGAGTTACGTGCGTGTCACCAACGTCGCCAACGGCCGCTCGGTGGTGGTGCGCGTCAACGACCGCGGCCCCTTCATCGGCGACCGCCTGATCGACCTCTCGTACACCGCGGCGCACCGGCTGGGCATCATCGGCGCAGGCAGCGGCATGGTCGAAGTGGAAAGCATCATCCCCGGCGTGACGCCTGCCGCAGCACCGCCGGTGGCCAGTGCACCGGTGCCGGTGCCGACCCCCGCGCCTGTCATCGAAACCGTGGCGCTCCCGCCCCCGGCGCCGGTGACGGCAAGTCCGCTGCCTGCGAGCACCCCGGCTCCAGCTCCGGTCCCAGCCGCTGCCACCGCCACTGCGCCGGTCGCCGCGGGCGGCACCTGGCTGCAATTCGGCGCCTTCGGCGTGCAGGCCAATGCCGAAACCTATCTCGCACGACTGCAGGCACAGGCCGACTGGCTCGCCGGCACGCTGCGCATCCACCACGGCGACGGCCTCTACCGCGTGCAGGCAGGCCCCTATGCCAGCGATGCCGCAGCGCGTGAAGCCGCGGAACGCGCCGGCCAGGCGCTGGGCGCGAAGCCGGTGGTCATCAGCCGCTGAAAATCTCAGTGGGCGTGGTGGGCCTTCATGGGCTGGCCCTTGACGTCACGCACTTCGACTGACAGTTCGACCGACTCGCGCTTCCTGTCCGCCAGTTCGAAGGTCAGCGACAGCGGCACCCTGTCGCCGGGCTTCAGGGGTTTCTGCAACTGCATCAGCATCACGTGATAACCGCCGGAAGCGAGCTTCACGCTCTTGCCGGCGGGAATGTCGATGCCACTCACCGGAAACATGCGCATCACGCCGTTATCCATGCGCATGTTGTGCACCTCGGCGACCTTTGCAGCGGGAGTGGAGGCCGCAACGAGGCGCGCATTGGCCTTGGCGGTCAGTTCCATGAATGCGCCGGTGGCGCTCTGTCCCTGCACGGTGCCGCGGATCCAGGCATCTCTGACGGTTACGGTTTGCGCCTGCACAGCCGTTGCGCAGAGCATGGCGAAGAGCAGACCGCAGGATTTCAGCAGATTGGCGTGAAACATAAAATATCCTTTAAAAACAAATACTTATATAGAGTCTTCCCGCCAAGCTGCGGAAAGATCGGGCGCACCCGGGGTGCACAATATTGCGGAGCGGGAATCAGGCGCGCGGCGGTGCGCGCGGATTCAGCGGCTGGAATGACGCGGAATCATGGGCGGCAAACGGCGCGGGAGCTGCAGGCAGAAGCAGCTCGGGAACCATCGCCACCAAATGGAAAACGGGTGTCGCCGCCGGCGGCAGCGCCGATCCCATGCACATCAGGCAATGCGCGGACTGGAGCTTGGTCTGCGGCGATCCCGGCAAGGACGCATCGCCGGTGATGCCGGTATCGACACGGCAGATCGTCGCGAACGCCGTCGGATCGACGGCCTGGCGCACCACCGCAAGCGCCGGAAATGCGGTCGCGAACAGGAACGCCAGCAGGGCGGTCCCGGCGATCAGCCGGCGATGGATGAACAGGCGCATGGGGCCGGATGTTACGCGCCGGCCGCGAAATGCGTCAAACACCGCGCCGGCACGCAGGCCTCACAGCACGTAGCGCGCGAGATCCTCGCTCTGCGCGAGATCCTTCAGCCGCGCATCGACATAGGCGGCATCGATGGTCACCGTCTCCTTGCGCCGGCCGGCGTTGAAGGACAGGTCTTCGAGCAGGCGCTCCATCACCGTGTGCAGGCGGCGTGCGCCGATGTTCTCGGTACGCTCGTTGACCTGCCAGGCGATCTCCGCCAGCCGTTTCACCGCATCGGGCGTGAACACCAGCTCGACATCCTCGGTCCTGATCAGCGCCTCGTACTGGCGGATCAGGCAGGCATCGGTGCTGGTGAGGATGCGCTCGAAATCATCGACGGTAAGATTCTGCAGCTCGACGCGGATCGGCAGCCGCCCCTGCAGTTCGGGTATCAGGTCCGAAGGCTTCGACAGGTGGAAGGCACCGCTGGCGATGAACAGGATATGGTCGGTCCTGATCATGCCGTACTTGGTGGTCACCGTCGTGCCTTCGACCAGCGGCAGCAGGTCGCGCTGCACGCCCTGGCGCGAGACATCGGCGCCCGACACCTCGGAACGCGTGGCGACCTTGTCGATTTCATCGATGAACACGATGCCGTTCTGCTCGACGTTGGCGACGGCCTCGAGCTTCAGCTCCTCGTCGTTGACGCGCTTCGCCGCCTCCTCGTCGATCAGCTGTTTCATCGCATCGGCGATTTTCATCTTGCGCGTCCGGCGCCGTCCCGCGCCGAGGTTCTGGAACATGCCCTGCAGCTGCGAGGTCAGGTCTTCCATGCCCGGCGGCGTCAGTATCTCCATCTGCGCCGGCGCTGCGGCAACCTCGATCTCGATTTCACGCTCGTCGAGCGCGCCCTCGCGCAGCATCTTGCGGAATTTCTGCCGCGTCGCCGATTCGCTGTCGGTGGCGGTGTCGCGCGCCGGCGTCAGCAGCGCGTCGAGCACGCGCTCCTCGGCGCCGTCCTGCGCCTGGTGCTTGACCCGGCGCATCGCCTCGACCCGGGCGTCCTTGATCGCAGCATCAACCAGATCGCGGATGATGGTGTCGACGTCGCGCCCGACATAGCCCACTTCCGTGAACTTGGTCGCCTCAACCTTGATGAAGGGCGCATTGGCCAGCCGCGCCAGCCGCCGCGCGATCTCGGTCTTGCCGACGCCCGTCGGCCCGATCATCAGGATGTTTTTCGGCGTGATTTCCTGACGCAGCGGATCCGGCACCTGCTGCCGCCGCCAGCGGTTGCGCAGCGCGATGGCCACCGCGCGTTTGGCGGCATTCTGCCCGACGATGTGCTTGTCGAGTTCGTGGACGATTTCCTGCGGGGTCATGGGAGTCATGAGGGGCGGCTTGGTAAAAGTCAGGGGTGAGGGGTGAAGCGTTAGGGGTCAGGAGTGAGGAGTAAGTGCTAAGGCGAATGTCTCACTCCTTACTCCTCACTCCTGATCCCTTGCTCCTTACTCAAGTGTCTCAATAAGGTGTTGCTGGTTGGTATAGATGCAGAGATCGCCGGCAATCTCCAGCGATTTCTTGACGATGTCGGCCGGTGCGAGATCGGTGTTCTCGAGCAGCGCGCGCGCTGCGGACTGCGCATAGGCGCCGCCGCTGCCGATGGCGACCAAACCGTATTCCGGCTCCAGCACGTCGCCGTTGCCGGTGATCACCAGCGAATGTTCACGGTCGGCCACCGACAGCATGGCTTCAAGGCGGCGCAGCATGCGGTCAGTGCGCCAGTCCTTAGCCAGTTCCACTGCGGAGCGCATCAGGTTGCCCTGGTGTTTTTCCAGTTTCGACTCGAAGCGCTCAAACAAGGTGAAGGCATCGGCGGTGCCGCCGGCAAAACCGGCGAGGATGCGGTCCTGGTAGAGGCGGCGGATCTTGCGCGCGGTGGCCTTGACCACGATGTTGCCCAGGGTAACCTGGCCGTCGCCGCCGAGCGCCACGCGCTTGCCGCGTCGTACGGAAAGTATGGTCGTGCCGTGAAAAACAGTGTCTGCCATGGAATGCAAGCTCTTGATTATTGAAGGAATGCAGCGGCGGGGATAAGACCTGCCTCTGTGATATGAGGGCGGCGGCCGCGGTTTCAACCCGGCCGCGGATCAGGACTCCAGCCTGAACGATACCGGCACCCGCACCCAGGCTTCAATGGTTTCCGCACCGCGACGCGCCGGAACAAAGCGCCAGTCCTTCACCGCATCCAGCGCCGCGCGGTCGAGCGCACGCGAGCGGCTCGACTGGTCGACTTCGACTTTCAGCGGCGCACCGTCGCGACCGACCAGCACGCGCAGCAGCACCGTGCCCTCCTCGCCATTGCGCCGCGCACTCGCCGGGTAGGCCGGTGGCGGGTTGCGCAGGTAGGTCGCACTGAAGGCGGGTGGCGTGATCACCGGCGGCGCTTTCGCAATCGGCGGCGCTGGCGACGCGGGAGCTGTCGCCGCAGGAGACGGAGAAGACTCCACCGATGCGGGTGCAGCTGCGGATGCAACCGGGCTTGCGGGTTCCGGCGCCGGGGCGACCGGCGGCGCCGCAGCTTCCTGCGCGATCACCGGCGTAGGCTTGCGCGGCGGCGGGGACGCGACACGCGGAGCCGGCGCAGGCGCAGCAGTCTTCGGCGGCGGCGCTGCAGCCGGCGGCTGGGGCGCCACCATCACCACATCCAGCATCGGCATCTCCGGCGCAGGCACCGGTACCGACACCCGCCATCCCGGCACCAAGACCAGCAGCAGTGCATGCGCGGCCACACTTGCCAGCAGGAAAATGACCAGCGTGCGCCGGGAAATGCGAAGACGGTCGACCATAAGGATTGTGCTCAAGGGACGGGCATTATCCGGCATCTGCGCAGGCCGTCACAAACCGCCGCGCTATACTGGAATCGTCATATGAAAAAACTGCTGATCCTGCTGATCGACGCCTACCGCCTGCTGCTGTCGCCCTTCTTCGGCACGCAGTGCCGGTTCTGGCCAACCTGCTCGGCCTATGCGCGGGAGGCCATCGACACCCATGGCGCGATCAAGGGAACCTGGCTGACGATCCGGCGGCTGGGGAAATGTCATCCCTGGCATGAGGGGGGAATTGATAACGTGCCACCGGCTCGGCCTGAAAAGCAATGACACTGCTTAGGCTGGATGGTGCCAGTTTTTCTGGAAATCGAATGCTATATACATACTTACCGCTGAGGGCCCAAGCAGATGATTCACAACATCTTTGTTCAGTGAATCACGCCGGATAGATGACGAAAGGCAGTAGATTGTCCTGGGAGTTTTTTACATCAAGTTAAAGTTGGGCCGTATGAGCGAACGTCACTTTACTGTAGCGATTGAGCTTGCACGCAGTGCCGTTCACTGCAAATCATGCTTCGAGTCGTCTTTGCTCGAGAGAGCGGGCATTGCGCTCCCGCAGCCCTTTACGGTTGGGAAGCACTACAAGTCTGGCGGTATTGCGGTCGTGGGCATAAATCCTGGCGCGGCAATGGATGGGGGCTATAAAGAGGCACGAAAGCAGGCGCTTGAGCGCTTTGCCGGTGGAGAAGATGATGCTCTTGTCAGTTACTGGGACGCACTGGCTTCTGACGCAGAAAACTTCTGGAATCCACGATACCTTGCTCGAATCCGCGCCCTTGGTCTGCATATTGATGAACTACTCGTTGGCAACGTAGCGTTGTGTGCAACAGCCAATAACAAGTATCCGAAAAGCATGCTGCGGAACTGTTGGTCACGTCATTCGCAACGGTTCTTGCAGGCGTTCGCTCCAGGCAAGGTCGTACTGATGGGTTCCAATGGCTTGATGGGTGACTTCCTGAACGCAATTCAGCAAGTGTCCCCCGGCGTTCGTGTTGAACGCATTGCCCACTATGCCCATCGAGAGGGTTATGCACACGAAAAAGCCGAGTGCGCGCGTATCCGCAAATTTCTTGAAGATACGTAGAGTGAAAATACGGTCCAAGCCCTTCATCGAAGGGATCCCCCCCAATACCGGCTTTGCTACTTTTTTGCCGCCACTCGCCTGGGCCGTTAATTACCAACCCGCAGCACCAACTCCTTCGTATACCCCCCTCCGGAAAATTCAGCGCCACCGGATGGTCCGCAGAGGCATGCAGCTAGCCCTCGATGCGCGCCTCCACCTCGGCGTCGGGCGCCGCGCCGGCGACGATTTTCTGGAACAGGTCAAATTGTTCGAGCAGTCGGACGGCCTGTTGCAAGAGCCTGTTTCCGTAGCTACAATAACCAATGGCAGTCACCTTCGATCCGAAGAAGCGCGCGGCTACGCTTGCTGAACGCGGTCTCGATTTCAAGGACGCCGAACTGGTGTTCGACGGGACGACTTTTGAAGTCGAGGACAGACGAAAAGACTACGGCGAAACCCGGATCATCTGCTTCGGTGTGCTGCGTGGACGGATCGTTGTGGTGGGCTATGTACCGCGTGGCGCGGATCGCCACGTCTTCAGCATGAGGAAAGCAAATGACCGCGAAAAAGCGCGTCTCGCGACGCACCTTGGGCTCTGACCTGAAGCGCGTGGACGCCCACGTCATTCAGCGGCACGAGTACGACGAACTGCCGGAATTGACAGATGACATGCTTGCCCGGGGCAAGGTCAACAAGGGAGGGCGTCCGCGATCTGCCAATCCAAGGAAACTGATATCCATCCGCCTGCCCGAGAGCGTCATCGAGCGCTGGCGCGCGACAGGACCGGGCTGGCAGACGCGCATGGCAGACCGGCTGGCCAAGACACAGCCGAAGTAGGATCTGACCACACAGCACTCCGCCGGATGCACGCGAAAACAGTGTGCGCAGGTATGTAAGAGCGCGTAACAAAATGACCTTTGGGAAGCCCCTCACCCCAACCCTCTCCCCGCAAGCGGGGAGAGGGAGAACCTCATTTAGATACGCGTTCTAAGCGTTAAACCCCAACGCGCAGCAACAATCCCTTCAAATACTCCCCCTCCGGAAAATTCAACGCCACCGGGTGGTCGGCTGACGCATGCAGCCAGCCCTCGATGCGTGTTTCCACCCCGGCATCCAGCGCCGCGCCAGCAACGATTTTCTGGAACAGGTCGGGACTGACGCCGCCGGAACAGGAATAGGTCATCAGCCGGCCGCCCGGATTGAGCAGCCGGAAACCGAGCAGATTGATGTCCTTGTAGGCGCGCGCGGCCTTTTCGGCATGGGCCGCGGTGGGCGCGAATTTCGGCGGGTCGAGCACGATCAGGTCGAACTTGCGGCCGGCATCGCGGAATTTACGCAGGGCCTGGAATACGTCGGCTTCGATCCATTCGGATTCCGGCAGGTCGTTGAGGGCGGCATTGGCCTTTGCCGCGGCCAGCGCCGGGCCGGAGCTGTCGATCGCGGTGACCGACTTTGCGCCGCCGGCCAGCGCGTTCAGCGCGAAGCCGCCGCAGTAGCAGAAACAGTCGAGCACGGTTTTGTCCTTCGCCAGCCCGCGCAGCAGCAGGCGGTTGTCGCGCTGGTCGAGGTAAAAACCGGTCTTGTGGCCCTGCTCCGCATCGACCGCGAACTCGAGGCCGTGTTCGCGCACCGACAGCGGGCCCGCCGCAGGTTCGCCGCGCAGCAGGCCGGACTGCGGCGGCAGACCTTCCAGTTCGCGCACGTCGGCCTCGGAACGTTCGATCAAGCGCGCGACGCCGGGCAGCGCCGCCAGCGCGTCGGCGATCGCGCCGCGCCAGCGTTCGGCGCCGGCGCTGAGCAGCTGCACCACCACGGTGTCGCCGTAACGGTCGGCGACAACACCGGGCAGGCCGTCGGATTCGCCGTGCACCAGACGCGCGCCTTCGCCGGCGGAGACACTGCGCGCCGCAGCCGCGCGCGCGACGCGTTGCGCAAAAAATGCGGCGTCGATGTCGCACGCGGTCCAGGACCAGACGCGGGCGCGGATCTGCGATTCCGGGCTGTACGCGGCGACCGCGAGGAAGGCGCCGTCGGCGGAGCGCACTTCGACGCTGTCGCCGAGCTGGGGCTTGCCTTCGACTTTCGCGATGGCGCCGGAGAATATCCAGGGATGCCGGCGCTTCAGTGATTTCTCGCGGCCGGGTTTGAGAACCAATCGATGCATTACTGTTTTTCTTTTTTCTTTGCGCGGGGATGCGCGGCGTCGTAAATTTTGGCGAGGTGTTGGAAGTCCAACTGCGTATACACCTGCGTCGTCGAAATGCTGGCATGGCCCAGCATTTCCTGCACCGCACGCAGGTCGCTGCTCGACTGCAGCACATGCGAGGCGAAGGAGTGGCGCAGCATGTGCGGGTGGACGCGGGCGGCGATGCCCTGCTGCTGGGCGCGGGCCTGCACGCAGGTCTGCACCGCGCGCGGGCCCAGGCGCCGGCCCTTGGGGTTGACGAACAGCGCGCCGGCTTCGGCCTGGGGCAGCGTCGCGCGCTGCGCGAGCCAGGCCTGCAGCGCCTGCACGGCATGGCTGCCGACCGGGACGATGCGCGTCTTGTTGCCCTTGCCGGTGACCCGTACCGTGGCCTCCTTGAAATCGATGTCCTCCGGCGCGAGTCCGGTCAGCTCCGACAGGCGCAGGCCCGAGGAATAGAACAGCTCGAGGATCGCGCGGTCGCGCACGGCCAGCGCGTCACCGTCACCGAGCTCCACCAGCTGCCGCGCCTCGTCGGGCGACAGCGCATGCGGCAGGCGCTTCGCGCTTTTCGGGGCACGGATGCCGATGCAGGGATTCTGCGCGACGCCGTGGTCGCGGGCGAGGTAGTGGTAGAAACCGCGCCAGGCCGAGAGCATGCGCGCGAGGCTGCGGCCGTCGAGTCCGCGGCCGTGCAGCTGGGCGATGCCGCGGCGGATGTCGTGCGCAGTGAGTTGCGCCGGCGGCCGGTCGGCGGCGTAACGCAGCAGTGCCTCGACGTCGCGGCGGTAGTTTTTCGCGGTATGCGCCGACAGCCGGCGCTCGTGGGTCAGGTGGCGGATGTAGCCGGCTAGCTGTGCGGCGGAAGCCGGGAGTATCGGCGCAGCGGGCGTTTCGGGGGATTTTCGCCCGCGGGCGGTCACGCCGGTTCCAGCTCGCGCCGCAGGCAGGCGGAGATGATTTCGCCGATGCGCGTCAGATAGAGGGTGCCCATCTCGGGATAGAAACGCTGCGCATCCTCGCTCGCCAGCGCGAGCAGGCCGTAGCTGCCGGCGTTGCCCAGCGCAACGTAGGCATACGATTTCAGCAGCGGCGCCGCCTCGCCGAAAAATGCCGCGGTATCGGCCATCGCCAGCGGGCCGCAATGCGGATGCACCAGACTGGCGGCAAAGGCGCGCGTCGCTTCGGACACGCCGTCGTCGGCCGCGGGATGCCACAGTTTCAGCGCAACATGGGGCACCGCGAAATCCTCGCGCAAGTTGAAATCGACGGCATGACGCAGTGCGGCCATGCCGCGCGCGCCGATCAGCGCGAGGACGAGGCGGTGCACCTTTTCGCCGATGATGTCGTTTTCCTCGCCGAACTGGATCATCTCGGAGAGCTTGCCCTCGAGCTGCTTGCCGCGCTCGCGCAGCGTCAGGATCTGCCTCTCGCTGATCGAAATCGCGCGCCCGCCGTGGGGATGCGGAATGAACACGTCGGCGACGACCTCCGCGTAATGCTCGAAAAACTCGGGGTGTTCCTTCAGGTACGCGGCAACGTCGTCGGGCTTCATCATGTTCCTTGCAGTTCGTTCGATGTTGTTGTTCAGTCGGGCAGTTCGATGGCGCCGTCGAACACGGTCACCGCGGGTCCGGTCATCAGCATCGGCTGGCCTGCGCCGGACCATACTATAACGAGGTCGCCGCCGCGCGTCGAAACCCTGACCCGTGCATCGAGCAGGCCGCGCTCGATGCCGGCCACCACCGCGGCGCAGGCACCCGTGCCGCAGGCCAGCGTTTCGCCGGCGCCGCGCTCGTAGACGCGCAGCCGGATGTGGCCGCGGTCGACGACCTGCATGAAGCCGGCATTGACCCGCTGCCGAAACAGCGGATGGGCTTCGATCAGCGGGCCTTGGGTCGTCACCGGCGCAGAGTCGACATCGTCCACCACCTGCACCGCATGTGGATTGCCCATTGATAAAGCATTGATTTTAATGACATTTTTGTCAACGACCAGATCATACAAGGCTTGCCGCGCCGGGGCCGAAAACGGGATCTTCGCCGGCTCGAACTCGGGCACGCCCATGTCCACGGTAACCTGGCCATCGCTTTCGAGGCGCGGCTCGATGACGCCGGCCAGCGTGCCGACACGAATGACTGTCTTGCCGGTCAGCCCGCGCTCGTGCACATAACGCACGAAACAGCGCGCGCCATTGCCGCACTGCTCCACCTCGCCACCGTCGGCGTTGAAAATGCGGTAATAAAAATCGGTGTCCGCGCTGCGCGCGGGCTCGACCATCAGCAGCTGGTCGCAACCGACGCCGAAATGGCGGTCGGCGATGAAACGCAGCTGGGCCGGTGTCAGCACCACCGGCGAGCGCGTGGCATCGACGACGACGAAGTCATTGCCGAGGCCCTGCATTTTGGTGAATTCGAGACGCTTCATTTGAATCCCGTTACCTGCAGTAATCCCGGTAGTCGCGATAGATGCAGCGGTCCATGATCACCGTCATGCCGCCCGCCTGCGCGCGCAGCGCCGCCGGCTCGTTGACGATGCCCTCCTGGATCCAGATCGCCTTCAGGCCCCGCGCGAGGCATTCGTCGACCACGCCGTCGATGAACTCGGCGCTGCGGAACACGTCGACGAGGTCGACCGGCTCCGGGATGTCCTTCAGCGCGGGATAAACCTTCTCGCCGAGAATCTCTTTTGCCGCCGGATGCACCGGGATCACGCGGAAACCGAATTCCTGCATCGACTTCGAGACGCCGTAACTCGGCCGCGAGGCATTCGGCGACAGGCCGACCACGGCAATGGTCCTGACCTTCTTCAGCAGCTCACAGCGTGCCTGCGCGTCGGGGTTCTCGAACATGTTCAAACCTTTTTAGCCATCACGTAATCATCCATCACGAAGCCGCCGCCGATGTCCTTGACCGCCGCTTCGCGCACCGTGAAACCATGCTTGCGGTAGGCGGCGATCGCCTTCGTGTTGTTGCGGTTCACCGCCAGCTCCAGTTCGCGGCAGCCCTCGCGCCGTGCCAGGGTTTCCGCATGTGCGACCAGCCGACCGCCGCAACCGCGGCGCTGTGCCGCCGGATGCACGTAGAGCTTGTCGATCTTCAGCGCGGCATCGCCTTCCTTCTGCAGTGCCATGTAGGCCACGAGTTCGCCATTCACGCGCAGCACGAACCACCACAGATCCGCCTGCGACAGCTCGGCGCGGATCACCGCCGGATCGTAGCGCTGCGCCAGCATGTATTCTATCTGCGCAGTGCTGATGATGCCCGGGTAATGCGCATGCCAGATCATGCGCGCCAGCGCGGCCACTGCCTCCACGTCGCCCTCGGCCAGCGGCGCGATCCCATCTCCTGTCATCCTCGAACGCCTGAAAAAATAAAATTCCCCTCTGCCGTCAAGGCAAGCACATCACGGGGTTGTAGCCCGGGTGCGCCCCGAAGGAAGTCACCTTGGGTGGCAGGCCGAAGGCCGGAATCCGGGTACAGAGTCGCCCATTGCGACGACTGCCCCGGATTCCACTTCGTTCCATCCGGGCTACCGGATGCCCACAGAGAGTCATTTTGCTCGGCGCCCTCAGTAATAACGCGCCTCGCCCGGCGGCCGCGTCTTGAAGCGCTTGTGCAGCCAGTAGTACTGCGCGGGCATTTCACGAACGCGCTCCTCGATGAAGGCATTCATGCGCCGCGTGTCGGCAGCAAGGTCTCCACTCGGAAAACTCTCCCAGGCCGGGTGGAAGCGCAACACATAACCTTCGTTGTCCGGCAGCTGGGTGGTCACCGCCGGCACGACCACGGCGCCGGTCAGCGCGGCGATGCGCGCGAGCCCGGTGATGGTCGCCGCCGGCACGCCGAAGAAAGGCACGAAAATCGAATCGCGTTCGCCGAAATCCATGTCCGGCAGGTAATAGAACGGCAGCCCTGCCTTGATCGCCTTGGCCACCGGGCGAATGCCGTCCTGCCGCGAGTACAGCTCCGTCGGCCCCAGCCGCGTGCGCCCGTGCAGCAGCACGGCATCGAAGGCCGGGTTCTTCTGCTTGCTGTACACCGACACCAGCGGAAACTCGGCGGTGAGGCGGATGCCGCCCATGTCGAGCCCGACGAAATGCGGCGCCAGCCAGATCACCGGCCGGTCGCGCACCGCGCGCCAGTGCTCGAGGCCTTCGACGCGCACCAGCTTCAGCACGCGCTCGCGGCTGCCCCACCACAGGATGCCGTGTTCGAGCAGGCTGCGTCCGAAAACGGCGAAATGCTCGCGCGCGAGTTCGCGGCGGGCGCGATTCCCCAGCTCGGGGAAGCACAGTTCGAGATTGGTCATCACCACGCGCCGCCGCTCGGCGGCGAGCGCATGCAGCAACAAACCGGCGGCGCGGCCCAGCGGGGCCAGCAGCGACAACGGCAGCCAGTGCAGCAGCCAGATCAGGGCGAGGCCGAGGCGGGTCATTGGGAATGGTGAGGAGTAAGGGGTGAGGAGTGAGGAATAAACCCCGGACCGCTGTTCTTAGAGATTACCCTCCTCACGTCTCACCCCTCACTCTTCACTCCTTACCGGGTTTTACTGCGCCGGCCGGCACCTTGTAGCGGTTGTATCCCCACAAGTACTGCGCCGGGCAGCGCCGGATCATGTCTTCGATCGCGCGGTTCAACGTTGCGGGCGGCAACGGTACCGGCACGCGCTGCAGATGCAGGTGGTAGCCCCTGCCGCCGGACAGGCGTTCGGCGAAAGCCATCACCACCGCGGCGCCGGTGGATTCCTGCAGGCGGGTCACCAGCGTCATGGTGTACGCGGGGCGACCGAAAAAATCCGCCCACTCGCCTTCGCCGACACCGGGCGCCTGGTCGGGCAGCACACCGATGGCCTCGCCGCGGCGCAGCGCCTTGTAGAGCAGGCGCACGCCCTGCAGGTTGGCCGGCGCGAGCCGCGCCTGCGCGCGCGCGCGGCCCGCGCGCATCAGGGGTTCGAGGTTCGCCCGCTTCGGCGGCCGGTAGAGCACGGTCAGCGGCAGCCGCCGCGCGCCGTAGAGCGCGGAAATCTCGAAACAGCCGAGGTGCGGCGTCAGGAAAATGAGGCCCCGGCCTTCGCGCTGCGCCGCCTCGACCACGCTCCAGTCATCACAGCGCACTATGGCGTCGATCTCGTCATCGCGGCCGAACCAGACCCGGCACAGCTCGGCAATGCCCTTGCCCGACTCCGCCACCGCGGCATGCAGGGTGCGCCGGTACGAAGCCTCGTCCGCGTACAGACCGCTGGCGCTCAGGTTCCCGCGCAGGCGCCGGCGGTACTTCGGCGACAGCGCGTAGACCAGCCAGCCCAGGCCCGCGCCGAAAAAATGCAGCCCGGTCAATGGCATGCGCGCGCAGCACTGCATCAGCTTGAGGAGCATCGTTGCCAGAGGGGAATTCCGTTAAGAAATCGGGAGTTATGTGCTATTCTAGCGGCCTTTTTGCCGGGCCCCGCAGCGAAATGTCCGGTATCCATCAACCCTCAACGCGAGCCAGACGTCCAAGCCCATGAGCAATTACCTGTTCACTTCCGAGTCGGTGTCCGAAGGACATCCCGACAAGATCGCCGACCAGATTTCCGACGCCATCCTCGACGCCATCCTGGCGGCCGACAAGAACGGCCGTGTCGCAGCCGAGACCATGACCCACACCGGGCTAGTCGTGCTCGCCGGCCAGGTCACCACCAACGCGCGCGTCGATTACGCGCAGGTCGCGCGCAACGTGATCAAGCAGATCGGCTACAACGATTCCGAAATCGGCTTTGATTACAAGAGCTGCGGCGTGCTGGTGTGCTACGACCAGCAGTCCCCCGATATCGCGCAGGGTGTGGACGAAGGCAAGGGCCTCGACCTCGACCAGGGCGCCGGCGACCAGGGCCTGATGTTCGGCTTCGCCTGCGATGAAACCCCGCAGCTGATGCCGATGCCGATCTACTACTCGCACCGGCTGATGGAGCGCCATGCAGAGCTGCGCCGCGACGGCCGCCTGCCCTGGGCGCGCCCCGACGCGAAGTCGCAGGTCTCCGTGCGCTACGTCGACGGCAAGCCGCACCACATCGACACCGTGGTCATTTCCACGCAGCACCGCGAGGACATCGGCCACAAGGAACTGTCGGAAGCGATCATCGAGCAGGTCTGCAAGCCGGTGCTGCCGAAGAACATGATCACCAAGGACACCAAGTACCTGATCAACCCGACCGGCCGCTTCGTCATCGGCGGCCCGCAGGGCGACACCGGCCTCACCGGCCGCAAGATCATCGTCGACACCTACGGCGGCTATTCACGCCACGGCGGCGGCGCGTTCTCGGGCAAGGATCCGTCGAAGGTCGACCGTTCGGCCGCCTACGCTGCGCGCCATGTCGCGAAGAACATCGTCGCCGCAGGTCTGGCCACCAAGTGCGAAATCCAGGTCGCCTACGCCATCGGCGTCGCGCGCCCGGTCAGCGTGCTGGTCGACACCTTCGGCACCGGCAAGATCAGCGACGACAAGATCGCGACCCTGGTCGAGAAACATTTCGACCTGCGTCCGAAAGGCATCATCCAGGCACTCGATCTGCTGCGCCCGATCTACACCAAGACCGCCGCCCACGGCCACTTCGGCCGCGACGAGCCGGAATTCACCTGGGAGCATACGGACAAGGCTGCCGCTCTTAAAGCGGACGCGGGCATCAAGTAAGTCCCACCGCTTCAGCAAAACGCCGGCTCATGCCGGCGTTTTTGTTTAGGGTCACGCTGGCCGGCGACGCAAACGCTCGCGCACCCCGGCAAAGGTCAATGCCGCGACCACCGCCGACAGCAACAGGTAATAGGCCGGATACACGCTCTGTGCAAGCATCTGCGTACCCGGGCCGGTCAGCACCGCCCCCAGCATCGCCAGGTAGGCGGCGCACCAGACGAACCAGGGGCCCGGTGCCTCGTGGCCATGACGCAAGGTGCTTTTCCAGATCGGTATGAAGCTCACCACCGAGGTGGTCACCGCCAGGACGTTGGCCCAGGCTGCGCCGCCGGTCGCGACGTACAGTGCCCAGGCACTGAGGTCGAAACCCACGGCAAGGTAATCCGTCCCGCGTGCCGGCAGGTAAATGACTTCGCGCGACCCCGCAGCACGCTTCGCCAGTTGCAGCACCGCGGTCACCGCAAAGATCGCACAACAGCCGAGAAAACAGGCTAGCGGCAGCGCGGAAGTCGCCCAGTGGCTGTCGATGGCGTCGAAGGTGCGGTACTCGACCCAGGCTCCCACCAGCCACATGAACCAGCTCGCGGCATTGGGCCGCGTGCGGCCGCGCAATATGCCCAGCGCGTACCAGACATAGCCGGCGAGATGCAGCAGCAATGCCAGGGTGCCGAACAGGACAGAAAGGGTCATCGTCGCCGCTTTTTTAAAAGTTTATTTTAAACAAATACTTATCAAACGAGCCCGGGCGAGCCGATGCCGCATCGCAATGCATCGGCTATAATCCGCCCCGCTGAGGAGCGTTGCGACCGGCGGATTTCCGAATCCCTCACCGGCCAGGCTCAGCAAGAATCAACGGCGCTCGCACCGGCAACGGTGCGAGCGCTTTTCTTTTGCAGCATCAGCATGTGAATGCATGCCCCCGAGGGGCGCTGCGACCGCGCGGAGTTTCCGCGACGGCCAGGCTCGGGAGGCGATGCCGGTAACGGCGCCCATCACAACATCCAGGAGTTGCACATGAACGCCAAAGCCGCCGACTACAAAGTCGCCGACATCAAGCTGGCCGATTTCGGCCGCAAGGAAATCGCCATTGCCGAAACCGAAATGCCCGGCCTGATGGCCATCCGCGAGGAGAACAAGGGCAAGCTGCCGCTGAAGGGCGCGCGCATCGCCGGTTCGCTGCACATGACCATCCAGACCGCGGTGCTGATCGAGACGCTGGCGGCACTCGGCGCCGAAATCCGCTGGGCTTCCTGCAACATTTTCTCGACCCAGGACCACGCCGCGGCCGCGATCGCCGCCAGCGGCATCCCCGTGTTCGCCTACAAGGGCGAGTCGCTGGAAGACTACTGGGAATACACCCACAGGATCCTCGAGTGGCACGACGGCGGCACGCCCAACATGATCCTCGACGATGGCGGCGACGCCACGCTGCTGGTGACGCTGGGCGCGCAGCATGAGCGCAACAAGACGCTGCCCCCGGAAGGCACCAACGAGGAGGAAGTCGTGCTGTTCGCGGCGATGAGGAAGCGCCTGAAGGAGAAACCCGGCTACTACTCGAACATCGAGAAGAACATCAGGGGCGTCACCGAGGAAACCACCACCGGCGTGCACCGCCTCTACCAGATGGAAAAGGAAGGCCGCCTGCCTTTCCCGGCGATCAACGTCAACGACTCGGTGACCAAGTCGAAGTTCGACAATCTCTACGGCTGCCGCGAGTCGCTGGTCGATGCCATCAAGCGCGCCACCGACGTGATGGTTGCCGGCAAGGTCGCCGTGGTCTGCGGCTACGGCGACGTCGGCAAGGGCAGCGCGGAAGCGCTGCGCGCGCTGTCGGCCCAGGTCTGGGTCACCGAAGTCGATCCGATCTGCGCGCTGCAGGCGGCGATGGAAGGCTTCCGCGTGGTGACCATGGAATACGCCGCCGACAAGGCCGACATATTCGTCACCGCCACCGGCAACCTCGGCGTGATCACCCACGAGCACATGAAGCGGATGAAGCACAACGCCATCGTCTGCAACATCGGCCATTTCGATTCCGAAATCGAGATTGCCGCGCTGAAACAGTACAAATGGGAAAACATCAAGCCGCAGGTCGACCATGTGATCTTCCCCGACGGCAAGCGCATCATCGTGCTCGCCGAAGGCCGCCTGGTGAACCTCGGCTGCGGCACCGGCCACCCGTCCTTCGTGATGTCGAGCTCTTTCGCCAACCAGACGCTGGCGCAGCTCGAGCTCTACACTCAGGGTTCCAAGTACCAGAACAAGGTCTATGTGCTGCCGAAACACCTCGACGAGAAAGTCGCGCGCCTGCACCTGAAGAAGCTCGGCGTGGAGCTGACGGTCCTCAACGAGAAGCAGTCGGATTACCTGCAGCTGCCAGTTGACGGTCCGTACAAGCCGGAACACTATCGTTACTGACCGGAGCAGGATGCCCGGCGGCCGCAATCGCCGGGCATCCGCAGCCGCCATGGACTCCCAGAAAAAACATCCACGCACATTCAGCTTCGAGTTCTTCCCGCCCAACACGCCGGAAGGCATGGACAAGCTCGCCCAGACGGCGAAGCAGCTGGCGCAGCTCAATCCCAAGTTCTTTTCGGTAACCTACGGCGCAGGAGGCTCTACGCGCGAACGCACGCTGCGCGCGGTGCTCGACCTGCGCGCTGCCGGTTACGCTGCCGCGCCGCACATTTCCTGCATCGGCTCCTCGCGCGAAGAATTGCGCGACATTCTGCGCGGCTACCGCGAGAACGGCATCCGTCACCTGGTGGCGCTGCGCGGCGACCTGCCTTCGGGAACCGCCTTTGCAGGCGAGTTCCACTACGCCAACGAACTGGTGGCCTTCATCCGCGGCGAATTCGGCGACCATTTCCACATCGAGGTCGCGGCCTACCCCGAGTACCATCCCCAGGCGAAAAGCGCGCAGGATGACCTGCTCAACTTCAAGCGCAAGGTCGAGGCCGGCGCCGACTCGGCGATCACCCAGTATTTCTACAACACCGACTGCTATTTCCACTTCGTCGACGAATGCGAGGCGATGGGCCTCAGCCTGCCGATCGTTCCGGGCATCATGCCCATCGCCAAGTTCTCGCAACTGGCCCGATTTTCGGACGCCTGCGGCGCGGAAATTCCGCGCTGGATGCGCCGCAAGCTCGAAGGTTACGGTGATGACAGCGACTCCATCCGCGCCTTCGGTCTCGACGTCGTGACCCGGCTCTGCGACGACCTGCTCGCGGCCGGCGCGGCCGGCCTGCATTTCTACACGATGAACCAGGCCGGACTCACCACGACCATCTGGCAACGGCTTGGACTTTAAGCACCTTCAACAGTCATCGGGAATTGGCTGGAGTTAACGCGCTTTCACAAGGACGGCCTTTTCTCAACGAGGCTAGGTGCATTAAGCCGCTACTCC
Organism: uncultured Bordetella sp.; assembly: GCA_964433345.1. Lineage (GTDB taxonomy): Bacteria > Pseudomonadota > Gammaproteobacteria > Burkholderiales > SG8-41. The sequence continues at coordinate 238,390 of CAYSQJ010000003.1, forward strand.
CGCGCCCCGCCCCTCTGCTGCCTGAGGGAAGGTGGCCTCGGTGCCCCCCCCCACCTGCCCCCTAGCTACCCGCAGCGTGGCCCCCGCGTCGGGGCGATGGCTACCCCCCTGCCTCCCCGCACCGCCTCGGGGCACTTTTCTGGAAACATTGAATCGACCCACCCTCGGACTGCGGAAGTGGGCGCCGTTCGGATTCCGAATCCGCCTAAAGCAATGCAAGATTTGTTCTCGCTTTTGTCTGTGGAATGCGGGGCGCCTCAGTCTTTGCTGGATTTATTCTCAGCTTGTTCGTATTTTTCATGCAAATGAGGAGCCATAACCTCTTCCAGGGTCAAACCTGTTAATCGACGTATGGTGCGCCATAGATAGTAAAAAATACACATCATCATCAAGGTGGACGGGATGGCAATCATCGGATAACTCAGCAAGGTCATACGCCCGAGCTCTTCATTGAAGGCCTGGGTGCCGGAGGGACTGGTGACAATCCATCGCGCCAACACATAATTCATAATGGATGAAAACAAAAACGTGGCCGAAAAAAAGTAGGTGGCATTTAACAGGCGCTTATCAAATTCATTCACCTGGTTATTGCTTTCCAATGCCGCTTGAATCTTGTTCACATCCACCAGGTTGGGGTTGTAGAGCAGCGAGCGTACCAACGGGTATCTGGTTTTGGTGGAAATCAACACCGCCAGACCAATCATGGCGGGTATGGCCGCTTCTTTCACAGCCAGCCATTGAGCATCCATCTCCAGCAGGCCAATGCCCCCGGTGAGCCCCACGCTGACCAAACCTAATACTGCAATAAAGTTTTTCTTGTGATAGCGAATTAGCTCGAACAGGCCCCAGCCTAGCGGAAAGGCCAAGCCAATCAGCAGGGCATTGATGCTACCCAAGTGTTCATCGCCACTGAGTTTCATCAATATAACGGAGGGGATAATGATACTGACCAATAAGTCTACCCATGGTCGTGGCTTATGGTCGGGGTGTTGTGCAGAAGTGTTCATGAATTATCTTTTTACTAAAATGAAGGCAGGTTTTTTGCGAGTACTTTAATACAGACCATGGCGCCGTCCCTCTTTCAAGCAGCCTGATACTCGATCCAAACACGGTTCTGCAGCAGCGCCGATGGCACGGCGTGGCTGACGCTTGTGTGTACGGTCAGCGTGCATCGAAATCCGCCTCAACGGATCGACGCAGAGACCGGCGAACCCCCCGCGAGAGGGAAATCCCCGAAAACACCCGCCGATTAACTCCTTGTCGGTCCGGTGATACCACGCCAGCCCTGCGGTGAACCGGGCTCGTCTATTATTTGAAGGACAGAATTTTGATTAGGCAATCGAAATTACTACGGCGACCAGATAAAAAAGCCTAGAAGTACGCCCAAGAATGAAGCATCTTCAGATGCCTTTGACGCTTACGCCATAATTCAAACCGACCCTCGTACAGTTAACCCACCACGACCATCTGGCAACGGCTGGGCCTCTAGCCGCCGTCGCAATCCTGCAGCGGCACAACCATCGACCACAGAATAGCGCCGCCCGGCGTCTTCCCTAGCTATACTCCCCCGGTGGCGCAGCCGCGCCCGGCACATCGAGGGAGAGGACGATGACGCAGGAAAACCAGAATCCGCAGGAAACGGATCGCAGCAGACTGGTCTTGGCTGCCAAGGCCAGATCGCCCGGAGAAGCTGCGAAGCTGCTCGCTGAATATCCGGCAGCGCTGCTCGCCGAGGTGCTGCAGGATCTGCCCCCGGCGCTGACCCAGGACATCCTCGCCGAATTGCCGGGCGGGCTGGTCGACGGCATCATTCACGCCGCTCCGGAACAGACCGTCGCACAGTGGCGCATCAACCAGCAATTTGCGGAAGGCAGCATCGGCCGCATGATGGAGCCGGTGCGCGCGGTATTCAGGCCGCAGATGACGGTGCGCGAAACCATCGAGCAGTTGCGGCCGCTGGTGCGCACCGCCTTCATCACCTACGGCTACATCGTCGACGACGGCGGACGCATGCTCGGCATCGTCACCATGCGCGATCTGCTGTTTGCGGACGACAGCGCGTTGCTGGAATCGGTGATGCTGCGCAATCCTTTCACGCTGAAGCCTGACCTGGCGCTGGCCGATGCGATGAAGCTGGTCCTTGATCGCCATTACCCGGTCTATCCGGTCTGCGACGGCGAAGGCCGATTGCTCGGCCTGGTCCGCGGCCAGACCATGTTCGCCGAGCAGGCTTTCGAAATCACCGCGCAGGTCGGCAGCATGGTCGGCGTCGAGAAGGAGGAGCGGCTGGCGACGTCGCTGAAAAGCAGCTTCAAATTCCGCCATCCCTGGCTGCAGATCAACCTTGCGACCGCCTTCATCGCCGGTGCGGTGGTGGCCATATTCCAGGACACCGTCGACCGCCTGGTGATCCTCGCGCTGTTCCTGCCGATCCTCGCCGGCCAGTCAGGCAACACCGGCTGCCAGGCACTGGCAGTGACCTTGCGCGGCATGACGCTGGGCGAACTGAAAGCCGGCGCCGAGCGCGCGCTGGTGGTCAAGGAAGCCTCGCTGGGCGCACTCAACGGCGCCTTCACCGGACTGGTGGCGGCGCTGGGCATGTTCATAGTCGCCACTTACCAGGACAACCCGAATGCCCTGTTGCTGAGCATCGTGGTGTGGATCGCACTGGTCGGCAGCTGTGTCGCCAGCGGCGTTGCCGGCGCGATGGTACCGCTGACGCTGAAACGCTTCGGCTTCGATCCCGCCACGGCCTCCAGCATTTTCCTGACCACCGCCACCGACGTGGTCAGCATGGGCCTGCTGCTGGGACTGGCCGCGATCCTGATCTGATTTGCACCACCGACGAAAAAGGCCGCCCGGAGGCGGCCTTTTTTCGGGCAGATGAAACTCAGGCAGCCTTGGCCGGCGCCTTGCGTTTCTTTGCCTGCGCAGCGGTGGCGTGCATCGAGGCATATGCCGCATGCGCAGCCGCCTCCGCATCACCGACATGCACGTCATGGCCCATGTCCTCGAGCACCGAACCCAGCGCCGACAAGCACAGCATCACGTTGTCCGGACGGCAGGAGTAGCCCATCAGGCCGAAGCGCCAGATCTTGCCGGCGAGGGGCCCCAGGCCGGCGCCGATCTCGAGGCCGAACTCGGAAAGCAGGGTCTTGCGCACTTCGGCTTCGTTGACACCCTCGGGGCAGAACACCGCGTTCATCTGCGGAATCTGGTACGGCTCCTTGACCAGGAACTTGAGACCCATACCCTCGAGGCCGGCCTTCAATGCGGTGTGGTGACGGTGCACGCGCGCCCAGGCGTTCTCCAGGCCTTCCTCGCGGATCAGCAGCAGCGCCTCGTGCAGCGCGAACAGCGAGTTGGTCGGCGCGGTGTGGTGATAAGTGCGGGTGCTTTCGCCCCAGTAGCCGAGCAGCAGGTTCATGTCCATGAACCAGGAATGGATCTTGTCCTTGCGCGCCTTGACGTAATCAACCACGCGCTCGGAGAAGGTCACCGGCGACAGTCCCGGCGTGCAGGACAGGCATTTCTGGCTGGCCGAATAGGCGGCGTCGATCTTCCACTCATCGACCAGCACCGGCGAGCCGCCGAGCGAGGTCACGGTGTCGACGATGGTCAGCGCGTCGTACTTGTGCGCGATCCCGACCAGGGTCTTGGCATCCGACAGCACGCCGGTGGACGTCTCGGCGTGGACAAAGGCGACCACGCGTACGTCAGGATTCTTTTTCAGTGCGTCTTCCAGTTTCTGCGGGTCGACCGGCTCGCCCCAGTTGTCCTCGACCACCACCGGAATGCCGCCGCAGCGCTCGACGTTCTCGATCATGCGGCCGCCGAACACGCCGTTGCGGCAGACGATGACCTTGTCGCCCGGCTTGACCATGTTGACGAAGCAGTACTCCATGCCCACCGAGCCCGGGCCCGAAATCGGGAAGGTCAGCGGATTCCTGGTCTGGTAGGTGTAGCGCAGCAGCGATTTCAGCTCTTCCATCATCTCGACGAACACCGGGTCGAGGTAGCCGATTGCCGGCTGGCTCATCGTGGTCAGCACGCGCGGATGGATCTCCGTCGGTCCGGGGCCCATCAATGTACGTTGCGGCGGGTGAAACGAATTGATGCGCTTGCTCGGCGCGTACTTGTCCATGGTGAATTCACTCCCTGGGGTGGCGTTGGTGAAAAAATTCTCTCCGTCCGGCCGCGACTTGAGCTTCAGCGGCTTGCGCGAGGTGGCCTCGTTCAGCACATCGACGGCGGCAATCTGCCCGCCGGTGACCTGCTCGACCTCCATCGCCCAGCGTGCCGGCACATAGCCCGACTTGATCCAGTGGTTGACCACGGCACGGTCGAGGCAGAAGCGGCGTGCCACTTCAGCCTGGCTGCCGAACAGTTCGACGAGACGGGCGGCGCAATTCATCGGCTTGACGGAATCGGATTCAAAAAGGGAAACGGTCTGAGAAACAGTGAAGAAGCAAAAGAAACGAAACCAGCAGAAACGGCCGCCAATTTATCATGGCAAAATTAATTTGACAAGCTGATTTTACAAGAAGAGAGTTTATATAACATATTGATTTTATTAATTATTTTATAGCTTCCTGTGTGCTTCAAATTGTCATCAAGTCGTTATAATGTGCTCGCCTTCATGTTCCTTATTTTTCCAATCCCCTTCCCACAACAACAAGGATCGCAAGCATGAATCGCCAAACCTGTCTGCCAATGGTCGCTATTGCCCTGGCGCTGGCCGCACCCTTGGTTGCCGCCCAAAGCGGCCCTTACCCCAACAAACCGATTCGCCTGATCGTGCCCTTCCCGCCGGGCGGCGGCACCGATCTGGTCTCGCGGACAATTCAACCGGGACTTATCGCAGAGCTGGGACAGCAGGTGTTGATCGACAGCCGCGGGGGGGCACAAGGCAGCCTGGGCACTGCGATTGCCGCAACAGCCAATCCCGACGGCTACACCGTCGTCATCTCGGAAATCGGAGCTACGGCCGTAGCTCCGGCGCTGATGTCCAACCTCAGCTTCGACGTGGCCCGCGATTTCGCCGGCATCAGCCAGCTGATCGAGCAGCCCTACATCATGACCGTGCACCCGAGCATCCAGGCCAAGACGCTGCAGGAATTCGTCAAGCTCGCGCAAGGCAAACCGGGCGCGATGAACTTCGGATCAGGCAACGTCACCGCCCACATCGCGCAGGAAGCCTTCTTCCAGACCGCAGGCATCAAGCTCGTGCACATCCCCTATCGCGGTTCGGGTCCTTCGGTGGCCGCGGCGGTCAGCGGCGAGGTGCAGACGCTGTTCTCCGGGCCCGGTGCGGCAATTCCGCAGATCAAGGCCGGCAGGCTGCGGGCCCTCGCGGTGACCACTGCCAAGCGCGCCGCGCAGCTGCCCGAGGTGCCGACGCTGGGCGAATCCGGCTACAAGGGTTTCGCGATCTCCGGCTGGTACGGCCTGATGGGCCCGATCAAGATGCCGAGGGAAGCGGTAAACACGCTGAACAAAGCGGTAACCACGGTGCTCAAGGGTGAAGCCGGCAACATGCTGCGCACCCGTGGCTATGAACCGGTACCGACGACGCCCGAACAATTCGACAAGTTCATGCGTACCGAGATCACGCGCTGGGGCAAGGCGGTCAAGCAGTACAACATCAAGCCTGACTTCTGAGACTGTTGCCGCAGGCAGGGGGCGTCGCGACGCCCCCTACTCGGCATCGAAGGCAATATCCCCGTCTGGCACCGGTGAGCCGGTCGCCCGCACGGCGGCAAAATCAAACAGCGCCCGATCCAGCAGGTGTGAGGGCCTGACGTTCTGCAGGCTGGTCAGCAGCGTCTCGACGCGCCCCGGATGGCGCTTCTCCCATTCGCGCAGCATGGCCTTCATTTCCTTGCGCTTGAGGTTTTCCTGCGAACCGCACAGCGTGCAGGGAATGATCGGGAACTGCCGCAGCTGCGCATAGGCCTCGAGGTCCCGCTCTTCGCAGTAGGCGAGCGGCCGGATCACCACGTTGCGGCCGTCGTCCGACACCAGCTTCGGCGGCATCGCCTTCAGCTTGCCGCCGTAAAACAGGTTGAGCAGGAAGGTTTCGAGGATGTCGTCGCGGTGATGCCCGAGCGCGATCTTGGTTGCGCCGAGTTCGCCGGCGACGCGGTACAACACGCCGCGGCGCAACCGCGAGCACAGCGAACACATGGTCTTGCCCTCCGGGATCACCCGTTTGACGATGCTGTAGGTGTCCTGGTTCTCGATATGGAAGGGCACGCCCAGCCGTGTCAGGTAATCCGGCAGCACGTGTTCCGGAAATCCCGGCTGCTTCTGGTCGAGATTGACGGCGACGATGTCGAAAGACACCGGCGCGCGGCTGCGCAGGTGGAGCAGGATGTCGAGCAGCGCATAGCTGTCCTTGCCGCCGGAGAGGCAGGCCATGACCTTGTCGCCTTCACGGATCATGTCGTAATCGGCGATCGCCTGGCCGACCTGGCGGCGCAGGCGCTTGACCAGCTTGTTCGACTCGTAATGGTCGCGGCGTTCGCGCTGGCTGCGCGGGGTGATGTGTATGACCTGGGTATCCATGGCAATCCGTTCCGGCGCCACCGCTGGCTGTGCGGCAGGCGCTCTGTAGTTTCGTTCAGCGCATCATGCGACGATGCTGCGCCCGCCGTCGACGGCGAGGATCTGGCCGGTGACGAAGGGCGCGGTAATCATGTATTCGACGGCGGCGGCAATGTCCTCCGGCTCGCCGGTACGTTTCAGCACCGTACGATCGACGATGCGCCGGCGTGCCTCCTCGTCCTGCCAGGCCCCGCCTTCCGGCCAGATGATGGTGCCCGGCGACACGCCGTTGACCCGCACTTCCGGGCCGAGTTCGCGCGCCAGTGAGCGCGTCAGCGCCAGCAGTCCGCCCTTGGCCGCGGTGTACACCACATGCGCCTTCATCGGCAGTTCGGCATGGATGTCGATGATGTTGACGATGCAGCCGCCGCTTGCACGCAATGCAGGCGCAGCCGCCTGCGACAGGAACAGCGGCGCCTTCAGGTTGGTGCCCATCAGGTCGGCCCAGCACTGCTCGTCTATCTCGCCCAGCGGCGTTGCATAAAAACTCGAGGCATTGTTGACCAGCGCATCGAGCCGCCCGTTCAGTGCCAGCGCATCGGTGATCAGCCGCGGCAGCGCAGCAACATCCAGTAGATCGGCCTGCAGGGCAACGGCCGAGCTGGCACGCTGCGCATTGAGCGCCTGCACCAGCGCCTGCGCAGCCGCCGCGGAGCGATGGTGATGCACGACCACCGCGGCACCGGCTGCGTGCAGACGCCGGCAGATCGCCGCGCCGACGCGTCGTGCAGCGCCGGTCACCAGCACCGTCCTGCCTGTCAATGCGGCGCCCATCAGCTGCAGTCCATCCTGGTTTTCCCCGCGTTTTGCCTCGCGTAATTCATTGTTTATTTTAGCGTAATATCCCGCGGTGACTTTTCCCGCCGTGAACACTGCGCTGCCGCAGCCCGCAGCCGAGGCACTCGCCCACAGCGCGCGCTTGCAGGCCCTGATCCGCGAGGAGATCGGAAAGGCCGGCGGCTGGATCGGCTTCGCCCGCTACATGGAGCTCGCGCTGTACGCGCCGGGACTCGGCTATTACAGCGCCGGCAGCCGCAAGTTCGGCAGTGGCGGCGACTTCATCACCGCACCGGAGCTGTCCCCGCTGTTCGGCCGCGCGCTGGCACGGCAGCTTGCCGCACTGGTTGCTGACGGCATCACCGACATCATCGAACTCGGCGCCGGCAGCGGCGCGCTCGCCGCGACCCTTCTCGCGGAACTCGCCGCACTCGATCGCCTGCCGCGGCAGTACCGCATCCTCGAGGTCAGCGCCGACCTGCGCGAACGCCAGCAGGCGCACATCTCCGCAGCCGTACCGCAGTTCGCCGATCGCGTGCACTGGCTGGACAGCCTGCCCGGGCGCATCGAAGGCGTGGTCGTTGCAAACGAGGTCCTCGACGCGCTGCCGGTACAGCGCATCCGCATCGTCGACGGACGCGTGCAGGAAATCGGTGTGGCGATCGACGGCAAGGGTGGTTTCACCTGGGCCTGCAAACCTGCTTTCCCTGCACTTGCCGCCGCAACCCCGCAGCTGGCCGAGGGTTACGAGACCGAAATTGGACTCGCGGCGCAGGCACTCGTCGCCGACCTCGGGCAGCGCCTCGAACGCGGGCTGCTGCTCATGTTCGATTACGGATTTCCCGCGCACGAATTCTTCCATCCGCAGCGCGACCGCGGCACGCTGATGTGCCACTACCGCCACCATGCCCACGGAGATCCCTTCCTGTGGCCGGGCCTGCAGGACATCACGGCCCATGTCGATTTCAGCGCGATTGCGCGCAGCGCGCCGGGAATCGAACTGTGCGGCTACACCAGCCAGGCGCAATTCCTGATCAACTGCGGCATCACCGGGCTGCTGGCCGAGGTGCCGGCCAGCGATGCCGCACGTTACGCGCCGCTTGCCGCGCAGGCGCAGAAGCTGCTGTCGCCGGCGGAAATGGGCGAGCTGTTCAAGGTCATCGCGCTCGGCAGGAAGCTGCCCGGGCCGCTGGCCAGTTTCGTCCGCGGTGACCGCTCGCACACACTGTAACCGGGACCATCGATGGACTCCGCACTGATCCTCTCCGACCCGCTGTGGCTGGCCGCGGCCGTCGTGCTGTTCCTCGCCGGCCTGACCCAGGGTGCGCTCGGCTTCGGCTTCCCGGCGATTTCGACACCGCTGCTGGTGCTGATGTTCGACGTCAAGACCGCGATCGTGCTCAACCTGCTGCCGAACTTCACCGTCAACCTGATCAGCGTGGTGCGCGGCGGCAACTGGGGTGCCAGCCTCGGCAAGTACTGGCCGGTGGCGGTGTGGGTGCTGATCGGGTCCTTCTTCGGCGCGCAGTTCCTGATCCTGTCGCCACAGGAACCGATACGCCTGCTGCTGGCGCTGATGATCATCGCCTATCTCTGCCAGCAGCAGCTGGCAAGGCTGGACTGGAGCTGGCTCGGCCGGCATCCGCGCTGGTCGGCCTTCGCCTTCGGCATGACCGGCGGATTCTTCTCCGGCAGCGTCAACAATTCGCTGCCGCCACTGCTGATCTACTTCATGCTGCTCGGCGTCGAGACCACGGTGATGACCCAGATCCTCAACCTGTGTTTTCTCGGCGGCAAGATCGTGCAGGCGGCGACGCTGGGTGCGGCCGGCGAAATCCGCGTCAGCGCCGCACTCGCCAACATTCCGCTGACCCTGATTGCGCTCGCCGGCATGGCAGCGGGCATGAAGCTGCAGACACGCATCAGTGCGCAAACCTACAACCGCCTGCTGCGCCGGGCGCTGTTTGCGATCGCGATACTGCTGATCTGGCAGGCCTTGCGCGGCTGGCTGCCGGTGTAACATGAGCTGTGAATCCGGTTTCGCACTGGAGGTGATCCGCGATGCCGTCCCTGTTGCCCCCGCTGCCCCTGCTGTCGCGATACCTTGTCCTGACTGCCCTGTCAGGCTTCTTCTCCTGCGCGGCCGCGCAGGACGCCGCCGGCGGGCGCGCCCAATACCTCTGGTCGCAAAGTCCCCATGGCCGCATGCTCGAACGCCTGCTGCCGCCCTCGCTGGAACCTAGCCAGCTGCCCGAGCCGCAATCGGCGGGCGCGCGCCTGACCGCGCGCTACTGCATCCAGTGCCATTACCTGCCCAACCCTCAGATGCATACCCCCGCGCGCTGGCAGCCGGTGGTCGAGCGCATGCTCTGGCGCATGCGCGGCAAAGGCAACATGGGCGCCCTGATGAAGGACATGATGGCCGGCGTCACTGCGCCCGACGAGGCGGAAGCCGCAACCCTGATCGCCTACCTGCGCAAGCACGGCCAGCGCGAAATCGATCCGCGACATCCGGCGCTGGACACACGCGCCGGGCAGATGTTCAGCATTGCCTGTTCGCAATGCCACGCGCTGCCCGATCCGCAGCGCCATACCGCAGGTGAATGGCCGTCAGTGGTGCGGCGCATGCAGCAGCATATGGCCTGGACCAACACCGTGGTCGGCATCCCGCAGCTGCGCACCCGACCCGAACTCGACACCGCGGCTATCGTCCGCCTGCTGCAGCGGCACGCGCGGCGCTGAAGTTCAGCGCCGCCGGGACGCCGCCTAAACCTGCGGCACCGCCATCCCGCGCTGCACTGCAGGCCGTGCCGAGATGGTGTCGAACCAGCGCTTGACGCTGGGGTAATCATTGAGGTCGGTCTTGTGCCATTCATGGCGCGCGACCCAGGGATAGGTCGCCATGTCGGCGATGGTGTATTCACCACCGGCCAGCCATTCATGTCCGGCGAGCTGCTTGTCGAGCACGCCGTAGAGACGCCGCGTCTCGGTGACATAGCGTTCGATCGCGTACGGCACCGGCTCCTTCGCCGCGCGCAGAAAATGGTGCACCTGGCCGAACATCGGACCGACGCCGCCCATCTGGAACATCAACCATTGCAGCGCGTCGTAACGCCCGCGCACCGCCTGCGGCAAAAACTTCCCGGTCTTGCCGGCGAGGTAGACCAGAATCGCCCCGGATTCCATCAGTGAGATCGGCTTCCCGTCGGGTCCGTCGGGATCGACGATCGCCGGAATCTTGCTGTTGGGATTGATGGCGAGGAACTCGGGCTTGAACTGCTCGCCCTGCCCGATGTTGATTGCATGCGCGCGGTACGGCAGGCCGCATTCCTCGAGCATGATGGAGACCTTGCGGCCGTTGGGGGTGGTCCAGGTGTAAAAGTCGATCACGGGATGCTCCATAAGTATTTGTTTTTATTTACTATTTTTTAGACGCTGCGATGGCCTCGCGGCGCGCCTCCGCCACCGCGGCCTTGATCGCGGCGGCACCTGACTGCCGGCGCGCCACCGCACCGGCATCCACGGCCAGCGCGGCCGCGTGCGCGCGCAACAGCCGCGAACGTGCCGCCTGTGCCTCGCGTTCTCCCGCGAGCACCGCCTCGACCAGGTCGCGAAAGCGCTCGGGGCGGCGCCAGGCATCAGCCGCATCCATCACCTCGAACAGTTCACCAACGTCCAGCCCCGCGGCATCGGCCAGCGCATTGCCGTGGCGCGATGCCAGCAGCGCAAGGTCGCGGCAGCCCGCGGGCAGGCGCAGTTTCGCGCCAAGCGCATCGATCGCCTCGGGCTCGAGCCCGCGCGCCAGCGCGGCGAAGCGCACCTCCAGCGATGCGTTTGCCGCCGCCGCGGCATCGAGCGCGGCGAGTGCCTCGTCGATGACGCCCTCGTCGTACAGCGCATCAAACTGCGGCAGCACGCGTGCCAGCGCGCCGCAGTCGCGCAGCACCGCAAACATCACCGACGGCGTTTTTTCCATCAAGCCCTTGGCCAGTTCCTGCCACACCCGTTCGGCGACCAGCGCGTCGGCCTCGCCGGCCTCGACCATCTTCTGCATCAGCGCCTGCGTCTCGGGAGCGACCGCAAAGCCGAAACGCGCGGCGAAGCGCGCCACGCGCAGGATGCGCACCGGGTCTTCGGCAAAAGCCGGACTGACATGGCGCAGGATGCCCTCGCCGAGGTCTTCGGCGCCCCGGTAGGGATCGACCAGGCGGCCGTCCGCGCCGCGTGCCATCGCGTTGATGGTCAGGTCGCGGCGTTGCAGATCCTGCTCCAGCGTGACGTCGGGTGCAGCGTGGAAGGCAAAGCCGTGATAACCCGGAGCGGTCTTGCGCTCGGTGCGCGCCAGCGCGTACTCCTCGTGGGTCTCGGGATGCAGGAACACCGGAAAATCGCGGCCGACCGGGCGGTAACCGAGCTTCACCATGTCCTCGGGCGTGGCGCCGACGACGACATGATCGCGGTCCCGCACCGGCAGGCCCAGCATTTCGTCGCGCACCGCGCCGCCGACGATGTAGGTCTCGATCGCCATCATCCGCGCCGGGCGAGGTATCGCCGGTCGTCGAACATCAGGATCCATTGCGGGTAATACGCAACCATCAGGGCAGTGAACATTCCGGTCATGAAGGCTTCACCCCAGGACAGCAGGAGGGCGTAAGGCAGATAGTACTCCGCCAGATAGGCCGGGGCATAAGAGCCGGCAGCGGCATGCAGCCCGGCCGCCATGATGACGCTGGCTGCCATCGCCAGCGCACCGGCGAAAAAGCCGCCGGCAAAAATGAACACGAAGAGCTGCGGCGGCAGCCAGCGTTCAATCGCCCGCAACAGCGCATACGAGACCCAGACCGGAAGCGCGCCGGCGAGCAACGCGTTCGCCGGATAGGCCGTTGCGTCGCCCATGCCGGCGAAAGCCGCCGCCGCGGCAACCGCGTAGAGCGCAAGCTGCGCCAGCCGCGGACCGAACATCAGCATCAGCACCGTCGCGCCGAGCAGATGCATGCCGAGCCCGGGCTTGATGCCGGAGCGGATGGTCCACAGAGTGAATACGATGGCGATGGCCGCGCACCACAGGTTGAGGCGCCGGAGATCGCGCAGCGGTCGCCAGGCGTCGCGCGCCAGCAGCGGCAACAAGGTCAGTAGCCACAGCGCCCAGAGGCCCGTCAGCCAGTCCGCAGGGAGCAGTCCCGCGGTGAGATTCACGACAGGCGCGACGGTGCCGGCTCAGCGCCCGGCACGGCTGCGCATCCGGTCGTAACGCGCGCGCGGCGTTTCCGTCACCAGCCAGCACGGCGCCAGCGCCTCCAGCGACTGCGGACGTATGCCGAAGGGGAAGGAATTGTCGCTGACGCTGTCGATTTCCATCGAGCGCAGATTGTCGCGGGTCATCAGTTTCACCGGCAGCAGTTCCATCGCGAAGGCCTGGCAGTAGGACAGTGAACGGTTCAGTCCGATCACCGGCCGCGGCCTGCCGATGGTGCGCCCGACCCAGGTCACCAGCTCGCGCAGCGTGTAGCGCCGCGGGCCGCAAAGGTCGTAGCTGCGGCCGATGCTGGCAACGTCGGAGAGCGCGTGGGCGAACGCGGCGGCGACGTCGCCGACGAACACCGGCTGGAAGCGCGCCTGCGGGCTGGCCAGCGCCAGCACCGGCAGCAGGCGCAGCAATCCGGCAAACAGGTTGAGAAAACTGTCTCCGGGTCCGAAAATCACCGAGGGCCGGAAAATCGTCCAGTCGAGCCCGGAGTCACGGACGATGCGCTCGGCCTCGCCCTTGCTGCGCAGATAGGCGCTGGGCGCGTCCTCCGCCGCAGCCAGCGCGCTCATCTGCAGCAAGCGCCGCACGCCGGCCTCGCGGCAGGCCGCGACCAGCTTGCTTGCGAGCTCGACATGGGCCGCGGCAAAACCGCGCGGTCCGCGCGCATCGTGCAGCACGCCGACGAGGTTGATCACCGCATCGCAGCCGCTCAGCAGTCCGGCAAGTGCAGCCGGGTCGTGGATATCGGCGCGCACAACGTCCACCGTCGGCAGCAGGATCAATGATTTAGCGCGCTCGCGGTCGCGCGTCGGCACGCGCACGCGGTAACCGCGCGCTGCGAGCTGCTGGCAGACATGGCGACCGACGAAGCCGGAACCGCCGATTACAGCGATGAGTGATGAGTGATGAGCGATGAACGGAACCCGGCGGCTGACGTCACGCACATCGCTTTTTGCTTTTTGCTCAACACTCATCTGTTCATCACTCATCGTTGCTTTCAAGGTGTGTCGCCCAGCGATTTTTCGCGGGCGCGAACCCGCGGCTCGATGACGCCGATGCGCGCGCGCAGGGACTGCGCCTGCTGGCTGAAGTTGTGGGCGTAGTAACTGGAATTGGCCATCACCCGCTTCACGTAATCCCGGGTTTCGTTGAAAGGAATGCTTTCGGCGTAGATTGCCGCCTCCATGCTCTCGCCGGCGCGCCAGGCCCGCGCGCGGCCGGGGCCGGCATTATAGGCAGCGGAAGCGAGCACCGGGCTGCCGTCGAGGGTGTCGAGCACATGGCGCAGGTAGTAGGTGCCAAGGCTGATATTGGTTTCAACCTCGGTAACCTGGGACCACTGCCAGTCCTTTAGACCCAGTTTGCCGGCAACCCATTTTGCGGTCGCCGGCATCAGCTGCATCAGGCCGCTGGCGCCGACGCGGGAGCGGGCCTGGGCGATGAAGCGGCTCTCCTGGCGGATCAGGCCGTTGACCCAGGCTTCGTCGAGGTCGAGCTGGCGCGCCGCGGCCTGCAGCTGATCGCGGTACGGCGCCAGATAACGCAGTCCGAAGTCATGTTCGAATATCGTGCGTTCGGCGGTGTTGATCGCGCGGTCGTACACCGAATTGCGCCGCGCGACTTCCGCCGCCGCCAGCAGCTGACGGTCGCTCAGACCCCTGATCGCCCACAGCCATTCGCGCACCGCTTCCAGCCGCACGTCGAGCTGGAACAGCGCCAGCGCGCGACGGATGCCGGACCGCGCGGCAATCGCTGCAATCTCCTGCTCCGTCGGCTTGTAGGCTACTGCCGGTGACTGCACCGTGCCGCCGAGGTCCTCCTGCGCCAGCTGCCCGTAGAAGTGGTACTCGGCGGACAGCGGCTTCAGCAGTGCCAGCGCCTCGGCCTCGCGGCCGAGTACCTTCAATGCACGCGCGCGCCAGTAGCGCCAGGCCGGGTCTTCGGCCTCCTTCGGCGTCATTGCCTCGATCGCCTCCAGCACCTCGGGCCAGCTCTGGGCGCGCAGTGCGGCGCGCACTTTCCAGGCGAGCTGCAAATCGCTCATGCCGGCGGCCCGCGAAAACCATTCCAGCGCCGACGGATCGTGGCGCATTGCGCCGAAGTAGCCAATCACGCCCCAGACATAGGCACGCTCTTCCCCGGAGAAGCGCGGCCCGAGCCGCGTCCAGTGCGCAGCCGCCTGCTGCGGCGAGGTCCGCGCGAGGCGATGCACCGCGAACATCGCGGCTTCGCGTCCGGCACGCGACTTCAGTTCCAGGCGCGCGTCAGCAAGATGCGCCGCCGGATTGCCCGAAATCGCCGTGAGCAGGCGCGCATCCGGTGCCTGCCCCTTCGGCAGGAAAGCGGCGACCCTGCCGGCCAGTCCGGCCTGCCCGGCCTCCAGCGCCAGCCGCACCCGGGTCCATACATCCTCGGTCGACAGCTGCCCGCTGCGCACCAGCGCATCGAACAGCGGATCGCAGCTCTCGGGCAGAGCGCGCGCGACGAACCACAGCGGGCGCGCTTCGCGCAGCGCCATGCTGTCGACCTGCACACGCGCCTGCAGCGCATAGCAGGTGGTCTCGAGATCTTCGTTGACCAGAGCCGGCAGCTCGGCGGAGAAGGTTTCCCACTGGCCGTTCTTGCCGAGCTGCTTCAGCCAGTCGCGGCGCAGGTAATCCGACAGCGGTGTGTCCGGATTGGCCGCCAGCCAGGCGCGCAGCTCCGCGGCGTCTAGCTTGTCGAGCCGGGTCCGCAATAACCAGTACTGCACATAGGGTTCAAGGAGCTGGCCCTGGAATCGCGGCAACAGTTGCTCCAGCCGTCGCGCATCCCCGGCCCGCGCCGCATCGCGCGCGGAGAGGAAGGCATCATCCAGGCTCGCCGCACCGGCGCCGGCGTGAATCACGACGGCCAAAATCAGCGGCAAGATCCGGGTGTATATCATAACTTGTTGATTATAAACGATATTATCCCAAAAACAGGCGGTAAGCCGGATTGCGAGTTTCATCGACCCAAGGGTAACCCACCTGCGCAAGGAAGGCCCGGAAACGTGCCTGGTCCGAAGGCGGCACCTGCATGCCGACCAGAACGCGGCCGTAGTCCGCGCCATGGTTGCGGTAATGGAACAGGCTGATGTTCCAGCCGCGGCTCATGCTGCTGAGGAAACGCATCAGCGCACCCGGCCGTTCCGGAAATTCGAAACGGTAGAGGATCTCGTTGCTGACCGGGGCATGGCCGCCGACCATGTGCCGCACGTGAAGCTTGGCGAGGTCGTTGCCGCTGAGGTCCAGCGTCTTGAGGCCGCGCCGGCGCAGGGCGCGCACCAGCTGCGCCGTTTCCCGGCGGTCGCGCACCTGCACTCCGACAAAAACCTGCGCCTGCTGCGCGTCGTCATAGCGGTAATTGAACTCTGTCACGTTGCGCGGACCCAGCTGTTCGCAAAAGGCCTTGAAACTGCCGGGCTTCTCCGGGATGGTCACCGCGAGTATCGCCTCGCGGTTTTCGCCGAGCTCCGCTTCTTCTGCGACAAAGCGCAGGCGGTCAAAGTTCATGTTGGCGCCGCAGGCCACCGCCACCAGGGTCGCGCCGCGGATGCCCTTGCGCGCCACCCAGGCTTTCGCCCCGGCAATGGCCAGCGCGCCGGCCGGCTCCAGAATGGCGCGGGTATCCTCGAAAACGTCCTTGATTGCCGCACACATCGCATCGGTATCGACGCGGATCACCTCGTCGACCAGCGTGCGGCACAGCCTGAAGGTCTCCTTGCCGACCTGCTTGACCGCGACACCGTCGGCGAACAATCCGACCTGGGCGAGCTTGACGCGGCGTCCGGCCTTCAGCGACTGGTACATCGCATCCGAATCGACCGGCTCGACGCCGATGATGCGGATCGACGGCCGCAGCCGCTTGACATAGGCAGCGATGCCGGCGATCAGCCCGCCGCCGCCTATGGCCACGAAAATGGCATCGATGGGTTCCGGGTGCTGGCGCAGGATCTCCATTGCGATGGTGCCCTGCCCGGCGATCACCTCGGGGTCGTCGTAGGGATGCACATAGGTCAGGCCGCGGCGCTTCTCAAGCGCCCGCGCATGGGCCGCCGCCTCGTCGTAGGAATCACCGTGCAGCACCACTTTCGCACCACGCGCGCGCACCGCATCGACCTTGATGTCCGGCGTGGTCACCGGCATCACGATGGTCGCGCTGCAGCCCAGGCGCTTGGCCGCCAGCGCGACGCCCTGCGCATGGTTGCCGGCCGAAGCGGCGATCACGCCCCGGCGCAGGGCCTCCTTCGGCAGGTGCGCCATCTTGTTGTAGGCGCCGCGCAGCTTGAACGAGAACACCGGTTGCATGTCCTCGCGCTTGAGCAGCAGGCGGTTGTGCAGGCGCCGCGACAGATTCGGGGCCGGTTCCAGCGGCGACTCCACCGCCACGTCATAGACGCGCGCGTTGAGGATGCGTTCCAGGTAATCAGTTTTTTTCATCGCCGCTTTTCCACCCGCTTTTTTGTCCGCATTTTCGTCATTTATTCATGCACTTCCGGCAGCCCGCCGGCCCGCAAAGGTTATCAGGAATGCCGCCGTGCCGCGATGAATGCCGTGGGCAGTGATTCGTGTATATTGAATCGCAGGCACAACACGGGATTTTCAATGACTCAGGACGCGCAAAAGCAGGCGGCGGCACGGGCGGCAGCGGCACTGGTGCCCGAAGGCAGCGTAGTCGGCGTCGGCACCGGATCCACTGTCAATTTTTTCATCGACGAGCTGGCGAAAATCAAGTCGCGCATCGAGGGCGCCGTATCGAGCTCCGAGGCGAGCGCGGCGCGGCTCAAGGCCGCCGGCATACCGGTGTTCGATCTCAACGGCGTGCGCGAACTGCCGGTCTATGTCGACGGCGCCGACGAGGTCACCCGCCACCTGATGATGATCAAGGGCGGCGGCGGCGCGCTGACCCGCGAGAAGATCGTCGCCGCGGTCGCCGGCCAATTCATCTGCATCGCCGACGCCTCGAAACTGGTCGACGTGCTCGGGCGCTTTCCGCTGCCGGTCGAGGTGATTCCGATGGCGCGTTCGCATGTCGCGCGCGAACTGGCAAGGCTAGGCGGCCAACCGGAGTGGCGCAGCGGTTTCGTCACCGACAACGGCAACGTGATCCTCGACGTGCGCAACCTCAGCATCGTCGATCCGCCGGAACTGGAAAGCAGGATCAACCAGATCACCGGGGTGGTCACCAACGGCCTGTTTGCACGGCGTCCCGCCGACGTGCTGCTGCTCGCCGGTCCCGGCGGCGTCGAGACCCTGCGCCGGCAGACAGCCACGAAATTGTCATAATCCGCTGATATTAATAACCTCCCTTTTACCGTCCTTCTTTACTGCCCCTTTTTGCAGGAACAAGCCGCCATGCCTGACCATACGCTGAAGCAATTTGACACCGAACTGGAAGAGATCCGCTCAAAGGTGCTGCAAATGGGCGGCCTAGTCGAGGAGCAGATCACCCGGGCGCTGGAATCGCTGACCACCGGCAATTCGGCGCTGGCGCGCCAGGTCATGGACAACGATCATCAGGTCAATGCACTCGAGGTCGCCATCGACGAGGAATGCAGCACGCTGATCGCCCTGCGCCAGCCGGCGGCCAAGGACCTGCGCACCATCATGACGGTGGTCAAGACCATCACCGACCTCGAGCGCATCGGCGACGAGGCGGCGAAAATCGCGCGCATGGCCCAGGCCATCTACGAAAGCGACCGTCCCACCGTGCCGCGGGTTTCGGAAATCGAGAGGGTCACGGAACTGGCGCTCGGCATGCTGCGCAATTCACTGGATTCCTTCGCGCGCCTCGACCTGACGGTGGCGGCCAAGGTGGTGCGGCAGGACGAGCAGGTGGACAAGGCCTTCAAGAACATCCTTCGCCAGCTGATCACCTTCATGATGGAAGATCCGCGGACCATCTCACACGCCATCGAGATCCTGTTCATCGCCAAGGCCATCGAACGCATCGGTGACCACGCCAAGAACATGTCCGAATACGTGGTTTACCTGGTCAAGGGCAAGGACGTGCGCCACACCGGTGTCGAGGCCGTCGAACGCGAAGCTCTTGGCTGACCGCACCTGCGGGACTGCGGTCGCCGCGTGGTACACTGAAATCCGGTCACCACAGAACGGGCGGTCAGGCATGCGGATCAACTGCGCAGCAGCGATTCAGGGAGCAGTCACCGGTGGCTGAGCAGTCCACCATCGCCGCTGTCGACCTCGGCTCGAACTCCTTCCACTGCCAGATTGCCCGCATTGCCGGCGACCAGTGCTACCCGCTGGACTCGCTGCGTGAGCCGGTGCGCCTTGGCGCCGGCCTCGGCAAGGACAAGAAGCTCGATGACGATTCCCAGGACAGGGCGCTGGCCTGCCTCGCCCGCTTCGGCGAACGCCTGCGCGGGCTCGACAAACACGCAGTGCGCGCGATCGGCACCAACACGCTGCGCGTCGCAAAGAACGCAAAACCTTTCCTGCGCCGGGCGCAGGCGGTCCTCGGATTCCCGATCGAAGTCGTGGCCGGGCGCGAAGAGGCGCGGCTGATCTACCTCGGTGTGTCGCACAGCCTGCCGGCGTCCCGCGACAAGCGGTTGGTCGTCGACATCGGCGGCGGATCGACGGAGTGCATCATCGGCGCCGGGTACAAGCCGCAGAAGCTGGAAAGCCTGTTCATGGGCTGCGTGTCCTACAGCCTGCGCTATTTCCGCGACGGCCGGCTCACCAAGGCGGGATTCAAGGAGGCAGAACTCGCCGCACGGGCCGAGTTGCAGCCGATCGTCGGCCGCTACATCCGCGGTAACTGGCAGCAGGCCGTCGGCTCCTCCGGTACGATCCGCGCTCTCGCCGAAATTCTCGAGCTGTCCGGTTATACCGCGGGACCGATCACGCTGGCCGGACTCGACCGCCTGCGCAGCCAGCTGATCCGGGCCGGCAACATGTCCGAAATCGAATTGCCCGGACTGCGCAGCGACCGCCGCCCCGTGCTGCCGGGCGGCATGGCCATACTGTATGCGGTGCTCGACGAACTGAACATCGACGCGCTGACCCCCGCCACCGGCGCGATGCGCCAGGGCGTGCTCTACGACATGCTCGGGCGCTTCCATCACCACGACATGCGCGACGTCACCGTCGCCCAGTTCATGCAGCGCTACCACGTCGACGCCCAGCAGGCGAAACGCGTCGGCGGCTTCGCCGCGGCGCTCTACGAAAAGCTCGGCGGCGACATCATCGACGAAGATGCTCCTCAATTGCTGGCCTGGGCCGCGAAGCTGCATGAAATCGGCATCCCGGTCGCCTACAGCGGCTATCACAAGCACTCCGCATACATCATCAGCAATGCCGACATGCCGGGGTTTTCAAGGGAGGAGCAGGAGCGCCTCGCCGCCCTGGTGCTCAATCACCGGCGTTCGCTGAAGAAATCGCTGGAAACCCTGCCCGAAGAAGAAAACCGCGCACTGGTGCTGGCGCTGCGGCTGGCGGTGCTGCTGTGCCGGGCGCGGCGCGATGCGCGCTTCCCGCCGCTGGATATCCGCCTGCAGGGCGAACGGGTACGTCTCAGCTTCGATTCCGCATGGCTGGAGGCAAACCCGCTGACGGCGACTGCCCTGCGCGAGGAAATCGCGGAATGGGCGCGCGTCGGACTTGAACTGAAGGTACCGGGCCTCGACGACATCGTGCTGGCACGTGAGCCCGCGCTGACGGAGTGAACACCGCGGCGGGCAGGGGCGGCCTCTCCTGACCTGCCCGCCCTTCTACCTGTCCTTCTTGCCCTTCTTGTCCTTCTTGCCCGGTTCCTTGACACGCGCCAGCGCGGCCTCGACGGAATCGGCAAGGGTCCTGATTACCTTGATCCGCGCGTGATACTTGTTATTGGCCTCGACCAGCGTCCACGGCGCGACGCTGGTGGACGTGCGGTCGACCATGTCGCAGACCGCGCGCTCATAGGCATCCCACTGCTTGCGGTTGCGCCAGTCCTCGTCGGTGATCTTGAAACGCTTGAACGCGACCTTCTCGCGCTCCTTGAAGCGCCGGAACTGCTCTTCCTTGCTGATGGTGAGCCAGAATTTCACCACCAGCAGGTCGTGCTGCGCCAATTGCTGTTCGAAGTCGTTGATTTCGCCGTAGGCGCGCATCCAGTCCGCCTCCGAGCAGAAGCCCTCCACGCGCTCGACCAGCACCCGGCCATACCAGGAGCGGTCGAAGATCACCAGCCGGCCGCGCCGCGGCAGATGGCGCCAGAACCGCCAGAGATAAGGCTTGCTGCGCTCCTCCTCGGTCGGTGCCGCCACCGATACGGTCTGGTAGCTGCGCGCATCGAGGGCCCGCGTGACGCGCCGGATCGCGCCACCCTTGCCGGCGGCATCATTGCCCTCGAATACCGCGACCACTGCCATCTGCTTCATGCGCGGATCGCGGAACAGCCGGTTCAGGCGCCCCTGCTGACGCTCCAGCTCGGTTTCATAGGCCTTTTTCGACAGCACCTGGTCCAGCTGCAGTGCACGGATCACGTTGAGGTTGTCGACTGCCGGCGGCAGCGGCGGCGTACGGTCGGGTGCTCGCGCCGCCGACTTTTCATCCAGCCGCTCGCGCAGCGCTGCAAGCAGCGTGCGGCCGACCGTCAGGCTGCGATAGCGCGGGTCGGCTCCCGATACCACCAGCCACGGCGCCTCGCCGGTGCTGGTCTTGCGCACGAAGGGCTCGCAAACGCCGACAAAATCGTCGTACTGCTCGAACAGCTTCCAGTCCTTGGCGGTCACCCGCCAGCGCGTGACCGGGTCGGCCTCGAGCTCGCGCAGGCGCTTTTTCTGCTGCGGCTTGGACAGGTGAAACCAGAACTTGAGCAGCAGCACACCCTCGTCGACCAGCATGCGCTCGAGCCGCAGGATTTCTCCGATGTACTGGTCGAAACGGCCCGCGCTGATGCTTCCGGTGGCACGGTCGACGATGGGTTGTGTATGCCAGGCACCGAAAAAAATCCCGATCTTGCCTTTCGGAGGCAGGGCCCGCCAGTAGCGCCAGACCCGGGGCCGCTCGCTTTCCTCGTCGGAAGGCTCGGCAAAGCCGCTGACTTCGATGTGCCGCGGGTCCATCCACTCGTTGAGCAGGTTGACGGTTTCGCCCTTCCCCGCCCCCTCGACGCCGGCGATCAGGATCAGCACCGAAAAACGGCCGTCCTGCTTCAGGTCGTACTGCGCATTGAGCAGGGCTTCGCGCAGCTTCGGTTCCGCGCGGCGGTAGGTTGCCTTGTCGACGCGGTGTGCAAGGCTTGCTGATTCGAACATGCCGTCCCTCCTAGAGAATTCCTGGTGCAAGCATGGCGCGCACCTCGACGTCGACGCCATTGTCGCAGGACAGCCACCAGATCGCGCCCTTCTTCATGTTCCAGGCTGACGCCTTGCCGGTCAGCGCCAGCGCGGCCGCCGCGCCCAGGGTCGGCTGGTGGCCGACGATGATCACCGTGCCGCCCTCGCCGGGCCAGCCTGCAGCCTTCAGCACGCCCTGCGGCATCGCAGCGGTGGAAACAGCCTTCTCGATCTGCGGATCGGCGGCCAGCGCGGCCGCGGTTTCACGCGCGCGCACCGCCGGGCTGCAGATCACGCGATAACTGCCGGGCAGGCGCTCCGCCAGCCAGGCCGCCATTTTTCTGGCCTGCCGCCGTCCTTTCGCGGTCAGCCGCCGTGCCTCGTCCGGCACGCCGTCCTCCGCATCCGCATGTCGCCAAAGAATCAGGTCCATTTTCACTCCAGCCAGGGCAAAGGCGCCGCGCGAAAACGTCGCCATGCAGCCCGCAGCTCCGCGCGCTCGCCCGCGGCACGATCCCCGCACCATGCGACGATCTGTTCCGCTGCAAGCCGCGCATCGGGCCCGCCGGCAGCAACCGCGCTTTCGAGCAGCGGCTCCACTCCGGCAGCGTCATTGATGCGGCCCAGTATATCCTGCAGTCGCGTCAGCCGTTCTCGCAGCGCAGCCATGCGGCGCGGCGCAAAGAGGCCGTTGAAGAATTCCACGGCATACCTCAGTTGCTTGACGGCAATCCGCAGCCGGTGCAGTTCCGCATTGCTGCGGCGATCGATGCGGCGCCCCCGCTTGAGCGCGCGGGTATGCCAGTGCGCAAGGATCTGCGCCGCGCATTCCCTCACCGGCCGGCACCACGCGCCGGAATCGGACTCCACGTCTGAGGCCAGCAGCCGCCCCAGGTCCAGCATCGAGTTCCGATACTGCTCGCCCTTTATTGACCTTATTGCCATCGCCCGCGCGCGCTTGCGCTGCCGTTCGCAGGCCTCGAGCAAGGCTTGCGCGGCTTGGTCAAGCGCAAGCGCATCCGATGCCGCCGGCAAGGTCTCGATGGCCAGCACGTCCCAGTCGCGCGCCGGCGCGAGAGCGGCGGCGATCCCGCGCAAGGTTCCGGCGTCTTGCGCTACGGCATCGCCCAGACAATCGCGGAACAGCCTCAACGCCGAGCGCAGCCGGCGAAGGCCGACGCGCATCTGATGCAGATATTCCGGGTCATCGTCATGGATCACGCCGTGCTCGTTGGCATGCACCTGGACCAGGGCATTGCCGGCGATCGCGCGAAAAGCCTCGCCCGCGGTCATCGGGCGGCGCAGTTCCAGTGCCTGCGCCTTGACCGGCGGCTCGTCCGTGCCGCGGAACAGGGCGTAGCCGCGCTGCGCCTTCGAACGGTGCTCCATCGCCACCGGTATCCGCAGCGCCAGTTGCCGCGCAAGGTCGAAAAGGGCGCCGACCGGCCCGCTTCTCAGTTCAAGCTCGATCTCGCAAAGCGGTCTGCGGCGCCTGCCGCTGCGCAGCGTTCCGCGGTCGATTGCCGCCTCGATGCAGACGCCGGGGACGGGTTCGAGCAGACGCAGCGAGCGCCGGATTTCGGTGTGGAATACCGGCCCCAATCCTTCCACTACCTTGCGCGAACGCAGGACCCGGGCAAGCGGATGTCGCGGCAGCCGCGAAAGATCGGGCTGCCCGTCAGTGAGCAAGCTGTCGATTTCGAGACGGCGATGCAGGCCTGATGCTGCGGAGCCTCCTCCCTTGACCGTCTGCACCCAGCGCCCGCCCTCGCGACGAACCCGCAGGGCAATCCGGTGCTGCCAAAGGTCCAGAGCGGGCGTGTCGAAATAGGTCGCGGCCAGAAGCCGGCTGCTGCCGCGCCGCGCGCCCGAAAGCTCGGGCAGAGTCAGAACCTCGCGCAGGCGAGACGACGGGAATCGCAGCTTGAGTTCGATTTCGGTCGCGACCGCGGCTTCTCCGCGCACTCGCGGCAAGGGCTTCATGCTCCGGTCTTGCGGGCAAGCAGGTCGAGAAGCGCTTCCTGGGCAATAACCGGCCGCGCCCGCCCCGGAACGCGACAGGCATACTGTCCGTCCTCGCCCATCTGCCAGGCTTGGGTGTTGTCCTCAAGATAGATCCGCAGCCCTTCGTTGATCACACGTTGCTTCAGATCCGGATCCAGCACCGGAAAACAGACTTCGACACGGCCGAAGAAATTGCGGTCCATCCAGTCGGCGCTCGACAGGTAGACATCCTCGGCACCATCATTGTGGAAATAGAACACCCGCGTGTGCTCAAGGAAGCGGCCGATGACGGAGCGCACGCGAATGTTGTCCGACAGCCCGGGAACCCCGGGGCGCAGTGCACAGACCCCGCGAACGATGAGGTCGATCTGCACCCCGGCCTTGGATGCCTCGTAGAGGGCGCCCACCACTTCCGCTTCGAGCAGCGAGTTCATCTTGGCGATGATCTGTCCCTTGCGGCCGGAGCGCGCAATCGCCGTCTCGTTCTCGATCGCGCGCATCATCTCCCTGTGCAGCGTGAAGGGCGACTGGCGCAGATGACGCAGTTTGGTCGCCCGCCCCAATCCCGTCAGCTGCATGAACACGTCGGCCACGTCGCTGCCGATTTCCTCGTTGCAGGTGAAGAGTCCGAAGTCGGTATAGAGGCGCGCGGTGCGCGGATGGTAGTTGCCGGTGGCGAGATGCACATAACGGCGCAGCCCCTCGGCCTCGCGCCGCACCACCATCAGCATCTTGGCATGGGTCTTGTGCCCCACCACGCCATAGACCACATGGGCACCGGCTTCCTCGAGGCGTTGCGCCCAGTTGATGTTTGCCTCCTCATCAAAGCGCGCCATCAGCTCCAGCACCACCGTCACTTCCTTGCCGCTGCGTGCTGCGCTGATCAGCTCCTCCATCAGCTCCGATTCGGCACCGGTGCGGTACACCGTCATCTTGATTGCCGCCACCGCCGGATCGCGTGCCGCCTGCTGCAGGAAGACGATCACCGGCTGAAAGGACTGGTAGGGATGGTGCAACAGCACGTCGCGCGCGCGAATCGCCTCGAACATGCCGCCCGGCGCGTCAAGACGCCCGGGGATCCCGGGGCGGAACTGCGGAAACTTCAGGTCCGGGCGATCCACCCAGTCGGGCACGCTGATCACGCGCGCGAGGTTGACCGGGCCATCGACGCGGTAGAGATCCTCCTCGTCGAGCTTGAACTGGGTCAGCAGAAAATTGGAGATGTGCTGCGGGCAGCTGTCGGCAACTTCAAGCCGCACTTCGTCGCCGAAATGCCGGTGGGGCAGCTCGCCGCGCAGCGCGGTGCGCAGGTCCTTGACCTCCTCCTCGTCGACGAAAAGTTCGCTGTTGCGGGTCAGGCGGAACTGGTAACAGCCGAGAACCTTCATGCCGGTGAACAGCTCGCCGACATGTTCGTGCAGCACCGAGGACAGGAACACGAAATCGTACTCGGCGCCGGCCACATCCTGCGGCAGGCGGATCACCCGCGGCAGCACCCGCGGTGCCTGCACGATGGCGATGCCCGAATTGCGGCCGAAAGCATCCTTGCCCTCCAGCTCGACGGCGAAGTTCAGACTCTTGTTGAGCACCCGCGGAAAGGGATGCGCCGGGTCGAGGCCGATCGGCGTCAACACCGGCATCACCTCGCGCAGGAAGTAGCCGCGCGTCCACTCTGCCTGCTGCGGCGTCAGGCTGCTGCGCCGCAGAAAGCGTATGCCTTCGCGCTCCAGCCCCGGCAGGATCTCCTCGTTGAGCAGGCGGTACTGGCGCGCAACCAGTTCATGCGCTTCATTCGCGACCTGGCGGTAAACCTGGTCGGCGCGTAGCTGGTCCGGATAGACCGGCGCCGATCCAGCCTCGATTTCGGCCTGCAGGCCGGCTACGCGAACCTCGAAAAATTCATCCAGGTTACTGCTGACGATGCACAGGAAACGCAGGCGCTCAAGCAGCGGGCAGGCGCTGTTTTCCGCCTGCGCCAGCACCCTGCGGTTGAAGGACAGCAGGCCGAGTTCCCGGTTGAGATAGAACTCCGGCGCAAACCGGGCCTTGCCCGGCGCGCGTCGCGGGCGGCGAACGGCTGCATTCATCGGGGGAAGCGCCTGGTGCGGGATGCGCGGAAAGCCTCAGGGCCTCGGCGGAGGAACGAATCCGGCCGCGGTGTCCGCGCCATCGCCGAAAAAATGCCTTTCCATCTGTTGCGCAAGGTAATCACGGGCCTTCTTGTCTGCAAGGTTGAGGCGGTTTTCGTTGACCAGCATTTTCTGTTGTTCCAGCCACTGCTTCCACGCTTCTTTCGACACATTGTCGAAAATCCGCCGGCCGAGTTCGCCGGGGTAGGGCGGAAAATCGAGACCTTCGGCCTCGCGTTTGAGCTTTACGCAATGCACCTGACGCGCCATGTCACTTCTCCAGAATAAGACTTTTTTGTTACAGATTTGTTGCGCCAGATCAGATTCCGGCGCCCCGGCGGCCGCTTACAGCCGCTTGATCAGCACCACCGACCGGCGCTGGTAGTTGTAGAGCTCCTTCTTCTTCTGCGGCAGGGCGCTGACATCGGTTTCGGTGAAACCACGCTCGACAAACCAGTGCTCGGCCCTGGTGGTCAGCACGAACAGCTGCTTCAGCCGCATGCCCCGGGCGCGCTTCTCGATCGCGGCCAGCAGCCGCTCGCCGGCGCCGCGGCGACGGAATTCCGGGTGCACCGCGAGCCCCGCGAGTTCGCCGGATTTTTCCCCGGAAAACGGATAGAGGGCCGCGCAGCCGACGATCATCCGGTCGTGCTCGAGCACCCAGAAACGGTCGATTTCCATTTCCAGCAGGTCGCGGTTGCGCTTGACCAGCAAACCGGCGTCCTCCAGCGGTTCGATCAGGCCGAGAATGCCGCCGATATCCTCGATTTTCGCGTGACGCAGCGTCTCCAGCGGATCCGGCGTCACCAGCGTGCCGACACCCTTGTGGGTGAACAATTCCAGCAGCAGGCTGTCGTCAAGGTGCCCGGAGATCAGGTGCGCACGCCCCACCCCCTGTTCGCAGGCGCGCACGGCCGCCGGCAGGTAGGACTGCATTTCCTCGGAGTCGATGCGCCCGCGCGCGAGCAGGCCCTTGGCCTCGCGCACCGTCAACTCGCGCAGCAGCTCGCCGCGGCGGCCGGTCACGCCCGCCGATTCCATCAGGAAAATGAGCTTGTCCGCTTTCAGCTCCACGGCGGTCGCGGCGGCGACGTCGCCGAGCGCGAGATTGAACACCTCGCCGGTTGGTGAGTAACCCAGGGGCGAGATCACCACCAGCTCGTCGTCCTTCAACCGCCGCTCGATCGCCGGCGCGTCAATCTTGCGCACTTCCCCGGTGTGCATCAGGTCGACGCCGTCAACGACGCCGATCGGACGTGCGGTGACAAAATTGCCGCTGGCAACACGGATGTGAGCACCGGCCATCGGCGAATTGGGCAGCCCCATGGACAACAGCGCCTCGATCTGCACGCGCAGCGTACCGGCCACCTCCATCGCCGCCTGCAGCGCAGCGGCGTCGGTGACACGAAGTTTCTCGGCAAACCGGCTGCGCAGATTCTGCGCCTTCAGTTTGGCCTCTATCTGGCGCCGCGAGCCGTGCACCAGCACCAGCTTCACGCCCAGCGCGGCCAGCAGGTTCAGGTCATGGGTCAGGTGGAAAAAGCGGCCGTCGGCGACAACCTCACCGCCGAAAGCGATGACGAACACCTTGCCGCGAAAAGCATGGATGTACGGCGCCACCGACTGGAACCAGTCGATGAAGCGGTCCTGCGCCGACAGGCGCTGCCGCGCGCCGCCGCGCAGCTTGCCGGCGTCCGCCGCGTTGCCGGCGTTTTCGTTATCGGTGGAAATGGCACTGTCCTTTCAGCTGCATCCTGCGGGGGATGGTATGCGAGAACCCGTGGCTGCGAAAGCCGGCGCTCAGAAATCCCCCCACAGCACCTGCATCGCCGCGAGCAGAGCCACTGCGGCAGTTTCGGTGCGCAGCACGCGGGGGCCTAGGCGCAGGGGCGTGAAGCCCGCGCGCAGGGCATCGTCGATTTCTCCCGGCGCAAGGCCGCCCTCGGGCCCGGCCAGCACCGTGATCGCGCCGGCGGGACGCGGCAGCTGGCGCAGCGTGACATCGGCACCGGGTGCGAGCAGCAGGCGCAGGCCGTCCGCGGGCCCGGGTTCCTGCAGCCAGCCGCGCAGGGCCAGCAGGCGGTTCACCTCCGGCACCACGTTGCGGCCGCACTGTTCACAGGACGCGACCACGACACCCTGCCAGTGCGCCTGTTTTTTTTCGGCACGCTCCCCCGACAAGCGGACCACGCAGCGCTCGGTGAGCAACGGCTGGATGGCGGTTACGCCGAGTTCGACCGCCTTCTGGATCGTGTAATCCATGCGCTCGCCGCTGGACAGGGCCTGGGCCAGCGTGACCTGCAGGGGGGACTCCCGTTGCTCGTCACGGCGGGCACCGACCTGCAGGCTGACCGCGCCGCGCGCGCAATCAGCGATCACCGCGTCATGGGCGGCGCCCTGACCGTCAAACAGCAGCACCGGATCGCCCTTTTCGAGTCGCAGCACCTGGGCCAGATGATGGGACTTGGCAGGCGACAGGCGGCAGCGGCCATGATCCGGGATCGGGTCCGGAAAATATATTCTAGTCAATGGGTTAGCGCGATTCTTCACGCCTCAAATTATGCCACAGCAGGTCCCGGACAGGCATCGCTGCCGGCCCGGCCGTAGCGACGCCGCGCTGCAGCAGAGGTATACAATTGCGCCTTTTCCCGGTGTGCTGTCAGGCCCCGGACAGGGAGATCACGCTTGCGCATCGTCATCCTCGGCGCGGGACAGGTAGGCAGTTCAGTCGCCGAAAACCTGGTATCGGAAGCCAACGACATCACGGTGGTCGACACCGATGCCAGCCGCCTGCGCAAACTGCAGGACCGGCTCGACCTGCGCACGGTAGTCGGCAACGCAGGCCACCCCGAAATCCTGCAGCGCGCCGGCGCGCGCGACGCCGACCTGATCCTTGCCGTCACCCAGAGCGACGAGACCAATCTGGTCGCCTGCAAGCTGGCGGCGACGATGTTCAACATCCCGACCAAGATTGCGCGCATCCGTGCCGCCGACTACCTGTCGCATCCGGAAATGTTCTCGGCGGAGAATTTCTCCGTCGACACCGTGATTTGCCCGGAGCAGGTGCTGACCGATTACATCGCCAAGCTGATCGAGTTTCCGGAATCGCTGCAGGTGCTGGAGTTCGCCGAGGGCCGCGTCAGCCTGGTCGCCGTGCGCGCCTTTCACGGCGGCCCGCTGGTCGGCAAGGAACTGCAGACGATCCGCAAGCATCTCCCGAATCTCGACACCCGGGTCGCCGCGATCTTCCGCCAGGACAGCCCGATAATCCCCGATGCGACAACAGTGATCGAGGCCGGCGACGAAGTGTTTTTCATCGCTGCCACGGAGCACATCCGCGGCATCATGCGCGAGCTGCGCCGCATGGACAAACCGGTGAAGCGGGTGATGATCGGCGGCGGCGGCAACATCGGACGGAGACTGGCAAAGGCGATTGAGGACCACTACGACGTCAAGATCATCGAGCACAGCCGTACCGGCGCCGAAAAGCTGGCCGCCGAGCTGCGCTCGACACTGGTGCTGGTCGGTGACGTCACCGACGAGGACCTGCTGCAGTCGGAAAACATCGGCGATATGGACGTCTACTGCGCACTGACCAACGACGACGAGAACAACATCATGTCCTCGCTGCTCGCCAAGCGCATGGGTGTGCGGCGTGTAGTGGCGCTGATCAACCGCAGTTCCTACGTCAATCTGGTGCAGGCCGGCCAGATCGACATCGCGATCTCACCGGCCCAGGCAACGATCGGCACGCTGCTCGCCCATGTGCGGCACGGTGACTGCGTGGCGGTGCACAGCCTCCGCCGCGGCGCCGCCGAGGCACTCGAACTGGTCGCCCACGGCGACGCAAAGTCTTCCCGGGTAGTGGGCCGCCGCATCGAGGAAATCGATCTGCCCAAGGGTGCCACCATCGGCGCAGTCGTCCGGCCGCCCCGGAGCGATGACAAAGGCCGGCCACAGGGTGAGCACGAAGTCCTGATCGCGCATCACGATACGGTCATCGAATCCGAGGACCACGTGATCGTGTTCGCGATCAACAAGCGCATCGTGCCCAAGGTCGAGAAGCTTTTCCAGGTCAGCATCGGATTCCTGTGAACATCGCCGCCAAGCGCCGCACGATCCCTGCCGGCCCTGCACCGTACCAGCGCTGATTTCCCATGTCCTGGCTGCTGACCGTCGCCCCGGTGGCTGCGCTGATCGCGATGGCGATGAGCCTGACCCACCTGCTGCCCATCGGCGTGTCGCTGTATTTCAGCGACGGCATGGCCGGCGCCCTGATCCTGTCGATGGCACTGAACTTCTGCGCCGGCGCGATCCTCTGGCTGCTGACCCGGCGCAAGAAGCGCGAACTGAGCCTGCGTGAAGGCATCCTGCTGGTGGTCGCGGTGTGGGCTGGCGGCGCCCTGTTCGCATCGCTGCCGCTGCTGCTGACAGTCCCGCAGATCTCCTTCACCGACGCCTACTTCGAGGCAGTCTCCGGCCTGACCGCCACCGGCGCCACCGTGATTTCCGGTCTGGAGGACCTCCCGGTTTCGATCAACGTCTGGCGCGCCCTGCTGCAGTGGCTGGGCGGCATGGGCGTCATCGTGCTGGTGGTAGCTATCCTGCCGATGCTCGGCGTCGGCGGCCGGCAGATCTCGAAATCGGAAATCCCCGGCCCAATGAAAGACCAGCAGCTGACCCCGCGCATCACCCAGACCGCCAAAGGCCTGTGGCTGATCTACGCTGCGCTGACCGTCGCCTGCGGCTTTGCCTACCATGCCGCCGGCATGCTGCCGCTGGACGCGCTGATCCACAGCTTCACCACGATGTCGCTCGGAGGATTCTCGTCCTACGACGCGAGCCTGGGCCACTTCAACTCGGCCACAATCGAGCTGGTGGCGATCTGCTTCATGCTCGTCGCCGGAATCAATTTCTCGACCCACTTCCTGGTGTGGCGTTCGCGCAGCCTGCTCGCCTATGCCCGGGACACCGAGGCGCGCTATTTCATGCTGGTCATCTTCGCCAGTGTCGCCGGCATTGCGATCCTGCTCTACGGATCCGGCACCTACGCCGATCCGCTGACCGCGCTGCGCTACGCCGCCTTCAACATCATCTCGGTCGGCACCACCACCGGATACGCCACCACCGACTACACCCTGTGGCCGGTGTTCGCGCCGATGTGGATCCTGTTCCTCGGCACCTTCCTCAGCTGCTCCGGCTCGGCCGGCGGCGGCATCAAGATGATGCGCGCGGTGATTCTCTACCGGCAGGTCTACCGCGAAATCAAGAGCCTGGCCCACCCCCAGGCGGTGAGTCCGGTCAAGGTCGCGGATCAGGTTGTTCCCGATTCCGTGGTGTTCGCAGTGCTCGGCTTCTTCTTCGTGTGGGTTGCGCTGCTGGTGACGATGACACTGATCCTGGGCTGGACCGGCCTCGATGCGATGACCGCATTCTCGGCGGTGGTCGCCACCCTCAACAACATCGGTCCCGGCCTGCACCGGGTGGGGCCCGCGACGAACTTCTCGGTACTCACCGATTTCCAGACCTGGATCTGCGCCTTCGCGATGCTGCTCGGTCGCCTCGAACTGTTCGCGCTGCTTGTGGTGTTCACGCCGGCGTTCTGGCGCAAATGACGTTCAGGCCCTCACCGCCTTGAACAGTTCGAGCGCGCGGGCACGCGCGGCGGCGTGGTCGACCACCGGCGCCGGATAATCCCTGCCGATGATCACCCCTGCCGCCTGCTGCTGGGCCGGCGTCATCGTCCACGGCGCATGAATGTGGCGCTTCCCGCAGCGCGCGAGTTCAGGCACATAGCGGCGGATGAACGCGCCCTCGGCATCGAATTTCTCCGACTGGGTGACGGGATTGAAAATGCGGAAGTAGGGCTGCGCATCGCAGCCGGTTGAAGCCGCCCACTGCCAGCCGCCGTTGTTGGCGGCGAGATCGAAATCGTTCAGCCGGTCGGCGAAATACTTCTCGCCGAGCCGCCAGTCGACCAGCAGATCCTTGACCAGGAAGGACGCGGCAATCATGCGCAGCCGGTTGTGCATGTAGCCGGTCTGGTTGAGCTGGCGCATCGCCGCGTCGACGACGGGATAGCCGGTGCGCCCCTCGCGCCAAGCCGAAAACAGTCCTTCATCGTTGGGCCAGCGGATCGCGTCATAGGCCGGCCTGAACGCGCCGGACACGACATGGGGATGGTGGTGCAGGATCATGAAATAGAAATCACGCCACACCAATTCCGACAGCCAGGTCGCCGCGCCCTCGCCGCCTCCGCCGCGCGCCGCCTCCCATGAAATACGGGCAAGCTCGCGGATCGAGATCGTGCCGAAGCGCAAATGTACCGACAGGTAGGAAGGACCCTTTTTCGCCGGGAAATCCCGGGCCTCGCGGTAACGGCTGATGCGCGGCAGGAAATCCTCGAGCAGGCGCCGGGCCGCAGTTGCGCCGCCGGCAATGCCGAGCGCGCGCAGATTGGTTTCCCCGAAGCCGATGTCGGCAAGCGTCAGCAGCCGGTGGTCGGCCGCGACAGGCGCGAGCCGTGCCGCATAGGCCTCGACCGGATAGGCCTTCAGGTGGAACGGCTCCAGCTTCTTCAGCCAGGCGTTCTTGTACGGCGTGAATACCGAGTACGGCGCGCCGCCCTGGGTCAGCACCTCATTCTTCTCGAAGATGACCTGGTCCTTGCGCGTGAGGAATCCGATGCCTGCGTCGGCCAGGGATCGCTCCACTTCGGCATCGCGGGCCACGGCAGCCGGCTCGTAATCGTGGTTGGCATAGACCGCCTCCACGCCGAGCGTCCGCGCGAGCCGGGGAATTTCCTCGCGTGCCGCTCCATGCAGCGTGATCAATCCCCCCCCGTGCACCGCAAGCGCCTGCTGCAGTTCCGCCACCGACTGCAGGATGAATTCGACGCGGCGGTCGTTGCGCGCAGGCAGCCGGTCGAGGATATCGGTGTCATAGACAAAGACGCAGTGCACACGCTCGGCCGACTTCAGCGCGGCATGCAACGCGGCGTTGTCGGCAAGGCGCAGGTCGCGGCGAAACCACATCAGCGCGGAATCGGATCGATTCATCAGGGAGTGTCTCCGGAGGATCACGAATTGTCGCTGCCACCCACCGGCTTTACAATACGCGGCCACCATGAACAGTGTCGACCTCACACAGCACTTCCTGATCGCCATGCCGGCCATGGTCGACCCGCATTTTGCGAAAACGCTGACGCTGGTCTGCGAGCACAACGAGAACGGCGCGCTGGGGGTCATCGTCAACCGCCCCACCGACCTCGACCTCCAGGGCCTGCTGGAGCAGGTCAAGATCACGCCCGGCCCGCAGCAGTCCTTCGGTTCCGTGCCCGTGCATTTCGGCGGCCCGGTGCAGGTCGACCGCGGTTTCGTGCTGCACAAACCCTCCGGCAGCTGGCAATCCACGCTGAAGGTGGGCGAGGAAATCGGCCTGACCACCTCGAAAGACATCCTTGAGGCGGTTGCCCGCGGCGAAGGTCCGCCGCAGATGCTGGTCACCCTCGGTTATGCCGGCTGGGCACCGGGCCAGCTCGAACACGAATTGGCGCAGAACGCCTGGCTGACAGTCCCCGCGCGGGCCGACATCCTGTTCGACCTGCCGGCGGAGGAACGCCTGCCCGCGGCCATGCAGCTGCTGGGCGTCGATTACGCCAATCTTTCGGACGAGGCCGGCCACGCGTGAGCACGCGGCCGGCACGCGGCGCGGTGCTCGCCTTCGATTTCGGCGAAAAACGCATCGGCGTCGCCGTCGGCGAGATCGAACTGGCAATTCCCCATGCACTGACGGTCATCACGGCCGAGGACAACGACAGTCGCTTCGCCGCGATCGCAGCCTTGATCGACGAGTGGCGCCCGGTGCGCCTGGTCGTCGGCATCGCCAGTCATGCCGACGGCGGGGCGCACGAAACCGGCAGGCTGTCGCGGCGCTTCGGCCAGCGCCTGCACGGGCGTTTCGGCATCGCCGTCGACTATGTCGACGAGCGGCTCAGCTCGCAGGCCGCCGAATGGGCGCTGCGCGAGGGCGGCACAGCGGCCGGCCGGCGCGCAGCGATGCTCGACGCCGCAGCCGCCGCCGAAATCCTCCGCAGCTGGTTCACCACTCCGCCGCAAACAGCCGCCTGAGCCCTCGCAGGCATTTTGGCGACGCGGCGATTGTGTTAGGCTACGGCCCGCCATGCCGGCTAACCCGCTTCCCGATGCAGAGCAGCTGCTCGCATCTCTGACCGACCGGATGCGGCCCGCTGTCGGGCCGGACACCGGACTGGTCGGCATTCATACCGGCGGCGTATGGCTCGCCGAACGCCTGCACCAGGCGCTGGGCCTGCGGCTTCCCCTCGGTACCCTCGACGTCTCCTTCTACCGCGACGATTTCAGCAGGAAGGGCCTGCGCCGCAACGTCAAGAGTTCGGACATTCCCTTCGATGTCGACGGCTGCGACCTGATCATCGTCGACGACGTGCTCTACACCGGGCGCACCATCCGCGCCGCGATGAACGAACTCTTCGATTACGGCCGCCCCGCCCGCATCCGCCTGGCGGCGCTGGTCGACCGCGGCGGACGCGAACTGCCGATCAGCGCGGATTTCTCCGGCGCGGCAGTCAGCGCGAGCGCCGACGAAAGCATCGAACTGGCGCGCGACGCGCAGGGCAGGCTCTCCCTGCAGCTGACCAGGAACTGAAGGCAATGTGGCTAGACCCTGCCAATCCGCAGCTGAACAAGAACGGCGAACTGCACCACCTGCTGTCGCTGGAGGGACTGCCGGCCGACGTGCTGCGGCAGATCCTTGACACCGCGGAATCCTTCGTCGGCGTCACTCAGCGCGAAGTGAAGAAAGTGCCGCTGCTGCGCGGCAAGGCGGTGTTCAACCTGTTCTTCGAACCGTCGACGCGCACCCGAACCACCTTCGAGATCGCCGCCAAGCGGCTGTCGGCCGATGTGATCAACCTCGCGATCAACGTGTCCTCGCAGAGCAAGGGCGAATCGGTGCTCGACACGGTGGCCAATCTCGCGGCGATGCAGGCGGACATGTTCATCGTGCGCCATGCCGCCAGCGGCGCGCCGTACATGATCGCCAAGCACGTTGCGCCGGACATCCATGTCGTCAACGCCGGCGACGGGCGCCATGCGCACCCGACGCAGGGCCTGCTCGACATGTACACCATCCGCCATTACAAAGGCGACTTCACGAAGCTGCGCGTGGCCATCGTCGGCGACATCCTGCATTCGCGGGTCGCGCGCTCGCAGATCCATGCGCTGACCACGCTGGGCTGCCCGGAGATCCGCGTGATCGGGCCGAAAACCCTGCTGCCCACGCATGTGGAGCGGCTCGGCGTACAGGTCTACGCAGACATGCGCCAGGGCCTGAAGGACGTCGACGTGGTGATGATGCTGCGCCTGCAGAACGAGCGCATGAAGGGCGCGCTGCTGCCCTCGGCGCAGGAGTTCTACAAATACTACGGCCTTACCGAGGACAAGCTCGCGCTGGCCAAGCCCGACGCGATCGTGCTGCATCCCGGACCGATGAATCGCGGTGTCGAGATCGACTCCAGCGTCGCCGACGGCAAACAGTCGGTGATCCTGCCGCAGGTCACCTTCGGCATCGCCATTCGCATGGCCGTGATGAGCATTCTTGCAGGGGGCCAGCGATGATCGATGAGTGCGGAACGATGAACACAAACCACACATCGGTGATCAGGCGCCGCTCATCACTGCTTCGCTTCAAGTGTGCCCTTGTCATCACTCATCACTCATCGTTCCGGGCAAGGCCTTCCCGATGAAGATCCACATCCGCTCCGGCCGCCTGATCGATCCCAGGAACGGCGTCGACGCCCAGCGCGACCTCTATCTCGCCGCCGGCAAGGTAGTCGCGGTCGGCGAAGCGCCGGCCGGGTTCAGCGCCAACCGGGTCATCGACGCCGCGGGAAAAATCGTCTGCCCGGGTCTGGTCGACCTGGCGGTGCGGCTGCGCGAACCCGGCTACGAGTACATGGCGACGCTGGAATCCGAAATGGAGGCGGCCATCGCCGGCGGCGTCACCAGCCTCGCCTGTCCGCCCGACACCGATCCGGCACTCGACGAACCCGGTCTGGTGGAAATGCTCAAGTTCCGCGCCAAGAACCTGAACCAGGCGCATGTCTACCCGGTCGGTGCGCTGACGGTGGGCCTGAAAGGCGCGCGCCTCACCGAAATGGCGGAGTTGCGCGATGCCGGCTGTGTTGCGTTTTCGCAGGCCGAAGCGCCCTTCGCCGACACCCAAGTACTGATGCACGCGCTGGAATACGCCGCGACTTTCGGTTTTCCGGTCTGGCTGCGCCCGCAGGACCCGGCGCTGGCCGGCCACGGCGTGGCCCACGACGGCGAGGTCGCCACCCGGCTCGGCCTGCCGGCAATCCCGTCTACTGCCGAAGTGATCGCGCTGTCGACCATCCTGATCCTCGCCCGCGAAACCGGGGCGCGCATCCACATCGCCCGGCTGTCCTCGGCCGAGGGTGTCGCGATGGTGCGTGACGCCAAGGCACGCGGTCTGCCCGTGAGCTGCGATATCGGCATCCATCACGCCCACCTGTCGGAGATGGACATCGGTTATTTCGATCCCAATTGCCACCTGTCGCCACCGCTGCGCAGTTTGCGCGACCGGGATGCACTGCGCGCCGGCCTCGCCGACGGCAGCATCGACGCCTTGTGCTCCGACCACACCCCCGTCGACGAAGACGTCAAGCAGGTGCCGTTTTCGGAAGCCGAGGCCGGCGCCACCGGCGTCGAACTGCTGCTGCCGCTGGCACTGAAATGGGCCGCCGAATCCGGCCTGCCACTGTCGGCGGCAATCGACCGCATCACCGCGAAACCCGCGGCCATTCTCGGCATAGACGCCGGCCATCTGGCCGTGGGCGCAGCAGCCGACATCTGCATTTTCGATCCGGCCCACTACTGGCGCGTGGAACCCGGCGCACTGCGCAGCCAGGGCAAGAACACGCCCTACTCCGGCATCGAGCTCTGCGGCAGGGTCAGCCACACGCTGGTCGGCGGCACCATTGTTTACGAAAAAAATATCAATAAAAACAAATAGTTGCCTACTATCCCTGCGCCCGGCCCGAAGACTGCCGGTTAAACTAAGTTTCGTTTCAACGGTCACATTGCTGACCACTTCCGGACCACTCTGAACACCATGAATCCATTGCTCGATTTTTCGGGACTACCCCGTTTTGCCGATTTCCAGCCGGCGCATGTCGCACCCGCGATCGACCAGCTGCTCGCCGAAAACCGCTCACTGATCGAAAGCCTGGCGACGGACACTGCGGAACCGACCTGGGAGAATTTCGCCGGCCCGCTGGAAGACGCCAACGAAAGGCTGCATCGGGCCTGGGGCCAGGTCGGCCATCTCAATGCGGTGATGAACAGCCCGGAGCTGCGCGAGGCCTACAACTCGGCGCTGCCGAAGATCACCCAGTACCACACCGAGCTCGGACAGCACGAAGGGCTTTACCGCAGGTTCAAGACGCTGCGCTCGGGTACGAATTGGGCTGCGCTGTCGCCGTCCCAGAAAAAAATCATCGACAACGAATTGCGTGATTTCCGCCTCGGCGGCGCCGAGCTGCCGCCCGCCGGCAAGCAGCGTTACACCGAGATCAGCGACCGGCTGTCATCCCTGACCTCACGCTTCAGCGACAACCTGCTCGACGCCACCAATGCCTGGTCACACCTCGTCACCGACGCCGCCGAACTGGCGGGGCTGCCTGAAGACGCCAAAGAGGCTGCACGCGCCGCGGCAGAAGCCGACAAGAAGGCCGGCTGGAAATTCACCCTGCATGCACCCTCCTACCTGCCGGTGCTGCAGTACGCGGACAACGCCGCCCTGCGCGAACGCCTCTACCGCGCCTATGTCACCCGCGCCTCCGAATTCGGCGATGCAAAACTCGACAACACGCCGCTGATCGCCGAAATCGTCGCCCTGCGCCGCGAACTGGCGCAGCTGCTGGGTTTTGCCAGTTATGCCGAACTGTCGCTGGAAGCAAAAATGGCGGATACGCCGGCGCAGGTGCTGAAGTTCCTGCGCGAGCTGGCCACACGCGCAAAGCCCCACGCGCAGCGCGACCTCGCCGAGCTCCAGGAGTTCGCACGCCGGGAACTGGGCATGGCGCAGCTCCAGGCCTGGGACTACGCCTATGTCTCGGAGAAGCTGCGCATCGCGCGTTACGCCTTCTCCGAAAACGAGGTCAAGCAGTATTTCCCCGAAACCACGGTGCTGCCCGGCATGTTCAAGCTGGTGGAAACGCTGTACGGTCTCAGCATCGGGCAAACCGAGGCGCCGCAATGGCACCCCGACGTGCGTTTCTATTCGATCCGCGACCGCAAGGGCAGCCTGGTCGGCCAGTTCTACCTCGACCTCTATGCGCGCCCTAGCAAGCGCGGCGGCGCGTGGATGGATGACGCCATCACCCGCCGCACGACATCGCAGGGCATCCAGTCGCCGGTGGCCTATCTCAACTGCAATTTTTCCGCCCCCGTCGGCGGACGCCCGGCGCTGTTCACCCACGACGAGGTGATCACGCTGTTTCACGAGTTCGGACACGGCCTGCATCACCTGCTGACCCGCGTCGACCATCTCGGCGTGTCCGGCATCAACGGCGTGGAATGGGATGCCGTCGAGCTGCCCAGCCAGTTCATGGAAAACTTCTGCTGGGAATGGAATGTCGTGGCGCCGATGACCCGCCACGTCGACAGCGGCGCCACGCTGCCGAAAGCGCTGTTCGAAAAAATGCTCGCCGCGAAGAATTTCCAGAGCGGCATGCAGACGCTGCGCCAGATCGAGTTCGCGCTGTTTGACCTGCACCTGCATCATGACTTCGACCCGGCGAGCGGCCGCACCGCGCTGCAACTGCTCGACGAAGTGCGTCGCGAGGTCGCCGTGGTCTTCCCTCCGGATTACAACCGCTTCCCCAACAATTTCTCGCACATCTTTGCCGGCGGTTATGCCGCGGGCTACTACAGCTACAAGTGGGCCGAAGTGCTGTCGGCGGACGCCTACAGCCTGTTCGAGGAAAACGGCGTGCTCGACCCGCAGACCGGCATGCGCTTCTGGGATGAGGTACTTGCAGTGGGCGGCAGCCGCCCGGCGCTGGAATCCTTCGTCGCCTTCCGCGGACGCGAACCGAAAATCGACGCCCTGCTGCGCCACAACGGCATGGTCGCCGAAACCGCCTGAAGCCGGATCACGCTGCCGCAGGCCGCGGTATCATGCGGCCTGCGGCAGGATACACATCCGGGCCGCACAGCCCTACTTCCGGGAGGTGACCGACATGACCAAAACAACTGTTCTGCTCGCCGCGCTGGCACTCGCGATCCCGGCACAGGCGGCGCAGCTGTACCGCTGGGTTGACGACAAGGGCCGCGTCGAATGGCGCGACACACCCCCGCCGGCCACTGCGAAGAAAGTCGAGAAGCGCAGCGTCGGCGGCAGCGTCATCGAAACCTCGACCCTGCCCTACAGCCAGCAGCAGGCGGTGAGGAATTTCCCGGTCACGCTCTATGCCGGCAATTGCGGCGAAGGCTGCGACAAGGCGCGCGCGCACCTGGTGCGTCGCGGCATCCCGTTCACGCCGAAAGATCCGCAGCATGATGTCGAGGGCTACCGGAAGCTGACCAACGGCGGCATGCAGGTTCCGCTGCTCTTCGTCGGCCGCGAACGTCTGACCGGCTACGAGGCAGGCGCATGGGACCGCGCGCTCGACAGCGCGGGCTACGCGAGCCAGGCGCTGCCCGGCTACACCCCGCCGAAGCCCCCCGCAGCGCCGGCGCCGGCAAAACCGCCGGCTGCAACGACTGCACCGCTGGTGCCCGGTGAAGCCGGCGCAACGCCGGCCGCACCGGCACCATGAAGCTGGCCACCTGGAACGTCAACTCACTGAAGGTCCGGCTGCCACAGGTGCTCGACTGGCTGGCGGCGCAGCAGCCCGATGCGCTGTGCCTGCAGGAAACCAAGCTCGAGGATGACAAGTTCCCGCAGGCCGAGATCGAGGCCGCCGGCTACCACGCCGCGTTCAGCGGCCAGAAAACCTATAACGGCGTCGCCATCCTGACGCGCAAGCCGGTTGCCGGTGACGCCGGCATTCCGGGTTTCGACGACCCGCAGAAGCGGGTGATTGCCGCCACGCTCGACGACACGCGCGTCATCTGCATCTACGTCCCCAACGGCGAAGCGGTGGACTCCGACAAGTATCGCTACAAGCTGGGCTGGCTGGCCGCGCTGACCGGATGGCTGCGCGCGGAGCTTGAACGGCATCCCCGGCTGGCCCTGCTCGGCGACTTCAACATCGCGCCGGGCGACGCCGATGTCCACGATCCCCAGGCCTGGGCCGGCAAGGTGCTGTGCAGCGACGCGGAACGCGCCGCATTCGAAGGACTCGCCGCGCTCGGCCTCAAGGACACCTTCCGGCTGTTCGATCAGCCCGAACGGTCCTTCACCTGGTGGGACTACCGGATGAACGCCTTCCGCCGCAAGATGGGTCTGCGCATAGACCATATCCTCGCCTCGGAAACGCTGGCGCAGGGCTGCAGGTCCTGTGTCGTCGACATCGAGCCGCGGCGCAACGAACGGCCCTCGGACCACGCGCCGGTCGTCGCCGAATTCAGCTGACCCCCGCCACGCGGCTCAGCCGCGCAGGGTGACGAATTCCTCCGCTGTCGTCGGGTGAATGCCGATGGTGGCGTCGAACTGCGCCTTGGTCGCGCCGCAGTTCATCGCGACAGCAAGGCCCTGGATGATTTCCCCGGCCTCGGCGCCGACCATGTGCGCGCCCACGACACGATCCGAAGCGCCGTCCACCACCAGCTTGATGAACACCTTGCCGGCATCGCCGGACAGCGTCGCCTTCAACGGGCGGAAGCTGCTGCGATAGACTTTCACGTCGGCGTAGCGCCGGCGCGCCTCCTCTTCGGCAAGACCCACGGTACCGACATGGGGATGGCTGAATACCGCGGTCGGAATATTGTCGTAGTTGACCGTCGACGGCTGGCCGCCGAACAGCGTGCGCGCAAGCGCCGCACCCTCGGCTATCGCCACCGGCGTCAGCTGCACGCGGCCAAGGACGTCGCCTACCGCATGCACGGAAGGCACCGCGCTGCGGTAATGCGCATCCACCGCTATCGCACCGCGATCATTCGGGACGAGGCCCGCAGCCTCGAGTCCGAGGCCCCCGACATTGGGACTGCGCCCGGTGGCAAACATCACCAGGTCCGCCTCCAGTTGCCGGCCCGATGCCAGGGCCAGGCGCAAGCCGCCGCCGTCACGCGTCACGGCGACGGGCGACTCTTCGAGCACCAGCCGCACGCCCTGTCGCTGCAACTCCGCGGTCAGCACCGCGGCGACATCCCCGTCAAAACCGCGCAGCAGCTGACTGCCGCGATGCACCAGCGTGGTCTCGACGCCGAGGCCGCTGAATATCGAGGCGAATTCGACCGCGATATAGCCGCCGCCGATCAGAAGCGCGCGGCGCGGCAGGGTCGCGAGATGAAAGACTTCGTCGGAGGTGATGCCGAGCTCCGCGCCCGGAATGGCCGGCCTCAGCGCGCGGCCACCGGTCGCCACCAGCAGATGCTCCGCGCTGAGACGGCGTCCGGCAACCTCGACCGTATGCGCATCGCGGATCACCGCGCGGCCCGCGATCAGCTGCACGCCGGCGTCACCCAGCAGCTTCGCGTAGACACCGTTCAGGCGCGAGATCTCGCGGTCCTTGGCGACACGCAGCGCCGGCCAGTCGAAGTCCGGTTGCGGCACACGCCAGCCGTACCCCGCCGCATCATGAAAATCGGCGGCAAATCCGGCGGCGTATGAAAACAGTTTCTTGGGAATGCAGCCGGCGTTGACACAGGTTCCGCCAAGGGCTGCCGCTTCAACCAGCGCGACGCGCGCACCGAACGCCGCCGCCATGCGGCTCGCGCGAACGCCACCGGAACCGCCGCCGAGGGTGATCAGGTCGTAGTCGTAGCGTGACGCCATGCCGCACTCCCGGAAAAATGTTCCCGGGAAATGTTACACCGCGTCTTCGCCGCGTCCGGGCTCGATTTTCAGTTCCTGGATTTTCCGGGTCAGCGTGTTGCGGCCGAGGCCCAGCAGCTGTGCCGCCTCGATGCGGCGCCCGCCGGTCTGCGCCAGCGCTTTCAGGATCAGCGCTTTTTCGAACTGCTGGGTGAGTTCTCCCATGATCCCGGTCTCGCCGCGGTGCAGCCGCTGTTCGGCTTCACGGCCGAGCGCAGCGACCCAGTCCTCGCCCCCCGCAACCGCGGGCTGGGCGCGCATCTCCGGCGGCAGGTCCTTGACTTCGATGGTCGCCGCGGGGGCCATCACCGTCAGCCAGTGGCAGAGGTTCTCGAGCTGGCGCACATTGCCCGGCAGATCCTGCGCCGAGAGGTACTTGAGCGTCGCTTCGGCCAGCCGTTTCGGCTCGACACCGAGGTCACGCGCGCTTTTCTGCAGGAAATAACGTGCCAGCAGCGGTATGTCCTCACGCCGCTCGCGCAGTGCCGGCAGGCGCAGACGGATGACGTTGAGCCGGTGGAACAGGTCCTCGCGAAACAGTCCCTGCTTGACCCGGGCCTCGAGGTCCTGGTGGGTGGCCGCAATCACCCGCACATTGGCGCGTATCGGCTGGTGTCCGCCGACGCGGTAGAAATTGCCGTCGGACAGCACGCGCAACAGCCGCGTCTGCAGCTCCTGCGGCATGTCGCCGATCTCGTCGAGGAACAGCGTGCCGCCTTCGGCCTGTTCAAAACGGCCGCGGCGCATGGTCTGCGCGCCGGTGAAGGCGCCGCGTTCGTGGCCGAAGAGCTCGGACTCCAGCAGTTCCTTGGGAATCGCCGCGGTGTTGATCGCGATGAAGGGTCGTCCGGCGCGCGGACTGTGGCGATGCAGGGCACTTGCCACCAGTTCCTTGCCGGTACCCGATTCGCCGGTGATCAGTACCGTCGCATGTGACTGCGACAACCGGCCGATCGCGCGGAACACCTCCTGCATCGACGGCGCCTGGCCGAGGATCTCGGGCACCGACTCACTGATCTCGCCGGCGCTGTCCTGGCGCACGCTCTCGTCCATCGCGCGGCGGATCAGTTCGACCGCATGATCGACGTCGAAGGGTTTGGGCAGGTACTCGTAGGCGCCGCCCTGGAACGCGGTCACCGCGCTCTCCAGGTCGGAATAGGCCGTCATGATGATCACCGGCAGCGAGGGATGCCGCGTCTTCGCCTGCTGCAGCAGTTCGAGTCCCGATTCGCCCGGCATGCGGATGTCGCTGACCACGACCTGCGGCACTTCCTCGTCGAGCGCGGCGAGCGCCTCGCGGGCCGACGAAAAAACCT
The DNA here is from genome assembly GCA_964433345.1 of uncultured Bordetella sp. Lineage (GTDB taxonomy): Bacteria > Pseudomonadota > Gammaproteobacteria > Burkholderiales > SG8-41. The sequence goes on from CAYSQJ010000003.1 coordinate 281,815, forward strand.
TGAATGCGATGTTTTCCCGGGTCAGGGCCTTCTCGAACACCCAGCGTATCGAACGGTCGTCGTCAATGATCCAGACTGGTTTCATGGCTTTTCGCAATCATTATTGGGTTCGGGGTGCGGGCGGCTGGCGCTCGGCCTGACGCGGCGCCTTTGGATCGTCCTGCACCGGCAGCAGCAACGTGAAGCAGGTCCTGCCCGGCGCGGTTTCGAAAGTGATGGTGCCCTGGTGCTGGGTGACGAAATTGTGCGCGATGGTGAGGCCGAGGCCGCTGCCACCCTCGCGCCCGGAAATCAGCGGCTGGAAAACGCGTTCACGCATCGGCTCGGGAATGCCCGGACCGTTGTCGATGATTTCGAGCTGCACCGCATGGCGGTAGCGGCGGCGGGCCAGCGTCACCTGGCGCGCGATGCGGGTTTTCAGGCGTATCTCGCCGGCGGCAATGTCCATGCTGCTGCCGCGGATCGCCTGCGCGGCATTGCGCGCGATGTTGAGCACGGCCTGGATCAGCTGTTCTCGGTCCCCGGTCAGCAGCGGCATGCTGGTGTCGTAGTCACGGCGCACGCGGATGCCGGGAAACTCGGCAAGGATGACGCTCCTCACGCGCTCCAGCACCTCGTGGATGTTCACGGGACCGGGAAGCGGCAGACGGTGCGGCGTCAGCAGCCGGTCCATCAGCGACTGCAGACGGTCGGACTCCTTGATGATGACCTGGGTGTACTCGTGCAGATCGGGGCGCTCGAGTTCGCGGTCGAGCAGCTGCGCCGCGCCGCGGATGCCGCCCAGCGGGTTCTTGATTTCATGCGCGAGATTGCGGATCAGCTCGCGGTGCGCCTGGCTCTGCTCGAGCAGGCGGGCCTCGCGCTCGACCCGCAGCTGGCGGTCGATCTGGCGGAACTCGAGCAGGGTGCCTTCGCCGCTTCCGCCAAGCTCGGTCGGGCTGACGGTGCAGGCGAGGTTCAGCCGCAGCCGGCCGTTGACCGTGAATTCGACCTCGTGCTCGGTATAGCTGCAATTGTTGGCATGCGCATAGCTGATCGCCGACGCCAGCACGGCGTTGTCGCCGAACAGGCGCTCGAGCGTCAGCCCCGCCAGGTGGGTGGCTGAAGCCTCGAACAGATTTTCCGCTGCGGGATTCATGTGGATCACGGCATTGTTGTCATCCGCCACGACCACCGCCGTCGCCAGCAGATCGAGTCCGCTCAGCTGGGTGGGATTCATGACCGGAGTTCATGGCGTGCTTGAGCAAAAAGCACGCCAGGCGCAGAACCCCGCAGGGGGGTGGGAGAAAAAGAAAAAATTGGACGCCCGGCCGGGATGCCGGACTGCTGCGGGCCTTTGCTGCGGCCCGCTAGCGCAGCGAGCCCAGTTCCTTGCGCAGGTTCGCGATGTTGCTTTCGTGCAGCGCGACCTTCTTCTGGAAGGGCTCCAGACGGTCCAGCACGCGCTGGTAATTGCGTTCGCTGCCGAGGCGGATGGCTTCCTGCTCGGCCAGCTCCTTGCGCGCCTGGTCGAGCAGCTTCTGCTCGTTGGCCAGTTCCTGTTCGAGGATCTTGCGGCGTTCCGCATCCCGCTGCTGCTGCGTCGGCGCATCGACCTTGGGGAAGCTGCCGGGCGTGGCCTGCGGCTTGGCCGGTGCGACCTTGGTCTGCGGCTGAGCCTGCGGTTTGGGCGCGGGTACGCTCGATATCGGCGGCAGGTTCATCGGCTTGCAGCCTGCCGACTCCGATTTCAGGTTGGTGAAGCGCTTGTTGCCGCTGCTGTCGATACATTCCCAGATATCGGCCCGCGCAGGACCGGTGATTCCCAGCAACAGCACGAAAAGCATCAGCAAACGCATCGATAACCCCGGTTGAGCCTGCTACAAAGCGAGTGTTTCCTGCAACGGAAACAGTGGCCGCGTGGTTGACCTGCAGCATGAAGAGATATCAGCTAAGTCTATGTCAGTAAAGAAAAAGTCGCAATCCGGCCGGAAAAACAAAAGGGCGGACACTGGCCCGCCCTTTTGCCGGTGCGCACTCGATCAGAGGCTGTAGTACAGCTGGAACTCGAGCGGATGCGTGGTCATGCGGAAAGCGGTGACCTCTTCCATCTTCAGTTCGATGTAGGCATCGATCATGTCGTTGGAGAACACGCCGCCGCGGGTCAGGAACTCGCGATCCTTGTCGAGGCATTCCAGCGCCTGATCCAGCGAAGAGCAGACATTCGGCACTTTCTTCGCCTCTTCCGGCGGCAGGTCATAGAGGTTCTTGTCGACCGCGTCGCCGGGGTGGATCTTGTTCTGGATGCCGTCGAGGCCGGCCATCAGCATCGCGGCGAACGCGAGGTACGGATTCGCCGTCGGATCCGGGAAGCGCACTTCGATGCGGCGCGCCTTCGGGCTCGCAACATGCGGAATGCGGATCGAGGCCGAGCGGTTGCGCGCCGAATAGGCGAGGTTGATCGGTGCCTCGAAGCCCGGCACCAGGCGCTTGTACGAGTTGGTGCCCGGATTGGTGATCGCATTCAGCGCACGGGCATGCTTGATGATGCCGCCGATGTAGTACAACGCGAGTTCGGACAGGCCGGCATAACCGTTGCCGCTGAACAGGTTCTGACCGCCCTTCCACACCGACTGGTGCACGTGCATGCCCGAGCCGTTGTCGCCAACGATGGGCTTCGGCATGAAGGTCGCGGTCTTGCCGTAGGAATGGGCGACGTTGTGCACGGTGTACTTGAGAATCTGGTTCCAGTCGGCGCGTTTGACCAGGCTCGAGAACATGGTACCGATCTCGCACTGGCCCGGCGCGGCAACTTCGTGGTGATGTACTTCCACCGGCACGCCCTGCTCTTCGAGGGCAAGGCACATCGCCGAGCGGATGTCCTGCAGCGAGTCGACCGGGGGCACCGGGAAATAGCCACCCTTGACCGCCGGACGATGGCCCATGTTGCCGCCGTCGTTTTCCTCCTCGGAGGACCAGGGCGCTTCACCGGTCCTGATCTTGACCGAAGCGCCAGACATGTCGACGCGCCACATCACCGAGTCGAACACGAAAAATTCCGGCTCCGGACCGAAGTAGGCGGTGTCGCCGATGCCGGTCGACTTGAGGTAGGCCTCTGCACGCTTGGCGATCGAGCGCGGATCGCGGTCATAACCCTTGCCGTCCGACGGTTCGATCACGTCGCAGGTCAGAATCAGCGTGGACTCGTCGGTGAAGGGATCCATGCGCGCCGAATCCGGATCGGGCATCAGCAGCATGTCGGAAGCCTGGATGCCTTTCCAGCCGGCGATCGAGGAACCGTCGAAGGCATGACCGTCGGTGAACTTGTCCTCTTCAAACACCTTGCTGGGCACGGACACATGCTGTTCCTTGCCACGGGTATCGGTAAAGCGCAGGTCAACGAACTTGACTTCGTTGTCCTTGAGCATTTTCATGACATCGGCAGTGCTTCCCATCGAACTCTCCTAACGATTGCGAACGATTTATAAAAGGTTGAACAGCTCCGCAGCCCTATCGAGCAGGATGTGTACCACCGCGGTGCATTAATAACTATTTGATTATAAACAATTATTTATCCACAAGCCCGCAGGAGATGCACTGATTCAGTGCGGCTCTACCGGTTGCGCCTCATTATAGTGCACGCGCCCGGTCCATGGCTCCAGTTAGAATTCGCCACCCGCAACAATCACCGCTCCCGCTCAAGGAAACACCATGAACTCCACCGAAGAAATTCTCGCCAATGCCCGCCAGCGGGCCGACCAGATGGGCCTGCCCTACAGCGGCGCCCTGACCCCCGCCGAAGCTTTCCAGATCTGGAAATCGCAACCGGGCACGCAGCTGGTCGATGTGCGCACCCGCGCCGAGTGGGACTGGGTCGGACGCATTCCCGGTGCCGTCGAAATCGAGCTGCTCAGCTACCCCGGCAACCGGCCGAACGCCGGATTCATGCAGGAACTGGAACAGAAGACGGACCCCGCAGCGCCGGTGCTGTTCATCTGCCGCAGCGGCGGGCGCTCGCACAACGCGGCGATGCTGGCGCTGCAGGCCGGCTATGGCGAGGTCTACAACGTGCTCGAAGGTTTCGAGGGTGATCGCGATCCCCAGGGTCACCGCAACACGGTCGGCGGCTGGCGCGCAGCCGGACTGCCCTGGGTGCAGGGCTGAAACGCGGCTGAGTATGCGCCGGCGCGGCTACTTGCCGCGCCAGACCACGCCGTAGAGATCGTGGCGGCGGTCGCGCAGGTTGCGCACCGTGCCGTTGTTGCGCGCGGTGATCAGGGTGTCCGGGCGAAGGTCGGCGATGGCCACCGTCTCGACATTCGGCGTGGTGTCTGCCGCGATGCCGTCGCGGGCAAACGGAAAATCACAGGGCGTCAGCACGCAGCTCTGGGCATACTGGATATCCATGTTGCTGACGTTCGGCAGATTGCCGACATTGCCCGACATCACCACGTAGATCTGGTTCTCCACCGCCCGCGCGTGACAGCAGTAACGCACCCTCAGGTAACTCTGTCGCTCATCGGTGCAGAAGGGCACGAACAGGATGTGTATGCCCTGGTCGGTCAGGTGCCGGACCACCTCAGGGAATTCGGTGTCGTAGCAGACCAGCACGCCGATCGGGCCGCAATCAGTTTCAATGGCGGCCACCGAATCGCCGCCCTCGATGTTCCACCAGGCGACCTCGTTCGGAGTCGGATGGATTTTCGGCTGCTCGTGGATGCTGCCGTCGCGCAGAAAAATGTAGGAAATGTTTTCGACGCGGCCGCTGGCCACCCGCGTCGGATGCGAGCCGCCGATGATGTTGATGTTGTGGCGCAACGCAAGGTCGCGCATCGCCTCGCGAAAACGCGGCGTGTATTCGGTCAGCGCCTCGATCGCCTCGGAAGGCCGCATTTCCTGGTTCTCCATCGACAGCAGTTGCAGCGTGAACAACTCCGGAAACACCACGAAGTCGCCGTTGTAGGTGGCGACCACGTCGACAAAGTATTCGACGAACTTGATGAACTCCTCGAAGGAGTGCACCCGCCGCTGCATGTACTGCACGGTGCCGACCCGAACCGTGTCCGCAAGGCGGCCGCCGGAATAGCTGCGCGCCTTGTCCCCGGCCTTTTGCTGCGGCGCCTTGGGATTGCGCCAGACCAGGTGCACCCCGTGTCCCAGCGACTGCTGGTCGCCAGCGATGTACTCCGGGATCACGCCAATGATTTCGAAGCGGTTGCGCAGCTGGAAAGACAGCACCGGGTCGCGCTGCCGTTTCTGCTGTATTTCGCGCACATAGTTCTCGGCCGTGCCGAAGCGTTTCAGCCTGCGCGCCAGCGTCGGCAGCCGGCCGACGAACACGATGCCCTCGAGCTTGCGTTCCTCGCACAGCTTCTTGCGCTGGTTGTAAAGGCGCTGGCCGAGGTGGTAGCCCCGGTAGTCCGGATCGACAAAAACCTCCATGCCGTAGAGCCAGTCTCCGTCCGGGTCATGGCGGGCCGCGTAGCCGTTGCCGGTGATCTCGACCCAGGTATGCGGCTTCAGCGCGATCTCGCCGCGGGTGATGAAGGTCGCGCAATAACCGACGATCTTGTCGTCGACGGTGATGACGAACTGGCCTTCCGGAAAAATATTGATCTGGCCGGTGATTGCGCCGGCTGAATAGCCCTTCATGCCGGCCTCGGCATAGACGCGCTCGCTCAGCGCGCAGATCGCCGGCACATCGGCCGGCGTGGCATTGCGGATCTGCAGGCGGGTCTTCGGATCGGAAAGCGTTGCGGTGTTTTTCATGATTTCTCCTCTCCCAGTCCGACTCCGGAGCCAAACCGGAGTTCCATTTGATTCACGGCGCCCCGGGGCGCCGGGTCCTACCAGACGATGAGGCCGGTGTACGCGCTGCCGAGTATGAACAGGCCGAAGATGATGCGGTACCAGGCAAAAACCCGGAAATCATGGGTGGCGACATAACGCATCAGCCAGCGGATGCAGACGAATGCCGAGACAAAAGCGCTGATGGTGCCGATGCCGAAAAGACCCACATCATCGGCCGACAGCAGCGCACGGTTCTTGTAAAGATCGTAGGCGCCCGCCGCCACCAGTGTCGGCACCGCGAGGAAGAACGAAAACTCGGTGGCCGCACGGCGCGACAGTCCGAACATCATGCCGCCGATGATCGTGGCGCCGGCGCGCGACACGCCCGGAAACAGCGCGAAGGCCTGCGCAAAACCTACCTTCAGCGCATCGCGCCAGGTCATGCAATCGACGTCATCAATGCGCACCGGCTGCTCCCGCCGCTCGACCCAGAGGATGACGAAACCGCCGACGATCAGCGCCAGCGCCACCGGCACCGGGTGGAACAGGTTCGCCTTGATCATCCCGCCCAGCGCCAGTCCAATCACCGCCGCCGGCATGAATGCCGCCAGCAGGTTCAGCACGAAACGCTGCGCTCCGGCATCGCGGGCCAGGCCGCCCAGCACACCGAGAAAACGCCCGCGGAACTCCCAGCACACGGCGAGCATGGCACCGGTCTGGATGACCAGTTCGAACACCTGCCCCTTGCCGTCATCGAAATCAAGCAGGCTGCCGGCAATGATCAGGTGGCCGGTGCTGGAGATCGGAAGAAACTCGGTGAGCCCTTCGACGATGCCCATGATCAGGGCTTTGAGGGCCAGGACGGGATCCATCTGCGGATTTTACTTCAGCAACCGGGGAATACAGTAATTAGGTGATTAAGTAATTAAGTGATTGGAAACGGTGAGACAGCTGCCATCAACCAATCACCTAATTACCTAATCACTCAATCACCGACTTTAAAAATCACTCGTATCTCAAGGCTTCAATCGGCAACAACAGCGAAGCCTTGCGCGCCGGATAGAAACCGAAAAAGATGCCGATCGCTGCGGCGAAACCCACCGCCAGTGCGACGGGCTCGATGCCGAGATGGATCGGCCAGCCGGCAAACTGTCCGATCGCCAGCGAGCCGCCAACGCCCAGCACGATGCCGAGCAGGCCGCCGATCAGCGCCAGCGTGATCGCCTCGACCAGGAACTGGGTCAGGATGTCGCGGCCGCGGGCGCCCACCGCCATGCGCAAACCGATCTCGCGGGTACGTTCGGTCACCGACACCAGCATGATGTTCATGATGCCGATGCCGCCGACCAGCAGGGAGACCGAGGCGACTGCTGCGAGCAGCAACCCCATGATGCGGCTCGACTCCTCGCGGGTCGCCAGAACCTCGGACAGGTTGCGCAGCGTGAAGTCGTCCTCGCGGTCCTGCTGGATGCGGTGGCGCTGGCGCATCAGCTCGCGGATCTGCGACTCGACTTCCTTCATGTCCTCGCCGTCGCGCACCTTGATCGACACCGAACCGACGGTGCGCAGCCGGCCGGCACCCTGGCCGAGCACGCGCTTGCGCGCGGTCGAAATCGGCATCAGGATGATGTCGTCCTGGTCCTGGCCCATCAGGCTCTGGCCTTTTTTCTCGAGTGTGCCGATCACCGTGAACGGCACCTTGCGGATGCGGATCACCTGGCCGATCGGATCGGCATCGCCGAACAGGCTGCGCGCGACGGTATCACCGAGCAGAGCGACCTTGGCAGCCCCGGCAACGTCCGCCATGTCGAAACCCTTGCCCTCGGCGACGACCCAGTTGCGCGCCTCCAGATACTCCGGGGTCACCCCGTAGAACACGGTTGACCAGTTGCCGCTGCCGCCAACCACCTGCCCGGTGCCGCGCAGCGTCGGCGCCGAGGCCTGCACGCCGGGAATGTCGCGCTGGATGGCATAACCATCCTCCTCGGTCAGCGTGTTGCGCGAGCCCGCGCCCATGCGCACGCCGCCGGCAGTGGTCGAACCCGGCATCAGGATGATCAGGTTGGTGCCGAGACCCTTGATCTGCTCCTCGATGCGCTGCTGCGCGCCGGAACCGACCGCGATCATGGTGATCACCGCGGCGACGCCGATGATGATGCCGAGCATGGTCAGCGCGCTGCGCAGCTTGTTGATGCGCAACGCGCGCAGGGCAATGCGGATGCTGGCCAGCACGTTCATGCGTTCGCCCCCGCCTGCGGCTGCACCGCGCGCAGCCGCTCCGCCATCGCCGCGGCATCCTTGGGCGCGGCGACAACATGGTCCTCGACCACTGCGCCGTCGCGGAAAGTGATCACCCGTTTCGCGAAATCCGCGATGTCGCGCTCATGCGTCACCAGCACCACGGTCATGCCCTGGGAATTGAGTTGCTGCAGCAGCGCCATCACCTCGCAGCTGGTCAGGGTGTCGAGCGCGCCCGTCGGTTCGTCGGCAAGGATCAGCACCGGGTCGTTGACCAGCGCCCGCGCGATCGCCACGCGCTGCTGCTGGCCGCCGGAGAGCTGGGCCGGGTGATGGTGGCCGCGCTCGGCGAGGCCGACTTCGGCAAGCCGTGCCGCCGCCCGCCGGTTGCGCTCCTCGGCGGGCACGCCGCAGTAGAGCAGCGGCAGCGAGATGTTTTCCAGCGCGGAAGTGCGCGGCAGCAGGTTGAAGCTCTGGAACACGAAACCGATGCGCCGGTTGCGGATCGCGGCCAGCGCGTCGCGGTCCAGACCGGACACACGCTCGCCCGCGAGCAGGTACTCGCCGCTGTCGGGAATGTCGAGGCAGCCGAGCAGGTTCATGAACGTCGACTTGCCCGAGCCCGAGGGTCCCATCACCGCGACGAATTCCCCGGGCTCGATTTCCACGGACACCCCGCGCAGCGCATGCACGACATAGCCGCCAAGCTCGTACGACTTGGCGAGTCCGCGGGTGACGATCAGTGGCGTGGACATGGCCTCGGCGCCGGGCAAGTCGGAAACGATCAGAACCCGAAGCGCGGGCCGGTACTGCCCTTCGCTTCATTGCGCGCGCCCGCCGCGAGATTGCCGATGATCACCGCGTCGCCCTCTTTCAGGTCGCCGCCCAGCAACTCGGTAAAGCTGCCGTCGGTGATGCCAAGGCGCACGTTGACGTTTTTCGGCTTGCCCGAGGCATCGACAACCCACACGCTGCCGCTGCGCGTGGCAACGCCACGCTGCTCGCTGGCCATCGCCTCATAACGCCCGCGCTGCTCGTCGTTCAGGATGGCGGATATCTCGCTGCGCGACTGCGCACGCAGGCGGCCGATCTCCTTTTTGCGCTGCGCCGGATCATCAACGCTGATTGCGGCGATGCGCTCGGCGGTGGCGCGCTGGATGGCCTCGAGCTTTTCCACCTGCTCCGCGCTGAGGCCGAGCTCCCGGGTCAGGCGCTCGCGGGTGGCCTGGGCCTGGCCCGAGGCACCCTTCGGCGCACTGCCGCCCGATGCCTGCGGCGGTGAAGAACCCTTCTGCGACTTGGCCGGCGCCTCGGCGCCGGGCGGACGATAGCGCAGGGCCGCATTGGGCAGCTTCAGCGCGCCTTCGCGCCGCGCCACCGTGATGCGCACATTGGTGGTCATGCCCGGCAGCAGGGTGAGATCGGGATTGGGCGCGGAAATGATCGCCGTGTAAGTCACCACGTTCTGCACCACCAGTGCCGCCTTGCGCACCTGGGTGATCTTGCCGCGGAAAGTCCGCCCCGGGAATGAATCGACGGTGAAGGTCGCATCCTGGCCCACCGCGATGCGGCCGATCTCCGACTCGTCGATCGAGGCCTCGACCTGCATGTCGGTCAGGTTGCGCGCGATCAGGAACAGCGTCGGCGCCTGCAGGCTGGCTGCGACGGTCTGCCCGGCATCGACGCTGCGTGAAATGACGATGCCGTCCACCGGCGCGCGGATGGTCGTGCGTTCAAGATCCACCTTCGCCTGTGAAAGCTGCGATTCGCGCTGCTTCACCAGGGCCTCGCCGTTGCGCACCTGTGCCTCGCCCACCGCGCGCTGTGCCTGCGCGGTTTTCACCTGTTCGCGCGCCGTGGCCACCGCCGACTGCGCGGTCTCCAGCGCGGCCTGCGACACGAAACCCTTCTCCACCAGCATCTGGTTGCGCTTCAGGTTGCGTTCGGCTTCCGCCAGCGCCACCTGCGCGCGCGACACCTCGGCCTGCAACGCGCCGAGATTGGCGCGCTGGGTCATTGCCGTCGCACGCCCGGCCTCGAGGTCGGCCATTGCCTGGTTCACACGCAGCATGAACGACTCGGGGTCGATGCGGGCGATCACGTCGCCCATCTTCACCACCGAGTTGTAGTCGACGAAGATCTCCTTGATCTGGCCGGAAACCTGTGAGCCCACCTGTACCGAGACCACGGGATTCAGTGTGCCGGTGGACGATACCGCTGCGACGAGGTCGCCGCGCTCGATTTTCGCGAAGCGGTAACCCTGCTGCGCCTGCCCGCCGGAAAAATGCCAGTACGCGGCTCCGCCAAGTCCCAGGGCCAGGACCGCAGCGGCGATCAACATGATTTTCTTGTTCAAGATTGGATCCTGCGGGAAACCGCGGCAAATAAACGCAAATCAGCAGGGCGCCGGATACGACACCGGGCACTGCAGCGAAGTTCGCGACAATTCAATATGAGGGGGACGAAGACGACGGCGGCGCCAGTTCGCGGACAGCGCCACGCACCGCATGCTCGACGAAACGGGTCAGCAGCATGGCCGCATCCAGGCCGCGCAGGCGCAACTCGCCGCCGGCGGCCTCCAGCCGGCGGGCCAGGGATTCAGGCATCGGCGGCGGCTCCCGCCCCTCGGCGGTCGCACGCATCGACTCGCGCAGATGTTCGAAGAGCAGGCCGACGTCGTCCTCCGACACGACGCCGCCGAACAACTGCTGCGGCTCTGGAAGGACCGGGGCAGCCGGTTCCCGGGCATGCAGCGCGGATGACAGCATTCCGCCCACGGCCAGCACCAGCAATCTGCGTTTCAGCGGCATATCAATTCCTCCTGCCAAAGCCCTTTTAACGCGCGGCGCCGCGGATGGTGCACCGCAGCTCAGGTCTTGCGGTAAACCTCGGCGCCCTGCTCGACGAACTCCTTCGCCTTGTCCTGCATGCCCTTCTGCAAGGCCTCCTGCTCGGCGACGCCCTGGGCCGCAGCGTAATCGCGAACGTCCTGGGTGATCTTCATCGAGCAGAAATGCGGCCCGCACATCGAGCAGAAATGCGCCAGCTTCGCGCCCTGCTGCGGCAGCGTCTCGTCGTGGAACTCGCGCGCCTTGTCCGGATCGAGGCCGAGGTTGAACTGGTCCTCCCAGCGGAATTCGAAACGCGCTTTCGACAGTGCATTGTCGCGGATCTGCGCACCGGGATGACCCTTGCCGAGGTCGGCGGCATGCGCCGCCACCTTGTAGGCCATGATGCCGTCCTTGACGTCGTTCTTGTCAGGCAGTCCGAGGTGCTCTTTCGGCGTGACATAACACAGCATCGCCGTGCCGTACCAGCCGATCATCGCCGCACCGATCGCCGAGGTGATGTGGTCGTAGCCCGGCGCGATGTCGGTGGTCAGCGGCCCCAGCGTGTAGAACGGCGCCTCGTCGCAGTACTTCAGCTGCAGCTCCATGTTCTCCTTGATCATGTGCATCGGCACATGCCCCGGGCCTTCGATCATGGTCTGCACATCGTGTTTCCACGCAATTTTGGTGAGCTCGCCCAGAGTCTTCAGCTCGGCCAGCTGCGCCTCGTCATTGGCGTCATAGATCGAGCCCGGGCGCAATCCATCGCCCAGCGAGAATGCGACGTCGTACTGCTTGAGTAATTCGCAGATTTCCTCGAAGTGGGTGTAGAGGAAGCTCTCCTTGTGGTGTGCGAGGCACCACTTGGCCATGATCGAGCCGCCGCGCGAGACGATGCCGGTCATGCGTTTCGCGGTCATCGGGATGTAGGGCAGTCGCACGCCGGCATGCACCGTGAAGTAGTCGACGCCCTGCTCGCACTGCTCGATCAGCGTGTCGCGGTAGATTTCCCAGGTCAGTTCCTCGGCCTTGCCGTCGACCTTTTCCAGCGCCTGGTAGATAGGCACCGTGCCGATAGGCACCGGCGAGTTGCGGATGATCCACTCGCGGGTCTCGTGGATGTGCTGGCCGGTCGAGAGGTCCATCACCGTGTCGCCGCCCCAGCGGATCGCCCAGGTCATTTTCTCGACTTCTTCCTGGATGCCGGAGGTCACCGCCGAGTTGCCGATGTTGGCATTGATCTTCACCAGGAAGTTGCGGCCGATGATCATCGGCTCGATTTCCGGGTGGTTGATGTTGACCGGAATGATCGCGCGACCGCGCGCCACTTCGTCGCGCACGAACTCGGGCGTGATGACTTTCGGAATCGCCGCACCGAAATGCTGGCCGGGATGCTGTTTGGTCAGCAGCTCGGAGAGGCCCTCGCGGCGCTGGTTCTCGCGGATCGCGATGTATTCCATTTCCGGCGTGATGATGCCCTTGCGCGCATAGTGCATCTGGGTCACGTTCATGCCGGGCTTAGCCCGTCGCGGCTGGCGCGCCAGGTTGAAGCGCAGGCTCGCAAGCTTGGGATCGGCCAGCCGTTCCTGCCCGTAGCGCGAGCTCGGGCCGGTCAAGGCCTCGGTGTCGCCGCGCGCCTCGATCCACGGCTGGCGCAATGCCGGCAATCCGGAGCGGATGTCGATCTTCACCGCCGGGTCGGTGTAGGGACCCGAAGTGTCGTAAACGAAAATCGGCGGATTCTTTTCCGCGCCCATCGAGGCCGGCGTGTCCGACTGCGTGATCTCGCGCATCGGCACGCGGATGTCGGGGCGCGAACCCTCGACGTAGACCTTGCGCGAATTGGGCAGGGGCTTGACCGTGCCTTCGTCGACGCGGGCCGTTGCATTCAGGAACTTGGGATTGGCATTCATGGTTCGCTCCGTAATCTCTGCGGAACCGCGGGAGGAACACGAGCGGAGGAAACGACAGGACCCTGCGCCACGCTTCCCTACGACGGCATTACCCGTATCAGGTTATAAGGGTTTTTCTCACCCGGCGATGTCCGTCGCCAGGACCCCTACGTGTGATGTTTACGCTAAAGGAAATATGGGATAATTGCAAGGTGCCGGAAAGGTCGTTCCGGCACCTGTTTCAGACCTGAAACGCCGTTTCCGACAAGTTCCAGACAAGCCACCGCCCGGCCATGAACAGCATCACCTCCACCGTACCCCGCATCGACATAGAGCACGCCCGCTTCAACATGGTCGAACAGCAGATCCGGCCCTGGGATGTACTCGATCCGTCCGTGCTCGACCTGCTGATGCGGATGCGCCGCGAGGATTTCGTGCCGGCCGAGCACCGCGCGCTGGCTTTCGCCGACCTTGAAATCCCGCTCGGCCACGGCGAAACCATGCTGTCGCCGAAACTCGAGGCCCGGATGCTGCAGGAACTTGCCGTAGGCGCCGGGGATTCAGTCCTCGAAGTCGGTACCGGCAGCGGCTATATGACGGCTCTGCTCGCCAGCCTCGGCCGCCATGTCTACAGCGTCGACATCGTGTCCGAGTTCACGCGTGCCGCAGCGCCGAAGCTCGCCGCAGCCGGCATCAGCAACATCACCCTCGAAACCGGCGATGCCGCGCGCGGCTGGGACAAGCACGGCCCCTACGACGTCATCGTGCTGACCGGTTCGGTGCCGGTGCTGCCGGAAAGTTTCCAGTTGAGCCTGAAACCCGGCGGACGGCTGCTGGCTGTCGTCGGCACTGCGCCGGCAATGCAGGCGCAGCTGATTACCTGCGCCGGCAACAACGCCTTCCGCAGCGTCACCCTCTTCGAAACCTGCATCCCGCCGCTGAAAAATGCGCCGCGGCTGCAACGTTTCGTGTTCTGACACGTCAAACCCGGCATGCGTCGATTATTCAACGGCCTTTTAACCGCCTGCGTGCTGCTTCAGGCCGCGCCGGCGACCGCCGCCGACCTGCTTGAAATTTACCGTGCAGCGCTCGCTTCGGACCCGGTGTACAGCGCCGCACGCGCCAGCTGGACCGCGGCACAGGAAAAACTGCCGCAGGGCCGTGCCGGACTGCTGCCCCAGGCCTCGCTGTCCGCTTCCACCCAGCATAACGACCGTGACCTGAACTTCCGCAGCCCGACCCAGCCCGGCACCAATTCGCAGTTCAATTCCAACTCGGCCTCGATCTCGATCACCCAGCCGATCTACCGCCAGCAGAACCTGGCCGCCTACGAACAGGGCAAGATCCAGGTCGCGCTCGCCGATGTGCAGCTCGCGGTCGCCGAACAGGACCTGATCCTGCGTGCCGCACAGGCCTATTTCGACGTGCTGCTGGCGCGCGACAGCGTCGCCTTCGCCGAATCGCAGAAAGCCGCCATCGGCCAGCAGCTGGAGCAGGCCAAGCGCAATTTCGAAGTCGGCAACGCCACCATCACCGACACCCACGAGGCGCAGGCCCGCTACGACCTGGTCACTGCGCAGGAAATCGCCGCGCGCAACGACCTCGAGGTCCGCAACCGCGCACTGGAGCAGCTGATCGGCCGCGCTGCGCCTCGCCTTGCCCTGCTCGGCAAGCGCTTCACGCTGCAGGCGCCGGAACCGGCATCGATGGAATCCTGGGTCGAACAGGCGCGCAATGCGAGCCTGCAGGTGCGCGCGGCAAGGGAAAGCCTCCAGCTATCCACGCAGGAAGTACGGCGCAACCGCGGCGCGCATCATCCGACTCTCGATGCCTATGCCACGGTCACCGAATCCTCCTCCGGCGCGGGCACCCAGGGCGCCGTGGGCACCGACACCAGCTCCAAGGTGATCGGCCTGCAACTCGCGATCCCGCTGTATCAGGGCGGCGCGATCAGCTCGCGCGTGCGCGAAGCGCTCGCCAACGAATTGAAGGCGCGCCAGGATCTCGAGAATGCAAACCGCACCGCGGAACTCGCCGCGCGCCAGGGTTATCTCGGCGTCACCAGCGGCATCGCGCAGGTGCGTGCGCTGGAAGCGGCACTGGTGTCCAACCAGAGCTCGCTCGATTCAACGCGCCTCGGCCAGGAAGTCGGCGTGCGCACCCAGGTCGACGTGCTCAATGCGCAGCAGCAATTGTTCAGCGCGCGGCGCGACCTCGCGCAGGCCCGTTACAACTACATCCTCTCCCTGCTGCGCCTCAAGGCCGCAGCCGGCCAGCTCAGCGAAGCCGACCTGGAACGCGTCAACAGCTGGCTGGAAAAGTAAAAATACTAATAAAATCAAATAGTTATATCGAACCCCGTAGCCCGGAGGAAGGCCGCAGGCCTGAGTCCGGGAACGCCGTCGCCCATCGCGGCGACTGCCCCGGATTCCGCTGCGCTCCATCCGGGCTACAACCCCGTAACCTGATTCACCCATAGCTCCACCAGCGATCGGGGAATACACTTTTGCGATGGTGCGCTACCGTCGCAATCCCGTTCCGGGCGGAACCTATTTCTTCACGGTCACCCTGTTCGACCGTAAGAAGGACTGGCTGGTGAAACACGTGGATCTGCTGCGGGACGCACTACGCCAGACCCAACAATTGCAGCCATTTGAAATCGATGCGATGGTGATATTGCCGGATCACCTGCATGCGGTCTGGACCCTGCCGCCGGATGATGCGGAATTTGCGCAACGATGGCGCGCAATCAAGAGCCGCTTCAGCCGCGCGCTCTCGAAATCCGGCGTGCCGGTACGGCAATCCGCTGACGGCACGTATGGCGTCTGGCAGCCACGGTATTGGGAGCACACCATCCGGGACGATCAGGACTTTGCACATCACGTGGATTACATCCATTACAACCCGGTGAAGCACGGTCACGTGGCACGCGTGGCCGATTGGCCGCATTCATCGTTTCATCGATATGTGCGCGCGGGACAGCTGCCAGCGGATTGGGGCGGCGTGCCGATCGAGGATAAGTCGCAGCGACACGGCGAATAACCCGGACGGTGGATCGGTGCGCGATGCATGGGGATATTGCGTAGCCCGGGGGAAGGCCGCAGGCCTGAGTCCGGGGCCGCGGTGGCCTATCGCTACGACTGACCCGGATTCCGCTGCGCTCCATCCGGGCTACAAATACATACCGCATCGGAAATCGCGTAGCCCGGAGGAAGGCCGCAGGCCTGAGTCCGGGACCACGGTGGCCTATCGCTACGACTGACCCGGATTCCGCTGCGCTCCATCCGGGCTACAAATACATACCGCATCGGAAATTGTGTAGCCCGGAGGAAGGCCGCAGGCCTGAGTCCGGGACCACGGTGGCCTATGGCTGCGACTGACCCGGATTCCGCTGCGCTCCATCCGGGCTACGGATGCCGGATTCCGGAATCAGCAGCTGCTGCATCACCCGCTGCGTCGCGCCGCGATAGGAATCGGTAAACGCCAATCCCGCCTGCGCCATCGCACGGCGACGTTCCGCATCCCGCGCCAGCTGCAGGGACAGCGGCAAGGCCTCGTCGAAATCCGCCGCGCGCAGGGCGGCGCCTGCGGCCACCGCGGCATCCGCCGCTTCCGCAAAATTGTAAGTCGACGGCCCGAGGATCACCGGCTTGCCCAGCGCGCAGGGCTCGATCAGGTTCTGCGCGCCATACGACAGGAAACTGCCGCCGAGCAGCGCCACATCGCAGGCGGCGTAATAGAAATACATTTCGCCGAGGCTGTCGCCGAGCAGCACCGCCGTGTCCGCGGCAATCACTGCGTCCGAGCTGCGTCGCTGCATCCGCAACCCGCGCGCGGCCACCAGCGCAGCGACGGCATCAAAGCGCTGCGGATGCCGCGGCACGATCACCAGCAGCGCATCACCGAGACCGTTGCGCTGCACGGCATCGAGCAGCAGCGCCTCCTCACCGTCGCGCGTGCTCGCCGCCAGCAGCACCGGCCGCGCGCCGAGATCCGCGCGCAACGCGCGGCCCGCGGCAACCTGCTCCGCCGGCACTTCGATGTCGAACTTGAGATTGCCGGTGACGGTGACCGCAGGCGCGCCGAGTTCGCGCAGTCTTTCCGCGTCCGCGGCGGTCTGCGCCGTCACCGCCGTCAGCGCGCGCAAGGCGTCACGCGCCAGCGCGCCCGTGCGACGGTACCCCGCCTGCGAACGCGCCGACAGCCGGGCGTTCACCAGGTACAGCGGAATCCGCCGTGCCGCCGCCGCATGGATCAGGTTGGGCCAGATCTCGGTTTCGATCAGCACGCCGGTCACCGGGCGGAAACGCGCGAGGAAACGGGCCACCGCACCGGGCTGATCGTACGGCAGATAACACTGCAGCACCCCGTCGCCGAACAGCGCGGCTCCGGTCTCGCGCCCGGTCGGTGTCATGTGGGTGAGCAGGACGCGGTGGCCGCGGTACCGCGCCTGCAGCGCGCGGATCAGCGGCGCCGCCGCACGGGTCTCGCCCACCGACACCGCATGCACCCAGATCCACGGTCCCGCGTCGACAGCGCCGCGATAAAAACCGAAACGCTCCGCCACATGGTCCAGATACTCCGGCTGCCACCGCGCGCGCCACAGCAGCCGCAGCAGGAGCAGCGGCGTGGCGACGTACCACAGCAATGAATACGCGAAGCGCGCGACACTCATGCCAGCCACTCCAGCGCCGCCGTGATGACTTCTTCTGCCGAGGGCGCAGCACCGGGTCCGCCGAGATTGCGCGCCTGCCGGCAGGCATACAGCCCGGTGGCCGACGGTTCGGTCGCACAGTAAATGCCGAGGGTCGGCGCGCCCAGCGCGCCGGCGAGATGGGCCAGGCCGGTGTCGGTGCCGACGACGATGCGCGCGCGCGCCAGCAGCGGCGCCAATGCGTCAATGCCCAGCCTCTGCGGCACCCGGGCGCGCGGGATCTGCGCCGCCAATTGCTCGCTGCGTTCACATTCCGCCGGCGTGCCCCAGGGCAGCAGGCAGACCAGTCCGCGCGAGGCCAGGGCGTTGCCGAGCGCGATCCAGTGCGCCTCCGGCCACAGCTTGCGTTCCGCGCTGGTCGCATGCAGCAGCACCGCATGCGGCCCTTCATCCAACCCGACCGGCAAGGGCCCCTCCGCGCGGATGCCGTACTGTGCCGGCCCGGCCGACGAGTAGCCCAGGGCTAGCGCGGCAAGCCGGCGATTGCGCTCCACCGCATTCGGCCCCCAGGGCACAGCGTGAACATGATCGTAAAACCAGCCCAGCGGCTCGCGCGAACTCGCGCGGTCCAGCCCGTGACGCAGGCCGCGTGCCGCGCACGCGATCCACGCGCTTTTGAACAAGCCCTGGGTATCGATCACCGCGTCATAGTTCTGCGCGCGCAGTTCGCGCAGGAACTGCCGCAGCTCGCGCCACACCCGCGGCTGCCAGGGCGTGCGCCGCCAGCGCCGCAGGGCAAGCGGCAGCACCCGCGAAACACCCGGGTGCAGACGCGGTATCGCGGCAAAGGCCTCCTCGACCACCCAGTCGACGGCGACCCCGGGCAAGGCCGCCGCGATGTCGGAAACCACCGGCAGGTTGTGCACGACATCGCCCAGCGAAGAGGTTTTGATCAGCAGGATGCGCGGCATTGGCGCGGTATCTTTATATTTTCTGAAGATTGCCGAAACTCTGGGCCGCAGGTTAGCACTCGAGGACAGAAAAGCAAGGCACAGCCCGGGTGCAGCCCTGCACTTAGTCCGAGGCGGTCATTGCCATCGGCTACTGCGTTCCCGGACTCCGGCCTTACGGCCTTCCTCCGGGCTACATCGATCCCAACACACACGGGGTTGTAGCCCGGAAGCAGCGAAGCGGAATCCGGGTCGATTGATGCCATTGGCAACCGTGGTCCCGGACTCCGGCCTTGCGGCCTTCCTCCGGGCTACATCGATCCCAACACACACGGGGTTGTAGCCCGGAAGCAGCGAAGCGGAATCCGGGTCGATTGATGCCATTGGCAACCGTGGTCCCGGACTCCGGCCTTGCGGCCTTCCTCCGGGCTACATCGATCCCAACACACACGGGGTTGTAGCCCGGAAGCAGCGAAGCGGAATCCGGGTCGATTGATGCCATTGGCAACCGTGGTCCCGGACTCCGGCCTGCGGCCTTCCTCCGGGCTACCCCTTGCTTCGGGATGCATCCCGACAGAAGTTCACTTGGGAACAGTGCTGCAACCAGCCCCCCCGCTGTAAAGCGTCACTTTACGCATTACAATCGACCTAGGAGTTTTCGCCACAAGGGCATTGAAGCGTTTTTCCTGACCGGCAGCAAAGCGGGCATTCAAGCCCGCCATGCGACAAAACTGCGAATCATGCTGACGGCACTGGATAACGCGAAAAATTCCGGGGATTTGAATGCACCCGGCTGGCGCTTGCACAAGTTGAGTGGCGACCTCAAAGGTTTTTTCTCGATCACTGTCAACGGCAACTGGAGATTGATTTTCCGTTTTGAAGGCAAGGATGCCGAATTGGTCGATTACCTGGATTATCACTGACAAGGATTTTTAGAATGACCCGCATGCATAACCCTGCGCATCCCGGTGAAGTACTGCGGGAATATTTGCCGGAGTCGCTGGGCGTAACGGAAGCGGCCAAGCGCCTCGGCGTCACGCGGCAGGCGCTGTCAGCCCTGCTCAACGGGCGCGCCGGCATCAGTGCCGAGATGGCATTACGGCTCGAAGCCGCGCTGGGCACCAGCGCCGAAATGTGGATCGAAATGCAGGCGGGCCATGATCTGTGGCGGGCACGCCAGCAACCTCAGCCCAAGGTACTGAAAATCGCAGTCTGACGACGCTGGCCGCCAGGGCGAATAACTCGCCCTCTAGTACCCGTATCCCCCGGGACGCCGCAAAGTAAAAACCCTGGATCGGGCAAGCAAGTGGAATCAAGGCCAGTCCATCACCATTAGTTTCCGCGGCCCCGGACTCCGGCCTTGCGGCCTTCCTCCGGGCTACATCGATCCCAACACACACGGGGTTGTAGCCCGGAAGCAGCGAAGCGGAATCCGGGTCGATTGATGCCATTGGCAACCGTGTCCCCGGACTCCGGCCACGCGGCCGTACTCCGGGCCAGGCATTGTTCTTATGTATTGCGCATGCAGGGCGGGAAGCAACACCCAACTGCTTGTTCCGCATAAAATATAGGACCTCTCTTCGTCCAGCGGACATGTATTCGTGAACAAACCCCATATCGTCCGGCACCCATCGCTGGTAGCGCGCGAACAGCGCGAAGCAGCCAACGGCCACCGGGCTGCGGTCGTGTGGTTCACCGGCATTCCCGGTTCCGGAAAATCCACCACCGCGCATGAAGTCGAACGACAGCTGTTCGCAATGGGTTGCCAGGCCTATGTGCTCGACGGCGACAACGTCCGCCACGGACTCAGCGCCGACCTCGGTTTCAGCCCCGAGCACCGCAGCGAGCATCTGCGCCGCATCGGCGAGCTGTCGCGACTGGTCTACGATGCCGGCATGATCGTGCTCTGCGCTTTCGTGTCGCCAACCCGGGAAAGCCGCAACAAGGTCCGGGCACGGATTCCCGCCGGCGCTTTTTTCGAGATTCACTGCAACTGCCCGGCCACTGTCTGTGCAGAGCGCGATCCCAAGGGCTTCTACAAGAAAGCACAAGCCGGGGAAATCAAGGATTACACCGGCGTCTCGGCTCCCTATGAAGCGCCTGAAGCCGCCGAACTCGTGCTGGATACGGCCGCGCACGACGCAGCGCATTGTGCGGAGCAGATCATCAGCTTGCTCAAGTCCGCCGGCATCCTCACCCAGGACAGCCGTCCCGCTCGGGGACAAGCAAAATGATCCTGGTCACCGGCGGCGCGGGCTTCATCGGCGCCAATTTCGTGCTCGACTGGATTGCCCATGAAGGCACGCCGGTCGTCAATCTCGACAAGCTGACCTACGCCGGCAATCCGGCCAATCTCGCATCGCTGCAAAAAGACGAACGCCACATTTTCGTCAAGGGCGACATCAACGACCGCATGCTGGTGTCCGACCTGCTGAAAAAACACCAGCCACGGGCCATCGTCCACTTCGCAGCCGAGAGCCACGTCGATCGCTCCATCCACGGCCCCGGCGAATTCGTGCAGACCAACGTCGTCGGCACCTTCAGCCTGCTGGAGGAAACCGGCGCCTGGTGGGGCACCCTCGCCGAGGCGGATAAAAGCCGCTTCCGTTTCCTGCATGTCTCCACCGACGAGGTCTACGGGTCGCTGGGCAGCGACGATCCTGCGTTCAGCGAAACCACTGCCTACGCGCCCAACAGCCCCTACGCCGCATCCAAGGCCGGATCCGACCACCTGGTCCGTGCCTACCACCACACCTACGGACTGCCGACGGTCACCACCAATTGCTCGAACAACTACGGCCCGCTGCAGTTCCCGGAGAAACTGATCCCGCTGATGATCCTCAATGCACTGGCCGGCAAGCCGCTGCCGGTGTACGGCGACGGCAAAAACGTGCGCGACTGGCTCTACGTCGGCGACCACTGTGCCGGCATCCGCGCGGCAATCGCCCGCGGCAAACCGGGCGAGACCTACAACATCGGCGGCAACAGCGAGAAAACCAACCTCGAGGTCGTGCATGCCCTGTGCGCGATCCTCGATGAAATGCATCCGGCTGGCGCGCCGCATGCGAAGCTGATCACTTTCGTCAAGGATCGGCCCGGACACGACTGGCGCTACGCGATCGACGCCGGGAAGATCCGGCGTGAGCTCGACTGGCAACCGGCCGAACGCTTCGAAACCGGGCTGCGCAAGACCGTCGAGTGGTACCTGTCACACCCGGAATGGGTGGATTCCGTGCAGTCCGGCGAATACCGTCGCTGGGTGGACTCGAACTACGCCGGTCGGTAACCGGAGGATCGAGTAGCGGACCGGGCCCGATAGATATACAATTATTCATGTATATCAATACGGTCGGAGACGGTCATGCAAATTTCCAAATGGGGCAACAGTCTGGCGGTACGCCTGCCCGCGTCGGTGATTGAGGCCCTGGGTCTCAAGGAAGGCGACGACATCGAGATCCAGGTCGCCGGGCGCGGCGTGTTCGAGATCTCCAGGAAACCCGGTGCGCGCGAGCTGCTGGCACGGCTGAGAAAATACCGGGGGCGCCTGCCCGCGGACTTCCGCTTTGACCGGCTGGAAGCACAAGAGCGTGGCTGAGCAGTTTATCGACACCAATGTATTGCTGTACCTGCTGTCAGCCGATGCGGCGAAAGCTGACCGGGTAGAAGAGACGCTCGCCGCTGGGGCAACCATCAGTGTTCAAGTGCTCAATGAATTTGCTGCAGTCGCCCTGCGCAAACTCGGCATGACCGCGGCTGAAGTGCGTGACGCGCTCGAACCGATCATGACCATCTGCGAGGTTGTACCCATCACTGTCGAGACCCACCAGCGGGGTTTGCAAATCGCCGAGCGATACCGGTTTTCAATCTATGATGCACTCATCATTGCCGCCGCGCTCGACGCAGGCTGCTCAACGCTCTACACCGAAGACCTGCAGGACGGCCAGGTCATCGATAATGTGCTTACAGTGAGGAATCCGTTTCGGGCCTAGATTCTCTTTGTGGGTAACTGGTGACTGGTAATTGGTGATTGGTAATTGGTGGGTCACGGAGGCACAATGGGCGATGCACCGGAAGAACGTGGACACCACAAGCTCGAAGCCTGGAAACAGTCCAGAAAACTGGTTACCGACATCTACCTGCTTACCAAAGGATTTCCCAAGGACGAAATGTATGGCTTGACCTTGCAGATCCGCCGCTCAGCCATCTCGATCCCCAGCAATATCGCCGAAGGCGCCGCACGCACCGGAAACAAGGAATTCGCACAGTTTCTGAGTATCGCAAGAGGATCTCTCAGCGAGCTGGAAACACAGTTATTGATTGCCTCAGACTTGGGTTACGTGAGAGAAGACAATCCGGTTTTTGCCTTGGTCCACCGCATTTCCCGCCTACTAACTGGCCTGCACAAAACCATCCGTCCCTGAAAAACCAATTACCAATCACCAATTACCAGTCACCATGAAAGGCATAATCCTAGCCGGCGGCTCCGGCACCAGGCTCTACCCTGCAACCCAGGTGGTCTCCAAGCAGCTGCTGCCGGTCTACGACAAACCGATGGTGTATTACCCGCTGACCACGCTGATGCTCGCCGGCATCCGCGACATCCTGCTGATCTCAACGCCGCAGGACACGCCGCGCTTCGAGCAGCTTCTGGGCGACGGCTCGCGCTGGGGCATCAGCCTGCGTTACGCGGTGCAGCCGGAGCCGAAGGGCATCCCGCAGGCTTTCATCATCGGTGCCGATTTCATCGGCAACGACAGCTGTGCGCTGATCCTCGGCGACAACATTTTCTACGGCCATGAACTCTCGGCGGACCTGCAGGCGGCAACCCGCTCGGCGCAGGGCGCGACCATATTCGCCTATCCGGTGCACGATCCGGAACGCTACGGCGTGATCGAGTTCGACAAGAGCCGCAAGGTACTGTCGATCGAGGAGAAGCCGAAACAGCCCAAGTCGCGCTATGCGCAGACCGGATTCGCGGTCTACGACAACGACGTGATCGCCATTTCGAAAGCCCTGAAACCCTCGGCCCGCGGCGAGCTCGAACTCACCGACATCAACCTCGACTACCTGCGCCGCGGCAAGCTGAACGTGGTCACCATGGGCCGCGGCGTGGCCTGGCTCGACACCGGCACCCACGAAGCGCTGCTGGCGGCATCGATGTTCATCGAGACCATCGAAAAGCGGCAGGGCCTCAAGGTCGCCTGCCCCGAGGAAGTCGCCTTCCAGATGGGCTGGATCGACGCCGCAAAAGTCGAAGCACTCGCGGCCGCCATCGGCAACAACCCCTACGCGCGTTACCTGCGCGACATGCTGCGCGAACAGGCATGACATTCAGCGTGAGCCCCGCGGGGCTGCCGGATGCGCTGGTCATCACGCCGGACATCCATCGCGACACGCGCGGCTGGTTCAGCGAAAGCTGGAATCAGCGCGGGTTTGCCGCCGCGACCGGACTGGATCTGCATTTCGTGCAGGACAACCACTCCTGTTCTGCACGCAACGTGCTGCGCGGACTGCACTACCAGATCGGCACACCGCAAGGCCGGCTGATCCGCGTCATCAGCGGCGCCGTGTTCGATGTCATCGTCGACCTGCGACGCCATTCGCCAATGTTCGGTCACTGGAGCGGACGCGAGCTGTCAGCCGCCAACCGCCAGATGCTGTGGGTGCCGCCGGGATTTGCCCATGGCTTCCTCGCCCTCGAGGAAATGTCGGAAATAATATATAAAACAACTACTTACTGGATCCCTTTGGCAGAACGCTCGCTGCTCTGGAACGACCCGGACCTGAACATTGCCTGGCCGCTGCAAGGACCGCCGCTGTTGTCCGATAAAGACCGTGCTGGAACACCGCTGAAGTCCGCCGAAACCTATCCGTGAAAACCATCCTGCTCACCGGCCGGACGGGGCAGGTCGGACACGAACTCGTCAGCGCACTGGCGCCGCTGGGAAGGGTGATCGCCGTCGGCCGCGAGCAGCTCGACCTGACGCAGCCTGACTCCATCGTGCGCTGCGTGCGCAACGCTGCACCCGACATCATTGTCAACGCCGCCGGCTATACCTCGGTCGACGGTGCGGAGTCCGCGCCCGAACTGGCCCGGCAGGTCAACGCCACCGCGCCCGGCATTCTTGCCGAAGAGGCGCGGCGCACCGGCGCTCTGCTGGTGCATTACTCGACGGACTACGTGTTCGACGGCACGCTGCACCGGCCCTATACCGAAGATGATGCGCCCAACCCAATCAACACCTATGGCCGCAGCAAGCTTGCCGGGGAACACCTGATCACGCAGGCGGGCTGCGCCCACCTGATCCTGCGTGCAAGCTGGATCTACAGTTCGCGCGGCAGCAACTTCGTGCTGTCCATGCTGAAGCTCGCCCGGGAGAAACCCGAACTGCGAATGGTCAGCGACCAGATCGGCTCGCCAAGCTGGGCGCGTGCGCTGGCCATGGCAACGCGGGAACTGCTGGACCGGGCGGGAGCGGCAAGCGACACCTCGGGCATTTATCACTTCTCCGCGCCGGATACCGTGTCGCGCCTGGATTTCGCGCTGCGCATCATCGAGCTGGCGCGAAAGATTGCCCTGCAGCCGGACAATTGGGCAAGAATCAGCCCGACCACGACGGCGGAATTCCCGCTGCCCGCTCAACGCCCGCTGCGCGCCGTGACCAGCAAGGACAAACTGCAGCGGGTGTTCGGCATCAGGATGCCCGGATGGGAAAAACAACTTACAGATTTTTTTCGTCTGTCGCCGGACACCATGAAGACAGACGTCAGAGAAGACTGAGCCTCTCCTGCTTGCAATGTAACCAAATCGCAAAGGCATCGTAGGGCGTAACACGATTCCCCGCGAGCAATTGACGTCCTGTAAAGGCCTTGAACGCCTTTCCCTCATGAAGGACGAAGCGCCTGAACTCCTCCTTCTTCACCGGCACCTCGTAATAGATGCGGTCAACCCTGCCGCGGCCAAGCCGCTTCAGGTCATACTGAAACCGGGTGAATTTCGAGGCTGATCCAGCCTTGAATTCCAGTTCCTCAAAAAGCTCCCGCTTGAGCGCCTGCAACGGACGTTCACCGGGATCAACCGCCCCCCCGAAACAGCCCCAGTGTCCCGGGTAAAAGATGTTCGGTATGTTGTCCCGCAACTGCATCACGTAACGTCCGTCCTCAAGCACGAGAATGGCGACTGCAGCATGCGACGGGGACAGCCGTCCGGTTCCGGACAGGAAAGTATGTTTTTTCAGCAAGCTTGTTCTATCGGCCTGAAGTTCTCTAGATATGCCTCGCCCGGGAAGCAAGCACCGCGGTACAGGAAAGCACGCCTACAAGCCCAGCCGTTTCGACATCGACTTCAGGTCAAGACCGTGCGCCGCCAGGAGATTTCCGTGCGAACCGTAGTTGTGGATGAATTCATCCCGCAGGGAAAAAGCGTCGAGCCGGCATGTTGCCCGCGTATCCCACGCCACCTCCTTGACGCGCGACACCAATCCCCCGTGCGGCACCATTTCCTCGACGACAATAACCTGACGGTGCGATGCAAGCGCTGCAGCCACACCCTCGGTATCGAAAGGCTTGACAGTATGCGCGGATATCAGGGATACGCTTTTCCCCTGACGCTCGAATAGCTCGGCCAGATCCTTACCCAGTTTCAGGATGCTGCCGTAGCCGATGATGCAAACATCCTTGCCGCGCTGCAAATAGCGTATTTTTCCAAATTCGAAAGGCTCTGCAGCGGCTGACGTCAGATCCGGCTCTCCCGCCTTACCAAGCCGCAGATAGACTGGCCCCCGCTCCTGCTTCACACACCACAGGGTTGCCGCCGTGGTCTCGGCTGGGTCACATGGCGCAATCACAGCCATGTTCGGTATGGCGCTCGCTACGGCCACATCTTCCTGCGCGTGGTGCGTGCCGCCCAGCGTGGAATAAGTCACTCCGCCACCGATGCCGACAATCGTCACCGGCAGGTTGTGATAACAGAGGTCATCGCGGACAAACTCAAACGGACGGAACAGCGTGAATGTGGCAATTGTGTAAGCGAATGGCCTGAGGCCGCGCAGTGCCATACCCGCACACATGCCGATCATGACTTGCTCAGCAACCCCCGTGTTGACGAAGCGCTGGGGAAACGTCTGCCGGAACTTGTCCATTGCACCTGCCGGAGAAATATCTGCGACCACGACGCACAGGCGAGGGTCGGTCTTGCCTGCTTCGAAAAAAGTGTTGGCAAAGGTATTTCTCATGATGTCACTTCCGCAAGAGCCGCAACGGCCTGCTGATATTCATCCTTGTTCGGTGAGCGGTAATGCCATATGGGCACGTTTTCCATGTAGGAAACACCTTTGCCTTTAACGGTTTTGCCCACCAGAAAGAACGGCTTCCCGCCAACGCGCGAAATGACCGCCTTGTGCACCGCCGCGGCATCATGTCCGTTCACCTCCACGGTCTCCCATCCGAATGCGCGCGCTTTTTCAACAATCGGGTAAAAACTCGGATGGGTTTCCGACGTTCTGCCCAGTCCTTGGAAATCATTCAGATCGAGCAAGGCGACAAGATTGTCCAGCCCGAGATTGGCAGCCATCATCATCGATTCCCAGGTCGATCCTTCCTGCATTTCGCCGTCTGACAAAACGACGTAAACGAGGCGATCCGTCTGCTTGACCTTCTCGGCATAGGCCATCCCGGTGCAAATGCCCATCCCGTGGCCCAGAGATCCAGTGGAGGCCTCGATTCCGGGAACGCCGTAGTCCGGGTGCGCCCCCAGCCGTCCATGGGGGGTGCAATAAGCCGCGATGTCGTCCCGTGTCAGCACGCCCATTTCCTCGAGTATCACGTACTGCGACAGGCAGCCGTGGCCCTTCGACATCACAAAACCATCCAAAAAAGCGACGCCATGGGCCGCGGGATCACGCCGCATCAATCCGTTGTAGATCACATCAACCATCTCCAGGCAGGAAAATGCCGGGGCAACATGCAGCGCTGTTACCTGCTGGGATATATCGAGGATTCGCCGACGGTACTGCAGGCAGCGCTGTCTGGCGACCTTCGTATCGAATGCATTAGGCATTTGTTGTCTGTCCATCCATTTTCCTGGTAATCCCGGGGCTCAGGCCCGCAACACGTAATCCATCGGCCAGTCACGCAGCTGGTCGATGTATTTCCTGCCCCAAACAACCATCTCGTCTAGCCCCTCTTCCCAGCTGATCTCGGGCTCCCAGCCTACATCCTTCTTGATCGCGCTCGAATCCAGCCAGTAACGCGAATCCTGCCCGAGGCGGTCTTCGGTCATCTCGCACAGCTGCTCAAAAGGCATGCCCAGTGCCTGCGCGGTCAGCTCGACTACGCGACGGATCGAGGTCGGATCCTTGGGGCCGGCGTTATAAACCGTGCCAAACGGCGCTTTCTCCGACACCAGAAGAATCGCCCGCGCCAGGTCCCGCGCGTGGATATACGATTTTTCTGCGCGGCCGCCGCCCTGCAACGGAAGCTTTTTGCCGGTCAGTCCACAAATGATGGTTTTCGGAATCACGCGATGCAGCAGTTGCCCCGGACAATAGGCATTCGACGGCCGGATGATGTTCATCGGAAACTTGAGAAACTTCTGGACCGACAGCAGGTACATGTCGAACGCGGCCTTCGACGCGGCATAGGGACTGGTGGGCTGGATCGGCGTCGTTTCCTTGGCAGCAAAATCGACCGACCCGTAGAGCTCGGAAGTGCCGATCTGGATGAAGCGCTCCATGTAATCCCGCGCCATCAGTTCCTCGCTCAGCTTCGCGAGTGCCATCGAGTTGGTTTCAAAAAAGCGCCATGATTTCTTCCACGACACCGCGCCTTCGCCCTGTGCGGCATAGTTGATGATGACGTCCGGCTTTTCCCGGTCAAGAACCTCCAGCACCGAATCCATTTCATAGGTGATGTGATAGGCGTGGTAGCGGAAATTCTTCCGCTTCTCGATATTCAAGGAGAACGGTTCCGGACGTAGCGGATTGCGTCCGATGCCGATCACTTTCTTTGGATCGGCGTTGTCGAGCAGATATAACGCCGTATGAATGCCAAATGATCCGCCAGCGCCAAGAATAGCGTAAGTTTTCACGATTTTTCCTTATAAAACAACAGGTTATCTCATCATTCCAATATTGTCCAGTACCAGTCGCCAGTATAGCCCGCCTCCCGGAACAGCTTGATCCAGCCGTCGGGATAGTCGTGAAACTTGGCGGTCAACACCCAACTCATGAACAACTCGCGCTGCTCCGGCGTGCGATACGAATCAACCTGGATGAAACCCCGGCCCGGAGCAAGGCGCTCGACCTCGCGCACGGCGCGCACCGCGTCGGCCCGTTCGAAATTATGTATGGTGTTGATCGAAACAACCGCGGCAAAACTGTTGTCCGGGAAAGGCAGCCTGTCTCCGCTGCCGAGATGCAAACGGCCGACGGCCTCCGGCTCGCAATGCATCAAGGCATACTCCGATACATCGAGCCCGAACGCCTCGAGGCCGGGGCAGACCTTCATCAGATCCTTGACAAGAAAACCCTTCGCGCATCCCACGTCAAGAACGCGGTCTCCCGGCTTCAGTCTGAAATGACGGACAATATCCTCGGCAATGGGAATCCATCGCCCGTCATAACGATAGCCGCCATAACCGACTTCCCGCGGGCCATCGAAATACTGCTGACCGTACTGGCGGGAAACAGCGATGTTTTCCGGGGTCTGCGCCTCCTTGCGTTTCTCGATGTTGCGTTTGGTTTTCGGCAAACGCGCTAGTAAATCCACCTCAGCCATGGTTGTCTCCTATTTTGCAACCCTTACTTGCGCCAAGCCGTCTTCAAGCGGCGTAAGCCGAAACCCAGGAAACGCCTTTTGGCAATTCGTAATGTCAAAAAAACGATGCAGCAGGTGGGGCCGCGGGCCGGGGCGCGGCACGCTTTTTACCGTGCCGCCATGCAATTTGGCGACGATACGTGCAATATCGTAAAACGAGGTGGAAACGCCGGTCACCGCGTTGAGCGCGCCACGGCTTTTATGCTGGAGAAGCAATGCCGCCAATGCAGCGACATCATCCACCAGAATATGGTCGCGCCGCTCTTCCCCCTCGCCGAAAATCGTGATCGGCTCACCTTTGTCGGCCTGGCGGCGGAAACGATTGGGCCCGTAACCGCTATGCGGATCGGCGGCGCCGTAAATGAGCGTCGGCCGCAGCATGGCCGCCGGGGCGGCCGTCGCACTTTTCAGCATCAGTTCACGCGCGGCGTGCATCATGCCGTGCAGCGTCGTTGGCGCACAGTACGAACTTTCGGTGACCGGATTCGCGTCATCCGCGTACACGGCATCGGAGCTGATGTAGACGAGGTGCGAAACCGGTTTTGCAGCCAACGCGGCGCAAACTACCTCGCCCATCCGCAGATTCTGCATCAGCATGGGCACGGTTTTTACCGGAGCGATGGCAGAAACCATCACCACGCTGTCCGTCGGCTGCAGGTATTTCGCCAGTTGTTCTTCTGCGCCGTCACTGAGCAGATCCAGTTCGCGTCGCGTCAGCGCCAGCACATTGACGCCGTCGCCTTCGAGCTTTTTCCGGATTGCGCTGCCGACGAAACCGCCGGCACCGATGATGACCACCCGCCAGGGTTTGGCAGGCTTGACGTTTACATGCTCAAGCATTTGATTTCATTAAACCTTTTTCAGTGGCGCCACGCCCAGGGTCAGGTAATCGAAACCGGCCGAAGCCCATGCCTTGTCTTCGAACACCCGGTAGGGGTCGACAACGATCCGACCCTTCATGACGTGCGCCAGAGCCGTCGGCGTCAGCTCACGAAACTCCGGCCAAGGGGTCATGATCACCAGGACATCTGCGCCCGTCGCCGCATCAAGCGCCGATGCGCAGCCGGTGGTCCGCGAATGACCCGCCGCCTGCGCCGGTACCACCGGATCGTACACCCGCAGCGGCCATGGCCCGAGATGCCGGATCAGCGCCAGCGCAGGGGAGTTTTTCGTGGAATGGGTATTTTCCTTGTAGGCGAGCCCGAGGATGGCGATGTCCGGTTCGGGGTTGCGCGCGAACACCTCGCGGTGCAGCGTGCGCAGCACCCAGTCCCTGCGGTGCCGGCTGTTGTCAACAAACGAGCGGATCAGGCCCGCCTCGCTGCCGGTTTCGCCGGCGAGTCGCAGCACGGTCGCGAGATCCCGCTCAAGATTGCCGCCGGCCAGGCCCAATCCCGGAGCCAGATAGGAATACTGGCCGATGCGCTGGTCCAGCTTCAGCGCCGGCGCGATTTCATGCCAGTCGGCGTTGATGCGCTCGGACAGCTCCGCCAGGGTATTGGCCACCGTCACCGACGCAACGAGGCAGCAATTGATCGCGATCTTCGCCAGCTCGGCACTTTCGTAACGCATCGGCAGCAGAGGGCAGTCGAAGGCTTCGAGAAACGTGCGGTAGGCTGCCGGAAGCGGCCGCGACGGATCAGCGCAGCCGATGATGAAGCGTTCCGGGTGCATCGCGCGCTCGACGGCGCGACCGAAAACCAGCGTTTCAACCTGATAAATCAGGCGCTCCGCGGGTACCGCCAGTCCGCGCGTAAAGCCGGGCGGCACCTGGCACAACACGACCATCACCGCATCCGGCGCCAGTACCGCCGCCACCCGGTCAATGAGTACACTGATGTCGCGCAGGTCGCTTTGCCCCTGGTCATCGGTAGGCACGTCGGTTGCGATATAAACCACTGCGCAGCGTGACAGGTCACGAATATCGGACGTGAACTCGGCGCGCCCGGCATGTTCCTGCAGCAACTCAGGCAGTCCCGGCTCGACCACCGGCAGTTCGCCGTTGCGGATGCGTCCGATCAAATCCCGGTCGGCATCGAAACACACCGTCGCAAAACCACGCCCCAGGGACGCAGCGGCGGAATTGATGCCGAGATGCGTCATGCCGGCAAACCCGATCACCGGCCCGCTCATTTGCCGGCCATTCTGACGGCGTCCGTCCCCAGTCGGCGCAACACGCGTTGCAGCCACAGGTCATTACCCAGGTCGGTCGCGGCGCCGGATTCGCAGAGCGCCTTGAAATGCGCGTATTCCAGCGCCCATGTCGGGTCTTCCTGCACCAGTGTCACCGACTCCTCGGGCGGCCGTCCCGAAGGCAGCACGCGGGAGCGCAGGGCAAAGGTCGTCGGCCCCCACTTGCACAGTGAACTGATGTGGGCGGTCCCGTTTTCCGCCAGCACATCGCAGGTGAAATGATTGCGCCACGACAGCAGCGTCATTTCAAACTCGAACCTCGGCTGCGTAGCGGCGGAGCCGATCACCACATGATCGGGCGCGCGGTTCTCGAAGCAGTTCGCGGAAATCACGCTGAAATCGTCACCGAGGTCACCGAACCAGAACTTCGCGGTATCGAGCAGATGGGATCCGAGGTCGGGCAGCACACCCGCCCCCTGGTCGCGCCAAGCCGAATCGCGCACCAGTCGCGCCGTACCGTTGCCGTAAAACATCCGGCAGCGATAGATCGTTCCAAGCCTGCCCGAGCGCAGCAGATCACGCATACGCACGTAATGCGGCTCGAAGCGGTGGTTGTAGGCCGTATAACAAACCACGCCCTTTGAACGCGCCAGCGCTTCCAAAGCAGCAATCTGCTCATCATCTGCCGCCCACAGCGGCTTCTCGACCAGCACGTGTTTGCCATGACCCAGCAGATAGGCGAGGATCCCGACCTTGGGTTCGTCGGGTATGCAGGCCAGCGCCGCATCGTAATCCGCCAGAGGCACGTCTTCCACCCTTTTGTATTGAGCTTCAGGATGGACGGGGTCAACCGCAGCAACAAAATCCGCCCCGGCGAATTTGCGCCGCTTATGACCCTGCACTCCCAAGCCGACAACGATGGCGCGCATAGCGCTCGCCTTCAGCTGTAGTTCGCCTGGCGCTCGACCGCGTCGATTTTGCGCCGCACATCATCGGGAGTGATCGGAATGTTGCCGTCGTACTCACACTCGCAGGCTGCTGCCATCGAGCCCAGTATCGTGGCCACCGCATCCGAACCGGTGGCGAGCTTCGACAGGGTCGCGTAGGCGAGCAACGCATCACCAGCTCCTACTGCGTCAACCACGCGATCGACAAAACTGTCGACAACAACAAATGAGTCCAGAGACTGGTGATCACTGCTGCGGCAGGTCAGCACGCCGCGCTCACCGAGTTTGAGAATCAGCGTCTTGCATTGCGCCGCATCGTAAAGCGCAGAAGCCAAGGGACGGATCCCCGAGTCCTGATCGGCCAAGGCAAAGCGGGCTTCACGCTCGTTTGGGGTAATCAGGTCAAACTCCTTGAATTCGGTAATGTTGCCCCAACGGCTTGCCACCTGGCTGTCGGCAACCTTGTAAACACCTGCCGGAATCGAATTGACCAGCTTGGGTATTGTGCGGCGATTGAACATGCCATGGCGAAAATCGCTGAACACCACCGCATCTGTCGGTGTTTCGGTAATTGACTTGCCCAACCGCTCCACGATGTCGTCGGAAATCGATCGATTATCCAGTGTATCGATCTTCAGCAGGCGATAACCGCCGGCCACTATCGCATTCTTGTTGGTTGTCGGTCGGGTGACATCGATGATCGGCAGGCACTCCACTCCAGACTTTTTCAGCCCTTCAAGCACAAAATCCTTCAACGCATCGTTGCCGAGCACCGTGGAAAAAACCACTTCCGCACCCGCTGCCCGTAAATGCTCGGCCACGACCGCCGCCCCGCCGATGTAATCCTTGCGACTCTCGTAGAGTACGCTCATGGTCGGCGTCTTGGTCTGCCCGCCGATCATCGCGGTCTGCGTATAACTGTCCACGATTGTATCGCCGATGACGTGCACCCGTTTGCCCTTCAATCCGGTCAGGCATTCCCGCAGGGAATCAAAGGTGAGTTTCTCCGCATCCATGAAGGTGAGGAGCTTCTCCATCTGAATCCTGGGCGCCTCTAGTTCAATCAGCCTTGACGAGGAATAGACGATATCGCCTGGAGTGAATATAACCTCCCCACCATACCGCTTTATGACCTCCGCTTCCTCCTGGGTTTTCTGCGCGACACCGTTCGAAGTGTACTCATAACCTTTGGCGAACAAATCGGGTTGAATCCTGGAGATGTTTTCCAACGGGGTTGCATTCTGGTCGATGACCACGTAATCGACCAGTTCGAAGGCAGCCAGATTAAGCGCGCGCAGATCCTGCGGAATATGCGGTCGGTAATGTCCCTTGCTGATATGGGCGTCGGCGGTAATGCTCGTCACCAATATGTCAGCCTTGCTCTTGGCATAAATCAGGTGCCTCAGATGTCCCGGGTGCACCACGTCGAACACGCCGTGGCACATGATGACTTTTTTCTTGCGCGGGCGAGTGCCGATGACTTGTATCAGTTCATCGACTGTCTTGATCTTGTGGCGGTATTTTTCGGTCAGAGAGGCGAGCATTTTTCAGGATTTACCCAGATATTGAAACCAGGTTTTGGTGGCCTGTTCTATGGATTTCGGATCCCAAAGCGGCGCATCGCGCCAGACTTCGATCTCCTTCATCATCATTCCCACGCCCGCCTCAAAGGACACCTGCTGCCGCCATCCGAGGTCACGTGTGATCTTGGTGATATCCGCCCAGGTGCAGTCGGGTTCTCCCGGTCGCCTGGGGATGTAGGTTTTCTCGCCCCCCAACAGGTCTACCAAGTGATTAACGGACTGCGGATTGCCGGCACCCAAGTTCCAAACCTCGCCGGTCTTGTCGGTTTCCGCGGCAAGGCGAAATGCCTCGGCAACGTCGGTCACATAAAGAAAGTCACGCCTCTGGGTGCCATCGCCAACTACCGTGTATGGCTTGCCAGCCAGCTTTTGCCGGAAAAACACGCCAAACACCGCGCCATAGGCACCGGTGGTGCGCACTCGCGTCCCGTAAGCATTAAAGATGCGGATGGAATTGACGGGCAGTCCGTACACCTTGTGCCAGTGAAACGCCGCCTGTTCCCCCATGTACTTGCTGAGCGCATAGGGATATTCCGGCGACACCGGATGGTCTTCACGCGTCGGCGTAGTGGCCAACCCGTAGCATGACGAAGACGCTGCATAAACCAGCTTTTTGACACCGGCATGCCGCGCACATTCGAGCACATGTACGGTCCCCTGGACATTGGCCGACATATACTCCATCGGCTGCTCTATCGACGGCACGATGTCCCCGATACCCGCGAAATGGATCACATACTGCGCGTCATCAAACAACGCGTGACCGGGCTGCAAATCGCGAATATCTGCCTTTTCGAATGAAAAGTCGGCATTGCCGGACAGGTGCGCGATATTGCTCTCGCGCCCGCAAACCAGATTGTCAACCGCGCGCACCCGGTAGCCACGGGCGAGCAGGTTATCGACCATGTGACTGCCGATGAAACCCGCTCCGCCAGTAACGACGGCAACCGGTTTTGCGCTCATTTGATGCCGAAGCGCTTCATGCGTTTGACGTTAAAGTAGATATCATCTTCAAAGCTGCGCGGTAATTTCCCAGCCTTGAATGCCTTGCACAGGTCGCGAGCCGCATCCTCAATCGAATACTTCGGCTTGAAGCCGATCACACGGGCGATCTTGTCGGAATTGATATGGTATGAGCGGATGTCATCGGTCGGCGTAGTGACGATCTCTATCTCGCCTTTGTCCGGGAACTCCTCCTTGACCACCTTGCGAACCAGCTTGGCGATATCCATGATGCTCTGGTTCTGGTACCCGGCATTAAAGGTCTGCCCTGCGATCTTTTCTGCTGGCAGCTCCAGCAGCAATTGATAGAGATCACACATGTCCTGGATATGCAAATTCGGGCGCAGCTGGCTGCCACCGAACACCGTGATCTTGTTGTTGTTGACCGCATGGTTGGTCAGGATATTCACAGACAGGTCGAGGCGGGTACGCGGGCTGTAACCACAGACCGTCGCCGGACGGATGGTTACGCAGGTGAAATCCGGCCCCTGATGTTTCCACAACAACGGTTCGCACATGCCCTTATATTTGTTGTACAGCGAAACCGGGAGAAGAGGGTGATCCTCGGTGACTTCCGGCTGGTCGGAAACCCCATATACCGAACTCGACGAGCAGTAAACAAAGCGCTTCACCCCAGCTTTCTTGGCCGCGACCACCATCGGCTCAAAAGCATCGAGATTGACACTGGTGCTGAGTTTCTCGTCCAGTTCGAAACTTGCGTCATTGGAAATACAGGCCAAAGAAATAACCGCCTCGATCCCCTTGAACGCCTCCGCCAGCTTGGCGGTATCCCGAATGTCGCCCTCGATCAATTTGAGGTTGGGGTGTTTCGGCAAGTGATTTTCGTACCAGAACGTGTCATAAACGGTAACGTTGTAACCCTTGTTGAGCAGCTGGGGCGTCAGCACGCAACCGACATAACCCGCACCACCCGTAACCAGAATATTTTTCATGGGTCCTCTGTAGTTTGATTCAGATTGAAAGTGTTACTGGCGGTTCAGCCGCCGGTCTTGATCGTATAGCCGGCAGCGCTGGCGTCCCGGTAGAACATCTGAACGGTCTCCAGGGAATAGTCGTCCTGGTTTTTGCCTACCAGCGCAAGCTTGGCAATGATGTCGTTGGTGACAGTGATGATGTGACAGCCGATCGCGTCCGCCTGGAAAACATTCAGCAATTCGCGCGGACTCGCCCAGATCAGTTCGGCTTTCGGTTTGGCCTTGAGTATGCTTACGGCTTCAGCCATCAGCGGCACCGGATCGATGCCGGTGTCAGCCACTCGGCCGGCAAATACCGAAACAATTGCCGGGGTGCTGTCATGCAGACAATCCGTCACGCGGCGCACCTGGTCCAAAGTAAATACCGCCGTGACATTCACTGCCACACCAGCCGCAGAAAGCCGCTTGATAAGAGGCCCCGCGAACTCGCGTTTGGTGTTCATCACGGGAATCTTGACGTTGACATTCTTTCCCCAAGAGGCGATTGCCAGCGCCTGGCGCTCCATCTCATCAAAATCATCGGCAAACACCTCAAGGGAGACGGGACGATCCGGAATGGCCTGAAGCAGCTTTCGACCGAATGCCTCGTAGTCGGAAATGCCCGCCTTTCGCATCAGCGTCGGGTTGGTGGTGAAACCCTTGATCACCGGGTTCGCATACATTTTCATGATGCCGTCAAAATCAGCACCATCCGCAAAAATCTTGACCCGCAACTGATCGACACTGCCCATACGTTCCGTGCTTTCCGTAAATGAAGTTCTATGATTTCGTCCCGAGCAAAACACCGATCATACGAACCGCAGCAGGCAGCGATGCAACACGGCTGTCAGGCTCGATTTGCAGGGGTTCTTTGTAGTGCCGATTAACGAAAATAGTATAGCAGCCAGCCCTCTGACCGGCAACGATGTCCCCCGGGCGATCACCTACCATGAAGCTGTTCCGGAGGTCTATTCCCCACTCCTCAGCAGCCGTCATCAGCATGCCAGGTTCGGGCTTACGACAACGGCATCCGGCATCCTGACGGTGCGGGCAAACCCTGATGTCATCAATCGGCGACCGTTCGCGCAACCGTCGATGCATGGCCTCGACGACACTCCTATCGACCAGGCCGTTGCCGATATCCGGTTGGTTGGTGACCACGATGACCCATAGTCCCATGGACTTCAGGTCGCGGATCGCCTGGACCGCGCCAGGCAGCAGGCGGAAATCCTCGACCCGCCGCGGCGCAAAGGGCTTGCCGTTCACGACCGCGCTGCGGTTGATGACGCCATCGCGGTCAAGAAAGGCCGCTCGGCGCAAGTAACCCGACGGAGGCGAACCGGTCAATCTTCCGCCTTCGGCAGTCAGCCGCGGGTTACCACTTGGTGGCGTTCTGCTGCAGCACCGGATGCGAAACCAGGCAATGCCAGACCACAGCGTGGAAAGCTTCGGTGTGCGGCGTCACAAGTCCGGCATCGACAGTCGGAATGACTACTACGTGATCGCCAACCTTCTTGGTGTAACCGCCATCGCGCCCGACCACGCCAAACACTTTTGCGCCGCGCTTCTTTGCCAGTTCCAGCGCACGCACGATATTGGGACTTACATTGCGCTCAAGGTCACCGCCGCCAACGGAAAACACGAAAATGCCATCCTTCTCGGAAAGCCTGCTGGTAACCAGCCACGCCGCAAAAACGGTCTCCCAGCCTTCGTCATTAGTGCGCGCCGTCAATTCCGACACGTTGTCGGTGGGCGCATAAGATTCTATGCCGCAAAGCTTGCGAAAATCATTGACTGCATGGCCACAGTTGCCGGCGCTGCCGCCCGCACCGATGAAAAACAAACGTCCACCGGACTCCCGTAACCCGGCCAAGGCTTCAGCCATGGCATCAATGTCTTCAGGATCCAATGATCCGGCAATTGATGAGGCTTGATTCAGGTATTTTTGTGCGTGTGACATCTCTTGAAACCGAAGGATTATTATCTGGCGATGGTCGCAAAGGTATGCAAAAATAGCAAGTTAAATTATATGCTTACGCGTGCCAAGATCAGCATTTCGGTTTTGTGAGCCTTCTTCGATTTAGAACGCTGATCGAAAAATAAGGGGCGGTGTAGCTACGGCAAATCGATTTCATTCTCATCGCGCTTTCTTCCTTCTTTTAATATCCGGACTCGTCCGGTTACCGCAAATCCTAGTTTATCGCCGAGCCCACGAATGAGCCTGCCATCCAGTTTTAATTGCCAAGCCTGTGGCACAACCAATGCGATCGAGATCGATGGTTTCAAACATCTGCCGCGCGTGACCTCCGATAGCAAACCTTTTCGGGCGGGCGGGCGACTTTTTGTCTGCAATGAATGCGGTTTAGTTCAAAAATTTGCGGACGCGCGCTGGCTGGAAGAAATCGGTGAAATCTATCGTGATTACGAGATGTACCACCAATCCGCAAGCAACGACCAGGCCGTGTTCGATCCGGCAAGCGGCCGGCCACGAGGACGCTGCGAAGTACTAGCACAGCGACTGCTTGAATCGGGCGCTATCCCCTGCAACGGCGCATTGCTCGATGTGGGTGCCGGCAGCGGTGCGATGCTGGGCGCCTTTTCAGCCGCATGCAAAGACTGGAAACTTTTCGGACTTGATCTAGACGACCGTAAGGAAAAATCGCTCCGCGCCATACCTCGCTTCGAGCAACTTTACACGGTTACTGCCGAAAATCTGCCACGATCATTTGACTTGATCACCCTGATCCATTCTCTGGAACATTTCACAGACCCACTGCTCATGCTTCGCACGCTGCGGAAAAAAATTGCTCCGGGCGGTCAGTTATTCATTGAAGTCAATAATGCAGGGAAAACACCGTTCGACCTCGTGGTCGCCGATCACCTGTCCCACTTCACGCCACCCTCCCTTGCACACATGATGCAAAGAGCGGATTTTCTGGTGATCAGCACCCAAACGGAATGGGTCAACAAAGAAATCTCGCTGCTCGCCACACCCAGTCAACACCAGCAAGAAATGTCGCGAGACGAACCACGACTGGCCGTCGCACGGACAAAAAATGACGTTGAATGGCTCAACCAGCTGCTTCAGCACGCACGCGACTCCGTCAGCGCAACTTTCGGCATTTTTGGCACATCCGTAGCAGCAACTTGGCTCGCTAGCGGCTTGGGGGATGCAGTAGAATTTTTTGTCGATGAAGACCCGGCAAGAGTAGGGCGGACCCACATGGGCAAACCCATTCTGAAGCCGCACGAAATACCGGCCAACGCCACCGTATATCTGGCATTTCTGCCAGTGGTATCTGCAGCGATCACCAAACGCTTGTCCCGACTGCCGGTGACATTTGCCGCACCGCCCGCTTTTACCAAGCCATAAACGAAACCGGATCCGTCTGATGCTGAAACGCATTCTGAGAAAACTCAACTCCTTGCGTACGATGATTAACACGGATCATCTCAAGGTTCGCCGCATCTTCAATGCAACCAGAATTTTGCGTGCCGCCAAGTTGCTCAGCACGGACCCGCAGGCCGTGCTGTTCATCACCTCGCTGCTGCGTGCGCGAGAAATTAATCTGGCCAGGAGCTTGCGCAGCATCGGCTGGAAAGTTGTGCTCGTTTATATTGAAACGACTCCGTTCAAGCCCGATGGCCATTTCGACCAAATCATCCTGGCAAAAACCGAGAATGAAGCTCACATGTATGCCAAGCTACTGAGCCCCAAGATATGCCATGTCTTTTCCGGCGCAGTGGACGGCCTGTTATATCGCCTGTGCGCGGACAAACCGGGGCCTGTCATCGTCGACATGAATGATATTTTCTGTGCGGCCCTTTTTGACTATTGCCATGAGCGCTTCGAGCCAACACGGGACTGCCTGGAGCGTGCGGATGGCCTGTGCGCGCGCGACCTTCAGGCTAAAAGTGCTGAGAAACTGGATGGATACCGGCTGCCAAGAAATATCTTGTTCTTCCCCGAGTATTGCTCACGGAAAGAGTCACACTCCGAAAAAAACACCGTGAAAAGTTCTTCGGACGAAATAAGGGTGGTATCGGTAGGCACATTTTGCCTTGAAAGCCAGGGAATGTATGACAGTGGCTACTTGCGGATTGCCGAAATGTTCACTGAACAGCGCATACACTTCCACATTTATCCGCACTGGTTCTACCGCCAAAGCAATGGATCTGTATTCAACAAGAACTTGCGCAAAGACTTCGTGGATTTTTTCCGGCTTCAGGAAAAAACCCCTTACCTGCACATCCATGATTGCCTTTCACTCGACGAATTGGCCCGTGAACTCCCGCAGTATGATTTCGGAATTGTTGCCG
Organism: uncultured Bordetella sp.; assembly: GCA_964433345.1. Lineage (GTDB taxonomy): Bacteria > Pseudomonadota > Gammaproteobacteria > Burkholderiales > SG8-41. The sequence goes on from CAYSQJ010000003.1 coordinate 321,920, forward strand.
GTGGCAGCCCTGCTTTAGGCCAGCAGTTAAATTTGCTGAAACCCGAATACATGCGCACCTGCTACTCCGGAAGAATCAGTGATTATCTTGAAGCGCATCTACCGGTTCTCATCAATCCCGAGGTTGCCTTCGATTATTGGTTACTGAAAAGATATGGCGCGGTTGTTGACCTAAATGGCCTGTTGAAACCCGGCTTCCGAGAACAGTTAGCCGCCATCAAGAATGATCGAACACAAGCCGTAAACATGGCGTCCGCTGCGGAAAATCTGTCAATAAAAAACAATATCCACAGGCTAGCGAATTTTTATACAAAAGTCGCGGAAGATACACGTGCCGACTGGATCCGGCTTGGTTATCCGTGGTCAGTTGTTAAGGGCATGCCCGTGGTCGGCAAAGTTTTTCGCCAACTCGATGCCGAGATTCAGCACGCCAATCGGCTTGTGTCTGCACAGCGTACCCTGGTTCTGCAACAACAGCAGCAAATTACCAACTTACAACAGCAACTGGATTTATTGCGATCCGACGTAAAGGCACAGTGGGCCGCGCAAGACAAAAAAACAGCAACGAATGACGAAGACCAGGTTCCGGCCGTAAGCGGACAACGCAAGCAACGAAACATGCTTGATGCCAAGCGCACCTTGCTGGTCGAGCGTGGCGCTCAGTGGGCCGACGAGCTTTATGGACTTCTCAATTGGCCTGAAATACGAGACCGGGCGGAGCAGACCACCGGCATGGCCGAATTGCTGGAAATGGTAAGGCTGTTCGGAACAGGCACCGGATCGCTCAGCCAACTCTCGTCATGCTGGCAGGTTCTCGGGTTCAAGAATTTCAACCAGCTATTGCGTGATGGCTACCGCAATTTCAAACGCACCATCGGTTGTAGCTATTTCAACTTCCTGGTGCAAGAAGGCGACCCGCAGATTAAAACACTTGAATCGCTGCTCGGACCCGCTGAAAGTGCGCTCTGCCGGCAGCAGGCTGAGCGCTTGCCCGATGATCCCACCTTCGAATGGCACGATCAGAAGAGCTACCGTTATTTTGTATTGCTTTTGTGGAAATACGCTAGAAAAATGGATGTGCGAGGCTATCTCAATCAAATCGAAGAGCCCGCAGAAGGCAATCCGTTAGTTGTATCCTTCAACCAGCAGCGTGCATCGCAAGATCTTGCAAACTCCCTGCTGGAATATTACGCCATGAGTGAGGGTATCGATTTCAGTAAATGCCATCGGGTGCTGGAAATAGGCGGCGGCTATGGACGCGATGCCTACGTCATCACGTCGCTGAACCCCGGCATCCAGTACACGCTGGTGGACATTCCTCCCGCGCTGTGGATCGCGCAGCGCTACATGATGTCGGTCTTTCCTGACCGGAAAATCTTCCGGGTCAGGGATTTCCAGAGTTATGACGAAGTACGCGATGAAATGAACGCTGCCGACATAGTTTGTCTTCTGCCCCACCAGCTCTCACTTTTACCCAACTCGCATTTTGACGTGAGCCTGAATATTTCGTCTTTCGGCGAAATGCAGATCGCGCAAGTTGACAACTACCTGAATCAACTTGAGCGGTTGACCAAGGGGCATTTCTACATGAAGCAATGGGGAGTCTCACAAAATGCATTCGACAATCTCTCGCTGACCGAACAGGACTATCACATCAGCCCGAGCTGGACGAAAATATACTCAAGGACCTGCCAAGTGCAGAACTCGTTCTTTGAGGCCCTGTACAAGACCGGGCGCACAGCTTGATGGGAGCAGCCTACGTAGCCATTTATGATTTCGAGCTGATGCCGTACGCCTTGGGCGACGTACTCACTTGGAATGTCCAGACCGCCATCCGCTGTGAAGAAACGGGTTACGACAAAGTTGACATTTACATCTGCATGGACCGACAACACCCGGCCAGCATTTATCAGGCCGGTACGGTTACCTCGGAAAATTGTGGGTTGTTCTTCAACGAGCTATTCGGCGCGTTCAGCACCCACCCTAGCCTCGGAAATCTGTTTTTCTTTCAGAACCGGGAAGAAATGCTGGCAAAGCTGCGCAGGGCCGTCAGCGAAGGCGCCAGTCCAGAGCCCCTCGTCGACTATGAGCAGGCGGTGGCCGACCGCACGAACGAAGACGCGCTGATCAAGTACTTCACCAAATACATCTACTTCCACGAACAAATCAACGCCTTCCATGCGAAACACGGCAGGATCCCGCTATTGCGGGCAAGCATGGGCTGTGAACCCGACGTGATTGGGTTGATCAAAGCCAGGCTGGCGGACAAGAAAATTGTAGTGATACACATGCGGCTGCGCCGTCTCGACGCCGGTTATGGCGGCAAGCACACCTATTCCCGAGATTCGGATTTTCTTGAGTGGTATGAATTCCTGCGCTCCGCTGAGGCCAAGCATCCGGATGTTCATTTCATCGCACTCGGGCGTCTACAGGAAAAACCCTTGGAGCTGCTACGACTGTCAAATGTATCGAGTCCGCGCCTGCTCGGACTGGGGTTGGGACATGAGCTTACCCTGATGCTTCACAGCGACCTGTTCATCGGCACCTCCAGTGGTTTTGCCGCAATGGCCAATTTTTCAAGAATTCCATACTTCATAACAAAAATGAACACGGAATCCTGCAACGCCTACCGCATCAAATTTGGCGAGCAGCGACTGCCATTTGCCACCAACCGGCAAGAGCTCATCTACGAAACGGAAAACCGTGATTTGCTGATGAATTTGCTGGAAAAGGGCCTGGAGGGTGTAAAACCACGCACAAACTCCCCGTCCATTGGCTTGGACCCAGCAATCGACGTTCAAAGTTGGGAAGGGGAACGCGCCCAATGGCTGTACCCTGACGCAACGACCGGGCGTTTCTTTATCGATGCACTCTACAATGACAAGGAAACCGCGTTCCTGCTGTGGCCGCAAATTGAAAGGGCGCGGATTGCATGGAGCGACGGGTTAAAAGATGAGGCATGGACGATCCTGACGCGAATTGAATCGGGCTTTCCTCATGTCAGCAACCGCTACCCGGAATTTCTGCGTCTCAGGAAAATGGTCGCTCTGGACAGAAATGACCTGCAGGCCGCGATGGATTGCGAAGCCAGTCTCGCACTCCTGGCGGCGCAGCATGGAAGTAACGCAAAGGGCGGCAGGGGAATGACACGCTATCTTCACCGGCTCTATCCGCTGATGACGCAGCTAAAAAGGGTCTGGACCCGCAAGCACCGGATCCCGCACAAGCTGATGCAAATATTGAAACGCCAAGTTTCCGGGGGTGACGGATCATGACACGCGTCGTCTACACCAGTGATCCGCGCATACCTTTTTCCCAGCTCATCAACCCTTTCCGGATTGCCCGCAACTTGCTCAAGCACCGGGAACTCATCGTCGCCTATACCAAGCGTGAGTACCAGGCAGTGCACCGCGGGACCTACCTGGGCTTGGCATGGTCAGTACTGTCCCCGTTGATCATGCTGGCGCTGTTCGCCTTTGTTTTTGGTCACATTTTCGGCGGCAAATTCAATCAGAACGCCCACGAAACCCCGGCGGAATTCGCACTGGCACTGTTCATTGGGCTTGGATTTTTCAACTGCTTTTCGCAAAGCATGGGTGCAGCATCCGGGCTTGTTCTAGGCAACGCCACCTACGTCAAAACACTCGCCTTTCCTTTGGAAATACTTTCAGTGTCATCAGTAATTAGCTTGCTGACCAACCTCGCAATTACCCTGCTGATCTGCTTTATGGCCCACCTCGCGATGTACGGTTATCTCCGCGCAACAACCGTGTGGCTATTGGCGCATGTTGTCTGCATCACGCTGATAAGCTTGGGTATCTCGTGGTTTTTGTCGAGCCTTTCCGTTTTCATTCGCGACATTCCGACCATCGTGCCGCCAATCAGCATGGTCCTGATGTTTCTCAGCGGGTGCTTCTTTCCACTAAGCGTGATGTCTCCACGCGTACGGGCCATTGTCGAGCTTAATCCACTCGCCGTCATCATCGACCAGGCGCGCGCCTGCCTCATGTACGGGCAGAGCCCGGACATTGCCAAGCTAACTTATGTATTCATCTTTTCGATCGTCTTTTCGATCTGCGGATACGTTTTCTTCATGAAGGCCAAACCGGCTTTTGCTGACGTGATCTGATCCATGGCACAGCCCGACACTACCGACACACCAGCAGCCTCTGACCCGGAATTCGCCGTCCGCGTCAACAACATCACCAAGACCTACGGCATATGGTCCTCCCCGAACGCCCGCTTGGCACATCCTTTACTGAATCTGGCGGCGCAAATCCTGCCGTTGTCACGGATCAGGAAGAGTGTCGAGCACCGTACCCGGCACATGTATCGCGATTTTCACGCGCTGCAGGACATTTCACTGGAAATCAAAAAAGGAGAAAGCTGGGGATTTATCGGCGTCAACGGCAGCGGTAAATCCACGCTGCTCAAGATCATTTCCGGTAACCTGCGGCCCTCAAGCGGCTCGGTCGAAGTCGACGGCAAGGTCGCGATCCTGGATTACAGCGCGGGATTCAACGGCGAATTCACAGGGCGGGAAAACGTTTACCTCAAGGCATCGATACTCGGGCTTACCCGCAAGCAGATTGAAGAACGATTCGAGTCCATCGAAAAATTTGCTGAAATCGGTGAATTCATTGACCAGCCGGTCAAAACATATTCCAGCGGGATGTCTGCACGGCTCGGATTTGCGATCATGGCGCATGTCGACGCCGATATAATGATCACCGATGAAGCATTGGCAGTAGGCGATGCTTTTTTTGTCCAGAAGTGTATGGGGTATATTCGATCGTTCTTGAAAAAAGGCACTTTTCTGTTTGTTTCACACTCGGCCAACGACGTCGTTGGCCTATGCCAGAAGGCGGTGTGGCTTAATCACGGCCGCATTCAAGCCATCGGGACGGCCAAAGCAGTGACAGAAGCTTACTTGTCCTCTATCGCAATGAGGAATTCGCAAGAATTCCTTAAAAAAGCAGAAGCGCCTGTATCGCCAGTAAAATCGAAAACTCTGGAACCAACTAGTTCGTCAAACGGCGATCTGCGGTTGGCACAACCGCAACTTAGTAGGTTAAATCATTCCCATCCGCCCCGCGTCACCAAAGATCCAAGACTTGAGTATCTCAATCGCAGCCCCTGGCGAAACGACATCCAAATCCCGGAGTTTGCACCAGACTCCGAGGGCTTCGGCATAGGCGGCGCACGTATCGAAAATGTCGCTTTCGAGAATGAGCAGGGCGAAGTTTTGTCGTGGGTAATCGGCGCAGACGTAGTTCTTCTTAAGATCAATGTCCGAGCGGAGCAGGATCTAGACGCTCCCGTTGTAGGTTTCCAGATTAAGGACAGGCTGGGTCAAACATTATTTGCCGACAATACGTTTCTGGTATCCGTGGAAAATCCCTTCAAAATTAAAGGCGGGAGAGTATTTCAGGCAGAGTTTTGTTTTCAAATGCCTCTGTTGCCGCCAGGAGAATACGTAATTAGATGTGCAGTCGCTTCGGGCTCTGAAAAAAACCACGCGATGCTGCATTGCATCGATAACGCATTGGTGTTCCGATCAATTACTTCAGGTGCGCGCCACGGACTGGTGGGCATTCCCATGCAACATATCCAAATCAACCTATCCAATGAATAAATCAGCCTTAAGTGGTACCGTAACCTCTACAACACTGAAAAATTTGCCAAGCCTTTTTTTTGTCTCTCTGCCTAAAAGTGGGACTGTTTACACTTGGTACTCTCTCCAGGACACAACCGGGCTCAAGCTGCCGGATTTTCACTTGCTGGAAGGCTGGAATGACTACAACGCGGGGCGTGATTTTTCCTGCATCGACCTATACGCCTGTGGCGACTACAACACCCAACTACTGGTCCCGCAGGGGATGAAAAACTTCCTGCGGGGCTACATTTTTGGCTCCCACATGCAGGCTTCTTACCACAACATGCGTATCCTCAAGGAATCCGGGATCGACAAAATTACCGTCCTGCTTCGGGATCCGCGCGACGCTTTTGTATCCTGGGTGCACCACCTTAACAAACTCGGCCCTTCTGCGCGAAATTATCATTCAAAGATTTATCACATCCCTCGCAGCTACTATGCATGGTCGCTGGAGGAGCAGTTCAGTTACCAGATCAGGACTTTCCTACCGATCACCGTAAATTGGGTAGAGGGCTGGCTCGACTATTACGCGTCAGCGGACAAGGAAATAGAAATCCTGTTCGTTTACTACGATGAGTTGAAGCGCCAGCCGGAACGCTATTTCCGCCGCATCACCGAGTTTCATGGTTTGAAAGACGTAGATTTTTCCAAAGTTGTAAAAGCGGAGCCCGGAAAGATGCATTTTCGCAAAGGTGAGCACGAGCAATGGCGAAATGACTTTTCAGCCGCCGATCAATCTCTTGTCGAAAATCTGATGCAGGACCGTATCCTGCGTGGGTTCGACGCTGCCGCCGCAGCACATCCTGCACTAATATCCGCTAAAGAAAGCTTGGCAGCCGGGCAGGCACAAAAAGTTTTGACTGATTCAGTCAAAACTTTGATGCAGTTTCCAAATTACTATCCCGCTTATGATCTGTTTTTGACTGCAGCGGAACAGTCCAATCTCAACGTGTCCACATTGCGCAGACAAATTGAGACAGAACTTGCCAGCCAGAGCACATCCAACGCCTTCATTTATCGTTATGAGCTTGTGGATTCCTGCACTAATTTGGCTCAAACCCTTTCGCGAGACTAGATCTGTAATCACTCCCTACCACGCATTGGCAAATTTTACGCAAGTATTCATAACGCAAAGTCACTTACCTCAATATGCGAATGTCCCTTGCAGCGATAAATATAAAGACGCCCTAAATAATTTCAATTTAATTAATAGGTTGCGACCATTCATGTCTCTTGAGTATTCAGGCTAGGCAATTACATTTGAACAACACGTGCACGTATTAAGGGGAATTAATCGGAGGTGCGGCTTGGGCCTACTCCCATATCCGCCTCTCTGGTATTTTTACGACGTACTGCGGGTTGTTGCCCTGAGCCCAACATCAGAACCGTCTTTGCGGCGTTCAGCTGCAGCCGCGTGCCACACAGCAAGTTACCAAACCACGCGTTGACAGCAATTGAACCGAGTAGCAGGACCAGAAATACGGGTTTCCACCACGCCTAGTAAAACAATGACCCCAGCACCAGCCAGGCGATGGTCCAGCGGCGTTCGGGATGCCGGCGAACGAAGCAGTAGCCTGCCAACACGGTTGGCAGGAATGCAAAAATAAAGACGTAGGAATTAAACAGCATGGCCCTTAGCCCATTAGCTTTGGGTCAGAATTCGTCCAGGTAAAAACAGAATTCGAGGTACGCACTTCGGAACTCTGGCGTAGCTGCCAACCAGCGCAGCTCCCAAGGCAATTTGCATTTCCACGGCGTAGCGCAGGTCTGCGCCGCCTCACGGTTGAGCAACATGAGAGCCGGTGCCGTACGCACGGCAAGCCAGCCGCACCACAACAACAGGCTCAACGGATATTTTTGGTCAGCAGATGCCTGAATTACGTGCGAATCAAGTTGCCAACAGAACTGTCGTCTTGGCATGCCGGCCGGTCTGCCCAACCCGTCCATCAAATCCATGCGACCAGCCTCAAGGTAACAGTCGCCGGGCCATAACGACTGCAACCTGTCGTGGAAATAGCGCGCGGGGCAGCCTGCTGAAAAATATACGGCATGGGACAAATCCAGCACCCTGAAAAACGCATCACGGTCAAATCCGGGCGCTGTGCAGTGGGTTTCATAGAAATTCCAGAGCGCACCGCAGTAGATGCGGTAATGTTCCAGCACCTCACCCGGATTATCCGAAAACCAGTAGTAGGTCTGCCACTTGTCGCGCTCGGGCTCCGCTGGATCGCACGACTGGCGACCGGCATACAGCGTCGTAAAACGCTTGACCTTACCCTTTAGGACAGCGGCAACCGACTGGAATAATTCCTGGTAATGCAGCGTTGGCAATACTGACACAGCAGAAAAAATCTGGCGCAGATCTCTGGTTCGAAAAACCGCGTAGAACAATGACTCGTATTTCTGGAACAAACGAAAAATGCGCGCTCCGGCATGGTTTGCCTCGTTACCGGGGCCGGCATACTCGCTCATAATATTGATGTTGTTGCCTTGCCTCTGAAAATTTAGATATAAACCATGGGCGCTGACGTAATCGGGATGGCCCTCGAGAAACGCAATCGCTTCCTGCAATCCAGGGAGAAACACCAGGTCGTCGTCAGCACAAAATGAGGCGTACGTCGTTTCGACTAATTCCAGCCCCTGGGCAAGCTTGGCTGCCATCGGCGTCGTACCGGGATAGATCACGTGGCGTGCCGGCATACCCGACAATGAAACCGTCAAAGCGTTTTCCTGCGCTATCCCGGGTTTGCTGGAATCCAGCACGAGCAAGTTCATTGATGGGGATCGCGACCGGTAATACCGAATGAGTCGCTTGAGGTGCTCAGGCCTGTTATAGGTCGGTATAACGAGAGTATGTTTCACCAGTCGGTCACTTGATTTTTTTTAGCCAGGCGTCCGGCCACCCGGTGATGTTCTTGTCCAGTTCGCTCTCGTTGAAGCACCACGGCGGGGATGCGATCACAAATTCGGGATGCTTTGCGGCAAATTCCTTCGCTGCCTGAGCGGGGTTGTCGGTTATCCAATCGGGGTCGCCGCGCGGTACGTCATAGACGTCGCGCATGATGCCGTCGGTGGCGACAATGTATGAGCCGGGTGTGACCAGATGATGGTAGGCATCAAGTTCGGCGGCAACGTGTTTGCGGCTGTGATTGGAATCGAGGATGACCAGCACGGTGTCTCCGGGATGGATCTCATTCGCCGCTTGGGAAACAATTTCGGGTGCGACCGAGTTCCCCTCTACCAGCCGGATCATCGGCGCGAGTTCGTGTGCCTCAATCGCCTTGCGGTTATGCGGCCGGATTTCGATGTCGACCCCAACCACGCAGCGCCCCTTGCCCATCGCCTTCATCAGTGAAGCCGACAGTATCAGCGAACCACCATGCGCAACGCCGGTTTCGATGATGACATCCGGCTTAATCGTGTAGATAACTTCCTGTAGTCGTACCAAGTCTTCGGGGTGCTGGATGATCGGCCGTCCCATCCAGGTAAAGGTATAGGAGTATTTCTGGTTCCAGCTGGTTTTCAGCCACACGTCAGAAATCAGCTCGAAGGCCTCCTTTCCGTATAAAGGCAGTGAGCGACTCTCGCCGTCCTGGGTCACGGAAAATGTGTGCTTGTCAGTGTCGATCTGGATTTGCATTGTTACTTTTCCCCTAAATGCAGCCGTTCACGCCATGCCGCGATTGTGTCACTGATGCCCTGCTCCAGACTGACGGATGGCTGCCACCCCGCCTCCGACTTCAGTCTGTCGATGTTGGCTACGACCCTTGGCGGATCATTTGTCGCCGCCGCTTTGGCCCCGAACTGTACACGGTCCAGATGACCCAGTGTGGCGCAGATCCGGCCCGCCAGTTCGCGCAAACTGACCCCCCGACCTGTGCCGATGTTAAAAGCGCCGGAAGCATTGCAGGAAAGCAGCGCCGTTAATGCCCCGGCGACGTCATCCACAAAAATGAAATCGCGCTCCTGGTTGCCATGCGTGCAGGCGATGGTTTCCCCGCGCAGCAGGCCGCTAATCACCGCAGGAATGAATCGGTCTTCCGGTTCACCTGGTCCATATGGAAAGAATATCCTGGCCCAGGCCATGTTCTGCCCCGCCAAGCTAGCCGCCGCCGCTGCCGTCAGGCTGGCCGCAAGCTTGCACCGTCCGTACACCGTCACGGGATGCAATGGCGTTCTTTCTTCGTCGCAGTCCTCAGTTACCGAGCGATATTCGGCACAGGATCCCGCCCCCACCGCACGCCTTCCACCGACGGAATAAAAATCCCTGAAGAGTTCGGTACTTGCGCTCAACCACCGAAAATTTTCTTCACTGCTCCAGAATAATCCAGGTTTAGCAAACCAGGCCAAATGCAACAGATGTGATGGTTTGAGTTCCTTCAGAAAGGTTGCAACCCTGGCCCTCTCGAACAGATCCAGCCGGTGCCACTCGACACCGGGCCTAGCCACGGACGGCAAAGTGCGTGACGATACGGCGTGAACATCAAAACCACTCCGCGCCAGCAAATCCAGGCAACGCCGCCCAATGAACCCGGTTGCACCCGTGACCAGCACCTTACGCGGACCTGTGTTCACGGTCATGATGGATTGAGGCATCTGCCAGTTGAGAAAGCCGCGCCAACCTGCGGGCGGGGCGCAGTATGATCCGATAAATTTCGTTTTGCCTCAACAGGTTGGAACTCGAGTTTGCCGAGACCAAAATGCTTAAATTTTATCAGAACGCCGCAATCGCAGCTTACATTCGACCGCATCCCGTCCATTCGCAAACCGTCATCGCCGACTGATGAACACGAATTCGGCATTCTCGCTTGCGCTGGCGCTGATCCTGCTGTCGGCCCTTCTGCATGCGCTGGTCAATACGCTGATCAAGGTTAGCGGTGACGGCCTGATCACACGGGGCTGCATGAATGCCACGGCCTGCCTGGTTGCCTCGCCGTTGCTCTTGTTCGTACCCATGCCACAGCCTGAGTTATGGCCACTGTTGGCCGTATCGGTACTGATACATGCCTTGTACCCTTTTTTCCTGATCGAAGCCTATCGTTACGGCGATCTAAGCACTTCATTTCCGCTGATTCGGGGTAGCGTGCCCCTGCTTGTCACGGCCTTTGCCGCGATTGCGCTTGGTCAGTTGCCAGGCACCGTGACGCTCGTGGGCATCGCACTGGTGTCTGCTGCCGTGGCAAGTTTTGCATGGTCACGGGGTTCGCGTTCGCACAAGGCTCACGGCCGCGGCATCGCATTTGCCCTCCTTACCGGCCTCGTAAGCGCTGCTTACACCGTGATCGATGCGATTGGACTGCGCGTAGCGCCGACGGCTCTGGTCTATATCGTTTGGCTGTTCGTGCTGGACGGCATCTGCGTCGCTTTATTGGTGATCATTGCAAGGCGTGGCGCCGTGATCACGTTCATTGCCCTTCACTGGAAAATATCCATGGTCGCCGGAGTGCTGGGCACCCTTACCTACGGATTGGCCCTGCTCGCCTTCAGCCTCGGACCGATGGCCGAGATTTCCGCGCTGCGCGAAACCAGTATCTTGTTCGCCGCGTTGATCGGCGCACTAATCTTGAAAGAGCCCTTCGGCAAGGGCCGTGCGGTCGCCGCGTTGGTGGCAGTGACTGGAATCGTCATCATTTACGCTGACCGCTAGCGCAACAATCCGAGATGTAGCGCATTGCCCGCAGTCAATTGATCAGGCGCCCGATAATGCCGATGCGCGACCGGATCAGCAGCCAACCAAATCCGCGATACCAGAGCAAAGGCAGAGCATCGAATGGCCTGAGGATGAAAAACGAGATGGCAACCCGCAGCCAAGACATCGAAGCTGGAATCAGCCTGTCCAGTAACCGAAGTGCGGGCCTCTGCCAGCCGGTCGACCGCGCAGCAACCTCCTGCAACAGTGCACCACAAGCTGAGCGGATGCAGGCAAAGCGGAATCGTAGTGCTGTTCGCCGCACCATGCCCGGCGTGAACATTGCCGGCGAAACGCGTGGGGCGCGAATTTCGAGTTCCTTGAACATACGCTCCATACCCACCACATCGTTCAATGCGCGAGACGAGTAACTGCCTTCGTGAATCCGGATCGCCGCCAACGGCTCCGGGGTGAAAATTGCACCCTGCCTTCCGGATACGGCCAAAGCCGCAAACAGATCGGCTGGCGCACCATAAACAGGATCGAATCCGCCGACATCACGCAGCGTATCGCAATGGTAGATCACCGTGGTCCCCGTAAACCAGTTCCCCAGACGGTAAGCCAGACCAACGCAGCGTGCCGGGGAAAGATATACGTCGTGCATCGACACCACTGCGGAGGGATGCAAACGAATCGGACGATCTTCCTCGTCGACCAGCAGTGCCATGGCCGACCACAGGCCCGCACCGGGATTTCGCGCCAATTCGCGTTTGGCGCGGGCGAACATACCTGGCAGCAGAAAATCATTGGCGGCCAAAAACAGCGCGTAATCAGTGTGAACCCGCTTCAGCGCTTCACAAACCGTCCGGTTGGCGCCGAGATTGACGGGATTGAGTTCAAGCCGAGCACGTGGATCATCTGCAATCAGGCTGCGGATAAGGTCAACGCTGTCATCGGTCGACCGATCGTCGATCACTACCAGTTCATGCGGGCCGTCATGCTGCTCCAACACAGAGCGCAGGCAGCGCGACAGGTATTTGCTATCGTTGTAATTTGGCACAATCACGGTAATGCTTGGCCCGGTCATTGCGGTCTCCGTTTGCCCAGATATTCCAGGTAATATTCTTTGAGCTGTGTTCGGACTTGCGACGCTGCAAGTCCGGCAGCAATCGCAGTGAGCAATGAAACACAAAACAGATTTATCAGAATGGCGGCATATGTAGAAGGTGTGCCGGTCATAAGCTTCCACAGCCCTGCGACAACCAACGCGGCAACCAGCGGCCCACCTGTGTCGACAATAAACCATCCTCGCAGTTCTCCCGACAGAAGCCTGCGATGCATGATGGGTAACATCAACAACACATAGGCCAGGTTGAGCATGAGCCATACCCAGGCAGCCCCCTCACCACCATAGCGCGTGGACATCAAGTAAATCATGGGGGCCAGGACCAATACCGCCACACTATTGAATATGAAGACCAACCGTGTCCAGCCATGTGCGAACTGAAGCACTGCTGGCAGCCCCATCAAACCACTAAGCGCCATACCAATTGTCAGAAGGCTGAGTACAGGGCCACTCTGCACTGCAATTCTGGGGTCAATTGTCCAAAGATAAAGAAAATCATGTGCATACAACGCCAACACCACAGCCACAGGAAGCAGCACGGACGACGTTAGCTGACAGCCTCGATGATAAAGGCGGGACAGTTCACGCTGATCGCCAGAGACCGCGAGCTGCGAAAAGCGCGGGAAAAATGCCGTATTAATCGGGCCAGAAAGGCTGTAGAGCGCGGCTGCCACACGCCACGCTAACGTGTAGTAGCCAAATGCTTCAAGGGTAAGCACCGAACTGAGTATGACTTTGTCGAGTTGCGTCAAGATCACGGAAAGCACTGAAATTCCCGTCATCCCTGCCGCAAAGCGCCAAAGCCCTACAAGCAGACCCCAACGAAAGGTGGCTCGCGCAGACGACGCCGGCAGTGACCGCCACAGCAGTGCAGCAGTCACCATTGTTTCAGCCAGACTGGTCACAATGAACCAGGTAAAAAGTGCATCAAGTGTCGGGGCAACCTGCCACAACACCAGCACCGCACCAAAGCTACGTACAGTTGCAAAAATAGATGCAGTAACATTTAAAGTCACTTGTTTCTGCAACCCCATCATGCCGCCCGAGTACAGCGCAAGCGGCCACTGACCGGCTATGACAAGACCAATCATGGTCAGCGCCCGGCTGGCAGCGTCGGTCGATATCTGCTGAGGGTTGATCCAGTACGCGGCCACAATCGGCGCCATCAGCACCACACTAATGCCGATTGCAATACCGATTCCCCAGTAGATTAATTCCAAAGTGCGCAGCAGGTCACGCATTTCCTGGGCATTGCCAGGTTGAGCCGATAACTGGGCCAGCTTACGGTTGAGCGTCGCGCGCAAGCCAAGATCTAATAGCGAAAAGATCGCACTCAGGGACAAGAAAACACCGATAAGCCCGTAGGCTTCAATGCCGAGAAACCGGATATAGAAGGGCACTGCCGCAAGTGACACCAGCAGTGCCCAGACGCTGCCAGCCGCATTGGCGACGATATTGCGCCTGACTATGGACATGCTGTCATTTACGGCAAAAAAGCATTTCCGGATCAGGGCTCAAAATCAAGAAACGTCGCATCGCGCTGCGAAATAACCGGGTCAGGCAACGGCCAGCGGATTCCGACTACGGGATCATTCCACCTCAGGCCACGAGCCGACTGCGGAATATACCGCTCCGACATCTGGTAAAAGAGCTCACTGTTGTCTTCTAGTGTCTGGAAGCCGTGAGCAAACCCCTCCGGTATATAGAGCATGCGCCCGTTTGCTGCTGTGAGGTCTGTAGCAAACCACTGCAGTCGAGTAGGAGAGCTTTCACGGATGTCGACAATTACGTCGAACACGCTGCCGCGGGTGCAGCGCACCAGCTTGGCTTCTTCATGGGGCTTGGTCTGGTAGTGCATGCCGCGCAAGGTTCCCTTTCTCGCATTGAACGAGACATTGCACTGCGCCAGTGACGGATTGAGGCCGTGCGCGAGAAACTCGTCTCGGCAGAACGTTCGCGCAAAGTATCCACGTTCATCTTCCAGCCGCTCCGGCTCAATAACATACGCTCCGGAGAGACTGGTCGGAATGAACCTCACCCTATCACCTGAACCTCAGGTATCGGCACGACGAACCGCCCTCCCCATTTGCGGATGTGCGCCATCTGGCCGATGATCTCCTCTTTCAGATTCCACGGCAGGATGAGCAGGTAATCCGGTTTCGATTCGCTCACCCTGTCGGGATGGAATACGGGAATATGGGTTCCCGGGAGAAAGCGCCCCTGTTTGTGCGGGCTCAGATCTACGGTGAAATCAACAAAATCACTGCGAATGCCGCAATAGTTGAGCAGGGTGTTGCCCTTAGCCGGCGCACCATAACCCACGATTGTTTTTCCCGACTGTTTGGCATCAATCAAAAACTCCAGCAGCCGACGCTTGGTCCGTCGCACCTGTTCGGCAAAGTCGTGATAGGCCTTGAGGCTGTCTAGGCCGGCCTGTTTTTCCTCCTGCCTGAGCAGTGCCATCCGTTCGTGGGCCGGTTGTGCCTTACTTTCCGCATGGGCGGCATAAATGCGCAGCGATCCGCCATGGGTCGGAATCTGCTCGACGTCGAACATTCGCAAATGGTGCGCTGCAAATATCCGCTCGACGGTCAGAAACGAAAAGTATGAAAAATGTTCGTGGTATATGGTGTCAAACTGATTTTGCTGCATTAGCCGCAGCAAATGCGGGAACTCCATCGTGATGATGCCCTCGGGCTTCAGCGCAATCTTCAGCCCCTTCACGAAATCATTGAGGTCCGGAACATGGGCAAGCACGTTATTGCCAAGCAGCAGGTCGGCCTGCTTGCCGTCCGCCTTGAGTTCGGCAGCGGTTTTCGTCCCAAAAAATTTGGTCAACGTCGGGATGCCGGCCTTCTGCGCCACCGCTGCCACATTGCCTGCGGGCTCTATGCCGAGGACCGGAATGTCGCGCTCGCGGAAATACTGCAGCAGGTACCCGTCGTTACTGGCAACCTCAACGACCTGGCTGTTTTTGCCAAAGCCAAAGCGGTCGATCATGTACGCGGTATATGATTTTGCGTGCTCCAACCAGCTCCGGGAATAGGAAGAGAAGTACGCATAGTCACTGAATATCTGTTCAGGACTTTCAAACTCCTGCAATTGCACCAGAAAGCAGCTTCCGCAAACGTAGGCGTGCAGGGGGTAGAATTTCTCCATCTGCAGCAGCTGCTCCGGCAACAGATACGCGTTTGACGGCGGCGACATCCCCAGATCGCAGAACGACTCCTGAAGCGGGCTTCCGCAGTGCCGGCAATTTCCGTTCACGACTTCACCATTCCTGATTGATAACGCACGATTTGCGACAGCGTGAACTGCCGCATGTTTTCATTACGAGACCACGCCTGATACCACTCGACAATCCAGTCTAGCGCCTGCGGCAGGTCCGTCCGGGGAAGCCAGCCCAATCGCTCCCTTGCCTTGCCGCAGTCCAGCTTGAGCATCCCGGCTTCATGCGGCTGCGGCATGCCGTCTGTGTCCCACCCGGCACTGCCCCCCCACCGACGAACCAGGTGCTCGACAATCCATGACACCGGGCGGGCGTCTTCTTCGCCAGGTCCGAAATTCCAGCCCTCTGCAAAGGCTGTTCCGTCACGATAAAGCCGCTCGGCAAGCATCAAGTAACCGTGCAGAGGCTCCAGCACGTGCTGCCACGGCCGGACTGCCGCTGGATTGCGGATCAGCACCCGCCGTCCGGCGAGAAACGAGCTGATTGTATCGGGGATCAGGCGATCCCTGGCCCAGTCTCCGCCCCCGATCACATTACCTGCCCGCACACTGGCAATCGCGGTCGTTGATCGTCCCGTTAGTCCACCACTGAAAAATGATCGACGGTAGGCAGCAGTCACCAGTTCGGCGCAGCCCTTGCTGCTTGAATACGGGTCATGCCCTCCCATGGGCTCGTCTTCACGGTAACCCTCGGCGCGCTCCTTATTCTCATAACACTTATCACTGGTTACGATGACCGCCGCGCGCACCGCCGGAGCGGCACGCACCGCCTCAAGTAGGTTGACCGTGCCCATCACGTTTGTTGCAAAAGTCCCTACCGGATCGGCGTAAGACTCGCGAACCAAGGACTGGGCTGCCATATGGATGACGATTTCCGCACCAGATTCCACGATTGCGGAACGAAGACGCTCGGCATCCCGAATATCGGCGATTTCGGAGCGCAGGTTGCGCCCGACATCCGCCAGCACATATAAACTGGGCTCGGACGTCGGTGGCAATGCGTATCCCAATACGCGTGCGCCCAGCGCCTCCAGCCATAGGGCGAGCCAAGACCCCTTGAAACCGGTGTGCCCCGTGAGGAACACCGATTTGCCATGCCAGAACAGCGGATCCATCACCATTTTTTCCAAGGGGCTCGTCCCGAGGTCCAAAGTTCCTCGAGATAATTCTTGTCGCGGAGCGTATCCATGGCATGCCAGAAACCCTTGTGCAGGTAGGCTGCCAGATTGCTCTCGCGTGCAAGCCGCTCCATCGGCTCACGCTCCCAGATCGTGTCGTCACCGGCCACATAGTCGATGACCTTCGGCGAGAGGACAAAAAAACCACCATTGATCCAACCGCCGTCGCCTCTCGGCTTTTCCTCAAAGCTGGTAATCAGGTCCCCCTTCAAGTTGAGGGCACCAAACCGGCCGGGGGGTTGTACCGCCGTCACCGTGGCCAGCGTCTTGTTTTTCTTGTGGAAGGCTATCAATGTACTGATATCCAGGTCGCTGACACCATCGCCATAGGTAAAGCAGAAATCCTCTTCGCCGACATGGGCTGCCACGTTTTTCAGGCGCCCGCCGGTCATCGTATTCTCGCCTGTTTCGACCAAGGTTACCCGCCATGGCTCGGCATTGTTCTGGTGCACTTCCATTTTGTTGTTGGCCATGTCGAAAGTGACATCAGACATGTGCAGAAAATAGTTTGCAAAGTACTCCTTGATCACATATCCCCGGTAACCAAGGCAGATCACGAACTCATGGATTCCCGCCGCCGAATAAAGCTTCATGATGTGCCAGAGAATCGGCTTGCCGCCGATTTCAATCATCGGCTTGGGCTTGAGGTGGGACTCCTCGCTGATGCGGGTGCCCAAACCACCGGCAAGAATGACCGCTTTCATTTGCTGATTTCCTCGCGTATTGATTCATGTTCCACCAGACAGGTCTGGCGGACAATCCATCACTTTAATGCGGACATGCCATAACGCCGATCCGCCGCTACCCGGCACACTTCGCCAAGCTCCCCAAAAGGCCCGCCCAATGCCGCATAAAGCTTCGCCGGCGACATCGAAGTGTCTAGCGGGCGCGGCTCTGCAAAATCAAAATCCCGGATGCTGCAGGGTACGATACGCGCATCCAACTTCCGATATCTACGGAATTCTTCCGTCAGAACCTGCAGCAGGTTGATCCGCGATACCGGTCTAGGACAGCAAACATGAAAGATGCCGGAGTGCCCCTCCTCGGTTAGCCGGACGCACGCGGTGATCACGTCATTGACGTCGACGGGGGAAAAAATCTGGTCATGAGCGCAGCGAATTTCCTCGCCCCGCTCCAGCTGATCCATCCACCCACCAAGCATGTCGCCGGCGCAGGGCTCAGCAGTCACGACCTTAGATAACCTGACAATAAGGTATGGGTCAGAACCGCGCATAAGGTGTTCCTCGACAGCCACCTTGTGACGGCCGTATGTCAATATCGGTCGCACAGTATCGAATTCATTCCACATGCCGCGGCTTCCGTCAAATACGGCGTCGCTGGAAAAAAAAACGGGCGTGATTCCATGGCTAGTGAGATCGTCAATAACCCTTTTTATGCTTTCCACATTAACTTTTTCGGTGCCCGCCGGATCACGAGCGCAAGCATCAATATTCGTCACACCGTGAAGGATGAATGCGTGAGTCAAGCCGCGGATTTTTTTCAAAATTGAATCGGAAAGCCTGTCTTGGGTTGCATCAAAGGCAAGCCCACCCGAAACCCGGCGATTGTGATATGTCGCAATCGCCCTAGCTGGGCCGAGAAATGCATTGAGCCTTATCCCGACAAATCCGGAGGCCCCAATAATCAGGTAGCGTAATGACATCACTGGTCCGAGGTGGCGGAATTTTACACGATGAGTCCGATTTAACTGATAGCAAAATGCCGTCAGAGTAGTTCATTAGCATCCGGGGGGGTCGGCAAAATCATAGCGCCCTTCAGCAAACCACATGCTTGCTCATAATACTGGGGTTAAACGTTCGACTGAACTACCGAGATACTTCGCACTGCCCGGTGGGACCTCGCAACTCCATATGGCCAGATTTGCTCCAGTCGAAAAAGTGCCGCGCATGTGGATACCGCTCTTACAAATCGGGCAGAATATTCGAGTGCTCACGATTATTATCTCTACCTGGGCGCATTTTCATCAATGCTGGGGTTGACTGCGATGGCGCGCTTCCTGGTGCTTTTTGACAATTCCCTTGAGTTCGACATACGCCAGCCTTAACCCGGTATTCCGACTTCTTCTCCTCAAAGTCTCTCGCTTATGGGGATCTGCCAGGCTCAGCATTCAAAGCCGACCAAACGAAAGCAGGCCGATGAAAATCCTCGTCGTCACCCAGTATTTCCATCCGGAACCGTTCCGCATCAACGATCTGGTCACGGGTCTGCACGCTCGCGGGCATTCGGTCACGGTGCTCACCGGCATGCCCAACTATCCCGAGGGGCAGTTCTATCCCGGGTACGGTTGGATGCGCCCGGCGCGGGAGGACTTCGGTGGCGTGCGCGTCATCCGCGTGCCGCTGGTCAGCCGTGGCCAGGCGCATAACTGGCGGCTCGCGCTGAATTACCTCTCCTTCGCCTGCTCGGCGAGCCTGTTCGGCGCGCTGCGTTGCCGGGGCAAGTTCGACCTGGTGTTCGTGTTCGAGCCCTCGCCAATCACCGTCGGCCTGCCCGCGCTGCTGCTGGGCGCGCTGAAGCGGGCGCCGGTGATGCTGTGGATACAGGATCTCTGGCCCGATACCCTCGCCGCGATGGGCCTGCGCGGCACTGTTCTCTCCGCGGGAGCTGTGGTCGCGGATTTCGTGCACCGCCGCTGCGACGCCTTGCTCGTGCAGTCGCAGGCCTTCAGCACCAGCCTCGTGGCCCGCCGCATTCCGCGGCAGCGGATCCGTTATCTGCCGAACTGGGCAGAGGACTGGTACCGCAATCCGGCTCCCGCGGGGGATGCGAATCCGCTCGCGAGTTTTCGCGGTTTCCGCATCCTGTTCGCCGGCAACCTCGGCAGCGCGCAATCCCTGGAAACGATCATCGCCGCCGCAGAAATCGTGCGCGACCGGCCCGACATCCACTGGATCATCGTTGGCGACGGACTGATGCGCGACACGCTGGCGCGGCAGATCCGCGAGCGCGGGCTGGAGGCAACGGTCGCCCTGCTCGGACGCCAGCCGCCGACCGAAATGCCGCGGTATTTCGCTGCGGCCGATGCTCTTCTGGTCACGCTGCGCGCCGATCCCGTATTCGCCCTCACCATACCCAGTAAAATCCAGTCCTATCTCGCGGCGGGAAAACCGGTGATCGGCGCTCTCGACGGCGAGGGTGCAAGGATCATCAACGAGTCGGGCGCCGGCTGGACCTGCGCAGCCGGAGATGCCGCGGGTCTGGCGGTACTTGTCCGCCGGATTGCCGCATCGCCCGACACGGAGCGCGCCTCGATGGGCAGCCGCGGCGTTGCCTATTTCGGGGATCATTTTGAACGCAACCGCCTGCTCGACCGGCTCGAAGGCTGGATGCAGGAACTGACGGAGCAAGGCCATGCGGGTACTGATACTGGGCGGTGACGGCATGCTGGGGCACCAGCTGCTGAAACAGCTCTCGCTGCGACACGAAGTCCGCGTCACCCTGCGCCGCCCCCTCGCCGATTACGCCTGGACGGGGCTTTTCAATGCCGGCAATACCTTCGACCGCGTGGACGTGCGCGATTTCGACAGCGTGCGCCGCAGCGTCACCGCCTGCAGCCCGGATACGGTGATCAACGCCACCGGCATCGTCAAGCAGCGCGCGGAAGCGGCGGAAGCCATTCCCTCGATCGAGATCAACGCCCTGCTGCCGCACCGCCTCGCCGCCCTGTGCGCCGAAGCGGGTGCGCGCCTGGTCCACATGAGCACGGACTGCGTGTTTTCCGGAAAGCGGGGCGGCTACCGCGAGGACGACCTGCCCGACGCGACCGATGTCTACGGCCGCTCCAAACTGCTCGGCGAAGTCTCGGCACCGCCGGCCATCACGCTGCGCACCTCGATCATAGGGCGCGAGCTGTCGCGCAAGACGGGGCTGCTGGAGTGGTTTCTCGCCCAGCAGGGCACGATCCGCGGCTACCGCAGGGCGATATTCTCGGGCTTTACCACGATCGAGATGGCGCGCATCATCGAAATGCTGCTGACACGATTCCCCGGGGCGCACGGCCTGTATCACGTGTCGAGTGCCGCGATCAGCAAGTATGAGCTGCTGACGCTGATCCGCGACCGCCTCGGGCTGTCCACCCGGATCGATCCGGAGGACGATTTCCATTGCGACCGCAGCCTCGATTCCTCGCGCTTCCGCAGCAGCTTCGGCTATGAACCGCCACCATGGCCGGCAATGATTGACGAACTGGCCACCACCACGGGATAATGCAAGCACATGATTTTAAAGAATAAAAAAGTACTCGTCACCGGTGGCACCGGTTCCATGGGCAAGACCTTCGTGCGCCGGGTGCTCACCGGCGAACTCGGCCTGCCGAAGAAAGTCATCGTGTTCTCGCGCGACGAGGCCAAGCAGCACGACATGCGCATGGCCTATCTGCACAAGACCGTCAGCACCGATGAGGTCATTTTCCGCAACTTCATGAACGTGCTCGAGTTCCGCATCGGTGACGTGCGCGATTACTCGGCGGTCAGCGCCGTGGTGCGCGACGCCGACATCGTGGTCAACGCTGCCGCGCTGAAGCAGGTGCCCTCCTGCGAGTACTTCCCCGAAGAAGCGGTGCTGACCAACTGCATCGGCGCAATGAACATCGTGCGCGCGATCCAGAGCCACCGCTACCCGGTCGAAACCGTGGTCGCGATCAGCACCGACAAGGCCTGCAAGCCGGTCAACGTGATGGGCATGACCAAGGCCGTGCAGGAACGAATCTTCATCGGAGCCAACGTGCTCAATCCAGACACCCGCTTCATCGGCGTGCGTTACGGCAATGTGCTGGCTTCGCGCGGCTCGGTGATCCCGCTGTTTCACGACCAGATCCGCAACGGCGGCCCGGTGACCATCACCGCACCGCACATGACGCGTTTCCTTCTGAGCCTCGACCAGGCCGTCGATACCGTGTTCGCGGCGCTGAAGGGCGCCAAAGCGGGCGAGATCTATGTGCCCAACGCACCGTCGGCCACGGTGATCAATATTGCCAAGGCACTGATCGGCAACCGCAGGATCCCGACAAAAATCACCGGCGTGCGCCCCGGCGAAAAGCTGCACGAGATCATGGTGTCGGAAGAAGAGGTGCACCACTGCGTGAAGCGCGGCGCCTGGTACGCGATCCGGCCAATGCTGCCTGAGTTGACAGCCAGGATGAAAGCCGAATCCAACGCGCTGAAGCACGAGTTCAGTTCCGCCGACAACGTGCTCCCGCTCGCGGGCACGGTAAAGCTGCTGAAACAGCACCGCCTGATGCCGGGCGATGCCGGCCTCGACGATGGCGAACTGCTGCGCTAGGAACACCGCGATGAGCCTCAAGGTCATGACCATCGTCGGCACGCGCCCGGAGATCATCAAGCTCTCGCGGGTGATCGCAGCACTCGACCGGGACACGAAGCATGTTCTGGTGCACACCGGACAGAACTACGATTACGAGCTGAACCAGGTCTTTTTCGAGCAGCTGCAGATCCGCAAGCCCGACCATTTCCTCGATGCCGCCGGCAAGACCGCGGCGGACACGATTGCCGCGGTGATTGCCCGCGCCGATGCCGTGCTGGAGCGCGAGGCCCCGGACGCGCTGCTGCTGCTCGGCGACACCAACTCCTGCCTCGCAGCGATTGCCGCCAAGCGGCGCAAGGTGCCGGTATTCCACATGGAAGCCGGCAACCGCTGCTTCGACGACCGCGTTCCGGAAGAGATCAACCGCCGCATCGTCGACCACATCAGCGACATCAACCTGCCCTACACCGAACATGCGCGCCGCTACCTGCTGGCCGAAGGCATTCGCGCGGAAACGGTGATCAAGACCGGCTCGCCGATGCGCGAGATTCTCGAACACCACGCCGCGGACATAGCCGCGTCGCAGGCGCTGAAAAAACTCAAGCTGGAACCCGGAGGCTATTTCGTGGTGAGTGCGCACCGCGAAGAAAACGTCGACAGCCCGCAGAACCTTGGCGACCTGCTGGCGAGCCTCGAGGCGCTGTCGCGCAAGTACAAGAAGCGGATCATCATGTCCACCCATCCGCGCACGCGCAAACGCCTGGGCGCGCTGGGCAAGCGCAAGCTCCCGGCCGGCGTGGAGTTCCTCAAGCCGCTGGGCTTCTTCGATTACATCCGGCTGCAGCAGGCCGCCTGCTGCGTGCTGTCGGACAGCGGCACGCTGACCGAGGAATCCGCGATCCTCGGTTTCCCCGCGGTGATGCTGCGTCAGGCGCATGAGCGCCCGGAAGGCATGGACGAAGGCATACTAATCATGTGCGGCCTCAGTCCGGAGCGGGTGCTGGCGGCCGTCAAGACGACCATCGCGGCTCACGCCGGCGGCCGCAAGCCCTTTGCCATTCCGCCGGACTACCTCGCCGACAACGTGTCGTCAAAAGTCGTGCGCATTATCCTCGGTTACACGGACTACGTGAACCGCACGGTGTGGCGGAAGTAGGGTCCGACGCCGGCCGCGTCCTCGTCACCGGGGCCGGCGGTTTTGTCGGTCGCGCGCTGTGCGCGGCCCTGCGGCAGCACAAGCTTCCCTGCATCGCCGCTGTGCGGCGCCCTGAAGGCCGAAACGGCATTGCGGAGGAAATCGCGGTCGGCGACCTCGGACCCGACACCGACTGGCAGGCCGCCCTGCAAGGCATCGATTGCGTCGTCCATCTCGCTGCCCGCACCCATGTGCTCGATGATCGCAGCCCCGATCCGCTGGCCGAGTACCGGCGCATCAATGTCGCGGTCACCCGCAAGCTGGCGCAGCAGGCTGCGCGCTCGGGCGTTCGCCGCTTCGTGTTCCTGAGCTCGGTCAAGGTCAACGGCGAATCCACTTCATCGCGTCCTTTCTCGACAGACGACACGCCGGCACCCGAAGACGCCTACGGCATCAGCAAGCGCGAAGCGGAAGAGGTGCTCCGGACCATCGGCAGCGAAACTGGCATGGAGATCGTGATTCTCAGGCCGCCGCTGGTGTATGGCCCGGGGGTCAAGGGCAATTTCCTGCGGCTGCTGAACGCAGTAGCCAGAGGCGTGCCGCTGCCGCTGGCCTCAATCGACAATCGCCGCAGCCTGGTCTATGTCGGCAATCTGGTCGACGCCATCATCGCCTGCATTCACGCGCCCGCGGCAGTCGGAAAAACCTTTCTCATCAGCGACGGCGAAGACCTTTCGACGCCGGAGATGATCCGCAGGCTCGCAGTGGCCATGGGCCGCAGTCCGCGGCTGTTGCCCTGTCCGCCCGCGCTGCTCGCACTGGCGGCGCGGCTGTTCGGCCGGGAAGCCGCGTTCCGGCGCCTGAGCGGCTCGCTCGCAGTGGATATCTCGGCACTGCAGCAGACACTGCACTGGCAGCCACGATACTCGACGAATCAAGGATTTAGCGCGACAGCGCAATGGTATTATCGGAACGCAAAATAACGAGTGTCCGATAAGACTGAATTCGAATGCGCCGCACTCATTCCTGCGCCCATTATTTCCTTCCGGCATCCAGCGGCAACGGGATTTCCGAGGTAGTGGCGGATTTCTTCCCGGACTCCGGCCTGCGGCCTCCCTCCGGGCTACCGGCTGAGTCGATGGTCTGGATGCACGCCTTAGCCCGGAAGGAGCGCAGCGGAATCCGGGGCAACCGCTGCATGCCGGTTTCGCGCGGTGTCGCGCTCACCACCCCGGACTCCGGCCTTCGGCCTCCCTCCGGGTTACGGGTTGAGTTGATGGCCTGGATGCACGTCGTAGCCCGGAAGGAGCGCAGCGGAATCCGGGACAACCGCTGCACCCCGGTGCCGAGCGGTGTCGTGTTCACCTCCCCGGACTCCGGCCTGCGGCCTTCCTCCGGGCTACGTACTTCCGGGCTACGGGTTGACGGATTGATGATCTCGTAACGACTTTCAACGAACCACTGACTCAAACAAACTCATCGTGTGGCTGGCCGTATTCATCGTCCTGATTGCATTTACGATTGCCGCACTGGCGGTCGGCTGGCTCGCGCGCAGTCGCACCGCACGGCTGGCGCTCGATGAGCCGAACGCGCGCTCCCTGCATACGGTGCCGGTGCCGCGCACCGGTGGCATCGGACTGCTGACCGGCATCGCAGCCGGCTGGCTGCTCGCCGGGGTTCACTGGCCCTGGGTTTTCTGGAGCGCCATTGCGCTGATCATCGCGATCTCGCTGCTCGACGACCTGCGCGGACTGTCTGCCGCCGTTCGCTTCCCGGTACACCTGCTGGCCGCCACGCTCGCCGTTCTCGCGCTGCTGCCGGAGGCTGGCGGATTGACGATCGCCATCGCGGTGCTGCTGGTCGCCTGGATGTGCAATCTCTATAACTTCATGGACGGCTCCGACGGCCTCGCCGGCGGCATGGCCTGTTCCGGGTTCCTGTTTTACGCGATTGCCGCGGCAGCAGCGGGCAGCACGCAGTTCGCGCTGCTGAATCTCGCGGTCGCCGCGGCGGCGGCCGGTTTCCTGATCCACAATTTCCATCCGGCGCGTATTTTCCTCGGCGACGCCGGCGCGGTGACTCTCGGATTTCTCGCGGCAACGCTGGGCCTGATCGGATGGCGCCAGCAGGATTGGACCTGGTGGTTTCCGTTGCTGGTGTTCTCGCCCTTCATCGTCGATGCCTCTGTGACGCTGGCGCGGCGTGTGCTGTCAGGCGCGCGTTTCTGGGAGGCACACCGCGACCATTATTACCAGCGGCTGGTGCGGCTCGGCCTCGGACACCGGCGCACCGCGCTGCTGGAGTACGCGCTGATGGCCGGCTCAGGTGCGCTGGCGCTGTGGGCAATGACACTGAATGGCGTCGCGCAGTACGGCGTACTGGCGGCGGTTACCGTGGCTTACCTCGTGTTGCTGGTGCTGGTCGAACGCGCCTGGCACCGGCCGGGGGTCGCGCATGATTAATCCGCGGACCGTGCTCGCAGTCGGCCACGACCTCGCCGCCGTCGGGGTTTCGTGGCTCGCGGCGTACTGGCTGCGCCTGAGCCCGGACGTGCCGGACTTCTACCAGGAGCAGGCGTTTCAGATTCTGCCCTTGGTCATCGTCATCTACGCGGCAGTGTTTTTCATGTTCGGTCTCTACCGGGGCATCTGGCGTTTCGCCAGCCTGCCGGACCTGCAACGCATCATCGGGGCTGCAGTGATCGGCACTCTCGCGGTCTCGGCCGTGCTGTTCATGCAGCAGGCCGCAGTGCCGGTGCCTCGATCGGTGCTGATCATCACCCCGGTGCTGCTGGTGATGATCATGGGCGGCAGCCGGCTCGCCTACCGCGGATGGAAGGAACAGCGGTTCGGCGATTCCGGTTCCGCAAATCGGGAGCCGGTCATCGTGCTGGGGGGCGCCGAAGCCGCAGCCAGCCTGATCAAGGAACTCGCGCGCAGCCCGCAATGGCTGGTCGTGGGCGTCCTCGACGACGACCGCAGCCATCACGGACGACAGATCCACGGCGCAACGGTGTACGGCTCGATTGCCGACCTGCCGCAGCTCCGTGCTCGCCTGAACGCGCAGCGGGCCATCATCGCGATGCCCGAGGCCGGCCACCGCGAACGCCGGCGCGCGATCGAAACGGCGCGTGCGGCAGGACTGCAGGTACTGACAGTGCCCTCATTCGATGATCTGATCAGCGGCCGGGTCACGGTATCGCAGATCCGCAATGTCGAACTCGACGATCTGCTCGGTCGCGACCCGGTGCAACTCGATACCAGCGGACTGCACGAATGGCTGGGCGAACAGGTGGTGCTGGTCACCGGCGCAGGCGGATCCATCGGCTCGGAACTGTGCCGCCAGATCGCGCGTTATCAGCCGAAGCGCATCGTGCTGCTGGAGAACAGCGAATTCTCGCTGTACACCGTGGAGCAGGAGTTCGCGCAGCGCTTTCCCGATACCGCGATCACTCCGGTCATCGGCAGTGTCACCGACCCGCGGCAGGTGGGCCATGTGCTGGCCACCTACCGCCCGACGGTGGTGTTCCATGCCGCCGCCTACAAGCATGTGCCGCTGATGGAAAACGAGAATGCCTGGCAGGCGGTGCTCAACAACGTGCTCGGCACGCGGGTCGTGGCCGAAGCGGCAATCGCGCATGGCGTCGGCAAATTCGTGCTGATCTCCACCGACAAGGCCGTCAACCCGACCAACGTGATGGGCGCGAGCAAGCGACTCGCGGAACTGGTCTGCCAGTCGCTGCAGCGCGCGGACGGCACCCGCTTCGTGATCGTGCGCTTCGGCAACGTTCTGGGCTCCACCGGCAGCGTGATCCCGAAGTTCCGCGAGCAGATCGCCGCCGGCGGCCCGGTGACGGTCACCCATCCGGAAATCACCCGTTATTTCATGTCGATTCCGGAGGCGGTGCAGCTGGTGATGCAGGCCGGGCTGATGGGCAAAGGGGGCGAAATCTTCGTGCTCGACATGGGCGAGCCGGTGAAAATTGCCGACCTCGCGCGCGACATGATCCGCCTCTCCGGTTTCGACGAGAACGAGATCCGGATCGTCTACACCGGGTTGCGGCCGGGCGAGAAGCTCTACGAGGAAGTGCTCGCAGCCGACGAAAGTTCATTGCCGACGCCGCACCCGAAGCTGCGCATCGCTCAAGTGCGCCCCACCGATCCGGCGCTGCTGGCGCAGCTGCTCCCCTGGCTCGAGCGCGGCGACCAGCCCGATGCCGATGCCGTGAAAACGGATCTCTCCCGGTGGTTGCCGGAATACAGCCGGCGCTAGGCCCATGAGTATTCTTGCGCTGCCGGTTTACGCAGACCGCGTCGGACGCTGGGCCGCCATCGCGCTCGGCGTATCGATCCCGATTTCGGTGGCCTTCGACAACCTGCTGCTGCTGGTGGTGCTGGCGGGCTGGCTGCTCGGCGGGCGCTGGGCGGAGAAGCGCAGCGCAGCGCGCAATGCTGTGGCGATCTGCGCGCTGATCCTGTTCGGCCTGTTGCTGCTCGGCACGCTGTGGGGTGACCGACCGGCCACGGATGCGAGGACCTACCTGCTCAAGTACCTCGATCTCGCCTTCATCCCCCTGTTCGCCTATTTTTTTCGCGATGCCGAAACCCGGCGGCACGGCCTGTGGGCACTGGCCGGTGCACTGATCGTTACCCTGCTGCTGTCGTTCTTGGTAAGGTTCGGCGTCATCGAACACGGTGGGTTTATCAATGGCACCTCGTTGTCGCCCGTGGTGTTCAAACTCCGCATCACCCATAACCTGCTGATGGCCTTTGCGGCCTTCCTGTTCGCACTGATGGCGCTGGAGGCCAGGTCAAACCGGGGCCGGGTGGTCTGGGGCACACTGGCACTGCTGGCGACGGTCAATGTCACGCTAATGGTGGAGGGTGCGACGGGTTATGTCGTGCTCGGGCTGCTCGCCCTGCTGCTGATACTGTCCCGCTTGCCTGCACGTGTCGCATTGGGGGCGGTCATTGCGCTGGCTGCCGTTTCGGTGATTCTCGTAACGGTGCCGGGACCGCTTTCGCAACGGGTGGCCACGCTGAGCGCGGAAATCCGCGACTGGACACCGGACAAGGCAGCCCGCGATTCGTCGGCGGGTTTCCGTCTCGAGTTCTACAGCAACACGCTGGACATCATCGCCGACCACCCGCTTGCCGGCGTCGGCACCGGCGGCTTTCCCTCAGCCTATGCGGAACAGGTGCACGGCACGGCCATGGTGCCTACGCGCAACCCGCACAACGAATACCTGCATATCGCGGCCCAGATTGGTTTGACCGGCCTGGCAGCCCTGCTGGCATTGTTCGTCGTGCAGTGGCAGGCCGCGAAACGTTTGCCAACCCGCCTCGAATCCGATCTCGCCCGCGGCCTGGTGCTGACCATCGCCGCCGGCTGCCTGTTCAACTCTTTCCTGCTCGACCATGCGGAGGGACTGTTCTTTGCGTGGCTGACGGGGCTGCTGTATGCGGGATTAAAATCTGGTGATTCAACAACGGTGATTAGGTGATTAAGTAATTCAGTGATTACCATCAACTGTCAGCCAACCCAATCACCTAATCACCTAATCACTTAGTCACAAAAGCTACAAACAGATGTCCATCTCCATAATAATAATCACCAAAAACGCCGGCGCCACGATCCGCCGCTGCCTCGAGTCCGTGGCCTGGGCAGATGAAGTGGTGGTTGTGGATTCGGGCAGCAGCGACGACACGCTGGACATCTGCCGCGCGCTGGGCGCCAAGGTCTCCGTCACGGATGACTGGCCGGGTTTTGGTCCGCAGAAAAACCGCGCGCTGGATGCCGCCTCCGGTGACTGGCTGTTCAACATCGACGCCGATGAATGGGTGACGCCGGAGCTGGCCGATGAAATCCGCGCCGCCGTTGCCGGCGGCGGTGCAGTCGCCGCCTATGCCCTGCCGCGGCGCTCCAGCTTCTGCGGCCGCTACATGAGGCACTCGGGCTGGTGGCCGGATTACGTGGTTCGCCTGTTCCGCCGCGGTGCTGCGCGCTTCTCCGACGACCAGGCCCACGAGCGCCTGATCGTCGACGGCGCGACGCACAAGCTGAAGCAGCCGCTGATGCACGAGGCGATCAGCGACCTCGACCAGATGATCGGCAAGATGAATCTTTATTCGACGGCCAGCGCACGCAGCCTGCATACCCGCGGCCGCCGCGCATCACTCGGCAAGGCCTTGCTGCATGGCGGCTGGGCCTTTTTCCGCACCTATGTGTTGCGGCTGGGATTCCTCGACGGCCGCGAGGGACTGATGCTTGCGATCGCCAATGCCGAGGGCTCGTATTATCGGTATGTGAAGCTCATGCTCCTTGAGAGACGGTGATTGGTGATTGGTGACTGGTAATTGGAAAACCCCCGGTGTGCCGCTTTTCACCAATTACCAGTCACCAATTACTACTTACTCCTCACCGATTAACCATTCCCGAAACAATGCAGATCGCCATCGTCATAGCTACCTACAACCGCCCCGACGCGCTCGCGGCGCTGCTCGAGGGTTATCTGCACCAGGATGCCGGCGATTTCGAACTGATCGTCGCCGACGACGGCTCGAAGGACGATGTGCGCCTGCTGACCAAGGACTATGCACGACGCGCGCCGTTTCCGGTGACCCATCTCTGGCACGAGGACCGGGGGTTCCGTGCCGCGGTGATGCGCAACCGCGGGCTGGCGGTAACGCAGGCCGAGTACGTGATCTACACCGACGCCGACTGCGTGCCGGCACCCGACTTTGTGCGCCGCCACCGCATGCTGGCCGAGCCCGGCTGTTTCCTGTCGGGCAACCGCGTGCTGCTGAACGAGGCGCTCACCTTGCGCGCGCTGCGCGAACATCTTCCGCTCTACCATTGGAACTTCGCGCAGTGGACGGCGGCACGGCTGCGCGGCGAGATCAACCGGCTGCTGCCGCTGCTGCGCCTGCCCGACGGCGCTTTCCGCAAACGGACGCCGGAGCGCTGGGAAGGCGTGAAGACCTGCAATTTCTCGGCCTGGCGCGCCGACCTGCTGCGTGTGAACGGTTTTGACGAAGCCTATGCCGGACGCTGGGGCCTCGAGGATTCGGATCTCGCGATCCGCCTGATCCATGCCGGCATCAAACACAAGAACGCGCGCTTCGGCGCTTCGGTTTTCCATCTCTGGCATCGCGAAGCCGACAAGCGCGGCTTCGACGAAAACCAGCGCCTGCTCGACGAACTGATTGCCTCAGGCCGCTTTCGCGCACAGC
The DNA here is from genome assembly GCA_964433345.1 of uncultured Bordetella sp. Lineage (GTDB taxonomy): Bacteria > Pseudomonadota > Gammaproteobacteria > Burkholderiales > SG8-41. The sequence continues at coordinate 352,386 of CAYSQJ010000003.1, forward strand.
TCGGTGTGGACCAGTATCTCTGAAACTTGAAAAGAACACTTTAAACGCCTGACAAAATGACCCTTTGTGCGCCATACCCGTAGCCCGGAGGGAGGCCGCGCCCCGAAGGAAGTCACCCTGGGTGGCAGGCCGGAGTCCGGGGTCCGGGAACACAGTCGCCCATGGCAAGGACTGACCCGGATTACGCTGCGCTCCATCCGGGCTACAGCCCCGTAATTAGCTCACCTTGACGGAAGATGGGAGTTTCATTTTGATAAGCGCTCTTAAGAACAAATACTTATGAATAACACCGGCGCGCCTTACGTCACGACCTGCCCTGTCGGCTGCACAACAACACTCGCCGACACGGCATTGCGGCTGCGCGAAGGCCCGCTGCGCCGCTGTGGAGGTTGCGGCCAGTTGCTGAGCAGCGCCAGCGAGGCGCGGTACAGCGAAACCATGGCGCAATTCGATGACAGCGCCTTCAATGTAACCACGGGTCGGGCGCAGTCGCGCCGCGATGCGGTGGCAAGCAAACGCCTGACGCGCCTCGCCGCACTCCTCGGCAAATCCCCGAAGGGCATCCGCCTCTGCGACGTCGGTTGCTCGCGCGGCCAGTTCGTCGCCGCGGCCCTGGCCGCGGGATTCAGCGTCGAAGGCGTCGAACCCGCGCCGCAGATCGCGCAAGCCGCGCGTGACGCCGGTCTGCCGGTGCGCACCGGCCTGCTCGAGGACCAGCACTACGCCGACGCCAGTTTCGATGCGCTGACGCTGTTTGAGGTGGTTGAACACCTGCGGACACCGCTGCCACTGCTCGCCGAATGCCGGCGCGTGCTGAAACCCGGCGGCATCCTGCTGATCAGCACCGGCAATGCCGCGAGCTGGACCGCGGCGGCGATGGGCGCGCACTGGGATTATTTCGACATGGCGCGAGACGGCGGCCACATCAGCTTCTTCAATCCGCGTTCGATGGCCCTGCTTGCAGCCAAGGCCGGATTCGCAGTCGAGCGCATCGACACCGCAAGGGTGAAATTCCACGACCGCGAAAACACGCCACGCTGGCGCTACGCCGCGGGCAAGCTGCTGGCCGAGGCCCTGAACCTGCCGGCGCGGCTTGCCGGCCGCGGCCACGACATGCTGGCCTGGCTGCGCAAACCGGCGGGATAAAACTGCAAACCAATAGCGCCCGACAAAATGACTCTTTGTGCGCCATACCCGTAGCCCGGAGGGAGGGCGCGCCCCGAAGGAAGTCAACTTGGGTGGCAAGCCGGATTCCGGGAACACAGTCACCCACGGCAAGGACTGACCCGGATTACGCTGCGCTCCATCCGGGCTACGGCCCAGTTCTTCAGGGCGCCACCCAGGGTGACCTCCTAAGGGGCGCATCCGGGGTACGGCCCCTGAAACTTGAAAAAAGTCCCGTAGACGCCTGACAAAATAACCCATACCCGTAGCCCGGAGGGAGGCCGAAGGCCGGAGTCCGGGAACACAGTGGCTCATTGCGACGACTGACCCGGATTCCACTTCGTTTCCCCCCAAGGGGACTTCCTACGGGGCGCATCCGGGCTACGGCCCCTTCCCCCCCCGGACGGCACACTCGGAGCAAAGCAGGAGGGCTGCGGAAAAGGTCCTTCGTTACGGGTCTTGGTTCAACCCTGCAACTGCCGGTAGATCCCCTCGTACTCCCGTGCCACCTGCAACCAGCTGCGTTCGAATCGCGGCGGAGGCACGCGGCGCGCGAGCTGGTGTTCACAGGCTGCGACCCAGTCTGCAATCGGCGAGTCCAGCGGCAACACCATTCCTGCATCGTTCCCGACATCGGCCGCGATGCCACAGCGGTCCGACACCAGCACCGGCACCTGTGCCGCCATCGCTTCAGCGATCACCATGCCATAGGGTTCGGCGCGCGCCGGATGCAGCAGCAGATCCAGCTGCGGATAAACCGAAAAATCCTTCGCCCAGCCCAGCAATTTGAAACCGCCGCTCCAGCCGGCAAACAGGGATTCCACTTCGGCGGGAGCCGGCCCGACGACCCATAATTCCAGTTGCGGCCGTGTGCGCCGCAGTTCGGCGACGATGGCCGCGGCCCGGTCAAGTCCCTTGCGTTGCCACTCCTTGCCGACAAAACCGATCACGCCGCCGTCCGCCGGCACCACGCGTGCTTCACGTGCCGGTCCCGGCGTGACGCCGGGCGGCACCGGTGCGGTGAGCCGCGCGGCAGTCTGCGGATAGTAGTGGCGCAACTGGTCGCCGATCAGCTGCGAGTTCGGCACCACCGCCTGCACACCGGGTGCGCTCAATTCGCGACGCTCCAGCCAGAGCTGCATCCACACCCGCAGCGACAGCAGCCGCCACCAGCCGCGCTCGAATATGGTTGCGAAGGGCGGGCCGTGAAAGGTGGTGAGCTGATGCACATCGACCCGCTCATGGCTGTGGATCAGCACCCCCGGCTGCGGATGCTCACGCAGCCAGTGTGCGACGCGACGCGAAAAACGCAGCAGGGAAATCCATCGCGGGCGCTGCGCGATCTCGCCCAGCTCGTGCACGGTGATCCCCGGACGTTCGCCGCCGTGGTTGCGTTCGCAGAGCACGGTCACCGGATGGCCCATCGCGGCCAGAGCGCCTGCGAGTTCCCAGACATAACGTTCCATGCCGCCGACCGGACCGTAGCGGCGCACGATCTGCAGCGTGGGCAGCGGAGTCATGGCCGACGCGACGTGGCACAGGCCGTACCGCGGCAGAGCAGGTACAGGGTGTTGCCGCCGAGCCGGTACTCTGCGGCGACTTCGCCGATCTTCGGGTCGGGCGTGTAGGCGATGATGAAACCGTCCTTCAGGTCGGCCGGCGGAAAGGTCAGTGGCGGCTGCGGCAAACGCGCGACGTCGATATAGGCGGCGACCGACAGCCCGCTCGCACTGACGTTGAGCGTGTACAGCGGATGCCCCTTGGTAACCTCGATGAGAGTCTCCGCCGTACGCAGGTAGTTTTCTCCGCGGTAACGGCTCTGGTAGAGCGGAAACGCGATTGTCACCACCAGCAACTTCAGCACGATCGCGCCGACCAGCCATTTGCGCGTTGTCGCCAGCATCCCTTCACCGCCCAGCCACAGCAGGCGTGCGATGATCAGTCCGGCGAAGGGGTACAGCGGTATCAGGTAACGCATGTTGCTGTGGGGCGCCAGCCAGTACGGCAGGTACCCGGCCAGCGCGATCAGCGCCGCGGTGCGCAGATGGGCATCGCCGCCCGCGCCCAGACCGCCGCGCCGGCGCAGCAGCAGCCACAGCGCGAGAATGCCGGCCGGTGCCAGCGCAAGCAGGGTCTCCAGCGGATAACCCAGCAGTTTCAGCGCGTAATCGGCGAGGCTCTCCGGCGCCAGCTTGGCGAGGATTTCGCTGAACATGCGCCCGCCCTGCCCGCGGCTGGGCGCAACAAAACCCAGCCACAGCAGCAGCAGTGCCGCAGCCAGTACATGTATTGCGATCGCGGGCAGCGACAGCAGAAAGCGGCGATACGCCGGTTGCAGCAGCAGCACTGCCACGGCGCCGGCATAAAAAACGTAGGCCGTCAGCGCCTTTGCAAGAAAACCCGCGGTCAGCGCCAGCACCGCCAGCAGCAGCAGGCCAGCGCTGCGGCGCTCGCAGGCCACCCACAGGCAGGCCAGCGCGCTGAACACCAGCAGCCCGAACAGCGGATCGACATAGGCAAGCCAGCCGCGGTAGAAAAACAGGTCGGCCAGCGTCAGGTAAACCGCAGCGGCCACTGCGCTGAACAGCGGATCGCGATACAGCGACTGGGCAAGCCAGGCCACCACCAGGCCGGTCAGCACCGTCGCCGCAATGGTGATCGCCCGCGCCACCGGCAGCACCCAGTCCCAGCCCAGCACAGAGGCCGGCGGGATGATCAGCCAGGCGAACAGCGGCGTGTGCTGGAGGTCGGAACCGAACAGCAGGCGCTTGACCGGTTCGCCGTGGAACCACATTTCCAGTGCCGACTTCGGGAACACGGCTTCTTCGCCGACATAATAAAAACCCAGCGCCGGCAGGAAGCTCAGCGCGGCAATGGCGAAGAGCAGCCACCAGCCCCGTGGCGAATCCGCGGCCGCGGACGAGGCCGGCATCACGGCAGAACCTTGCGGTCGGCAAAAACCTGTTTCATGAATTTGCGGTAACACTCGGGCAAGGCATGGTGGGCATCGATGAACTCGGTGGGCAGGCAACCGTAGCGTTCCGAAGGACCGCCGTCAAACAATTGCAGCTGTTGCCGCTGCGCCCATTGCCGGAGCACCGTCCTGGTCTGCCGCAGGCGGGCGCCGCTGTGCGCAGAGGCTTCCAGCCGTGCATCCAGTTCCGGAATCAGTGGCGGCATGAACAGCAGTACCTGCACGCCACGGGAACGGGCACGCGCGGCAATCACTTCCAGGTGCTGCAGCAACTGCGCCTCCGGCTCGCCTTCGGTGCGGGCGAGCGCCAGTGCGTATTGCGAAGACGCGCTGGCGGCACGCGCGATCACTGCCGGCGCCCCGGCAGCGGTTACCCGCTTCTGGTCGGCAAAGGTCGCGCTGCCGTCAGCGCGAAAACCGTTGCAGAGGCCGCGATGAACAGTCGAATAATCCCGCGCCAACATGCCGTCGGCGCAGCGGTACGGCGCCGAGGCCGGTTCGACAAAAAACTGCCGCGCGGCAGCCCGCGGATCAGCGGCGCGCGCGATATCGCGCAGGATGGCGCCGAGTTCGATGATGCGCGGCAGGCTCAGCGCCTCGCGCAGCGCGGTGATCAGCGGCAACGGCGCGGGTGGCGGCACCCGCTCCGCGGCGAGGTCGGTCGCCGGCAGCGGGCCCGCCTGATAGGTGAAGCCCAGCGACCAGTCGAGCGGGATCAGCAGCAGGCGGATCCGGTCCGGCCAGTGTGTCAACACATAGTCGGCCTCGCCCAGCACCGACAGCAGCGAGTTGCCGCTCTGCGCGAAGTTGTAGGCGCGGATGCCGGCGGGAAAGGCGTCGGCGGTGAAGCTCATCACGGTCGAGGAACCGAAGGCCAGGGCATTGATTCCGTCCAGCCGGTCGTGCAGGCGCAGCGTCTTGAAAGCGCGGTTGCTGCTGATCGGCGGCGCATAAGTCACGCCACCGGATTCCTGCTGCCATTGGCTCGCAAGCCGGTTCTTGTCATGGCGGCTGTCATTGGCAAGCAGCAGCAGGTTCAGCGCCAGCACCGGCGCCAGCAGTGCCAGGCAGCCGGCGACGATCCAGGTGGTGTAGGCGCGTGGTGTCATTGAGAGCGCCTAACTGCATGAAACACGCGTGCGTTACGCGCGAAAATCGGTGATGACGCGAAGGTCGGTGCAGGTCTTATCGCGAATAAGACCAAACCGGCCGACAAAGTCAGCGCGGATTTTCGCAGTAACCCTTCGGGCTGGCACGAATTTTTGCTCATGGCTGCGTCACCCGCCTTGTGCATATTCGCGATATGCCCTGCGGCGTGCTTCTTGCCATGAGCAAAAATCGTGACAGCGCATCGTGTGTTTCATGCAGTTAGGCGCTCTAAAACTGGAAGTAGAGAAACTCGGAATGACGGCCGAGGTTGACGATCACTGCCAGCAGCAGCACCGTCGTCAGCAAGGCCCAGGGCGCCGACACCCGCCACTGGATCCGCGACGGCGCTTCCTTGAGCACGCCGAGCGCGGGTTTCGCAGCGGCCATGATCTGCTGGGTGTTCGGCGCCAGCCACACCACCAGCAGCAGGATCCAGATCCAGTGCAGCACGCCGGTGCGCGCCAGCGCCGGCGTCGCGCCGAAACCGACACCGGCGGCGGCCAGCGCTTCCCCGGCAGCGCCGAGTTTCACCAGCCAGGCCTCCGGCAGCACCAGGCCGTTGAAACCGGCCATCGCGCGCAGGATCGCCGCGGCCGATTCGATGTCCGGCGCGCGGAACAGAACCCAGGCCACGACCACGGCGATGAAGGTCAGCAGGCAGCCGGCGCGCCGGCCCCAGAGTGTGCTGCGGTGCCGGTCCTGGCCGAGACGGCGGCGCAGCGCCAACCAGGCATGGTTGATGACCAGGTAAATACCGTGCAGCGCGCCCCACAGCACGAAGGTCCAGCCCGCGCCATGCCACAGGCCGCCCAGCAGCATGGTGATCAGCAGGTTGGCATAACGCCGCGACGCACTTTTGCGGTTGCCACCCAGCGGCACGTAGAGATAGTCGCGCAGGAAACGCGACAGGGTCATGTGCCAGCGTCGCCAGAAATCGATGATGTTGACGGCCTTGTACGGAGAATGGAAGTTCACCGGGAGGCGCACGCCGAACATCAGCGACAGACCCACCGCCATGTCGGAATAGCCGGAGAAATCGAAATAGAGCTGGAAGGTGTAGGCCAGCGCGCCGCACCAGGCCTCGAGCATGGTCAGTGTCAGCCCGGCGCCCGGTGCATCGAACACCGGCGCGACATAAGGCGCGACGCCGTCGGCGATCAGCACCTTCTTGGCGAGGCCCAGCACGAACAGCGTCAGGCCGGCGGCGATCAGGTCATGCTGCGGCCGGTAGATTTCTCTCCGCGCGAACTGCGGCATCATCTCGCCGTGGTGCAGGATCGGCCCGGCGATGAGGTGCGGAAAATAGGTCACGAACAAACCGTAATGCACCAGGTTGTATTCGCGCGCCTTGCCCTGGTGGGCGTCGACGAGGAAGGCGATCTGGGTGAAAGTGAAAAAGGAAATGCCCAGCGGCAGGATTATTTCGCCGAGGCTCAGCCCGGTGCCGGCGATGGCGTTGAGGTTGTCGACGAAAAAGTTCGCGTACTTGTAATAGGACAGCAGCGCGAGGTTGGCGATCACCGCCAGCGTCAGCAGTCGGCGGCTGCGCTGTGTTTGTCCGGCGGCATGCGCCCGCGCAATCGCGGTGCCCGAGAAAAAATTGCCCAGTATCGAGGCCAGCAGCAAGGCGACATAGGCCGGGCTCCACCAGCCGTAGAAGAACAGCGAAGCCGCAGCCAGCCAGCCAGCCGCCAGCTTCATGCTGATCCGCCCCAGCACGAAAAACCCGAGCAGCGTCAGCGGCAGGTACAGGAATATGAAGGCCTGGGAGTTGAACAGCATGCTTTTTCGGGTAAGTGGTGATTGGTGACTGGTAATTGGTCGCGTGACGCACCCTTACCAATTACCAGTCACCATTGACCAATTACCGGCTTTCGAAGAATCGTCGCACTGCCGCGGCAACGCCCCTCGCCCCATCCTCGGCAAGCCCGTAGTACAGCGGCAACCGGACCAGCCGCTCGGCAAGGTCTTCGGTCACCGGCAGGGAGCCGGCTGTCCGGCCGTAACGTTGCCCGGCAGGCGAGGCGTGCAGGGGCACGTAGTGGAACACCGCATGCACGCCGGCCGACTTCAGGTGGGCCAGCAGTGCCGGGCGCTCGGCGGCGGTCCGCGTGAACAAATAGAACATGTGGCCGTTGCCTGCCAGGCCTTCGGGTTCAGGTTGCGGCAGCACGAGCCGTCCGGCATCGGCAAGATCCTGCAGCGCCTCGCGGTAGACCGCGCACAGCCGGCGCCGGTGCGCAATGATCGCTTCCGCATGTTCAAGCTGCGCCCAGAGGAAGGCCCCGATCAGTTCGCTGGGCAGGAAAGAGGAGCCGATGTCGACCCAGGTGTACTTGTCGACTTCGCCGCGAAAGAACTTCGAGCGGTTGGTGCCCTTCTCGCGGATGATCTCGGCGCGTTCGATAAGCGCGGGATTGTTGACCAGCAGTGCGCCGCCCTCGCCGCTGATCACGTTCTTGGTTTCATGGAAGGACAGGCAGCCGAGATCGCCAATGCAACCCGGGCTGCGGCTCCTGTAATCGGACAGCACCGCCTGCGCCGCATCCTCCACCACCAGCAGGCCATGGCGACGCGCAATGGCCATGATGCTGTCCATCTCGCAGGCCACGCCGGCGTAATGCACCGGCACGATGGCCCGGGTCTTCGGCGTGATCGCGGCCTCGATCAGCTTCTCGTCGAGGTTCAGCGTGTCCGGCCGGATGTCGACGAACACCGGCACGCCGCCGCGCAGCACGAAGGCATTTGCAGTGGACACGAAGGTGTACGAAGGCATGATCACTTCGTCGCCGGGCCGGATGTCGCAGAGCATCGCCGCCATTTCCAGCGCGGCGGTGCAGGAATGGGTCAGCAGCGCGCGTTTCGCACCGAGTTTCTGCTCCAGCCAGCGATGGCAGAGCTTGGTGTAATGGCCGTCACCCGACAGGTGGCCGCGCGCCACGGCGTCGGTGATGTACTCGAGCTCGGCGCCGATGGTGAAGGGCTTGTTGAAGGGCGTGCTCATGCCGGCACCCTGGCCACGGCGAGCAGGGAGCCGCCGCAGGGCAGCGGCAGGCCGGCGCGGATCAGCAGCCGTTCGGCATCGAGGGCACGCTCGAGGACGGTGTTGGCAACGCGGCCGATGCGCAGCTCGGCCAGCGGATCGTAGCCGGCGGCATCGGTACGGCGGGTCATGCGGGACAGCATCATCAGCGGCAGCAGTACGGAAACGAAAGACGTCATTTTAACGGCGGCAAACCCGGCACGCTCGAGCTTCTGTCGCAGTTCCGCCGCGGTGTAGCGCCGCACGTGATGCGCGCGCACATCGTATTCGCTCCACAGGAAAGGATGCTGGGGCACGGTCAGCAACAGGCTGCCGCCGGGGCGCAGTGCGCGGCGCATCTGCGCGAGCACGACCTCGTCCTCGCCGATATGCTCTATCACGTCGAATGCGCCGACCACGTCAAACTCCTGTTCGTAGGGCATGCGCCGCGCATCCATCTGCAGAAACTCCGCGCCCGGCACGCGCTGCGCGGCAAAACGCAGGCCCTCGGTCTCGGCCTCGCTGGCCACCAATTGCGCCTGCGGGAAAGCCGACGCAATGCCCTGCAGCACGTAACCGGTGCCGCAGCCGACCTCGAGCAGCCTGCCAAAACCCGCGGCGTAACGCTGCAGCGCCCAGACGATCAGCCGGTTGCGCGCGCGGAACCAGAAATTGCCCGCCTCCAATGCAACCAGTTCGGTGAACAGCGCCGGATCGAAACCTTCGGCCTGATCTGCAAGCGCGGGGGCCAGAGCGACAAAGCCGTCGCGCTGCGGCGCCTGGTAAGCACAGTTGCTGCAGTTCCAGCCGGAGGCGGCCAGAGCGCCGCCGCAACCGGGACACAACCTCAACCCTGGCTCCCGACAATGATGCCGAGCGTGATCAGCGCGAGGCCGCCGACCTTCCAGGCATTGACCGGCTCATGGAACACCAGCGCACTCAGCACCAGCACGCCGATGAAGGCGAGGCTCATGAAAGGATAGGCATGCGACAGCTCGAGCTTGGTCATCGCCGCCATCCATGACACCGCGGCGAGCAGGCCCGCCAGCAGTCCCGAGATGATCCAGGGATTGAGCATCAGCTTGGCAAGAAACCAGATGCGATCGGGCGTCGCCTCGGGAAAGGTGCCGGCAGCGACGACCTGCCACTTGATCACGATCTGGCTGTAAACTGTCAAAAAAACAGTAATAAAAACAAATAGATAGCTTAAGTAACTCATGTCGTCCACCGGTGATAAACATCGACGGGATGGCGCAGGCGGAAACCCAGAGACTGGTAAAGGCGGATCACCGCGATATTGGCGGCGGACACCGAGCTGCAGAGTTCGTGGTGACCCTGCGCGAACAGTGCATCACAGACCGTCGTCCACAGATACTTCGCCAGGCCGCGGCCGCGGAAAGCCGGTGCCATTGCATGCAGCACCAGTCGGTTGTGCATCACCGCGATGAATCCGGCGAGGGTTCCGTCGTAACGCAGACCCCAGGCATCGCCCGCGGCATGCACCTGGCGCAGCCAGTTGTCGTAACGCCGGTCGGCGCCGGCGCGCGGCAGGTTGAAATCGCGGTGGAAACGGCCATGATCGAAAGCGCCATGGCAGATCGCCAGCAGGTCTTCGATTTGTTCGTCACGGGTGCAGACCGCTTTCGCGTCGCGGTGCACTGTGAAGTCCTCCCGGCTGCAGTACGGCTCAAGCAGCGTATCGACGTAATAGAAGCCGTGCTGATGCAGCGCCGACTTGTCCGCCAGCGGATCGAGCTTGATTGCGTAATGTCCCGGCGTCGCGGCGGCCTCGCGCAGCGCGTCTTCGTCGGCGGCGGTAATCTCGTAACAGTCGCGCCCGAATGCGGCGCTGTCCCACTCAACGCGCCGGATCGCGGGGTGCATGGTCGAAAGTGCTGTTCATCACAATGTACAGCGGGCGTTTCTTCGCCTCGTCGAAAGTCTTGCCGAGATAGATGCCCAGCACGCCGAGGATGCTGATGATGATGCCTCCGATGAAATACACGGACACGAAGAGGCTGGGCCAGCCGACCACCGGCGAGCCGTAGAGCAGGGCTTGCACGAGGATGAACAGGCCGGCGGCGAAGGCCAGCAGCGACATCACGAAACCGAAGCGCACGGCCAGCCGCAGCGGCTTGTCGGAATAGGCGATGATGGTGTCGGTGGCGAGCCGCCACAGCTTGGCGAAGGTGTAGGTCGACCGGCCTTCATGCCGGGTGGCATGACTGACTTCGATCGAGGCCGTGGGGAAGCCCATCCAGTTGACGATGCCGCCGAAAAAGCGCAGCTGCTCGCGCATCTGCCGGCAGGCCAGCACCACCCTGTGCGAGACGATGCGGAAATTGCCGGTGGCGCTGTCGTACTCGGTGTCGGCCAGCCAGCTCAGCAGACGGTAAAAACACCAGGACGAGAAACGCTTCAGCACGCCGTCGGTGCGGCCGCCGCGCCGCGCCAGCACCACGTCGTAACCCTCCTGCGCCTTGGCGTAGAGCGCCGGAATCTCCTCGGGCCGGTCCTGCAGGTCACAATCCATCACCACCACCCAGTCACCCCCGGCGACATCGAGCCCGGCAGTGATGCCGTAGTGCTGACCGAAATTGCGGCTGAACTGCAGGCCCTTGACCCGCGGGTCTGCGGCGGCAAGCCGGCGGATGATTTCCCAGGAGCGGTCGCCGCCGCAGTCCTCGACCATCACGATCTCGAAATCCGCGGTGATGGTTTCCAGCGCGGCGACCAGACGGCGATAGAGTTCCTCGAGGCAGCCCTCGGCCTTGTAGACGGGCGTGACCACGGACAGCAGCGGCATGCCTCAGCCCTCCCCCATCGACAGGAACTGGTTGCGGTAGAGCTGCGCGTACTTGCCTTCCCGCGCCAGCAGCTCGGCGTGAGTTCCGGTCTCGGCGATGCGGCCGCTGTCGAGCACGACGATGCGGTGCGCCTTCTCGATGGTCGACAGGCGGTGCGCGATCACCAGCGTGGTGCGCCCGCGCATCAGCACTTCCAGCGCGGCCTGCACATGGCGCTCGGATTCGGTATCGAGCGCCGAGGTCGCCTCGTCTAGGATCAGCACCGGCGCATTCTTCAGCAGTGCGCGGGCGATCGCCAGGCGCTGGCGCTGGCCGCCGGAGAGCCTGACGCCGTTTTCGCCGACCATGGTGTCCAGCCCCTGCGGCATCTGCGCGATGAATTCCATCGCATGCGCGGCTTCCGCCGCGGCAACGATTTCATCGCGTGAGGCCTGCTTCATCGCGCCGTAAGCGATGTTGGCCGCCACCGTGTCATTGAACAGCACCACGTCCTGGCTGACCAGCGCAATGTTGGCGCGCAGGCCGGCAAGTGTCAGCTCCGCGGTATCGCGGCCGTCGAGCAGGATGCGGCCGGCGGTCGGTGTGTAGAACCGCGGGACCAGGTTGGCAAGCGTGGTCTTGCCGCTGCCGGAGGCGCCGACCAGCGCCACCGTTTCGCCCGGTGCGATCGCGAGGTCGATGCCGGCGAGCGCGGGGCGGGCACTGTCGTTTCCGTCCTTGCCATAGGTGAAAGAGACGCCCTCGAAACGGATCTCGCCGCGCACGCGGCCGGGGTCGACACTGCCGCCCCCGGGTTCGCCGGGCTGGTCGATCAGCGCGAACACGCTCTCCGCCGCCGCGAGCCCGCGCTGCAGCGGCTCGTTGACACTGGTGATGCGCTTGAGCGGCGCGGTCAGCATCAGCATCGCGGTGATGAAGGACACGAAGCCGCCGACGGTGATCTGCGCCGCGTTCGACTGCTGGGTCGCGAGGTAGACGATGGAGGCCAGCGCCAACGCGGCGATGAACTGCACGATGGGCACGCTCGCAGCCGATGCGGCAACCTGCTTCATCAGCTGGCGGCGCACGCTGTTGGCCTGGGCGTCGAAACGCTGCTGTTCGTACTCCTGCCCGCCGAAGAGCTTGACCACGCGATGGCCTTCGATGGTTTCCTGGATGACCTGGGTCATGTCGCCCATCTGGTTCTGCACCGCGCGGCTGGAATTGCGCAGGCGCACGCTGATCACCCGCACCACCAGCACGATCACCGGCGCCATCACCAGCGCGAACAGCGTCAGCTTCCAGTTGAGCCACAGCATCCAGGCCAGCAGGCCGATGATCACCAGCGTGTCCTTGAATATCGCGGTCAGCACGCTGGTCGCGGCAGTGGTCACCTGCATCACGTCGAAGGTCAGTTTCGAGATCAGGTTGCCCGAGGCCTGGTCGTCGTAGTAGCGCGCGGGCAGCGTCAGCAGCTTGCGGAACATCACGCCGCGAAGGTCCATCACCAGCCGGTTGCCGACCCAGGACAGCGAGAGCTGGGCGAGGTACTCGGCGAGTCCGCGCACGACGAACAAGCCGACGATGAACACCGGTGTCCAGCGGATCACCGCTTCGTCCTTCTCGACGAAAACGCCGTCGAGCAGCGGCTTCAGCAGTGCCGGCAGCGCGGGCTCGGTGGCGGCGACGATGACGATGCCGAGAATCCCGAGGGCGAACACCCGCCAGTACGGCCGTACGTGCTGCAGCAGTCGCAGGTAAAGCCCGGTTCCGGACATCGTTTTCGCGGGGGAATTCACAGGCCGAACGATAGCAAACTTCTGATCATTAAGAGCACCTGACAGAATGAAATTCTCCTCTACCGCCCAGACGAGCACATCACGGAGCTGTAGCCCGGATGGAGCGAAGTGGAATCCAGGTCAGTCGTCGCAATGAGCCGCGGTGTCCCCGGATTCCGGCCTGCCACCCAAGGTGACTTCCTGCGGGGCGCGCCCTGCTTCCGGGCTACGGGGGTATGGCGCACAAAGAGTCATTTTGATAGACGCTCCAAAAAAAAGCCGCGCTTAAGCGCGGCTTGGTCCGGCAACAGAAGCCTCAGCGGAATGCGTACTCCACGGAAACCCCGAAATTGCGTTCCGGCAAGGGATAGGCGTTGTAACGGTCGGCAACAAACTGGCTGCGCACCGCGTAGTTGTAGTACTGGCGGTCGAACAGGTTGTTGATCGCCGCGCTGAGCGTCCACGGGCCCTCGCGATGCGTCAGTTTCAGGTCGGCAACGAGGTGCGAGGGAATCTGCACACCGAGGGTATTGCCCTGGTCGTTGTCCATGTACTGCTTCGCGACCCAGGTCGCGAGCAGGCTGAGCCGGGTCGCCTCGCTGAAGGTCCAGGACGCGCCGAGGTTGAGTTTGTGGCGCGGCACCAGCGGCACGGTCTTGCCGGCGATCGACACGTTGGTCGCGGTGAAGGCGCCGCCCGGCAATATGCCCTCGCGGAAACGCGCGTCGATGTAACTGTACGACCCCGACAATGCCAGCGGCCGCAGCGGCTGCCACTTGCCCTCGAGCTCCAGTCCCTGACGGCGGGAAGGCGGCAGGTTGGTGTTGCCGATGCCGGTGGTGTAGGCATCGAGGTGGATTTCGTCGCGCACGTCCATCCGGAACAGCGCGGCGCGCATCCAGGCGGACCCCTTGCGCAGTTCGAGCCCCAGCTCATGATGGCGCGCGGTCTGCGGCCGCAGGAACTGGAACTGGTTGGTGAACAGCGCCGAGGTTTCGTAAATTTCGTCGACGTTGGCGAAGCGGTAACTGCGCCCGGTCTTGGCGATCAGCGCCGCGCCCGGTGACACTGCGTAACGTGCGCCGAATTCGTAGGCCTTCTCCGATTCACGCTGCAGTCCGGCCGGGGCACCGGAGCCGAGAGCACCGCCAGGCGCGGCAGCATCAAAACGGTCTCCGGCATCGATCTCGAACTGCTCGCCGCGCAGGCCCGCCGTCAGCGTCAGCCTTTCGGACACGGCAAGCGAATCCTGGATGTAGAAGCCGAGGGTTTGCTGCCGTGCGTCGATGGTATTGAAAGGCCGGCCGATGTTCGCCACAGCATTCGATCGCCACAGCCGGTAATCCCAGCGCTGCCAGTCGAGGCCGAACACCAGCGTGTGTTTGCCGCCGGGCAGTGCCGGCGTCGCTCGGAAGCGCGGCGAGAACGACCATACATCGAGGTCGGCGACACGGAAGTCCGGAAAGCCGCTGAAGTCGAAATAGGAGCTCTGTTCCTTGTCGCGCCAGCCGAGGCCTACGTTGAGCTCGCCCAGCGCGGTGTCATGCCGCCAGTCGAGGTTCATGCGATTGCCGTTGCGCTGCGACCAGTCGAGCGGCGTCTGTGCGCCGCGACGATCGGTCACCAGCTGATTGACGCCGGTGCTGGGCTGGACCTGGCGCGCGCCGGGCAAGCGGATGCCCTGGTGATCGGTGCCCAGCTTCAGCGCAACTTCGCCACTGCCGGTGAGCACGCGGAAATCGGCCAGCGCGTTGCTCTGCCGGTTGTGGTTGTTGGCCCGGTAGCCGTCAGACTCGAAATTGCTCGCCGTGACGCTGAAGCCGATGCGCTCGCCGGCGTGGCTGGCCGAGGCGCCGAGTTCCTTCGTGCCGTAGGAGCCGGCACGCAGGCCGAAGGTCGCGCCGGACGGCCGGTTCAGCGGCGAGCGCGTGATGATGTTGATTACGCCTGCTGTCGCGCCGTCACCGTAGAGCACGGCGCCGCTGCCACGGACGATTTCGATGCGCTCAATCGCCGCCATCGGCAGCGCCGACCACTGCACGCCGGAGAGGTCGAGGTCGGCGGCGCGGCGGCCGTCGATCAGGATCAGCGTATTCTGCGTGCCGCCGATGCCGAAGCCGCGCAGATCTATGGTGGTGGTCGCGGCGTTGTTGCCGAAAAAATCATGGATGTGCATCCCCGCCTGCTCGGCCAGCAGGTCGGGCACGGTCTTCGCCGCGCTGCGCTGCATGTCCTCGGCGGTGATCACCGTGACGTTGACCGGCTTGTCGTCGTAACGGTCCTTGAACCGCGTCGCGGTCACCACCACCGGATCCAGAATCGCCAGTTGCTGCTGCGCAGCCTGCGCCGCTCCGGCCGCGAGCAGTAGCACCGCGGCCCCCATCCATACTCCTTGCATGTCATTTCCCGTCAGGCGCGCCCGCCGCGCGCAAAAAAAGTCCGAGGAAATGCTGCGGCAAGGGAAAGGGGAACACCAATACCGGGTCCGCCGCCTCCCCGCGGCACTTCCACCACAGCGTTGCAGGCCGGTCTCCGGGCTCGCGATCGCCGGCGCGCCGCCTTCCCGTATCCAAGGGACACAGTGGCTGGATGACGCGGCAGTGCATTCGTTGGACTGAATGCCGATCGCTTACCGTTGCGGGGGCAGCACAGGCTTTGGACGCAGGAGTGAGGAATGAGGAGTGAGTGCCTGCTGCCACCCTCTCCCCAATCCTTAAAACTCAATCCTGCTGCCGCACCTGTTTCCCGTTTCACCGGCGTTCCTGCTGGGAAGTGCCGGCACCCGAAACGCGTCCGGGACTGGCCACTTGCGGTCGCGGCTCGTCCAGGACAGCGCGGATTGTAAATCAGGCTGGAGCCGGGGTCATCGCCGAAATGGAAGTATTTTTCGTTTAAAAACAAATACTTATAAATTAATGCCGGCTGCCCTAGGACAACAGATGGTGGTGCTTGCCGAGGCCCCCGGCGACCCCGCCCGGCGGAGATGCCTGACATGCCAAACTACATTCAAAATCGGCCCTTAGCGCTTGAGCTGTCTGGATTTTCGGCGATATCCCCACTATAGTGCGCGCATGGAAGCCGAACTCAAGGCACTGGAGGACAAACTCGCGCAGTTTGTCGAGACCAACCAGCGGTTGCGCGAAGACACGCAGCGGCTGCGCCAGGAACTGGCTGCGAGCCTGCATCGCAACCGGCAGCTGGAACAGAAAATCGAGGCTGCCAGCGAGCGCCTCGAAGAAATCGTCAAGCAGATTCCCGCCGAGGAAACATGAGCGCCGACCCGAAGGGTTTGCAGATCAATATCATGGGACGCGAATTTCGCGTCGCCTGTGCGGAACACGAGCAGAAGGGCTTGCTCGAGGCAGTCGAATACCTCAACGGCAAGATGCAGGAAATCCGTGACCGCGGCAAAGTCATCGGCCTCGAACGCGTCGCGATCATGGCCGCGCTCAACATCACCCACGAGTTCCTGTCGATGAAGGTCGGCGGCTTTGACATCGCGGAAACCAAGCGTAGAATCCAGCGCATGGAGACGGCCATCGATCAGGCGATGGCGGAGCAAGCCAAGCTGTTCTAGCAGCACTGCAGTCCGGTCCCACGCCCCGCACATCCCGTTGCTGTACCGTCCAGAGTTTCCCCTGCGGTGTTTGTTCAGGCCATATACTCTTTGAGCCAATAGACATTGCTCTGGTTGCCGACCACAGCGGTTTCGGTGTGCGCGTCCCAAGTCGGACGTGCCTGAAGAAATCCGGAAGGTGACCGCCTTGAACCTCAGGTTCAGGATGCTGGTCTGCGACGGCACATGCGGGGGACCCCAATCCAGAATGCGGCCAGGCCGCATTTTTTTTGTGCGGTAACTGTTGATAAAAGAACCAGATTCGATTTAACCGCCGATTAACGCAGATGAACGCGGATGACTGCTTCGACCCCCCGTTTTATCGGCGTTCATCTGCGTTAATCGGCGGCAAATGCCTCTCTGGTTTTGTGAATTGCCTATCCGGAACCATACTCCCATGCGCTACTGGCTGATCAAATCCGAACCTGATGTCTACGGCATCGACGACCTCGCCCGCGACAAAACCACGCCGTGGACCGGCGTGCGCAACTACCAGGCGCGCAATTTCATGCGTGACCAGATGAAGGTCGGCGACCAGGCTTTCTACTACCACTCCAACTGCGAGACGCCCGGCATCGTCGGCATCGCCGAGGTAAGCAAGGCGGCCTATCCGGACGCGACGCAGTTCGACCGCAAGAGCAAGTACCACGACGAAAAGGCGACGCCGGACAATCCGCGCTGGCTGCACGTCGATTTCCGTTTCGTCAAAAAGACGCCCCTCATTTCGCTCGACGAACTGCGCAAGCACAAGGCGCTGGCGAAGATGCGTGTGCTGGCCAAAGGCAACCGGCTGTCGATCACCCCGGTCGATCCCGACGAGTGGAAGTACATCCTCGGGCTGACGAAGCAGTGATCCGGTGACCGGGGTCCGCCGCGATGTTTGAATGGTGGTGGGCCTACCTGGCCCTCGGCGCCGTCGTCGGTTTTTTCGCGGGCCTGCTCGGCATCGGCGGAGGTGCCGCGATGGTGCCGGTGCTCGCCTTCATCTATGCCGCCAAGGGTTTCGACGCCGCGCAAGTCGTGCATCTTGCGCTGGGCACCTCGATGGCCACCATCCTGTTCACTTCGGTATCGAGCGTACGCGCCCATCATGGCCACGACGCGGTGAACTGGGCGGCGGTGAAACGCATGGCGCCGGGCATCGTCGCCGGCACCTTCGGCGGCGCGCTGCTGGCGAGCGTGCTCGACGTGCGCCTGCTCTCCGTCGTGTTCACGCTGCTGATCTATTACATCGCCTCTCAGATGTTCTTCGGCAAAAAACCGCAAGCGGATGCGCTGCCGATGACCCCGGCCCGCACCCACCTGACTTCGGCGCTGATCGGTGTGATCTCCAGCCTCACTGCCACCGGCGGCGCGGCGCTGGTGGTGGCTTATCTGGTCAAGCGCGGCATCCGCATCCACGAGGCCATCGGCACTGCCGCTGCGGTGGGCTGGCCACTGGCTGCGGCCGGGACTGCAGGCTATGTACTCACTGGGCTCGGCCAGAGCAACATGCCCGCCTACAGCGTGGGATTCGTCTACCTGCCGGCGCTCGCCGGTATCGTGGTCGCCAGCATGCTGCTGGCGCCGCTGGGGGCGAAACTCGCCCACCGCACGCCGGGCCCCCTGCTGAAGAAAATCTTCGCCGCGCTGCTGTTTGTGCTGGCGACGAAGATGCTTTTCAGCTTCCTTTAGTAAATGGTGAGTAGTAATTAGTGATTGGAACCCCTATGCCTGCGCATGGCTCCGGTTACAAATCACCAATCACTAATTACCAATCACTCGCTAAACCGCCCCTGCCGCCTTCAGCGCCGCGATTTCGGCATCGCTTTTCTTCAGCACGTCGCGCAGGATCTCGTCGGTATGCTGGCCCACCACCGGCGGCGGGATTTCGTGTTTCAGCGGCGTACCCGAGAAACGCATAGGACTCGCCACCAGCGGCACCTTGCCGGCCGCCGCATGCGGCAGTTCGATTTTCATGCCGCGGGCGATCACCTGCGGCTCCTCGAACACTTCCTTGATGCTGTTGATCGGTCCGTTGGCGACACCGGCGTCATCAAGCAGCTTGACCCATTCCTTGGTCGTGCGTTTTTCAAAAACCTCGTTCAGCAGTCGCGTGATCTCGACCCGGTTTTTCACCCGCTCGGCATTGGTGGCGAAACGCGAGTCCTTCGGCAGATGGGCGCAGCCCGCCGCCTCGCAGAACTTGTTGAACAGGTTGTCATTGCCGCAGGCAAGGATGATCGCGCCGTCCTTCGTCTTGAAGGTCTGATAGGGCACGATGTTGGGGTGCGCGTTGCCGATGCGCGAGGGCGATTCTCCGGTGGCGAAGTAGTTCATCGCCTGGTTGGCAAGGAAGGCGACGCAGCTGTCGAGCAGCGCGACGTCGATCCATTGTCCCTTGCCGGTCACCGCGCGGTTGGCCAAGGCGGCGCAGATCGCGATCGTCGCGTACATGCCGGTGGTCATGTCGATGATCGGGATGCCGACGCGCTGCGGTCCGCCGCCGGGCAGGCCGTCGGCCTCGCCGGTGATGCTCATCAGGCCGCCCATGCCCTGGGCCATGAAATCGTAGCCAGGACGATCCTTGTAGGGGCCGGTCTGGCCGAAGCCGGTGACCGAGCAGTAGATCAGGCCGGGATTGAGTTTGGCGAGGTCCTCATAACCCAGTCCGTAGCGCGCAAGGTCGCCAACCTTGTAGTTTTCCACCAGCACGTCCACGCCTTTCGCCAGCTCGCGCACCAGCTGCTGGCCCTCGGGCTTGCTCAGATTTACCGTGATCGATTTCTTGCCGCGATTGGCGGCGCAGAAATAGGCGCCTTCCTTCGTCTCATTGCCCTGCTCATCCTTCAGGAAAGGCGGCGCGTAACCGCGCGAGTCGTCGCCCTTGCCCGGGCGTTCGACCTTGATCACCTCGGCCCCGAGGTCGGCAAGGTTCTGTGCGGTCCAGGGTCCCGCCAGCACGCGCGAGAGATCCAGTACTTTGATATGCGATAAGGGTCCGGCCATGGTGATTCCTGAAATATGGATTAAAGAGTGAGTCAAACTGAAAAATCATTTGCCGCAGATGAACGCAGATGAACGCCGATAAGATCTTTAACAGCATGGCTTGTCGGTTCATCGGCGTTAATCGGCGTTCATCGGCGGTTACAAAAAATCAGCACCCCTTGAACCCCGGCTTCTGCTTGTTGATGAAGGCATCGTAGCCGATGCGGTAATCCTCGGTATTGAAATAGTCGAAATTGGCTTCGATTTCCGCGTCCGTCAGCGGCGCCGGCTGCGGCGTCAGCCGGCGGATGAACTGCTTGTGCCAGCGCGCGACGAGCGGTGCGCCGTCGCAGATCCGGCTCACGGTGGCCGCAGTCTCCGCCGCCAGCGCATTGTCATCCACCAACCGCGTCAGCAATCCCTTGTCGTACGCTTCCTGCGCGCCCCACATGCGGCCCTCGACCAGGATTTCCAGCGCCGCCGCACGCCCGATCAGCGGCAGCAGCGCGGCAAGCTCGTCGTAGGCAATCGCGAATCCGAGGCGGTTGATCGGCACGCCCAGACGTGCGCTGCGACCGGCAAGGCGCAGATCGCACTGGCAGGCCAGCTCCAGTCCGCCGCCGGCGCAGGCGCCGTGAATCATGGCCACGGTTGGATGCCGGCATTCGCCGACCGCGCGCAGCGCGCCGTAGACCAGTTCGCGGTGATAAGTCCTGCCTTGTTCGATGGTGTTGCGTTCTGTCGCGAACTCGGCAATGTCGGCACCGGCGGCAAAGGCCTCGTTGCCGACACCGCGCAGCACGATGCAACGCAGTCCGTCGTCCGCCGACAGTTCGCCGAACGCGGCGGCCAGCGCGCGCCACATGGCCACCGTCAGCGCATTCAGTTTCGGGGGATTGGACAGCGTGACCGTCGCCACCGGGCCGTCACGGGCCACCAGGATTTCACCGCTCATGGCGCAATTTTAAGCGATGAGGCCGCGGAGGTAGCCGGCACCGATGAACACGGCGAGGCCGCAAACCATTCCGGCAAACATGTTGCGCCGGGCAAGGTGATAGGCCAGCAGCGCGGCGAGGCAGGCGAGCAGGCGGTCAGCCAGCGCAGTCTGCGCCAGCAGGCCGGTGGGGAAAATGATGATGCGCGCGATCAGGCCGGCGACCAGCGCGTAGGCGACGCAGGACACCCATTCGAACATTGCGCTTTTCGGGTCGAGGCGGCCCGACAGCAACACGCCGAGACCGCGCCACAGCCAGGTCGCGAGGCCGCAGGCGGCGATCGCCAGCGCGATATCAGCCGCGCCGGGCATGGGTCCGCTGCAGCAGGAATGCGGCACTGCCGCCGATCAGCCCGGCGCCGAGCAGGCTCCAGCCGGGTGCCAGCCCGTGCAGTGCCAGGGCCACGCCGGCGCCGCAGACCAGCGCCGCAATCGAGGATTTCGAACGCGCCTCGCCGACCAGGGTTACAAAGAAATAGAGCGGCGTCAGCAGCGCGAGGCCAAAACGCGCCAGCGGCGGCAGCGCGCCGATCAGCAGCTGGCCGATCACCGCGCACAGCGCCGCCGAGCCGATGCATACCGCGGAAAATCCGATGAAGTACTGCCAGCGCGCTTCCAGATCCTCGAGGTCGCGATCCTCGAAACGGCGGATCGCTACCGCCCAGGTGGTCATCGACACCAGCTGCGCGACAAGCAGGAACTGCCACAGCCGGCGCGCGCTGCTGCCACGACGCATCAGCGGCACCAAAGTCAGGGTCATCGGGAAAAAGCGCGCGGCGCTGAGCGATACCGCGAGCATGGTGGCCACGAGCGCGGCGCCGGCTGCCTGCATTTCCATCAGCACCAGCTGGCCGGGCAAGGCCCAGATCGCAAAGGTCGCCGCCAGCGTCAGCCACACCGGATAACCGGCATCCGCAGCCAGCGAACCGTAACCGAGGAAACCCGCGCCAAGCACGGCCGCGGGCACGCCCAGCGCTTCACGCGCGCCGAGCACCAGGGCACGACGCGGGTCGGCAGTCAACGGCGGGGATCGCGCGGCTTGGGCTGGGTTTTGGGCGCCGGCTGCATGGCGTCGGAATCGAGGAATTCGGTCAGCTTCGCAAGCTGCACCGAAGCCTGCTTGCGTACCGCCGCAGTGTCGCAGCCGTCCCAGTCGTAAAAACCCTTGCCGGCCGCGGTGCCGGTCTCGCCGTTTTTGACCATCGCCTGCAGCATCGGGTTGGGTACGCCGTTGTGGAACAGCTCGGGGACGATGGATGCCTGGGCGCCGGCATGGATCACCAGGCCGCTGAGGTCCTTCTGCGCGATCAGGCCATTGACGCACATCCGCGGCGCCAGCATGCGCCGCGCGGCATGGTCGATGTCGGCGGCGCTGGCCACGCCATTTTCAATCAGGTAGTACGCCTCGTGCAGGATCGCGTGCTGAAGCCGGTTCACCAGGAAACCGACGATGGGCTTGTAAAGCACCACGGGTTCCTTGCCGGTGCGGCGCAGAACATCGGCGCAGAGGTCGACCAGCTCGCGCGGCGTGGCCGGCCCTGCCATCACTTCGACCACCAGCGCCTGGTCGGCGGGCATGAAGTAATGCAGGCCGACGAAGCGCTCGGGATGTTTCAGCGGCTTTGCCAGTTCGACCAGGTCGAGGCCCGAGGTACCGGTGGCGATGATCACCCCCGCACCGGGATATTTCGCCTCGACCTCCAGATACACCGCCTGCTTGGTCTTCACTTCTTCCGGCACCAGCTCGAGCACGAGGTCGGGCGGCGTGTCCGGCAGCGCGGTGACAGCACGCGCGCCGGCGGGGAGGTCCTTCAGCTCCGCGGCGCGGCTGCTGCGGATGATGGTGTCGAAGCCGGCCTTGGCGAAGGTGCGGGCCACACCCTGGCCCATCACGCCGTAACCGTAGATCAGGACGGACTGGATTTTTTTGGTCATCGCTTGTCGTGGATGCTTGTCGTGGAATCGGAAATCTGCGGACTGTGGCTGCGGGATACGGCTGCGGCAGTCCGTCGCGGACGCGTAGGCTAACCAAGTTGCGTCGCCTTGCCAACTGCGGCCGGCATATCCTGCAATTGACTTCGCAAGTATTAGGGATTAACGTTTTTGCCAGCATTTTCCAATAAGCACCGGCCGCACCGCGGCCAGCGCAATCCACCGGAGGAACCTGAATGAAACGACTGCTGATCGCCGCAGCCTGCGTGTCCGTATCGCTGGCCGCACAGGCGCAAACCTTTCCGAGCAAGGCCATGACCCTGGTCGTGCCCAACCCGCCGGGCGGCATGAACCAGATCCACGCCCAGCCGCTGTCGGCGATCATCGAACGCCTGACCAAGCAGCCGGCGCCGGTGGTCAACCGTCCCGGCGGCACCGCCGCGGTGGGCACCGCCTTCGTCGCCAACCAGCCGCCCGACGGCCACACGCTGCTGGTGACCACGCCCAACCTCTACCTGGTGATCGAGAAGGACAAGCTCTACGGCATCAAGTCACCCTACACGCTGGCGCAGATCCAGCCGGTCGCGCTGATGAGCGCCGATCCGCTGATCCTGACCGTGCATCCGACGGTGCCGGCGAAATCCGTCAAGGAATTCATCGCGCTCGCCAAGAAGGCCAAGGGTAGCAGCACCTTCTCGTCTTCCGGCCCCTACGGCATCACCCACGTGCCGATGGAAATGTTCCTCGATGCCGCCGGTCTGAAAATGCGCCATGTGCCGACCACCGGCGGCGGCCCCGCGATCACCCAGCTGCTCGGTGGCCATGTCGACGCCACCGACGGCGGTGTAGCCGCGGTTTATCCGCATGTCAAAACGGGCAAGATGCGCGCGCTGGCCAGCTGGGGCGTCAAGCGGCATCCCTCCCTGCCTGATGTGCAGACATTCAAGGAACAGGGCATCAACATCGAAGCCTATCTGTGGGTCGGCCTGTTCACGGCGGCCGGCATTCCCGATGCCACGCTGACCCAGCTGCGCGAAGTGGTGCGCAAGGCCGCCAACGATGCGCAGTTCATCGATGCACTGAAAAAAGTACAGGTGGTGCCGGATTACCGCGACCTGCCGGAGTTCAAGACCTTCTTCGACGCCGATTACGCGCGGATGGCGAAGGCGGTGCAGAAAATCGGCAAGCTGTAATCACGGATACTACATAAGTATTTGATTTTATTGATGTTTTTATAGCGGCGCTGCGGCGCCGCTTTTTACTCGGACTCCATCCATGCGCATCCAGCGAATACAGGCCATCGCCATCAGCCTGCCCATGATCAAGCCGGTGAAAATGTCCTTCGAGGAAGTGCGCAATGCCGAAAACGTGCTCGCACGCATCGAAACCGACAATGGCATCGTCGGCTGGGGCGAGTCGGCTTCGGCGCCGACGATGACCGGCGAGACCCAGGGCAGCATGGTCGCGGCGATCCGCCATCTCGCCGACAAGCTCGAAGGGCAGCCGGCTGATGACATCGCCGCAGTGATGCATCGAGCCGGGCAGTACCTCTACGGCAACAACAGCGCCAAGGCGGCAATCGAGATGGCCCTGTTCGACGCGCTGGGCCAGGCCCGCGGCAAACCGGTGTACGAACTGCTCGGCGGCGCGAAGCGCATGCGTGTGCCGGCGCTGCGCCTGATCGGCACCGGAAGCACTGCGGGCGACATCACGGAAACACAGAAGCGGCTGGCCGAGGGTTATGTCGCGATCAAGATCAAGGTCGGCGTCGACACGCCGGAAGCCGATGCCGAACGCGCGCGCGCGGTTGCCGCGTCGGTCAAAGACGACAGGGTGCTGATCTGCGCCGACGCCAACCAGGCCTGGACGCCGGATGAAGCCATCCGTTTTGTAAAAGGCATCGCCGACACCCGCATCGAATTCTTCGAACAACCGGTCGCCGCCCATGACGTCGAGGGCATGGCACGCGTCGCCGCGGCGAGCCGCGTCAGGATCGGTGTCGACGAGGGTCTGCACAGCCTCGACGATCTGCGCAGCCATCACGCGCTGAAGGCCGCGCAGGGCTGCAGCCTGAAAACCATCAAGCTCGGCGGCCTGCAGGCGGTGCAGGACGCCGCGATGCTCTGCGAAGAACTGGACATGAAGGTCAACCTCGCCTGCAAGATCGCCGAAGCCGGCATCGCCAGCGCCGGGCTCTTGCATCTCGCCGCGGCGATTCCTTCAGTGGACTGGGGCGTCAGCCTGTCGAGCCCCTATCTCGCCTACGACATCGTCATTGATCCGATCCGGCTCAACGGCGGTTATCTCGACGTGCCGACCGGGCCGGGACTGGGAATTCGTGTCGACGAGGCGAAAGTCCGGCAATACACGCGCGAATTCTGAGCCATCAGGCTTTGAATTCTGTAGCGATCGACCTGAACAGGATCCGTCGTCCCGGCGAAAGCCGGGACCCGGGATGTGCTGGATTCCGGCTTTCGCCGGAATGACGGACATTAGAAATATCGAATCCCCGAGAACTCAATCGAGCTTCAGGCATGCCGCGTCATGTCCGGGCCTGATCTCGCGCAGCGGCGGCACAGTCTCCCCGCACTCCGCCGTCGCCCGCGGACAGCGCGCCCGGAACACGCAGCCTGAATCCGGAGCCCCCAATGCCTCGCCGGCAATCCGCGGCGGCGCGCGCCGTGCCTCCACCGCCGGGTCGGGCACCGGCACCGACTCCAGCAGCAGCTGCGTATAGGGATGCAGCGGCTCGGCGTACAGCGCATCACGGTCGGCCATTTCCATCACCTGGCCGAGGTATATCACCATCACGCGGTCGGCGATGTGGCGCACCACGGCAAGGTCGTGGGCAATGAACAGGTAACTCAGGCCGAGTTCGCGCTGCAAATCTTCCAGCAGGTTGACGATCTGCGCCTGTATCGACACGTCGAGTGCCGACACCGGTTCATCGCAGACAATGAAAGAGGGCTGCAGCGCCAGTGCCCGCGCGATGCCGGCGCGCTGGCGCTGGCCGCCGGAAAGCTGGTGCGGATAACGCGCCGCCATGTCCGGACTGAGGCCGACCTGTTGCAGCAGTTCCTGCACCCTTGCACGCGCGGCGGCGACATCCCGCACAAGGCCATGCACACGCAAGGGCTCGCCGATGATCGCACCGAGGGTCATCCGCGGATTCAGCGCATGGTAGGGATCCTGGAAAATCACCTGCGCATTGCGACGATAGGCACGCAACATGTCACCCGACAGGCGCGTCACTTCGGCACCGTCGAAAATGATGCTGCCCGCGGCCGATGCTTCCAGCCGCAGCAGCGCGCGCCCGACGGTGGTCTTGCCGCAGCCGGATTCACCGACCAGGCCCAGCGTCCTGCCGCGCGGGATGTCGAAGGACATCCCGGACACGGCGCGCAGCGGCGGTTGGCCGCGACCGCGAGGGTAGTGCACCGACAGGCCGCGCACCTGCAGCAGCGGTTGCGGCAAATCATCTTCGCCGCCGGGTGATGCCTGCCCGGGAAAGACAGGTTGCGATGCATCGAATTCCGCCGCGCGCAGGCAGGCGGATAATCGTTGCGGCGCCACGGCCTGCAGTTCGGGTTGCTGCTGCGTGCAGGCATCGATGCGCCAGGCGCAGCGCGGCGCGAAACGGCAGCCCGGCGGCACATCCAGCAAATCCGGCGGCGCGCCATCGATGGTTTCCAGTCGCGCCCCGCGCGGCCGGTCGAGCCGCGGCACCGCGCGCAACAGTCCTGCCGTGTACGGATGCAGGGGCCGCGCGAACAATGCCGCCGCCGGCCCCTCTTCGGCAATGCGCGCCGCGTACATCACGCTGACACTGTCTGCGTAACGGGCAACAATGCCGAGGTTGTGGGTGATCAGCAGCAGCGCGATGCCCCGCTCGCGCGCGAGGTCGCGCAGCAGACCGAGAATCTGCGCCTGCAGCGTGACATCAAGCGCGGTGGTCGGCTCGTCGGCGATGATCAGCCGCGGATTGCAGGCGATCGCGGTGGCGATCACCACCCGCTGGCGCATGCCGCCGGAGAGCTGGTGGGGGTAGTCGTCGATGCGCCTTGCCGCATCCGGGATGCCGACCCTCTGCAGCAGTTCGATCGCGCGCGCACGGGCTGTGGCAGCGCTCATGCCGAGATGGATGCGCAGCGGCTCGGCCACCTGGAAGCCTATGCGCAGCACGGGATTCAGCGCGCTCAGCGGGTCCTGGAAAATCATCGCGATGTCGCGGCCGCGGATCGCCGGCAGCGCGGAAGCCGGCAGTTGCAGCAGGTCGCGCCCGTCGAACACGATGCGGCCTTCGACCCGCGCCTGGTCCGCGAGCAGGCGCAGCACCGCCAGCGCCGACACCGACTTGCCGCAGCCCGACTCTCCGACCAGCGCCCGCACTTCGCCGGGTTTTATTTGCAGGGACAGCCCATCGACTGCGCGCAGGATCCCGCGCGGGGTGGTGAAACTCACATCAAGGTTTTCGACTTCCAGCAGCGCAGCGCCGGCCGATGCCGGCGGAGCGGGTGCCGCGGCGGACGTGCCGTCCATGCCGGGTTTCAGTCGAGCGCCGCCGCCAGCACGCGCGCGACGTGCAGCGCCTCGCGCCTGGCGCCGTCGTGAATCTGGTGCCGGCAGCTGGTGCCGTCAGCGACGATCAGCGTGTGTTCGCCGGCCTCGCGCACCTTGGGCAGCAGGGTAAGCTCCGCCATGCGCATCGATGTGTCGTAATGGCGCGCCTCGTAGCCGAAGCTGCCGGCCATGCCGCAGCAGCTCGATTCGATGGTTTCCACCTTCAGCCCGGGCACCAGGCCCAGCACCTTCTGCACCGCGGGCATCGCGGCGAAAGCCTTCTGGTGGCAATGGCCATGCAGCAGCGCCTTGACCTGCGGCAGCGCCTTCAGCTTCAGCTGCAGGCACCCGGCATCGTGTTCACGGGCAATGAATTCCTCGAACAGCAGCGCCTGCTGAGCCAGCGCGGAAGCGTCGGCACCCGGCAGCAGCGACAGGAACTCGTCGCGCAGCGAGAACAGGCAGGACGGCTCTAGACCGAGCACCGGCAGGCCGCGTTCAATGTACGGTTTGAGCACGCCGATCATGCGCTGCGCTTCCGCCCGTGCCTCCTCGACCAGTCCACCGGCGAGGAAGGTGCGGCCGCAACACAGGGGGCGTGTCTCGCCCGCCGGCTGCGGCAGGTGCACCGTGTAGCCGGCCGCCTGCAGAACCTGCAAGGCGGCGCGGGCGTTTTCCGGCTCGAAGTAAGTATTGAAGGTGTCGACGAACAGCACGACTTCGCCAACCTCGGCTCCCTCGCCCCGCGACGCGGGGAGAGGGTTGGGGTCAAGGGAACACTTGGAGCGAAGCAGAGGAGCAAGGGCATCAACGGGGCTGCTGTGCCCCCTCACCCTGCCCCTCTCCCCCAAAAGCTTGGGGGAGAGGGAATGAAAAGCATCGCTGCGCCAGGCCGGCAGCGAACGCTTCGAGGCAAAGCCGAGGAAGGGCTTCGCCAGTGGCTGCAGCAGATTGAGCAACGGCGCCGCCCGTTTCGCCCAGGGCGCGTAGCGCGGCAGGAAGGCGATCAGGCGCTCCTTCAGCGGCAGCCCGTGGTGGCGCCGCCAGTGGTGCAGCCACTCGACTTTCATTTTCGCCATGTCGACGCCGGTCGGGCATTCGCGCTTGCAGCCCTTGCAGGACACGCAGAGCTCCATCGCATCGCGCACGGCCTTCGAAGTCAGTGCGTCGGGCCCGAGTTGGCCCGACAGGGCCAGCCGCAGTGTGTTGGCACGGCCGCGGGTCAGGTGCTGCTCCTCGCGGGTGACGCGGTACGAGGGGCACATGGTGCCGGCGTCGAACTTGCGGCAATGGCCGTTGTTGTTACACATCTCGACGGCCTTGTCGAAACCACCCCACTCTGACCAGTCGAGTACCGTTTCCGGCGGCTTCGCCTCGTAGCCCGGCTTGAACCGGAACAGGCTGCGGTCGTCCTGTTTCGACGGGCGCACTATCTTGCCCGGGTTCATCAGGCCTTTCGGATCGAGCAGATCCTTGATTTCCCCGAAGGCAGCGGTCAGCTTGGGACCGAAAAAGGGCGCAATCCATTCCGAGCGCACCAGGCCGTCGCCGTGTTCTCCGGAGTACGAACCCTTGTACTGTTTGACCAGTGCCGCAGCTTCCTCGGCAATCGCGCGCATTTTCTGCGCACCGTCGCGGCGCATGTCGAGGATGGGCCGCACATGCAGGCAGCCGACCGAGGCATGGGCGTACCAGGTCCCTTTCGTGCCGTGCTTGTGGAACACCTGCGTCAGGCGGTCGGTGTATTCGGCGAGGTGCTCCAGCGGCACCGCGCAATCCTCGATGAAGGACACCGGCTTGCCGTCGCCCTTCATCGACATCATGATGTTGAGGCCCGCCTTGCGCACTTCCCAGAACTCGCGCTGCAGCGCCGGGTCGACAACCTCGACCACGCTGCCGGGCAGCCCGCGGTCGGCCATCAATTCACCCAGTTGCTTCAGCCGGCGCAGCTGTTCATCGTGGTCCTCGCCCGCGAATTCCACCAGCAGGATCGCATCGGGCTCACCCTTTACGCAGCGGTCAACGATGGGCCTGAAGGCGGGATTGCCGCGGGCA
Source organism: uncultured Bordetella sp. (assembly GCA_964433345.1). Taxonomy (GTDB): domain Bacteria; phylum Pseudomonadota; class Gammaproteobacteria; order Burkholderiales; family SG8-41. The sequence continues at coordinate 381,383 of CAYSQJ010000003.1, forward strand.
AGATCGATCATCGTGCGGTCGACCAGTTCCACCGCCGCCGGTTTCAGCCCGACGATGTGCTGCGGGGCCTCCATCGACTGGTAGAAGGTCGGGAAATGGCATATGCCCAGTGTCTTGTGTTTCGGCAATGGCGACAGTTTCAGCTCGATGCGCCGCGAGAAGGCCAGCGTGCCCTCGGAACCGACCAGCAGGTGAGCCATGTTCGCACCAGGCGGCAGCATCATGTCGAGGTTGTAGCCGCCGACACGGCGCAGCACCTTGGGATAACGGTGTTCGATTTCCTCGGCTTCGCGGGTCGCGATCTCCGCAATGCGGCGGACAATTTCGCGATAACGCTCGCTGCCGTCGAGCTGCGACAGGTCCTGGGGCAGCAGGCCGAAGCGGCAGACCTCGCCGTCGGCAAGCCAGGCATCGATGCCCAGCACGTTGTGCACCATGTTGCCGTATTCGATCGAGCGCGAGCCGCAGGAATTGTTGCCGGTCATGCCGCCGATGGTCGCCTGAGCGCTGGTCGAGACATCGACCGGAAACCACAAGCCGTGCGGCTTGAGCCAGGCGTTGAGGTGATCAAGCACGAGACCCGGCTGCACCACGACCCGGCGCGCGTCACGGTCGAAGGTGATGATTTCGTTGAGGTGTTTCGACACATCGAGCACCAGCGCGGCGCCGACAGTCTGACCGCACTGCGAGGTGCCGCCGCCGCGCGGCAGCACCGGCACGCCGGCCTCGATACCGATCTGCAGTGCCGCCAGCGCGTCATTGTCGTCGCGGGGGATGACCACGCCGACGGGTTCGATCTGGTAAATCGAGGCGTCGGTGGAATAACGGCCGCGGGAGGCTGCATCGAACAGCACTTCGCCGCGGATTTCGCGGCGAAGCTTGCGCGCGAGAGCGCTGCGGTCCGGTGAGGACCGGACGACATGCACCGCCTTCGCCGGAGCGTTCATCGTGCAGCCTCCGTGGGGTTATTACCCTTAAATCTTGAGTGTTTACCGATTCTTCGTGATTTTTTCATCATCATGGTTTCTCAGGATTCTCAAGGGCGAAGGCCGGAAGGCGTGTGCGCTTGCTCGCTTCGCTCACCACGCGCCCGCCCATCACTTCGGCCCGCCACCCAGGGCCTCCATCACCATCACCAGCTTGTTCGCAAGATGGTCACGCAGCAGCATCTGCAGCTTCGCGCCATCGCGGCGGGTCAGCGCCTCGATCATTTCTTCATGTTCCTTCACCGCCTTGTTCCAGCGCTCGCCCGACAGGTTGGCGAGGTAACGCGCGCGTTTGACATGAGCGTTCATCGCACGCCAGGCCTGGGCCAGCGTGGCATTGCCGGCGCAGTCGATGATGCGCTGGTGGATCTGCTGGTTGTAGCGGAAGTACTGCGCCAGTTCGCCGCGGGCATGGTGGGCGAGCATGTGGTAATGCAGCGCGCGGATGTCGGCGATGTCGGTTTCAGATGCATTGCGGCAGGCGAGGTCTCCGGCCAGCGCTTCCAGCGCACCGAGCACGACGAAGACCTCCTGCATTTTTTCCGGCTTCAGCGCCGCCACCACCGCGCCTCGGTTGGGCAGCAGTTCGACCAGGCCTTCGGAGGCGAGGAACTTGATCGCCTCGCGCAGGGGCGTGCGCGAGGTGCCCAGCCGTTCGGCCAGCACCCGTTCGTTGAGCTTGGTTTCCGGCGCCAGTTCGCCCTGCACGATCAGGTCGCGCAGCTGGTCGACCACGGTTTCATGCAGCAGTCGGCGGTCGGCCAGCGAAGTCACGTTGGAGGTGTTCGGGAAAGGGGTCGTCAGCATGGTGTGCTCCGTTTGTATGCATAATACCTTCGATCCGGATTTCAGGCAATTTATAATACGCAATAAAAACATATACTTATTATTAATCCCGCTCCGGACGCGCCAAGCTCGGCATATTTTGCATACAAAAAATGATTGCTCTGGCGGTACCGCAGGTTTACCATGCAGGCTCATCCACTCCCGTTCTGGAGCCCGATCATGAGCCACACCGCCGGCCGCCACTTCCTGCAGATCCCCGGACCGAGCACCGTCCCCGAGCGCGTGATGCGCGCCATCGACATGCCGGTGATCGACCACCGCGGGCCCGAATTCGCGCAGCTCGGCAAGGACGTGCTGGCCGGGATGAAGCGCGTGTTCAGGACCGCCGGTGATGTGGTGATCTATCCGGCTTCCGGCACCGGCGCCTGGGAAGCCGCGCTGGTCAACACGCTGTCGCCCGGCGACACGGTGCTGATGGTCGAAACCGGCCAGTTCGCGACGCTGTGGAAAAACCTCGCGCTGCGCCTCGGCCTCAAACCGGAGTTCATCAGCGGCGACTGGCGTCATGGCGCCGACCCCGCCGCGATCGAGACGCGTCTGCTTGACGACAAGGCTCATGCGATCAAGGCAGTCTGCGTGGTGCACAACGAAACCTCCACCGGAGCGACTTCGCGCATCGGCGAGGTGCGCAAGGCCATAGACCGCGCAAAACATCCCGCGCTGTTCATGGTGGACACCATCTCGGGCCTGGGCTCGATCGATTATCGTCACGACGAATGGGGCGTTGACGTCACCGTCGCCGGTTCGCAGAAGGGCCTGATGCTGCCGCCGGGCCTGTCCTTCAATGCGATCTCAGCGAAGGCGCTCGCCGCCAGCAAGAACGCCAAGCTGCCCTGTTCGTACTGGTCCTGGGAAGAAATGCTTGCCCCCAACAAGAACGGCTTCTTTCCCTACACGCCGGCGACCAACCTGCTCTACGGCCTGCGCGAGGCGCTGCGCATGCTCGAAGAGGAAGGTTTCGACCATGTGTTTGCGCGCCACCAGCGCCACGCCGAAGCCACACGCCGCGCGGTGAACGCCTGGGGCCTCGAGATCCTCTGCCAGAACCCGGCCGAATACTCGCCGGTGCTGACCGCGGTGCTGATGCCCGCCGGCCACAGCGAGGTCGCCTTCCGCAAGGTCGTGCTCGAGCACTTCAACATGTCGCTGGGCAGCGGGCTCGGCAAAATCGCCGACAAGGTGTTCCGCATCGGCCACCTCGGCGATTTCAACGACCTCACGCTGCTCGGCACGCTTGCCGGCGTGGAGATGGGCCTCGAACTCGCCGGCGTGCCGCACAAAAAGGGCGGCGTCACCGCCGCGATGAATTACCTGACCGGCGAAAAAACTCCGGCACGTGCTGCCAGGGCAGCCTGAGCTGCTGTGCATCGCGCCGCCGGCACGCGGCGCGATGCCTGAAGCTCGAGTACAAGCTCAAGCACAAATCGAAGTCCACATCGTGCCGATGCGGTGGTATGCTCGTCTTCCGACCGGAACCGATCTGTCTGATCACAGCAGACGAGTTCCGGGGTTACATCCATAACGGAGGAGTCATGATCAAACACTCAGCAATCGTCATCGCCGCGCTGTTTGCAGCCGCGCCCGCAGCCCACGCCCAGTCGTCCTATCCTGAACGCCCCATCCGCATGATCGTGCCCTTCGCCCCCGGCGGCGGCAGCGACATCAGCGCACGCACCATGACCGATGCCTTCGGCGCCGCGCTGGGCACCACCATCGTCGTCGACAACCGTCCCGGTGCCGGCAGCACGCTGGGCGCGGATATTGCCAGCAAGGCCTCACCCGACGGTTACACCCTGTTCCTCGGCAACATCAGCCTCGCATTCAACGCCGCGCTGTACAAAAAACTGCCTTTCAACGCGATCCGCGATTTCGCGCCGATTTCGCTGGCGACCGAACAGCCCAACATCATCGTCACCCATCCCTCGCTGCCGGCCAGGAATTTCCAGGAATTCATTGCGCTGGCGAAGAAGGAGCCCGGCAAGCTGACCTACGGTTCCGCGGGTCTTGGTTCGGGCACCCACCTGGCAATGGAAATGCTGATGATGTCGCAGAAAATCAAGCTGGTGCACGTGCCGTACAAGGGCACCGGCCCGGCGGTCACCGCGCTGCTCGGCAACGAAACCAACGCCTTCATGTCGACTTTCGCCTCAGCGCTGCCCCATGTCAAAAGCGGCCGGCTGCGCGGCATTGCGGTGACGACCAGGTCCCGCTCGTCGGCTTTGCCGGACGTGCCCACGGTTGAACAGTCCGGGGTGCCGGGATTCGAGTACGCCACCTGGTATGGAATACTGACGCAGGCCGCCGTGCCCAAGCCGATCGTCGAAAAGCTCAACAAGACCATCGTCGCCGTGATGAGCACGCCGGAGATGAAACAACGCTACGATCGCCAGGGCATGCAGGCCATCCCGGGCACTTCGGCGGATTTCGTCAAACATCTCCGCGCCGAAACCGACAAGTGGGCGAAGGTCGTGCGCGACGCCAAGATCCCGCAGCAATAAGGTCCGCGATGCACGCCGTCACGCCATGACCGACAGCATCCTCCCCGCGCGTGACGGCGACATTGCGACCATCACCCTCAACCGCCCGGAACGGCTCAACGCGCTGAACCGGGGAATGTGGCAGGCACTCGGCGACACCCTGCGCCAACTGTCGGCCGATGACACTCTGCGCTGCATCGTGCTGCGCGGTGCCGGCGGCAAGGCTTTCGCCGCCGGCGCCGACATCGCTGAATTCGCCAGCGAACGCGCCGATGCGCGCCAGGCCAAGGCGTACGGCGAACTGATCCACGCCACGATGCAGGCGGTCGCGCAGTGCAAACACCCTACGGTCGCGCTGATCGAAGGCGCCTGCGTCGGCGGCGGCCTCGAAATCGCGGCAATGTGTGACATGCGCATCTGCGGCAGTTCCAGCCGCTTCGGCGTGCCGATCAGCAAACTCGGCCTGACCATGGGTTACGGCGAACTCGCCGGCCTGCTGGCACTGGTCGGCCGCGCGGTGGCGCTGGAAATCCTGCTCGAGGGCCGCGTGTTCACCGCCGACGAGGCGTACCACAAGGGCCTGGTCAATCGCGTGGTGCCCGATGCCGACGTGGAACAGGAAAGTTATGCGCTGGCGCGGCGCATCGCCGACGGCGCACCGCTGGTCGCGCGCTGGCACAAGCAGTTCATCGAACGCCTGACCCCCGGCGTCGACATTCCGCCAGCCGATTGGGACGAAGGTTTCGCCTGTTTCGACACCGAGGACTATCGCGAGGGCGTGCGCGCCTTCATGGCCAAGACCAAACCTGACTTCAAGGGACGCTGATGCGCAAACTGATCATCCTGCTTCTTGCCGCACTGAGTATCAACGCCTGGGCCCAGGCCGATTACGCGCGCGAACAACGCTGGGCCGACGAAATCACGCCGGCCATCCTCGTCGGCGACCCGGTCCGGCTCGCGCTGCCTTCGGGCCGCAAGTTCCTCGCCATCCATGCGCCGAATGCAAAGGCGCAGGCCGGCGTCATCGTCGTCCACGGCCTCGGCGTGTATCCCGACTGGGGCCTGATCAATCCGCTGCGCAGCAATCTTTCGGAGCAGGGTTACGCGACGCTGTCGGTGCAGATGCCGGTGCTCGCCTCTGACGCGCGCGGCGACCAGTACCCGCCGCTGTTTCCGGAAGCTGCCGAACGCATTGCCGCCGCGGTCGCTTTCATGCGCGGCAAGGGTCACAAAAAAATCGCGATCGTCGCCCACAGCCTCGGCGCACGCATGAGCAATGTGTTCCTCAACACGGCCGGCGCACCGGCGATCGACGCCTTCGTCGCCATCGGCATCTCCGGTGAATACACGAAACCCGAAACCTTCAAGGCCCCGGTGCTCGACCTGATGGGCGAAAAGGACCTGCCTGCCGTGCTCGACAACGCCGCCAAACGCGCTGCCGCCATCCGTACGGTGCGCGGCTCCGGCCAGATCAGCGTCGCCGGTGCCGACCATTTCTTCAACGGCAAGGAACGGGAACTCGTGCAGCAGGTGAAGCTGTTCCTTGACCGCGCCACACGATAGAATAAAAATATCAATATAATCAAATACTTATAGGATAGCATCATGGCGATGATGTTCGAGGCGCTGTCGGATCGCCACGTCGAATTCATACGCGCGCAGAAAATCTACTTCACCGGCACCGCCACTGCCGACAGCCGCATCAATGTGTCGCCCAAGGGCATGGACTCGCTGCGCGTGCTCGATCCGAAACGCGTGGCCTGGTTGAGTGTCACCGGCAGCGGCAACGAAACCTCGGCCCATGTGCAGGCCGACGCGCGGATGACCCTGATGTTCTGCGCTTTCGAGGGTGCGCCGCTGATCCTGCGCCTGTACGGCAGCGCGCGCGTGATCCATCGCGGGGATGCCGAATGGCCTGCGCTGTACGCGCATTTCACGCCCCTGCCCGGCGCGCGGCAGATATTCGACCTCGCGATCGACCATGTGCAGACCTCCTGCGGCATGGGCGTACCGCTGATGGAGTACAAAGGCGAGCGCGGCGCACTCGAGGCCTGGGCAGAAAAAAAGGGCGAGGCCGGCCTGCGCGAATACTGGGAACTGAAAAACCAGAGCAGCATCGACGGCCTGCCGACCCATATCGTGGCCCGCAGCAAGGGCTGAAGCCGCATCACCGGCACAAGCCGGTACAATTGCGGGCTTGAGCAATCCGGAGCCGCGCATGACCCTCGACCATACCGCCGTCACCCTCACCGGTGGCCATTTCCAGTGGGATGATCCGCTGCTGATCGAAGCCCAGCTCAGCGACGAGGAGCGGATGATCCGCGACACTGCGCGCCAGTACGCGCAGGAAAAACTCGCGCCGCGCATCCGCGACTGGAACCGCAGGGAAAGCTTCGACCGTGAAGTGATGCGCGAGATGGGCGAACTCGGATTCCTCGGCGCACCGCTCGAAGGTTATGGCTGCGCCGGCATCGGCTATGTCGCCTACGGCCTGATCATGCGCGAGCTGGAGCGCGTCGACACCGCCTTCCGCTCGGCGGTCGGCGTGCAGGGCGGGCTGGCAATGACGCCGATCTACGCCTACGGCTCCGAGGAACAAAGACAACGTTATCTGCCACGGATGGCGACCGGCGAGCTGCTCGGCTGCTTCGGCCTCACCGAACCCGACCACGGTTCCGATCCCGGCAGCATGAAAACCCGTGCGCGCAGCGTCGACGGCGGTTACCGTCTCACCGGCACAAAACTGTGGATCACCCACGCGCCCATCGCCGACATCATGATCGTCTGGGCCAAGGATGACGGCGGCGTGATCCGCGGCTTCATCCTCGAGCGCGGCATGGAGGGGCTTTCCACACGCAAGATCGAGGGCAAGTTCTCGGTGCGCGCCTCGCCCACCGGCGAGATCGTGATGGACAATGTTTTCGTGCCGGAGGCCAACCTGCTCCCCAATGTGACAGGCCTGAAAGGCCCCTTCGGCTGCCTCAACAACGCGCGCTTCGTGATCTGCTGGGGCGCGCTGGGCGCCGCCGAGGCTTGCTGGCACACCGCGCGCCAGTACACCATGGACCGCAAGCAGTTCGGCCGGCCGCTGGCGGCGAACCAGCTGGTGCAGAAAAAACTCGCCGATATGCAGTCCGAAATCGCGCTCGGCCTGCTCGCCTGCCTGCACGTCAGCCGGCTGCGCGACCAGGGACTCGCGACGCCCGAAATGGTCTCGCTGCTGAAGCGCAATTCCACCGGCAAGGCACTGGATATCGCCCGTGCGGCGCGCGACATGCTAGGCGGCAACGGCATTTCCGACGAATACCCGGTGATCCGGCACATGCTGAACCTGGAAACCGTCAACACGCTGGAAGGCACCCACGACATCCATGCACTGGTGCTGGGCCGCGCGCAGACCGGGCTTTCCGCCTTCAACTGAACGGGCAAAGCCAAACATGCTCAAGGGCACCTCCGGGGTATACCGCAGCGACGACATGGTCGTTGTCGAGCGCCATCGCCACCAGTTTCCTTCGCTGTGCCTGTCCTGCGGCGTGGTCTGCGCGGTGCCGGATGCCGCTCCCTCCACTCCCGGCACCCGTGCCAGGGTACGGCCGCCGGTGTGTCAGGCCTGCCGCTCGCGGCGCGGACGCGTCGCAACCATCGTCGCCATCGCCGGCGCCGTCATGATCATCGCCGCGCTGCCGGTCTACTATCTGCTCGGCATGCTGCCTGCCGTGGCAATGCTGCTGACCGGTGTCACCGACCTCGGTATAGCCTGGTGGCTGCGCGGTCATTCCCTCAGGTACCGCGTAATCCATGAAGACGAACAGTATGTCTGGATCGCCGGCGGACAGCGCGACTTCCTCGCCGCCTTGCCGGACTGGCATGGCATGAAGCTCGGCGAGCTGCGGAATCGCGGCAGCTGACTCCGCAACTCAACGGCCGTGCGGTCGTACTCGGCGAATTCCTGCTGACGCGCGCGAAAGAAAACCGCTAGGGCTTGCCGGCCGGAGGCGGCGGCAGGAAACGCCGGCGCAGCAGCCGCCCCAGTACCAGCGCCAGCACAAACGCGGGAAACACCGCGAGCAGCGCCGAGGACGGGCCCCAGACCCGGAAGGATTCCGGCGCCACGGTCTTGCCGTCGGTGACATAGACGGCGTAGATCACGTAATCGTCCTCCGTGACCTTGAGTTCGATACGCTGGCGTCCGTCTCCGGCGTCACGCGCGTTGAAACGCACATGGGGCCGAAAGCCGCCGCGAGCCGCAGCCTCGAATTCACCCGCCGCCTGCGATAAGCGCAATTCGCGTGGCGGGGGCGGCGGATCCTTGCGCGTGACATCCAGCCAGCGCAACAGCTCGTACTGAGGCGGATTCACCGCCCCCGGCCGTGTCGCAATCAGGGGAAACAGGCGCACCGGCGTCGCGCCTTCCGGATAACGCTCGGCGGTGAAATAGGTGGTGCCCCAGGAGATCACCACCATCAACGCGAGAAACACGAGGAGTTGGGCAATGAATATGCCGGTGCGAAGCATGAAACGCATGATTGCCCCGGATCAGCGGATGACCAGCGACTCCGGCGCCGGGCTCACGCCCGAGAGCAGGGTCTTCGGCGCCGCGCGGCGCAGTCGGCTGCGACCGCTCGCACCGGTCGCCTCCTCGGCATGGGCCGCGTTTTTCTCCATTTCCTCGATGTAGAAATTGCGGCCGCCAAAGTGAATCGCGGCGTACTGGTAGGCGCGGTGCAGCTTGTGCTCCAGCCGCTTCATCGCGTTGACGTAGAACGCCGGCGTCTTGCTGAGCAGGTCCTTGCCCGATTTGTAGACCACGACGACGCTCCCGTCGGACTGCCTGCGCTCGGCAATGCCGCCGAGCACGAATTCGGGGTACAGCCGGTCATGGCATTTCTCGAGGTAACAGCGGTCGGACATCTGCGCGATGATGTCGGCGGTGCCGAGGATTTCGCCGATGCGGCGCATCACCGGATCGGCCATGCGGATGCCCTCGGGGTCGCGCTCGTATCCGGTGAAATGGATAATCGCCGAGGCATCACGGGCATATTTCTTCAGCCCTATTTTCGGCATGTAGCCGAGCAGGAACTTCGCTCCGCGCGAAACATGGGTCAGGGTGTATTCGGCGCCATAGCGGTGTTTGCGGTCGTTGCGCCGGCGCAGGTAGCCGACGTCGTGAAACAGCGCGGTCACGACCCCGGTCATGAAATACTCCGGAGACAGCGGCGCCTGCTCCCGCGGATCACGCTGATAACCGTCAAGCAGCCGCGCCATCGCCAGCGTCACGTCCAGCACATGCTGGATGTCGTGGTACTCGGTGTCGCAAGGGTGATAGTCACGGTGCTTGCCGTGGTACATCTTCGACAGGTCTTCGAAGGCCCTTTCCATGGGCCGCGGACTGGCCTTGGGGTACAGCGCCCGGAAAAGCCCGATGACGCAATCGGATACCTCGATCGCATCGGTGGTGCGTATCCTGTCCGTGATGTCGAAATCGCTGCGGCGCATGGCGGTATTCCTGATTTTTCAGGCAGTCTAGCAATCCGCGGCCCTTCGCACCATGCACTAATGCCTGCCCGGCAAAGTGCCGGACAGACGCGCTTTGCCACCCGACAGGCGGTTCAACCCGCATCTCCGGTGCGGCAGGCCGGGACAGGCGGGCGGGAAATTCCGTTGCGCGCTTGCCGCGCATTAGAATGCGGAGCACCGGCATTTTCAGCCGGCCGCAACCGAGGAGCACAGCCCATGACCGACAAATCCCCCCTGCCCTTCACCCAGGTGCGTGCCGCGATGGACGCCATGATCGACAAGGCCCTGCAAAGCCCGGGCGAGCATGTGTCGATCGCGATCGTCGATGACGCCGGCAACCTGCTGGCTTTCGCCAAGACCGGGCACATGCGCCTGTTCGGACGCCGCCATGCGATACGCAAGGCCTACACCTCGGCCATCCTCGGCATGGACACCGGCGCGCATGCCGAGAAAATGCATGCCAGTGGCAGAAGCATCAGCGAAATGGGCGATCCCCAGCTGACCTTCGGCCAGGGCGGCGTGGTGATAATCCGCGACGGCGTGATCCTTGGTGGCATCGGCGTCGGCGGATATCCCAGCGGGAAACGTGACGAAGAACTGGCCCGCGTCGGGCTGGAGGCCTTGAACCGCTGAGGCCAAACCGGCAGCGGTCTGCAGCGGCGGGCATTCACCCGCCACTGGACGGCTTGCCCCGGAGGATCAAACGACCGGGGTCTTCACTGCCTTCCCGTCCAGCTTGAGCTGGATGTTCTCGATCTGCAGCAGCCCCATCGCCGTGCGCGTCTCGTTGGTCGCGCTGGCCATATGCGGCAGCAGCACCACGTTGTCGAGCCCGAAAAAGGCCGGATCGACATTCGGCTCGTCGTAATAGACATCCAGCCCCGCGCCGGCGATCTTGCCTTCCTGCAGATACTTCAGCAGCACCGGCTGGTCGACCACCGAGCCGCGCGCAACGTTGACGAAATAACCCTGCGGCCCCAGCGCATCCAGCACCGCGGCATTGACCAGCTTGTCGGTCTCCGGTCCGCCGGGGGTGATCGCCACCAGCACATCGGAATTTTTCGCCAGTGTCACCGGATCGGGATCGTAGGCCCAGGGCACGTCCTTTTTGTTGCGGTTGTGGTAACGGACCTCCATCTTGAACGCCTTGGCGCGGTTGGCAATCTCCTCGCCGATGCGGCCGAGGCCGAGGATGCCGAGGGTCTTGCCGCCGAGCGAAGTCGTGAAGGGATAGGTGCCCTCGGTTTTCCAGCGGCCGGCGCGCACGTACTTGTCAGCCTGCGGAAACTTGCGCAATGTGTTCAGCACCAGCGCGATCGCACAGTCGGCGACGCAGTCGTTCAGCGCATTCGCGGTGTTGGTGACAACGATCCCGCGCGCCTTCGCGGCATCAAGGTCGATCTGGTCCACGCCGACGCCGAAGTTGGCGATGATCTCCAGCTTGGGTAGCGCGTCCATCAGCGCGGCATCAACCTTGCTGTGGCCGGTATGCGCCAGCGCGCGAACCTTGGTCGCGGCGGCCTTCAGCGCTGCAGCACGGTCGGGCTGCTCCCACAGCTTGACCAGGTTGAACTCCTGCTCCATGCGTTTCTGGGTGCCGGCATGGCCTTTCGCGGTGAGGATGACGTCGTGTTTCATGGAATCTCTCGTGGATTGATATCAAACAGGGGGCACGCTGCAGCAAGCCTTCAGCGCTTCATGACTTCGGCATGCAATTTGAGGCCCAGCGCATCCATGACCTTGAGAATGGTGTCGAAGCCCGGGCTGCGTTCTCCCGACAGCGCCTTGTACAGGCTCTCGCGCGAGAGCCCCGCATCTTTCGCAACCTGAGACATGCCTTTGGCGCGGGCAATGTCCCCCAGCGCCTTGGCAATGAATGCGGCATCACCATCGGCCTCTTCAATGCAGGCCTCAAGGTAGGCCGCCATTTCCTCCGGAGTCCGGAGATGTTCGGCAACGTCATAACGTGTGGTCTGGGTCTTTCCCATTGTCGTGCTCCTTAAAGTTCGCGTGCCAGACGCAATGCGATCCGGATGTCTTTCGACTGGCTGCTCTTGTCGCCACCCGCGAGCAGAATGACCAGTGCCCGGCCCCGCCGCTTGAAATACACCCGATAGCCCGGTCCATGATCGATCCGCAGTTCCGAAACGCCCTCACCCACGGGCTCCACATCGCCGGGGTTTCCCGCAGCCAATCGTTCAATGCGGGCCTGGATACGGGCACGGGCATGAATATCCCGCAGGCCATCAAGCCAGACGACGAAATTCGGTGTTTTGCGGATTTCGATCACCGGCGTACTGTAGCCAATTGGCTACATGCGGTCAAACCGGCCAGATTGCTACGGTCAGCCCGCCGGATTCCGCCCGGACCCGCCGCTCAGGCCGCCGCCGGCTCGGTCAGCGGCACTGTCGTCGAGTCGTAACCGTAGACCCAAGACGGATCGGTCTTGTCCTTGAGCCAGGTGTTGGCGCTGGAACCGGCCTGGATGGCGGAAGCGCGTGGTTTGCGAATGGCTTCATACAATTTAAAAGCTTCAGACAAACCATCGGCCTCGACACCCGCCAGCACCCGCGACAGGATCGCCGCATCCTCCAGCGCCGAGGCCGCACCCTGCGCCATGTACGGCGTCATCGGATGGCAGGCATCGCCGAGCAGCGCAACGCGGCCTTCCGACCAGCGCGACAGCGGATCACGCTCGAACAATCCCCATTTGTAGACTTCGGGACAGGCCTGCAGGATCGCCTGCACTTCCGGATGGAAGCCGGCATACAGTGCGCGCAGTTCATCGAGATCGCCTTTCGCCGACCAGGACTCCGGCGTGATCCAGTCCGCCTTCTCCGGCACCGAGGTCACGAAATACAGCTCGTCGCGCTTGCGCGTGACGAAGTACACCACCATGTGCCGGTCCGGCCCCCACCACTTGGTGCGCACGGGCGCCAGCGTCACACCCTGGATGCGTGATGCCGGGAAAGTCGTGCGATAGGCCACCCGGCCGGTGAAATGCGGCTTCTCCGGCCCGAGCATCTGCTCGCGGATCAGCGAATGCACACCGTCGGCGCCGATCACCGCATCGGCCTTGATCATCACGCCATTGGTGAAATGCAGATCCACGCCGCCGGGCTTCGGGTCATAAAACTTGAGCTTCATGCCGAGATGCACGATGTCCCTGGGCACCACATCGGCAATCGCCGCATGCAGATCACCGCGATGCAGGAACAGGTACGGCGCGCCGAACTTCTGCATCACCTTCGCACCCAGCGGCAATTCGCTGCTCGGGTCGCCACTGTCCCAGGCCCGGCTCAAGGCAAAGTCCGCCTGGAAGGCCGTGGCCACCAGCCGCTCTTCAACCCCCAGCAGGCGCAGGACCTTCATCGCATTCGGCGCCATCTGGATGCCGGCACCCACGCGCGCAAACTGCGCCGCCTGTTCAAACACATTCACGGTATGGCCCGCACGGCGCAGCAGCGCCGCAGCCGCCAGCCCGCCGATGCCGGCGCCGATAATGGCAATCGAGAGGGGTTTCATAAAATAGTCAATATAATCAAACACTTACAAAACTTCATCCCCTCTCCCCGCGCGCGGGGAGAGGGTTAGGGTGAGGGGCTGCGACAAAGGAACCACTTAAAGCGAAGCAGCGGGGTAACCAACACCCCACAACACCCGAATCACAAAGCAGCGATCTTCGCCTCAGTCACCACCCGCCGCCACTTCGGAATCTCGCGCTGGATATGCGCCGCAAATCCCTCCGGCGTCGTCGGCGTCAGGTCCACGGTATTGAAACGGTCACGCAGCGATTTCTGCTGCAGCACCTTGCCGATCTCCTGCGACAGCCGATTGACGATGGGCTGCGGCGTCCCGGCCGGCGCCAGCAGGCCGAACCAGATCGTCGATTCATATCCCTTCACGCCCGCTTCGGCCAGCGTCGGCAGATCCGGCGCAGCAGCAGCGCGTTGGGCACTGGTCACGCCCAGCACCTTCACCCGGCCCGCACGCGCCTCGGCCAGCCCCGCCGCACCGAGCATCATGTCCACATGCCCCGCCATCACATCGATCATCGCCGGCCCCGCGCCCTTGTACGGCACATGCAGCAGGTCCACACCCGCGAGCAGTTTCAGCAGTTCACCGGCCAGATGATTCGATGACCCGTTGCCGCCCGAAGCAAATGTGAGTTTGCCCGGCTGGCGCTTCGCCAGCGCGATCAGCTCCTTGACGTTTTTGGCCGGCACCGAGGGATGCGTGACCAGAAATAACGGCGTGGTCACACAAAGAGACAAAGGCGCGAAATCCTTGACCGGGTCGTACGGCAGATCTTTGGTCACCGCCGGATTGATTGCGAGGCTGGTCACGCTGCCATAGACCAGCGTGTACCCGTCGGCCGGCGATCTCGCCACGAGCTGCATGCCGATCGCCTGCGAGGCACCGGGGCGGTTTTCAACAAGAACCTGTTGGCCCAGGGCTTCGGTCAGGCCGACACCGATGGCACGCGGCACCAGGTCACCGAGGCCGCCGGCGGTGTAGGGGGAGATGATGCGGATGGGTTTGACGGGGTAGTTTTGTGCGTGCGTAGCGGACATGTTGAACGCTACTGAGATCACAACAGTAAAACTAATCTGCAAAATTTGATGCATCGTCTAGTCTTTGCTTTCAATTAATTTAGGCACGGGAGTTTATTACGATAGATCAAGTGGGTGAAATATATTCACAAGCACGAAGCCTTCACTTCCCTTGCTAGTAATCCGTACTCGAAAATACAAGATGACACTTTATTTAACATGTTTAGCCACTCGGTTCAGTGGGCTTCCAGAGTCGATCAGCCACTGCTGACGGCTGATCAGCGGGGTCGCGGTAACGCATCTCTTTTACTGAAACACCAAGATGCCGATGAAATAGCGCCACATAATCCAGATCTTCAGAAAGATCTATCGGGACTTTATCCATACGTTTCGCAATATCAATTACTGCCCCACCTGTTGAGATCACTGGCAGCAGCGTTGCTTTTGGTTGCAACTTTTTAAGCAGATCAAACTCCTGAACGATACCGCCCATCCCTCCGATAAATACTGCCGCCGTAAAATTGAAGTCATTGAACATCCGCTCTCGCATCAATCGCAAGCTGCTTTCGCGATCATGGTCAACACCGTCGGTATAAATAACGTTTCGGAATCGTTTATTTTCTTCAGGATATTCATCTTTGAAGAACTTGCTCTGATAAAGCTTTACCCAGCCCCCATAATTCGTATCAAGACCTTCGGCAACGACTAAAATCATAGGTGTAATGGCGGGTTGCCCTCCCCAGACGAGCAAACGTCGTCCGAGGGTCACATGAACAAGCGCAGAAACAGCAGCCGTAATAGCGACAGCTTCAGCAGTCTCCGCGTATTGTTGTCCGCGCTTGGGATCGGGCACGCCGGCAGACAGAAAGATAGCATCCGTCATGCTCTACCCTCCCAAGCCGCAAGTATCCACGCTGCCTCAGCTACCCTAATAGCACGAACTGCACGGATATTTTCGTCTAACCATTTGAGGTGAGCCACCCACTGATCATGGATGCCAATGTGGTCATAAACAAGAATTGGTACGTCACCTTGATCGGCTTGACGAGCTTTTTTTGCCACGTCGTTGAATAGTTCTGCAGTCGGAATACCTACGATTGGATAAGCCCAAAGCCTGCTTTGATCTGGCAAGCGCAGCGAAATGGCGCGATGTGCCCCGACGCCTTCAAGTGCACCACCTATCTTCTCAACTTCCGCTCGAAATTTTCCAGTGATGGACATGTGTCGAGAGGCGATGCTACGGCTCCGCAACCGCTCAATCGCAAGAACTATCCTGTCAGCGATCACGTCGATGATCGGTCCATCTGCGCCGCTTAGCTCGCTGCGATCTAGGTAGATAGTCTCAGCAAGATCAGTGTCCTGACTTGGCGTGTGATCAGGCCAAACCAGCCGTAGTACATGTATCTCCTTTGCCCGCGCGCGCCCCAACTCTTGGCGAGTCCATTTGCTCGAAAAATAAGTCGGCGTATCGAGCATAACCATGACATCAGAGTCACAAAGTCGATGCCAGAGCACGTCTTGGAAAGGCTCACCAGGTCGAATGTCGTGAGTGTCCAGAAAGACATCAAAACCGCGACCGCTCAGTAAATCATGTAGTTGGACGGCCGCATTGCGAGACTCGACGCGTCGATAGCTCACAAATACGCGGCGCTGACGTCGGAGTAACCCCAGGCATTCCAAAAGCGCAACCGCAAGCTCCCGCATCTCGGGATCATCGTTGCGGCGGCGTAAGCCATTTAGCCCTTTAAGCAACTCGGGGACCGACGCATCAAAATTCTGATTAGCCGATATAGTTGGAATCACCGGCAGGCTAGAGTCGATAGCTCTGCGCGCTAATTCTTGATGGGCTTGCTCGACACCACCGAAGTAAGTCGCAGCAGTCGCCGCATGTGGATCCCGAGCATTAAAAGCATCTCCTATACGAATCTTGAGATCGACATCGATCTTTAGATCAAAATCGGCAACAAGACTCGACAAAGTTGCAACGAATATGTCGCGTTCAGGAGCGGTTATATCCCCCAACAGTCCTATCTCATAAATGCCCACCTATTCTCACCTTTGATAACTAGTAATTAGACTTTATGCGAATAGTCCCCTCAATCCATGCCCCGATATCGCTATCGATGGCGGCATATAGCAATCATCGCTAAAGTTTCTCTTTCTTAACTGGCCATCAACTAAAGCAAATCTTGAGTGTGAGGAGAAGTGGAGTACAGCACTTTGATTTGACGCAAAAAATCGGCTTGCCCGCCGTAGCTTGGATGTCGGACACAAAATACTGGGACAGTGCCCGCAATTCGATTAGCTGAATTGGCTGCGTCGTTGCCGATCGCGATAATACGTGCCGGCCTTAGTAGTGCGATAAGCGAGTGAAGTAGCTCTTCGCCAGCACGACGCTCCAAGGCGTTATGCTGACGATTAGTGAATGGGTTATCTGATTCATGAGGATGAAGTGGGAATACGTTCCATAAAAATATCCGAGCGTCAATCTGACTAAGCATTTGCCAAATGACAGCGGCTGTACGCTCCGCGACAGTCTCACCAATCGTCGGACGTTCGGCGACAAAATTCCAACGTTTCGCATGCAGATCAATATGAACATCATCCGTTAGCGCCAGACCTGTCCTCCGCCCTCCACGATAGCCAAGGTCTCTCCCAACCCAAATTGCATCAATCGGCTCACGCGCGGCATTGTCAACAATCGCCGATAAGGCAGCCACACGCCGGCTAGGTGCATCGCAGTGATCATGTATTTCACATCGATCAACATAGGGGTTAAAACAATTATCAAACTTTAGAGCAGCAACAGCATTAACAAATGGATGTAGGCTCATTAAATTTACTCAAGTGGCTCATATTGAATAGTGCGTTGCTCCCGATCACCAATGATCCAGCCGCCATTAGCAGCACGAATTTGACGGAACACCCCGTAGCCCTCAAGAATGGCTCGCTCCCAAAGCTTCAGTGGGCATCGCGACACCTCATAACCATTCACGAATTCGCCGATCGTTTTGAGCAATCCGAGAGAAACCCGCTCTTGACCATCAAAGAAGTTAAGTTCTTTGGCTCGCGTAAAGATCCACGCAGTCAAACCCTCCTCGACCACAATTGCACGACCACTGTCCTGAGCCTCATCATACTCAGGGCGACTCTTTCGCTTATGCTTAATTAGCGCACGCACAACTGGCGACCAATGAAGAATCGCGACATATGCGAAATGAAAAACATCGTGGAATCGGTAGCCATCTGGATCGGCTATATTGTCAGTCAAAGGATCGCCAATAAATACCCCATTCCATTGGAGATAGCTTCTACCACTCCCTCTTTGATTGACACGTATCTTGAATGTTCGAGGTAGCTGCTCCTCGACTCCAAAATCAGCATCGAAATCAATTAAATCTCTCGGCAAGGGCGTTATGAACGTACCACGAGCCTTCAACAAATTGCTGCGCACGACATCGGGAAGAGTTAAATTAACTGCTTGGAGCGCATCGAGATAGTTGCTCGCAAACGCCGCTATCGTCGCGTAATCGGGAACTGGCCCCAGTAATGCCGCGGCTGATCGGCCAAGTTCGAAAAGCGTTGTGTCAACCGAATCCATTGATATCGGCACAACAACGTGTGCAGCGACCCCATCTCCTTCTCCGCTTGTTAGACCCATTATCTGGCAGTGCTCATTTTTTGCCGCCTCCGCCAGTAAATTTCCAAGGGGAATATTTAGTCGCCTGCAAAGAGCCGCCAGATACCAAAGCGTATCGCCGAACTCTTCTTCGGCTGCCCGCTTGAATCCAGGATAAGCTGATTTTTCACGAATATGTTTTTTGGCCGTCGACATAATGCCGCCGACCTCACCGAAAAGCCCTTGCATGATCGGACTGACTTCTGATGGATCAAGTACATCTGTGTCGGCAATTTTGGCTACATATTCCGCCAAAAATGGTAAATCCACATTCTTGATGGGCTTGTCAGCCACGGAGTGATATCCATTCTTGTGGCGCTCCTTGATACCCGGTTACCCCTAATCCACGAATCCATCGCACAAAATCTTCTACAAGCTGCGGATCATCGAAGCAGGAGCGCCCAATACCACTCTTACACAATGGCCTACCCTTTCGATCGCGAAGATCATCTGGGAATCGCGGCCCTACGCCACCAAAATAAAGATAATCGGTGCTTATTAGCACACGATTTACACTAGTATCTCGCGCCACATGCTGTGGTTGAATCTGGCCATTCTCTCGTGAATGGAATGAGTCGCGTTGACACCAGTCTCCACCAGGTTCCCCATGAAAATAGATGTTGTCACCACAACTTTGCTTGCGACTACCTCTACGAAAAGGCTTCTTCGCATTAAAGCGCGCATCCGTAGAGTACTCATCAAACGTTTTTGTTTCAGTCACCCGCATCGCATATACCAGATGTCCCCCGCGTTTTATGCTACGGTCGTTACTGGCGCTGCCGACAACCCAATCATCTATTTTTGCCGATCGTCGAATATCTGGCTTGCAGGTCGCAAGCGTGCAGTAACTATAGAAGGGGTTTGGTGCAAAGCCACTGTCATAGCGCACCACATATGAATAAATTCGGGCCACTAGCAAGGATGCCGCTTTAGTGGTACCGGCGGACAAGGGCTGCCATCTGGCTTTTCCCAACCGTCCTTTCCATTGATAGCGTCGACAATCGCACTGCCATTCCAGCCCACTAAAGCATCAGCATATTCTTCCAGCGCAGCGGGCAGATCACACTCGTTCTCGCCATGCGCCCATATCCCGACGATTCGCTTACCTTGCTTAGCCGCATACTCAATTTCCCAGTTCACCCACTCGCTATCTTTCGTTTGCGGTGAAATGTAACAAACAAATGTTCCAGCCCAATTGATTGCCGGGGCCAAAATCTGACTTTTAATGTAGTCAGGGTCTTTGGCCTCGTTAAATTTTCCGGTGTGAATTGAAGAATCCCGGATTTCCACTCCCTTCGGGGCGAGCAAATCCTTCAACTTCTTTAAACCGTGATCGTCCTCGTGGATGTGACTAATGAACACATTCTTGGTTTCCGCCATAACTCCCCCTGCAAGAACCAGACTCACCGCCTGCGAGCAAGCGGCCACTTGAGTTGCCCCTATTAACTAAGAAGGCAGTTCGATTATGTCAATCCAGTAATTCTTAAAGGTAGTTGGAAGGTCTTACTTTTAACCTCGGCAACCTTATTGTTGGATAAATATCTTATATCGTAAATGACTCTCGCATATGCGGTTTAGTTTTCTTGAGCTGAAAGCTGGCTTCGGGTCAATACCTAGATTACCCGGTTAAAAATTTTGTATGTGAGATATCAATTACCACCACCCCCCGCCGCCGCCCGCCCCAATCGATCCCGTATCGCAAACCACTCCACCACCTCCGGCGGCTGCTCAACCAGGATCGCATCACAACCCGCCTGATCCAGTTCGCGCAGATTGGCATAGAGGTCATGCGCGTAACCCGCCGCATCCGCCGGCGCGGCCAGCCACACGATGTTTTCAATCAGGGGCCGCAGCGCAGTCCGCGCCAGCACCGCAACGCGTTTTCCCTGGCGCGTCAGGCTGTGCGCGAGTTCGATGACCAGGTCGCCTTCCATCAGCATCACCGGGGTCTGCGGCGAGTAGTGTTTTTCCAGCGTGCCGGAGACGCGCGGGGCATCGGCGTCGGGCGCGGCCAGCGGCGTGCCGAGCGCGGCTTCGAGCTGCTGCGGCGTGATCCAGCCGGGGCGCAGCAGGCTGGGTGTGGCGCGCGAGCAGTCGACGATGGTGGATTCGATGCCGACATCGGCCGCGCCACCGTCGAGCACGCAGGCGACCGTGTCGCCGAACTCCTCGCGCACATGCGCGGCGGTGGTCGCCGACACGCGGCCGAAACGGTTTGCCGAGGGTGCGGCGACACTGCCGCCGAATTCGCGCAGCAGCGCCTGCGCGACCGGATGCGAGGGCACGCGGATCGCGACGGTGTCCTGGCCGCCGGTGACGGCATCGGGCACTTTCGGGTTGCGTTTCAGCACCAGCGTCAGCGGGCCGGGCCAGAATGTTTTGGCGAGGATGTGCGCAGCCGGCGGAATGTCGCGCGCCCAGTTGGCGAGCTGCACCGCATCGGCGATGTGCACGATCAGCGGATGGTTCGAGGGCCGGCCCTTGGCGGCGTAGATCTTGCGTACGGCATCGGCGTTGGACGCATCGGCGCCGAGGCCGTAGACGGTCTCGGTGGGGAAGGCGACGAGTTCGCCGGCCTTGAGTTGGGCGGCGGCACGGGTGATGTCGGTTGTTGAAACGGGATGCGTCATCACGCGAGTATCTCGCAGGACAATAAAAATATCAATAAAAACAAATACTTATATAAAGCGTATCAGCGCTCGCCGGTATTGCGGATGGCCTCGTCGAGGGAGCGGATCTGGCTGATGATGCGCAGCAGCTTCTGCCCGTAGGCCGTCAGCGCGTATTCGGTGCGCGGCGGCACTTCGGCATACACCTGCTTGTCGAGCAGGCCGTAACGCGTGAGTTTGCGCAGGCGTTCCGACAGCACCTTGGTCGAGATGCCGGCGATATGGCGTTCCAGCGCGCCGGGCCGCGTGATGCCGGAGCCCACCGCCTGCAGCACCGACACCGACCATTTGCAGCCGACCACATCCTCGAGCTGGCGGTATTCGGAGGCTGCGGACAGATTTTTTTTCGCGTTCATAGTCACCGATTTACACCAAAAAGTGCCCGGGTTTCCGGAAAGTGCCTGCTGTTGCCGCGCGTCGCGGCGGTCCAGGATGGCGGCGTGCCTGTCGCACAAACCCACTGTCCAAGGAGACCCGCATGAAAAGCAAAGCCGTGTTTTATCACGCCGGATGCCCCGTGTGCATCGATGCCGAACGCCATGTCGCGATGGCCATCGATCCGGCGAAATACGAGGTCGAGATCGTGCACCTGGGCCAGAACAAGGCGCGGCTGAAGGAGGCCGACGCCGCCGGCGTGAAGTCGGTGCCGGCGCTGGTGCTCGACGGCGCGCCCTTCCACATCAACTTCGGCGCTTCGATCGACGCGCTGCGCTGATTGTTGCCGCAGAAAACACAAGGGGCGCGCTGTCCGGGAATAACAGCCAATGTCCGTCACCCCGGCGCAAGCCGGGGTCCATGGCTCCCCCATCCTACCTTCCCCCGTTAACGGGGGAAGGGGATACCGGCTTGCGCCGGAATGACGGGTTCTGGAATTAGACGGGCATCGCCAGCGGCTTGAACTGCTTGCTCAACTTCAACCCCTGCGACTGGTAGTTGGAGCCAATGTTCACGCCGTAGATTTTTTCCGGTTCGCCGAGCAGGCGCTCATAGATCAGTCGGCCGACGTCCTGGCCGTGTTCGATCAGGAAGGGCACGTCGTGTGAACGCACTTCGAGCACGGCGCGCGCGCCCTTCAGGTTGTTGGCGCCGTAACCGAAGCCGGGATCGAAGAAGCCGGCGTAGTGGATGCGGAATTCGCCGACTGAGGGATCGTAGGGGACCATCGACGCGGCGTAGTTGTTGGGGATGCGCACGCGTTCGCGCGACACGAGGATGTAGAAGTCATCCGGGTTCAGCACCAGCGAGCGGTCGGCGTTGCGCCGGATCGGTTCCCAAAAATCGAGCGGGGCGTAGTGGTTGATCTTCGACAGATCGATCAGGGGCGCGTGGTGTTTGGCGCGGTAACCGATGATGCCCTGGCTGGCATCGCCTTCGAGGTCGACCGACACCCACAGGCCGTTCTTGATCATCGCCGGCAGCGGGCCGTCGCTGTCGTTGTAGACCAGCTTCAGGGTCTGGTCGAGTTCGGTGAGTTTGGTATCCGAGGGCGGCGGGTTGCCGCGGATGAAACGGATCTGGTTCAGGCGTGTGCCCTGCTGTGCCAGCACGC
The DNA here is from genome assembly GCA_964433345.1 of uncultured Bordetella sp. Taxonomy (GTDB): domain Bacteria; phylum Pseudomonadota; class Gammaproteobacteria; order Burkholderiales; family SG8-41. The sequence goes on from CAYSQJ010000003.1 coordinate 403,659, forward strand.
TGAAGGTGTGCGGCATGATTTCCACATAGAGCTTGCCCTTGTAGCCGGCGGCGACACCTTCGAACTCGGCGCCGGCGTCGGTGATCAGCCGCGTGAAAATGTCGAGGCGGCCGGTGGAGCTTTTCGGGTTGGCGCTGCCGGCGATGTCGGCGGGCAGCTTCAGCTCTTCCATTAGCTCGGCGATGTAGACGCAGCCCTTCTCCAGCACCGTCGGCTTGCTGAGGTCGATCTTGTGCATCTGCAGGCGGTCGATCTTAGCCTGCACGGTGGAGGTCTTGCCCGGCAGGAAACTCGCGCGCACGCGCCAGGCGGTGGCACCGAGGCGCAGGTCGAGGCTCGCCGGCTGGATCTGCGAGGGATCGACGCCGCCTTCGGCGCTGATGCGCCCGCCGTCGATCAGGCGCGCGATGTCGCGGTCGGGCAGGATGCCGGTGGTCACCGCGGCGGCGGCATCGGCCTTGCCGCCTTCGGGAAACAGTTTGCCGGGTGTGGTCGACATCTCAGCGGCCGGTCAGCATGCGCTGGGCTTCGCGGTATTTCGCCGCGGTTTTTGCCAGCACGTCGGCGGGCAGGCGCGGCGCGGGCGCCTTCTTGTTCCAGGGCTGGGTCTCCAGCCAGTCGCGCACAAACTGCTTGTCGAAACTGGGCGGGCTGATGCCGGTGCGGTATTCGGACGCGGGCCAGAAACGCGAGGAGTCCGGCGTCAGCGCCTCGTCAATCAGGAATATGTTGCCGGCGGCATCGGTGCCGAATTCGAACTTGGTGTCGGCGATGATGATGCCGCGGGTTGCGGCAAAGGCCGCGGCTTCCTTGTAGAGCCGGATCGAAATCTCTTTCACCTTCGCGGTGTTCGCCGCACCGATGGTGGCGACGACGTCGTCGTACGTGATGTTTTCGTCGTGCTGGCCGGCGGGCGCCTTCGAGGCCGGCGTGAAAATCGGCTCGGCGAGTTGTTCCGCCTGCTTGAGGCCCGCGGGCAGTTTGATGCCGCAGATCGCGCCGGTTTTCTGGTAATCGCTCCAGCCCGAGCCGATGAGGTAGCCGCGCACGACGGCCTCGACCATCAGCGGTTTGTACTTGTGGACCACCATCGCGCGGCCGGCGATCTGCGCGCGTTCTTCCGGCGCCACCACGGTCGCCGGATCTATGCCGGTCAGGTGGTTGGGGACGATGTGTTTCAGCTTGTCGAACCAGAAGTTCGACACCTCGGTCAGCACGCGGCCCTTGCCGGGAATCGGGTCGTCGAGGATCACGTCGAAGGCGGAGAGCCGGTCGCTCTGCACCACCAGCAGCTTGTCGTCGCCGACGGCGTAGATGTCGCGCACCTTGCCGCGATGCAGGAAGGGCAGGCTTTTCAGGTCGGTTTTGTACAGCGGGGTGTCGCTCATGTCGGGCCGTCGTTTCGGTCAGTCGTTCCAGTCGGGATACAGCGCTCTGCGCACCACCAGCGCCTTCTGCAGCGCCGCGTCGGCCGTGGCGCCGAGCATCGTGTAGTGGCCCATCTTGCGGCCGTCGCGGGCTTCGTGTTTGCCGTAGAGATGGAGTTTCGCCTCCGGCGCGAGGAACACGCGCTCCCACTGCGGCTGGCCGCGCTGCCAGGCTTCGCCCAGCAGGTTGACCATCACCACCGGCGCCAGCAGCCGGGTGTCGCCCAGTGGCAGGCCGCAGAGCGTGCGCACCTGCTGTTCGAACTGCGAGGTGGCGCAGGCGTCGATGGTGTAGTGGCCGCTGTTGTGCGGGCGCGGCGCCATTTCATTGACCAGCAGCTGCCCGTCCTGGGTCACGAAAAACTCCACCGCGAGCACGCCGCAATAGCCGAGTTTTTCGGCGATCTTCAGCGCCCAGTCGGTGGCGCGTTGCGCCAGTTCAGGCGTCACCCGCGCCGGCACGATGCTGACGTCGAGGATGCCGTTGCGGTGGCGGTTCTCGGCCACCGGAAAACCGCGGCCGAGGCCGTCGGCGCCGCGCGCGACCACCGCGGAGATTTCACATTTCAGCGCGACGCGCTGTTCCAGCACGCAGGATTCGGCGCCCATGTCAACAAAGGCTTTCTTCGCCTCGGCGACATTCGCGACGCGCGCCTGGCCCTTGCCGTCATAGCCGAAACGCGCGCGCTTGAGGATGCCGGGGAACAGCGCGGCATCGGCCGCGTCGAGGTCGGCTTCCTTCTCGATGACCGCATAGGGTGCGACTTCGATGCCGCAGGAACGGACAAAGGCCTTCTCACGGATGCGGTCCTGGGCAATCGCCACCGCATCGCCGGCGGGACGCACGGCGCAGTGATTCGCCAGCCAGCGCAGGCTCTCGGCGGGCACGTTCTCGAATTCGGTGGTCACCGCCGCACAGCTGTCCGCCAGCTGCTGCAGCGCTTCGACATCCTGGTAGGCGGCCTTCAGGTGCACGTCGGCGATCGCGCCGGCAGGGCTCAGGGGATCGGGATCGAGCACGGTAACGCGGTAACCCATGCTGTGCGCGGCAAGCGTGAACATGCGGCCCAGCTGGCCGCCGCCGAGCATGCCGAGCATGGCGTCGGGAAAAATCATTTCTTATTTCTTGACCGGCAGTTTCATCGCGCGCACGGTTGCCGCCTGTTTCTTGCGGAAGGTCGCGAGTTTCTTGGCGAGCTTGGCGTCCTCGCGCGCAAGCATTGCCACCGCGAACAGCCCGGCATTGGCGGCGCCGGCTTCGCCGACGGCAAAGGTCGCCACCGGCACGCCCTTGGGCATCTGCACGATGGACAGCAGCGAGTCGAGGCCTTTCAGCGCGCGCGAGGTCACCGGCACACCGAGCACGGGCACGATGGTTTTCGCGGCGAGCATGCCCGGCAGATGGGCGGAGCCGCCGGCGCCGGCGATGATGCACTGCAGGCCGCGTGCGGCAGCGGCCTCGGCATATCGGTAGAGGAGATCCGGCGTGCGGTGGGCCGAGACCACCTGGGCCTCGAAGGGCACGCCGAAAGCGCGCATCATGTCGACGGCATGGCGCATCACGTCCCAGTCACTCTGGCTGCCCATGACGATGCCGACCTTCGGTTTTTTCACTGCAAACCCCTTTGCGCAAAGCGGCATTTTACAGTACGGACATCAGCCGACGTGCGCGCTTGGGGACTGCTAGAATCGACGCGCCCACTGAATGTCATT
>CAYSQJ010000004.1:0-370635 GCA_964433345.1 uncultured Bordetella sp.
TCGAGGTGGATTTCCATGTTGCCGGTGCCCTTGAATTCCTCGTAGATCACGTCGTCCATGCGCGAGCCGGTGTCGATCAGGGCAGTGGCGAGGATGGTCAGGCTGCCGCCTTCCTCGACATTGCGCGCAGCGCCGAAGAAGCGCTTCGGGCGCTGCAGCGCATTGGCGTCGACGCCGCCGGTCAGCACCTTGCCGGAAGCCGGCACCACGGTGTTGTAGGCGCGCGCAAGGCGGGTGATCGAGTCGAGCAGAATCACAACGTCTTTTTTGTGTTCAACCAGGCGCTTGGCCTTCTCGATCACCATCTCGGCGACCTGCACATGGCGGCTGGCCGGTTCGTCGAAGGTCGAGGACAACACCTCGCCCTTCACCGAACGCTGCATCTCCGTGACCTCCTCCGGCCGCTCGTCGATCAGCAGCACGATCAGCACGACTTCGGGATGGTTGGCGGTGATGGCATGCGCGATGTGCTGCATCAGCACGGTCTTGCCGGCCTTCGGCGGCGACACGATCAGGCCGCGCTGGCCCTTGCCGATGGGGGCGATGATGTCGATGATGCGGCCGGTGAAGTTTTCTTCGGCCTTGATGTCGCGTTCGAGCTTGAGATGTTCGGTCGGGTGATACGGGGTCAGGTTCTCGAACAGGATCTTGTGCTTCGAGTTCTCCGGCGAGTCGTCATTGACCTTGTCGACTTTCACCAGCGCGAAATAGCGTTCGCCTTCCTTCGGGGTGCGGATTTCGCCCTCGATGGTGTCGCCAGTGTGCAGATTGAAGCGGCGGATCTGCGAAGGCGAGACATATATGTCATCGGTGCCGGCGAGGTACGAGGTATCGGGGGAGCGCAGGAAGCCAAAGCCGTCCGGCAGCACTTCCAGAGTGCCACCGCCGTAGATGGATTCCCCTTTTTTCGCCTGGTTCTTGAGCAGCGCGAAAATCAGTTCCTGCTTGCGCAGCCGGTTGGCGCCGTCGATTTCATTCTTGACGGCCATGTCGACGAGTTCGCCGACGTGCAGATTTTTCAGATCGGATAGATGCATGGACTTCGGGCGCTGATTGCGGAGGAAAACGCGAATTTAAGGGGGGGTGAAACGGGAAGGGCAGCGGGTGTTGCCGGGAACTTCGCCGGCGCCTGCCGTGCTCTTTATTCGATGCCGGGAGCGGCTATGTGGTCAGGCGCTGGCGGAAGGTTATAGCGTTCAGATATGACTGTCAATAAACGCGGTCAGCTGTGATTTGGATAATGCGCCGACCTTGGTGGCTTCAACCGAGCCGTTCTTGAAAATCATCAGGGTCGGGATGCCGCGGATGCCGTACTTGGGCGGAGTTGCCTGGTTCTCGTCGATGTTGAGCTTAGCGACCTTGAGCTTGCCCGAGTATTCCCGGGCTACTTCATCGAGGATGGGGGCGATCATCTTGCACGGTCCGCACCATTCCGCCCAGTAATCGACCAGCACCGGCGTTGCCGACTGCAGCACCTCGGGGTCAAAGGAATCATCTGTCACGTGGTGAATATGCTCACTCATATAGGGTCCTGCCTTCAGATTGAAAATGGGGTGTCGCCACGGGGCCGCGGCGAGGGATGGATGGAACTATGCTATCCAAATTCCCGCCCGTTGGAAAGCGGCGCACCGCAGCGGTGCGTGCCGCCCTTATTGCCTCGCAGCATCTGATAAAATGCTGCCGTTTGCCGCCATTTCAAGGCGGCGCCGCTTATTTTCAAGATTCCAGGAATTTCCATGACTTACGTAGTGACCGAGTCCTGCATCAAGTGCAAATATTCCGATTGCGTCGATGTTTGCCCGGTGGACTGTTTTCGCGAAGGGCCGAACATGCTCGTCATCGACCCCGACGAGTGCATCGACTGCACGCTGTGCGTGGCCGAATGTCCGGTGGAGGCCATTTTCGCCGAGGATGACGTGCCGGACGGACAACAGGAGTTCATCGCGCTCAACGCGGAACTGGCCAAGGCCTGGAAGCCCATCATCGAGAAAAAGGATGCGCCGGCAGACGCCGACGAATGGGCCAAGGTCAAAGACAAAAAGCATCTGATCGAGAAGTAGTTCCGGCGCCCGGGGCGCCTTCGCGGCGGCGGGTTTATCATTCCTGCCCATGTCTGCCGCCGCGGAATTTCCGAACCTTTCCCACGAAGAAGTCTTCGCGCGGCTGATACACGAGCCGCCGGGGCAGGTCTGCGTCATCACGCCCAACCGCCGGCTCGCGCAGTCGCTGCTGCAGGAATCCGGAGCACGCCAGCTCGGACGCGGGCTGGCGCTGTGGGACACGCCGGACATCATTTCCCTCGCCGGATTCATCGAACGTGCCGCCGATGCGGCAAACCATGCCGGTTCCGCCACTCTGCCCCTGCTGCTTGCGCCCGAGCAATCGCGAGCCCTGTGGGAGCAGCTGCTGCGCGATTCGGACACCGGTTCATCGCTGCTTGCGGTCACCGAGGCCGCGCGGCTTGCGCACGAAGCCTGGCAGCTGATGGTGTCATGGCGGCTGCGTCGCGGACTGCGCGACACCATGCCGAACGAGGACGCCGCGGCATTTCTCGAATGGGCGCCGCGTTACGAGCGTGCCCTGCGCCGCGGTGGCCAGCTCGATGCGGTCGAGCTGCCCGATCAGGTATTGCCGTTCATCGCGGGCCGCAAGCTCGCGCTGCCGCAGCAGGCGATTGCTTATGGCTTCGACAGCTTTACGCCGCAGCAGGCGGAATTCCTCGGCAGCCTGCGCGAGGCAGGCTGCGCGGTGGCGCTGTCCGGCCCTGCCGACATTGACGCAACCGTCCTGCGCGTGCCCTGCGCGGATGCGGAAGGCGAAATCCGCATGGCCGCAGCCTGGGCGCGTTCGCGCCTCGAGGCCGGTTGTGGGCGCATCGGCATCGTGGTGCCGGACATTGCAGCCCGCCGCGCGGCAATCGTGCGCCTGTTCAGTGCGGCGATGGCACCGGACTATGCGCTGCCCGGCGCAAACCATGGCGTGCTGCCGTTCAACCTGTCCTTCGGCGAGCCGCTTTCCGCTTATGCGCTGGTCAACGCCGCACTGGGGTTGCTGCAGCTGCTCGGCCGCGACATCGAGTTCGAGCGGGCGAGCCGCATCATCCGCTCGCCGTTCATCGCGGCCGGCGAAGCGGAACGTACGGCGCGGGCAGCCCTCGATATGGAACTGCGCCGTCATGCCGAGCCCCTGGTGACCCTCGAACGGTTGCGGGTGATGGCCGCCGGTCATGGCGGCGACTGTCCCCGGCTGATGCGGCTGTTCGATGCCCTTAGCCGATTCCGCAAGGATCGGCTGTTTGGCGCGCAGGCGCCCTCGGCATGGGCGCGTGCGATTTCCGAAGTGCTGTCGCTTGCCGGTTTTCCGGGCGAGCGGCTGCTCGACTCGGTCGAATACCAGACGCTGCGGCGCTGGCATGAAACAGTCGCCGCGTTCGCCGCGCTGGACCGCGTGGTGCCGCGCATGGCTTATGCCGATGCGTTGTCGCGGCTGCGCCGCATGGCCACCGATACGCTGTTCCAGCCGGAGACGCCGGAACTGCCGATCCAGGTGCTCGGCGTGCTCGAAGCCGCGGGGCAGACCTTCGATGCCTTGTGGGTGATGGGCCTCAGTGATGATCAATGGCCGCCACCCTGCCGTCCCAATCCCTTCCTGCCGCTCCCGCTGCAGCGAGCCGCAGGGTTGCCGCAGGGCTCCGCCGAAGCCGCACTGGCTGTCGCGCGACGCATGACTGCGCGCTGGTGTGTCGCGGCGCGCGAGGTCGTGCTGAGTCATCCGCTGCACGAAGGTGACCGGGAGCTGCAGCCCAGTCCGCTGGTTGCGGCGATTGCGGAACTGCGGCCGGCCATCACCGCCTGTCCCGAGTTCGGCGCGACGATCCACGCCGCCCGGATCATGACTGCCGAAGCCGATGATGCTGCACCGGCGCTGATCGGCGACACGGTGGCCGGCGGCGGCACCGCGCTGTTGAAGGACCAGGCAGCCTGTCCGTTCCGTGCCTTTGCACGTCATCGCCTGCATGCGGTGGCACCGGATGCGCCGCATTCCGGGCTGGATGCTGCGGAACGGGGCACGCTGGTGCATCGGGTGCTGGCGCAGGCCTGGATGCAACTGCGCGACAGTGCGACGCTGCTGGCCACTGACGGCAGGCGGCTGGATGCCCTGCTCGCCGCCGCAGCCGAGGGCGCAATCGAGCGCATCCGGCGCGACCGGCCGACCGTGCTGTCGGGGCGTTTTGCGGAAATTGAAAAACGCCGGCTGGTTGCACTTGCCCGGGCCTGGCTCGACGAGGACCGCCGGCGCAGTCCCTTTTCGGTCATCGCAGTCGAAGACAAGCGCAGCATGACCATCGGCGGGCTGGAGCTCAGGGCGCGTCTGGACCGCGTCGATGAAACCGCCGACGGACGGCGCATCATCATTGATTACAAGACCGGAAATGCCGCCGCCGTACAGCTGCTCGGTGAACGGCCGGAAGAGCCTCAGTTGCCGCTCTACCTGGTAACTACGGAACCGGAGGCACTCGCGGTGGCCTTTGCCAGGGTGCGCGCGGGCAGGCGGGGTTATGTCGGCCTCGCCCGCGACGAAGACCTGCTGCCCGGGATCAAGGCACTTGCGGATGCGCGGCCCGAATTTTCCGGATGGGACGAACTGGTGGCTGCGTGGCGTGACGAACTTGAACGCCTGTCCGCGCAGTTCGTCTCCGGGGTGGCGACAGTGGATCCCAAGCGCCAGCCGCAGACCTGCATGTACTGCGACCTCGGGCCGCTTTGCCGCATCCGTGAACGCAGCGCCGACATCGTTGATGAGGAGGCGGCGGAATGACTGTTGCGCCGGTTCCGGACCATGCGCAGAGGCGGGATGCGCTCGACCCGCAGCGGTCGTTCATAGTCCAGGCGCCCGCCGGTTCCGGCAAAACGGAGCTGCTGATACAACGCTATTTAAGGCTGCTGTCGACGGTCGATCATCCCGAGGAAATCATCGCCATCACTTTCACGCGCAAGGCGTCCGGCGAAATGCGTGAACGGGTGCTGCAGGCCCTTAATGATGCGCAGTCGGGACGCGAGCCGCAATCGCCGCACGAAGCGCTTACTCTTGAACTCGCAGGAGGCGCGCTGCGCCGAGACCGGACTCTCGGCTGGCAACTTGCCGAAAATCCTTCGCGTCTGCGCATCCAGACCATAGACGCGCTGTGCGCGGGGCTGACGCGGCAGATGCCGGTGCTGTCGCGTTTTGGCGCGCAGCCCGACAGCGTCGAAGACGCGTCTCTGCTCTACCGCGAAGCGGCGCAGGCCACGCTCGCGCTGGTCGACGAGGACGCGGCGGTGGCCGACGACGTCGAGAGCCTGTTGTCGCATCTCGATAACGACGTGTCGCGCATCGAGGGACTGCTTGCGGACATGCTGGCGCGGCGCGACCAGTGGTTGCGCCATCTGCATCGCGGCGAGCGGGAGGAACTGGAGTCCGCGCTGCAGCACGCGCGGCGCAGGGCGCTGCAGCGCCTGGATTCGGCCCTGCCTGCAGCTGCCGTGACGGAGCTGCAGGCCGTGGCCGGATATGTGCTTGGCAACCTCGGTTTGGGGAGTTTTTCCGCTGACGCCGAATGCTGGTCGCGGCTGGCGGGCGCATTCCTCACCGCCGACGATGGCTGGCGCAAGCGGCTGACGAAGGACGAAGGATTTCCCGCGGGAAAACCCGGCCAGCCCTGGAAAGCGCGCGCACTCGAACTTTTTGCCATGCTCGATGCGGGGGACGACTTCAGGGAAGCGCTGGCGGCCATGCGCCGCCTGCCGCCGGAGCGTTACAGCGAAGGCCAGTGGCAGGCACTGGGCGCGATACTGCGCCTGCTGCCCTATGCGGTCGCGCAGCTGAAACTGGTGTTCCAGTCGCGGCGCCAGGTCGATTTCACCGAAGTTGCGCAGGGTGCATTGCGTGCACTGGGTGAAGAAGGCGAGCCCACCGATCTTGCGCTGGCGCTTGACTACCGCATCCGCCACCTGCTGATCGACGAATTCCAGGACACCTCGATCAGCCAGAACGAACTGGTGGCTCGCCTGATGGCCGGCTGGAGTGATGGTGACGGCCGCACGCTGTTTGCCGTCGGCGATCCGATGCAGTCGATCTACCGTTTCCGCGAGGCCGAGGTCGGTCTCTTTCTGCGCGCGCGCGCCGAGGGCATCGGGGGCATCACCCTGCATCCGGTGGCACTGGCCTCTAACTTCCGGTCCCAGGCAGGCATCGTCGAATGGGTCAATGCCGCATTTGCGAGTGTAATGCCGGCCGCCGAGGACATGGTGTCCGGTGCAGTGCCGTACACCGCATCGACGGCGGTGCGCGAAGCGCTGCCGGGCGCGGCGGTCACCGTTCATGCCCTGACCGGTGACGACGGCATGGAAGAGGCGCGGCGCGTGGCCGGCATCGTCAGCGAGGCACACCGCGAGGATCCCGCTGCCACCGTGGCGATACTGGTGCGCAGCCGCGGCCATTTGCGGCATATCGTCCCGCAGCTGAAAGCGGCCGGGCTGCGCTTCCGTGCCATCGACATCGAACCGCTGGGACAGCGCCCGGTGGTGCAGGACCTGCTCGCGCTGACGCGCGCGCTTGCCCACCCCGGTGACCGCATAGCCTGGCTCGCGGTGTTGCGTGCGCCCTGGTGCGGTCTGACGCTGGCGGACCTGCATGTGCTGGCTGCCGATGCGATGCCGGCAACCCTGTGGGATGCCCTCTGCGATGAGGACCGCATCGCCGCACTGTCTGCGGGCGGCCGCGAGCGTGCGCTGCGGCTGCGTGGAGTTCTCGCGGAATGCATCGAGCACCGCGCGCGCAAACCCTTGCGCGAGCAGGTCGCGGGCGCCTGGTACGCACTGGGAGGTCCCGCTTGTGTCGACAGTGCATCCGCCCTTGAGGATGCGGAAACCTATTTCCGTTACCTTGACCGGCACGAGGATGCCGGCGAACTTCCGGACCGCGGAGCCTTCGAAGAGGGGCTGGAGGATCTTTATGCGGCAGCTGATCCTGCGGCCGGCGATGGCCTGCAGATCATGACCATCCACAAATCGAAAGGCCTGGAGTTCGACGTGGTGATCCTGCCGGGGCTCGCGCGCGCGCCGCGCGGCGACGACAAGAAACTGTTCCTGTGGACGGAACAGCCCGAAGCCGCGGGAGCCGAAGAGCTGCTGCTGGCGCCGATACACGCCACGGAAGAGGACAGCGATCCGATCTACGACTGGATCAGGCGCTTTCATGCGCACAGGCAGCATCTCGAGGACGGGCGCCTGCTGTACGTTGCGGCGACCCGTGCCCGGCGTCGCCTGCACCTGTTCGGCAGCGTCAAGGCGAAGCTTGATGCTGAAGGGGCGATGGCTGCCGCTACGCCGTCATCGCAGTCACTGCTCGGGAAGCTGTGGCCGGTGGTGGCCCCGGCATTCGAGGCCGCGGTACGCGATCATGTGCCGCAGGAAGTGCGGCAGGCCGGCGTTGCGACCATCGACCAGGCGCTGCACCGCCTGCCTGCCGGCTGGCAGCTGCCGGCGGCGCCGGAAGCAGTGCAATGGAATGCGCCGATGGATACGGCACGGGTGCAGGAAGCACTGGAGTTTTCCTGGGCAGGCGAGACCGCCCGCCATGTCGGGACGGTTGTTCATCGCTGGCTGCAGCGCATTGCCGAAGATGGCGTGGCGTGCTGGGATGAGCAGCGCGTGGAGGCGCAGAGGCCGGCGCTGCGCGCCGCGCTTGCGGCACAGGGCGTCGGGGATGGCGAGCTCGACGATGCGGTTTTGCGGGCGACACGCGCGCTGGCCAACTGCATTGCTGACGGGCGCGGAAGGTGGATTCTCGGTCGACAGCTGCAGGCCCGTTCGGAGTGGCGACTCACCGGCGTCAGCGGCGGCCAGCTCGCCAGCATCGTGATCGATCGCAGCTTCGTCGATGATCAGGACGTGCGCTGGATCATCGATTACAAGACCAGCGTGCACGAGGGTGCCGACATCGACGCTTTTCTCGACAACGAGCACGCGCGCTATCGCGGCCAGCTTGAGCGTTACGCGCGAATGCTTCACGCCGGTGGTGAACGGCGCATCAGGCTGGGTCTGTATTTTCCGCTGCTCGGCGGCTGGCGCGAGTGGGACTACGCGCCCGATTGAGCGCAGAATCAGGCGCGGCGCAGGTTGCGGCTGCGCCGGATAACAATTAGCATGAAACCCGCTCTGGCGGATTCCGCCGTGCCGTGGCAAATCAAAAAATACGAATCGAGGAGAACAGCAATGATCGCACGCAGCTATCTGACCAGCGGGCTCGCGGCAATCGCGTTGGTATCAGCGCAATTCCTGCCCGGCGAGGCACAGGCACAAGGCAACTTCCCCGAGCGCACGCTGCGACTGGTGGTGCCTTTCGCGCCCGGCGGCGTCAACGACATCATCGGCCGGCGCTGGGCGCAGGACCTGTCGAAGGTGCTGGGCCAGAACGTGATCGTCGAGAATCGTGCCGGTGCCTCGGGTGCGATCGGCGCGTCGGAGGTTTCGCGCTCCAAGCCCGATGGCTACACGCTGCTGATTGCCAACACCACCACGCATGTGCTCAGTCCCCTGGGTAATCCGAAGCTCGGCTACGATCCGCTGAAGGATTTCACCGCGCTGGGCATCATCACGCTGGTGCCTACCGGGGTGGCCGTGCATCCCTCGATGCCGGTGAAGAACCTCAAGGAACTGATCGCCTTCGCGAAACGCAACCCGGGCAAGCTGTCCTTCGGTTCCGCCGGTACCGGCAGCATCACCCACCTCACCGGAGAACTGTTCAAGAAGCTCAATGGCAACCTGAACATCGTGCATGTTCCGTACAAGGGTGCCGGCCCCGGCCTGACCGACCTCATTGCCGGTCACATCCCGATGTACACCCCGACCATCAGTCCGGCGCCGCTCGAATATCACAAGCAGGGCCGGCTGCGCATGCTGGCGATCTGTTCCGAAGAGCGGCTGAAAGCCGTGCCTGAGGTGCCGACGGCGCCCGAGGCCGGCATGCCCGAACTCGTGGTGCAGGCCTTCAATGCGATTTTCCTCCCGCCGGGTACGCCGAAGCCGGTGGTCGACGTGTTGCACCAGGCCAACCAGAAGGTGCTTGCCAATGCCGATATGCAGGACTTCCTGCGCAGGGCCGGCGCGGAGCCGGTCACCACGTCCTCGCCCGAGCGTGCAGCCCAGTTCATCCAGAAAGAACTGAAGCGCTGGGGGCCGATCGTGCGCGAAACCGGCGCCAAGTAAGCCGATGCAGTCTCGTGCAACGGCGGCCGCGGCCGCCGTTGTTATATAAACTATTGATTTTATTGGATATTTTATGAAATCCTGCTGGATTGTCACCAAGGATCACAAGAACACCCTCGAATACCGCGATGTGCCGCAGCCGCAGCCCAAGGCCGGTGAAATCGTGATCAAGGTGCAGGCCTCGGCGCTCAACCGTGGCGAGATGTTCGTCGGCGGCGTGGTGCATGGCGGCCCCGAAAAACTTGGCGGCAACGAGGCCTCGGGTACCGTGCATGCGATCGGCGCGGGTGTGACCGGCGTCAAGACCGGCGACGCGGTGTTCGGTCGCGTGCGCGGCGGCTTTGCCGAATACGCGGTGATGGATGCCACGCAGATCATGATGAAGCCGGAATGCCTGTCCTGGGAACAGGCGGCCGCGGTGCCGGTGAGCTACATCACGGCCTGGGAAATGATTTACCAGTTCGGCAAGCTGCAGAAGGGCGAAACCATGCTGATCATGGGTGCATCCTCCGGCGCCGGCGTCGCCAGCATCCATCTCGCAAAGCTGATCGGCGCACGTTCCATCGGTACCTCGGGTTCGCAGCAGAAGCTCGAGCAGCTGAAAGCCGCCGGCCTCGATGTCGGCATTGCCACGCGCAAGCCTGATTTCGCCGCACAGGTGCGCGAACTGACCGGCGGCAAGGGCGTGGACCTGGTGATCAACGGCGTCGGTGGTTCGGTATTTGCCGAATGCCTGCGCACGCTGGGTTTCCGCGGACGGCTGGCGACCGTGGGTTATGTCGACAATGTATTCAAGGCGGAGATCGACCTCGGTGCCGTGCATGCCTGGCGGCTGGAGATCTTCGGCGTGTCCAATGCCCACCTGCCTGCGGCGGGCAAGGCCGAGGCTGCGGCAGGCTTCAAGCGCGACGTGCTGCCGGCGCTGGCCGATGGCCGCATTGTGCCGCTGGTCGACAAGGTGTATTCCTTCGACGAGTTGCCTGCCGCGAAAGAGCGCATGGATGCGAGCGGCATGGTCGGCAAAATCGTCGTCAGGATTGGCTGATTCTCCCCCGTCATTCCGGCGAAAGCCGGAATACAGTGGTTTATGCAACCCTGAAGACAACAACTCTGAATTCCGGATCGCGCGCTGCGCGTCCGGAATGACGGCCCGTAGTTTGTGAACGGCCCGCCTCAGTCGACCCGCGCGCCCGAGTCCTTCACCACCTTGGCCCATTTCGGGATTTCCGCCTCGATCAGCTTGCGGAAATCCTCGGGGCCGCCGGGATTGACGTCGACACCGGAGGCCGCGAGTCGCCTGGCGACGTCTGGCTGTGCCAGTGAGTCGAGCGTCGCCTTGCTCAGGGTGGTGATGATCGGTGCCGGGATACCCGCCGGCCCGACGACGCCGTACCAGGCCACCGCGGCATAACCGGGCAATCCTGTTTCGGAGATGGTCGGGACATCGGGCAGGGAAGGGATGCGCGCCGGCGAAGTCACGCCGAGGCCGCGCAACCGTCCGGCCTTGATGAACGGGATCGCCGAAGACACGCTGGCGAACTGGATGTCGGTCTGGCCGGAAATCAGTGCAGTCAGCGCTTCGGCGGCGCCCTTGAACGGCACATGCACGGTCTTCACGCCGGCCATGCTGTTGAACAGTTCCGCCGACAGGTGCACCGAAGTGCCCGCGCCCGAAGTGCTGTAGTTGAGCACGCCGGGTTTTGCTTTCGCCAGTGCGATCAGTTCCTTCACCGATTTTGCCGGCACGCTGGGATTGAGCACCAGCACGTTGGGGCTGTCGCCGACGCGGGCGATCATGCTGAAGCTGTTCAGCGGGTGGTAGTTGAGCTTCGAGTACAGGCTGTAGTTGATCGCCTGGGTGCCGATGGTGCCGAGAAAGATCGTGTAACCGTCGGGCGGGCTCTTGGCGGTCAGCTCCGCGGCGATGTTGCCGCCGGCGCCGGCTCGGTTGTCGATGACGAAGGGCTGGCCCAGGCGTTCGCGCATCGCAGGCTCCATTGCCCTTGCGATGACGTCCGCCGCGCTGCCGACCGTGAACGGGATCAGGATGCGCACGGCACGGCTGGGATAATTCTGGGCACCCGCAGGGGCGATGCAGGAGGCGGCGAGCCCGGCAGTCAGTATCAGGCGCAGCATGCGGGATTCCTTTTTGTTATTGATGACTTGCGCGGAGGTTATCATGACCTTGAACTGGCGGAGCGCCGGCGTAAACTGGGTGCCCCTCAACTCCCGGGAGTCTGCTTTGAACCTGTCCGTCCGCTTTGCCGCCGTCCTTGCCGTTCTGTGCATTCCACCCGCACTGGCGCAGCAGAAGGTCAATCCTCCGATTGCCACCTACTGGATGAGCATAGACACTGCCTCAGGACTGCCGATGGGCGGTGCCGGCGGCGCACCGTCGATGATGGACATCGGCCGCATGATGATGGGCGGGGATATGGCAGGCGGGGGCGCCAGCCGCAGCATGCGGCTCGAACTCGGTTCGCAGCGCAGCGCCGGCGGCACGCCGGCGGCGGCGCACGAAATCCCGCCCGGACTCAACATGGGCGCGAGCCTGCCGCTGGAAACCCCGCAGCGTGCACCGCGCGCCGAGCCGCGCGAAGACGGCATGCCGGAGAGTTTCGAGAAACCGCGCGGCCGGCTGCTGATTTTCTGGGGTTGTGGCGAGCAGGCAGGATCCGGCCAGCCCCATGTCATCGATTTCGCCAAAATCGCGCAGGGCCAGGTGCCGCCCGGCCTGTTCGGCCGGCGCATCAACGTGCAGCGGGGGCCGTCGATGTCGCGCAGCAAAACCTATGGCGACTGGCCCAACCAGCGCGACAGCACGCGCGTAGCCGCCGACGGCAGCCTGCGCGGCGAACACGTGGTGAAGGGCAACTACTCGCCGGAGATCCGTTTCGCGCTGTCGGAGAAATACGATTTCATGGAGCCGGTGAACCTGGCGCAGCGCCGCAGCGGCAGCGGCAGCGTCAACCTGTCCTGGAACAGCGTCGCCAATGCCCAGGGCTACTTCGTCACCGCGATGGGCAGCCGCGATGGCAGCGAAGACGTGGTGTTCTGGAGTTCCAGCAACAGCCGCGAGTTCGGTGAACTGCTGATGACCTGGCTGCCGCCGGCGGAAGTTACCCGACTGGTGCGCGAAAAGGTTGTTCTGCCGCCGTCGACCACCGAATGTGCGCTGCCGTCGCAGTTCACCGCTGCCGCGCCCTCGGCCTTCCTGCGTTTCATTGCCTACGGCGAAGAGGCCAACTTTGCGCATCCGCCACGGCCGCAGGATCCGAAAACGCCGTGGAGTCCCGAATGGGCGGTCAAGGTGCGGCTGAAATCGACAGCTTCCGCGCTGCTCGGCGAGGAGGGCGGCACGGGCGGTGGTGGTTCGCGCGCCGGCAGCGCCCCGGCGGAGGGAGGATCCCAGGGCGGTGGTGGTGCGTCTGCGCCGGCGGTCGATCCGGTGCAGGAAGGCATCAAGGCGCTGCGCGGTATTTTCGGCCGCTAGGGTCCTGCCTACATCATCACCCGGCCGCCATTGACGTCGAGTACCACGCCGTTGATGTAGGCCGCGGCGTCGGAGGCAAGGAACAGCATCGCCTGCGCGTGGTCCCCGGGCACCGCCAGCCGGCGCAGAGGTACCTGCGAGGCGATGCGTTCGATGTCGGCCTCGGTGCGCAGCGCAGCGACGCGTGGTGTCAGCGTGGTGACCGGTGCAATCGCGTTGGCAGTGATGTTGTCGGGGCCCAGCTGGTAGGCGAGGAAGCGGGTGAGCTGGGTTACGCCGGCCTTGGCGGCGCCGTAGGCCGGTGACGAGGCGGCATGCACCGTGCGGCCCGAAATCGATGACACGTTTATTATGCGGCCCGCTTTCGATTTCTTCAGGTGCGGGATGGCCAGCTTGCAGATCAGGAACACGCTGCGCAGGTTCAGCGCCACGGTGCGGTCCCATTCATCGACGGGCATGTCTTCCACCGTCGCCAGCCGGCCGTAACCACCGGCACAGTTGATGACGATGTCGATGCCGCCGAAAGCCTGCACGATGCCGGCGATGCATTGCTCGACCGAGGCGGCATCGGTGATGTCGGTACGGAAGGCACGGGCCGTGCCGCCGGTCTGATTGATCGCCGCCGCGACCTTGTCGCCGTTGTCGGCGTCGATGTCGACAATGGCGACCCTGCTGCCCTGGGCGGCGAACAGGCGCGCGGTCTCGGCGCCGATGCCCTGTGCCGCCCCGGTGATCAGCGCGACGCGGTCCTTCAATTCGGGATAACTGGCCATGCTCATTTCTCCGGTGGGGGCGGGATTTCTTCGCGGCGCGTATTGCTGCGGTTGATCCAGGAGCCCGCGCCCATGATTGCGGCGCAGGTCCAGAATATCGGTGCAATGCCGCCGATCGCCGCGCCAACCACGCCGAACGCCGGCGGTACCACGACATGGGCGCCGTAGCTGACGGCGAGCCGCATCGAAATCGCCTCGGCGGAGCGGCCCGGAGGGCCGGCATTGAAGGCGAGGATCATCGACAGCGGCTGGCCGCAGCCGAGGCCGAGGCCGAGCACGAATGCGGCCGTGGCGAGCAGCAGCGCGCTGGTGGTCAGCGGGAAGGTCATGAATGCAGCGGCGGACAGCAGCAGCGCGCCGGCAAGCATCGCGCGCTCGCCGTAACGCTTGCTGATCGGCGGGATGGCCAGGCGGGTGATGAAGGCGGCAGCGCCGAAGGCCCCCATGATCAGGCCGATGGTGGTCGCCGAGAACCCCAGGCTGTGACCGTAGATCGGCATGTAGAGGTTGAACAGGTCGAGGCCGGTCATCACCGCCGCATTCGACAGCAGCGCATTGCGCATCGCCGGCAGCGCCAGCAGGTCCTTCATGTTGCGCGGCGCCTGTGGTCCGCCAGCGGCAGCCGCTGCCGTGCCGGGGATGGTGTTGCGTTTCAGCACTACGGCGATGCCGCACAGCGCCGGTATCGCCGCCATGATCAGGAACGTGGGCTGGTGCGCCAGCGCGTCGATCGACAGCCCCACAATGATCGGGCCCAGCACCGAACCCGTGGATTCGCCAAGGCTGTAGAAGCTGAAATTGCGGGTGCGGGTGTCGGAATTCGACAGCACGCCGACCAGGTTCTGGGTCGCCACCACCCACAGCATGCTGGTCAGGCCCCATAGCGGTGCAACGATGAACAGCATCGTCAGCGAGGGGAAGAAAAACGGCATCACCAGACTGATCGTGTAGCTGCCCAGCCCCCAGTACATCAGCAGCCGGTTGTCGAAACGGTCAGCGATGCGCCCCGCGACTACTGCCAGCAGGAAGGGAAAGAGTCCATATAATGCAAACAGGATGCCGACTTCAAGGGGGCCGGCCCCCATGTTCACTGCGAACAGCGTCATCAGGATGCGGCTGCCCTTCATCGTGATGAAGGCGATGCTGCTGAGGGAAAGTATCAGTACAAGAGGCATGGCGGCCTGCCGATTATAGCGGCCGCAGGCGCCTGCGAAGACGCAGGCCATATTGCGGATTCTGCTTGCGGTACGGGACGGTGCACCGTTACACCGTCAGGCTGCGCCACCATCCGCAGGGGCGCAGCCGGCAGTC
The DNA here is from genome assembly GCA_964433345.1 of uncultured Bordetella sp. Classification (GTDB taxonomy): domain Bacteria; phylum Pseudomonadota; class Gammaproteobacteria; order Burkholderiales; family SG8-41. The sequence continues at coordinate 14,826 of CAYSQJ010000004.1, forward strand.
GATCGTCCGGTTCTGAAGTGCCCGCCGTTGCGCGGGCGCCGGCGTTGATCAGCCGGCGGTGCCGAGGCGCTGGGCCGGCTTGGCTTTTGCCTGACCCCGCAGGGCATTCGCGGCGGACTTGATCGCGCGGAAGGCGCTCAGCATCAGGTCGACCAGGAATTCACTCTGGCGCATCTGGGCTTCGGCGCGGACACGCTGGCTGGCGGTCAGCGGCAGCTGGTCGAGGAGGTTGGTGACGGATGAGCTCTGTTTGTTCATGATTAATCTCCAATCAAATTTTACTAAACCTTCGCAATAACCCTTTCGATTCGAATTCACCGATAAGATTCATTGCGTTACGTGCTGATTAGAGCATGAAAAAGAGTCCATTGTTGCAGTGCAATGGCTGTTATTTCTTCATTGTTCGATAAAGTTTTTATAACTCCTTAAGTGCTGTCGTGACATATTGCACGGCCCCCGGGGCAGATCGGGCTCTGCTGACCGCTGGCCGGCAATACCGACGCCGGGCATCATTGCGCCATGGATCAGGGGAATGCACTTCAGGTCATCCGTGACTGGATCGCGGCTTCGCAACGCATCGTCGTGATGACCGGCGCCGGCATTTCCACTGATTCCGGCATCCCCGATTTCCGCGGTCCGCGCGGCGTGTGGACGCTCAATCCGAAGGCGGAACGGATGTCCGACATCCGCCACTACGTCGCCGACCCCGAGGTGCGCCGCCTGTCCTGGCAGTCGCGGCTTGCGCATCCGGCTTGGACCGCCGAACCCAATGCCGGTCACCGCGCGCTGGCTGACCTCGAGCGCCGCGGCAAGCTGCATGCGCTGATCACCCAGAACATCGACGGTCTGCACCAGCGCGCCGGCGTGCCTGCGGAAAAAGTCATTGAAGTCCACGGCACGCTGCATTCGGTGATCTGTCTGTCCTGCGGCTGGCGCGGCCCGATGCAGGAGACGCTGGACCGGGTGCGTGCCGGCGAGGAGGACCCGTCCTGCCTCGACTGCGACGGCCTGCTCAAGAGCGACACCATTTCCTTCGGCCAGCAGCTGATCCCGCAGGTCATCGACCGCGCAATGCGCGTCGCCGGCGAGGGCGACCTGTTTCTCGCCGTCGGCAGCACACTGCAGGTTTACCCGGTAGCCGCCGCGGTGCCGCGTGCGCTGGATGCCGGTGCGCGGCTGTTGATCATCAATGCAGAGCCGACACAGTTCGACGATGTTGCGGATGCGGTGCTGCGGGTGCCGATAGGCGAGGCATTGCCGGCATTGTGCGCTGCGCGCTAGAAGAAAGACTGCGGGCTCGCGGGTTTGCTGCATGAACCGGGGACCCGGTGCGAGCCGATGCATCGGGGCCGGTGCAATCGCTCATGCTGCATTGCAAAGCCCGGCTGTTACAGAGTCTGCTTTATAAGCAGTTGATTTTTATTGATTTAATTAACTGCCTCGATGGCGGCCGGGCGTGCAGCGCCGCGCTGTGCCGGTTTCGCGACAAAGTCTCCCACTGATGCGATGTCATGGGCCACAATGCCCACTTCATCTGGAGGAGGTGAACATGAGCATCAAGACGGGCTCGGTCCTGCGCAGGGCAGCCGGCATGATTGCGGCATGCGTGTTGATCCACGCACTGCCGGCGACGGCGGCCTATCCGGAACGGCCGATACGCATGATCGTACCGCAGGCAGTCGGCAGTTCGACCGACAACGTGGCGCGCATCGTCGCCACCGAACTGGCGCGTGAGATCGGCCAGCAGATCGTCGTCGACAACCGGCCCGGCGGCGCACTGCAGCTGGGACTGGAACTGGCCGTGCAGGCACCGGCCGACGGCTACACGATCGCCTATGCCCCTATCGGCGCTCTCGCCATTGCCCCGCACCTGCTGGCCAAGCCGCCTGTCGATGCCTTGCGCGAACTGGCGCCGGTGGGGCAGACCGTGAGCGGACACCAGGTCGTGCTGGCGGGGCCGAAGACGCCGTTCAAAAGCCTGCAGGACGTCATCGGCTACGCGAAAAACAATCCTGGCAAGCTGTTCAATGCCTCATCGAGCAACGGTTCGCCGGGACACATCGGTTTCGAACTGCTGAAGTCGATGGCCGGCATCAGCGTCGTGCATGTGCCGTACAAGGGCGGCGCCGCGGCGCTGGTCGACCTGATGAGCGGGCAGGTCCAGCTGATGATGGAAGGCCTCAACTCGGCAACGCCGCACGTGAAGGCCGGTCGCGTGCGCGGGCTTGCAGTGACCGGACCCAAACGGTCGCCGATTTTTCCGGATATTCCGACTGTCGCGGAAGCCGGCGTGCCTGGCTACGTGGTCACCGTCTGGCACGGCGTGGTGGCGCCCATCAGGACGCCGCCGGCGCGGATCAAGGTGCTCAATGCGATGCTCAACAAGGCGATCACCTCGCCCGAGGGCAGCCGCAGGATCCTCGCACTGGGTTCGGAGCCGAATCCGGTGTCGGCCGAGGAATTCTGGAAGCTGGTGCGCAGCGACCGTGAACGCTGGGGCGAGGTCATCAAGCGCGCCGGTGCAAAAATCGACTGATTCGCCGCGGCGGATCGGACACCCAACAGGACTGTCTGCGGGACCGGGCAGTCTTTATCAACAAGAAAGGTCCCGTGACCATCGTCATATTATTTCGAGGAGGAGTCAGCACATGAAAAGCATGGCATGCATCATTCTCGCCGGCATCGCACTGGCGGCAGCACCGGCATCGGCGCAGAACTATCCCGGCGGCAAGCCGGTACGCATCCTTGTCGGCTATTCGCCGGGCGGCGGTGTGGATACCACGGCGCGCATGATGGCGCAGGCTCTGGGCGAGCTCTGGGGCAGCACGGTGATCGTGGAAAACCGTCCGGGCGCCGCCGGCAACATCGCCACCGAAGCGACCGCGAAGGCCGCGCCTGACGGCCACACGCTGGTCCTGTGCAATATCGGTTCGCATGCGATCACGCCGGCGCGCTTCGCCAAGCGGCTGACCTACGATCCGGTCGGCGATTTCGCCTTTCCGATCAAGATCGGCGGCATACCGAACATTTTCATGGTGCATCCTTCGATGCCGATCCGCACGCTGCAGCAGTACATCAATTATGCGAAGAAGAATCCCGGCAAGCTCAATTTCGGATCTTCAGGCGTCGGCGCGTCGCCCCATCTTTCGATAGAGCTTTTCAAGACGATGTCCGGCATCAATATCGTGCACGTGCCCTACAAAGGCGCGGCAGCGGCACTGGCCGACGTGATGAGCGGGCACATGGAGTCCTCGGTCGGCAACCTGGCCGGCGGGCCGCTGGCGGCGGTGAAGGCCAAACGCGTACGCGCGCTGGCGGTGACTTCCGCGGTACGCAATGCCCAGTTGCCCGAGGTGCCGACTTTCGCCGAGTCCGGTGTTCCGGGTTATGACGTCACCGGCTGGTACGGTCTTTGCACGCAGTCGAAGGTGCCGCAGGCTGTTCTCGACAAACTGCATGCGGATGGTGCCAAGGTGCTTTCCGGGCCGCTGAGGAAGCGCCTGGAGGACCAGGGCATTACTGTCGAGCAGGCGACGCCGGCGCAGTTCGCCGAGCACGTCAAGTCGGAAATTGCAAAATGGACCAAGGTGGTTCAGGACGCCAAGCTCTCCGGTGACTGAACGTATTGAATGAACCGGAGGGACGGAACAGGGAATGGATGCAGCGACCGCGCGCCTGATGGCAGGCCACAAGCAATGGGCAAACCGGCTGATGTTCGACGCCGTTGCGGCGCTGCCGCCGGGGGAGGCCGAGAAACCGCGGCCTTCCCTGTTCCGCAACATGGTGCATACCCTGAATCACAATCACGTCATCGATCGCATCTGGCAGGCGCATATCGAGGGGCGGGAGCATGGCTACCAGGCGCGCAACACCGAGGATTGTCCGCCGCTCGACGAACTGCGTGCGCAGCAGCAGGACATCGATGCCTGGTACCTGCGCTGGGCCGATGGTCTGGACGATGCCGGTTTTGCGCGGACCGTCGAATTCACCCTGATCGGCGGCAATCGCGGCGCGATGACCTGCGGTGAAATCCTGATGCATGTGGTGACCCATGCCAGCTACCACCGCGGATATGTCGCCGACATGATCTACGACATTCCGGGGCGGCGGCCGCCAACCATGGATCTGCCTGTCTACATGCGCGAGGGGCGTGCCGCGGTTTGACCCGCCGCGGTGCCGGAGTTAGCATCAAACCGGTCCTGTGCCCTGACGGCGCAGCCTGTCAATCTGCGAGCGGGAGAACAACCATGGCCGAGCGTACGATTCGCGAAATCATCGAGGGGCAGGACCTGCTCATTGCGCCATCCACGACATCGGTGGCCGAGGCCGCGCGGCTGATGAAGCAGCGTAATGTCGGCGCGATGATGGTGGTTGACGAGGGCAGGCTGGTCGGCATGTTCACCGAGCGCGATGCATTGTTCCGTGTGCTGGCCGCCGGCCTCGATGGCGGCAGCACACCGCTGGCACAGGTGATGACCCGCAATCCGCGCACGATCACGCCCGAACGCTCATTTGCCCACGCACTGGGATTCATGCACGAGGGACGTTTTCGCCACCTGCCGGTGGTCGAGGATGGCCGTCCGGTCGGCATGATCTCGGTGCGCGACGCGCTGGGTTCCGAGCTCGAGGCTTTCGTCTACGAGTTGCTGCGCCAGGAGCAGGTCAGCCAGATCCTCGCCTGAGCCGTTTTTCAGGGTCCCGCGCGGCGTACAGGCAGTACAGCGAGACCGCGCCGGGGATGACCAGCGAGGCGAAGGCCAGTGCGTAGTCGCGGGTCAGCGCGTAGACATTGGCGAACACGATCGGCCCGATGAATTTTCCGACATTGGTGATGACCAGCGAGCCGCTGATGGCAAGGCTGACTTGGCCTTGCGGCGCAAGCCGGCCGACTTCGGCGAGGATTGCGCCGGGCCAGCAACCCGAGCTCGCGCCGAGCACTGCGAACAGCAGATAAACCGCCACCAGCGGCAGCCCGGGCCCCAGGACGAGGGCTGCTGCCGAGCAGGCGATGAGCAGGGCCGCGTTCCAGGCCAGCACCCTCGCGGTGTCGCCCACCCGGTCGGCGATCCAGCCGATCAGCACCCGTCCTGCGGCACTGGCGATTTGCACCACGGTGAGCACGGTGCCGGCAACCACCAGGCTCATGTCCAGCATCTCCACGCAGGCGACCACGGCGAAGGTTGCCGCACAGAACTGTGCCCAGGAAAAGCAGCTGCCGGCAATCGCGATCAGCCGCAGTTCGCGCTGCCGCCAGATCGCGACGGCGCCGGCGAAGGGATTGGGGGTGACTGCCGGTGCCGAGCGGTCGCGATCGTCATCCCATTGCCGCCGCCCTGTCTGCATCATCAGCACCACCGCGATGAGCAGGACCACGCTGAGAATGACTGCCCAGCGCCAGCCGGCAGTGATCGCCACGGCCGGTGCCACCAGCGCCGCGAGCATGCCGCCCGCCGGAATGCCGACCTGGTGGATCGAGAACACGGTGCTGCGCCGCTGCGGCGGCGTGTAGCGCATCAGCAGGTGCGAGGCCGATGGCGTAATCATCCCGTAGCCGAGTCCGATCACCAGTGAGCCGATCACCAGAAAGGCGCTGGACGGAATCAGCAATACCAGCATGCCGCCCGCTGCCAGCGCATGGCCGAACTGGTTGGTGCGCGCGGCGCCGAGCCGGCGGCTGGTGTTGCCGAGCAGCGTCAGGGTCCCCACCATGCCGATGCTGACCAGGCTGATCTGGTAACCGATCAGCGAGGGATCAAAACCGTAATCGCGCGCGACCTCGGGCGCGACCGCAGGCAGCACCAGCACGGCCATGGACGCGAAGCTGTGCCCGGCGAGCAGCGCCGGCAGCAGCAGACTCTGGAGCAAGGCGGGGCTCAGCGGGGAAACCAGGGCAGCATCGGTTCCTGTCCGGCGGGGAGGGCCTTGCGGCCGACGTTGAGGATCATCGCCAGCATCGCGTAATAACCGGCCACCGCGATCAGTTCGATGACGCCCTGTTCGCCGAACAGCCCGACCGCGCGCCCGTAGGTGGCATCGCAGACGCCGTGGTTGTGCAGCACTTCAGTCAGCAGGTCGTGGAGCGCTTCCTCGTCCGCGGCCATGCCCTGCGGGCGGCGGCCTTCGGCGATGGCTTCAGCGATCGCCGGGCTGAGTCCCGCCTTCATCGCGTGCTTGTAATGCGACTGCCATTCGTACTGCTGCGTCCAGTGCCTTGCCGCGATCAGCGTCGCCATCTCGGCGATGCGGCGATCAAGCGGTGATTTGAAGCGCAGGTACTCGCCGACCTGCTGCACGGTCTGCGCGAGACCGGGGCTGCGCAGCAGCGCGAGAAAGGGTCCGCGCAGTTCGCCACGCGGCCCCGCAGCGATGGTCGCGGCAACTTTTTTCTGTTCTTCGGTCCATTGCTCCGGCGGGATGGCGGGAAAACGTTCGGCTGTTGTATTGTGCATTGGGAATATCCTATTAAGTAATTGATTTTGTTGTATATTTTAATACATCCACTGGCCGCCGTTGACGTGGAGAACCTGCCCGGTGATGAAGCCGCTGCCGGGGCCGCACAAAAAACGCACGGTAGCGGCGATTTCCCGCGGATCGCCGTAGCGGCCGAGCGGTATGTGCTTCGATGCATCGGGGCGAGGCGCCCGCGGATTGGCGCGCGTGGTATCGAAGTGGCCGGGCGAGACGCAGTTGGCGCGGATGCCGCGGCCGGCGAACTCGCGCGCCAGCGCCCGCGTCATGCCGGCGAGTCCGCTTTTCGCGGCCGAGCTGTGTACCTTGCCCGCGGCGCCGGTCAGTGCGCTGTCGCCGATCAGCGTGATGATGTTGCCGCGGCCCGCCTTGAGCATGTCCGGCAGCACCGCCTGCACGCAGTGGAAGGCACCGTCGAGGGAAATCGACATCACCTGCCGCCAGTCCGCGAAGGCCATGGTTTCGAAGGCGATTTCGCGGCGCACCGAAGCGTTGAGTACGAGGATATCGATGGCGCCGAGTTCGGCGGCCACCGCGGCGTGCATGTGCCTGACCTGGGCGGCGTCGGCGATGTCGGCGATATAAACGGCTGCGCTGCCGCCGGCGGCACGGATTTCGGCGGCCACCGCTTCGGCCTCGGCGCGCGAGGCGCGGGTATTGATCGCGACTTTTGCGCCCGCGGCGGCGAGTTCGAGCGCAATTGCGCGGCCGATGTTTTTTGCGGCGCCGGTGACCAGTGCGACCTGGCCGGCGAGTTCGGGGACTGCGCTCATGCGCTGGACTCCAGGTTGCGGGGAGCGGCAAGCATAACGGGGAATGCCGCTGCAGGCGAAGCAGCGCGCAGCTGTCCACATGCTGTGATGCGGGGGCGCTGCTGGTATAGTCTGCGCCCTGCAGCAGTTGCGGGCGACGGTACTCCGCAACATACCGGCGGCGAAAGGAAACCTTCCATGAGAATCAGCACCAACGGCATCGAAATCAACTGCGTCGTCGAGGGCGAGGGCCCCTGGGTGACAATGTCGCACTCGCTGGCGAGCAACCTGTCGATGTGGGACGAACAGGCGCAGCTGCTGGTGTCGCGCGGCTACAAGGTGTTGCGTTTCGACACCCGCGGCCACGGTGCGAGCGATGCGCCCGAGGGTGCATACACGCTGGAGCAGATGGCCGACGATCTGCAGGGCCTGTTTGCCGCGCTGGATATCCGCAGCACTCACTGGGTCGGCCTGTCGATGGGCGGCATGATCGGCGAGGTCCATGCATTGAAGTATCCCGGCGTATTCCGCAGCATGGTGCTCGCCGACACCACCAGCCGCTACCCGCCGAATGCCGGGCAGATGTGGGGCGAGCGCGTGAAGCTCGCGCGCGAGCAGGGCATGGCGGCGCTGGTCGACCCGACACTGGCGCGCTGGTTCACCGAACCGTACCGCAAGGCGCAGCCTGCAGTGATGGCGCGCATCGGCGAAGGCATCCGCAATACGCCGGTCGCGGGTTTTGCCGGCTGTTGCGAAGCGATCGCGAAAATCGATGTGCTCGACCGCCTGAAGGAAATCGACTGCCCGGCGCTGGTCATCGTCGGCGAGGAGGACCACGGCACGCCGCCCGAGATGGCGCGTCAGATCCAGGCGAACCTGCGCGGATCGGAGCTGCTGATCATCCCGTCTGCGGCCCATCTTTCCAACATCGAGCAGCCTGCGGCCTTCAACAAGGCGCTGCTCGATTTTCTTTCCAAAGTGGACCGCTGATGCGGGCACGGGTCTGCGCGGCGCTGGCCCTGACGGCGCTGCTGGCGGCCTGCGAGGGCTGGTTCGGCGGCGAGGAGGCCGCGCGCATTCCGCTGCGGCCCGTCGCGGGCGGCGGTTTCGAGGCGGTGCGCATCCTGTTGCGGCCGCAGATGAACGCCGTCGCTTTCGATTTCAATGCCGATTTTGCCTGGGGCCGGCGCGAGGAAGCCGGGCGCTGGGACCGCTACCGCGCGACACTCAGCGCGGGCGGCAGGACGCTGCAGACCGCGGAGTTCAGCGTCAACAGTCCCGAGCCCGAAGATTCGGCCGGACCGCGTTCCCCGCCGCCGACGTCGCTGCGGCAGCTGCTGTTTGTTGTCGACCTGCGCGCCGAGGACGAGTATGAGCTGGCGATCGTGGCCCTGCAGCCGCCGGTGGTGAGCCTCGAGTCGCCGCAGCTCGTCGTGCGCATCAACGTCCCGCCCGCGGGACGGCCCTGAGCCGCCGCATGGCCCCGCAGGACATGGCCGCCGCGACCGCGGCAGGCACACGCACCGTGGCGTCACCGCTGCGGCGCCTGCTGCGATTCCTTCTGCCCTATCGCGGACGGGTGGCGATTGCACTGGTCGCGCTGGTGGTCGCCGCCGGCAGCGTGCTCGCGCTGGGCCAGGGCCTGCGCTTCGTCATCGATTCCGGTTTCGGCAGCGGCAATCCGGCGCTGCTCAACACCGCGCTCGCGGGGGTGATCGCAGTGGCGGTGGTGCTGTCGCTCGCGACCTTCACGCGCTTCTACCTGATGATGAGTGTCGGCGAACGGGTGATCGCCGACCTGCGGCGCACGGTGTTCGCGCATGTGCTGACGCTGTCACCGGCATTCTTCGACGCCTCGCGCACCGGCGACATCGTGTCGCGGCTGACCAATGACAGCGACCAGCTGCGGCAGGTGATCGGATTCGGCCTGTCGATGTTCCTGCGCAACGCGTTGATGATGGTGGGCGCGCTGCTGCTGCTGTTCGCGACCAGCCCGAAACTCGCTGCGCTGATCGTGCTCGGCGTGCCGGCAACGCTGGTGCCGATACTGATCGTCGGGCGCCGTGTGCGCCGGCTGTCCCGCGCCAGCCAGGACCGCGTCGCCGAAGTGTCGGCGCAGGTCGACGAAGCGATGCACGAAATCCGTACCGTGCAGGCCTATGGCCACGAGGAGCGCACCCGGGCCGCCTTCAACGCGGTGACCGAGGCGGCCTATGCCTCGGGTGTCGATCGCATCCGCGTCAAGGCATTCCTGATTGCCTCGGTGATGCTGATCGCCTTCTGCGCGGTTGGTGCGATTCTGTGGGTCGGCGGCCACGACGTGCTTGCCGGACGGCTCACCGCCGGCGAACTGTCGGCCTTCGTGTTCTATGCCGGCATTGTTGCCAGCGGCGCCGGCACCGTGTCGGAAGTCTGGGGCGAGATCCAGCGCGCGGCGGGCGCCACCGAGCGCCTGATGGAACTGCTCGACACCCGGCCGCTGTTGCGCGCCGAGGCCCCGGCCGCGGTGCTGCCGCAGCCGGTGCGCGGCGAGATCCGTTTTGAAGGCGTCGGCTTTGCCTACCCGACGCGGCCCGAACCGCCGGCACTGGCGGAGCTGTCCTTCGAGGTGCATCCCGGCGAACGCGTCGCGCTGGTCGGGCCTTCGGGTGCCGGCAAGACCACGATCTTCGCGCTGCTGCTGCGCTTCTACGATCCGCAGTCGGGCTGCATCCACATCGACGGCGTCGACATCCGCCATTGCGATCCGCTGCTGCTGCGCCGCTCGGTGGCCCTGGTTTCCCAGGACCCGGTGATCTTTGCGGCGAGCGTCACCGAGAACGTGCGTTTCGGGCGGCCCGACGCAACTGCGGAGGCGGTGCGTGCGGCCTGCACTGCGGCGAACGCGCTCGAGTTCATCGACGCGCTGCCGCAGGGTTTCGACACCGACCTTGGCGAGCGCGGCATCCGGCTCTCCGGCGGCCAGCGCCAGCGGCTGTCGATCGCCCGTGCGCTGCTCGCTGACCGGCCTATCCTGCTGCTCGATGAAGCTACCAGCGCGCTCGATGCCGAAAGCGAGCGCCAGGTGGCAACGGCACTGGAGCGCCTCGCGCGCGGCCGCACCACGCTGGTGATCGCGCACCGCCTAGCCACCGTGCGCAATGCCGACCGCATCCTTGTCTTCGACCGCGGCCGGCTGCATTCCACCGGCACGCATGAGGAACTGATGGGCGCCGGCGGCCTCTATGCCCACCTCGCGCGGCTGCAGTTCATGGGAGAGAAGGCGGCATGAGTCACGCGAACCGCAGCCTCTCCGGAGTCATCGCCCCGCGTACCAGATGCCTGCTCAGAACATCTGCTGTCCGCCGTCGACATAGATCAGCTGGCCGCTGATCATCCGTGCTTCCGGCGTGCACAGGTAGCGCACGATGCCGGCGACTTCTTCCGGCGTCGAGCGGCGGCCCATCGGCACATTGCTGACCGGGGCGCGCGCCGAGCGGTCGGCGGCACGCGCGGTGTCCATCTGTCCGGGCGCCACGCAGTTGACGTTGATCTGGTGTTCGCCGAGTTCCTTGGCCAGCGCGCGGGTCATGCCCCACAGTCCGTGCTTGCCGACCGAGCCGTGCACGCGTTTTTTTGCGCCCGACAGTGCGGTCATGCCGCCGAGGGTGACGATGCTGCCGCCGCCGGCCTTGATCATCGAGGGCAGGCAGGCCTTGGTGCAGAAGAAAGAACCGTCGAGCGTGATCGACAGCAGGCTGCGCCATTCCTCGTAGCTCATGTCGATGAACGCCGTTTCCTTGCGGATCGAGGCGTTGAGCACGAGGATGTCGACCTTGCCGTGGCGCTTGACGATGTCGCCGACCATCGCATCGACCGCCTTGCCGTCAGCGATGTCGGCGATGAATACATCGGCCTTGCCGCCGGCGTCGCGGATCTCCTTTGCTACCGCTTCGGCATCCTCTTTCGCGGCACGCGCGTTGACGGCGACGGTGGCACCGGCTTCTGCCAGCGCAATGGCGATTGCGCGACCGATGTTGCGCGCCGCGCCGGTGACGAGCGCGACCTTGCCTTCGAGTTCCCTGCCTGCGGCCATGATGTTCCTCCGGATTGTGGACACGCCCCGACGGGGCGCATGCCGCGGATTTTACCGGTCGCCCATTAGGCATTACCATTCGGGACCCTCTTGAAGTGCCTGCACTGATGAAACAAATCCCCAAAATGTCCGGACTGTGGTCCCTTGCGCTGCCCGCATGCGGTCCGGCAACCATGCCCGGACTTCCGGCGGACATCGGCTGATCACGCTGATGGTCGCCCGCGCCAAGCAGAAACACGCCGTCACCCGCACCGCGCGGCCGCGGGTCGCGCGCTCGCGCATCAGCGCTGCGGAGTGGCAGGCGCGCTGCGAACTCGCGGCGGCGCATCGCCTGATCGGCCACTTCATGTTCGCGGACCTGACTTACAACCACATTTCGCTGCGGGTGCCCGGCGAGCCCGGACATTTCCTGGTCAAGGCCGATAACCTGCTGATGGAGCAGGTGACCGCCTCCAACCTGGTGAAGTACGATCTTGATGGCCGCCAGGTCGGAACCTCGGCGTTCAAGGCGAGCCCCGCTGCCTACAACCTGCATGCCGCAGTGCTCAAGACGCGGCCCGACATCCAGGCCGCGGTGCACACGCACACGCCGGCGAATCTCGCGGTGTCGGCGCAGCAGCAGGGCTTGCTGCCGCTGACCCAGCAGGCAATGCGTTTTTACAAGCGCGTGGCGCGCTACCCGAATGAGGTCGACGACACCACGCGCGAAGGCGCTGACCGGCTGGCTGCCGCGCTGGGCGAACACTGGACCATGCTGCTGGAGAACCACGGTGTGCTGGTCTGCGGCACGACGCTGCCCGAGGCCTACATTTACCACCACTTCTTCGAACTGGCCTGTCGCGCGCAGGTCGGCGCGCTGGCCGGCGGCGGCAAGCTGATCCTGCCCGATCCCGCGGTCTGCGCCGCGCGTGCCGCGAAGTTCGGGCGCATCGGCATTTACGATTCCGACAGCCGTGACTGGGTGGCGAGTCTGGCGCTGGTGGAGAAGCTGTATCCCGATTACAAGAGCTGAGCGCTGCGCCGCAGATGTTTTGGCGATATTTAAAAATATTGTTTATAATCAAGTACTTATAATAAATTTTTATGGAAGCAGAACAGTGACAGTCGAAAAAAAATCCTCGGTCAGGCCGAAGATCGTCAAAACAGGCGTGCAGCTTCCATCCAACACATTGCCGGCCGCGAACCGCGCGATGATCGAGCAGTCGCTGTCGGTGGGCATGGGCCGCGCGCTGGGCATCCGCCTGCGCAAGCTGTCGAAGAAGCGCATCGACGCCGAGATGAGCGTAACCGCGGATCACATCAACCGCAGCGGCCGCATCAACGGCGGCGTGCTGATGGCCTTCGCCGACATCCTCGGCGCGATGGGCACGCTGGCCAATCTGCCCGAGGGCTGCCGCACGACGACGCTGGAATCGAAAACCAATTTCTTCGCCGCGGGCGAGGGCGGCACGCTCGCCGCGACTGTGCTGCCACTGCATATAGGCCGCACCACCATGGTCTGGCAGACGACGATCAAAAATCTGGATGGCACGCGGGTGGCGATAGTCACCCAGACCCAGATCGTGATCCCGAAAAAATCCTGAAACGCGTTTTCCCCGGAAAGGTATCCCTCCATGATGTCCGTAACATCCAGACTCCTGCTTGCCGGCTTCGCCGTGCTGGCTTTCCAACTGCCCGCAGTGGCCCAGGGCAAGCCCGATCCCGCGCTCGCCGCTGCGGCGAAAGCGCCCGGCGCGAAAGTGATGCCCAGCGGACTGGTCATCGAAATGGTCAAGGAGGGCCGCGGCACCCAGCCTTCGCCGACATCGACGGTAAAGGTGCATTACCGCGGCATGTTTCGCAACGGCAAGGAATTTGACAGCTCCTTCAGCCGCGGCGAACCGATAGAGTTTCCGCTCAACGGCGTGATCAAGTGCTGGACCGAGGGTGTAGGCATGATGAAGGTCGGCGGCGCTGCGCGCCTGACCTGCCCGCCTGCCATCGCCTACGGCGCACGCGGCGCCGGCGGCGTCATTCCGCCGAACGCGACGCTGGTGTTCGAAGTGCAGCTGCTGGGCGTGCGCTGAAGGCTACGGCGCCAGCCCGGACGCGGGCCGCCGGCAACGGCGAGCCGGCATTTCAATTCGATGCAGCAGGGTTTTTCTGAAGGAGTCGGCATGAGCAGTGCAATGGTTGAAAACGTCGAGGCCATTTATCAGCAGATCAAGGCCCGCAATCCCGGCGAGACCGAATTTCACCAGGCGGTGAAGGAGGTGCTCGAGTCCCTCGGCCCGGTACTGGTCAAGCACCCCGAGTTCGCGGAACTGAAAATCATCGAGCGGGTCAGCGAACCCGAGCGGCAGATCATTTTCAGGGTGCCCTGGCAGGATGACAGGGGCGAGGTCCACATCAACCGCGGCTTTCGCGTCGAATTCAACAGCGCGCTCGGTGTCTACAAGGGCGGGCTGCGCTTTCATCCCTCGGTCTACCTCGGGATCATCAAGTTTCTCGGCTTCGAGCAGGTGTTCAAGAACGCGCTGACCGGGCTGCCGATCGGCGGTGCCAAGGGTGGTGCGGATTTCGATCCCAAGGGCAGGTCGGACAACGAGATCATGCGTTTCTGCCAGAGCTTCATGACCGAGCTTTACCGCCACCTTGGCGAACACACCGACGTGCCCGCCGGCGACATCGGTGTCGGCGGCCGCGAACTGGGCTACCTGTTCGGCCAGTACAAGCGGATCACCAACCGCTATGAATCGACCGTGCTCACCGGCAAGGGCATCAGTTGGGGCGGCTCTCTGGTGCGCACCGAGGCCACCGGCTATGGCGCCGTCTACTTCGTGCGCGAGATGCTGAAAATGCGCAAGGAATCTCTGGACGGCAAGACCTGCGTCGTATCCGGATCCGGCAATGTCGCGATCTACACCATGGAGAAGCTTGGCGAGCTGGGCGCCAAGGTGGTTGCCTGCTCGGACTCCAACGGCGTGATCGTTCACGAGAAGGGCATCGACCTCGATCTCGTCAAGCGGCTCAAGGAAGTCGAGCGCCGGCGCATCGCGGATTACGCGAATTACCACAAGGACGCGAAATACCTTGCCGGCGGCAACATCTGGAAAGTGCCCTGCCAGGTCGCGATGCCCTCGGCGACGCAGAACGAGATCAACGGCAACGACGCGCGCCATCTGGTCAGCAATGGCTGCATCGCAGTCGGGGAGGGCGCGAACATGCCGACCACCCCGGAGGGAGTCAAGGTTTTCCTCGATGCCGGCATCGCCTACGGGCCGGGCAAGGCGGCGAATGCAGGCGGCGTCGCCACCTCGGCGCTGGAGATGCAGCAGAACGCAAGCCGGGATTCGTGGAGCTTCGAGTTCACCGAACGCAAGCTCGACGACATCATGACCAGGATCCACGCCAGCACCTACGAAACCGCGGAGGAGTATGGCGTTCCGGGCAACTATGTCGTGGGCGCCAATGTCACCGGATTCATCCGTGTCGCCAACGCGATGGTGGCGCTCGGCTGCATCTGAACGCCGCCGCGCGGCCGGCGGGTTTAAACCAAGGGAGTCAAACGAACATGATCATCGATTCGCAGATCCACGCCTACGAGGCGAACACCCCGAAACGACCCTGGCGCACGGTGCCGAACTGGCCGCCCTCGGCCACCGGCGACGAGATGGTCGCGGCGATGGACAAGGTTGGCGTCGACGGCGCGATCTTCATTTCCTCGTTTTCGATGTACGGCTATGACGCGAGCTACGCAGTCGAAGTGCAGAAGGCCCATCCTGGAAAATTCGGCCTGGTCAAACCGGTGGATCCTGATGACCCTGCAGTGGAGGATGTGGTCGCCGAATGGAAAAAGACGCCAGGCACGGTCGGCATCCGCGCGCTGATGAAGCCGGATTCGCCGCATCGCGTTGGCCACCCCGGCCTCGACCGCATGCTGCGCGCCGCGGCACGCCACGGTTTTCCGGTGAACATCCTGTGCTGGGGCAACCTCGAGGCAGGCGCCGCGCTGATCGACCGCCATCCTGAAACGCGCTTCATTCTCGACCACCTCGGCATCATGCAACCGCATGAGCCCTCGTCGCGTGCCGCAGAGCCCTGGGCCGATCTGCCGAAGGTACTGGAACTGGCCAAGCGCCCGAACCTGGTGATCAAGGTCAGCGGCGCCTGCACGCTGTCGAAGGAACCCTATCCCTACCCGGACATCTGGGATCCGCTGGCGCGCGTATTTGATGCCTGGGGTTTCGAACGCTGCCTGTGGGGTACCGACTGGACCCGTGCCTACGCTGTGGTCAATTACGAGCAGGCGGTGGAGCCCTTCCGGATGACCGATCGCATCAGCGACAGCGAGCGGGCGATGCTGATGGGCGGCGCCTGTGCGAAAGCCTATGGCTGGAAGCCGGTGGTCACGCGCTGACCGCAACGGCTGGCGCAGGACAAAACAAAAACCCGCGGTTGCGGGTTTTTTTGTTATAAAAATCTGGATCAATCGATGGCGGGCAGCTGAAGCTGAGAGCATAAATTTAGAGCGAAGCCGGATAGTGGCTCGTTCAATGAAATGAAGAAATAACTTTGCGGGGTATTTATGAGCGACCTTGATCTGAACTATCTCTCGATTGCCGAAGCTGCGGCGCTGATCCGGTCCGGCAAGCTCTCGCCGGTGGAGCTGACGGAAGGGTTGTTGGCGCGCATCGGTCAGCTGGACCACCGCGTGCGCGCCTTCATCACCCTCACTGCGGAGCAGGCGCTTGTTGCCGCGCGGGAGGCTGAGCAGGACATAAGGCGCGGTCGTTATCGGGGTCCGCTCCACGGCATACCCTTCGGCCTCAAGGATATTTACGATACCGCCGGCGTCCTGACTTCCGGCGGTTCCGCAGTCTGCGCGGAGAATGTGCCGACGCAGGACTCGACGGCTGCCCGCAAGCTGCTGGAGGCCGGCGGCATACTGCTGGGCAAGCTGCAGACGCATGAGTTTGCGCACGGCGGCCCTTCCTTTGATCTGCCCTGGCCGCCTTCACGCAATCCCTGGGATCTGTCGCGATTCACCGGTGGTTCGTCCAGCGGCTCCGCTGCGGCGATTGCAGCAGGCTTCATGCCCGCCGCGATGGGTTCGGACACCGGCGGCTCGATCCGCGGCCCGGCGTCGTTTTGCGGGATTACCGGCTTCATGCCCACGTTCGGACTGGTGAGCCGTGCGGGCGTAATGCCCAACTCGTTTACCTTTGACCACTGCGGCCCGATGGCGCGCAGCGCAGAGGACTGCGCGATTTTGCTGCAGGCGCTTGCCGGATACGACGCGGCAGACCCGGGCAGCATCCGTCATGAG
This sequence comes from uncultured Bordetella sp., assembly GCA_964433345.1. Taxonomy (GTDB): domain Bacteria; phylum Pseudomonadota; class Gammaproteobacteria; order Burkholderiales; family SG8-41. The sequence continues at coordinate 31,429 of CAYSQJ010000004.1, forward strand.
GTCGCGGATTTCCGCGGTCGCCTGGGTCAACCGGTAAAGGGGCTGCGCATCGGTGTGCTGCGGCATTACTGGGAGGAGGACATACCGGTCACTCCCGAGCATGCCCGTTCACTGGAGGAGGCGGTCAAGGTGTTCGAGGGCCTGGGCGCGAGCGTCAGCACCTGTCGCATCCGGCCCGTCCAGGATGGCTTTGACATCAAGGTGATCATTGCGGAAAGCGAGATCTTTTCGATTCACCAGGAAAGCCTGATCCGCAGTCCCGGGAAGTATGGCCGCGATTTTCTGGGCCGGGCGCTGCCGGCCTGCGTGTTCCAGTCGGCTGATTACGTGCAGGCGCTGCGTGAGCACCGGCGCTACCTGGACGAGCTGCTGCCGGTTTTTGAGCAGTTCGATGTGCTGCTGGCCAGCGGATTCGGTCCGGCGCCCCGCTTCGAGGATTACCGCACGGAAAATTTCTGGCTGAAGAGCAATGTGTGCACGCCTTCGAATACCGGCCGCAATCCGGCGCTGGCGCTGCCCTGTGGTTACAGCAGTGGCGGATTGCCGCTGGGCATGCAGCTCATCGGACGACCGGGTGATGACGCACGCGTGCTGCAGGCTGGTCATGCGTTTCAGCAGGCGACCGACTGGCACCTGCGCCGGCCGCAACTCGCCGGTGGTGAGGCGCTGCCGGTTCCGGACCTGAAAGCCAACGAGCCGAAGCCGTCGAACCTGACTGCTGCCCAGCAATCCCATGTCGAGCAGATGGCGCGGCAGGCGGGACTTAAGCTTGATGACCGGCAGATGATGATCCTGATGGAAACCGCGCCGCATGCCCTGGCGATGGCCGGGCGCATGCGCAAGCCGCGCGGACGCATGGAGCATCCATCCCTGGTGTTTCGCTTTGATTGAACTTTGCCCGGTCCGGGGCCGGAGGTGCTGTGAACGGAAGTTTGTTCAGCGGCCCGAGAGTACGGACTCGGCCCAGGCCGCGTCACGATAGAGGCCCAGGTCGTTGCCGCAGGAGGCGATGAGCTGCACTCCAACGGGAAGGCCGGCCTGTCCGAGGCCGCAGGGCAGTGTCATGCAAGGCATTTGCAGCAAGGTCCACATCAGCCCGAAAGTGGGCTCCCCGGTGCCCGAAATATCCGGTGCTTCACTGGGCGCGCTCGGCGCCATCAGCAGCTCGTATCCGGGCATGACACCGGACATCCAGTGCTGGCAGCGTTTCATTGTGGCCACCGCGGCTTCGTAGGACTCCCGCGTGACCTGTCCGCCGGCGGCAATGCGCCGGGTCAGGCTGTCTGAGATCTTTGCCGGATGACGGGTGCGCTCGTAGGTGAGCGCCCGAAAAAATTCATAGGAACTCAGGCGGATCTGCACCTCGTTCAATTCCGCGAACTCTGACGGCAGTTCGATCTCGCCCACCGTCGCGCCCGCCGCGCGGAATCGCTCGGCGCATTGCGTCAGCGACTGTTGAACCGAGGGGGAGGCTTCGCTCCACCAGGGCGTGCGGCAGAGGCCGATGCGCGGCGCTTTCCCTGCACGGAAAGTGGTCGCTTCGACGGGCAATCCCGACAACAGCGCGGTCAGCATGCCGGCGTCGGTCACGGTTCTCGACAGAACGCCGATGGTGTCCAGTGACTCCGCGAGAAACTTCAGGCCTGCACGGTTGATCAGTCCGAAGCCGGGCTTGTAGCCGACGACACCGCAATAGGCTGCAGGCCGGATGATCGAGGATGAGGTCTGTGTGCCCAGCGCGAGGGGCACCATGAAGTCCGCGACGGCTGCGCCGGATCCGCTCGACGAGCCTCCGGGAGTCTGGGTCAGACGATGCGGGTTGCGCGTCTTGTTGGGATGGCGCGTGGCAAATTCGGTCGATACCGTCTTGCCCAGGATGACTCCCCCCAGTTCACGGATCTGCGCGACACAGGCGGCGTCGGCCACCGGCCGGTGGCCCTGGTAGATCGGAGATCCGTAACCGGTCGGCATGTCGCAGGTGTCGATGACATCCTTGATGCCGACCGGAATGCCGTGGAGCCAGGAGCGGGGGCGTTCGCGGTCGACCGCCCGTGCCTGTGCCAAGGCTGCCTCGGGGTCTACCCAGGCCCAGGCCTGCACGGCGTCCTCCCGCAGCGCGATGCGATCCAGGCAGGCTGACACCAGGTCCTCCGATGTCAATTCGCCTGCATGGATTGCAGCACTTGCCTGCGTGGCGGACAGACTCAGGATTCCGCCGTGAGGTACCGTCAATTCGGATGTAACCGACATTTGAATTTCCCGCTCCGGTTTACTCGCCGGTGATGTTGGCCGCCTTGATCACCTTGGCCCATTTTTCCTGCTCGGAGGCCATCAGCTTGGCAAATGCCGGTGTCGACATCCTGTTGACGTCAACGCCCTGGTCGTTCAGGCGCTTGACGACATCTGGCGATTCCAGCGCTGTGTTGACGGCGCCGTGCATGGCGGAAACGACGGCTGAAGGCAGGCCCTTGGGGCCAAACAGCCCGAACCAGATCTGCGACTGGTAACCCGGGACCGATTCGCTGATCGTCGGCAGGCCGGGCAATGCCGGATTGGGCTTCGGCCCCCCGACGGCGATAGCCTTGAGCCGGTTGGCACGGACATGGCCGATGACCGTGGGAATCGATCCGATCTGCAACTGGGTGTTGCCGGCCGCGGTGTCAGCGATGGCCGGACCGCCACCCTTGAAGGGGATATGGGTCATGTTTACGCCGGCCATCAGTTTGAACAGTTCGGTGTTCATGTGCGGAAACCCGCCCACGCCGGAGGATGAATACAGCAGTTCGCCGGGCCGTTTCTTCGCCAGTGCGATCAGGTCCTTCACGGAGTTCACCGGCAGATGCGGGTTGACGACGAGCGCGCTGTCGGAGAGTCCGATCATGGCCACCGAGTCAAATGATTTCACGAGATCGACGTTCGAGCCCTTGTTGATCAGGTAGCCGTAACCCGTGGAATTGAGCAGAAAGGTGTAACCGTCCGGCGGTTGTTGCGCGGTGAACTGCATGCCGACGATGGCGCCCGCCCCGGCGCGATTCTCGACTACGAACTGCTGTCCCAGGCGCTTGGTGAGGTCCATTGCGAGTATGCGCGTGACGATGTCGGTGCTGCCGCCGGGAGACCAGGGCACAACAATGCGCACGGGACGCTCGGGCCATGCCGCGCCTGCTTCGATCGGGGTAAACAATGCGGTCATCACAACAAGCGCTGCCGCGCCTGCACTGCGTTTTACAACTGCTTTCATAGGGCCTCCAGTTTCAAGATTGTGTTCTGGCCGCCGGATACTTTCGGACAGCCACTCGAACCTGCCTCCTCCCAGCAAGAATCAGACCTGCCGGCCTTGCTGCATTGTTTTTATTTGTCGACGGGTCTTGGCAACACCGGATGCTGCTTGGTCCATGCTGTCGCCGCCTCATAAGCTGCACCAACCCGGTACACCGTGGCCTCATTATAGGGCGCGCCGACGATCTGGATGCCGAGCGGCAAACCTTCACTGCTGAAGCCGGCCGGCACCGCGATGGCAGGACTGCCCGTCACATTGAAAGGCGCGCGCGCCTGACGGCTGTAGATGAATTCGCAGGCCTCATGATCGTCGATGCGGCAGGCAGGGTCGTGGGCGCTCGCGGTGACGATGACGTCGAAGTCATTGAACAGCGCATGGAACTCCGCGGTGTATTTTGCCCGCAACCGGAGTGCGTTGATGTAGTCGCTGGCACTGTACATCGCGCCGTAGAGGAAACGCTGGCGGGTGATTTCACCATAGTCCTGCGGCCGTTCGCGCAGCCAGTTTTGATGTATGGCGTAAGACTCGGACCCCATGATGACGCGGTTGCAGGCCTGGAATTTGCTCAGCGGTATGGTCTGGACCTCGCTGACCTGTGCGCCCAGTTCCTGCATTTTCATGACTGCGGCATCCACTGCCGCGCCCATTTGGGCATCGGCCTTGATGTCGTCATGATAAAAATGCCTGAGCCATCCGATGCGCACGCCCTTGAGGCCGCTGTTAATCAGCCCCGTGTAGTCGACGCCGGGCCGGGCCACGCTGCCGGGATCGTGGCCGTCATGGCCTGCAAGAACGTTGAGCACGGTCGCATTGTCCTGCACCGTGCGCGTCAGCGGTCCGACATGGTCAAGCGAATAAGCCAGGGGGAACACGCCGCGTCGGCTGACCAGCCCGTAGGTGGGTTTGATGCCGGTGACACCGCACATTGTTGAAGGATTGCGTATCGATCCGCCGGTGTCGGAGCCGATGGCGAAGGGCAGGAATCCGGCGGCAGTGGCAACGCCTGAGCCACTGGACGATCCGCCGCAGAAGTGATCGCGGTTCCACGGATTGCGGGCCGGAGGCCAGGGCAGGTCGAAGCAGGGGCCGCCGATTGCAAACTCGTGAGTGGACAGCTTGCCCATGAAAACCGCGCCGGCAGCACGCAATTTCCGGGTGACAAAAGCATCCTCCCCGGCAATGTTGTCTTTCAGGATGGCGGAGTGGGCCGTGGTCGGCAGTCCAGCGTAATCAATGATGTCCTTGAGGCCGTAGGGTACGCCATGCAGGGGGCCGCGCCATTGACCCGCGACGATCTCGGCTTCGGCCCGTCGGGCGTCGGCGAGTGCGATCTCCGGCGTGAACCGCAGGAAGGCGTTCAACTGGCCGTCGTATTGTTCGATCCGGGCGATCAGGGCCTGGGTCCATTCCACAGGAGAGAGTTTCCGGTCACGGATCAGCGCCGAGGCTTCCGCGATCGTGAGATAAGCGAGGTCGCTCATGGCGCTTATCTCGCTGCCGGCAGCACAAAGACATGTGCCGGTTCATCCTCGGGGGACAGGCTGGCGACATCCAGCGCGCCACGGCGCGCGTCCGCCAGTTTTGCCGCATTCAGCAGCATCGCCAGGTCGGAATCGGCAATGCGGGTAAGGCCGAGCTGACGGGCAAGCCTGTGCGCTTCCGACAGTTCTTCTGGGGACAGCTGTTTCATGAAGGGTTTCCTCCTCGCTTCATGCACGACAATGTGGCGGTGTAACGGGGACGGCGACCACGTGCATGGAAAAGATTGGTGGAGCGGGCGATGGGCCCAGAATGCCGGAATTTATGCACCATTCGCATCATCAGTAAATCATTTTTGTCACTCAAGTCAAGCCGGCACAGGGGCAGAAGGGCAGCGACACGGCATCGCACATGACGCAGACTTGGCGTCCGTCATCCAGCGACACTTGCAGCGTATCGGTGATGGATCGCGCGCGCCGGGCGCTGATTTTCCGCGATGCCGGCACCGTCACGGACGGCTGTCCACGTCAGCGCATGACTGTCATGAATGGACGACAGTCCGATGCTGTCCGCCGTCCTCCGCGTGCCGCCGAATCCGGTATCATCCTTCGGCAACTTTTACCACTTGTCCGCAGTGTCAGACGGGTATGGGGCTCGTCATGCGCTGTCAACCAATCCGGAGACTGCAATGAGCTTATCGAACACCTCGCGCCGCACCGTGCTGGCGCTTGCCTTGTCCCTCTTCGCTGCCGGCGCCATGGCGCAGGCCCAGCCCGCTGCCAAGTCCGGGTTCGTGCCCGAGGTCGGCCAGTCCGGCAAGGACGTGGTCTGGGTGCCCACCGCGCAGGGTCTGGTCGATCGCATGCTCGACATGGCAAAGCTGACGCCCAAGGATATCCACTATGACCTCGGCTCCGGCGACGGGCGCACGGTGATCACTGCGGCGCGCCGCGGTGCCACCGCCTATGGCGTCGAGTACAACCCGGACATGGTGGAGCTGTCGCGCCGCAATGCCGCGAAGGAAAAGCTCGCCGGCAAGGCAACCTTCATCCATGGCGACATTTTCGAGACCGATTTCTCGAAGGCGACGGTGATCACGCTGTTCCTGCTGCCGGAACTCAACGTCAAGCTGCGTCCGAAAATACTTGCCATGGAGCCGGGCACCCGCGTGGTGTCGAATTCCTTCACCATGGGCGACTGGAAATCGGACGAGACCCAGACTGCCAAGGGCGACTGCACCAGCTACTGCACGGCTTACATGTGGATCGTGCCGGCGAAAGTCGAGGGCATCTGGAAATCCGGCAATGACGAGATCAAGCTGGCGCAGGAATACCAGATGGTGCAGGGTTCGTACAACAGCGGCGGCAAGCTGTCGAACGTGCAGAACGGCCGTGTGCGCGGTACGGACATCAGCTTCACCGCCGGTGCTGCCCGCTATGCCGGCAAGGTCAGCGGCGATCGCATCGAGGGCACCGTGACCGTTGGTGGCAAGACCTCGCCCTGGGTCGCCACCCGCAACAAGTAATCCCGCATCAATTCCCCCGTGTCCCGTCGCAGTGGCGGGCCGCGGGGGATCGCCGGGCCTGAGGGGCGCGCGCAAGTTGCTGTTTTTCCGTGCTTATATGGGTCGGCGCGGGCTGCGGTTCACACATGCTGGACGTTGCGACCCAAATTGGGAGAACATGCGGAGGCACGGCAGCGTACCGTGCGTTCAGGGTGCCGGAAACAGCAATGCAACCGGCGCCAATGACCAGCCACTGAGCGAGGAGCTTGCATGTTCAAACATATCCTGATGCCCACCGACGGATCGGAACATTCCGAGCGCGCGGTCGCGCGCGGCATCGAACTGGCGAAGCTGTGCGGCGCCAAGGTCACCGGCATCCACGTGATGCAGGACTACCGGATGATGATCGGCCCAGAGGGACTGGCGCCGACCGAACTCGAGGAGGGCATGGAGGAGCGCGAACGCGAACGCGCCGACAGCTTCCTTGCCTATGTCCAGAAAACCGCCGATGAGGCCGGCGTGCCCTGCGAAACGGTGATTGCCAAGGGGCCGCAACCCTACGATGCGATCGTCGATGCCGCCAACGAGCGCGGCTGCGACCTCATCGTGATGACTTCGCGCTTCCGCAAGGGGCTGGTGTCGCTGATCCTCGGCAGCGAGGCCAGCCGTGTGCTGCACCGTTCTTCAATCCCGGTGCTGACTTTCCGTGCGCTGATGAGTTCGGACCATCCCGACAAGGATCTCGGCAAGACCTGAGCTTCATCCGTCTCGCCGGCCTGCATGTGCCGCGGTCACGCGGCACGTCCTTGAAGCCTGTTCCGCCAGGCTATTTCCCCCGGGCAATTACTTCGCGTATGCGCGCCGCGATGTCCTGCGGTTTTTCGGTGGGCGTGATGTGGCGGCCACCGGCGATAACCGTCAGCGTTGAACCGCCGATTGCCTTGTGCAGCGCTTCGGCCATGGCAACGGGTGTGGCGTAGTCTTCCTCGCCGACGACCACGGCCGTGGGCACCTTGATCGAGGCGAGCCCGGCGCGCAGGTCGCTGTCGCCGAGCATCTCGCAGGTCTTCACGTAGCAATCGACATTGTTGTCGAGGAAAACCTTGACCAGGTGATCGACCGTGGCCTTCTCCCCGGCGCGGAAGGCGTCACCGAACCAGCGTCCGGTCTGGAACTCGACCAGCGCGGCCATGCCTTTCTCCAGGCCGGTGGCGCCGCGCTCGCGCCAGACCTTCGGCGCGTCGGTACCGTACCAGGCGGTGGTGTCGATCAGCACCAGTCCCGTCGTGCGTTGCGGGTAGTCGATGGCGAAGGCCTGGGCCACCATGCCACCCATCGAGCAGCCGCCGACCACTGCCGATGGCCATTGCACATGGTCCATCAGCTCCGCGAGGTCGCAGGCGAAGAGCTGCGGGGTGTAGTTCATCACCGGCTGGCCGGAACGGCCGTGGCCGCGGCAATCCCAGGTGAGCAGCTGGCAGTCGCTTGCCAGTTCCCGGACAACGCCGTCCCAGATGCTGCGGTCGAGCGCGAGCGAGTGCACCAGCGCCACGCGTGGAGCGTGGCTGCCGGCACCGGCATGCAGGGTGTAAGTAATGTCGCAGCCGTCGGAAGTCATGAATTTTTCGGTCATGTGCCTGTTCTTTCGTGATGATCGAAGGAGGGCGGACAGGATGCCGCCTTGCCGGCTGCTCGCGGGTTGCGGGCATGGCGCGGTACTGTCCGGTAGGGGAACGGATTATAAGTCAGACGCCCGTTGGCCCGGCCGTCGTGCGACGGGCGTCGCATGGTGTCCTGCCAGCCGCTATAGTGCGTCAGTGCCGGAACAGTCCGGTCCCGGCCTGCGGAGAAGCCCATGCACAGCGAAAAGATCAAGGTCCGTGTCACCGAAACGCGCCAGGAGATGGAGGTGGTTGTGCTCAGCAAGCGGCCTTCATCGATAGAGGTGGTGCTCGGCAGCGGCGTGCACAGCGTGAAATGCGAACTCACGCCGACCCGCAACGGGCTGGCCTATGCCGGAACGGTGATGGGCCGCGAAATCGTCTACGAGCGCAGCCGCGAGCAGGTGCAGGCGGACATCGAGCGTCTGAACCCCGGGGAGTACCGGCGCTGATCCGGCGTTTCAGGCCAGCCGCGAGAACAGCAGGAACAGGCTGGCGGAAATGATAACGCTGAAAGTCAGCACCATGCCGATGGTGCGGTAACGCAGGTTTTCCCGCAGTTGGCTGACGCCCCAGGCATGCAGCAGGCGTCCGGCGAGCAGCGCGATGCCGAGAACATGCATGCGCAGCGCGGAACCGCCGCCGCGCTCCACGAAAAACATCAGCAGCAGTGCGAGCGGCACGTATTCCGCGAAGTTGGCATGAACGCGCATCGCCCGCCGCAGCGCGGTCTGGCCGCCGTCGCCCAGCGCCACCCGGTGGCGGCGCCTGATGCGGATGGTCTGCAGGCTCAGTGCAACATAAACTAGGCCGAGGATGGCGGCGTAGAGCGGTGTGACGGTCATGACGGCGAACTCCGGCCCGGACATGGGCACATGCCGGCCATTCTAGACGCGGACGCGCTTGCCAGCGTTGCCGGTTTCAGAACGCCCGCGTCACCGCGATGTCGCGCATCACCGCTTCCGGGGTGTGGCGTTCCGCAGCGGCTGCTGCTCCGGCGGCACAGGCTTCGAGGTAGGCGCCGAGCCCGCGGGCATGGGCGACCGCGGCGCGACCGAAGCGCAGGCGCTGCGCCGAATACCCGGGCAGCGCGGAAGCGACATCATTGCCGGACTCGCGCAACAGCGCGGCCAGCGCCAGCGCGTCGCCGGCGGCCTTGGACACGCCCATGCCGACATGCGGCCGGGCGACGAAGGCGGCGTCGCCGAGCAGGGCGACGCGGCCGAAATCCATGCGCGCCGACTCGAGATCGAAAATCGCCTGGAAGAAGGGCTGCCGGGTGCGGGCGACCACTTCCGCAAACTGCGGCGACAGGTGGTCCCTTGCCGCCTTGCGCATCGCCGCGATCACCCCGGGCCTGATCAGCGGCGGCGGGATCGACATGTCGTGGCGGCGGCCGTGGATGTCGGTGCATAGTTCCGGCAGCTCGCGTTCGGAATGCGTCGGGCGGTACCAGACGAAATTGAAACAGCGCTCTCCGGCGCGCGTCGAATGGCTGAAGCCGGCGACCGGGTAACCGAGCATGTGTTCGCGCGGTGCGAGGCTGAAGGCGAATTTCGGAAACAGGTCGCGACGGGTCTGCGGCGCCAGTTCGTTCTCGTCGGCGAGTCCGCGCCAGGCGATGTAGCCGGCGTAACGCGGCATGGTTTCCGGCGAGAGCTGCGCACGCACCGCCGAGCGTATGCCGTCGGCGCCGATCAGCAGATCGCCGCGTGCCGTAGCACCGTTGCGGAAACGCGCGCTGACGCCATCTGCATCCTGCGCGATCCCGGTGCAGGCATGGCCGAGGTGATAACGCGTGGCCGGAAAGGCCGCGAGCAGGAGCTCGTGCAGCCGGCCCCAGGTCGTAAGGCATTGCCGGATCGGCAATGTGCCGAGCACGGCACCGTCGCGGTCGAAGGCGACGCGGCCCTCGATGTCGACGCCGATGGAGTCATCGCGCGGGATGCCAATGAGTTCCAGCGCAGCGAACAGGTCGGGATGGGTGATGATGCCGGCGCCGCGGCCGGCCAGCGGCTCGGCCGATTGCTCGAAGACCTCGATGTCCCAGCCCTGGCGCAGCAGCAAGTTGGCGGCGAACAGCCCGCCGAGGGAACCGCCGATGACCAGCGCCCGCGGCGGGCGCGCAGCGGCGGCCATGCCCTTCAGACGGCCGCGGCTTCGGCGGCGGGGTAATTCAGCTCGAGGGTGACGCCGCTGGGATCCTCTAAGAACAGCTGGTGGATGCCCAGCGCAGGCACCGTGCGTTCACGGAAGGCGATCTTGTGCTGTTGCAGGCGGCGACGCATGTCGTCCAGTCCGGTGGCGGTGAAGGCCATGTGGTCCACGCTGCCGGTGCCCTGCAAAGCCGCAGGGTCGCGGTCGCCAAGGTAATCCTTGAGGCCCTGCGGATTGTGCGGGTCGATGCCGATGATGTGAACGACGCCGGTGGTCTCCGGATACTGCGCGCCGTTGTAGAGCCAGATGCCGGGAAAATCGAAGGGCGGCCGGAAACCGACGGTGAAACCCATGACCTCCGTGTAGAAGCGGCGCGATGCCTCGATGTCGGTCGTGCGAATCGAGTAATGGTCGAGCCTGCCGACGGGCATGCGCCGCTCCCGGTGCCTTACTGCAGCGGCGAGAATGCCGCAGGCATCACGATCTTGTTTTCCTGCGCCGTCAGCCGAACTTCGGGCAGGCCTTCCTTCTTGGCCAGCACCGAGGGCGGCCACACGCCGGTGGCGATCGACTTCTGCCGGATCTCGTTGCGCGCATCCAGCGTCGGGTATGACCAGATGTGCACGAAGCGGTTGATGTTGCCGCACTCGGCGTACCACATGCCCACCAGCGGGCTGAGCTTCACGCGTTCGACCAGCGCCTTCTCCCAGGTCTTGGTGATCTTCGGCAGTTCGCCGGGCGCATGGGTGTAGGTGCGCATTTCGAAGTAAGGCCCCATTTTCCCGGGCTTCAGTTCGGGCGAGAACGGAAACGGAATGAAAATTTCCGAGCGCATGTTGAGAATGAACTCGCCGATCTTCGGCGGCCAGTTGCCGGTGGCGACGGCTTCGTTGCGGATGCGTTCGCGCTCGGCCATGTCCTTGTACGGCCAGACATGGATGATCTGGTTCAGCGGTCCGATTTCGGTGTGCCAGAACGCGGCGAGCGGCGACAGCTTCTTGCGGTGCTCGTAGGCCTCGCCGAAACGTTTCTCGACTTCGCCTACGGCATGGGGTTTCAGGTCGTACGTGCGTACTTCGTAAATCATGGTGTCCTCCGGGTGGTCGCCGCTCTTGTTGGAGCGGCGAGTTTACCAGAGGCCACCGCCGCGCTCAGAGTCCCTCTTCGGCCTGCTGCCCGGCGTGGTAGGTCGCGTAGACCAGCACCGGAATTTTCAGCGCGCCGAGATGCTGGTCGAGCAGCGGCTTGACCGCATTCCAGTCGAGGCGGCCGATGCCGGTGGCGAGCCGAGGCAGCGCGAGGCTGGTGAATCTTTCGGTCTCCGCCAGTTTCGCCAGTTCGCGCAACGCGTGGCCGACATGCTGCAGCGAAGCCGGCCCCGGCGTTCCGCCATGGTGGCCTTCGATCGCGTCATGGGTGAACAGGTTGACGATCTTCCTGCCGTCGGCGCCCATCCATGTCCACAGGGTGCCGGGTTTGGGATGCTGGGACTGGCAGAAATGGCGGAAGTCCTTGTACATCGCCGGCCAGCGTTCGCGCAGCTGCAGCGCGAGCCCGCTGTGGAAAGGGTCGTTGGGGGCCACGCCGTGGGCGATGACCTGTGCGCGGGTCAGGAGGATGTCTCCGCTGACTTCCCTGATCATGGAATGCTCCAAAAAGTCTGCGCCGGGCCGGAATGGCCGGCGTCGGTGCAACATTACCCCGGAAAGCGGCTGCCCGGCTTGATGCAGCGCAAGTTTCAGAGCTCCCGCGCGATTTCCGCCAACAGCTGCCGGAACCAGCGCTGCGCCGGTTGCTTGTGCGTGCGCTCGTGCCAGTACATCGCGATACGGGCATCCGGGACTTCCAGCGGCAGCGACAGGACCTGCAGCGGGTGATGTGCCGCCATCGCCCGTGCCAGGCGCTGCGGCATGGTCGACAGCAGGTTCGACTGCGCCACTGCATGGGCCAGCGCGTAGGCGTTCTGCACCTGCAGCGCAATGCGCAGGCGGCCACCGAGCGCCGCCACGGCTGCATCCACGGCTCCGGTGGACACGCGGGTGCGCGGCTGCTCGACGCGGACGTGGGCGGCGTCAAGGTACTGTGCAGCACTGATGCGGCCCTTCAGCCGCGGATGGCCGCGGCGGACGATGCACACCAGTGGATCGCGAAACAGCAGCTTCATGCGCAGCGAGGGCGGTGGATCCGGCAGCCAGCCCAGGCGCAGATCGATTTCGCCGCTCTCGAGCCAGGCCGCGGCATGTTCCGGGGCGGAACTGCGGAAGGCGACGTCGATGCCGGGGGCGCGGGTCTCGAGGTCGGCGGCCAGCCTCGGCGCGAGCAGGTATTCCACGAATTCCGGCGACATCACGTTGAAACGCTGGCGTGCGGTCGCCGGCGCGAACTCGGCCGGGCGCGCGCGCAGCCGCTCCGCGGCGCCGAGCAGCGCGCGCACTTCGCCCTCCAGCTCCAGGGCGCGCGCAGTCGGGGTCATCCGCCCCTGGCCCTTCAGCAGCAGCGGGTCGTCGAACAGCCGCCGCAGCCGTGCCAGCGCGTGGCTGACCGCAGGCTGCGACAGCTCCAGCCGCAGCGCGGCGCGCGAGACGCTGCGTTCGGTCATCAGCGCGGCGAAGCAGCGCAGCAACCGGAAATCGGGATCCTGTCCATTCATGATCTGAATAACGGTCATTCGGATGGCAATATGGACCGATGATAGCAGTGCGCCCAGAATCATGGCGCCTGCCGCGCCACCGCGCCGGCACCCGCCACAGGAGGAGAACATGAGCGTCCGTGCAGCCCGCAATGTCCGAAATTCACGCAGTCCCCGCAAGGTTTCGCAGCCGCGCAAATGCAGGCTGATCGTCGAGAAGGACGTGCAGATCCCGCTGCGCGACGGCAGCGTGATCTATGCCGACGTGTTCCGCCCGGATTTTCGCGACAAGGTGCCGGTGATCCTTAACGTCGGGCCGTACCAGAAGGACAAGCTGTGGCGGCCGCCGGCGGATCTCGAGGAAAAGGCGAACCCGTACATGAACTGGGAAACGGTCAATCCCGAGTGGTGGTGCCCGCGCGGTTACGCCTGCGTGCGCGTGGACGTGCGCGGCGCCGGCAAGTCACCGGGCAAGTCGGACCCGAGTTCGTACCAGGAAGGGCTGGACACCTACGACGCCATCGAGTGGATCGCCAAGCGCGACTGGTGTTCCGGCAAGGTCGGCATGCTGGGTATTTCCTACCACGCGTCCTCGCAGTGGCGCGCCGCCAACCTGCAGCCGCCGTCGCTGAAGGCGATCATGCCCTGGGAGGGCCGCGCCGACCAGTACCGCGACCAGGCCTACCACGGCGGCATTTTCGCGCTGGGTTTCATCGGCAACTGGTGGCTGACGCACACTGCGCACCACCTGCTGGGCAAGCCGCGCAGCTACAACCCCGACGCCTTCCACAACGACATGATGTGGCAGTTCATGCGCAACGACCTCGATTCGGAATACTGGCGCATGAACAGCGCGCAGTGGGACAGGATCAAGGTGCCGCTCTACAGCGTCGGCAACTGGGGCGGTTTCTCGATGCACCTGCGCGGCAACACCGAAGGCTTCATGAACGCGGCCTCCCGCAACAAGAAGCTGCGCATCCATACCGGCACCCATTTCCACCCCTTCCATTCGGAAGAGGGGCGCTCGGACCAGCTGCGCTGGTTCGACTACTGGCTGAAGGATATCGACACCGGGATCATGGACGAGCCGCCGGTGAAACTGGAGATCCGCACCGGTGGCAGCAGGAAGCCTTATGCCTACCGTTTCGAGAAGGAGTGGCCGCTGAAGCGCACCAAATGGACCAGGCTTTATCTCAAGCCCGGGCGCAGCAAACCGGGCGGTCCCGACGAGGTCGAGGGCGAACTCGCAAAAAGCGCGCCGCGCACCCGCAGCAAGCTGTCGTATTCCGCCAGCGGCGTTACTTCAGCGGGCGTTGCCGGCGGCTCCTCGCTGGCCACCACCCACGGCAACACCGGCCGCACCGGCATTTCCTTCGTGACGCCGCCGCTCGCCGAGGACACCGAAGTCACCGGTCCGCTGGTCGCCAATCTCTGGGTGTCGAGCACGTCGGAGGACATGGACATTTTCGTGACCCTGCGCAACATCGATCCCGACGGCCATGACGTCTGCGAGGTCGGCCAGCATGGCCAGCCGATTCCCTGCGTGACCAAGGGCTGGCTGCGTGCTTCGCATCGCAAGCTCGACCCGAAGAAGTCGCTGCCGTACCGGCCCTACCACGCCCATGACGAGCGGTTGTGGCTGAAAAAGGGCGAGGTCGTCGAATGCCGGATCGAAATCTGGCCGACCAGCATGGTGTTCAGGAAGGGCCACCGCATCCGCGTCGACATCCAGCCGCGCGACGGCCAGGGCAGTGCGCCGTACACCCACTACCACGCCGATTACAACGCCGGCGCGATGAATACCATCCACGCCGGCGGCAGCACGCCGTCGTACCTGATGCTGCCGGTCATCCCGGCAAAACGGGGGCGGTAAAGGAAGGGCGGGGGGAGGCGGGGGTTGCGCCGCCTGTAAAGTGTATCTACAATGTAGACACTTGATAATCAGGAATCACAGGAGCCGGGAAATGGAATCCGTAATCCGCAAATGGGGCAACAGTCCGGCACTTCGCCTGCCGTCATCGGTATTGAAGGAGGCGGGATATAGGCTCGAGCAGAAGGTGGAAGTGGTGGTCAAGCGAGGCCAGATCGTGATTCAGCCATCGCGTAAGCTTGATTACGATCTTAAAGAGCTGCTCGCCGGGATTACCCTCCAGAATCTTCATGGTGAGTTCGACTTCGGAGCTCCGGCAGGAAAAGAGATGCTTTGATGGCAACAGGGCGTTACGTGCCTGATGACGGCGATGTCGTCTGGCTGCAGTTTGATCCGCAGGCTGGACATGAACAGGCTGGGCATCGGCCTGCCTTGGTATTGAGCCCGGCGGCTTACAATGGAAAAACGGGATTGATGATCTGCTGTCCCATTACTACGCAGATCAAGGGCTATCCTTTCGAGGTCCTGACGCAGATTGATGGCACAGACTGCGCGGTGTTGTCGGACCAGGTCAAGTCGCTGGACTGGAAAATCAGGAAAGCCCGAAAAAAGGCTGTCGTGCCGGGCGATGTTACGCGGCATGTCCGCGCAAAACTGAAAGCGTTGCTGATGATTTGACGGAGTGCCTGGGTCGTTCCTGCTAAGGACGAAACCACCACGCCGCCCATTGCAGCACGCGTTCCGCGATCAGCCCATAACCGCTGCCGTCGGGATGCGTGCCGTCGCCGGCGGTCACTGCGCGTGTCCATGCCGGATCGTTGGCGAGGGATTCTGCCAGCGGCAGGTAGGGCACGCCGATTTCTGCGGCGAGCAGGGCATAGGTTGCGCACAGCGCGATGATGCGCGTGTCCTGCGCCGCATCGCCGACCGGCAGCGGACCGATGACCAGTGTCGGGCAGCGGCTGCGTGCTTCGCTGATGATGCTGCGGAAGTTTTCGACACTCGCCGGCATCGGCACGCGCAGCACTTCGCCGTCGGCAGTCATGTCGTTGGCGCCGAAGGAAAACACCAGGTAGGGCGAGCATTCGGCGCGCAGCCGCGCATCGCATTCGGCCTGCCAGCGCGCCGCGATGTCGGCGCTGGTATCGCGGCGTACGCCCAGCTTGTAGGCAGTGATGTCGTAACCGGCGGCGACGGAGGCCGCAGCAACGCGCCGGACCCAGCCGCCGCCCGCGGTGTCACCGGTGCCCTGCACGAAGGAATCGCCGACGAAACAGATGCGGTGGTCGCCCCGGCGCATGGCGCGCTCAGCGCGGATCCAGCGTGTCGCGCACCCACTCGAGCACGGCGGTCAGCCGCGGCGGCAGCACGTCCTCCGCTTCGTCGAAACTTACCCAGCGCCATTCGTCATGCGCGGGGCGGCCGAGTTCGTGCGCGATCGGCAGCGTGACGGCCTCGGTTTTGGTGATGGCGAGATAGTAGCGAGCGACCTCGCCGGTGCCGTAGGCAATGGTTTCCTTGTGCGATTCCGCGGCATCGAACTGGAGATCGGAGATGCCGGTCTCCTCGGTGGCTTCGCGGCGCGCGGTGTCCAGCGCGTCCTCGCCTTCCTCGATCAGGCCCTTGGGGAAATCCCAGTTGCGCGCGGCGCGCAGCACCAGCAGCCGCCAGTCGCCGCCGCGGCGCCTCGCGATGACGACACCCGCGGAACGGACGACCGTGACGGGGGCGGTCACGGGATCTGGATCTTGCCGGGGCCGCCTGCGCCGCCGAGTCCGCCGGGCCCACCGAGCCCGCCCATGCCGCCGGTGCCAGGCACGACGATCGAAGACGCCTGCTGGCGGCGCAACTCCTGCAGTTCGCGGACAGTGCGCTCGACGGCCTCCTTCGCGGAATTGCCGAATTTCTCCACGGCTTCTCCGAGGGTCTTGGCTTCAATCTCGAAATTGATCGGCAGGGGGCCGGCGTTGGTCATGATCTGCGCTTCGCCGACGTAGATCGTCGGGCGCGCGCTGTCGTCGCTGCCGTCGGTCTTGAGCGGGATCATGCGGCGGATGGTGCCGACCTTGCGATCGGTGATGATGTCCTCGCGATACAGCGAGTCGGCGTCCATTTTGGTTTCGGGCGCCTGTTCGGGTCGTTGTGCCATGGTGGTGGGTTCCGCAATTGAAGAATGCCCAAGCGTATCAAAAACGCCCGGGGGCGGTCACCTGCAATGCGATAATGCGGCCATGTCCGGCATCACCCTCGCCACCATCAACGCCCGCCATGTCCACGCCGCGCTGGGCCTGCGCTGCCTGCGCGCGAACCTGGGCGCGCTGCGCGAGGCGAGCCGCATCCGCGAATTCGTGCTCGGCGACCGTCCGGCCGACATCGCCGAGCGCCTGCTGGCCGACGCGCCGCGCATCATCGGCTTCGGCGTCTACATCTGGAATGTCGAGGACACGACACGCGTGGTCGCCATTCTCAAGCGCGTGGCGCCGCAGATAACGATCATAGTCGGCGGCCCCGAGGTCAGCCACGAAACCGCGGATCAGCGCATCTGCGCACTCGCCGACTACGTGGTCACCGGCTGGGGTGACGTGACTTTCCCGAAACTCTGTGCCGACATCCTCGCCGGCAAGCCGCCGGCGGAAAAAATCCATGCCGGCCTGCAGCCGCCGCTGGCCGACATCGCGCTGCCTTACGACGAGTACACGGAGCAGGACATCGCGCGCCGCTTCATCTATGTCGAAGCCTCGCGCGGCTGTCCCTTCAAATGCGAGTTCTGCCTGTCGGCGCTGGACAAGACCGCCTGGCCCTTTGAGCAGGAACGTTTCCTCGCCGCGCTGAAAACACTGTATGACCGCGGCGTGCGTCATTTCCGTTTTGTCGATCGCACCTTCAACCTGAAAATTGCCGCCAGCCTCGCCATCCTCGAGTTTTTCCTCGCGCGGCTGTCGGATGACCTGTTCGTGCATTTCGAACTGATCCCGGACCATCTGCCGGAAAAACTGAAGGCGGCGATCCTGCATTTTCCGCCCGGCGTGCTGCATTTCGAGGTCGGCATCCAGACCTGGGATGCCGAAGTGCAGGCGCGCATCTCGCGCCGACAGGACAACGTCGCAGCCGAAGCCAATCTGCGCTGGCTGCGCGAGGAATCACCCGCACTGCTGCATGTCGACCTGATCGCCGGCCTGCCGGGCGAGGATCTTGAGACCTTCGGCCGCGGCTTCGACCGCCTGCATGCGCTGAAGCCCCACGAAATCCAGGTCGGCATACTCAAGCGCCTGCGCGGCGCGCCTATCGACCGCCATACCGCAAGCCACGCGATGCGTTACAGCCCGGATGCGCCGTACACCGTGCTCGCCACCGATGCGCTCGATTTCGGCGAAATCCAGCGCATCGTCCGTTTTGCACGTTACTGGGATCTCGTCGGCAATTCCGGGCGTTTCCCGCGCACGCTGCCGCTGCTGCTGGGCGATGCGCCCTTCCGCCGCTTCATGGCCTTCGCCGACTGGATTTATGCCAACACTGGCAAGACCCATGAATTCGCGCTGGAAAAACTCTGCGGCTGCCTGCATGATTTCCTCTGCGCGCAGGGCATGGATGCGGCGGCAGTTGCAGCCGCGGTCGCCGCCGACTTCGAGGCCGGCGGCGCCAAGGGCAGGCTGCCGTTCATGGCGAAAGGCACACGTCCCGAGCCGCAATCTGCCGCGCGCGGCAAGCTGCGCCAGGCGCGGCATGTGCATGCCTGATCGAAGTGATGAGTGATGAATGATGAACGCGGAGCGGAAAACCTGACATGCGACGATTTGATCCCCACGAACATGCCCGCAACGTGCTGGGCGACAGGCTGCAGCCCTGCAGCGAGCGGCCGCCGACCGGCTTTTACCGCGACGGCTGCTGCAACACGGGGCCGGAGGATGTCGGCGTGCATACGGTGTGCGCGGTGATGACCGCCGAGTTCCTCGAGTTCAGCAAGGCCCGCGGCAACGACCTGTCGACGCCGGTGCCGGAGTTCGGTTTTCCGGGACTGAAACCCGGCGACCGCTGGTGCCTCTGCGCGCCGCGCTGGCGCGAGGCGCTGGACGCCGGCCATGCGCCGCGGGTGGTGCTGGCGGCGACCCACGAAGCCTCGCTGGAGTTTGCTTCTCTGGAGGATTTCAAGAAACACGCGATCGACCTGTCCTGATCCCGGATAACGACAAGGAGGAACACGATGACCGACATCGACGGCAAGACCCTGGCCCCGCTGCCCTCAAAGGACCTGATCACGCTGACCCACATCATCTACGGCCTGCACGCCTTCAGCGCGCTGACGGGGATGACCAGCGCCGCCTTCATCGTCACCGCCTTTCTCAGCGGCTGGCCCTCGATCATCGCGGTGATCATCAACTACGTGAAACGCGATGACGTGCGCGGCACCTTCCTCGACAGCCATTTCTCCTGGCAGATCCGCACCTTCTGGTGGGCGCTGGGCTGGTTCGTCGTCGCCTGGCTGATGATCGCCACCGTGATCGGCATGGTCGTCGGCATCCCGGTGATGCTGGTGGTCGGGATCTGGGTCCTCTACCGCATCATCCGCGGCTGGATCGCGCTGGCGAACCGCAAGGCAATGCCGCTGCCGGACTGAGCGCCGTGTCCGTCCGCATCGACAAATGGCTGTGGGCCGCGCGTTTTTTCAAGACGCGTTCGGCCGCGCAGCAGGCGGTCGAGGGCGGCAAGGTCAGGCTGAACGGCGAGCGCATCAAGCCGTCGAAGGATGTGCGCATCGGCGACGAGATCGCGATCCACATCGGCGCCTTTGAGTGGACCGTGCGCGTCGAAGGCCTGTCCGACAAGCGCGGTTCCGCTACGGTCGCGCGCGCACTCTACAGCGAGAACGAAGCCAGCCGCCTCAAGCGCGAGGAACAGGCCGCCCTGCGCAAATTCGCCGCCGAACCGGCGCAGGACCGCCACGGCCGCCCGACCAAGCGCGAACGCCGGCAGCTGGAACGCTGGCGCAGCGAGTAAGTCATACTGGATGCAAAGGACGATACAACATGACCGACCGTAAAGACATCAACCTCGAAGAAGCCGCCAAACTGATCGATGCCCTCGAGCGCGATCTCGCCGAGGTGCGTAGCGGCCATGCCGATGTGCAGCGCCTGCGCGACGAAGTCGAAACCCTGCGCAACGTGCTCAACTCGCCGGTGAAACGCAATCACTGGGTCGGCGACAGCCTGCAGGACATCCGCGGCCTGCTCGACGAAACCGTCGACGAGGCTATCTACGAAGGCACGACCATCAGCCGCTACGCCGCGGAAATCGGGCGTATCCTCGGGTTATAAAAATATCAATAAAATCAATTACTTATGATAACCGTCATTCCGGCGAACACCGGAATCCAGCAAACACTGTTGGCATGATCCTGGATTCCGGATCGTGCTTTGCACGTCCGGAATGACGAAGCGGAATTTGATGAAGTGGTGCCGGGTTAAAACGCAGATGCAAACCCACCGGCCTTACTCCTGGCGCCTCACCCCTGACTCCTCACGCCTCAATCGTCACGCCTTCACCACCCCCGCCCGCCCATCCTCCACCACATACCGCCCGGTCGTGAACGCCGGTGACTGCGGATCACGCGCATCGGCCAGGCCGCGGAAAGTCGTCTCCCAGCGTTTCGGCGTGACGTTGAACATCGCATAACCGCGGCGCGCGCCATTGGCGAATTTCACATGCGGATTTTTCGCGCGCAGCGCATCCATGCGCGCGGCGCTGGGGCCGAAGGAGGAAATCGAGGTGGCGACGAATTCACTGGCGACGGCCGGCGCGTTTTCGTCGTTGAAATCCGTTTTCAGCTCGCCCGCCATCGCGAAATGCACATCGCCGCCGACCACCACCGGATTGCGGATCTTGCGCGCGGCGATAAACTTCAGCAGCTTCTCGCGCGCCAGCGGATAACCGTCCCAGCCGTCGGTGTAGACCACCTGCGCATCCTCCGGCCCGCGGTCGGCCTGGGCCATCACCGTGGTCTGCGCGATCACGTTCCACTGCGCGGGCGAGGCCGCCAGCGCCTGCTCCAGCCAGCGCTCCTGTTCTGCGCCGAGCAGCGAACGGCCCGGTTGCAGGCGTTCGGGGCAGTCCTTGACGTCGACCTGGTTGCCGCCGCCGCGGTTCGGGCGCGAACAGACGTGGTAGTCGCGGTACTGGCGCATGTCGAGCAGTTGCAGGTTCAGCAGCCGGCCGAAGCCATGCGTGCCGTAAATCTTCATCGCATGTCCGCCGGCCCAGGTGCCGGGCGGCAGCGGCAGGTGTTCGTAGTAAGCCTGGTAGGCCGCCGCGCGGCGTTTGAGGAAAGCGTCCGCCGGATCGAGGTCCTGCGAGCGATCATTGGCGTAATCGTTGTCGACCTCGTGGTCGTCCCAGGTCGCGAGCCAGGGAAAGGCCGCATGCGCCGCCTGCAGCTGCGGATCCATCTTGTACTGTGCATAACGCCGGCGGTAATCGGCCAGCGTGTGGGGCTCGGCCGTATGGTGCTGGCGCACGACGCGGTCGCGCCGGCCCCAGGAGCCCTCGTAGATGTAGTCTCCGACATGCACCACGAGGTCCAGCTCCTGCGCCGCCATGTCGCGGTAGGCCGCGTAATGGCCGTGTTCATAGTGCTGGCAGGAAGCCACCGCGAAAGCGAAACGCCCGCCGGCATCGCCTGCTGCCGGCGCAGTGCGCGTGCGCCCGGTCATGCTCACCGCGTCACCCGCCATGAAGCGGTACCAGTACCAGCGCGACGGCGCGAGCCCCTGCGCGCGGACATGCACCGCATGCGCCAGCGCCGGCGTCGCCATCACCTCGCCGTGCTTGACGATCTTTCTGAAACCCTCGTCGGCGGCAATTTCCCAGCGCACGGCCACGTCGGCCTGCGGCATGCCGCCGTCCCCCAGCGGATCGGGCGCGAGCCGCGTCCACAGCACGACCGAGTCCGGCTGCGGATAGCCGGAAGCGACGCCGAGCGTGAACGGGTTGCGCTCGAAACGCGGCTGCGCGATCAGGTTGCGGGAGGGCAGGGCCAGTGCACTGGAGAGCGCGGCGCTGCGGAGCAGGAATGTGCGGCGGGTGTTTTGCATGGTGATGCAGAGGGTAACGCGGCGGAGTTACGGAAGGACTACAGCGGGGGTGTTGGATGCGGGTATTACTTTGGGCTGATAGGGGTGAGGAATTTTTAAGTATTTGATTATATTTAATATTTTGTGATGGGAAAGCGATTCTGTCTGTGTGGGGAACTTGGTTATGATGCGCACTGAAGAGGTGTGGACTGACAACTAAAAATGGTAACTAAGTTTGAAAACTAAAATGTAACAACCGATTGTGGCCAGCTCTATTTTTGATACGCGAGGCACTTGTGCAGCTAGTTCAATTTTCCGCGACAAACTACCGAAGTATTACTTCAGCTCATCGCATTACGTTCGCGAATGTCACGGTGCTCATTGGGCGAAACAACGAGGGCAAGTCAAATTTATTACGGGCGCTTGAAGCTGCGATGGCGCTTCTAAAACAACATGCTTTAACACCTTCAAGCCGAAATCGCCGAATGTACATGGGCGATGCGCCCTATCTGTGGCAACGTGATTTTCCGGTTCAGTTTCAAGATCGTCGAACAGCGACTCAAACGATTCTGAAACTCGAATTTTTACTTGACGAAGATGAATGTCGCCAATTTAAAGAAGAGATTGGATCGAGTATCAATGGTTCTCTACCATTAGAAATAAAGATTGGCAAAGACCAAGAGCCACAAATTCGGCTGGTGAAGTCTGGAAAGAACACTACTGCACTTGCCGCAAAGTCAGCCCAAATTGCGCGGTTCGTAGCTAATCGAATCCATTTCAATTACATCCCGGCCGTAAGAACGGACAACACAACAATCGAGCTTATTAGTGGCTTACTTTCCCAAGAATTGCGAACGCTAGAAAGTGACGAGCGCTATCTTGAGGCTCTTACGACTATTGCTGACCTTCAGCAGCCAATCCTTGATGAGCTTGCTATAAGGGTTCACGGCCCTCTTAAAGAGTTTCTTCCAAGCATCAAGTCGGTGAAGCTGGAAATTTCGGAGTCGAGCCGCCGTTATTCACTTCGACGTGATGTTAGTGTCATGATTGATGATGGAACGCCGACTCTTCTTGAGTACAAGGGTGATGGGGTGAAGAGTCTTGCTGCGCTTGGGTTGTTAAAGAGTCAAAGCGCGCCGACTGGTGCATCAATACTTGCCATCGAAGAGCCGGAGTCCCATCTTCATCCAGCGGCGATTCACCAAGTAAACGAGATTATCCAATCTATCTCCAAGACGAGTCAGGTGATTGTTACTACGCACAATCCGTTATTCGTTGATCGAGAAAACATTAGGGCTAACGTCATCGTTACGGATGGCGGAGCTACACCCGCAAAGAACATCGCGGCTATTCGAGATATCCTGGGCATTAAGGCATCTGACAATCTTACGCATGCAAACTACGCACTAGTGGTGGAAGGGGAGGAGGATGCCATTGCGCTACGCGCACTACTGCCGGTTCTCAGTGAAAAAATTGCCAAATCACTACGTAACAACATGTTAATAGTCGAGCCAATTGGTGGGGCAGGCAATCTTTCATACAAGTTATCTTTGCTTCGAAATTCTCTATGCGCTGTGCACGCGCTTCTTGATGGAGATCAAGCGGGTCGTGATGCTTATCAAAAAGCGGAGAATGATTCCCTAATTTCCGTTGCCAATTGCACGTTCATAACTTGTAACGGAATGACTGAGGCTGAGTTTGAGGATTGTATCGATCCCAGGGTTTACAGAGACGCAATTCTTGGCGAGCAGGGGGTGGATCTTTCCTCTGCAAAATTTCGTGGCAATGGCAAATGGTCGCAACGAATACGTACAACCTTTCTGGATCAAGGGAAGCCATTCACTGACGCATTGCTAATGAGAACCAAGTACATTGTTGCTGCTGCAATTGCAAAGAATCCAAAGGGGGCTCTAAATGAACATAAGCGTAATTCTGTTGATGCTATGGTGAGCGCTCTGGAACGCATGATAAAAGGCTAACCCATCATTTCGCCGGGCGTGTGCAAGGATGTCGTGCATTTCGACATCTCGGTTCCCGGCAAGGGTGACGCCGGTTATCCGCTTGTCAGCACGCACGTGCTAAATCGACGTTTAGGACGGAGGAAGACATGGGCATCTCTATGAAAACCTTTGGCATCGACAGTCTCAGTGTCGATGAGCGGCTGACACTGGTTGAAGAGATCTGGGCGACGATCTGCGCGGACGCCAAGGCCTTTCCCCTGACCGACGAGCAGTGGGCTGAGCTGAATCGTCGGGTTGCGGACGACGATTCCTTTCCAGAAGAAGTGGTGCCTTGGGGTGAAGTCAAGAAGTCGGTTCGGATGCGTCTGGACCGATGACTCCGTGTTCTTCTTCACATGTTGCGGAATGATTCGAGAGCCTGGGAATAAGAAATTTCCCTGATGATCATCGACTGGCGCAAACACTGGTGGAAACCCGGCTTCACGCTGGCCTTCTTCACGGTCGGGGTGCCGTTCTGGATGATTCCCTACATCAAGGCCAATCTGCCTGACGGCTTGTACGGGCCGGGGCTGGTCGTGGTGCTGGCGGCGGCGGTGGTGGCCAGGGCCTACTCGGGCAAATCGTTCATGCGTTCGGTGCTGGTGATGGGTTCGGCGGTGCCGGCGGCGGTGATGGTGCGGGTGGTCGTGGAGGTGCTGCAGCGGCCGACTTCGCATAATCTGTGGCCGTTTGAATTCGTGATTGCGGCGCTGGTGGGCGGGGCGGCTGCGGTGGTGGGGGCGTTGTTGGGGAGTTTGTTGCTTTGGGGGAAACGAAGGAGTGGGGAGCGTGAGCTTGGAAATCGGGAGTAATTCGACGGTTTTTGGTGGCCCCTCACCCCAACCCTCCCCCCGCAGGCGGGGGGAGGGAGTTGTTCATTGGTGTGTCGGGAAAATTTTTCTGACGGCACTTTTGCTGTTGCCGGTTGGTGGCATGGCGGCGGAAGGCAGCGCTGAAACAAAGCCTGCAGCCAAACCCGCCTCGCAGCCCTCCGCCGCCAACCGCATCGAACACGAATCCTTCGTCTACGAAGCGCCGGCCGGCTGGTCGGTGTTCAACAACGAGTTGCGCAGTTCTTTCGCGATGGCGAGCTTTTTCAACGCCGGCAACGAGATGATCCAGCTGAGCGTGTCCGGGAAACTCGACCCCGAGCAGTATGCGGGTGCCCGCGAGCGGCTGCGCAAGGCGGAGCAGGGAGGGGCGCGCGGGGGCTGGCTGATGGCGCGTGCGGGCGATGCCGAACTGCCGCAGCATGGCACGGTGTACGAGGCGGTGTATTACGACAACGCCAACCTGCTGACGTCCTTCACCTACAACGTGTTCGGGCCGGAGCGCATCGCCCTGTTCACGATCACTTTCCGGGGCATACGGACCGATCTCGACGAGGCGGTGCGTTCGGCGCGGCTGATGGTCGGGGGGCTGCGCTGGAAATGAGCGGGCCGCGCGCCGGGGGCTGGTTGCCTTATGCGCTGGCCGCGGGCGGCGGTTTCGCGGTGTGCCTGGCGATCGCGCAGGCGACCGGGCGCCGCGAGGCCTGGGATGCCGGTGAGTATTTCAGCATCGGCATTCCGCTGATGTGCGTGATCGTGTTCGCGCTGGCCTGGCATTGGCCGCGGTGGCCCTGGCGCTGGACGCTGGCGATGGCGGCGGGACAAGCCACGGCGCTTGCGCTGGGCGGCAATTCGCTGTCGCTGTGGCCGCTGGCGATCATCGCGATGACCGTGGTGTCGGTGCCTCAGTTCGTCGCCGGGCAGATCGCCGCACGGCTGTCGCCGCGGCGGGCGCAGGCGGCTGATGACGGTCACTGAGTGCAGGCCGCCCGCTGCGGCTGCGCTACCATGCCGCCATGACTGCAACGCCACAAACACTCAACCTGATCGGGCCCGGACGCGCCGGCCGCACGCTGGCGGCGTTGCTCGCGCGTGGTGGTGCCTGCGTATTGCAGGACGTGCTGAGCGCGGAATACGCGACGGCGCAGTCGGCGGTGGATTTCATCGGCAGCGGCCGCGCGGTGCGGCGGTTGCCGGAGATGCGGCCTGCCGCCTTGTGGCTGCTGACCCCGCCGGATGCGGCAATCGCGCCGGTGGCGGCAGCGCTGGCCGCTAGCGGCAGGGTCCGTGCCAGCGACATCGTGTTTCATTGCAGCGGATCACAGCCTTCGTCGCTGCTGGCACCGCTGGCGGCCGCGGGCGCGCACGTCGCCAGCCTGCATCCGCTGAAAAGTTTTGCCGATCCGGCTGCTGCCGTGAAGTCCTTCGCCGGTACCTGGTGCACGGCCGAAGGCGATGCCGCGGCCATCGCGGTATTGAAACCGCTTTTCGAGAGTCTGGGCGCGCAGATCGCGACCATCGATGCATCGGGCAAGACGCTGTACCACGCGGCGAGCGTGCTGGTCTGCAACGACCTCACCGCATTGATGGAGGCGGGATTGCGGCTGTACGAAAAGGCCGGACTCGATCGCGCAACCGCGCAGCGCATGATGGAACCGCTGGCGCGCGAAACGCTGGACAACGTGTTTGCGCTGGGCACCACGCGTGCGCTGACCGGTCCGGTGGCGCGCGGTGATGCGGAGGTGGTGAAACGGCAGCTGGCCGCGCTGGAGAATGCCGATCCGCGGATCGCCGCAGCCTATCGCGCACTGAACACGATTGCGCTGGAGCTGGCGCGGGTGCAGGGCGGGGCGCCGCAGGCGGCGCTCGATGCCATCGCCAGGGAATTAAAAAAATATTAATAAAATCAAATACTTATAATAATACACGGTGCGGACTTACGATCAGTGCGCTTGTTACAATCGGCCGCTGACGGCCTTCGATCACGCAGCATTCTCTACAGACGTTTCCCCACACTCCGCAATGTCCGATTCAATCCAGGATTTCATCCGCGCGCAGGTCATGCGCGGCATCGCGCTCAACCGCGAACCCGGTTACCACTTCGCCGGCAATTTTCTTGATCTGTCCTATGACCATGTCGGCACTGATTACACCGCGCTGTCGGTGGATGTCGCGCCGCATTGCGCGCAGGCCGACGGCCAGCTGGGCATGGCGGGTTTCGCGATCCTCGCTGATCTGGTGATGGCGGCGGCGGTGCGCGCGGGCCTGCCTTCGCATACGCGGCTGGCAACGGTGACCATGAATCTGCAGTTCACCGGCGCGCAGCGCACCGGAAGGCTCGACGGCCGCGGCGCGATGCTCGGCTTCGTCGAGGGCGCGGCGGGACGGCAAGGCGTCAGCACGGTGCAGATCGGCAATGCCGCGGGGCCGGTATGCACGGGCACCGGCACCTTCATGATCCTCAAGCCGCCGAAAGGCGTCGAGCTGCATCCGGTGCCGCACCGCCGCCGCGGAGAGAATCCGACACCGGAGATTCCCGGCGGCAAGCTGCGGCCTGACGAGAAAAAGGTCATCGCCATCGCCGAAGAAGCGCTGGCGCAGACCCAGGCGCATGGCGGCGCCTTCATCGACCGCTTCTGGAGCGTCGATGCGAAACACAGCCCCGGCAGCGCGCAGTCGGTGGTGAGGAACGGGCCGCATATCGGCAACCGCGTCGGCCATGTGCAGGGCGGCATCCTGCTCGGACTCGCTGCCGACAATGCGGTGGCCGCGCTGACGCCGCACTGGCAGCTGACCGCGCTGTCGGCCTGGTACATCAGTCCCGGCGAGGGCCGTTCGCTGCGCGTCCGCTCGAAGGTCGTGCATCACGGCCGGCTGGTCGCGGTGGTGCGCACCGAAGTCACCGGCAAGGGCCGCGATGGCGGCCGGCGCAAGGTTTTCGAGTTGATGACGACTCACGCCTATCGCGCGGAGTAGCGGGTGGCCCTGCGCACGCTGTCGGGCAAGCACAGAGATCCGCGCAAGGGCCGCGGGTCGGGTGTCAATCCGGAAGGGCGTTTCGAGAACGTCGAACGCGAAGCCTTCGACGACGGCTGGGAGTCTGCCGCCCGGGAGGAAGAACGTGCGCTGAAGACGGTGGTCACCGATGAGCGCGCGAAATCGATCATTGCGCGCAACGATTCTCCGGACATTCCCTTCACCCAGTCGATCAATCCCTACCAGGGCTGCGAGCACGGCTGCATCTACTGTTATGCGCGGCCCAGCCATGCCTACCGCAACCTGTCGCCGGGCATCGATTTCGAGACGCGGATATTCGCCAAGGTCAATGCGCCGGAGCTGCTGCGCAAGGAACTGTCCAAACCCGGCTACCGCTGCGAGCTGATCGCGCTGGGCGCCAATACCGATCCCTACCAGCCGGCGGAACGCGAGAAGCGCATCACCCGGGGCATCCTCGAGGTCTGCGCCGAATTCAAGCAGCCGGTGGGCATCGTCACCAAGAATGCGCTTGTCGAGCGCGACATCGACATCCTCGCGCCGATGGCGAAAAAAGGTCTGGCGGAGGTATTCGTGTCAGTGACCACGCTGGACCATGAGCTGGCGCGGCGCATGGAGCCCCGCTGCACCGCGCCGGCAAGGCGGCTGCAGGCGGTGCGCGCGCTGGCGGATGCCGGGATTCCGGCTGGCGTGATGGTGGCGCCGGTGGTGCCCTTCCTCAACGACCACGAGATCGAGGCCCTGGTCGCCGCGGCGGCGGAGTGCGGCGCGCAGCGCTGCGCGTACATCCTGATGCGCCTGCCCTACGAGGTGAAGACGCTGTTCCGCGAGTGGCTGGAACGGCACTACCCGCTGAAGGCGGCGCATGTGATGAGCCGCGTGCAGGCCCTGCGCGGGGGCAAGGACAACGATCCCGAGTTCGGCAGCCGCATGCGCGGCAGCGGTGAATTTGCAAAACTGCTGGCGCAGCGTTTCGACGTCGCCTGCAAAAAGGCCGGCCTCAACCAGGCGCGGCGCGGTGAAGGCATGCAGCGCGATACCAGCCAGTTCCGGGTGCCGGGGGTTATGAAGCAGGGGGATTTGTTTTAAAGTCAAAGTCAAAAGCAGCCACAGAGGGCACAGAGTTCACAGAGAAAACCCGCAATGGAAACCTTATCGTAAATATTCTCGGCTTTTGCTTTTGAAATTCTCTGTGCTCTCTGTGTCCTCTGTGGCTAAAAAGGTTTGAAGTTTTTGCAGGTGCTGTAGCCCGGATGTAACGAAGTGGAATCCGGGTCAGTCGTCGCATGAGCCACTGTGTTCCCGGATTCCGGCCTGCGGCCTGCTTCCGGGCTACGGGCTGTGCCCTCTGTGGCTAAAAGGTTTCAGGTTTTTTCAGGAGGCAGCATGAAAACGGAAGTGGCGCTGTATGTCGACGAGGCCCTGGGCAGCTACGGTTTCCCCGACGGGCATCCCTGGGGGCCGGACCGGCAGGATGCGTTCTGGAACGAGGCGACGGGACAGAAGCTCGACAAGTCCGCCGAGGTCTGCGGTTCGCGTGCGGCCACGTTCGAGGAAATCAGCCGTTTCCATGACGACGCCCATGTGGCGCGGGTGCACGAGCTGTCGGAACAGGGTTACGGCCTGATCGACCACGGCGACACGCCGGCCTTCTCCGGCGTCTACGAGGCCTCGGCCCATGTCGTCGGCGCGGCGCTCGATGGTCTGCACCGCATCATGGCGGGCGAGATACTGCGCAGCTTCCAGCCGATCGGCGGCTTGCACCACGCTTCGCGCGGCCATGCGGCGGGTTTTTGCGTGTTCAACGACTGCGGCGTGGTGATCGACACGCTGCGTTCGCAGTACGGCGTGAAACGTGTCGCCTATGTCGATATCGACGTGCACCATGGCGACGGGCTGTATTACCCGTACGAGTCCGATCCTGACTTCATCTACGCCGACATCCACGAGGACGGGCGCTTTCTTTATCCGGGCACCGGCGCCGAAACCGAGCGCGGCAAGGGTGCGGGCGCGGGACTCAAGCTGAATATCCCGATGGCACCAGGTGCTACCGACGCGCAGTTCATGAAGGCCTGGGAACGCGTGGAAGAACACCTGCGCGCGCACAAGCCGGATTTCATCCTGCTGCAGGCCGGCGCCGACAGCATCGCCGGAGATCCGCTGGCGCATCTGCAGTACACGCCGAAGGCGCATGCCCATGCCGCGCAGCGGTTGTGCGTGCTGGCGAACGAACTCTGCGGCGGCCGCATCATGGGTTTCGGCGGCGGAGGTTACAACCGCAGGAACCTTGCGCTGGGCTGGTGCGGCGTGCTTGACGCCTTCATCCGCGGCTCCGAAAAATAAGTCCCCGCTGTATCACCTGAAAATCCGCGGGAACCTCCCGCGGATATCCCTGTCTTTATTGATGGGAGGCGCTCTCCGCGCCGACGCGCATGCGCGCGTCATTCAAGGGTCCGCAACGACGGACCGCAATCCATGACGAGGAGAACAGACCGTGACCGACGGCTTCGAGCAACTTTCCGCTTTGCTGAACGATTATCCCCGCGCCTACCTGCTGGTGGCGCTGTCTCTGCTGCTGGCTGCGGCCTGGCTGTCGAACTGGATCGCCAAGCGTATCCTCGTGCGCGGCGCGCTGCGCGTGCTGCGCGCAACGCCGGTGGGTCGCAACACCGACCTGTCGCGGCATGGCGTGATCCGTCGCTTGGCCAATGTGGTGCCGGCGCTGGTGCTGTCAGCCGGCGTTGCGGCCGTGCCCGACCTGCCGGCCGCGCTGGTGACCGTGGTGCAGAACGTCTGCGGCGCCTTCATCGTGCTGACGCTGTCGCTGGCGGTGGGCGCGGCGCTGGATGTCGCCAATGAGCTGTACCAGAGGCGTCCCGATGCGGCGAGCAAGCCGATCAAGGGTTATCTGCAGGTGGTGAAGATCGTGATCTACGCCGTCGCGGCGATCCTGATGATCGCGGCGTTGATCGACCGTTCGCCGCTGATCCTGCTCTCCGGCCTTGGTGCGATGGCCGCGGTGCTGATGCTGGTGTTCCAGGACACGCTGCTGTCGCTGGTGGCGAGCGTGCAGATTTCGTCGAATGACATGGTGCGTGTCGGTGACTGGATCGAGATGCCGCAGCTCAACGCCGACGGCGACGTGATCGACATCGCGCTGCACACGGTGAAGGTGCAGAACTGGGACAAGACCATCACCACGATCCCGACCAAGCGCCTGATCACCGAGTCCTTCAAGAACTGGCGCGGCATGAGCGAGTCCGGAGGCCGGCGCATCCAGCGTTCGCTGCTGATCGACCAGAACAGCGTGCGTTTTTTCAGCGGCACCGAGCGCGAGCGCCTGCACCGCTTTGCGCTGCTGCGTGACTACCTTGAGGACAAGGAGCGCGAAATCGGTGAGTGGAACGCGAAGCTGGAGGCCCAGGGCCGCGATCCGGTCAACGCGCGGCGGCTGACCAACATCGGCACCTTCCGCGCCTATGTCGAGCGTTACCTGCGCAGCCATCCCTGCATCCACCAGGAGATGACGCTGATGGTGCGTCAGCGCAGCCCGGGGCCCACCGGCCTGCCGCTGGAGATCTACTGCTTCACCAATACCACCGCCTGGGGCGAATACGAGGCGATCCAGTCGGACATCTTCGATCACCTGCTGGCGATCGTACCGGAGTTCGGGCTGCGCATTTTCCAGGAGCCCGGCGGGGCGGACATCCGCGGGCTGGGTGATGCGGCTAGAATGCTGCAGTCGCCGGACCGGCGGCCGGCCGCCGGCGCAGTAGCCTGATGTTCAGGGCTGTCCGGGGCCGCATATTCCTGCGGAATTCCGGATGAACCCGATCAGACTCAGCGTACTCGACCAGTCCCCGATCATCAGCGGCCATACGCCGCAGCAGGCCATACATCAGACCATCCGCCTCGCACAGGCGGCGGAGAAACTCGGCTTTTACCGCTACTGGTGCGCCGAACACCATTCGATCATGGCGCTGGCCGATCCCTGTCCGGAGATCCTGGTGACGCGGCTGGCTGCGGCGACCTCGACCATCAGGGTCGGCACCGGCGGCGTGCTGCTGCCGTACTACAGCCCGCTGAAAATCGCCGAGCAGTTCCGCATGCTCGAGGCGCTGTTTCCGGGACGCATCGACCTTGGCATCGGCCGAGCGCCGGGCGGCGACCAGGCCACCGCGATGGCGATGGGGCAGGGGCGATATCCCTCGGCTGATGATTTTCCGGAGCAGGTGCAGTACCTCTCGGCCTACCTCGACGACGACCTGCCCAAGGGACATCCCTTTGCACAGGTGAAGGCGCAGCCGGCGGGTGAGGGCAGTCCGCAGATCTGGCTGCTCGGTTCCTCGGATTACAGCGGCGCACTGGCGGCGCAGCTGGGCCTGCGCTTCGCCTTCGCCCATTTCATCAGCGCTCGCGGCGGAGACACCGTGATGCGCGACTTCAAACGGCGTTACCAGCCTTCGCCGCGCGAACCGCAGCCGCAGGCGCTGGTTTGCGTGTTCGTGATCTGCGCCGAGACCCAGGCGCAGGCGGAGCGGCTGGCGCAGAGCGTCGACCTGCGGCGGCTCAACATGGACTACGGCGTCAATGCGCCGGTACCCACGCTGGATGAGGCCGAGCGTTATCCGTACACCGACGTTGACCGCCAGCGCATTGAGCACCACCGCCGCCGCGTGGTGCTGGGCACGCCCGATGTCGTCAAACAGCGACTGCTGGAGATCCAGTCACAGTTTGAAGCCGACGAACTGATGGTGATCACCATCACCGGCGATTACGACTCCCGGCTGCGTTCCTATGAGTTGCTGGCGGAAGCTTTTGCGCTCTGTCATCCCCGCTAGCCCCGGCCGCGTTATTCCTGTCATCGGGCCGCCACGTGTTATGCGTTGCGCGGAATATCGATAACATGTTGTTTATATTCAATATTTTTCGAATTCGGGAGGAATCATGAAACAGCTGATAGTTGCCGCGATGTGTGCGTTGTTTGCAGTAAGCGTCCAGGCCCAGCAGGGCGAGGCGAAGAAGGGTGCTCCGGCTGCTGAGAAAAAGGCCGCGCAGGCGAAGAAGGAACCCAGCGAAGCCCAGAAGCGGCAGCAGGCGCGGATGCAGGACTGTAATGCGAAGGCCGAAGGCAAGTCGGGCGACGAGCGCAAGAAATTCATGAGCAGCTGCCTGAAGGGCGAATCGGCCTCCGGCAAGGGGCCCAGCGAGGCGCAGCAGAAGCAGCAGGCGCGGATGAAGGACTGCAGCGCCCAGGCCAAGGGCAAGACGGGTGACGAGCGCAAGAAGTTCATGAGCCAGTGCCTGAAAGGCTGATCGCAGGCATGGGCTGAGCTCCGCGATTCCGCCGCCGCATTGCAGCGGCGGGCGCGGCAGGGGCATACTGGAAACGGTATGCCCCTTTTTCTTTTTGCATCGGCAGTGCGGCCCCGCGCGGCGTTTCTCGTGGCCTGCCTGCTGTCGGGAGCGAGCATGATCGCCGAAGCCGCCGACAACCTGGACGCGCGTCGCGCGCGGATGATTGCCGAGGTCGAGCAGATGGCGCGCGACACCGCGCAGGCCACCAGTCGCCCGGTACTCGATGCACGCGTGCTGGCGGCGCTGCGCAAGGTGGAGCGCCACCGTTACATGCCGGCGGCGCGCGCGGCGCAGGCCTACGAGAACCATGCGCAGCCGATCGGCCATGAGCAGACAATCTCGCAGCCTTTCATTGTCGCGCTGATGACGGATCTGCTGGATCTGCAGCCGGATTATCGCGTGCTCGAGGTCGGCACCGGTTCGGGTTATCAGGCCGCGGTGCTCGCGGAGCTGGTGCGCGCGGTCTACACCATCGAGATCGTCGAGCCGCTGGGGCGCAAGGCAGCACAGGCCCTGCTGGCGGCCGGCTACTGGAACGTGCATCCGCGCATCGGTGACGGTTATGTCGGCTGGCCCGGGCAGGCGCCTTTCGACGCGATCATGGTCACTGCCGCGGCACCGTATCTGCCGCAGCCGCTGGTCGAGCAGCTCAAACCCGGTGGCCGCCTGGTGATTCCGCTCGGCGAACGCGGTGGCGCGCAGGTGCTGACCCTGGTCGAAAAGGATGCGCAGGGCAAGGTCTCGCAGCGCCGGGTGCTCGATGTACGCTTCGTGCCGCTGACGCGAAAACCTGCGCGCTGAGGGCTTAGCGCGCGGAGTTGTTGCGCTGCAACATCATTCCGCGTCGGCACCAAAATAAAGCGGCTCGATCGGCAATCGCACCGGCAGGTGGCGCTCAGGGGCGTTTTTTCTTTCGATGTTCGGAGTGGCGGCGTGTTTCGGGCACATGGCACGGGGGTTGCTCAGGGCAGGGGCACAGACCAGCGGTGGTCAGTCCTGAGGAGTACGGCATGACGTGGGCGCATGTGATCGACGACCTGGCTGCAGGCCAGGTGCTGACGGAAGGCGAGGCAGAAACCCTTTTTGCGGCGGTGTTTGACGATGGCGTGCCGGATCTCGAACTGGGCGCCCTGCTGGCCCTGATCGAACAGCGCCGGCTGACGGCGCAGGAACTGGTCGGCGTGCTGGCCGCGCTGTCGACGCGTGTGTTCCAGTTGGTGCCGCCGGACACCCGGTGGCGGCCGGTGCTGATGCCCAGCTACAGCGGACTGCGCGAGCAGCCGAATCTGTTGCCGCTGCTGGCGCTGAGCCTGCAGCGGCTGGGCATACCGGTGCTGATGCACGGCATGCTCAGCGGCGAACGCGGCGTGGCCGCTGCCTATGTATTGCGCGAGATGGGCATCATGCCCTGCGCAAGCCTCGCGCAGGCACAACAGGAACTGCAGTCAGGACATCTCGCCTTTGTCCCGACCGGCGCGCTGGCACCGGCGCTCGCGGACCTGCTGGCGCTGCGCGTGCGGCTCGGCGGCGGCGCGCTGGCGCGGATGCTGGCAAGGCTCGCCGATCCCTTCGCCGGCGCTGCCCTGCAGCTGGTGCCCGCGGAGCATGCGCAGGAGCGTGCAGTGCTGCAGTCGCTGCTCTGCGATGCGGAGCGGACCGCGCTGCTGTTCGAAACCCGCGACGGCGATCCGGTGGTCGATGCCCAATGCCGGCCCTGCATCGAGCTGGTGCGTGACCGTGCGGCACGTCCGCTGTTCGAAGCCGAAGTCACGCCGCGCTGCGCGCATCCGCTGCCGGATGCGCAGGACCCCAAGGCCACTGCGCGCTGGATTGCGAGCGTGCTCGAAGGGCGCATTCCGATGCCGGCGCCGATTGCCAACCAGATTGCCTGCTGCCTCTACGGCAGCGGTTATGCGCAGGATTTCAACCAGGCCAAGGCCATCGCTGCGGTCGAGACCGGCAGCCTCGCGGCGGCCTGAACGCAATTCCCGAGCGCCGGTCGCGGGCCCTGTGCAGTCCCGGGTCAGCGGCGAGCCCGTGCTAGACTGCCTTCCCGACGCGCTTCATCCGTCAGCAACAACAATCCGCACAAGGGAGGAGCATAGGCATGGGAGCCATATTCCAGTCGCTGGGCCGCACGGTGTTCGCAGGATTTGCGATCCTCGTGCTGCTGATCATATTCACCGGTGCGGGCGCGCGCATGGGCGATGCCTCCTGGTGGGCCTTCGTGTTCCGCTGGCTGCACGTGCTGTGCGGCGTGATGTGGGTGGGCATCCTCTATTACTTCAACTTCGTGCAGATGCCGTCGATGCCGAAGATTCCGGACGAGCAGAAGCCGGCCATCGGCAAGGTGATTGCGCCCGCGGCGCTGTTCTGGTTCCGCTGGTCGGCGCTGGCCACGGTGGTGACCGGCATCGCCCTCGCCGGCAAGTACCGCTACCTCGGCAGCGCGCTGACGCTGGGTGAAGGCCATGTCTATATCGGCGTCGGCATGTGGCTGGCGCTGATCATGGCTTTCAACGTCTGGTTCATCATCTGGCCCAACCAGAAGAGGGCGCTGGGGATGGTCGAGGCGGATGCCGCCGCCAAGGCGAAGGCGGCGCGGGTCGCGATGCTGACCTCGCGCATCAACACCATGCTCTCGATCCCGATGCTGTTCTGCATGGTGGCGCAGCAGAACATCCCGCTGTAACACCATCTCCGGAAGGAATGCCCGGCCTGCCCGGGCATCCTGTTCCGGTCACCGCAGCGGCAAAGTCCGCACTGCAATGCCGGGTATTGCCGCTGCCACGCTTGGCGCATTCGCGCCGGCTCCCTTATCATCGCAACTTTCCAGCGACAACCCGAGAGGAAACCGCATGCAACACGAACTTCCGAAACTGCCATATGCCATGGACGCGCTGGCGCCGCACATCTCGAAGGAGACCTTCGAGTTCCATTACGGCAAGCATCATCAGGCCTACGTCACCAACCTCAACGGCCTGATCAAGGGCACCGAGTTCGAGAACGCCTCGCTCGAGGACATCATCAAGAAATCCTCCGGCGGCGTGTTCAACAACGCAGCCCAGGTCTGGAACCACACCTTCTTCTGGCACAGCATGAAGCCGAACGGCGGCGGCAAGCCCGCGGGCGCGCTGGCTGCAGCCATCGACAAGAAGTGGGGCAGCTTCGACGCCTTCAAGGAAGCCTTCACCAAGAGCGCGGTCGGCAACTTCGGTTCCGGCTGGACCTGGCTGGTGAAAAAGGCTGACGGCAGCGTTGACATCGCCAACACCTCGAATGCCGGCACCGTGCTGACCACCGCGGACAAGGCGCTGCTGACGATCGATGTCTGGGAGCACGCCTACTACATCGACTACCGCAATGCGCGCCCGAAGTTCGTCGAGACCTTCCTCAACAGCCTGGCCAACTGGGATTTCGCGGCGAAAAACTTTGGCTGAACTGCATCAGCTGAAATAAAAAAGCCCGGCATCGCCGGGCTTTTTTCATGGCGCCGGCCTTAGCGCGGCGGCGGCGCTTTATCGAGGCCTTCGATTTTCATGCCCGGTCCGATGCCGCGCTTGCGGAACCAGCCGAGGTTCATTTCCAGCGCATAGCGCACGGGTTTTTTCGCGGTGTGCGAGTCTCGGGTATGCGGCTGCATGTCCTCAATGTTGACGATGACACCGGCCTCGTCAATGAAGGCCACCGACAGAGGGATGTACGTGTTCATCATCCACATGCCGTGGCGGGCGACGTCACGGAACACGAACAGCATGCCGCGGTTCTCCGGCAGCATGCGCCGGTGCATCAGGCCCTGCATGCGGTCGGGGTCGTTGCTGGCGACTTCCGCAGTCAGGCGGTGCTTGCCGATCACGAGTTCGATTTGCGGCATTGCTCCGGCGGCCGTGCCGGCAAAGCAGAACAGCAGAATGAACAGCAGGCGTTTCATGCGTGGGCTCCGGGAACGCTGCGGACCAGCCAGCCGACGATGGCGTCGCGCAGCTCCGCTACGTCGCCGATTGCCGGCAGCAGTTCGATGGCGAGATCCGGGTGTTGGCCGCGGATTTCCGCGAGCAGCCTCGGCACATCGTGCTTGAGATGGCCGCCCTGGGCCATGAACAGCGGTGCGACCCGGATGCTGCGGTGGCCGGCGGCGACGAGTTCCGCGATGGCCTCGGGCAGTGCCGGTCCCTGGAATTCAAGGAAGGCCAGTTTTACGACCAGGTCGCTGCGGTCGGCTGCGACGCGCGCGGCGATGGCGCGGAAGGGCTCGGCCCACTCGGGATCTCTTGCGCCATGGGCGAAGAGGACCAGCGATGAGCGATGAGTGATGAGTGATGAACTCAAGCTGGTCCCCGCTGTTTGTCGGCGTTCATCGCCCATCGCTCCGCGTTCATCGTTACGCCCTGCCGCTGCTGCCGAAACCGCCGGCGCCGCGATGCGAGGCCTCGAAATCATCGACGATGTTGAAGGCGACCTGCACGACGGGTACGACCACCAGTTGCGCCAGGCGTTCCAGCGGGTTGATGGTGAAGGCGGCGTTGCCGCGGTTCCAGGTCGAGACGAAGAGCTGGCCCTGGTAATCCGAATCGATCAGCCCGACCAGGTTGCCGAGCACGATGCCGTGCTTGTGGCCGAGTCCGGAGCGCGGCAGGATGATCGCGGCGAGCCCGGGATCGGCGATGTGGATGGCCATGCCGGCGGGAATCAGTTCGGTCTGTCCCGGTTGCAGCGTCAGCGGCGCTTCAAGGCAGGCGCGCAGGTCGAGGCCGGCGGAGCCGGGGGTGGCGTACTGCGGCAGCTGGTCACGCAGGCGCGGGTCGAGAATCTTGACGTCTATGGATTTCATGAGGGGCGGATGAGCGGTAAGCAGTGAACAGTGAATCAGCAAGCGGCCGGCGAAACCGGCCGTAGTTTCAGGATCAGCGGGGCTTGCGCGCTTTGCGGCCGACGAGTCCGGTGATGTGCGCGATGATCTGCCGTGCCACGATGTCTTTCAGCGCGCGCGGCAGGCGGTGGGTGCCGGCATCGTCGAGCAGCGACACTTCGTTGTCGTCGGCGCCGATCGCGTTCTGTGCGAGGTTGGCGATCATCAGCCCGACTTTCTTGCGCCGGCGCTTCTCGTCGGCATAGGCGTCGAGGTTGCGGCTCTCGGCGGCGAAGCCGACGCAGAAGGGCGGCTTCGGCCGCGCGGCGACCCAGCCGAGGATGTCCGGGTTGGGCACGAAGCTGAGCGTTAGTGCGGCTTCGTCGGTTTTCTTGATCTTGTGCTGGCGCGGCTTGCTCACGCGATAGTCGGCGACGGCGGCGACGCCGATGAAGATGTCGGCTTTGGCAACATGCTTTTTCACGGCGTCGAACATTTCCGTCGCGGTCTGCACGCGTTCGACTCGGGTGCCGGCCGGTGCCGCGAGGCTGACCGGACCGGAGACCAGCGTGACCTCGGCACCGGCGGCGATCGCAGCACGGGCGATGGCATAACCCATCTTGCCCGAGCTGCGGTTGGTCATGCCGCGCACCGCATCGATCGGCTCGAAGGTCGGGCCCGCGGTCATCAGCACGCGCTTGCCGGTGAGGGTTTTGGGTTCGAGAAAGGCGCTGATCGCTTCGGCGAGTTCGGCGGCTTCGAGCATGCGACCCATGCCGGTTTCGCCGCAGGCCTGGTCGCCGCTGTCGGGACCGAGGACGGTGACGCCGTCGCGCCCGAGCTGGGCGACGTTGCGCTGCGTGGCCGGGTGTTCCCACATCTGGCGGTTCATCGCCGGCGCAACGATCAGCGGGCAGTCGCGAGCGAGGCATAGCGTCGACAGCAGGTCGTCGGCGAGCCCGTGCACGCACTTGGCAATGAAGTTGGCGGTGGCCGGCGCGACAACGATGGCATCCTTGTCGCGCGACAGCTCGATGTGCGGCATGCCGTTGGCGATGCGGCCGTCCCACATGTCGGTGTAGACCGGATGGCCGGACAGCGCCTGCAGGGTGGCCGGTGTGATGAAGCCGCAGGCGGCCTCGGTCATCACCACCTGCACTTCGATGCCGCGGTCACCCAGCCGGCGTACCAGTTCCGCTGCCTTGTACGCGGCGACGCCGCCGGTGATCCCGAGCAGGACTTTTTTTCTTGCAAATTTGCTTTGAATATCAGGCACGTAGCGTTTCCTCGGCAGGGGTTCGCAAGTGTAACTGCAATTTCAGCGGCGGGTAAACCGGGCCCGCTGCGGCGCGTTCAGGAATAAACCCCTTCGGAGTGCCGCGCAATGGCAATCACTGACTGGCCGCTGGATGACCGTCCGCGCGAGAAGCTGCTGGCCAAGGGGCCGCAGAGCCTGTCCGATGCCGAACTGGTCGCGATATTCCTGCGCACCGGCGTGCGCGGCAAAACCGCTGTCGAAGTGGCGCGCGAACAGTTGCAGCGTTTCGGTTCGCTTTCGGCCCTGGCCGGCGCAGCCAACGAGGCCTTCTGCGCGAGCCCCGGGCTCGGACCGGCGAAATACGCCCAGCTGCAGGCGGCGCTGGAGATTGCACGGCGCACGCTGCGCGAGAAGCTCGATGCCGGCGCCGCCTTGAGCGGGCCAGGTGCGGTGCGCGATTACCTGCGGCTGATGCTGCATGCGCGGCCGCATGAGGTGTTCGTGGTGGTGTTCCTCGATGCACAGCACCGCGTAGTGGCCTCGGAAGAGCTGTTCCGCGGCACTCTGACCCAGACCAGCGTCTATCCGCGGGAGGTGGTCAAGCGCGCCTTGCACCACAATGCCGCGGCGGTGATCCTGGCGCATAACCACCCCTCGGGCGTGGCCGAGCCGAGCCGCGCCGACGAGGCGCTTACCGCCGCGCTGAAGCAGGCGCTGGGACTGGTCGACGTGCGGGTGCTGGACCATTTTGTGGTGGCAGGCGACGGCGCTCTCTCGTTTGCCGAGCGCGGATTGTTATAAGTATTTGTTTTTATTGAATTATGTGTTTTCCCTGGGATTTGCGCCGAGGGCTCTTACGGCTTGAGGCGAAGGGCGGTTCCGGTGTATGATCCGCCCTTTTCTGAATTTGCGGAGCACAGCCATGCCTCGGGTCTGCGACGTCACCGGCAAGAAGCCGATGATCGGGAACAATGTTTCCCATGCCAACAACAAGACGAAGCGGCGTTTCCTGCCCAACCTGCACAAGCGCCGGTTCTGGGTCGAGAGCGAGAACCGCTGGGTCAGCCTGCGCGTATCGAACGCCGGCCTGCGTACCATCGACCGCAAGGGCATCGATGTCGTGCTCTCCGACCTGCGCGAGCAGGGCATGAATATCTGAGGAGCAGACCATGCGTGACAAAATCAAGCTCGAATCCACTGCCGGCACCGGCCACTTCTACACCACCACCAAGAACAAGCGCACGATGACCGAGAAGATGGAGATCAAGAAGTTCGATCCTGTCGCTCGCAAACATGTGGTGTACAAGGAAGCCAAGATCAAGTAAACGCCGCGCCAGCGGCAATGAAGAACCCGCCGTCAGGCGGGTTTTTTATTGCCGCAAGAGCTCTTCCCATCCGGCAACTCGTGAAAAACAGGCATGAGGCATGCGCGCGGCCAGCCAGGATCAAGCGCAGAGTGCTAAACCAGTAGCAACAAAAAACCCGCCTTTCGGCGGGTTTTTTTTAGCACTGTGCCGTCAGGCGCGGTGCTTCAGGCATAGCAGCGCAGCTGGCGGGAAAACTGCTGCAGGGCTTCGATGCCGCTCGCTTCGGCGCGGTGGCACCAGTCCTCGAGCTGCTTGACGAGCTGCTCCTTGGACGCAGTGGAACGCTGCCACAGCTGCGCGAGTTCGTCGCGCATGGTGTAGACCGTGGCGAGTACGCTGCTGTGGCGGATCACCGCTTCGCGCTGTTCCAGTTCGGCGGCAGGCAACGCGGCCTTGTCGATATGCAGCCAGCGCTTGAGCTTGCCGGTGTCGACGCTGATGGCATGCTTCTTCAGGGTCTGAAGTTCAGCGGCGCAGGTCGCACGCAGCGAGGCGGTGTATTTCGCCAGCACCTCGTAGCGGTGAGTGGCGATGGCCTGCAGGGTGGCAAGGTCGCAACGGGTTTTCGAATTGTCGAGCATCAGCTTCGGTGCAACCTTCTTCACTTTCGCCAGCCCCATCATCTCGAGGATGCGGATATAGAGCCAGCCGATGTCGAATTCGTACCAGCGATTCGACAGCTTGGCCGATGTGGCGTAGGCGTGGTGGTTGTTGTGCAGTTCCTCGCCGCCGATCAGGATGCCCCAGGGGAATACGTTGGTGCTCGAGTCCTCGGGCTGGAAATTGCGGTAGCCCCAGTAGTGGCCCACGCCATTGATGATGCCGGCGGCCATGAACGGGATCCAGGCCATCTGCACCGCCCAGATTGTCAGGCCGATCGGCCCGAACAGCACAAGGTTAATTACCAGCATCGAGCCGATGCCCCAGCGGTCATGGCTGTAGAGCTTGCGCTCGAGCCAGTCGTCCGGGGTGCCGTAGCCGTAGCGGTCCAGGGTTTCCTGGTTGCGGCCTTCCTTGCGGTAGAGCTCGGCGCCTTGCAGCAGTACTTTGCGGATGCCGTAGATCTGCGGGCTGTGCGGATCCTCGACGGTCTCGCACTTGGCGTGGTGCTTGCGGTGGATGGCCGTCCAGTGCTTGGTCAGCATGCCGGTGGTCAGCCACAGCCAGAAGCGGAAGAAATGGGCAGGGATCGGGTGCAGGTCCAGCGCGCGGTGCGCGGAATGGCGGTGCAGGTAAATCGTGACGGCGGCAATCGTGATGTGGGTGAGCACCAGCGCATACACAACATAGCCCCACCACGGCAGATCCAGAACCCCTGTAAACATTGAACTCCTCGCTTTTTGACGCGTTAAAACAATATCAAGCAGTGTACTGAAGAACCTTGCCCCGGGATAGTCCAAGGGCTGAAATATAATTTGAACTAAAATCTATCCTATTGTTTTTATTGATTAAAATAACTATTTTTAAGTTGTGGTTTTAACGTTGCCAAGCACCCGGATTTCGCGCTGGGGGAAGGGGATTTCGATGCCCTGTGCCTGGAACTCGCGCCAGATCGTGGCGTAGAGGTCGGAGCGCAGGCCGGCGACTCCCTGGTCCGGATCGCCAACCCAGACTCCCAGTTCGAGGTTGATGCCGCTGTCGGCGAAGGTCACGATCAGGGCGCCGGGCGCCGGATCCTTCAGCACCCGCGGGTGGGCGATTGCCGCATCGACCATGATTTTCCGCGCGAGATCAAGGTCGGTGGCGTAGGCCACCTGTATCGGCAGTCCGACGCGCACCTTGCGATCGGAAAAGGAATGGTTCAGCACCGTCGAGGTGATGATGGTTTCGTTGGGAATGATTGCTTCGAGCCCGCCGAGGCTGCGCACAACGACATAGCGCGCGGTCATCCGGGTCAGTGTGCCGGTATGTTCGCCGATGGTGACCAGGTCGCCGAGGCTCACCGAGCGGTCCATCAGGATAATGAAGCCGCTGATGTAGTTGGCGGCAATCTTCTGCAGGCCGAAGCCGATGCCGACACCGAGCATGCCACCGAAGACCGAGAGCACCGTGAGGTCGATGCCCACCGCGGGCAGCGCGACCAGGATGGCAGCCAGCAGCAGCAGGGTCTGCGCAAGTTTCGAAAACATCACCCTCAGGTTGACCTGCATGGTGGTGGCGCGCATCAGCCGTGATTCGATCAGTTGGCCCAGCCACATCGCTACCAGGATGGTGACGATCACCGACAGCGTGCCCTGCAGCACCAGCAGCAGCGAGAACCTCTGCTCGCCCAGCGTGAAACCGATTTCGAGCAGGGCTTCGCGCACGTATGGCCAGAGTCCTGTCAGGTATATCGCGACACCGCCCCAGGCCACCCAGCTGATCCAGCGCTCGGAGGCACGCAGCCAGGCGCTGGGCGCGAAGGTGTGGCGCATGATGTAGATCGACATCCGGATCAGCGCCATCGCCAGCAGCAGTGCTGCCGCGACATTGAGCAGGTGGGTGCTGTGCCAGTGGCGCAGCACGGCCTTGGCGACCAGCACCAGCACCAGCGCGGACAGCGGGAACATCAGCCGTTTCAGGCTGCCGATGCCCAGCGCCTGCGTGGCATCGGCCGGCGCGCGGCCGAGCAGCCTGCGGTCGTAGTAGTGCGACAGCAGCCAGCCGGCAGCGATGCAGGCGACAAGGGTGCCAACCTGCCAGAGCATACTGACGCTCTGCAGGTCGGCCCACAGGTCAAGCAGCAGGGCCTGGAATTCGGAGGATGCGGACATCAAGACGCTTCGGAGGTTTTACCGCGGCCGCAGTGGCGCGCTGCAAATCATGTTAGCACGGCGCAGCATGCGGTTCAGCCGGGGATTCGTTCCATCGTGGCAGCGAAAAATCCATCGGTGTTGTGCAACTGCGGCCACAGCTGCAGATATTCCCCGCATTTGACCTCGATGTCCTGGCGGCGCAGCAGCTCACCGCAATCGAGGGCCCTGAATTCCGGATGTGCAGAGAGGAATGCGGCGACGATGTCGCGGTTCTCCTCCGCGAGCAGGCTGCAGGTGGCATAGACCAGCCGGCCGCCGGGCTTGACCAGTCGCGCAGCCGATTTGAGGATGGCCGCCTGCTTGACGACCAGTTCGGCAACACTCTCCGGCGACTGGCG
Source organism: uncultured Bordetella sp. (assembly GCA_964433345.1). Taxonomy (GTDB): domain Bacteria; phylum Pseudomonadota; class Gammaproteobacteria; order Burkholderiales; family SG8-41. The sequence goes on from CAYSQJ010000004.1 coordinate 74,862, forward strand.
GAACTTGAGGTCGGGGTTGCGGCGCAGCGTGCCGAGCCCGCTGCAGGGCGCGTCGACCAGCACGCGGTCGATCTTGCCGGCGAGGCGCTTGACCTTGGTGTCGTTCTCGTGTGCGATCACCAGCGGATGCACATTGGACAGACCGGAGCGTTTCAGCCGCGGCTTGAGCCGGTCAAGCCGCTTCTGCGACACGTCGAAGGCGTAGAGGCGGCCCTGGGAGTTCATCATCGCGCCGAGCATCAGCGTCTTGCCGCCGGCCCCGGCGCAGAAATCGACGACAAGGTCGCTGCGCCGTGGTGCCAGCAGGTAACCGAGCAGCTGGCTGCCTTCGTCCTGCACTTCGATGGTGCCGTCGGCAAACAGCGGGTGGCGGTTGATCGACGGCTTGCCTTTGACGCGGATGCCGACCGGTGACCAGGGCGTGGCTGCCGCCGGCAACCCGTTTTTGTTGAGGGTGGTGAGCACCGCATCGCGGTTGCCGCGCAGGGTGTTGACGCGCAGGTCCAGCGGCGCCGGTTCCTGCAGCGCGCGGCCCAGGGCGCGGATGAAATCTGCATCATGTGCGGCGAGCAGCCGGTCGACGACCCACTGCGGCAGGTCGGCCTCGACGCTCAGCGGATATTCCGAAACCGGCTGCGCGCGGCGTGCGTTGAGCCAGTCGGATTCGGCAGCGCTGCAAAGGGACGAGATATCGCGACTGCTGAAGCCGGCGATACGCGTCAGCCACAGCAGCACCAGCTGTGCCGGCGTGGCGCCGGGAGCGATGTGGTCGAGCAGCATTTTCCGCCGCAGTACCCCGAACACGGTTTCGGCGACGAAGGCGCGATCCTGCGGGCCGAGAACATGGCGTTCACGGAAATAGCGGCTCAGCACGGCATCGGCGGGATAAGTGAAGGCCAGCACGCGCGACAGCGCATGGGCGGTGTCGGCGAGGCGCAGTGCATTCGGGATGCGCGCGGGGGATTCGGATGCTGCGGGTTTCATGGATTGCCGACCTGTATTTCGCTGACCAGCTGTTCGCCCGACAGCTCGCCTTCGCGGTTGAAGAAACGGATGCGCACCGGCAGATTGCGGTAGTCGGAGGCGAGCCACAATGCCATGCTTTCCTGCCCGGCCGTGCGCACCTGCACCACCGGCACTGCGAACAACCGTCCCAGCGGCGTTTCGATGGGTTCGGCCGGCAGCACGTCAAAGCTGACCATCTCGAGCCGGCTGCCGCGGGTGAAGGGCAGCGTGATGCGGCCGGGTGCGGGCAGCGACAGCGCAAGGTTATAGGTGAAGCTGATCCAGTCCTGGCTGCCGGCGGGCAGTTCGACCGTGGTCTGCTGCGGCAGGCGGCCCAGCCGCAGGCGTTTCTCGTCCCAGTTGAACACAGCCTGTGCTTCCTCGCTGCGGCTGCCGCGCTTGATGCTGGCGAGAAAACGATCGGGGCGCAGGCCGTCGGCAACTATCGAACCCTGGCTGAGGTAGCGATAGCGGTGAGGTCTGAACAGTTCGACGAGGCCGGTGCTCTCGGACTGGCTGGCCGCCATGTAACGCTCACCCTCGAACTCCCAGCTCTGCACAGTACGACCCACCGGCGACTGGTCCGGACCCATGGTCAGCAGGTAGGTGATACGGCCCTTGCGCGGGAAGCCGGGCAGTGGTGGCGCCTCGGGTTCACGGAACATCGTCGGTTCGGCACTGGCAACCACGGCAGTTTCGGCGGCAGCCGGCGGCGCCCCGGCTTCCGGCGAAGTCAGTGGCTCGGCGTAAGGCATGGGTTCCGGAATGATCACCGGCTCGGACGTCACGGTACGGGGCAGTGCGGCCACGCGTTGCGGCGGCTGCGGTGTTGGCTGCGCCTTGCGCGGGGCGGCGGGTTCCGGTTTTGCCTGAGGCGCCGGCGGCAGGGGTTCCAGTCTTGCGTTCAGGGTCAGCAATGGTGCGGCGGGCTCAGGTGCGGAAACCGGAATGCCGCCGAGCAACGCGGCATGTGCGGCCATTGACAGGGTTGCAGCGGCAAGCAGGCGTTTCGAGGGGTTGGTACGCATGGCCTGCCGGTCAGCGCATGTCCAGCCGCGAGATCAGCTGTTCGTAGCGACTGCCATCGTCCTCGACGATGCGCATTTTCACCGGCATCAGGCGATGGTCTCGGGCGAGCCAGATCTCGTTCGCGGTTTCGCCGGGCCGGTGACGGCGGACCAGGTGCAGGACTTCGAAGCGTCCCAGCGGGGTGTCGATTGCCGTTTCGGGGCCGAGGGCGTAGCGGTAATGATCGAGCTTGCGGCCGTTGGTCATCGCGAATTCCAGACCGCTCAGCCTCTCCGCATCGAGGAACAGGAACTGGTACATCGCCGACAGCCGGTCCTGGGTGCCCGGCGGCAGCGCGACGCTCTCGCTACGGCCGTCATGGTGCAGCGTCAATGTGCGTGCAGGCCAGTCGAAATCGGCCAACACGCGCCGTTCCTCGCGGCCTCCGCGGACAGCGTCATAGGACTTTGGCCGCAGGCCCTCGTCATCGACACTTCCGCTGCTGGTTACACGGCCGGGCTGCCGCTGGACCAGTGCGAACAGGCCCACGGCATGGGTTTCACTGACAGCGCGATAACCGCCGTCACGAATTTCGAAGTTTTCGTGGATCACCCCGACCTGGGCGCCGTTCAGTGACAGCACATACTCGGCCCGGATCACTGCCGGCGGACTGGTTGTCGCCGCTGCGGGTTGCAGCAGCGTCGCCGTCAGCAGGATTGCGGCGATGAGGGTTCTAGGCATCGGCGGCCGGCGACAGCAGCGCGCCGCAGGCGTCACGCGCGCCCCGGATGACGACGCGGCCGTCGGCACCCACCGAAACGCGGTCTTCGCACAGCCAGCGCAGGGCCTGCGGGTAGATGCGGTGCTCTTCGGCCAGCACCCGCGCGGCGAGTGTTTCTTCGCTGTCGCCGGGCAGCACCGGCACCGCGGCCTGGATGATGACCGGCCCGTGGTCGAGCTGCGGCGTCACGAAATGCACGGTACAGCCGTGGATGCGCACGCCGGCCTCGAGCGCCTGGCGGTGGGTATGCAGTCCGGGAAATGACGGCAGCAGCGAGGGATGGATGTTGACCATGCGCCCTGCATGGCGGCTGACGAAAGCCGTGGTCAGGATGCGCATGAAGCCGGCGAGCACGACGAGGTCGGCATGATGCGCGTCGATGACCTTTGCCAGCGCTGCGTCGAAGTCCTCGCGCGTCGCATGGGCCTTGTGGTCCACCACCGCAGTGGGAATGCCGTGTGCCGCCGCGGTCGCCAGTCCCTTCGCTGCCGGATCGTTGCTGATCACCGCACAGATCCGCGCCGGCAATTCCGCCTTGAGCAGGGCCTCCATGTTGCTGCCGCGCCCGGAAATCAGTATCGCGATGCGCTTCAGGACGGTTACCCCCGGACGACTACGGTCTGTGCTTCGCCGCGGCGCCGGCGGCGCACGCTGCCGATGCGCCAGACCTGCTCGCCGGATTTCTCAAGGAGCTTCTGCGCGCGCGCAGCGTCCTCCTCTGCGACCACCACAACCATGCCGATGCCGCAGTTGAACACGCGGTGCATCTCATCGTCGGCGACGTTGCCCCGTTCCTGCAGCCAGCGGAACAGCGGCGGCAGTGGCCAGGTTTCACGCCGGATCTCGGCGGTCAGTCCTGCACCGAGCACCCGCGGCACGTTGTCGACGAGGCCGCCGCCGGTGATGTGGGCAAGGCCCTTGACCTGCACTTTTTTCATCAGTTGCAGAACGGGCTTCACGTAAATACGCGTTGGCGCAAGGATGGCATCCTTCAGCGCGCGGCCACCGATTTTCGCCGGCAGTTTCACGCCCGGCTGCGCGAGGATGCGGCGGACCAGCGAATAGCCGTTGGAATGCGCGCCGTTGCTGGCGAGTCCCAGCACGACGTCGCCGGGGCGGATGCTGCGGCCGTCAATGATGCGTTTTTTCTCCACCACGCCGACGGCGAAGCCGGCGAGGTCATACTCGCCCGCGGGATACATGCCCGGCATCTCGGCGGTTTCGCCGCCGATCAGCGCACAACCGGCCATCTCGCAGCCTGCGGCTATGCCCTTCACCACGTCGGTCGCGGCATCGACATCGAGTTTGCCGCAGGCGTAGTAGTCGAGAAAAAACAGCGGTTCGGCGCCCAGCGTCAGGATGTCGTTGACGCTCATCGCGACGAGGTCAATGCCGATGCTGTCGTGGCGCCGCCATTCGAAAGCGAGCTTCAGCTTGGTGCCTACGCCGTCGGTGCCGGAGACCAGCACCGGCTCGCGGTAGCCCCTCGGTACGGCAAACAGCGCGCCGAAACCGCCGATTCCGGCCATCACGCCGGGGCGCAGCGTGCGTTTTGCGTAGGGCTTGATGCGGTCGACAAGCGCGTCGCCGGCATCGATGTTGACGCCGGCGTCGCGGTAGGTCAGCGGCCTGCGGTTTGATTTCTTGCGTTTCAAGGCGGTCCTCGGGTTTGCGGTGAGGGTCTGCAGTGGCGGAGCGGCAGCCATATCCGGTTGCCCTGATAAGATAGGCGCCGGCATTACGCCTGACCGAGACGAATTTTAGCTTAAATGGGTATCCCGGGCCGCACTCCTCAGCACCTCTGGCAATGGCTGGCCGCGGCGGCATTCTCCGTCGCCGCGATCTACCTGCTCAGCCCGATCCTGACGCCTTTCCTGCTGGCGGCGATCCTCGCCTACATCTGCAATCCGCTGGTTGCACGCATGACCCGTCGCCGTGTGCCGCGCGCGCTGGCCACGGCGCTGGTGCTGATTCTGCTGCTGCTCGCGGTGCTGGTGCTGCTGGTGGTGCTGCTGCCGCTGCTGATCCGCCAGGTGCGCGCGATTGCAGATCAGGCACCCATATTCGTCGACTGGCTGCGCACTGCCGCGGCGCCGCGGCTGGAGGAATTGCTTGGTGTGCAGCTGGAAACGGGGATGGTCCGCGACTGGGTGACCTCCCACCTCGCAGAAATCCGCGATTTCGCGCTGAAACTGCTGCCCACGCTCACCAGCGGTGGGCTCGCCGTTGTCGGTTTCGTCGTCAACGTGGTGCTGGTCCCCCTGGTGCTGTTCTATTTCCTGCGCGACTGGGATCACATCGTCGGCGGCATCGACGGCATGATCCCGCGGCGCCATCATGGCCGCATCAACCTGATCGCCCGCGAGATCGACGAGGTGCTCGGCCAGTTCCTGCGCGGACAGCTGCTGGTGATGCTGGGCATGGCGCTGTTCTATACCGTAGGGCTGTGGCTGGTCGGACTCGACTACGCGCTGTCGGTGGGTATTTTTGCCGGACTGGTGACCTTCGTGCCGTACCTGGGCGTCATCGTCGGCGTGGTGCTGGCGACGCTGACCGGCCTGCTGCAATTCCAGGAACTCATGCCGCTGCTCTGGATCTGGGTCGTGTTCCTGCTTGCGAACATGGTGGAAGGTTACCTGCTGGTGCCCTGGCTGGTCGGGGAACGCATCGGCCTGCATCCCGTCGCGGTGATATTTGCGCTGCTGGCCTTCGGCAGCCTGTTCGGTTTCTTCGGTGTGCTGCTGGCCTTGCCGGTCAGCGCGGCTTTGCTGGTGTGGGCGCGCCACCTGCGCCGCGATTACCTCGCGAGCGGCATGTACCGTGAGTGAGGCGCGGTGAACGGGTTGCTGCGAATGAGATCCGGGGAATGAAGCAGCTGGTTCTGGAACTGGCGGCGGCGCCGGAGCCGACGCTCGACAATTTTGTCGTCGGCGCCAATGCCGAGGTGGTCGCCGCGTTGCGTGGGCTGCTGCATGGCGGGCAGGCGGAGCGCTTTCTCTACCTCTGGGGCGGCAGCGGCAGCGGCCGCAGCCACCTGCTGCAGGCGATGCTGCGCGCCTTTCGCGAAGACGGCAGGGCCGTGCACCTGTTCGGCGGATCTGCGGACGGAATCCGCCCCGACGACGCCTGTATCGCCGACGATGTGCAGTACCTTGACGGCCCGGCCCAGGTCGCCCTGTTCAATGTCTGCAACACGCTGCGCGAAGGCAGCGGCGTGCTGCTTGCGGCCGGTGACCTGCCGCCGGCGCGACTGTCGCTGCGCCCCGATCTTCTGACCCGCCTCGCCTGGGGCCTGGTCTACGAGGTGCATGCGCTGAGCGAGTCGGACCGCCGCGCGGCGCTGCGCGACTATGCGGCGGCCCGCGGATTCACGCTGCCGCCGGAAGTGGCCGACTACCTGCTGGCGCGTGCGCCGCGCGACCTGAGTTCGCTGCGCGCGCTGGTCGATACCCTGGATCGCCTGTCGCTGCAGCAGAAGCGCGCGATCACGGTGCCCCTGGCGCGCGAGCTGCTGCAGCCGGCGCGACTGAACCAATCCTGAAACGAAGCATGGAACGGAAACAAGCATGAGCCTGGCATTGTTCGACCTCGACAACACGCTGCTCGCCGGCGACAGCGATTTTGAATGGGCGCAGTTCCTGATCGACCGCGGCGTACTCGACCGCGAAGTCTACGAGGCGCGCAACCAGCAGTTCTACGACCAATACAAGGCCGGCACGCTGGACATCCGCGAGTTCCTGGATTTTCAGCTCAAGCCGCTGTCGCGCCACCCGCGCCATGTGCTCGATGCCTGGCATGCGGAGTACATGCGCGAACGCATCGAACCGATGATCCGCGATTCGGCGCGGGAACTGGTAGAGCGCCACCGCGGCGACCTGTGCGCGATCATCACCGCGACCAACAGCTTCGTCACCGCGCCGATCGCGCGCGCCTTCGGCATCGAACACCTGATCGCCACCGAGCCTGAGGTCCGCGACGGCGAGTTCACCGGCGGCGTCAGCGGCACGCCGAGTTTTCGCGAGGGCAAGGTAGAGCGCCTCGAGTCATGGCTGGCCGCCCGCGGGGAAGGCTTAAAAAGTCATTTAAAATCAACATTTTACAGCGACTCCCATAATGACCTGCCCTTGCTCGGGATGGTCAGCCATCCGGTGGCGGTGGATCCCGATGCGGCCCTGCGCGCCCACGCCGAGGCGCGGGGCTGGCCGATCATCAGCCTCGGCTGATTGCGGGCGGGACGCATCGGCGGGGCATGTATAATCGCGCCGGTTTTCCCAGCTGCGGCAAGCCGACGGCATAAGCCGTCATTCCAGAGCATGCCGCCCGCCATTTCCGCATGATTTCCGCATGATCAAGAAGCTGCTCGGCCGGATGTTTTCCGGCCGCATGTTCAAACCGGCCAAACCGCGAATCATCGCGGTGGGCGAGCACGGCATCACCCGCGACCGCATCGGCAGTTGCGCGCTGCGCACCTGCGATGCGCTGCAGGAAGCGGGTTACAACGCCTTCGTCGTCGGCGGCGCGGTGCGCGACCTGATCCTCGGCCGCGATCCCAAGGATTTTGATGTCGCTACCGATGCCACTCCGGAACAGGTGCGCGCGGTTTTCCGCCGTTCGCGCATCATCGGCCGGCGTTTCCGGATCGTCCACGTGATGTGCGGCCGTGATCTGGTGGAGGTCACCACCTTCCGCGGCCCGGCCGACGAAGGCAGTGCCGGCACCCAGATCGAGGACGAGCACGGCCGCCTGTTGCGCGACAACGTGTGGGGCGACCAGGCGCAGGATGCGGCGCGGCGCGATTTCACGATCAACGCGCTGTTCTATGACCCCTCGCGCGAGCAGGTCTGGGACTATCACGGCGGCGTTGCCGATCTCAGACGCAAGCGCCTGCGCATGATCGGCGATCCCGCGCAGCGTTATCGCGAGGATCCCGTGCGCATGCTGCGCGCGGTGCGTTTTGCCGCCTCCTGCGGGCTGGAAATCGATGCGCCGACGCGCAAGCCGGTGAAGGCATTGGCGAAACTGCTGGCCAATGTGCCGGCGGCGCGGCTGTTCGATGAAATGCTCAAGCTGCTGCTGTCGGGCCATGCTGCCGAATGCGTGAAGCGTCTGCGCAGGGAGGGGCTTCATCACGGCCTGCTGCCGCTGCTCGACGTGATCCTTGAGCAACCCATGGGTGAGCGTTTCGTGATGCTCGCGCTGAAGAACACCGATGCGCGCATCCGCGACGGCAAGCCGGTTTCGCCGGCCTTCCTGTTCGCGGCGCTGATGTGGCATGAGGTGCTCGCGGCCTGGAAAAAGACCGAGGCGCGCGGTGTGCCGCCGATCCCCGCGCTCTACGAGGCGATGGACGAAATGCTCGACCGGCAGACCGAGCAGCTCGCCATTCCGCGGCGCTACACCTCGGACATGAAGGAATTGTGGGCGCTGCAGCCGCGTTTCGAGCAGCGTTCGGGCCAGCGGCCGTTCCGCCTGCTGGAACATCCGCGCTTTCGCGCAGCCTATGATTTCCTGCTGCTGCGCTGTGAAAGCGGGGAGGTCGACAAGTCGCTCGGAGACTGGTGGACCAGCTTCCAGGATGCCGATGCCGATGCGCGGGCGGGCATGCTGGTCGCCGACAGCGGCCCGGCGAAAAAGCGCCGCAAGCGCCGTCGCCGCAAGCCGGCAGCGGAAACGCCGGCTGCCGGGTGAAGCGGGTGCCCGCCGCCACGCACGCTGCCTGCGTTGCGCTCGGTGCGAACATCGGGGAACCGCTGCGCCAGATCGAAGCGGGTTTCGCCGCGCTGGGCGCATTACCTGGAACCCGGCTTGTCGCGAAGTCCTCGCTCTACCGCAGCGCGCCCGTCGGCTACGCCGACCAGCCTGATTTCATCAATGCGGTGGCGATGATCGAGACCGCGCTTACGCCCCATGCGCTGCTTGCCGCGCTGCTCGATGTCGAGCGCGCACACGGTCGGGTGCGCGATTTTCCCAATGCCCCTCGCACACTCGATCTCGACATCGTGCTCTACGGCGACCTCGTGCTGCATGAGCCGGGCCTGACGATCCCGCATGCACGCATGCTCGAGCGCGCCTTCGTGATGGTGCCGCTGGCCGAGATCGCGCCCGGCACGCCGGTGCCGGGACGCGGCCTGGTCGGAGAGCTGGCCGCGCGGCTGGATGCCGGCAGCGTTGCACAGCTGCAGCGGATGCCGGCATGACGCTGAATCCCCGCTACCGCTACATCGTGATCGAGGGGCCGATCGGTTCGGGCAAGACCACGCTGGCGCGCCGCCTCGCGGAGCATCTCGGAGCAGCGACGCTGTTCGAGGATCCCGATGCCAATCCCTTCCTGCCCGGGTTCTACCGGGATCCCGCGCGCCATGCGCTGCCGGTGCAGCTGTTTTTCCTGTTCCAGCGCATGAACCAGGTGCGCGATCTCGCCCAGTCCGACCTTTTCGGCGGTGTGACCGTTGCCGATTTCATGCTGGAGAAGGATCCGCTGTTCGCGCGCCTGAATCTCAACGACGACGAGCTCGCCCTCTACCGCCAGATCTACGATCACCTGAAACCGCAGGCGCCGCAGCCCGATCTGGTGGTATACCTGCAGGCTGGTGCCGAAACCCTGGTGGAGCGCGTGCGGCGGCGTGCCACCCGTTACGAAAAATCGATTCCTGACGAATATCTGCTCCGACTCGCTGATGCGTATGCCCGGTACTTCCATCACTACAGCGCGGCACCGTTGCTGATCGTCAATTCCGAGAACATGAACTTCGTTGATTCGGCCGCGGATTTTGATTTATTGTTGCGGCGTATCAATGCCATGCGCGGCCCGCGCGAATTTTTCAGCCAGGGCGGATAGCCAGGAGAGTTTTCCCCATGCGAATGACGCTCAGCAACTTGCACAAGATGATGCGGGACGGCGAGAAAATCACGATGCTGACCTGCTATGACGCGAGCTTCGCGTCCCTGCTTGACGGCGCAGGCCTCGATACGCTGCTGATCGGCGACTCTCTGGGCAACGTGCTGCAGGGACACGAATCGACTCTGCCGGTCTCCCTGCGCGACATGGTTTACCACACCGCCTGTGTGGCGCGCGGCGCAAAACGCGCCTTCATCATCGGCGACATGCCCTTCGGCACCTTCCAGGTGAGTCCGCAGGACGCCTTCCGCAACGCCGCCGAAATCATGGCGGCCGGTGCGCAGATGGTGAAGGTCGAGGGCGGGCGGCCGATGCTGGAAACCATCTCCTTCCTCACCGAGCGCGGCATCCCGGTATGCGGGCACCTCGGGCTGACACCGCAGTCGGTTCACCAGCTTGGCGGCTACCGCGTGCAGGGCAGGGCCGATGACGATGCGCAGCGCCTGCTCGACGACGCACGCATCCTGGAGCAGGCGGGTGCCGGCATGATCGTCTTGGAGGCGATTCCCGCGGCGCTGGCGAGCCAGGTCACCGCGGCGGCCGGCGTGCCGACCATCGGTATTGGCGCCGGCGCGGACTGCCATGGCCAGGTGCTGGTGTTGCATGACATGCTCGATGTCTACCCGGGCAAAAAGGCCAAGTTCGTCAAGAATTACATGAAGGCGGCGGCCGGTTCGATCCAGGATGCGGTCGCGCTCTACGTCGAGGAAGTCCGGGCAGGGAAGTTTCCGGGCAAGGAACACTCGTTCTGAGGCCGTGATGAATGATGAGCGACGAGTGATGAGCGCCGCCCGCTTCCTTTATCGCGTATGATGCGGCGGTTTTCGCTCATCGCTCATCATTCCTAGCTCATCGCTGTCCATGGACGTCATCCACTCCGTAGCCGAACTGCGCGAACGCCTGCGCCGCGAGCCGGACAACGTATTCGTGCCCACGATGGGCAACCTGCACGAGGGGCACATCGAGCTGATGCGCATTGCCAAGCCGCGTGCGGCCTGCACCGTCGTCAGCATTTTTGTCAACCGCCTGCAGTTCGGCCCGCGCGAGGATTTCGACCGGTATCCGCGCACCTTCCAGTCGGATTGCGAGCGGCTGCGCAATGCCGGTGTTGACGTGGTGTTTGCGCCGGACGAGCGGGAGATCTATCCCGAGCCGCAGACCTATGTCGTCGAGCCCTCGGACCTGCAGCACATCCTTGACGGCGGCGCACGCCCCGGTCATTTTCGCGGCGTTGCCACCGTGGTGCTGAAGCTCTTCAACATGGTGTCGCCGCATGCCGCTATTTTCGGCAAGAAGGATTACCAGCAGTGCCTGGTGCTCACCAACATGGTGCGCCAGTTCGCGCTGCCGATCGAGATCATCCTTGCCGAAACCGTGCGCGCCGAGGATGGCCTGGCGCTGTCCTCGCGCAACTCCTACCTGAGCCCGGCCGAACGCCAGGAGGCGCCGCGGCTCTATCGCGTGCTGCGCAACGCCCGCGGCGAGATTGCTCTGGGTGCGCGCGACTACCAGCGCATCGAACTGGCGGCGATGGCGGAGCTGGCGAAACATGGCTGGAAGCCCGATTACGTCGCGGTGCGCCGGCGCAGCGACCTGCAGTTGCCAATCAACGGCGACCACGAACTGGTGATCCTGGCTGCGGCGCGGCTGGGCAAGACGCGCCTGATCGACAACATCGAGGTGGTCGCTAAACCCTAGCGACGCGCACCTTCGCCCGGCCCAGTTTTTCGAGGATGCGCCTGCGGTTGGCCAGCGGCCACCAGTCGTAGAGAAAAATTTCCAGCGGCCTCCACATCGCGACCCATCCGCCGATGATCACGCTCTCGCGCAGTATCGCCGCGTAGGCGCCGCCGGCGTGCTGGCCGATCTGCTCGGCGGCCAGCAGGCAGGCGGCGAGAAAGCCGAGACCGATCACCAGGCTCTGCCGGCCGCGCTGCATCAGGTGGCGGAATTCGCGCCGGGCCTGCGCCGCGCGGTAGCTGAAGTAGTTGCCGAGCGCTTCCTGCGCCACGGCTTCGGCGTCGTGCGGGGTGCCGCCGCTGCCGAGGTGGATCAGGATTTCGAACTCTCCCTCGCGCGGCAACTCCTGCGCCCAGCTCGTAATGAACTCCTCGGCGTCCGGATCCAGGTCCTTGTGATGAAAGGGTGTCGGATCCATGGAGTTGAACAACTGCGACAACTCCTGGATGCGGACCTCGATGCGTTGTGTCGCCGCGGTCGCCATGTCCGCCCCCCCGGGCCTCAGCTGCCGGTGAAGACCGGATCGCGACGGTCGAATCCGGCCTTGACGCCTTCCTTGAAGTCGTTGGTTTCGCGCAGCATCATCTGGATGAAGGCCTCGCGCTCGGTCGCGGCACGGAAGGCAGGGTAGAGGTCGCCGTTGAGCGTCTCGCGCGTGGCCTGCACGGCCAGCGGCCCGCATTTCGCCATTTCCGCGGCCATCTCCTGTGCGGCCTTGCGCACCTGGTCCTGCGGCACCAGGCGGTCGGCAAGACCCATTGCGACGGCTTCCTCGCCGGGGATGCGCTTGCCGGTGAGGAACAGCCATTTCGCGGTCTGGTGACCGACCAGCCGCGGCAGAGTCACCGTCATGCCGAAACCGGGGTGATAACCCATCGCGGCGAAATTGGCGGCGAGCCGCGCTTCCTTGCAGGTGACGCGGAAATCGGCGACCAGCGCGAGGCCGAGGCCGGCGCCGATGGCGCTGCCGTGCACGGCAGCGACGATCGGCTTGCGTGTCAGCACCAGGCGCTGGGCTTCATGGTAGAGGTGGCGCGGCTGCACCGCCTGCTTCTTGCCGGCAGCCTCGTCGTCAACGCGCTTTTTAAGGTTGGCGCCGGCGCAGAAATGCTTGCCGGCGGCGGCGAGCACCACGGCGCGCACATTCGCGTCACGGTCCAGCGCCTCCAGCGCGGAGGCCAGTTCGCCGATCAGCTCGACGTCGAGAAAGTTGTTGGGCGGACGGCGCAGCTCCACCGTTGCTACATGGCCTTCGATGCTGACGCCGATTTCGGGTTCGCTCATGATGATTTCCGTATTTATGGGGTGCCCGGCAGGCGCCATCAGGCGGCGACATACAGGACTGGCAGTGTTGTCAGAGTGGTGCCTCGGGTCGGACTCGAACCGACACGCCTTGCGGCACCGGATTTTGAGTCCGGCGCGTCTACCAATTCCACCACCGAGGCACGGGGCCGATGATTATCGGCGAAACGCCGGGAACACGGCAACCATCCGTATAATCCGCCCGATGCGTCTGGACGATTTCCATTACGACCTGCCGCCGGAACTGATCGCGCAGGCACCCGCCGGAACGCGCAGTGCCAGCCGCCTGCTGCACCTCGACGGGGCCACTGGAGTCCTGCGCGACGGCCTGTTTCCGGACATCGTCTCGCTGCTCGATCCCGGCGACCTGCTGGTGGTCAACGATACCCGCGTGATCAAGGCACGCCTGCTCGGGCGCAAGGCCTCGGGCGGCCGGGTCGAGGTGCTGGTCGAGCGCGTCAACGGCCTGCATCAGGCCGATGTTCAGCTGCGCGCGAGCCATGCCCCGAGGGCGGGCAGTCGCTTGCTGCTCGGCGACGGCGTCGAGGCGGAGGTGCTGGGCCGCAATGGCGAGCTCTACCGGCTGCAATTTGCCGGTGATGACGATGTGTGGACGCTGCTCGAGCGTCATGGCGCGGTGCCCTTGCCGCCGTACATCGGCCACAAGCCGGACGCCGAAGACGAGACGCGCTATCAGACCGTCTATGCGAAGACCCCGGGCGCCGTTGCCGCACCCACCGCAGGCCTGCATTTCGACGAGGCGATTCTCGGCGCACTGCGCGCGAAAGGCGTCGGCGTCGCAACGCTGACACTGCATGTGGGCGCCGGCACCTTCCAGCCGGTGCGGGTGCAGGATCTGTCCGAACACCGCATGCACAGCGAGTGGTACAGCCTGCCGCAGGCAACCGTCGATGCGCTGTCGGCGACACGCGAGGCGAGCGGCCGCGTCGTTGCTGTCGGTACCACCAGCCTGCGCGCGCTGGAGAGCGCCGCTGCGGCCGGGGAGCCCGTCGCGGGGGCCGCCGAGACCACGCTGTTCGTACTGCCCGGCTACCGCTTTCGCATCGTCGACCGCCTGGTCACCAATTTCCACCTGTCGCGCTCGACGCTGCTGATGCTGGTGTCGGCCTTCGGCGGCATTGAAAACATCCGCAACGCGTACCGCCATGCCATCGCGCAGCGTTACCGTTTTTTCAGTTATGGTGACGCGATGCTGATCGATCGCGCGCCGGGAAAGTGAAACACATGCAATTCCGGGTTACCGCCGCCGACGGCGCCGCACGCTGCGGCCTGCTTGAAACCGCGCACGGCACCGTCGAAACCCCGGTGTTCATGCCGGTCGGTACCTACGGTGCGGTCAAGGGCATGGCGCCGGACGAATTGCGCGGACTGGGTGCGCGGATCGTGCTCGGCAACACCTTTCACCTGTGGTTGAGACCCGGGCTCGAGGTCATCGCCGCCCACGGTGGCCTGCACCGTTTCATGGGCTGGGACGGCCCGATCCTCACCGACTCCGGCGGTTTCCAGGTATTCAGCCTCGGTGAGTTGAGGAAAATCAGCGAGGAGGGCGTGAAGTTCCAGTCGCCGGTCAACGGTGATGCCTGCTTCCTGACGCCCGAGGAGTCGATGCGCATCCAGCGCGTGCTGAACTCCGACATCGTGATGGCCTTCGACGAGTGCACGCCGTATCCCGCGGACCATGCCGTTGCACGCGAGTCGATGGAATTATCGATGCGCTGGGCGGCGCGCAGCAAGGCAGCCCATGCCGGCAACCCCAATGCCCTGTTCGGCATTGTCCAGGGCGGCATGCACGAGGACCTGCGCGACCGCTCTCTGGCGGCGCTGACGGACATCGGCTTCGACGGCTATGCCATCGGCGGGCTGTCGGTGGGCGAGCCCAAGGACGACATGCTGCGCATACTGCGCCATACCGCGCCGCGCCTGCCCGCTGACCGGCCGCGTTACCTGATGGGCGTCGGCACGCCGGCCGACATCGTCGCCGCGGTCAGCGCCGGGATCGACATGTTCGATTGCGTGCTGCCCACGCGCAACGCCCGCAACGGCTGGCTGTACACCCGCCGCGGCGTGATCAAGCTGCGCAATGCCCGTTATCGTGATGACCTGTCGCCGCTGGACCCGGATTGTGCCTGTCATACCTGCCGCCATTTCACCCGCGCCTATCTGCATCATCTGCAGCGGGTGAACGAAATGCTCGGTGCGCGACTCAATACCCTGCACAACCTGCATTACTACCAGGAGTTGATGCGCGGCCTGCGGGCGGCGATCGGCGCCGGCCGACTGGCCGCCTTTGCCGCCGAAGTGGCCGAAATGAGCGGTCAAAATGAGGGGGAATGATGTTAAAATACAACACTTTGACGAAGTGCCCGGACGCCGGAACTGCCCGGCTTGAGGCGCACCATTTCCGTAACGGAGGTACACCGTGTTAATCAGTCCCGCTTGGGCGCAGGTTCCGGCTGCAGCGCCGCAGGGCGGCGGCATCGAAAGCATGCTGCTGATCCTGGCCATGTTCGCCGTGCTCTACTTCCTGATGATCCGGCCGCAGATGAAGCGCGCCAAGGAGCACAAGACCATGGTCGAGGGCCTGCAGAAGGGTGACGAAGTCATCACTGCCGGCGGCATTCTCGGTCGCATCACCAGGGTCGACGACCAGTATGTGACGGTCAGCCTTGCCGAGGGCGTCGAGGTGCAGATGCAGCGCCATGCCGTGCAGACCGTTCTGCCCAAGGGCACGATCAAGACCATTCAATGAATCCCTGAGCCGGCGAAGTCCTGACGGCGTGCAGGAGCGGAACCTTCCGCTCCTGCCGCGCTTGCGGGGCGTCGCCGTTCCAGCCTCCCAGCCTTCATCCCGTACGGCATCGCCATGAACCGTTATCCGCTCTGGAAATACCTGCTGATCCTCGCAGTCGTGATCGTCGGGCTGGTCTACACGCTGCCCAATTTCTACGGCGAGGTCCCTGCGGTGCAGGTCTCGCCTTTGCGCAGCAACCTGAAAGTCGATGCGGCGCTGATGGAGCGCGTCGAGGATGCACTGAAGAAGGCGGAACTCGCAGCCGAAGGCCTTGCGCTGGACGCGACCAGCGTCAAGGCGCGTTTTTCCTCGACCGAGGATCAGCTCAAGGCCAAGGACATCGTGCAGACTGCGCTCGGGGACGACTACGTGGTCGCGCTGAACCTGCTGTCGCGCAGTCCGGAGTGGCTGACTTCCATCGGCGCGCTGCCGATGTACCTGGGGCTGGACCTGCGCGGCGGCGTGCATTTCCTGATGCAGGTCGACATGAAGTCCGCGCTGACCAAGCGGCTGGACGCCTACGGCAACGACATCCGCGGCCTGCTGCGCGACCAGCGCATCCAGTATTCAGGTGTCTCGCGCGACGGCCAGTCGCTGACGGTGCGCTTTCGCGAGGCCGCCTTGCGTGATCGCGCGCTGGTGAGCATCTCCAAGGAAGTGCCCGACCTCGAGCTGAAGACCGCCGACGACGCTGGCGAATACCGCATCTCCGCCGTGCTCAAGATCGAGGCGCAGCGCCGCATCCAGGAGTTCGCGCTGCAGCAGAACATCAACACCCTGCGCAACCGGGTCAACGAGCTGGGCGTGGCCGAGCCGATCATTCAGCAGCAGGGCGCAGATCGGGTGGTGGTGCAGCTTCCGGGCGTGCAGGACACCGCCAAGGCCAAGGACATCCTCGGCCGCACCGCGACCCTCGAAGTGCGCATGGTCGATGACGAGAAAATGCTCGATCTCGCTGCCGTGCAGCAGGCGAAGGCGGGGCAGCTACCTTTCGGCACCGATCTCTATTACGAGCGCAACGGCCAGCCGGTGCTGGTGAAGAAGCAGGTGATTCTGACCGGCGAACGCATCAATGATGCGCAGCCCGGCTTCGACGGCCTGACCGGCGAGCCCGCGGTGCACATCAATCTCGACGGCACCGGTGCACGGATATTCCAGCAGTACACCCGGGACAACGTCGGCAAGCGCATGGCCATCCTGCTGTTCGAGCGCGGCAAGGGCGAGGTAGTCACCGCGCCGGTGATCCGCACCGAAATCGGCGGCGGCCGCGTGCAGATCAGCGGCCGCATGACGACCCAGGAGGCGAGGGACGTGTCGCTGCTGCTGCGCGCGGGCGCGCTGGCGGCACCAATGGAAATCGTCGAGGAGCGCACGGTCGGCCCGTCTCTGGGCGCGGACAACATCAGGATAGGCTTCAATTCCGCGCTTTACGGATTCGCTGCAATCGCGGTGTTCATGATCATCTACTACACGATGGTCGGCGTGTTTTCGGTGGTCGCGCTGGCGGCGAACGTTCTTTTCCTGGTGGCCCTGCTGTCTATGCTGCAGGCAACGCTGACCTTGCCGGGCATGGCCGGCATCGCGTTGACCATCGGCATGGCCATTGATGCCAACGTGCTGATCAACGAGCGCATACGCGAGGAGCTGCGCAACGGCAACACCCCTCATGCAGCGATATATGTCGGCTACGACCGCGCCTGGGGCACGATTCTCGATTCCAACATCACAACCCTGATCGCCGGCCTTGCGCTGTTTGCCTTCGGCTCGGGCCCGGTCAAGGGCTTCGCGGTGGTGCTGTGCCTGGGCATCCTGACCTCGATCTTCAGCGCGGTGATGGTGTCGCGCTCGATGATGAATCTTTACTACGGCGGGCGGCGCAAGCTCAACCGCATCAGCATCGGCTGACGGGACTATAAAGCCATGGAATTCTTCCGCATCAAGAAAGACATCCCGTTCATGCGCTATGCGCGCATGTTCAACGTAATTTCGCTGATCACCTTTCTCGTTGCCATCGGCTCGCTGGCGACCAAGGGGCTCAACTTCGGCGTCGATTTCACCGGCGGCACGGTGATGGAGGTGTCCTACCCGCAGCCGGCCCGGCTTGACAGCATACGCGCGTCAATGGCGGAACTCGGTTTTACAGAAGCGGCGGTGCAGAATTTCGGCACCTCGCGCGACGTGCTGATCCGCCTGCCGGTCAAGGAGGGCGTCACCAGCGCCAAGCTCTCGGAACAGGTGCTGGAGAAGCTGCGCGCGGACGAGGCCGGTGTGGAGATGCGCCGCGTCGAGTTCGTCGGCCCGCAGGTAGGCAAGGAGCTTTTCGAAAGCGGAGCGCTGGCCCTGCTGTTCGTTTGCCTCGGCATCGTCGCCTATCTTGCGCTGCGCTTCGAGTGGAAATTCGGCCTCGCCGCGATCATCGCCAACCTGCACGACGTGATCATCATCGTCGGCGTATTCTCGATATTCCAGTGGGAGTTCTCGCTGCCGGTGCTGGCGGCGGTGCTCGCCATTCTCGGATACTCGGTCAACGAGTCGGTGGTGGTGTTCGACCGCGTGCGCGAATGTTTCCGCAGCCGCAAGTACCGTCATGCCAAGGTGCCGGAAGTGCTCGATGCGGCGATCACCCAGACCATGTCGCGCACCATCATCACCCATTTCTCGACACAGCTGATGGTGCTGGCAATGCTGCTTTTCGGCGGCGAGACGCTGTTCCATTTCGCGCTGGCGCTGACCATCGGCATCCTGTTCGGCATCTACTCCTCGGTTCTGGTCGCGAGCCCGATCGTGATGTACCTCGGTGTTTCGCGCGACGACCTGGTGAAGGCCGAGGCCGCGCAGAAGCCCGGCGAGGACGGCGCCGTAGTCTAGGCGGGCTGCGGCCTTGGAACTGATCGCGCTGTTCATCGACCTGGTCGTCCACCTCGACGACCACCTGCAGGCCCTGGTTGCCGCCTACGGCGCCTGGATCTACCTGATCCTGTTCCTGATCGTGTTCTGCGAGACCGGGCTGGTGGTGACACCATTCCTGCCCGGCGATTCCCTGCTGTTCGTGGCCGGCGCGATTGCCGCGGCCGGAGGCATGAACATCCACCTGCTGGTGGTGCTGCTGATCATTGCCGCGATACTGGGGGATGCCGTCAACTACAGCGTCGGGCACTACATCGGTCCGCGGGTGCTGAAGGACCGCAATTCGCGCTGGCTCAACCCGAAACACCTGGAGCGGGCGCATGCCTTCTACGAGCACCATGGCGGCAAGACCATCATCATTGCGCGCTTCGTGCCCATCGTCCGCACCTACGCGCCCTTCGTCGCCGGTGCTGCGAGCATGCCCTATCCCCGATTCGCGCTCTACAACGTTACCGGTGCGATCGTGTGGGTGGTTTCGCTGGGCTATGCCGGCTACTTTTTCGGCAACATCCCGCTGATCAAGGACAACCTGACGGTGGTGATCATCGCCATCATCATCCTGTCGATCCTGCCCGGCGTCTTCGAATACCTGCGTCACCGCCGGCGCGCGCAATGAACTCAGGCGCCGCATGCGGCGCCGGCCGGGGTTTCATTGAAAAAGGAAGCCGGGAGTTTTTCCGGCGCAGCGCTCAGATGCGGCGGGCGAGCTCGACGGCCTTGCCGATGTAGCTTGCCGGTGTCAGCGCCAGCAGTCGCTGCTTCTCGGCTTCGGGTATGCCCTGCAGTCCCTTGATGAAGGCCTGCAGCGTGTCGCGGTTGATGCCTTTGCCGCGGGTCAGTTCCTTCAGTTGTTCGTAGGCGCCGGCAACGTTGTAGCGGCGCATCACCGTCTGGATCGGCTCGGCCAGCACTTCCCAGTTGGCATCGAGGTCGGCCGCGAGTTTCTCCCGGTTCGCTTCCAGCTTGTTCAGTCCCTTCAGGCATGAATCCCAGGCCAGCAGCGCATAACCCAGCGCGACACCCATGTTGCGCAGGACTGTCGAATCGGTCAGGTCGCGCTGCCAGCGCGACACCGGCAGCTTGTCCGAGAGGTGGCGCAGTAGCGCGTTCGACAGCCCGAGGTTGCCCTCGGAATTCTCGAAATCGATCGGGTTGACCTTGTGCGGCATGGTCGAGGAGCCGATCTCGCCTGCTTTGGTTTTCTGCTTGAAGTAGCCGACCGAGATGTAACCCCAGATGTCGCGGTCGAGGTCGAGCAGGATGGTGTTGGCGCGGGCCACCGCGTCGAACAGCTCCGCGATCGCGTCATGCGGCTCGATCTGGATGGTGTAGGGATTGAACTCGAGTCCCAGAGATTCGACGAAGCGCTTTGCAAAATTTTCCCAGTCGATGTCCGGGTAGGCGGCGAGGTGAGCGTTGTAGTTGCCGACCGCGCCGTTGATCTTGCCGAGCAGCGACACTCCGGCGATGCGGCCGCGGGCGCGTTCGAGGCGGGCGACCACGTTGGCCATCTCCTTGCCCAGCGTCGTCGGCGATGCCGGCTGGCCGTGGGTGCGCGACAGCATCGGGGCATCGGCCAGTTCATGCGCCAGCGCGCGCAGCCTGACGATGAGCGCGTCGAGCGCCGGCAGCAGCGCCTTGCCGCGCGCCTCCTGCAGCATCAGCGCGTGGCAGAGGTTGTTGATGTCTTCCGAGGTGCAGGCGAAGTGGATGAACTCGGCAACCTTGGTCACTTCGGCGTTATTGGCGAGGCGCTCCTTCAGCAGGTACTCGACCGCCTTGACGTCGTGGTTGGTGGTGGCTTCGATGGCCTTGACGCGTTCGCCGTCGACCTCCGAAAAATCCTTCACCAGCGCGTCGAGCTCGGCGACGGTGGCTTTCGAGAACGGCGGCACTTCCTTCAGCGCCGGCTCCGCGGCCAGCGTCTTCAGCCACTCGACTTCGACCCGCACCCGTTGCCGGATCAGCGCCTGCTCGCTGAAGCAGTCGCGCAGGGCGCCGAGTTTGCCGTGGTAGCGGCCGTCGAGGGGGGAGAGGGCAGTGAGGGCGGTCAGGGTCATCGGCAACACCTTGTTATCGGGTCGCAATTTTATCATGGGCTTCCTGCCGGCCTTCCGTCGGCCGCGGCGGTAAGATGTGCCGCATGCCGCTGCCGGAGAGCTCCGCATGACTGTCACCCGCCGCCGTTTCATCGCTGCCGCTTCAGCCTGTGCCGTGCTGCCTGCGCTGCGTTCCGGTTCCGCAGGAGCCGTGGAGCAAGTGCAATTGCTGCGGGCCGGCGTCAGCCGCCAGCAGCTGGTCCCGGTGCAGTTTCCGGACACGGAAGTCTGGAGCTTCAACGGCGCGGTGCCCGGCCCGCTGCTGCGCGCGCGCCAGGGCGACACGCTGCGGGTGACGTTGCGCAACGCGCTGCCGCAGGCGACCACCGTGCACTGGCACGGCATCCGCCTGCCCAACGCGATGGACGGCGTGCCCCACCTGACCCAGCCGCCGGTCGCGCCCGGACAGGAATTTGTCTACGAGTTCGCGCTGCCCGACGCGGGCACCTACTGGTACCACCCGCACGAACGCTCCCAGGAACAGGTCGCGCGCGGGCTCTACGGCGCGCTGATTGTCGACGAACGCAATCCGCCGCAATTCGACCGCGACGAGACCTGGGTGCTGTCGGACTGGCGCCTCAATCGCGATGCGACGCCGGTCGACGACTACGACAGCAACCTCTTTGACCTGACCCATGCCGGCCGCATCGGCAACACCGTCACCATCAACGGCCGTTTTACCCCCGTCGGCGGCGAGTTCTCCGTGCGCGCCGGCGAACGTCTCCGGCTGCGCCTGATCAACGCCGCCAGCGCGCGCATTTTCCGGCTGAAGTTCGACGGCCATGCGCCGCAGGTGATCGCGCTCGACGGCCATCCTGTCGCGCCGCACCCGGCCGGCGAGGGTGTCGTGCTCGGCCCAGGCATGCGCGCCGACCTCGCGATCGACTGCGCGCACAAACCCGGTGAACGTTTTGTGGTGTCGGATGTGTTTTATCCGCGTGAGCTGCAGGTGATGGAACTGGTCTACCGCGACGAGGCGCCGCTACGTGCGAAACCACTCGACGCACCGCTCGCGCTGCCGCCCAATCCGCTGGCCGAACCTGATATTGCGCGGGCGCAGCGGCACGAATTCGTTTTTGGCGGCGGCGCGATGGGCAGCCTGCGCGAGGCCGAGCTGCAGGGCAAACGCGTCGGCATCCGAGAACTGGTGCGCGACCACCGCATCGCCTGGACCATCAACGGCGTCGCCCGCGGGCATCATGCGCACGAGCCGCTGCTGACGCTGAAGCGCGGCAGCCACCACCTGTTCGCCCTGCACAACGATACCGCCTGGCACCATCCGATCCACATCCACGGCATCGTCTTCCGCATCGTTTCGCGCAACGGCCGGCCGGCGCCGCACCGGGAATGGGCCGACACGGCATTGCTGGCGCCGCGCGAACGTGTCGAGATTGCCTTCGTCGCCGACAATCCCGGCGACTGGATGTTCCACTGCCACGTACTCAGCCATCAGAGCGGCGGCATGATGGCGGCGATCCGGATTCTGTGAGGAGTGAGGAGTAAGGCGTAAGGGGGGCGGTGCGGATTGTGTTTTGCGGTATGCTGGCCGCAAACCGATAACAACAAGTTCCGCACCGATGTCCGTCCAACGTACTCCTAAAGACTGGATGCTGCTGCTCGCGCTGGTGGCGATGTGGGGATCCTCCTTCATGTTCAACCGCATCGCGGTGGCCTCGTTGCCGCCGCTGACCGTGGTGGCCGGTCGGGTTGGCGTGGCGGCAATCGCGCTGATCTTCATCGTTTATGCCATGGGCCGGCGTTTGCCGCTGCCGGGCAAGGACTGGTGGCCGTACGTGGTGATTGCGCTGATCGGCAATGCGATTCCCTTCTACCTGATCACCTGGGGGCAGCAGGTGGTCGAAAGCGCGCTGGCCGGAATCCTGATGGCGGTGATGCCGCTTGCGACCATCGTGCTCGCGCATTTCCTGATTGCCGGTGAGCACCTTACCCGGCAGCGCGCGGCGGGCTTCGCCCTCGGTTTCGGCGGCATCGTGCTGCTGATGGGGCCGGCGGCGCTGGCCGGCATCGGCGGCGAAGCGGTGCGCATCATCTCCCAGCTTGCGGTGCTCGGCGGCGCCCTGTGTTATGCGCTGCAAAGCGTGCTGACGCGGCTGATCGTCAGGGGCGATGTGATGGTCGCGGCAGCGGGGACTTTGCTCGTGGCGAGCGTGATCGTGGTGCCTGTCGCGCTGTGGCTCGACCGTCCGTGGCAGCTCGCGCCCTCGATGTCCTCCGCCGCGGCAGTGGTCTGGCTGGGTATCGGCCCGACCGCGGTGGCGACGATCCTGTATTTCATGCTGATCCGCTCCGCAGGCCCTTCATTCATGTCCTTGGTGAATTACCTCAGTCCCGGCGTCGCGGTGATGCTGGGCCTGCTGGTGATGGGCGAGACGCCGAGCGCGAACGCCTACTTCGGGCTGGCACTGATACTCTGCGGAATTGCGGTGACTCAGTTGCGGCGTCGCGCCACAGCTTGAAAATGGGCAGCGGTCGCCCCATATCCTGACTGTGTCCTGGAGTTTTTATTTTTATCAATAAAAACAAGGACTTATTATTAAGGAGACCGCGATGCGCATCGTCTACAACAGCGAGCAGTACTACGTTGCCGAGTACCCCGGCCAGCAGGGCCTGGAACTGGTCGACAAGCGCAGCGCGCGCGGCACCTTCTTCCACGGCGATGTTGCGGAGAAATTCGCCAACGCGATGAACGAGGCTGCGGGCGACGAAGCCTCGACCGAAAAGATCGACGAGTTTCTCGACAACTTCAGCGTGCTGCTGAACTTCCCTGTCGTCTACCACTGACCTGCAGTTGTTACCCCGGCTGGTGCCGGGATGACTCAGTGTGGATGTTTCAGTCGAGCCGGTCCCATCCCGGCTCGTCGCGGTCGAGCAGGCGCTTCAGTGCGGTGAAATGCAGCCGTGCCTGGGTGTCGTCGCCCATCTGCGCCGCGGTCTGGCGGGCGATTTCTTCCGGCACCACGCGCAAGGGTTTGCCGGTGCCCGCGCCCAGCACCTGCAGCATGCAGGCCCGTTCCAGGTAATAAAGATCGTCGAAGGCGAGATCCACCGAAGGTCCGGTGACGATCACGCCGTGGTTGGCGAGGAACAGCACGTTGGCATCCCGCAGGCCGGCGACGATGCGCTCGCCTTCCGCCGCATCAAGCGCGAGTCCGTTATAGGCATCGTCGTAGGCGGTGCGACCGTAAAACTTCAGTGCCACCTGGCTTGCCGGCTCGAGCCGCCCGCCCTCGACCACGGTCAGGCTGGTGGCATAGGGCATGTGGGTGTGCAGCACGCATTTCGCATCGGGCTTGCTGCGGTGGGCCGCGCCGTGGATGAAGAATGCCGTCGGCTCGACTTCGAACTTTCCGGCGATCTTGCGACCCTGCGCATCGACCAGCACCAGATCGGCCGGCGTGACTTCCGACCAGTGCAGGCCCTGCGGATTGATCAGGAAATGTCCGGGGCGGCCGGGCACCTCGACGCTGAAGTGGTTGCAGATGCCTTCGCCGAGCCCCATCCGCGACGCGGTGCGCAGCGCCGCGGCGAGGTCGGTGCGGGCCTGCTGTTCCTCGTTGCGCACCCTCATCGCTCAATCGATGGTGATGTTGGCGGCGCGGGCAATCTTGGTCCAGCGCGCGATCTCGCCTTTCAGGAAGGCCGAAAATTCCTCGGGCGAGTTGGCTGACACCAGTCCGCCACGCTTGAGCAGCTGATCACGCATCGCCGGCGTCTTCAGCTCCTTGACCAGGATTGCGTTCACGCGGCGGATGATCTCCGCCGGCGTGCCGGCCGGTGCACCCACGCCCTGCCAGGATCCGCCGTCGAAGCCCTTGACGCCGCCTTCCTCGACGGTGGGCAGGTCGGGCATCGGCGGAAAACGGTCCTTCGAGGAGATGGCTACCGCGCGCAGGCGGCCGGCCTCGACCTGCGGCATCACGCTGATCGCGGTGTTGAAGGCGAGCTGTACCTGGCCGGAGAGCTGGTCGACGACAGCCGGCGCCTGTCCCTTGTACGGCACATGGACCATTTTCGTGCCGGTCATGAACTTGAACATTTCCATCAGCATGTGCGGGCTGCTGCCGTTGCCGGTCGACGCATAGCTCAGCGCGCCGGGTTTGGATTTTGCCAGCGCCAGCAAGTCCTTGACGGTTTTCACCGGCAGCGCAGGGTGCACGGTGAGCAGACTGGGCAGGCTCGCCATCAGCGTTACGGTGGCGAGGTCCTTCGCCGGGTCATAGGACATCTTGCGGTAGATTGCCGGCGACACGCCCTGTGCCGCGGTGATCATGCACAGCGTATAGCCGTCGGGCGGCGCCTTCGCACACAGCTCGGCGCCGATGTTGCCGCCGGCGCCGCCGCGGTTGTCGGGAACAAACTGCTGACCCGTTGCCTTGGCCAGGATATCCGCGGCCAGGCGGCCCATGATGTCGGTCGGCCCGCCGGGCGGGAAGGGGATGATGAAGCGCACGGGCTTGGTCGGGTACTGCTGCGCAGTGGCTGCGGGCGGCGCGAGTGCGACCAGCGCTGCGGCGGCCAGCAGGGTCATCTGGGCAATCGGCAACTTCGGGCTCAGCAACTTCTGGGTCATGGCATCCTCCTCCGGATGATGGTTTTGTGCTTGCAGGATGATTATGCCGCAGTGGCGGCGTGCAGCGGGATGATTTGCGGCCGGTATTTTCCGTTGAGCAGGTAGCGGGTGAGGATCTTGTAGGTGTCGAGGTCGAACAGCGGCCGCGGTGCGCCCTCCTGCAGTTCGCGCAGTTCCTCCTCGCTGCGCACGGTGCCCAGGTGGCACCACTGGTCGAGAACGTGCAGTTCGCAGCGTTCGCCGCCGGCGGCGGTTTCGCGGATGCCGATGCGGCCCGGGAAAGGCCAGGCGCGCACGCGCAGCTTTGCCAGCGCGGTGGCCAGTCGCAGTGCGTGGGCTTCCGCTGTTTCGACGCCGGCGCAGGCGCCGCGGCAGCGCCGGATCTGGTAGGCGAAGCAGGGGCCGCTGCGCTTTTCGAAGCCCAGCAGTCCATGGCAGAGCTGGTGTTCCGTGGCGAGTTCGCGCAAGGCTTCGATCGCCGCGCGGCGCGAGCGGAACAGGCCGTAGAGATCACGGAACTCGCCGCCGGCGAGATCGCGCGCCGATACCAGCTGCGGCGGTGTGGTCGCTGTCTGCGAAGGCCAGTGCCAGGCGCAGAGTTCCGCGGCGCGGCGCAGCTGGCGGTTGTGCACGGGCGCGAGCTTCTTGACCAGCCGCGCCTCCTCGATCAGGGCGCCCAGTTCGCCGGCGGTCTCGACCCAGTCGATGCGTTTGACCTCGGCGGCGATGCGCATGTCCTTGGCCACGCGGTGGTCACCGGAGAAATGCGACATCACGCGCGTGCGCAGGTTGATGCTCTTGCCGACATAGAGCGGCACGTCGCGTTCGCCGTAGAACAGGTAGACGCCGGGGCCCTCGGGAATGTGCTCGAAGGCGTTGTCGGGAAGTCCGGCGGGAACGGTTGCTGTTTTCAGCAGTTTCGCCGTGGCCTCCAGCACCACTGCTTCGCCTGGATCCTCGCGCCACTGCTGTGCGAGTTGCCACAGCACCCGCGCGTCACCCAGCGCGCGGTGGCGTGCCTCGCAGGCCAGGCCGTGGCGCGTCATCAGGCTGTCGAGGTTGTGGCGCGCGTGCTGGGGAAACAGTTTTCGCGACAGTTTCACCGTGCACAGCACCGGCGCGCTGAAGGTTTTGCCCAGCCGCCTGAATTCGTTTTTCAGAAAACCATAGTCGAAACGCGCGTTGTGCGCGACCAGCACACGGCCGTCGATCGCCTCCCACACTTCGCGCGCGATTTCCTCGAAGCGCGGCGCGCCGGCGACCATGTCATTGCTGATTCCCGTCAGGGACTGGATCGCCGGCGGGATGCTCATGCCCGGATTGACCAGCGACGACCATTCGCGCACGAAACGGCCGTTGTCGACTTCGACGATGCCGACCTCGGTGATGCGGTCATGCGTGGCCGTGGCGCCGGTGGTTTCGAGGTCGAGGAAGACCAGGGGACGGTCGTACATCGGTGACTGGTGACTGGTGACTGGTGATTGGTAATTGGTAATTGGTGTCAGTGGTCAGTCGGGCTTGCGGGCTCTTGTCGAATTACCATTCACCAATCACCAATTACCGGTTTTCAGCGGGGCTGAAAACCCATCGCCCGCGAAATCCGCTCTGCCGCCTGGCGTACCGGCTCGGCCCAGTTTTTTCTGAAGCGCTCGGTGGGTGCCGACACCGAGAGGCCGGCGACCAGCTGGCCTTCGTCGTTGAAAATGCCGGCGCCGACGCAGCAGACGCCGCGCTCGGCTTCCTCGTTGTCGTAGGCATAGCGGCGGCCTCGGATCTCGTCGAGTTCGCGGTTGAGTTTCACGAGTTCGGTCAGCGTGTGGTCGGTGTAGCGCGGCAGTCCGCTGCGTTTCGCGTATTCGGCGACGCGCTGCGGCGTGTCCGCGGCGAGGAAGATCTTGCCCACAGCGGTGATGTGCAGGGGGGCATGGGCACCGATGATCTGCACCACGCGCATCATCGTGTTGCCCTCGGCGGTGCGTTCGATGTACACCACCTCGTCATCGCGGCGCACCGACAGGTTGACCGTTTCGCCGAGCTGCTGGTGCAGGGCCTGCATGTACGGCAGCGCTTCCTGGCGCACGCTGATCCGCGATTTGACCAGGCTGCCGAGCTCTACCAGGCGGATGCCGAGCCGGTACATGCCGGGTTCGATGCGATCGACCAGCCGGTTGTCGACCATCACGCCGAGAATGCGGTGCGCGGTCGAGGGATGCAGCTGTGTCGCCTGTGCCAGCTGCTTCAGCGTCGCCGGCGTTGCATGCTGCGACAGCACGTCGAGCAGCTGCATCATGCGTTCGATGACCTGTATCGAGGGCTTTGCGCTTTTCTGGGCCACGGTCGGCTGTCGCGCGGGCGGCGCGACGGGGTAATTGAGGATGGGCCGGATTTTACATTATGAAAACCGGGGCTGCGATCCGTGCCGGCTGCGGTTTTGGTTACACTGCAGGGCCATGCCAAAGCCTCAACGCAGTGCCGGCGACGAAGTCGCGCCGGTTAAGAATTACATGACGCCCGCGGGCTATGCGCGGCTGAAGCGCGAGCTGATGCACCTGCTCGATGTCGAGCGCCCGGAGCTGGTGAAGGTCGTGTCCTGGGCAGCCTCCAACGGCGACCGTTCCGAAAACGGCGACTACCTTTACGGCAAGAAGCGCCTGCGCGAGATCGACCGGCGCATCCATTACCTCAACAAGCGGCTGGACCGGCCCGAGGTCGTTGATCCCGCCGCGCGCGGCGACACCGATCAGGTGTTTTTCGGCGCCACCGTCGACTACATCGACAGCCGGGGCGGGGAGCACACGGTGACCATCGTCGGCGTCGACGAGGTCGATCCGGCACGCGGCCATGTCAGCTGGATCTCGCCTGTCGCGAAGGCCCTGCTCAAGCGCCGCGCCGGCGACACGGTCGCCCTGATGACCCCGGCAGGACCGGAGGACATCGACATCGTCGACGTGCGCTACGAAACACAATCCGGGACGGAGTCAGGGTCATGACCGCGTCGCTGTTCATGGCCTCGGTCGCGGCATGGCGCGCGACCCAGGGCATCCCGCATCCGGCAGAGCCGCCCCTGGATGCGGTGGTGAAGCTGTCGATCCGCGCCGTCGAAGGCGCGCGCACTGCCGACACGCTGGGTGCCGAGCGCGAAGGCACCGGCATCCTGATCGACAACAACGGGCTGATCCTTACCATCGGCTATCTGGTGCTGGAGGCGGCTTCGGTGCTGGTGATGACCGCGGACAACCGTATCTATCCGGCAAGCGTCGTCGGCTTCGATCACGCCAGCGGCTTTGGCCTGCTGCGCGCGGTGCCTGCGCCGCCCTGCGCGCCGGTGGAACTCGGCGATTCGGACAGGCTTGCCGAGCTCGAGTCGCTGGTGGTCGCCGGCCATGAGGGCGCCGGCGGCATCACCGGCGCGGCGCTGGTTTCGCGCCGCCGCTTCACCGGCTGGTGGGAATACATGATCGAGGACGCGCTGTTCACCGCGCCGCCGCGCTACGAACACAGCGGCGCCGCGCTGTTTGACGGCGAAGGGCGTCTGGTCGGCATCGCCTCGCTGTGGGTCAGCGATGTGCTGGGCAGCGGCGCTGCCTTTCCCGGCAACATGTTCGTGCCGATCAACCTGCTGAAGGATGTGCTTGACGACCTGGTGCGCGACGGCCGCCGGCGCGGGGCCGCGAGGCCCTGGCTCGGTCTCAACACGGAGCAGGTCGACGGCCATGTCGTCGTCTCCCGTGTGCTTCCCGATTCACCGGCCGCACAGGCCGGACTGCAGCGCGGCGACATCATCCTCGGCGTCGGCGGCGATTCGGTCGGTGGCCAGAGCGAGTTCTACGAAAGCCTGTGGGGCAGTGGCGGCGCGGGCGTCGACGTCACGCTGCACATCGTGCGCGACAAGGCGGTGAGGCACCTGATCGTGCAGACCGGTGACCGCTTGTCCTACCTGCTGCCCTGGCGCCGGCCATGACGCCGGCATGAACGTTTTGGTGTAATTTTTAAGTATTTGTTTTTAAACGACATTTTATTTTTGTCGTGCCCCACCTGCGATTCCTGCCGACGACCGTCTTTGCTATATCCCGGGAAACACTGCCAACTGAGAGATTGTTCACGCTGTTCCGGCATGCCGGCGTGGAATAATCCTTGTGCTTGAGTGATTGCGCGCACATCCACTGCACGAGCCGGCGTCGGCCGGCGTGGATCTCGATGACGGGCAGACTGCAACAGGGGACAACATGAACAAGCACAAAGCCGCCATTCCGCAACCGGGCCGCACTGTGGCCACGCTGCGTCCGAAGGCTGTCGCACTCGCCGTCGCCGCCTGCTTCAGCGGCGCCGCGCTGGCGAATCCGGTGAATCCCACGGTGGTGCACGGCACGGCCACGTTCCAGCAGGCCGGCAACATCCTCAACATCACCAACAGCGCCAACGCCATCATCAACTGGGGCTCGTTCTCGATCAACGTCGGTGAACTGACCCGTTTCATCCAGCCCTCGGCACTGTCGGCGGTACTGAACCGCGTCACCGGCCAGGACCCCTCGGCCATCCTCGGCGCCCTGCAGTCCAACGGCCGCGTGTTTCTGGTCAACCCCAACGGTATCGTCTTCGGCGCCGGCGCCCAGATCGACGTCGCCGGACTGGTGGCCTCGACGCTGAACCTCAGCAACGAAGACTTCCTCAACAACCGCATGCGCTTCACCGACGGCGCCGGTGCCGGCAGCATCGTCAACCAGGGCCAGATCACCGGTGGCAGCGTCTACCTGGTGGGCAAGGCCGTGACCAACGACGGCCTGATCACCAGCCCCAACGGCGAAGTGGTGCTGGCCGCGGGCAACAGCGTCGAACTGGTCAACCCCGGCACCCCCAACCTGCGGGTGGAAATCACCGCACCGGATAACGAAGCCCGCAACCTCGGCACCATCAGCGCCGAAGCCGGACGCATCGGCATCTACGCCGGGTTGATCCAGCAAAGCGGAACGCTGCGCGCCGACAGCGCGGTCGTCGAAGGCGGCCGCATCGTGCTCAAGGCCACCAAGAATGTACATCTCGCCTCAGCCAGCCAGACTTCGGCCAGCGGCATCAGTGGCGGCACAGTCGACATCCAGGCGGGTGATACCGTAACCGTCGAAGGCGACATAGCAGCGACCGGAAGCGACGGGGCAGGCGGCAAGGTGCAGGTGCTGGGCAATCTGGTCGGTTTGACTGGCCACGCCAACATCGACGCTTCGGGTGATACCCAGGGCGGCACGGTGCTGGTCGGTGGTGATTACCAGGGCAAAAATCCGGATGTGCAGAACGCGTTCCGCACCTACGTCGGACCCGATGTGACCATCAATGCCGATGCGATCACCGAGGGTGACGGCGGCGAGGTCATCGTCTGGGCGGACGACGCGACGCGTTTCCAAGGCAACATTTCGGCGCGCGGTGGTGCCAGCGGTGGTGGCGGCGGTTTTGCAGAAGTGTCGGGCAAGCGTTACCTGGATTATCGCGGCGTGGTGGATCTTGGTGCGACGAACGGAGCAACCGGCACGCTGCTGCTGGATCCTGACAACATCGTGATATCCAGCGCGGGCGTCAACACCTCGGACACCACCATTGACTTCGGCGATCCGGGCGCCACTTCGATCATCGCGCCGTCGACCCTCAACGCAGCGATCGCAGACATCGTTCTGCAGGCCAACGAAGACATCACCGTCAGCGAGGCAATAATGCTCGCAAACAGTGGCATTGACGTCACCCTGCAAGCCGGCGCCCACCTCTATGTGAATGCCAGCATCACGACCTTGGGCGGAGAAATCACCCTGGTTGCCGGCGATCCCGGCAGCCTGACGTCGCCGTCGGAGGGCGGACTGTTCGTCAACGCCGGTCTGGACACCACCGGCGCAGGATCGGTGGCGACCGGCGCCGATATCCGCCTGACCACGCACCTGAGTGATGTCGGCGGTAACAGTCTGCAGATCAACGCGCCGGTCAACGCCGGCACCGCAGGCAACGTGATTATCCTCGACACCAATGGCAGCATCGAGCAGGGCGTGTCGGGTGCCATCACCGCCCACGGTCTCGCGGCCTCGGCCAGCAACGGCAACGTCGAGCTGAATGTTGCTAACAACCAAGTCGACCACTTCGCGGCCTTTGCCGGCAACGCGGTCGTCGATACCGACCGCCAGGTGCTGTTCAAGAACACGCGCAACCTCAGTCTCGAAACCGTCGATACGGTGTCCGGCATCAAGGCCAGCGCCTCGGCGAGTTACGGCGGCAGCGTCAGTCTTGACCTCGGCGGCAACCACCTGATCGGCGCCACCGGCCAGGTGATCATTGTCGAAGGTGATTCGACCAGCAGCATCACTGTCACCAATGCCGCATCGATCGGCGAATCGGGAGGCCAGTTCCTCGAAGTCAATCCCGGTGCCGGCACGGTGAGCCTGACCTCCACCACCGGCGGCATCG
This sequence comes from uncultured Bordetella sp., assembly GCA_964433345.1. GTDB lineage: Bacteria > Pseudomonadota > Gammaproteobacteria > Burkholderiales > SG8-41. Next base: position 106,443 of record CAYSQJ010000004.1, read on the forward strand.
GCGTGAAGCAGGTCGCGGGCAACCTGCTGACCAGCCGTTACACGCTGGCATCACCCGCCGGGCAGAAGATCGCGCTGGCCTCGGCCGGCGGCTCGCTGCAGGCCAACGGCAGCCTGTCGCTGACCGGCGTCAACCTCGAGCTGATCACCGAGGGGGCCAACGACATCGTGTTCGATGCAGGCGCGGCGGGCACGGTCACCGCAGCCAGTGTCAAGCTGGCGCCGAACAGCGGCCGCTCGGCGCTGCTTAACAGCGGCGTGAGTCCGTGGACCTTCAATGCGCCGGTGACCGTGTTGAACGGCGCCGCCGTGTCCGTGGGCAGCGGCATGACCGTCAACTTCGGCAGCCTCGCCGGGCATACTTTCGACGCCACGGGCCAGCTTTCGGTCGCCTCCGGCGGCACCGCCAATTTCGCCGGAGCCGCCAACATCGGCCAGGTCTCCAATGCAGGAACGGTCGGCAACACGGGTACCCTGACCATCGGCAATACGCTGAACTGGAGCGCGGGGGGCACTTTCAGCGGAAGCGGGCTGCTGTCGACGCCGGGTGGCGTGACGAGCAATGTCACGGGCAGCGGCAATGCCGTGCTGGCTCCCGGAAAGACCTGGAACAACGCCGGCACCGTGAACATCGGCGGCGCGGCCACGGTCGACCTCGGCGATGCGACGGCTGCGATCTTCAACAACCAGTCCGGCGGCGTCGTCAACATCAACTCGACTGCGGGCTGGTCCTTCATCAGCGATTCATCAAGCCAGGTCGGCCAGATCAACAATGCCGGCACCATCAACGTCCAGAACGGAACGTCATGGGAGGCTGCGTTCAGCAATGCGGCGGGCGGCGTGCTCAACATTGCCGCCGGAAATGCCCTTTCGATGCAGAACGGCAAGACCATCAACGGCACCGTCAACATCGGCGCCGGCGGCACGCTGTGGGTTTCCGAGCGGCATGGTTCAGACACGATATTTTCAGGCACCACGATCGGCGGCAGCGGCATATTGCAGGTGCTGGGCAGCAGCCCGGTCGCCCGGTTCACCAATGTAAATGCCTCGGGCGCGACATTGAAGCTCGGCAGCGGCGGCACGGCATACATCCAGGATGGCACCTCGACCTTCGGTGCCCTCGACGCGGCGGCTTATGGCGGAGGTCTACACCTCAACAACGGTACGCTGGCGCTGGCGACGGGCAACCTGACGGCGCCCGCAGGCGCCAATTACAGCGGCAATGTCGGCTATTGGGCCAAGGGTGGCGATGTGATCGTCAATACTGCCATGAACGCTTACGGTGGCAGCATCAGCCTCGAAGCTTCCGGAAACGTCAAAGTCCTCGGCGGCGGCGACGTCAGTGCCGGTACGGTCAAACTGAAGGGTGCCAATGTCCTGATTGGCGACAGCGCCGCGACTTCGGCTGCCTCGGTCTACGCTTCATCGCAGCTCGATGTCGTTGCCGGCGGCCTGACCCTCCAGGGCGGCAGCGGCGCCAATGCCTCTGCACTGGTCAGCAGCAGCGGCGCCCTGAATGTTTCCGCCAGCGGCGACGTGGTGCTGACGGGCGGCAGCGGTGCCGATGCCTGGGCGAAGCTTTCCGGCAATCCGGACGTGGTGCTGGCCTCGGTCGGCGGTGCGGTGCGCATGAGCGCGGGTACGGGCACGAACGCCTACGCCATCATCGAATCGGTGTCGCCGACGACTATTTACGTCACTTTCCCCAATGCAGGGAGCGGCGGCTATTTCGTCAACGGCACCGGGGGCGTCGTCTACGATGCAGCGACCCACACCGGTTTCGTGGCCGGCGGCAATCCGGCAGTACTGGGAAGCAATCTGGTGGTCACCTACGGTGGTTCGTCCACCACGGTCCCGTCGGGCAGCCTGGAATTGCCGGTGCAGACCCTGATCGTCGCCACCGGTGAATCGCAGGAGCCGCCGGACGCCGAGAAGGACAAGGATGTCTTCGAGGACATCGAGGAGAAAAAGAAGAAAGAGGCGCCGGTTTGCCGTTGAACACCGATGCCTGGAATGCAAACCCCGGCTGCGGCCGGGGTTTGTTTTTGCGCGTATCATCGCCGGCATGAAAGTCGGCCTGTTTGTCACCTGCCTCGTCGACCTGATGCGTCCGCGCATCGGATTCTCCGCGCTGCAACTGCTGGAGGAGGCCGGCTGCGAAGTCGTTGTGCCGAAAACCCAGACCTGCTGCGGTCAGCCCGGCTACAACTCCGGCGACCGCGCCTCTGCCATCGCGCTGGCGCGCAAGCTGTGGCGCGAATTTTCCGACTGTGAATACGTCGTTGTGCCTTCCGGTTCCTGTGCCGGCATGATCCGCGTGCATTACCCCGAGCTGCTGAAGGACCTGCCGGAAGAGGAGCGTGCGCCGCTCAAGTCACTGGCGGAACGCACATACGAGCTGACTGATTTCCTGGTCAACATCGTGCGTTTTTCGAAGAAGTCAAAAACATCAATAAAATCAATAACTTATCATGATTCCTGCTCGGGGCTGCGGGAACTGGGCATCAAGCAGCAGCCGCGCGCGCTGCTGGCGCAGGTCGAGGGCGTGGCGCTGCGCGAAATGAACGAGTGCGAGCAGTGCTGCGGATTCGGCGGCACCTTCGCCCTCAAGTTCGGAGAGATCTCCGCACACATCGCCGAACGCAAATGCGGGAACATTGCCGCCTCCGGCGCCGATGCCGTGGTGCTCGGTGATCTCGGCTGCATGCTGAATATCGAAGGCCGCCTGCGCCGGCGCGGCGATGTGCAGACGCAGGTGCTGCATGTGGCCGAGGTGCTTGCAGGCAAAGCATCGCCCTGAATTTTCCCTTGAGCCGCTGGCATGTCCGGTTCCGCAGATTGTGGACTTTTCCGGCTCAAACTTATCATTTTGTTAGATTTGTCACCTGGCGGCGTCGGCCTTACCCTCGGCGGGGTGCATCTGTACTGGTACTGATGCGCACTGGTGGATACGCGAGAGATGACCGCAGTCGCGGCTCAATCCGTTCCCGCAACAACAAAAACAAGTGCTGTCGGACGCGGGACAAGTCGTCACGTTTCCCGGCAGGCAGGGGAAGCGTGATGGACCAAAACCCGCTGTTGCGCCATCTGCGCAACGCGAGAGGGTGGACCCATATCGAGGGCGGGGCCTTCAGGATCGCCGCAGCGGTGCTGCTTGCGGTGCTGATCGCGGGCGTCGGCATGCTGGTGTATGCCACCGGGGGCATCAAGTATGTCTATTCGCATGCCATGTACCTCGCGCTGGTGCTCGCAGGCCTGTTTTTCGGGGTGCCCGGCGGGCTCGTCGCGGGTGTCGTCGGCGGGCTGGTGCTCGGTCCCTGGATGCCGATCGACACCGCGACCGGCGAGCTGCAGAGGGCGATCAACTGGGTTTACCGGATGTTCTTCTTCTGCCTGGTCGGCGGCCTGTCCGGTTACCTGTTCTCGATCATGCGTTCGCACATCACCCGCACGCAGTGGGTATCCGAGCGCAATGTCCACACCGGGCTGCCCAATCGCATGTACCTCGAGCGCGCGATGCGCGATGCGCTGCGCCGGCAAACGCTGTCGCCGGAATTCCTGGTCGTGGTGGTCAACGTCGACAACTATCTCGAGATCATCAATACCCTGGGGCCGAATTTCAGCAAGCCGCTGATGACCGCGGTGTATGAGCGCATTGCCGGCTGCCTGCCGAAACCCTTCCTGCTGTGCCAGTACCACACAGACCGCTTTGTCGCGGTGACCCGTGCCGAGGGCGCCGCGGAGACCCTGCGCAGCGTCACCGCCGTGCTGCGGCGCTCATTCGCGGTGGAGGACATCCATGTCTATGTCGACGCCAGCATCGGCATGGCTGAATTCCCGCTGCACGGCAACGAGCCGGAAGAGCTGATACAGAAGGCCAGCATCGCGATGCACGCAGCGATGAAGAAGGGGCAGGCGTGGTCGATATACGACCGCAGTGCCGACGCTGCCAACCGGGAAACGCTGACACTGCTGGGGCTGATTCCGGATGCCATCGCTGCCGGCGAGTTCCGGCTCTGGTGCCAGCCCAAGCTGAGGCTGGCGGACCGGCGCTATACCGGCGTCGAAATGCTGATGCGCTGGCATTCGCCCGGGCGCGGCAGCATTCCGCCCGCAACCTTCATTCCCCACGCCGAGCGCACCTCGCTGATCCACCTGCTGACGCGCTGGGCGCTGGAAACCTCCTTCGGCCAGATGAAGATCTGGCTGGCTGCGATGCCCGAACTGCAGATGTCGGTCAATCTGACCGCACGCGATCTCGGCGACCCCGAACTGCCGCAGTTCATCGATGACCTTGCCGCGCGCCATGCCATCGATCCGCGGCAGATTGAATTCGAAATCACCGAATCCGGCATCGTCAGCGACCAGGGCAGCGCGGCGCAGTTGCTGCAGACCATCAAGCAGCGCGGATTCCGCGTGGCGATCGACGATTTCGGCACCGGGCAGTCCTCGCTGCAGTATCTGAAGACGCTGCCGATCGACCATCTCAAGATCGATCAGGCTTTCGTGCGCAACCTGCTGACCGACCGCCGCGACCAGTCGATTGTCCAGACCGTGATTGCCATGGCGCAGGGACTGGGGATGGAGGTGACGGCTGAAGGTGTCGAGAACGCGGCCGCCGTTGACTATCTCGCCGCGCAGGGCTGCGGACACGCGCAGGGCTATGCCATCGCGCGACCGTTTCCGGCGGAGGAACTGCTGGATTGGCTCGGGAGCCGCCGGGGCGTGCAGGCGCAGTGATGTCAGGAGCGGCAGCGGCCTGACGCCGGATCTTGCTGCTCAGGCTGTCGCCGCCGCCTCGCGGCGGTGGCGCGGCAGCCACAGCGCCAGCGGCAGTGCAAGAAAGCCGATGCCCGAAGCGACGTATATGGCGAGGGTGTAGTCGCCCGTATTGTCGAACAACACGCCGCCGAGCCAGCCGCCCAGCGCCATGCCGGTGCTCGCACCGATCATTTCAAACGAGAAAATCGAACTCAGCGGCGCCTTGGGGCCGAACATCTGCCGGTTGATGATCGGGAAGCCGACCATCTCGCCGCCATAGCAGATGCCGAAAATCACCGCGAAAACATAGAAGTGCCAGGCCTCGGTGGCGAAGAGCAGCATCAGGATCGACAGGCTCTGGCCGAAGATTGCCCAGGAGAGGATGGTGCGTCCGCCGAAGCGCTCGGTCAGCAGCGAGAAGGTGAATCGGCTGAAGATCGAGACGCCGGCAATCGTGCTCAGCACGCCCGCAGCCTGAAGCCCCGGTATGCCGTGATGGGTGGCCATCGACACGCCGTGCGCCAGGATGACCGCATGGCCCGCGCAGCCGAGGTGGTGGCAGCCGGTGAGCAGCCAGACCGGCTTGCGCGCGAGCACCGAGCGCAGGCTGATCGCGGCTTCCGCCGTGCCGGAAACCGGCTTGTCCGGCGTGGCCTCGCTTGCGCCGTACGCAGTCAGCCCCATTTCGGCCGGGCTGGTCCGGATCAGCCAGGAAAATCCCAGCAGGATTGCGCCGAAGGAGAGTCCTACCACCAAAAACGCCGATTCCCAGCCGCGGGTCTCGATCAGCCAGCGGAACAGCGGCGCGAAGATCACCGGCCCGGAGCCGAGCGCTGCCCAGTAGATGCCCAGTGCGAGCCCCATTTTCCGGTCAAACCAGCGGGTCACCAGTACCGGCAACAGCACCATGAATGCCGCATTGCCGAGTGCGCCGACGAACACGCCGTAGAGCACGTAGAGGTGCCACAGTTCCTGGATCATCCCGAGCATCACCGTGCCGGCGGAGATCATCAGCGATGCCCCGATCATCAGCGTGCGTGCGCCGCAGCGGTCGCCCAGCCAGCCGAATACCAGCATCGCCGGCATGCTGCACAGGAAGGCCAGCGAATAGGCGAGCCCGATGTCGCCGCGCTTCCAGTCGAATTTTTCGACCAGCGGATCGACGAACACTGCAAACGATGCCGAGTCGGCGCGGCTGACGATGCTGACGACGCAGGTGGCGGCGAGGATGATCCAGGCGTAATGGATGCGCGGCATGCGGGCGGATGGGGATGTCATGGGGACGTACTGGTTGGGGTGGGGTGTTACAGGTTTGCGGCGCGCAGGTTCAGGATGTGGAGTTACTCACCCATGGAGAGCAGGCATTTTCGCATACCCGATCCCCCGCACATCGATTCGATTCCGCAGGATGGTCCGCTGCCGGCGGGTTTTGCTGCGGCAAGTTCCGGACACCATCCGGACTCGCGATCCGGGCGGGTTATTTCCCGGATGAACCTTTGTCACCGGCCGCAGCCTGGCCGGAGGGTTGCCTTTCCTTCCGCTGTTTCTTGAGCAGATACATGGTCTCGTCGGCGTGGCGCAACAGCTGTTTTTCGTCGTCTCCGTGCTGCGGGCAATGGGCGGCCCCGAAGCTCGCGGTGATGCCGACTGTTTTTCCTGCCAGCTCAAAAGGCTGATGCAGGGTCTTGCGGAATTTGCTGATCAGCATCTCGACGTTTTCCGGCGATGCGATGTTTTCCAGCAACACCACGAATTCGTCGCCGCCGAAGCGTGCAACGGTGTCGCCGGAGCGCACGCACTGTTCAAGGCGCCGCGCGACCTGCTGCAGCAGCTGGTCACCGGTCCCGTGACCGAGGTTGTCGTTGACTGCCTTGAATCCGTCCAGATCGATGAAAACCAGAGACAGCTGCATCTGGCCGCGCCGGGTCCTCGCCAGAGCCAGCCGCATGCGGTCATGGAAGAGCTGCCGGTTGGCCAGCCCGGTCAGGCTGTCGTAGAGAGCCATCTGCTGCAGGCTGGCAACAAGCCTTTTGCGCTCGATGGCCGTGGCAATCTGGACGGACACGAATTGCAGCAGTTCCCGGTCTTTGTCGTTGTAGTGTGCATCGCGGGCGTCGTTTTGCACCACCAACACGCCGATGGTGCCCTTGCCGGAGGTCAGCGGGATGCCCAGCCAGCTGAGTGCATGATCTTCAATCAGCTCGCGGGCAGCCCCGTGCAGTTCCTCCGGGAGGTCCGCGTCGCGGCCCGGGGCCAGAAGTAATGCTTCGCCGCTGCGGATGACCTGCGCACAGAGGGCGTCGAGGCCGGATTTGTGCGGATCGGCTTGCGCGCCTGTTTTGTCGTCGTGGCAGGCGAAATCCATCGTACCGCTGCGTTCATCGACGAGAGCAATCGAAAAGCTGGAAAAGGCCAGCAGATCGCTGATGATGCGGTGGATCTGCCGGTACAGGGACTGCAGATCCTCCGCTTCGTGGGCTGCCTCCGAAATGGCATATAGCGCCGCCTGTACCTTCTCCGCGTGTTTGCGCCGGGTGATATCCCTGGCCACTGCAATGCGCAACTGGTGGTCTTCCGACCAGCGGGCGGACCACATGATATCGACGACCTGGCCGTCCTTGCGCAGGTAGCGGTTCTCGAAGTGAAACTGCGGATTGCCGGCCATGATGCCGCTGGCGGTCTGCAGCGTCCGTTCGCGGTCTTCGGGGTGCACCAGCTCGATCATGCGCCGGCCGAGCACCTCCTGCGGCGCGTAGCCGAAAATGGTCTCGAAACTGGCGCTGACGTAGACATAACGCCCCTCCTTGTCCACCACGCAAATGGCATCGAGCAGCAGATCGATGTATTCGCTCAAGGCTGGGCGGGAGGCGGATGTCATGGGGGCGGTGTCTGGCATGGATTGACCTGGGGCAGGGCTATTCTATTCGAGCCGGCCCGGCACCGGTTATCGCGGCGCCTGATGGTTATCAGGCCCTTACGAGCCCGCATGACGTTCGCCATGCGCAAGCCGAGACCGCTGCCGCTATATACTTGAGCCCATGCAAGTCACCTCCATGCACTTCAAGGCCCGCGCCGGTACCAAGCTGGCCGATGTCCGCCTGCAGACAGCCCTGAAAAAGCTGCAGGGCAATTTCGTCAAGGGCCGGGCCGACCGCATCGCCGAACTGGACAATTTCCCGGACATCCGCGATGCCGCGGCGGCAATCCGCGACCGCGCGCTGGAGAACCTCGACGTCTGGCTGGATACCTTTGAACGCAATGCCGCGGCCCGCGGCACCGTGGTCCACTGGGCGGAAACCCACGATGACGTGAACCGCATCGTCCGCGAAATCGCCTTGCGGCACGGGGTGCGCAAGGTGATCAAGTCGAAGTCGATGGTCACCGAGGAATGCGGGCTCAACGACGCGCTGGAGTCGGCCGGCGTCGAGGTGGTCGAAACCGATCTCGGCGAATATATCCTTCAGCTGGCGAAGGAGCCGCCCTCGCACATCGTCGCACCGGTGGTGCACAAGACCCGCGACGAGGTATCCGACCTGTTCGCCGAGAAGCACCAGGCGCCACGGCTGACCGACATCCCGGCATTGTGCCGCGAGGCGCGGGAGAAGCTGCGGCCGCATTTCCTGTCGGCGGAGATGGGCGTGTCCGGGGCCAATTTCGTCATCGCCGAGACCGGCTCTACGCTGATCGTCACCAACGAGGGCAACGGTCGCATGGTGACCACGCTGCCGAAGGTGCACGTGGCGATCACCGGCATCGAGAAAGTGGTGCCGACGCTGGAGGATGTGACCACCTTGCTGCGTCTGCTGCCGCGCCACGGCACCGGGCAGAGCATCACTAATTACATCTCGGTGACCACCGGGCCGAAGCGCGACGGCGATTCCGACGGTCCCGAACACTTCCACGTGATCCTGGTCGATGCCGGGCGCACGGATCTCATTGGCGGCGACATGCAGCAGATGCTGCGCTGTATCCGCTGTGGTGCCTGCATGAACCATTGCCCGGTCTACCAGAGTGTCGGCGGCCATGCCTATGGCTGGGTTTATCCGGGGCCGATGGGTTCGGTGCTGACGCCGACCTATGTCGGACTGGAGAACGCGCGCGATCTGCCCAATGCAGCGACGCTGTGCGGCCAGTGCGAGGTCGCCTGCCCGGTGAAGATTCCGCTGCCGGAACTGCTGCGCAAGCTGCGTGAGCGACAGTTCGAACAGGGGCTCAAGCCCTGGCACGAGGTTGCCGCGCTGCGGCTGTGGGGCTGGCTGGCCCGGCACCCTGCGCTGTACGGGCTGGCGACGCGGATCAAGGTCCGCGCATTGAAGGCGATGGCCAACCCCCAAGGCATGATCCGTAGCCTGCCCTTCGGCGGCGGCTGGACCGACCGGCGCGATTTCCCGGCGCCGGAGGGGAAGACGTTCAGGGAGTTGTACGAAAAATCAAAAGCGTAGCCACAGAGGGCATAGAGAACACAGAGAAATTCTCGGATCTCGTCACTCCGGCGCAAGCCGGAGTCAAGCAGCAATATTGACGAGACTCCTGGATTCCGGATCGCGCTTTGCGCGTCCGGAATGACGATATCGGTAACCAGTTGTTATTCCAAGAGACCATCATGAACAAACCAAACGACATCACCACCACCATTCCCCTGTGGATCGACGGCAAGGCGCATCCGGCGACATCGACCCGCACGGCGGGCGTTACCAATCCGGCGACCGGCAGGGTCACGCGGCAGGTGCCGCTGGCGAATGCGCAGGACATTGACGCCGCCGTCCAGTCGGCGCAGCGCGCCTATCCGGCATGGCGCGACACGCCGCCGCTGCGCCGCGCGCGCATCCTGATGCGTTACCGCGAGCTGCTCGATGCCCACCGCGACGAGCTCGCGCGGCTGGTCACTGACGAACACGGCAAGACCCTGGCCGACGCTGCCGGCTCGGTGCAGCGCGGCATCGAGGTCGTCGAGTTCGCGATGGGCATTCCGCACCTGCTGAAGGGCGAGCACAGCGAGGACGTCGGCACCGGCGTCGATACCCATTCGCTGCGCCAGCCGCTGGGTGTCTGCGCCGGCATCACGCCCTTCAATTTTCCGGTGATGGTGCCGCTGTGGATGTTCCCGGTTGCGATCGCCTGCGGCAATACCTTCGTGCTGAAACCCTCGGAGAAAGTGCCGTCGGCCTCGATGCGCATGGCGGAGCTGTTCAGCGAGGCCGGGCTGCCGGACGGCGTGCTTAACGTCGTGCATGGCGACAAGGAGGCGGTGGATGCCCTGCTGCATCACCCGCAGGTGAGGGCGGTGTCCTTCGTCGGCTCGACCCCGATTGCGAAGTACATCTACGAAACCTGCGCGAAGGAGGGCAAGCGCGTGCAGGCGCTGGGCGGGGCAAAGAACCACGCCGTGGTGCTCGCCGATGCCGATCTCGATTTCGCGGCCGACGCCCTGATCGGCGCGGCCTATGGTTCGGCGGGCGAGCGCTGCATGGCGATTTCCGCGGTTGTGGCAGTGGAGGAGGTGGCCGACGCGCTGGTGGCGAAGCTGCAGACCGCCGCCGCACGTCTGAAAATCGGCCCCGGCCAGCAGAAGGACGCCGACATGGGACCGGTGATCAGCCGCGTCCATCGCGACAAGATTGCCTCCTATGTCGACCAGGGCGTTGCCGCCGGCGCCAAGCTGCTGCTCGACGGCCGCAGCCTGAAGGTGGCCGGCCACGAGGAGGGATTTTTCATCGGCGCCACGCTGTTTGACCACGTGAAGCCGGAGATGACGATCTACCGCGACGAGATTTTCGGCCCGGTGCTGGTTGTGCTGCGGGTGAAGTCTCTCGACGAGGCGATCAGGCTGATCAACGCCAACCCCTATGCCAACGGCACGGCAGTGTTCACCCGCTCCGGCGGTGCCGCGCGGCGTTTCGAGCGCGAGATCGAGGTAGGCATGGTCGGCATCAACGTGCCGATCCCTGTGCCCATCGCCTATTACTCCTTCGGCGGCTGGCGCAATTCGCTGTTCGGCGACCAGCATGTGCACGGCCCCGAGGGTGTGCGTTTCTATACCCGCGGCAAGGTGGTAACCACGCGCTGGCCCGACGACAAGGCCGTGGCCGGCGGCTTCAACATGCCGACGCTGTGAAGAACAGTGAGGAGTCAGGGGTGAGGCGTAAGGAGTAAAACCCTGACACCTCACACCTCACACCTCACACCTCACTGAAAAAACCCATGTCTGCACGCGCCAACATTCTCGCCCGCATCCGCACCCGCCAGGGCAAGGCGGTGACGGTGCGCGCGGCGGAGCGCGAGGCGGTGGCGCAGTACCTGGCGGAACATCCCCAGGGTCCGCGGCCACAGACGGGCGATGATGCCCTTGCCCGTTTCCGCGCGCGCGCGCTGGGTCTGTCGACGACCATTGACGAACTGCAGTCGCCTGCCGAAGTGCCGGCCGCAGTGGCGCGTTACCTGCGCGGTCTGGGACTGGCGCCGGCCGGCGTTTGCTGGCCTGAGTTCGCGGCGCTGGACTGGCAGGCGCAGGGACTTGCCGTGGAATCACGCGCAGCGCGCGGCGATGACCTCGTCGGCATCACCGGCGTTTTTTGCGCGATCGCCGAGACCGGCACGCTGGTGACCTGCTCCGGTCCGGCCACTCCGCCGGCAACGAGCCTGCTGCCGGAAACCCATATCGCCGTGCTGCGGCGCGACCGCATCGTCGCCGGCATGGAGGATGCATGGACGCTGCTGCGCGAAGAGCACGGTGCCTTGCCGCGGGCAGTGAATTTCATCTCGGGCCCTTCGCGCACGGCGGACATCGAGCAGACCGTGACGCTGGGCGCGCACGGTCCCTACCGGGTGTACATTCTGCTGCTCTGAGCGCCTGCCTGTTCAGCGGCCCGAAGGCACGTCGTCGGGCAGGGGCGCGCGGGATTTGAGGCGCCGGCGCAATGCGGCCCTGGCGAGCAGGCTCGCGCTGACCGGCGCGGTGACGAACAGGAACAGCGTGATCAGCAGTTCGTGCAGCGAGACGCCGTGGCTGATTGAATAGGCGATCGACGCGAGCAGCATGCCGCCCACGCCCAGCGTCGTCGCCTTGGTCGGTGCATGCAGGCGCATGAAGAAGTCGGGCAGGCGCAGCAGGCCGATGGCGCCGACCAGCGTGAAGAAGCTGCCGATCAGCAGCATCAGCGCGACCAGCCATTCGAGGAGGATTGCGGCGTCCATGGCGGCCTCAGTCCATGACGTCGCCGCGCTCGAGGTAGCGGGCGAGTGCGACGGTGGCGACAAAACCCATCAGTGCGATCAGCAGCGCGGCCTCGAAGTAGACCGAGCTTGCCATGCGGATGCCGAGGACTATCAGCAGCGCGATGGCGTTGATGTACAGCGTGTCGAGCGCGAGTATGCGGTCGGCTGCATCGGGGCCGCGCACCAGCCTGACCAGGCACAGCAGCATGGCGAGGCCGATGGCGCAGAAGGCGATGTTGATGGCCAGGTTCAGCATCCGAATATCTCCAGCAGGGGCTTCTCGTAACGTTCCTTGATTTCGGCGATCAGCGCGTCGGGTGACTCGCAGTCCAGCGCGTGCACCAGCAGTTCGCGGTTCTCGGTATCGATCACCGCGGACACGGTTCCCGGCGTCATCGTGATGATGCTGGCAAACAGGGTGGTGGACTGGGGATTGCTCAATGCCAGGGGTACGCGCAGAAAAACCGGCGACAGCTGGCCGGTGGGACCGAGTACCAGGCGTGACACGGCGACGTTGGCGACCACGATGTCCCAAGTGACGCGCAACAGCAGGCGCAGCGCGGCGACTGGTGAGCGCACCTTCGGCAGATGATCGAGGAATGGCGCACTGATGCGCGGAATGGCAATGCCGAGAAATGCGGCCAGCAGCAGGTGTCCGGCGGAGAGATCACCGGTCAGCGCCAGCCATCCGGCGGCGAGCGCGGCGGAGAGCAGCGGGAAGGGCAGCCAGCTCCGGATCATCGCGGCAGCTCCCGGCCCAGGGGCCTTGGCGCGCGATCAGCACTGTTGCCGACCACGGCCTGCACGTATTGCGCGGGCGCCAGCAACTGCGCGGCGGTTGCCTCGGCATGCCGGTGCAGCGGTCCGGCGAAAGCCACCAGCAGCAGGCTCAAGGCCATCAGCGCGCCCAGCGGCAGCCATTCTGCACTGCGCGCCGGCACCGCATCCGGAGCGGCTTCCGCGCCGACTTTCCACAGCAGTACGCTGCCGGCGCGCGAGCAGGCCACCAGCGCGGCGAGACTGGAGACCAGTACCGTTCCCCAGATCCAGGGTGCGACAGGACTGCCGGCAGTGCCCTGGAGGATCATCACCTTGCCGAGGAATCCCGCCGAGGGCGGCGCGCCGGCGACAACGGCTGCGCCGAGCAGGAAGACAATGCCCAGCAGCACCGGCTGGCGCGGCGCGCCGGCAGCGACCAGGGTATCCGCCGTGCTGCCGCGCTGGCGCGCGACAAGGTCGGTCAGCAGGAACAGCGCGGCGACGATGACCGTGCTGTGCACCAGGTAGTACAGGGCGCCGGCAAGTGCCGCGTTGCCGCCTGCAGCCACCGCCGTCAGCAGCGTGCCGACCGAAGCGATGGTCAGATGCGCCACCAGTTCGCCGAGCCGTTTCGCGCCCAGGGCTCCGGTCACGCCGAGGGCCAGTGTCAGCAGCGCCAGCGGCAGCAGCCAGGGCGAGGTGAGGCTGGCCGCGGCACCGCTGTCGCCGCCAAACATCAGCGTGGTCACGCGCAGGATCGCGTAGACACCGACCTTGGTCATGATCGCGAACAGCGCGGCGACCGGTGCCGAGGCGCTGGAATAGGTCGCCGGCAGCCAGAAATAAAGCGGAAACAGTGCGGCCTTGACCGCGAAAACACCGAGCAGCATCAGGCCGGCCGCGCGCACCAGGGCGATGTCGGCCTCCGGCGTCTGCGCGATGCGCTCGGCGAGATGCGCCATGTTGAGTGTTCCGGTGACGCCGTAGAGCAGGCTGACTGCGATCAGGAAAACGCCGGATCCGGTCAGGTTTATCGCCACGTAATGCACCGCCGCGCGCAGCCTTTGCTGGCCGAGGCCATGCAGCAGCAGGCAGTAGGAGGCGATGAGCAGGACTTCGAAAAATACGAACAGGTTGAACAGGTCGCCGGTCAGGAATGCGCCGTTGATGCCCATCAGCTGGAACTGGAACAGGGCATGGAAATGGCGGCCGCGCAGATCCCAGCCGTTTGCGGCGTAGGCCAGTGCCGCCAGCGCAATGATAGAAGTCAGCAGGACCAGCAGCGCCGACAGCCGGTCGGCAACCAGCACGATGCCGAAGGGCGCCATCCAGTCGCCCAAGGCATAGACCCGGTATCCGCCGGACAGCGATTCTGCCGCGAGCAGGACGGCGGCAGCTGCGCCGAGGGCGGTGGCGGCGAGTCCAAGCACACGTGCCAGCAGCGGACGGTTGCCGCCGCAGATCAGCAGCAGCGCGCCGGCCAGCGCGGGTATCGCCAGGGGCAACACGGCGAGGTGGTTCATCGCGGATCCTCCGGCCGGTCTGCGACTTCGGTGCCGTCGACATGGTCGGACCCCGATTCGCCATGGGCGCGCACGGCGAGCCCGAGGAAAAACGCGGTCATGCCGAAGCCGATGACGATGGCGGTGAGCACCAGCGCCTGCGGCAGCGGATCGGTATAGGCCGCGGCGTTGGAAGAGATGACCGGCGGCGCACCCGGGGTGACGCGTCCCATCGAGAAAATGAAAAGGTTGACGGCGTAGGACAGCAGCGACAGGCCCAGCACCACCGAGAAGGTGCGCCCGCGCAGCAGCAGGAACACGCCGCAGGCGGTGACTACGCCGAGCGCCGAGGCGAGCAGGAATTCCATCAGTTGCCTCCCCCGGTGGCTGCCGCGGCATGGCGCGGCACTCCGCCGATCCGCGTCAGGATCACCAGCGTGGACCCGACCACGGTCAGGTAGACCCCGAGATCAAAGGCGACTGCGCTGGCCAGCGGCAGCTTGCCGATCAGCGGCAATTCGGGATAGCCGTGCGCACTGGTCAAGAAGGGCGCGTCGAACAGCCAGCTTGCGGCACCCGTCAGCCCGGCGATCAGGATGCCGGCGCCGATCAGCGCTGCACCGCCGGTGCCGATGCGCTGCCGAGTGTTCTCGATGCCGTCAGCCATGCACTGGATCACCAGCGCTACCGCGGTAACCAGGCCGGCGATGAAGCCGCCGCCCGGCAGGTTGTGTCCGCGCAGGAAAATGAACACCGAAACCAGCAGCGCAAATGGCAGCAGCGCCCGCGCCGCCACCGACAGCAGCAGCGAACTGCCGCGGCGGGCATCCGCGGCGGGAAGGCGCAGGCCTTGCATCATCAGCAACACGCCGATTGCCGCGATGCCGAGGACGATGATCTCGCCGAAGGTGTCGAAGCCGCGGAAATCGACCAGGATCACGTTGACGACGTTGCTGCCGCCGCCGCCGGGGATGCTTTCGCCGAGGAAGTACCAGGAAATCGACTCATGCGGCCGCGTCAGCACCGCCCAGGTGAGGCCCGCGACACCGGCGCCGGCGCCTATCGCGAGCAGCGCATCGCGGGTGTGGTGGGTGGGCAGGGACTTCGCCGGACCTTCCTGCGGCATCAGCGACAGGGCGACCAGCATCAGCACCGTGGTGACGACTTCCACCGAAAGCTGGGTCAATGCGAGGTCCGGGGCCGAAAAATAGGCGAAGGTCAGGCAGGCGGAAAGTCCGACCACGCCGACCAGGACGACCGCGGCAAAACGCCGACGGTGCAGGGCCGCGGTGGCGAGCGCCGCCGCGAGTGCGACTATCCACACCACCACGGCAAGTGGAGCCGGCGCGGAAGGTGCGAGTTTTCCGGCGGAATACCCGTGCTGAAGGAAGGCGGACAGCCCGAGCAGCGCGACGGTGGCCACCAGCAGGGCCAGGTAGCGCTGCAGCGAGCCGTTGATCAGCAGGCCGGTGATCCGGCCGGCGAGTTTTACCGCGCCGTCGTAAGCACGATGGAACAGCTGTGGCGCAGTCCAGCTTTCCGGCGTGCTCATGTGCAGCCGGTACTGGTGCTGCAGCAGCCAGTACATCACACTGCCGCCGACGATCGCGATAACGCTCATCAGCAGCGGCAGCGTGAAGCCGTGCCAGATCGCGATGTCGTAGGCGGGCAGTTCCGCGCCGAAGACGTCGCGCGCGGCGACCGCCAGCAGCGGCGCAACGGTAAGACCGGGCAGCATGCCCACCGCCACGCAGATCACCACCAGTATCTCCACCGGTACCTTCATGTAGCGGGGCGGCTCGTGGGGCTTGCGGTCGAGACCGCGGGGCTCGCCGTTGAAAAACACGTCGTGGATGAAGCGCAGCGAATAGGCGACGCTGAACACGCCGCCGAGCGTCACCGCTACCGGAGCAATCTGTCCGAGCAGACCGAGGTCGTGCAGTTCCAGTGCCTCGGCAAAGAACATTTCCTTGGACAGGAAGCCGTTGAACAGCGGCACGCCGGCCATTGCTGCCGCGGCGACCATCGCCAGCGTTGCGGTGTGCGGCATGTACTTCCACAGGCCGGCGAGACGGCGCATGTCGCGGGTGCCGCATTCGTGGTCGATGATGCCGGCGGCCATGAACAAAGAGGCCTTGAAAGTGGCGTGGTTGATGATGTGGAACACGGCCGCGACGGCGGACAGCGGTGAATCGAGGCCGAGCAGAAAGGTGATCAGGCCGAGGTGGCTGATCGTCGAATAGGCGAGCAGGCCCTTGAGGTCATGCTTGAACACGGCGGCATAGGCGCCGAAGACCATCGTGATCAGGCCGGCCGAGGTGACCACGACCTCGAACTCGATGCTGCCGCCAAGCACAGGATACATCCGCGCCAGCAGGAACACGCCGGCCTTGACCATGGTCGCGGAGTGCAGGTACGCCGACACCGGCGTCGGCGCCGCCATCGCTTCCGGCAGCCAGAAATGGAAGGGGAATTGCGCCGACTTGGTGAACACCCCCAGCAGCACCAGGCCTAGCGCCAGCGTGTAAAGCGGGTGGTCGTGGATGCTGTCGCGCGCCGCGAGCACCGCTGACAGTTCGAAGCTGCCGGCGATGCTGCCGATCAGCAGGAAGCCGGCGAACATCGCCAGTCCGCCGCCACCGGTCACCGCCAGCGCCATGCGCGCGCCGCGCCGCGCCTCCGCGCTGTGGCTCCAGTAGCCGATCAGCAGGAAGGAGGAAATGCTGGTGAGTTCCCAGAAAATCACCAGCAGCAGCAGGTTTTCGCTGAGCACGATGCCGAGCATCGCCGCCATGAACAGCATCAGCAGGGCGTAGAACCTGCCGACGGAATCTTCGGGCGAGAGGTAGTAACGGGCGTAGAGGATGATCAGCAGCCCGATGCCGAGGATCAGCAGCGCGAACATCAGCCCGAGGCCGTCGAGCCGGAACGACAGGTTGAGCCCGATTGCCGGCAACCACTCCAGACTGTAGATCAGCGTCCTGCCGGAAATGACTCCCGGTGCTTCGGCGAGAACCAGCGCCAGGCTCGCCGCGGTGATCGCCGCGACGGTCCACGCCGCGCTGTTGCGGCCGTGGCGCGCAGCCAGAGGCGCCAGCAGGGTTCCCGCGAGCAGCGGGAGCAGGATGATGATGGGCAGATTCATTGCACTGTATTCAAGCGGAACGCACGGTACCGGAATGTCCGGCCGCGGCGCAGTGTGCGACAGCAGGGCGGTTGCCGGTTTCTGCTGATCCTGCGGCGGGCCCTGAAATGATTAAAGCGAATGGCTGATGATAGCCAAAAAATCCTGGTGGGTCAGCACTTGCGGACGGGGCGCGTGCCGCGGGTGTGGAGGGGTATTTCATTCGCGAGACTGCATCCGCGGTATCAATTGCATATAGAATTGCCGCAATTACAAAAGTTAATGCATGCAATCCAACATGCGATCCCGGATTCCGGCCAAACACCCGCCTTGCGTTACTGTCGCAACCGGTCTGAACAGCCATGCTTAAATCAGCCAGTCTTGCTTTTTTTCTGTTCGTCTTCTGGCTGTTGATGTCCGGCATCTATGAGCCTTTTCTCATAGGGGCGGGTCTGGGATCCTCGCTGCTGGTGGTGTGGATCGCGCGGCGGATGGAAGTTGTTGATGCCGAGGGGCATCCGGCTCACCTGGGGCCTGCGGCATTGACCTACTGGCCGTGGCTGATGAAAGAGATCGTGGTGTCCGCGCTGGCCGTCACCCGCATCATCGTCGATCCTAAGCTGCCGATATCGCCGACACTGGTGCGTTTTCGTCCGCGCCAGACCACCACGGTCGGCCTGGTGACCCACGCCAATTCGATCACCCTCACCCCGGGCACGATTTCGCTGGAAGTGGCGCCGGGAGAGTTCCTGGTGCACGCGCTGACCCGCGAAGGCGCGCAGGCGGTGACGGACAGCGAGATGGACCGCCGTGTCGAGCGCTTTGAGGCGGGCCGCTGATGTACACAGTCGCAGTTCTTGCGTTGCTGGTAACCCTTGGTCTTGTGCTGGTGCGCGGTCTGCTCGGGCCGACTGTATTTGACCGCGCGCAGGCTGCCAACACGGTGGGCACGGCGGCGGTTCTGCTGCTGGCCGTGTTCGGATTCCTGTTCGGGCGCCCCGAATTCCTCGACCTGGCGATCATCTACGGCCTGCTCAACGTGATCGGCACCATTGCCGTACTCAAGTTCTTCCGCTACGGCGACCTTGGAGAGCCCGGCGAAGGGGAGGGCGGCAAGTGACGCCGCTCGTCGATGCCCTGAGCTGGGTCTGCTTCGCGGCCGGCGGATTTTTCTGCATTGTCGGTGCGGCCGGCATGCTGCGCATGCCCGATGTCTACACCCGCATGCACGCGGCCAGCGTGATCGAGACTCTGGGGGCCGGCCTCATGCTGGCCGGCATGATGCTCCAGGCCGGGCTGACGCTGGTCACCGTGAAGCTTGCCGTGATTGCACTGCTGGTGATGTTCGCGAGCCCGACTGCGAGCCACGCGCTGGCTCGGGCGGCGATGGTGCGCGGTGTCGAGCCGCTGCTTGACCGGGGAGAAGGCGCATCGAAGCCCTGATCATCAATACCCTGCTGACGATGATGATCGTTGTCGTGCTGGCCATGGTCCTGCAGCGCAACCTGTTCGGCGTGGTGGTGCTGTCGGGCATTTACAGTTTCCTGATGGCCACGGCGCTGGTTGCACTTGATGCGGTGGATGTGGCGATGACCGAGGCTGCAGTCGGTGCTGGCATTTCGACGGTGCTGCTGCTGGGGGCGATATACCTCACGCGTGCGAACGAGGCGAAACCCCTGCGCCGGCCGCTGCTGCCGCTGGTGGCGGCGCTGGGCGTAAGCGGGGCGCTGATCTACGGTACGCTGGGACTGCCCGCATTTTCCGATCCGGCGGCGCCGATCCATACCCATGTTGCTCCGCGCTACATCGAGAAGGCGGTCACCGAGACCGGCGTGCCCAACGTGGTGACTGCGGTACTTGCGAGTTACCGGGGCTATGACACCTTCGGTGAGACCATCGTGGTGTTTACCGCCGGCATCGGCGTGATCGCGCTGCTCAGGCGCCGCCGCCGCAAGGATTAGCCATGCATTCTCAACTCGTCCTGCGCGTCATCGCGAAGCTGCTGATCCCGTTCATGCTGTTGTTCGCGCTGTACGTGCAGTTCCACGGCGATTTCGGCCCGGGCGGCGGTTTCCAGGCCGGCGTGATCACGGCAGCGGCGGTGATTCTCTACGGACTGATCTACGGCCTGCCCGCCGCGAGACGGCTGGTTCCCGACCGTTTTGTCGAATCGATGATCGCCGGCGGGGTGCTGCTGTACGGCGGGGTCGGCGTCGCCGGCATGCTGCTGGGCGGCAACTTCCTCGATTATTTCGTGCTGGCGGCCGATCCGGTGCATGGCCAGCACCGCGGCATCCTGCTGGTGGAGCTGGGTGTGCTGATCACCGTTGCCGGGGTGATGCTGAAGATCTTCTACGTGTTTGCGGGGCGGGGTCGCGACCCCGGCCGCGAATGAGCTTCGCCAGCCATTACAGCTACTGGGCGACCATCGCGCTGATGGTCCTCGGGCTTTATATCCTGATTGCCCGGGGCAATCTGATCAAGAAGCTGGTCGGACTGGCGGTGTTCCAGACCTCGGTCTACCTGCTGTACATCGCGCCGGGCAAGCTGATCGGAGGCACCGCGCCGATCATCGCCGAACAGTTCCGCATTTACTCCAATCCGCTGCCGCATGTGCTGATCCTGACCGCGATCGTGGTCGGCGTGGCGACGCTGGCGCTGGGCCTCGCGCTGGTGGTGCGCATATACGAGGCCTACGGCAGTATCGAGGAGGACGAGATCATCGAACGCGACCGGAAGGCAGGGCAGGACGCTTGATTTCCGACCACCTGCCGATCCTGCAGGTTGTGCTGCCGTTGCTGGCGGCGCCGCTGATCGTGCTGTTCCGTCATGCCGTGCTGGCCTGGCTGCTGGCGGCTGCAGTCAGCTGGTGTTCCTTTGCGATCGCGGTGGCGCTTTTTTTCGCAGTGCCCGCCGGCGGTGCGTTCGATTATGCGCTCGGCAGCTGGGCCGCCCCCTGGGGCATTGCCTACCGCATCGACAGCGCCAGCGCCTATGTGCTGGTGCTGGTGTCGCTGATTGCCTCGGTGGTGGTCACCTACGCACGGTCGAGCATCGCCGCAGAGGTGGATCGCGACAGCCACTACCTGTTTTACGCGATGTTCGTGCTCTGCCTGGGCGGTCTGCTCGGCATTGCCGCCACCAACGACGCCTTCAACCTGTTTGTTTTCCTCGAGATTTCCTCGCTGTCCAGCTACGTGCTCATTTCCATAGGCCGCAACCGGCGCGCGCTGCATGCTGCTTTCCAGTATCTGATCATGGGTACCATCGGTGCGACTTTCTACGTGATCGGCGTCGGGCTGCTCTACCTGATGACCGGCACGCTGAACATGGCGGACATGGCGGAGCGGCTGGCGCAGGTCGGTGAGACGCGCCCGGTGCTGTCGGCGCTGGCCTTCATCACCGTCGGACTGTCGCTGAAGATCGCGCTTTTCCCGCTGCATTTCTGGCTGCCCAATGCCTATGCCTCGGCGCCTTCGGTGGTGTCGGCATTCCTTGCCGGCACGGCGACCAAGGTGTCGGTGTACGTGCTGATGCGCTTCCTGTTCTCGGTGTTCGGTGTCAGGCTTTCCCTCGATGCGCTGCACCTGTTTGACCTGCTCGTCGGCCTGTCGATCGCCGCGACCGTGGCGGCGTCCCTGATAGCGCTGTTCCAGGATGACCTCAAGCGCATGCTGGCCTACTCCAGTGTCGCCCAGGTCGGCTATATCACGCTGGGCATCGCGCTGAACAATGCAGACGGATTGACCGCCGCGGTGATTCACCTGTTCAACCACGGCATCACCAAGGTGGCGCTGTTCATGCTTGTCGGGGGCATCGTGCTGCGCATGGGCACGACGCGTTTTTCCGACATGGCGGGGCTCGCGCGGCGCATGCCGTTCACGGCCTTTGGCTTCGTCGTCGCCGGCCTCAGCCTGATCGGGGTTCCCGCATCCGCGGGATTCGTCACCAAGTGGTACCTGGTGATGGCGGCGCTGGAACGTGCTCACTGGTGGCTGGCGGCTCTGGTCGTGGCGACTTCGCTGATCTCGGCGCTGTACGTCTGGCGTTTTGTCGAGATGGCCTACCTGCGCGAGCCCGTCGGCGAGGTCCGGCGTTCCGAGGCACCGCTGTCGCTGCTGGTGCCGGCCTGGATCATGGTCCTGGCCTGCACCTATTTCGGACTCGAGACCTCGTATTCGCTGACCGGGGCCCAGGAGGCCGCGGCTGCGCTGGCAAGGGGATTCCGTTGAATCCGCAGTCGGCGATACTCGCGGCGCTTGTTCTGCCCGTGGCCGGTGCAGCGGGCATCCTGCTGGCGCACCGCATGCCGAACCTGCGCGAGGCGGTGACCCTGTCCTGTGCTGCTGCGCTGTTCGGCTGCGTGCTGCTGCTGTTGCCGGCAGTACTGGACGGGGAGAGGCCTGCAGTGGCGCTGTTCCAGTTGCTGCCCGGCATTCAGTTCGCGTTCCGGGTGGAGCCGCTGGGCATGCTGTTTGCGCTGGTGGCCTCCGGCCTGTGGATCGTCAATTCACTGTATTCAATCGGTTACATGCGGGCCAACCGGGAGCAGGGGCAGACACGGTTCTACGCCTGTTTCGCGCTGGCGCTGGCCTGCACGATGGGCATCGCCTTCGCTTCCAACCTGCTGACGCTGTTCCTGTTCTACGAAATGCTGACCCTGGTCACCTATCCGCTGGTGACCCACCACCGGGACGAGGAAGCGCGTCGCGGCGGACGCGTTTACATGACCTATCTGCTCGGCAGTTCGATGGCGCTGCTGCTGGTGGCGGTCATCTCGACCTGGCTGGGCACGGGCAGCGTCGAGTTCACGCCGGGCGGCTTGATCGGTGACAAATTCTCGAACGGCGAAATCGGGCTGCTGCTGGCACTGTTCGTGTTCGGCATCGGCAAGGCCGCGGTGATGCCCTTCCATCGCTGGTTGCCGGCGGCGATGGTGGCGCCGACACCGGTCTCCGCGCTGCTGCACGCGGTCGCCGTGGTCAAGGCCGGCGTTTTCACCGTGGTCAAGGTCATCGTCTACGTGTTCGGCGTTGAGCGCATTGCCGGCCTGAGCAGCGTCGACTGGCTGCCGTTCATCGCGGGCTTCACCATCATCGCCGCATCCGTGGTCGCGCTGCGCTCGGACAACCTGAAGCGGCGCCTGGCCTATTCCACCATCAGCCAGCTGTCGTACGTGGTGCTGGCCGCGGCGATCCTGGCGCCGCTGTCGGTGATCGGCGCGGCGCTGCATATTGCAGCCCATGCGGTGGGCAAGATCACGCTTTTTTTCGCGGCAGGCGCGATCTATACCGCGGCCCACAAGACGCAGGTCAGCGAGCTCGACGGCATCGGCCGGCGCATGCCGCTGACGATGACAGCATTTGCGATCGGCGCGATCTCGATGATTGGCCTGCCGCCGGCCGCGGGTTTCATCAGCAAGTGGTACATGCTGCAGGGCGCCGTATCCGGCGCGCACTGGAACGCGGTGGCGGTCATCGCAATGAGCACCCTGCTCAATGCGGCCTATTTTCTGCCGATCGTTTATCGCGCATTCTTTGCCGGACCCGCCGCCGGCGAGGCGGTGCACGGCGAGGCGCCGCCGCTGATGGTTGCCGCGCTGTGCATCACCGCCGCTGCGACGGTGCTGCTGTTCTTTTTCCCCGACGTGCCGCTGGCGCTGGCGCGGCTGATGATGGCGGACTGACATGGCGCACTGGCTGACCCGACAATCGACGATCCGCCGGCTCTGGCAAGTCTCCCTTGCCCTGCTGGCATTGCTGGTGCTGGCCGGTGCCCTGGTCGAGCAGCACCCCCATTTCGGAATAGACGCGGTGTTTGCCTTTCCCGCCTGGTACGGATTCGGCGCCTGCATTGTGCTGATCGTCATCGCCAAGGCGATCGGCCTGCTGCTGAAGCGGCCCGACAGCTACTATCCGCCCGAACGGGAGCCCGGCGATGACTAGCCTGCTGCTGCATCCGGGCCTGTTGCTGGTCGCCGGCGGGCTGCTGGTCGCGGTCCTGCGCGGCCGCACGCGTGCCGCGGTGATCCTGCTGCTGCCGCTGCTGGCACTGTGGCTGGTCTGGCAGGCGCCGGACCCGGCAGCAGCGGCGACGGTGCAGTTCCTTGAGCACACGCTGCGGCCACTGGCGCCGGACAGCCTGTCGCGGCTGTTCGCGACGATATTCGCGATCATGGCTTTCGGCGGCGGCTTGTTTGCGCTGAACCAGCCCAGCCGCCTTGAAGTGCCTGCCGCCTTTGTCTACGCAGGTTCGGCCATCGGTGCCGCCATGGCGGGCGACCTGCTCACGCTGTTCGTGTTCTGGGAACTGATGGCGATCGGCTCCACGCTGGTGCTGTGGAGCGGCGGCGCCAGCCGGGCAAGTTTCCGTTACCTGATGGTGCACCTGTTCGGCGGTGTGCTGCTGATGGCGGGCATTGCCGGCCATGTGGCGGATACCGGTTCCGTCGAATTCCTGCGCATGACGCTGGACACGCCCTGGCACTGGCTGATGCTGGCCGGTTTCCTGGTCAATGCGGGCGCGCCGCCGCTGTCAGCCTGGCTGCCCGACGCCTATCCGGAAGCTTCGTGGAGCGGCATGGTCTTCCTGTCGGCCTTCACCACCAAGACCGCGGTCTACGTGCTGCTGCGCGGGTTTCCCGGCAACGAGATCCTGATCTGGATCGGCGTGTTCATGATTTTCTACGGCATCATCTACGCGCTGCTCGAGAACGACATGCGGCGCATTCTCGCCTACAGCATCGTCAACCAGGTGGGATTCATGGTTGCCGGCGCCGGCATCGGCACCGAAATGGCGATCAGCGGCGCGGCGGCGCATGCCTTCACCCACATCATCTACAAGGCGCTGCTGCTGATGTCCGCCGGCTCGGTGCTCTACATGACCGGCCGGCGCAAGTGCACTGACCTCGGCGGACTGTTCCAGAGCATGCCGGTCACCTGCATCTGCGGCATCATCGGCGCGCTGGCGATCTCGGCGTTTCCGCTGACTTCCGGTTTTGTTTCCAAGTCGATGATTTCGCAGGCTGCCGCCGACCAGCATCTGCTGTGGATCTGGCTGGCGCTGGCCGCGGCTTCGGCAGGCGTGTTCCTCCACGCCGGCATCAAGTTTCCGTGGTTCGTGTTTTTCCAGAAGGACTCCGGCCTGCGGCCGCCGGATCCACCGGCAAACATGCGCGCCGCGATGATCCTGTTCTCGGTGCTGTGCATCGCCATCGGCATCTGGCCGGAGCCGCTCTACCGCCTGCTGCCGCATGCCACCGGGTACGAGCCGTACACGGCCGCGCACGTGCTGACCCAGCTGCAGCTTCTGCTGTTCTCCGGGCTGGCGTTTTTCGTGATGCTGGATTACCTGAAGCGCACGCTGACCATCACCCTCGACGCGGACTGGCTGTACCGGGTGCTGGCGCCAGCCTTGTGGCGCGCGCTTTGCTCGGCGTACTGCGAGGTGCGGCGGTCCTTCGCCGCCGCATTGGGCCGCGGCACCGTCATTGCTGAACGTCTGCTGCGCTGTTTTGGCCCTGCAGGCCTGCTCGGCCGCACCTGGAGCACTGGTGCCACCGCGTTGTGGATGATGGTGCTTTTGCTGGCCTATCTGGTGACTTACCTGAGCTGAGCAGGGCTGTCTTCGTCAGCATTCCGTAAGCTTCCGGCCGGCCTCATTCTGCTGATGCGGCAGCCGGCGGAAATGCTTGATTTCGCCCATGTTGGGCGCTAGCATGATTTTCAGGTAGCACAGCGTTGCGCATGGCGCAATCCACACGGGTCGCCAGGCTCCCGCAGATGACGGAATCGCGCAGGCCAGGCCATAACAACAAAGCGTCGCGCTGTACCGTTCCCCGTTTTTTGATGGTCCACCGTTCTGGAGGAGAAAAAATGTTTAAGAAACAGGATGTTAAGCCTGCCGATCGCCGTGCCACCCGGCGCAAATTCCTGACCGGCGCTGCTGCTGCGACGACGGGTGCCGCGATTGCCGGCTTTCCGATGATTTCCAAGGCCCAGGCCGGGCCGATCACCATGCGCTGGCAGAGCACCTGGCCGGCGAAGGATATCTTCCACGAATACGCGCTCGATTTCGCGAAGAAGGTCAACGACATGACCGGCGGCGAACTCAAGATCGAGGTGCTGCCCGCAGGCGCAGTGGTGCCGGCCTTTCAACTGCTTGATGCCGTGTCCAAGGGCACGCTCGACGGCGGCCACGGTGTGCTGGTCTACCACTACGGCAAGCAGAATGCGCTGGCGCTGTGGGGCTCGGGTCCGGCCTACGGCATGGATGCCAACATGCTGCTCGCCTGGCACAAGTACGGCGGCGGCAAGCAGCTGCTGGAGAAACTCTACGGCTCGATCGGCGCCAATGTGGTGTCCTTTCCCTACGGCCCGATGCCGACGCAGCCGCTGGGCTGGTTCAAGAAGCCGGTGACCCGGGTGCAGGACATGAAGGGCCTGAAGTTCCGCACGGTGGGCATTTCGATTGACGTGTTCACGGCGATGGGCGTGTCGGTCAACGCGCTGCCCGGCGGCGAGATCGTGCCGGCCATGGACCGAGGACTGCTGGATGCCGCCGAGTTCAACAACGCGTCCTCCGACCGCATCCTCGGTTTCCCGGACGTGTCGAAGGTCTGCATGCTGCAGAGCTTCCACCAGAATGCCGAACAGTTCGAGATCATGTTCAACAAGGGCAAGTTCAATGCCCTGCCGTCGAAGATGAAGGCGATCATCGAGAACGCCGTCGAGGCCGCTTCGGCCGACATGTCGTGGAAGGCTGTCGACCGCTACTCGAAGGACTACATCGAGATGCAGCAGAAGCAGGGCGTGCGTTTCTACAAGACGCCGGATCCCATCCTGCAGGCGCAGTTGACCGGCTATGACGCTGCGGTGGCCAAGCGCAAGGACAATGCGCTGTTCCGCGAGATCGAGGAATCGCAGCGCAGGTTCGCCGAGCGCGCGGTGCGCTGGGACCTCGACACCAACGTCAACCGCCGCATGGCCTACAACCATTATTTCGGCAAGAAGCCGGCGGCAGCCAAAAAGAAGAAGTCCTGACGCGGACTGCTACCGAAGCAAACACGACACCATCCGGCCGCCCCGGATGGTGTTTTTTTTAGCAGCGGCCGGCGGCCGGCCCGCATCCACGGAATCGATGGAACATGCAGAAACTGCTTCTTTTCGTCGACAAGCTGAGCACCTTCGTCGGGCAGGCCTTTTCCTGGCTGATCGTAGGCCTGACGCTGCTGATTTCCTGGGAAGTGTTCTCGCGCTACGCGCTCGACAACCCGCATGCCTGGGCCTTCGATGCGATGATCATGCTCTACGGCACGCTGTTCATGATGGCGGGCGCCTACACCCTGTCGAAGAACGGCCATGTGCGCGGCGACGTGTTGTACGGTTTTTTCCGGCCGCGGACCCAGGCCACGCTGGACCTGCTGCTCTACATCGTGTTTTTCATTCCCGGCGTCATCGCGCTGACCTATGCCGGGTATTTCTACGCCGCCGAGTCCTGGGCGATCAATGAGCATTCGAACATCACCGCCGACGGCCCGCCGGTCTATCCCTTCAAGACCGTGATCCCGCTGGCCGGCATAGTCCTGCTGCTGCAGGGCATTGTCGAAATCGCCCGCTGCATCATCTGCCTGCGTGACGGGGCATGGCCCTCCC
Source organism: uncultured Bordetella sp. (assembly GCA_964433345.1). Classification (GTDB taxonomy): domain Bacteria; phylum Pseudomonadota; class Gammaproteobacteria; order Burkholderiales; family SG8-41. The sequence continues at coordinate 133,456 of CAYSQJ010000004.1, forward strand.
GCGAGGAGGATGTCGAGGAGGTCGACGTCGACAAGCTGAAGGAAATGGTGCACGCCGACGATGCCGGTGCGGCCGGCAAGGGGGCGGCGTGATGAAGGTGCGCAAGGAACTGTGGTTCGGCTTCACGATCATGGCGCTGATCGTGATCCCCGTGCTGATCCTGACGCCCTGGACCGACATGACCAACGGCGCCCTCGGCCTGCTGATGCTGGCGCTGGTGGTGGTGGCGATCATGCTCGGCTTCCCGACGGCGTTCACGCTGATGGGCATGGGCGTGATGTTTTCCTGGTTTTTCTACCGCAGCGTCGATCCGGACATGGCCACCCGGCAGGTGCTCGACCTGATGGTGCAGCGGACATACGGCGTGATGTCCAACGACGTGCTGATCGCGGTGCCGCTGTTCGTGTTCATGGGTTATCTGGTCGAGCGTGCGGCGCTGATCGAACGTCTGTTCAAGAGCCTGCACCTCGCGCTGGCACGCCTGCCGGGATCGCTGGCGGTTGCCACCATCATCACCTGCGCGATTTTCGCGACAGCCACCGGCATCGTCGGCGCGGTGGTCACGCTGATGGGCCTGCTGGCCCTGCCTGCCATGTTGCGTGCGGGTTATCACACGCAGATTGCCGCAGGTTCGGTGACCGCCGGCGGCTGTCTCGGCATCCTGATCCCGCCATCTGTGCTGCTGATCGTCTATGGCGCCACTGCCGGCGTGTCGGTGGTGCAGCTGTATGCAGGCGCATTTTTCCCCGGCCTGATGCTTTCCGCGCTGTACGTCGGCTACGTGATCGTGCTGGCGATGATCAAGCCGAAACTGATGCCGCCGCTGCCGAAGAGCGAGCGCGAGGTCGAACTGCCGGCATTCGCGAAAACCCTGGCGGCGCAGGGGCGCCATGCAACCATCGGCCTCCTCCGCGCGCTGGGCGGCGGCAGCAGTGTTCCGGTGCGCACGGTGTCCGGGCAATTATTTGTTTCCCTGCTGCCGGCGCTGGCGATTGCCGCCGTGCTGGCTTTCAGCTACCGGGCTGCGACCGCGCCGGTGGAGGAATTCGACACCTCGGGCCTGGTCGAGGCCGGCGCCTCCTTTTATTCCGAGCCGAAGCAGGAAACCGGATTGTTGGAACCTTCCGGCAGCACCGGACTGCAGGAGCCGCCAGCCGAAGGCGCGGCCGGGAAACCCGAGGAGAGCACCGGTTTGCTGGAGCCACCCGGCGCAGACAAGGCGGCTGCCGAAACCGTGGCTCCCGCGGAGACCCCCGCCGCAGTGTCCGAGCCCCCGGCGCCTGCTGCGGAGCAGCGTCCGGTGCCGCTCTGGTTCTGGATCATGGCCGGCATCGGCCTGGTGTCCCTGGTGCTGATTTATGCCTTGTGGACCTGGCAGCGCTTCGAGATTTTCAAGATGCTGCTGGGTTCCTTCTTCCCGCTGTCGATCCTGATCCTTGCCGTGCTGGGATCCATCGTGTTCGGATTCGCCACGCCCACCGAGGCGGCCGCAGTGGGCGCCTTCGGTGGTTTCGTGCTGGCGGCGGTCTACCGTTTCATTGCCCATCAGCGCGGCAATCCCGGCTTTGCCGCGGTCGGTACCACGGTCAGGGAACTGGGGGGCATCATCAAGGAATCCTCCTTCCTCACCGCAAAGACCAGCGCGATGGTGTGCTGGCTGTTTGTCGGATCGGCAATTTTCTCGGCGGCCTTCGCGCTGCTCGGCGGCCAGCAGATCATCGAAAACTGGGTGCTGTCACTGGGGCTGACGCCGATCCAGTTCATGATCCTCGCCCAGTGCATCATATTCATCCTCGGCTGGCCGCTGGAATGGACCGAGATCATCGTCATTTTCATGCCTATCTTCATTCCGCTGCTGCCCAAGTTCGGCATCGATCCGCTGTTCTTCGGCCTGCTGGTCGCACTCAACCTGCAGACGGCCTTTTTGTCGCCGCCGGTCGCGATGTCGGCCTTCTACCTGAAGGGTGTTGCACCCCCGCATGTCACGCTGAACCAGATCTTCCTCGGGATGATGCCGTTCATGGGCATACAGATCATTGCCCTGGTCATGCTCTACACCTTCCCGGGAATCGGCCTGTGGCTGCCGCAACTGCTCTACCGCTGATCCGCGTTGGCGGTCTTGCCTGATCAGTTGCCGGAAGCACGGCGGGTACTGGCGCTGGCGCGCAGCCTGCGTGAAGGCCGCATCAGTGCCGAGGTTTTGGCGCGTCGTTGTCTCGAACACACTGCGGCAACCGACGCTGCGGTGCAGGCCTGGGCCTTCCTCGATCCGCAACTCGTCATTGCCCAGGCCCGCGAGGCCGACCGCTATCTTGCCGCGGGTCGGCCCTGCGGGCCGCTGCATGGCCTGCCGGTGGGCATCAAGGACATCATCGACACCGCGGACATGCCGACCGAAAACGGCACCGTGCTGCATGCCGGCCGGCGTCCCGCGACGGATGCAGTCGTGGTCGCGCGGCTGCGTGCCGCCGGCGCGGTCATTTTCGGCAAGACCGTTACCACTGAACTTGCCACCTATGCGCCGGGGAAGACACGCAACCCGCACAACCCGGAACACACCCCCGGCGGTTCTTCCAGCGGCTCGGCTGCGGCCGTCGCCGCCGGCATGGTGCCGCTGGCGGTGGGCACGCAGACCAACGGCTCGGTGCTGCGGCCCGCGGCCTACTGCGGGGTCTGGGGATACAAGCCGACTGCGGGGCTGATTCCGCGTGAAGGCGTGCTGCGCCAGTCGCAGACCTTCGACCAGCTCGGTGTCTTTGCCGGGGACGTTGCGGGCGCCGCATTGCTCGCAGAAGTCCTCTGCGATGCACACCAGCCGCCGGAACTGCTGGCTGCGGCGACAGGGCACATGCCCTCGCGACCGCGCCTTGCGCTGGTCAGGACTTCGCGTTGGCCGCAGGCCGAAGCTTCAACCCGGGCGGCAATCGAAGCACTTGCCTCGAAGGCGGGTGCCGTGGAATGCGAAATGCCCGCGGCCGCCGCAGCGGCCTGGGATTGGCACCGCTGCGTGATGGAAGCCGAGATTGCCGAGAACTTTGCTGCGGAGTGGGCGCAGGGCCGCGACCGCCTGTCGGTTTCGCTGCGCGGACAGATCGAACGCGGTCTTGCCGTGGCTGCTGCGGATTACCGCGAGGCCCTGGCGCAGATCCCGCGGGTCAACGCCGCATTCGAGCCGCTGTTTGCACAGTACGACGCGATACTCACGCCGGCCGTCGCAGGCGAGGCGCCACGCGGCCTGGGGTCGACCGGTGATCCTGGTTTCTGTACCCTGTGGACCTTCTGCGGCATGCCGGCGCTGAACCTGCCGCTGCTGCGCGGACCTTCCGGCCTGCCGCTGGGCGCGCAGCTGGTGGCGCCGCGCGGCGGCGATGCGCGGCTGCTGCGTGCGGCGCGCTGGCTGGCCGAAAATCTTTCCGATTGCTGAACAACTGATCCGGTTGCAAACACCATGAACGAGCGCAAACCCCGGGTGCTGGTGACCCGCGAAGTCTTCGACGAAACCCTTGATTACCTGCGCGCGCACTGCGAGGTCATCGACAACCAGAAGGATGTCCCTTACGCGCCGGAGGCACTGGCCGCGGCGCTGGCGGACTGCGAGGGCCTGATGTGCGCGCTGACCGACAGGGTTGATGCCGCGTTGCTGGCGCGTGCACCGCGGCTGAGGGCGGTGGCCAATATCGCCGTCGGTTACAACAACATCGACGTGCCGGCCTGCACCGCGCGCGGCGTGATGGCGACCAACACCCCGGGCGTGCTCGATGACAGCACGGCCGATCTTGCCTGGGCGCTGATGCTGGGCACCGCGCGGCGCATCACCGAGGTCGAACGCCGCATCCGTGCCGGCGAGTGGACGGGCTGGCGGCTGAAGCAGTGGCTGGGCGTCGACGTGCATCACGCGACGCTGGGCATCGTCGGAATGGGCCGCATCGGCCGGGCGATCGCCCGCCGCGCGCTGGGTTTCGAGATGAAGGTGGTCTACCACAACCGCAAGCGCATCGCGTCGGAGCTGGAGCGCAAGTGCAACGCGGCATATGTGTCCTTGGACGAGCTGCTGACACAATCCGATTTCGTCGTGCTGCAGGTGCCGTACACGCCGGAGACCCATCACCTGATTGGCGCGGCGCAGCTGAAGAAGATGAAAACCTCGGCAATCCTGATCAATTCCACGCGCGGCGGCGTGGTCGACGATGCCGCGCTGGTTGCCGCGCTGAAGGGCGGCACGATCCGCGGCGCCGGGCTCGATGTCTACGAGAACGAGCCGAAGCTGAATCCGGATTTCCTCAAACTCGACAACGTGGTACTCGCGCCGCATGTCGGCAGTTCGACCGAGGCCACGCGCAAGGCGATGGCGATGCTCGCGGCGCAGAACCTGGTGGCGGCGCTGCAGGGCCATGTGCCGCCCAACCTGGTCAATCCGGATGTGCGGAAGTGACTTTATAAGTATTTGTTTTTATTGATATTTTTATAATCCTCCACAGCGGCGCCCGGCGCCGCTGCCTGCAATGAATTACGCCGCGCAACTGCTCGACCTGATGGTGCAGGTGATGCTGCCGCTGTCGCTGCTGGTCTGCGCCGGCGCGCTGTGGACGCGGTTTTTCCCGGACACCGACGTCGAGCAGATGCGCTCCAGCCTCAACCGGCTGGTGATGTATTTGTTCTATCCCTGCATCCTGTTCGCCGTGGCTTCGAGCACGCCGATCGACCGTGAGCTGCTGTCGGTGCCCTTGCTGGTGGGCATCGGCTCCCTGGTCTCCGGAGGCGTTCTCTACCTCCTGCTCTACCGTCTGCCGCTGTGGCCTCAGCTGACCGACCAGACACGCGCCGCGCTGATGCTTGGCGGCATGTTCGGCAACACCTTCAATATCGGCGCGCCGGTGCTGGTGTTTTTCTTCGGCGCGGAGGCGATCCGTTACGCGGTGTTCAACGACATGCTGATGACGATGCCGCTGGTGTGGACGCTGGGCGTGTGGATCGCCACGCGCCTCGGTTCGCATGATCGCAGCGCCGCGCAGCCCTCGGTGATCGGCGTGATGCTGACGATGCCGCCGATCTGGGCTTTCCTGCTCGGCTTCGCCTGCCAGCAGACGGGGCTCAGCTACGAGCCGCTGGTCAAGGCGACACAGTTCATCGGCCAGGCGACGATTCCGGTGATCCTGTTCGTGCTCGGCATGACCATACCCTGGCGCAACCTGGTGCCGCGCGGCGAGATCCTCGCGGTGGCGGGCGTCAAGCTGCTGCTGACGCCCTTCATCATCTGGCTGGTCGCGCCGCTGATCTACCCGCGCATGGCCGAAGCGCAGTATGCCGCGGTGGTCGAGGGCACGACGCCGGTGATGATGACTGCACTGCTGCTGGCCGACCGCTTCAGGCTTGATGCGCCGGCTGCGGCACTGCTGATCGGCTGGAGTACGATACTGTTCTGGCTGACGCTGCCGCTGATCATGGCCTTCGGCTGGATCGGCAGGTCTTGAGAGGAGAATTTCACTTGAACGTCGGATTCATAGGACTGGGCGCGATGGGGCGTCACATGGCGCTGCACCTGATGAAAGGCGGCCATCGCATGGGCGTGTGGGCGCGCCGCGCCGAAAGCGCCGCGCCGCTGGTCGCTGCGGGCGCGACGCGCCATGACACGCCGGCGGCGCTGGCTGCGGCATCGGATGTCGTGTTCACGATGGTCACCGCCTCGAGCGATTTCGAGCAGGTGGTGCTCGGCAATGAGGGCATCATCCACGGCGCGAAGTCCGGCAGCGTGGTGGTCGACATGGAGACCATTTCGCCGGCGGTGGCGCGCGCGGTCGCGCGGCGGCTTGCGGAGAAGGGTATCGACATGCTGGATGCGCCGGTGTCGGGCGGGCCGATGGGCGCCGAGCAGGCGACGCTGTCGATCATGGCCGGCGGCAAGGCGGAAGTTTTCGGGCGCGTGAAGCCGCTGTTCGAATGCATGGGCAAGACCGTGACCCGCGTCGGCGACAGCGGTGCCGGTCAGATTACCAAGGCCTGCAACCAGCTCGCGCTGCTGGTGGCGGCGCAGGGCGTCGCCGAATCGCTGCATCTTGCGCAACGCCTCGGTGCCGATCCGGCAAAGGTGCGTGAAGTGATGATGGGCGGCGTGGCCGCGAGCCGGGTGATGGAGCTTTTCGGCAAACGCATGGTGGAGCGCAACTTCGACAACGGCATCGACACCCGGCTCTACCACAAGGACCTTGGTATCGTGCTCGACCTTGCCCACGAGGCCTGCGTCGCCATGCCCGCCGGCGCGCTGGTGCTGCAGCAGATCAACGCGCTGATGGGGCAGGGGCGCGGCCGCGACGACCTCGGCGTGCTGATCACGATCCTCGAAACCATGTCGGGCCCGGGCGGCCCGCGGGAGAAATGAGATGAGCTTCACGCAACCCGAACCGGCCACTCCGCGCCTGACCCGCTCCGAACTGGCGGTACCCGGCATCAACACGGCGATCTTCGGGAAGGCCGCCAAATCCGCCGCCGATGTGATTTTCCTCGACCTCGAGGATGCCGTCGCGCCGGATGACAAGCCGCAGGCACGCAAAAACGTTGTCGCCGCGCTGAACGACATTGACTGGGGCAGCAAGGTGATGGCGGTGCGCATCAACGGCCTTGATACCCATTACATGTACCGCGACGTGGTTGACCTGGTCGAGAACTGTCCGCGCCTCGACATGCTGGTGATTCCGAAAGTCGGTGTGCCGGCAGACGTCTATGCGCTGGACATGCTGGTGACCCAGATCGAAACCGCGCAGGGGCGCAGCAAACGCATCGGCTTCGAGGCGCTGATCGAAACCGCGCTGGGAATGGCCAACATCGAAGCCATCGCCCAGTCGAGCCGCCGCCTTGAGGCGCTGGCCTTCGGTTCCGGCGACTTTGCGGCTTCGACCCGTGCGCGCACGACCATCATCGGCGGCCTGCATCCGGAATACGGCGTGCTGTCGGACCGCGATGCCGAAGGCCGGCGTTCCTACCAGCAGACCGATCCCTGGCATGCGGCGCAGGCGCGGCTGCTGGTGGCCTGCCGCGCCTACGGCCTGCGGCCGATCGACGGGCCGTACGGCGATTTCAGGGACGCCGAGGGTTATCTTGCCGCCGCGCGCCGCGTCGCCGCGCTGGGTTACGAAGGCAAATGGGCGATCCATCCATCGCAGATTGAAGCGGCGAATGCGGTATTCAGCCCTTCGCCGGAAGAAGTGGGGAAGGCGCGTCGCATCGTGGACGCGATGGCGCAGGCCGCGCGCGAGGGCAAGGGCGCCGTGCAGGTCGACGGCCGGCTGGTCGACATCGCCAACATCCGTATGGCCCAGAACCTGCTGCAGAAGGCGGATGCGATATCCGGGCGCTGAGGTGCTACACCGCGGCGGCAAAATTGGCTAGACTGGATTCCCAGCCGGTGTCCGTCGGCAAACCCCGGAGGAGGGGATCATGAAAACAGTCAGCCAGTTGTTGCAGGGCAAGGGCGGCAATGTGTGGTCGATATCCCCGGAGTCCAGCGTGTTCGACGCGCTGAAACTGATGGCGGAGAAGAACTGCGGCGCGTTGCTGGTGATGAGTGACGGCAAGCTGCGCGGCATCCTCTCCGAGCGCGACTATGCGCGCAAGGTCATTCTGCTCGGCAAGTCCTCCCATGAACTGTCGGTGAGCGAGATCATGTCGGACAAGGTGGTCTGCGTCCGTCCGTCGCAGACCGTCGACGAGTGCATGGCGTTGATGAGCAGCAAGCGTATCCGCCACCTTCCGGTCCTCGAGGGCGGCGAGGTCATCGGCGTGCTGTCGGTGGGCGATCTGGTCAAGGCGTTCATCGAGATGCAGCAGGAAACCATACAGCAGCTCGAAAGCTACATTCACAGCTGAAACCCGGCGCCGGCCGGTCCGGTGCCTCATCCTGAGTCGATCACCATGAAATTCGGCGCCATCATCATCGGCGATGAGATCCTGTCGGGCAAACGCCAGGACAAGCACTTCGCCAAGGTCATAAGCACGCTCGGCGAGCGCGGCCTCGAGCTGTCCTGGGCCCGGTATCTGGGCGACGATCCGGAACTGATCACGGCCACGCTCAGACAGACCTTCGCCGGCACCGATGCCGTGTTCTGCTTTGGCGGCATCGGCGCGACGCCCGACGACCATACCCGGCAGTGCGCCGCGCGTGCCGGGGATGTTCGCCTGAAACTGCATCCGCAGGCGGAAGCCGAGATACGTTCGCGTTTCGTCGACGACCCGAAAGGGGTGACGCCGCAGCGGCTGACGATGGGCGAATTTCCCGAAGGCGCGGAGATCATCCCCAACCCGTATAACCGCATTCCCGGATTCAGTTTCCGCAACCACCACTTCCTGCCGGGTTTTCCGGAGATGGCCTGGCCGATGATGGCCTGGGTGCTCGACCATCGTTATGGCGGACTCAGTGCCGAGCGCGCCGCCGAGGCGGCGATCATCGTGCGCGAGGCCGGCGAGAGCCAGTTGATCGAATTGATGAACGAATGCCTGCGTGCCTATCCGGCGCTGAAGGTGTTCAGCCTGCCGCGGGTGACGCCGGAGCGCTACATCGAGCTCGGCGTGCGCGGCAGCGCGGCGCAGGTGCCGCAGGCGATCGCAATGCTCCAGGCCGGCGTGAGCCGGCTGGGGTTTCCGTGGACGCCGGTGGCGGCCTGAGATACCGGAACTGCCTTACATGAAAAAAGCCCCCGGAAAATTCCGGGGGCTTTTTGTTTGCTGCGGGCTGCGTGGAAAGCGGCTTACGCGGCTTTCTTGGTGGCCTTCTTCACCGACGCGGTCGCCTGCGTGGCGGCGGCTTCAAGATTGGACTGGGTGGCCTGGGCGAACTGCTTGGCGACTTTCGACAGGTTGTCGTACGCGGAGTTGACGGCGGCGATACCCGACTTGATCGCGGCGATGCCGACTTCAGAGCCCGCCGGGGCGGTCTTCACCAGTTTGTCGAGGCCGGCGACGACTTCCTTGTTGAATTCGGCGACCTGGCCCTCGACCAGCTTGCCGAACTCGGCTTGCGTTTCGGTCGCGCAGTCGTACATGCTCTTGACGTAGGCGGTGGCTTTTTCCAGGCTCGGTTGCGCCATGTTGTCCTTCAGCGCGGCCAGTTGCTGGAAATCCTTGACGGCGGCCAGGGCTTTCGCGCCTTCGAAGCTGTCGGCAAAAGCGGCTTTGGTCGCTTTCAGCTGCAGCTCCATCATGCGCTCGGCGCCCTCGATCGCCACGCCGGCGAATTTCATCGCGGCTTCGAGGTTGGCTTTGTTCAGTGCAATAAGTTGCTCGGGGGTCTGATACATGATTAATCTCCTTTAAAACTATATAGTTAGGAGGTTTAACCCTCCGCTTTGGGTGCAGATATATTGCACCGCACAATTTGAATTATAGGGTCTGAAAGAGGCATGTCAAGGGTTGGGGCAAAATAAATATTGCATTGCAACATTCAAGGCAGGCAATCATCCATTTTGATACACTGGCTCGCGCAGCCTTTTTATAAAATATTGTTTATAATCAAATATTTATAATGCTCACTATCGGATTATTAGTCCGACCAGAACCTTTTAACCGAAGACTGTGAAAACGCCATGACCACCCTGTTCAGCAAGATCATTAACCGCGAAATCCCGGCCGACATCGTCTACGAAGATGAGCGCTGCCTGGCCTTCCGCGACATCAATCCGCAGGCGCCGATTCACGTATTGCTGATCCCGAAGCAGGAAATTCCGAAGCTGGCGGATGCGGCGGACAGTGACCAGGCGCTGCTGGGCCATCTGCTGCTGGCTGCGGGCAAGGTCGCGCGGCAGCTCGGCGTGGGGGATGCCTTCCGCCTGGTGGTGAACAACGGTGCCGGCGCCGGACAGACGGTGTTTCATCTCCATCTGCATCTTCTTGCCGGGCGACCTTTGCACTGGCCGCCGGGATGATCAGTCGACGACCAGTGTCGGCAGTTCGATCGTGAACTGCACCCCGCTGCCGTCCGCAAGGTCGGTGGCGCTGGCGCGGCCGCGGTGGAATTCGGCCACCAGGCGAACGATGTACAGGCCCAGCCCGAGATGAATGTCGGGCGCCTGTGCCTTGCGTGCGGATTGCATTGATTCGAACAACTGCAGGTCCGCAGGCAGTCGCGGGCCGCGGTTGCTCACCGTGAGCAGGGCGGTGGTGCCGCGCATCGCCAGCGCTACCGTCACCGGTGTGCCCGGCTCGGCGAAATCAGCGGCGTTGGCGGCGAGCTTGTCGAGCATCTGCGCGAAGAGTTGCGGGGCGCCATTGAGCATCACCGGATGTCCCGGCAGCTGCAGCTCGAAACGGCGTTCAGGATAGGCGGCGGAGTAGCCCGCGACACAGCCGGCCAGCACTGCGGCCGCATCGTAGCGTTCTCGCGCGCTGTCGCGCACCGCCTGCTCCAGCCGGGTGGCTTCCGCCATACGCGTCAGCACGGTGTCGAGCCGGTGCAGGCCGTCTTCCGCCCGCTCCAGGTACACGCCGCTGTCTGCAGGCAGCCCCTTCAGCCGCAGGTTGTCCAGAGAGGAGCGCAGCACCGCGAGCGGCGTGCGCAGTTCGTGGGCGAGGCGGCGGGCGAGGTTTTCAAGGTAGGCGTTGGTGTCGGCCAGCCGCTTCAGCGCGAGCGAAAAGCTGCGCGAGAGGTCGCCGATTTCGTCACGCGCCGTGCTCGCGGACACCAGGGCTCGCACCTGTCCGCGGGAGTCGATGGCCTGTTCCGCCTCATCTCGCAGGCGCCTCAGCCGCAGCGACAGCCGCGAGGCGAACAGCAGCAGCACCAGCGCCGCCGCGCCGAAGGCGATCAGGGTGACCGCGATCAGCCGCTCGATCGCGCGGTGGCGGAATGAGACCGCGGCAGCCGTGCTTTCCTCGACGATGGCAACGCCGACGACGGTTTCGCCGATCCACACCGGCTGGGTGACGCTGACGATGGGCGGGCTGCCGCCGGGACCCGGCCGGCGCCGTGTGGAAGCGGCGCCATCAAGCGCGCGCTCGATCTCGCGCCCGCCGAAAATGAGGTCATCGGGGATGAATTCCTCCGCCGGCAGTGCAGGCGCATCGAGCCAGCGCGCCAGCAGGGGCCGCAGCACGGCGCGTACCGCATGTTCGACGACCCCGAAGGTGGTTTCGGCGCCGGTGCTTCCGCTGTCGCCGGCGATGTCACCGGCCACCGCAATCAGCTGCAGCCGGCGATCCACAACCCAGATGCGCAGGCCGGCGCGGGCGATGCCGGTGACCAGCGTGCGTACTTCGGCGCGCGCTGCCTCGCCGTCTGCGGAGTCCTCCTGCAGGATGGCCAGCCGCGGCCGGTCGTGCAGCGCCGCCGCGATGGCACGCGCCGCTGCCGAGAGCTGGCGTTCCTGCTGTTCGCGCAGCAGCTGTTCGGTGGCACTGACATAGGAGTAACCGGCCCAGGGAATGACCAGCAGGACCAGCGCCACCAGCACGATGCGGCCGCGCAGCCCGATCGCGGGCAGCGCCCGGGAGTTCAGTCCGAGCTCCGCCACCGGTAGCCCAGCCCGTACACCGTATCGATGTGGTCGAAGTGCGGATCCACCGCTGCGAATTTGCGGCGCATGCGCTTGATGTGCGAGGTGATGGTGCTGTCGTCGACGACGATGTGTGCCTCGGCCATCAGCTGCTCGCGATTCTTGACATGGCCCGGATGGCGCGCCAGCGCGTGCACCAGCCAGAACTCGGTCAGCGTGAGATCGACGGCGCGGCCGTTCCAGCGCACCGTGAAGCGCTTGAGATCTATGGTCAGCGCGCCGCGGTTCAGGGTTTCTTCGCCGCCTTCGGCTGCGGTGCCCAGCGCGGCGCGGCGGAACAGCGCCGCAACGCGCGCCAGCAGGTGGGGCAGACTGACGCTCTTGGTGACATAGTCGTCGGCGCCCAGGCGCAGGCCGGCGACCATGTCGAACTCGTTGTCGCGTGCAGTGAGAAAAATGATCGGCAGCGTCGCCGACTGGCTGCGCAGTTCGCGGCACAGTGCGAAGCCGGCATCGGGTTCGCTGCCGAGTCCGATGTCGAGCAGCACCAGGTCGGGCAAGCCTGCCTGCAGGCCGGCCATGGCCGAGGCACGGTCGGCGTAGAGCTGCACCGTGTAACCATGTGCTTTCAGGGCATCGGCGTAGTTCGCGCCGATGGCGGGATCGTCCTCGATGATGGCGATGCGCTGGGTCATGATGGTCGCGCCGACTATACCGCAGCAGCGGCGGCACCGCCGTGGCTGCCACTGCTTTGCCACAATTCATCGCCGCTTTGCCATGTCGCTGCATCGCGCTGCCACTCCGGCCTGTTCAAATGATCCTGCCCGATCGGGGCACATTTCACAGGAGGCCACACATGAACGCATCCCCGGACGCCACCATCACCCGAACCGTCCTCACAGCCCGGCAGATTGCCTGGGACTTCTGCATCTGGCTGGCGCGCGCGGCGGCGACCGGCGTGCTGATCGGTGTCGCCTGCGCAGCGGTGGTGCTGCTGCTGGCGACGACGAGCGGCTGAACGCGCAGGGCGCTGCGGGCCGGTGATTGGGGCTTGCGTGGGAAACCCGGCTGATTTTTCCGGTGATCACGACGTGGCATGGCGGAAGCCCTGCCGGTACCCAGTTTCTGGCCCACAGCGCCTTGAAGGGCAAGCTGTGCAACCAGCTAATCAATAAAAAAGATCCAAAAAGATCCCCGTGTTTGCCATCGCTTTCATATCGCCATGCAAAGCACGCTGGATATTTCCCGCTTCGCCGTTCACTGCCACCAATCGTCAAATACCAAGGGCTGGTGTCAAGCTTCACGCCGCGTTTCTGGCGCGGGCCTCGCTCATGATCTCGTCGAGGGTCACGCTCTGGCCCCTGCGCTCGATCGATTTAAGTGCGGCGTTGGTCATCGCCACTGCGACATTGCCGTTGTGCGCGGTCAGTTCGCCCGGCTTGCCCGACAGGCAGCTGTCGGCAAAGGCCTCGAGTTCGGTGCGGAACATGTCGGATTCGGGCAGGCTGATCTCTTCCCGCTTTGCCCAGCCGTCCTTGCCGCGCTGGATGTAGAACACGCAGTGCTTGTGCAGCAGGTGGGGGGTGTCCCAGCTACCGACATCGATCTCGTAATGCACCAGTCCCTTCGAGCCAAACACTCGCACCGAAAACACGCCGGGCGAGGTCCAGCAGGAGCCGACATAGCCGATCTTGCCGTCCTTGAAGCGCACCAGGTTCATCGACTGGTCGTCGACTTCGGCGCCGACCGGCGACAGCTTGGAGGCCATCGAGGAGACTTCCTGCACCTCGCCGCCGAGCAGGTGCAGCACGTCGAACTGGTGGATCGCCAGCTGCGACAGCGGGCCGCCGGGCGCGCGATCCTTGTACCAGCGCCAGGTCTGGGGCGTGAGTTCCAGCGCGCGTTCGTTGGAGAAGTTGGCCTCGATGAAGGCGACGCGGCCGAGTTCGCCGGCGTCGATCTTCTCCTTGATGATGCGGATGCCGGCCATCAGCCGTGCGCTGTGGCCGACGGTGACGGTGACGCCGTGCTGCTGCTGCAAGGCCTCGATCTTCAGGCCGTCTTCCAGGGTCTGCGAGATCGGCTTCTCGGTGTAGACATGCTTGCCTGCCCTGGCCACGAGCTCGGCCAGCGGCAGATGCTGCTCGTTGGGCACGGTGAGGATAACGCCCTTGATTTCCGGATTCGACAGCATGGTTTGCATGTCGGCGACGGCCGGCACGCCGAACTCCGCAGCGAAGGCGTCGCGGTTCTCCCGGGAACGGCTGTATCCGGCGACGATCTGCAGCTTGTCCGACTGCTTGGACGCGCGGGTCAGCACCCTGGCCCAGCGGCCCAGCCCGACGATACCGACCTTGACTGGCGTACTCATGTTGCGTCTCCTCGCTGAATGGACATCAATGGAATCCCTTGCAGTCGCCCGGCTGCCGGCGCGGCAGCCCGGGGCTTGCCGCGGGCGGCACGCCGTAATATCGTATTACGGTATTTCAGGGCAGGTCAACGCAAGCTCAGGTCAATGGTCATGAATCTTCCGAAAATCGAAGGTGTTCGAAAGCTTGCGGCACCACTGCGGCTGCAGGTGCTGGACGGGCTGCGGCGCGCGATCATCGACGGTCGTCTTGCGCCGGGCGCGCGGCTGATTGAACGCGAGCTGACGGAAATGATGGGCGTATCGCGCACGGTGATTCGCGAGGCGCTGCGCCAGCTGGAGTCCGAGGGCCTGATCACCAATGTGCCGAACAAGGGCCCGGAGGTGCGCGAATTGTCGCCGGACGAGGCGAAGGATCTCTATACCATCCGCGCAGTGCTGGAGGGGCTTGCGGCGCGGCTCTTCGTGCAGAACGCGGAAGCCCGCGAGCTGAAGGACCTTGCAGAGGCTCTCGAGCTGGTCGCGGACGCCTATCAAGGCGGAAATGCGCAGGACGTGCTGGAATCCAAGAATCGCTTCTACGAGGTGCTGTTCGAGGGCGCAGGCAGCGAGACGCTGTCGTCGATGCTCGGCACGCTGCACGCGCGCATCTGGCGCTGGCGCGCGCTGGGCCTGTCGCATCCGCGGCGCTCGGGCAGTCGCTCCCGGGCAAGTGTCAAGGGTCTGCGCGCGATGCTGGCGGCGATCCGCAGGCGGGATGCCGATGCCGCCGAGCGGCTGACGCGCGAGGAGGCGCAATCCGCTGCCGCCGAAATCATGCGCCTGATGGAACCCGGCATGCAGGGCGCGGAATGACCGGCCTCACGCTGCCGGAGCAGCTCTACTGCATCATCGTGCTGGTCGCGAGCTATGCGCTGCGCGGCAGCACCGGCTTCGGCGGGTTCGCGGCGATGCCGCTGCTGGCGCTGGTGATCCCGATGAAGGTGCTGGTGCCGGTGTGGACCTTGCTGACGATTTCGTCCTCGGCGACGCTGTTCGGCAAGGATCGCCGGCACGTGTCGCTGCCGATGATCCTGCGCATCCTGCCTTCGTGCACACTCGGCATACTGCTCGGCCTCTACCTGTTCAAGACCCTGGATGCCGCCTGGCTGACGCGAGGCCTCGGCGCGCTGGTGTCCGGTTACGGACTCCATGCGCTGTGGCAGACGCGCAGCGGCAAGGCCGGCCATCCACCGCGGGCCATAGCCACCGTGGCGAGTTTCCTCGCCGGCGCCGTGGGCACTATCTTCGGCACCATGGCCAGCCTGTTTTTCGCGGTCTACATGGATGCACTCCGCGTCACCAAGGAGCAGTTCCGCGGCACGCTGGCGGCCCTGATGATGACCCTGGCGGTGGTGCGCGGCGTCGGCTACTGGGCGGTCGGCGAATTCGGCCGCGAATCGCTGCTGCTGTTTGCCGCGGCGCTGCCGTTCATGCTGATCGGGATTTTCCTCGGCGACCGCATCCATACCGGCCTCAGCGAGACGGCGTTCCGTCGCGTGGTCTGCGTGGTGCTGATCCTGAGCGGAATCCCGCTGATGCTCAAGTAGGACTCAGGCAGTCGTCGGCGCCTGCTCATCGCGTCGTCCGGCCTTGTTTTCGTACATGCGCGCGTCGGCGGCGCGCAACAGTTCCTCCAGCGTGCTGCCGTCCTCCGGCGCGAAGGCGTGGCCGATCGAGGCGCCCACCGCGAACGGCTGTTGTGCGTAGCTTGTCGGCAACTCGACAACCTGGCGCACCTTGGCAATCATCTCGCCGACTTTCGAGCGGTCGACGTTGTCCATGAACACGATGAACTCGTCGCCGCCCCAGCGGCCGACGGTGTCGGATTCGCGCACGGCGCCGGTGATGCGCTGCGCGGTGTGTTGCAGCGCCGTGTCGCCGGCCTTGTGGCCCAGGCGGTCGTTGACCTGCTTGAAACGATCAAGGTCGATGAACAGCAGCAGGCAGCTGCGCCCCGGATCGCGGCGCAACGCGGAAAGGGCGCGTTCGACGCGGTCGCGCAGCAGCAGGCGGTTGGGCAGTCCGGTCAGCGGATCGAACAGGGCAAGCTGGGCGAGCCGGTCGCGTTGCACCAGCACGACCAGCGTGCTCCAGCCCAGAGTCAGTGCGAACAGCCAGACCAGCCCGTGCATCAGCCACAGCGCGAGCTGCGGCTGGGTGCCGGTCTGGCGCAGGGCAATCACCCACTTGCCGCCGGGCACGTCGACATCGACCAACTGGATACCGGATGCGGAAAACAGGCCCGGGTCACCCCAGAATACTTCGCCCGCCATGCCGGCGCCGTTCTTGCCGCGGATGGCAATCGCGGTGCCGTTGGACGCGCTTTCGGCGACAGCGCTTTTCAGCAGCGATTCCGAATCAATCACCGACGACAGCAATCCCCAGTACCGGCCGCCGATGTAGATCGGCACCCGGTAGATCAGCCCGCTGCCGCCCTGGACCAGCGGCACCGGACCGATCAGCACCGGCACGCCGCTTTCCGCCGCACGCTTCACGTCAGGCCATTGCGCCGGGACGTCGGGATAGTGCAGGCCGACCGCCTTCTCGTTGCCGCTGAAGGGATAAATGTAGGTGACCCGGAAACCGACCGCGATTGCGAAATTGCGCACATGGCGCGCATTGCGGTGCATGCCACCCAGTATCGCTTCGACTTCCCCGCGCTCAAGGCTGGCGTGACGCACCGCGAGGTAACTGCTCATCCCGCTGGTCAGGTAGAGCACGCTGTTGAGTTCCCGGCTCAGCCTTGCACGCAGGGTCGAGCCGGCCATCAGCAGGTCGACCTGGCGGCGCGCCTCGATCTCGCGCGACTGCAGATTAACCACCAGCGTGCCGACCAGGATGATCGACAGGCTGACCCCGGCAGCGATCAGCAGATGCAGCAGGCCCGGCCGGAACACGCCGGTTTCGCGTGGCACTGATTGCGGGGGATTCCGGTTGGCAAACGGCATGGGGCCGGTCTCATGTCCAGGAGTGCGTTGTGACGCGAGACATAATACCGGGCCTCCGTTGCGGCGCCAGTGCTGTTTGCGGCGTGAATATTAAAATATATTTTAAAAACAAATACTTATAAATATTCCGCTGTGCCGGCTGCACTAACGCATGAGTATGACCACCTTGCCCACCACCTTGCGATCACGCACCGTGCGCAGGGCTTCCTGATATTGCGCCAGCGGAGAGGCTGACATCACATGCGGCCTGATCTTGCCGGCGACATACCAGTCGAACAGTTCGCGCTGCACGCGCTGCACCTTTTCCGGCTGGCGGTCGCGGTAGGCGCTGTACTGCAGGCCGATCAGCGAGATATTCTTGACCAGCAGATGACCGGCTTTCACCTCCGGAATGCGGCCCTCCGCAAAGCCGACCACGATCAGGCGGCCGGACCAGGCGATGACCCGCAGGCTCGCATCGAAAACATCGCCGCCGACCGGATCGACGATGATGTCGACACCGCGTTTGCCGACTGCGGCAAGCACCTGGTCACGGAAGGCGTCGCGCAGCTTCGGCACGTCGGTGCGCACCACGTGGTCCGCGCCATGCTGTTTCGCCAGCGCCGCCTTCTCCGCGCTGCCGACGCTGGCGATCACCGTTGCGCCCAGCGCCTTGCCCACCTGTATCGCGGCAATGCCGACGCCGCCGGCGGCGCCGTTGACGAGTATCGTTTCACCCGGCTGGTACTGGCCGCGCTCGACGATCGCGAAGTGCGCGGTCGGGTAGGCGATGCCCATCGCCGCGGCGTCCGCGTAACTCATCGAGTCCGGCATCGGGTAGCAGTTGTGCTGCGGCACCACGCATTTCTGGGCATAGGCGCCGTATTCATTCTGCGCGGCGACCCGGTCCCCCGGCTTGCAGGTGGTGACGCCGGCGCCGACCGCAGCGACCACGCCGGCCATATCCTTGCCCGGGCTGAAGGGGCGTTTGGGCAGCACCTGGTAAGTGCCGCCGATGACCAGCAGGTCGGGAAAATTGACGCTCGCGGCATGTACGTCGACCAGTACCTCGCCGGGACCGGGAACGGGATCTGCCGTTTCCTCGAGGACCAGGTTCTCGAGAGGGCCGTGTTCATGGACGATCAGTGCTTTCAAAATGGGGTCTCCGGGGCGGAAATTTTGCGAGGCGCGATTGTAACGCGGTCCCCGGCGGGCTCCCCGAAGGCTTCAGGCGGTGCATCGCCTGTAAACTCCGCGCTTGGCTGCCGAACTGTCCGGAATTGGCCCGGAACGGGAACCTTGACCGCCTCCCGGCGGTCTTCCACACTTCGCACATCATGAACCCCCTGACCAAAACACTGCTTTTCCCGCTGATCGCGATCCTGCTCGCCGGTTGCGCCACTGCGCCGGTGAATCATGTCGCGTCGGACGCACCGTACGCGGTGCCGCTGGAGCGGATGTCCAAGGCACGCCCGGTGATCGGCCTCGTGCTGGGCGCGGGCGGTTCCCGCGGTTTCGCGCATGTCGGCGTGCTCAAGGCGCTGGAGGCGGCGGGCATCGAGGCCGACGTGCTGGTCGGCGTGAGCTCCGGTGCGGTGGTTGCGGCGCTGCACGCCGGAGGCATGCGCGCAAAGGAACTGGAGGCGCATGCGCTGGAAATCGAGGACAACGACCTGCTCGATTTCACGCTGTTCGGTCCCGGCGTCATCGAGGGTGGCCGGCTCCAGCGCTATATCAACGACATGGTCGGCGGGCGCCCGATCGAGGCGCTGCAGAAACCGTTTGTCGCCGTGGTTGCCGAGCGTGAAACCCGCCGCATGACGGTGTTCAACCGCGGCAATACCGGGCTGGCGGTGCGCGCCTCTGCCAGCGTGCCGCGGCTGTTCTGGCCTGTGGTGATCCGCGGCACCGAGTATGTCGATGGCGGCGTGGCCAGCCGCGTGCCGGCTTCGGTGGCGCGCGAGATGGGCGCCGACATCGTGATCGCCGTCGACGTTTCCTGGCGCGGCTCCGCCGATGCGCGGCAGGCCGACATCGTGATCCGGCCGGAAACCGTGCGTTCGCGCATCACCGATTTTTCACACAAGCTCGCCAACCTCGCGGCCGGCGAAGCAGCCGCGCAGGAGATCGTGCCGCAGCTGCGCGAGCTGCTGGCCCGGGTAGCTTCAGAGAAATCGCGGCCGCTGCGCGTCGGCGCTGCCGGCCCGGGCGCCTAGCGCAATGTGAACTGCGGGTCCGTCGCCGCCGGACCCCTTGTTATGATGTGCCCCTGATTCAAGGGAGTGCAATCATGGCAATGAAACAGGCAACAAGCGAGGCAACAAGCGAGGCAACAAGCGATCCGCGCGCATTCGCGGGCATCAAGGTGCTGGATCTCACGCGCGTGCTGGCCGGACCCTTCTGTGCCTATCAGCTGGCGCTGCTCGGTGCGGAAGTGATCAAGATCGAGCCGCCGGGCAAGGGCGAGACCGTGCGCTGGCGCACCGAGGCCGATCCCTCATTCGGCCAGCAGGGTCTGTCGCTGGGCTTCATGACCCAGTCCTCGAACAAGCGTTTCCTGTCACTCGACCTCAACAAGCCCGAGGGCCGCGACATTTTCCTGAAGCTCGCCGCCGAATGCGACGTCGTGGTGCAGAACCTGCGCAGCGGTTCGGCCGACAAGCGGGGTATCGGCTACGAGGCGGTGAAAAAGGTCAACCCGGAAGTGATCTTCATGTCGATCACCGCCTATGGAGGCACCGGCCCCAAGAAAAGCCATCCCGCCTACGACAGCGTGATCCAGGCCTGGTCGGGTTTCATGAGCATCACCGGCACCAGGGAAAGCGGCCCGCTTAAGGCCGGCCCGCCGATCATCGATTATTCGACCGGGCTTGCCGCGGCCTATGCGGTGTCGGCGGCGCTGTTCCAGAAGCAGCGCACGGGGCGCGGCCAGTACATCGACATGTCGATGCTCGACACCAACATCATCCTGATGGCTTCGACGGTCACCGCCTACATGAACACCGGCGCAGCGCCGAAGCAGGGCGGCAATGACGCGGCGAGCCGTTCGCCGGCATCGACCACCTTCAACACCGCCGACGGCCTGATCGCCTTCGCCATCAACGAGGAACACCAGCACCAGGGCCTGCTCAAGGTGCTGGGGCTGACCGCGTTGAACGACGACCCGCGCTTCGCCACCGGCGCCGCCCGCCGCGAAAACATCCCGGCGCTGCGCGCGCTGATGCAGGAAAAGCTGATGACGAAGACGGCGGCGGAATGGGAACCGCTGTTCAACGAGGCGGGCGCGCCCGCCGGCCGGGTGCGTACGATTCCGGAATGCATGGCCGAGGCGCAGGTCGCCTCGCGCAATCTGTTTCACAGCTTTCCGCCGGACGCGACCGGTTTCGCGAAGGACCTCAAGGTGCCATTGTCGCCTTTCACCTTTGCCCATGACGGTCCGCGTGCCGATACGCCGCCGCGCAAGGTCGGTGCCGACAGCGAGGCCATACTCGGCGAACTCGGCTACGATGCCGCGGCGATCGCCGCGCTGCGCGACAGCAAGGTGATCTGAACCCGGAGACAGGCTCCGACGTGGACCCGCTGATCCTGATTTTCGCGCTGGGCGTGATCGCGCGACTGGCGCGATCGGACCTGCGCTTTCCGGAGCCGGTCTACGAGGCGCTGTCGATCTACCTGCTGCTGGCAATCGGGCTCAAGGGCGGGGTCGAACTGTCGCAGCAGCCGCTCGCCGAGGTGGCGCTGCCGGCGGCGGTCGCGGTGCTCGCGGGTTTTGCCATACCTTTTCTGCTGTTTCCCGCGCTCAGGCTCGGCGTCGGGCTGAAACGCGTCGACGCCGCGAGTGTCGCCGCGCATTACGGCTCGGTGTCGGTGGTGACCTTCGCCATCGGCGGCGCGTATCTGCAGCAGCGCGCCGTTCCTTACGAATCCTTCATGCCGGTGTTGCTGGCGCTGATGGAGGCTCCGGGCATACTCGCCGGCGTGCTGCTTGCCCGTGCCGGCGGCGCCGGTGGCAGTTCGGTATATCGCGAGCTCGCAGTGAACAAGGGTGTGGTGCTGCTGATCGGCGGCATCGCCATCGGCTGGGTGATCGGCCCCGAAGGTTTCCTGCCGCTGAAGCCGGTGTTCGGCGACCTGTTCCGCGGCCTGCTCGCGTTCTATCTGCTGGAACTCGGACTGGTGGTCGGTGGCCGCATGCCCGACCTGCGCCGCGCCGGTCCGCGGCTGGTCGCTTTCGGTGTGGCGGCGCCGCTGCTGATGGGTGTGCTCGGCCTGTTGCTGGGTCACTGGCTGCTCGGGCTGTCGGCCGGCGGCTCGGCGCTGTTCGGCCTGCTGCTCGCCAGCGCGTCCTACATCGCCGCGCCGGCGGCGATGCGCATGGCGGTGCCCGAAGCCAATCCGGCCTTGGGCATTTCTGCGGCGCTGGCCGTGACCTTCCCCTTCAATGTCTTCGTCAACTTGCCCCTGCTTGCCTGGCTGGGAGGACGCCTATGAGCCTGCAAACCCATCGTCGCTGCCAGCTCACGCTGATCGCGGAATACGTGCTGGAGGAAAGGCTGATCGCGCTGGTCGGGCGGCTGGGCGCCCACGGTTACACCGTGCACGAGGTGCGCGGCGGCAGCTTTGCCGCCGACGGCGAGCACCGGCGCGAAGGCACGGGCGACACCGACCGCACCATCGAGATGAAGGTGATCTGCGAGCGCGCCGTCGCCGAGGACATCGCGCAGCAGGTCATTGCGCAGTTCGGGCCGCATTTTTCGGTGCGGCTGCTGCTGTCCGAAGTCGAAGTGCTGCGCCCCGCGAAGTATTGAATCGGGACGGAATCAGGCCGCCGGTGCCGGCAGCGTGCGCTGCCGCGGCACGCGGTCGATGCGCCAGCCGGCAATGGCCTGCGACCAGAAGGCTGCGGTGTCGTCCGGGGCGCAGTCCGCCACCACGGACTGTCCGAGAAATTCCAGAACGGTATTGAGCAGCGGCACCGGCACTGCGGTATCGATCGCGCGCGCCAGCGTCTGCTTGGAAAGTTTCTCGCCGACGACATTGACCGCCACCGGCAGATGGGCATAGCGCGGCTCCGCATATCCGAGCAGCCGCTGCAGGTAAATCTGCCGTGGTGTCGAATCGAGCAGGTCGGCGCCGCGCACCACGTCGCTGATGCCCTGTTCCGCGTCATCGACGACCACCGCCAGCTGGTAGGCGTAGGGTCCGTCGGCGCGCTTGAGCACGAAGTCGCCGATCTGGCGCTCGATGTTGTGCACGATACGGCCCTGGACCGCATCCTCGAATCCGACCGGATCACCCGAGGTCAGCACCCGTTCGGCGCGCGCGCTGCGCCCGGGCAGCAGTCCTTTGCGGCAGGTGCCGGGATAGACCGGACCATCGATGCCGGCCACCGCCGAATCGGCGATCTCGCGGCGGCTGCAGGCGCAGGGATAGACCAGTCCGCGCGACTTCAGCTTGTCCAGTGCGGCGCGGTAGGCCTCGTCGCGGTCGCCCTGGTGGAGCACGGGGCCGTCCCAGGCCATGCCCAGCGCCTCCAGCGCGCGCAGGATCTCGTCGGCGGCGCCGGGTACGGTGCGCGGCCGGTCGAGGTCTTCCATGCGCAGCAGCCACTCGCCACCGCGTGATTTCGCGTCGAGGTAGCTGCCGACGGCAGCCACCAGCGATCCGAAATGCAGCGGTCCGGTGGGAGAGGGCGCGAAGCGGCCGCGACTGGGGACTGCGGCGGCAGATGCGGGTGAAGATGCCATACTAGAGTGCCAGTTTACCCCCGATTGCCAGGCACCATGTCGGAGCCGAAATGAAATCCGGCATGCCGCATTTCTTGCGGTGCCTTGCGCTGACCGGTGCCTGAGCGAGTTTTGCCTTTGTTAACCTATCGTCATTTCCAGGAATCTACAGGAGAAGCTGCATGAAGACCCGAGCCGCCGTAGCCCACAAGGCCGGAGCGCCGCTGACCATCGAAACCGTCGACCTCGACGGCCCGCGCGCGGGCGAGGTGCTGGTCGAGATCAGGGCCACCGGCATCTGCCACACCGACGAGTTCACGCGCTCGGGCGCCGATCCCGAGGGCATCTTCCCGGCGATCCTCGGTCACGAGGGTGCGGGCGTGGTGGTTGATATCGGCCCCGGCGTCACCAGTCTGAAGAAGGGTGATCACGTGATCCCGTTGTACACGCCGGAATGCCGGCAATGCGAGTATTGCCTCAGTGGCAAGACCAATCTCTGCCAGGCGATCCGCGTCACCCAGGGCCAGGGCGTGATGCCGGACGGCAGCAGCCGCTTCTCGATCGGTGGCGACAAGGTGTTCCATTACATGGGGACTTCGACCTTCGCCAACCACACCGTGGTGCCGGAGATCGCGCTCGCCAAGATCCGCGAGGACGCGCCCTTCGACAAGGTCTGCTACATCGGTTGCGGCGTCACCACCGGCATCGGCGCGGTGATCAACACCGCGAAAGTCGAGCCCGGTGCCAATGTCGTGGTTTTCGGCTTGGGTGGCATCGGCCTCAACGTGATCCAGGGCGCGCGCATGGCCGGCGCCAACATGATCGTCGGCGTCGATCTCAATCCCTCACGCAAGCCGCTGGCGGAAAAATTCGGCATGACCCATTTCGTCAACCCGAAGGAAGTCGAAGGCGACCTGGTGCCGTACCTGGTCAATCTGACCAGGGGCGGCGCCGACTACAGCTTTGAATGCATCGGCAACGTCGACGTCATGCGCCAGGCGCTGGAGTGCTGCCACAAGGGCTGGGGCGTGTCGGTGATCATCGGCGTCGCCGGGGCAGGGCAGGAGATCAAGACCCGGCCCTTCCAGCTGGTCACGGGCCGCGTGTGGAAAGGCACGGCCTTCGGCGGCGCCAAGGGCCGCCGCGATGTGCCGAAGATTGTGGACTGGTACATGGACGGCAAGATCAACATCGACGACCTGATAACGCACAAGCTGAAGCTGGAAGACATCAACAAGGGGTTTGATCTGATGCACTCCGGGGAGTCGATACGAAGTGTCGTGGAGTTTTGATCGGAATATTTTAAATACCTGATTTTATTGATATTTTTAAGATTTCCGGCTGCTTGGTCCTGTTGTTATACAATGTCATACGTTTTGTGTGAAGTACAAGGAGGTGTGCCATGCTGGCCGTAAGGCTCGAGAAACAACTGGAAGCCGCGATTACACGTATTGCCGAAGCGACCGGCAGCACCAAGAGCAGCGTGGTGCGGGAAGCCGTGGTGCGTTATCTGGAAGACCGGGAGGACATCCTGCTTGCCGAACAGGCGCGCAAGGCAGGCGGCCGCGCGAAATCCATCGCCGAGGTCAGGAAGTCGCTTGGCCTGGACGGTTGAGATTTCCGCGTTCGCGCAGAGGCAGCTCGCGAAGCTTGATCGTCCGGCAGCGGCGCGCATCCTCGACTGGCTGGAGTCGAGACTGGAAGGGCAGGGCAATCCCCGGCATTTTGGTGAAGCGCTGCGCGGGGAACTCGCCGGCCTGTGGCGTTATCGAATCGGTGACTTTCGCGTCATCTGCGAGATCCAGGATCAGCGGCTGGTTGTTCACGCGCTGTCCATCGGCCATCGCCGGGAAATTTATCGCAAGCGCTAAATCAGCACGAACCCTCTTGATATCTCGATGAGTCTCAGCTTCGACAACAGCTACGCCCGCGATCTCGAAGGCCTCTACGTGCCGTGGAAGGCAGCGGAGGTGCCGCAGCCGAAGCTGATCCGGCTCAACCATGCGCTGGCCGAAGAACTAGGGCTCGACGCCGCTTCTCTGGATTCCCCCGAAGGCGCGCAACTCTTCTCCGGCAACCAAATCCCCGAAGGCACGGCCACCATCGCCCAGGCCTACGCCGGCCACCAGTTCGGCGGTTTCTCGCCGCAGCTCGGCGACGGCCGTGCGCTGCTGCTGGGCGAGGTCATTGACCAGCAGGGCAGACGCCGCGACATAGCGTTCAAGGGTTCCGGACGCACGCCGTTTTCACGCGGTGGTGACGGCAAGGCGGCGCTGGGGCCGGTGCTGCGTGAATACATCATCGGCGAGGCGATGCATGCGCTGGGCATCCCGACTACCCGCGCATTGGCGGCGGTGACCACCGGCGAATTCGTGCGTCGTGAACGCAACCTGCCGGGGGCGGTGCTGACGCGGGTCGCGGCTAGCCACGTCCGGGTCGGGACTTTCCAGTTCGCCGCCGCGCGCGGTGACGAGGCCTTGCTGAAAAAACTTGCCGATTACGTGATCGACCGCCATTACCCGGAGGTCGGGGGCGCGGACAAACCGTATTTTGAATTGCTGCGCGCCCTCTGCGAGCGGCAGGCGGCGCTGATTGCGCGCTGGATGAACGTGGGCTTCATCCACGGCGTGATGAACACCGACAACATGACGCTCTCCGGCGAGACCATCGACTACGGACCTTGCGCCTTCATGGACCGTTACGATCCGAAGACCGTGTTCAGCTCCATCGATGAATACGGGCGTTATGCCTATGTCAACCAGCCGCCGATCGCCAACTGGAACCTTGCGCGCTTCGCCGAGGCGCTGCTGCCGCTGCTGATCGGCGAGAGCGGCGGCGAACAGGACAGGGCGGTGGAGCGGGCGATGGAAATCCTCGGCGATTTCCAGTCGTGTTACGAGCAGCACTGGCTGGCCGGCATGCGTGCGAAGCTCGGACTGACGCGCGGGGAGGATGGTGACCTCGAACTGGCGCAGGATTTTCTCGCCGGCATGGAAGGGCAGGGTGTCGATTTCACGCTGGCCTTCCGCCGGCTGGCCGATGCCGCTGAAGCGGCGGATGCTTCGCGCGAGGGCTGGCTGCGGCAGCTCTATGCGGACGATGCGAAACTCGATGCCTGGCTGCCGCGCTGGCGCGCGCGCATCAATGCCGAAGGCATCGATCCCGCGCGACGCGCAATTGCGATGCGCGGCGTGAATCCGCTCTACATTCCGCGCAATCACAAGGTCGAGGAAGCGCTCGATGCCGCGGTTGCACTCGGCAATTACGAACCGTTCGAGCGATTGCTCGCCGTTTTGCAGCAACCCTACACTGAAAAGCCGGAATGGGCGGCCTATGCCGAGCCGGCGACTGCGGAAGCCTCCGCCGGTTATCGCACCTTCTGCGGCACATAATATAAATACTTGATTATATTGATATTTTTGTAAATCTGCGTCAGGCGGCGTCGGCGGTGTAGAGCGGCACCACCTTGCCCTCGTCGTCGTTGGCCGCGCGCACCTCGGGTTCCCAGCGCACCAGTTCCATGCGGCCGTCGAGGTGTTCGACCACCGCGGTGCAGCTGTCCACCCAGTCACCGCAGTTGATGTAGGTGATCTCGCCGATCCGCCGCAGCACGGGTGTGTGGATGTGGCCGCAGATCACGCCGTCGAGCCCGCGCTGCGCGGCGGTATGCGCCACCGCGCTTTCGAAGTCGCTGATGAAGCTGACCGCCTGCAGCACGTTGCGCTTGGCGTAGTCGGCCAGCGACCAGTGGCCGCTGACGCCGAGCTTGCGCCGCATCCACGACAGCAGGCGGTTGACGTGGATCAGGAAGGTGTACGAGATGTCGCCGAGCACCGAGATCCAGCGGTGCAGCCGGGTGACCTGGTCGTATTCGTCACCATGCAGCACCAGGTATTTTTTGCCGTCGGCGGCGACGTGCACGTGTTCGCGCAGCAGGTGGACGTCGCCGAAGTTGGAGCCGACATGTTCGCGCAGCAGTTCGTCGTGGTTGCCGGGGATCAGGCAGACCCGGGTTTCGTGGCGCGCCTTCTTCAGGATTTTCTGCACCACGGTGTTGTGCGTCGCCGGCCAGTGCACCGCGCGGTTCATTGCCCAGAAATCGATGATGTCGCCGACCAGGAACAGGTTCTCGCACTCATAGGACTTGAGGAAGGCGAGCAGGTGTTCGGCCTGGCAGGCGCGGGTGCCGAGGTGGATGTCGGAGAGGAACAGCGTGCGGACGCGTCGGGTCATCAGGCGGGATTTCCAGTCAGGGGCTTGCGCCCGAGGTAGAGGTAGTAGGGCATGCGCAGCCCGGGCAGGTAGGGCAGGGCCGCGGTCGATTCGCGCAGCACCCGCGTTTCGGTCAGCTGCTGCAGGGTGTCGACATGGGCGCGGTCGAGGCGCACGCCGTCATGGGCAAACCAGCGCCGCCAGAACTCGCAGGCGCAGCGGTCCGCGAGGCAATCGCCCCTCGGCAGGCCGAAATCGACGACGCCGAGCAGGCCGCCGGGCTTGAGCATGGCCAGTGCGTTGCCGAGCGCCGCGTGCCACTGCGGCATCATCGTCAGCGCATAGGAAAAGTAGATGCAGTCGGCTGACTGCAGTGGCTGGTACTTCACGGCGTCGGCCTCGATGATGCGCACCCTCGGCTGCAGCGCCCAGCGTTTGCGCGCCTGTTCGAGCAGGGCCGGGCAGAGGTCGACCAGTTCGACGTGATGGAAATCGAGCAGCCGTTCGCCGAAATACTCGGCATTGCGGCCGGTGCCGGCACCGAGTTCGATGACCACCGCCCCCTCCGGCGGATCCAGCAGTTCCACCAGTTCGCGCCGGCCGTGCAGCAGCTTCTCGCGGAAACTGTCGTAATGCCCGGCCTGGGGGCGGTAAAAACGTTCCAGGCGTTCGGCGTGGCTGCCGCTGCTTCCCGCGCCGCGCGCCATCTGCCACAGGGTGCGGAGTTCTGCGGTGATCGGCATTTTCACGGCGGCCTCGTTCAGGCGCGGACGTCGGCGATGTGGAAGCCGGCGTAGGTGTGGACGCGATCCTCGCGGTTGAGTCGCGCCGCGAGCCCGGGGTGGAAATCCAGCAGTTCGCGCAGGCGGCGGCCGCGGCCCGCGCCCGGCACGGTCAGCGTGTCGAGGTAGGCGGGCTGTGCGTGGGAGCTGCGGAAGATCGCGCGCGCGCCGGGCGCCGCGCAGTCGAGCAGGGCGGCCCATTCCTCGCGCAGGGCTTCGGGTTTGAACGAGCCCAGCCAGTCCATGTGGTCGAGCAGCACGAATTTCGAAATCTGCGGCTGCTTGTCGCGCAGCAGTTCGGTGACCGTGCAGGTATGGTGGGTAATGCGGTCCGCGAGACCGTTTTTCAGCGCGAGGAAATTGCCGCGTTTGAGGTACTCGGGACAGCAGTCGCGGCTGTAGCTGCCGCGCACATAGACCCGCCAGAAATAGTTGGTCCACAGCGGCAGGCTGCGGAACACGTATTCCACGGCTTCGCGCACGAATCCGGGTACGCCGCCGGCGTGCTGGCGGCGCACTTCCTCGTGCTGGGGTGCAGGCACGCCGAGCATGCTCATAGTGATTTGCCGCGACAGCGCCCAGTTGACGCCGCGGTTCCACATCCGCGGCGCTACGCGCGCGTCGTAGATGCTGCATTGTTCGTCGAGCGATTTCGCCTCGACCAGTTCATCGACCGCATCGCGCAGTTTCGGCTGCAGGTCGAGGTAATGGCGGAACAGCAGCGCGACGCGGCCTGACAGGCTGTGGAAATAGAAGGTGTTGCGCGGATTGCTGCGGCTGAACCAGTCGCCGGCGCCGTCCCAGAACTGCTTCGCGAAGGGCGACAGTTCGCGCCGCAGCAGGTCGCGGTACAGTTCCGGGAAATGCGGGTGCCGGCCTTCGCCGAAGAGCATGAAAAAATCGGTGTGCGACAGGCGGCGGATGCCGGCCAGCTTCAGTTCCAGCAGCGCGGTCTGCCGCGGATTGGCGTCGACAGCGTGGATACGCTTCGGTCCGGCCAGCGCATAGTCCAGCACGTTGCAGCCGGCGCTGGTGATCACCAGGATCGTGTCCTCCGCGGTAATGCTCAGCGCCTGCCGGTCCACCGCCGGATCTTCCCAGCAGGTGTTGTAGATCAGCGAGCGGGAATACAGCGCATCGAACACTTTCTGGTTCATGCGCTCGCTCATGCGTTTTGTCAGTGAGCTGCTCAAAGTCATTGATTGCTCTCCGGATTCGACGCGATCAGCCTAAGCGTGGATTGTTGCCGTGGTATGACCTGCGGATTGCGGAATGGCGTCAACGCGCTGCGGATTCATTAAAATGCGGCAATGACCATCCCGCTGCTGACCGAACTGCCGTACCGCGAGGACAGCGCCGCGCTGTTCGAGGCGGTTGCGGACCGGCCGTGGGCAGTGTTTCTCGACAGCGGCCTGCACCACCCGGGGCAGGCGCGTTACGACATCATTGCCGCCGACCCGCATGTGCGGCTGGTCACCCGCGGCGCGCTGACCGAAATCCATGACGAGGCGAGCGAGCTGTCGCGCGCCGATCCCTTCGAACTGCTGCGCGGGCGGCTCTGTTTCGAGCCAGGCTGTGCCGGCGACCTGCCTTTCGCCGGCGGCGCGATCGGTTATTTCGGTTATGACCTCGCTCGCCGCATCGAGCGCCTGCCGCTGCGTGCGCGGGCCAGCGAACGCATCCCCGACATGGCCGTCGGCATCTACGACTGGGCCGTCGTGGTCGATCATTCCGAACGCCGCGCCTGGCTCGCCGGGCAGGGGCGTGATCCGGACACCGACCGCAAATGGGACGCGCTGGTGCGGCTGTTCAGCGCCACCCCCGCCGAACGCCAGCGCACCCCCTTCCGGGTGACTTCGCCGGTGACCTCGAATTTCACGCCCAAGGGTTACGGGCACGCCTTCGACCGTGTACTGGGCTATATCCGTGCCGGCGACTGTTACCAGGTCAACCTCGCACAGCGTTTCATCGCCCAGGCCAGCGGCGATCCCTGGCTGGCCTACCAGCGGCTGCGGCTGATCAATCCGGCGCCGTACTCGGCCTATTTCAGCACGCCCTATGCACAGATCCTGTCGGCCTCGCCGGAGCGTTTCCTGCGCGTGCAGGACGGTGCGGTGGAGACCAAGCCGATCAAGGGCACGCGGCCGCGCGCCGGGCATGCCCGGCTCGACGCCGAGCGCATTGCCGAATTGCTGGCGAGCGAGAAGGACCGCGCCGAGAACCTGATGATCGTCGACCTGTTGCGCAACGACCTGTCGAAGAACTGCGCCACCGGCACGGTGAAGGTGCCCAAGCTGTTCGAGGTCGAGAGTTTCGCCACCGTGCACCACCTGGTGAGCACGGTGACCGGGAAGCTGAAGCCAGGGAGTGACGCGATCGACCTGCTGCGCGGCGCTTTCCCCGGCGGCTCGATCACCGGCGCGCCGAAGCTGCGCGCGATGCAGATCATCGAGGAACTGGAGCCGCACCGCCGCGGCGTCTATTGCGGGGCCATCGGCTACATCGGACACGACGGCGGCATGGATACCAACATCGCGATCCGCACCCTGGTGCATTCCGGGGGCACGGTGCGGCTGTGGGCCGGCGGCGGCATTGTCGCCGATTCGCAGTGCGAAGCCGAGTACCAGGAAACCTTCGACAAGGCAGCCGCCCTGTTGAGCCTGCTGCAGCAGAGCGCGGAAAGCGCCAGCGGCGGCGCCTGAACCGTCATCTTCCCGTAACGGATGCACCGTATTGTCCGCGCTTCCATTTCAAGGGAGCGCAAATGAGCCACAGCTACAGCGACGGGCGCAGCCTCAACGGCTCGCCGAATGCCACGTTTGAACAGGTCCTGGAGGCGCGCTTGTCGCGCCGGGGGCTGCTGAAGGGCGCCGCCGCGCTGGCGGCGATTTCCGCGCTGCCGCTGTCGCTGGGGGCCTGCGCCACGACCGGCCTGCGGCGCGAGGGCCGGCTCGGTTTCAGCGGCATCACGGTTTCAACGGCCGATGCGGTTCGTGTCCCCGCAGGGTATTCGGCGAAGGTGCTGTATGCCTGGGGCGATCCGGTCGGCCACCCTTCCGGCTCGCCCGCCTTCCGTCATGACGCCGGCAACAGCGCCGCCGAGCAGGCGCTGCAGGCGGGCATGCACCATGATGGCATCCATTATTTTCCGCTGCCCTACGGCTCGGAGAATTCCGCCAGCGGCCTGCTGGTGATGAATCACGAATACACCGATGACGGCCTGCTGCACAGCGACGGATTCGCCAACTGGAGCGCGGAGAAGGTGCGCAAGGCGCAGAACGCCCACGGCTGTTCGGTGATCGAGGTGCGTGCCACGGCCGGCGGCCAGTGGGAAGTCGTGCGGCCCTCGCGTTATGCGCGGCGCATCACCGCGGCGACGCCGATGCGCATTGCCGGTCCGGCTGCGGGCAGCGCCGGCATGAAGACCGCCGCCGATCCCGCGGGCAACGAAGTGCTGGGCACCTTCAACAACTGTGCCCACGGTTACACGCCCTGGGGGACGTACCTGACCTGCGAGGAAAACTGGGACACCTACTTCGCAAACATCGGTACGCTGACCGCGGACCAGCGGCGCAATGGCGTGACGGCGAAGGGCCGCGGTTACCGCTGGGAGGAGTTCGACGAGCGTTTTGATGCGGGCAAGCATCCCAACGAACCCAACCGCCACGGCTGGGTGGTGGAGTTCGATCCCTATGATCCGCAGTCGAAACCGGTCAAACGTACCGCGCTCGGCCGTTTCAGCCACGAGGGCGCCTGGCCGGCCACGGCGAAGGACGGCCGGTTGGTGATCTACATGGGAGATGACCGGGCCTTCGAGTACATTTACAAGTTCGTGTCGCGCGACGCGTACAGCCGCAGCGACCGCAAGGCCAATGCCAAGCTCCTCGACCATGGCACGCTGTACGTCGCGAAGTTCAATGATGACGGCAGCGGCGAATGGATTCCGCTGGTGCATGGCCGCGGCAAACTGACCGCTGCCAACGGTTTTGCCGACCAGGCCGACGTGTTGATTCGCACGCGTGCCGCGGCCGACGCCGCCGGCGCGACGAAAATGGACCGTCCGGAATGGATCGCGGTGCATCCGGCGACAAACGAGGTGTACTGCACACTGACCAACAACAGCCAGCGCGGCGGCAAGGATCGCCCCGGTACCGACCGCGCCAATCCGCGGGCCAACAACGTGTTCGGCCAGATCATCCGCTGGCGCGAGGCCGGCAACGATCCGGCCGGGATGAAATTCGAATGGGACCTGTTTGCAATCGCCGGTGATCCGCAGCATCCTGACCCGGCGCGCCACGGCAACATCAAGGGCGACGCCTACGGCAGTCCCGACGGCCTGTGGTTCGATGACGGCGGCCTGCTGTGGATACAGACCGATGTGTCGGCGAGCACGCAGAACCGCAATCATTACGAACGGCTGGGCAACAACCAGATGCTGGCCGCAGACATCCGCAGCGGCGAGACCCGGCGTTTCCTGACCGGGCCGAGCGGCAGTGAGGTGACGGGGGTTGTTACCACTCCGGACGGGCGTACGATGTTCGTCAATATCCAGCATCCGGGCGAAGCGCCGAAAGGACGCAACGACCCGAAAAATCCGAAGGCGCACAGCAGCTGGCCCGACGGCGCCGCCGGCGGCCGGCCGCGCTCGGCGACACTGGTCATCCGCAGGAACGACGGCGGCATCATCGGCAGCTGAGTTGGCGTTTATCAGGAATCATTGCCCCGGCACGGCACTAAGGAGGTCCCTTTGAGGGGAGGCCGGGGCCCAGAAAGTTTTTCGGTTTAATCGTACGTTTGTTGGATGCTGGCTTTCGCCGGCGGTGTCCGGCTTCCCGCGGATTTGTGCCATCATCGCGTTTCCTACGAAGGGAGTGCGACGATGGCTGTCTTGGAATTGACGCAGGAAAATTTCGAATCGACGATCACCGGCAACAAAATGGTGATCGTGGATTTCCGGGCGCCGTGGTGCGGGCGCGCGCCGCGACTCGTTAGCCGCAGGCCCGTTTGCGGGAGCGGCGCGCCAGGGGCCGCAAGCCGATCACTGGACAGGAGCTGAGACCATGCCTGTTCTGGAACTGACGCAGCAGAATTTCGAGAGCACGATCACCGGCAACAAAATCGTGATCTTGGATTTCTGGGCGCCGTGGTGCGGCCCCTGCAAAAGTTTTGCGCCGGTGTTCGAGGCTGCCGCGGAAAAACACCCCGACGTGGTGTTCGCCAAGGTCAATTCGGACGACGAGCAGGCACTGGCCGGTCATTTCGGCATCCGCTCGATTCCGACCATCATGCTGTTCCGCGAACAGATCATCGTGTTCATGCAGGCGGGTGCCTTGCCGGCCTCGGGACTGGAGAGCGTGCTAGAGCAGGCGAAGGCGCTGGACATGGAGCAGGTGCGCCGCGACATCGCTGCGCAGCAGTCGCAGCAGTAAAAATATCAATAAAATCAAATACTTATAATTTATCTCGGCGACCTGCCGGGGGGGGGCGGCAATGAGCACGCGCGGTTTCTGGATTGACCATTTTCCCGGCAATTTCCTGTGGTCGAATGCCGCGCTGGCCTGCAAGGGCATGGCGCCCTACGGCGTGGTGGCGATGGACGAGATCGACCGCATCGCCGAGAAGTTGAAAACGCGGCAGGGCGAACCCGAAGCATGGCAGCAGGAGTGGTGTGCAATGGCTGCGCAACTCGAGAAGACGGCCGATGCCGAAGCCGCGCGTGGCCGCGAGCGCACCGCGGGCAACTATTATCTGCGCGCCGGCAACTATTACTACACCGGGGAACGTTTCATTCCGCCGGGCGAAGCCAAGGTGGCTGTGGGGCGCAAGGCCTATCGCTGTTATCGCGAGGGCCTGACGCGGCGTCATCCCGAAATCGAATTCGTCGAAGTGCCGTATGAAGGAAAAACACTGCCCGCGCTGTTCATGAAGGCGCCGGGCGTCTCCTTGCGCGCGCCGACGGTGGTGATATTCAACGGCATGGACAACTGCAAGGAGATGAGCGTGATCTTTGCCGGGCTCGAATTCGCGAAGCGCGGCATGCACACGCTGGCGATCGACGGGCCGGGGCAGGGCGAGACGCTGCGTTTCCGCGGCATCCACAGCCGTTATGACTACGAAGTGCCGGGCAAGGCCGCCTACGACTATGTCGCACAGCGCGCCGACGTCGATCCGGCGCGGGTGGTGATCATGGGCTACAGCTTCGGCGGTTATTACTCGGCGCGCATCGCAGCCTTCGACAAGCGTTACGCCGCCGGCGTGGCGATGACCGCGCTGCATTGGGACCTCGCGGGCTGGCAACAGAAAATCAAGGAAAAGGCGCAGGCCGAGGGCAGCAAGATCGCGCAGTCGAATTTCCAGTTCCAGTGGGTGGTTGGCGCGCCGGACACCGACGGCAGCATCGAGATTGCGAAACGTTTCACGCTGAAGGATGTTGCCCACCAGATCACCATGCCATTCCTGGTGACCCACGGCGCCAACGACCGCGTGGTACCGGCAGAAAACGCGCAGAAACTGTACGATGCGCTGGGCTCTGCCAAAAAGACCCTGCGCGTGTTCACTGCCGAAGATGGAGGCGCGGAGCATGCCCATGTCGACAACCGCCAGGTCGGCGTCGATTTCGTCTCCGACTGGATAAGCGAGCATCTGCCGGGCTGAAAACCGTGTTCCTTTCCGCGCGCGGCAGGCGTGTCGTGGACAGCTTGCACTGACAAGGCGTGCTCCTGCGCGCTAAACTTCGGCCTCCCGTTGTTGTCCGACTTCGGGTCTTTCCGGAATCAGGTTCCCATGAAACGCATTGCCTACCTTGCGGCGGCTGTCGCCCTGCTGATTGCTGCCGGTTTTACCTGGCGTCATTACTCGAAACCCCAGCCGGCGCCTGCCGCGAAGCCCGCCGCGGGCCCGGCGCGCGCCCTGCCGGTGAAGGTGGCGGTCGTGCGCAGCGACACCGTGACCGACAGCCTGACCGCGGTGGGCACGCTGCTTGCCAACGAGTCGGTGATGATCCGCCCGGAGATCGACGGCCGCATCGAAGCCATTCATTTCAGGGAAGGCCAGCTGGTGCGCAAGGGCGACAGGCTGGTGTCGCTGGATGCCGCCGAGGTTGAGGCCCAGCTTGCGTCTGCGGTGGCCGCGGCCAGTCTCAACCGCAGCCGGCTGAAACGCTCCGAAGAACTGTTCCAGAAGAAATTCATCAGCGCCCAGGCGCTGGACGAGGCGCGCGAAAACCTCAACCAGACCAATGCGCGCGAGGCCGAAATCCGCGCCCGGCTGGCGAAGACCCTGATCCGCGCGCCTTTCGAGGGGGTTGCCGGCCTGCGCCAGGTCAGTCCCGGCGCCTATGCCAGGGCCGGCCAGGACATTGCGCGGCTGGAGGGCATAGGAACGCTGAAGCTGGATTTCCGTGTGCCGGAAACCTATCTGCGCCAGATCCGCAACGGACAATCGCTGACGGTCACGGTGGATGCCTATGCCGGTGAAAGTTTCAGCGGCGCGATTTACGCCATCGAGCCGTCCGTCGACGAGGCCACGCGCACCGTGCTGCTGCGGGCGCGGCTGCCCAATCCGGGTGTGCGCCTGAAGCCGGGCATGTTCGCTCGGGTCAGCCTGGTGCTCGCGCAGCGTGAAAACGCGCTGCTGGTGCCCGAGCAGGCGATCGTGCCGCGCGGCGACGGGCAGTTCGTGTTTCGCGTGGTCGAAGGCAGGGCACGGCTGACGAAGGTCGAGACCGGCCTGCGCCGTCCCGGCGAGGTGGAGGTCACCAGCGGCCTCGAGGCAGGGCAGACCATAGTCGCCGACGGCCAGTTGAAACTGCAGGACGGTGCCGCGGTGAGCCTGCCCAAGCCCGGGCCGCAAACCCCGCCGCAGCCGGTGAAATAGCGATGGTGCTTCCGGAACTTTCGGTGCGGCGTCCCGTGCTGGCCACGGTGATGAGCCTGCTGATCATCCTCGTCGGCATCATTTCATTCGAGCGGCTGACGGTTCGCGAATATCCGAAGATCGACTCCCCGGTGGTCTCGGTGCGCACGATCTATACCGGCGCCAGTCCGCAGGTCATCGAGTCGCAGGTCACGCAGCCGCTGGAGGACAGCATTTCCGGCATCGAGGGCGTGAAGACCATGAAATCGGTGAGCCGGGAGGAGGTCAGCCAGATCACCGTGGAGTTCACCAACGACCGCGACCCCGATCTTGCCGCCAACGACGTGCGCGACCGGGTATCGCGGGCCCGCGGGCGCATGCCCGACGAGGTTGACGAACCGATCATCTCCAAGGTCGAGGCTGATGCCCAGGCGATCATGTGGCTGCGGCTGTTTTCGGACCAGCACGGTCCACTGGAGATTTCCGACTATGCCGACCGTTTTGTTGCCGACCGCCTGAAGACCCTGCCGGGCGTGGCCTCGGTGATCATCGGCGGCGAGCGGCGCTACGCAATGCGCATCTGGCTGGACCGCGAGCGCCTCGCCGCCTACGCGCTGACGCCCCAGGATGTGGAAGAGGCGCTGCGCCGCCAGAACATCGAGGTGCCCTCGGGGAGAATCGAGAGCAGCCAGCGTGAATTCACGGTGCTGTCGGAATCCGACCTGCGCACGCCGGCCCAGTTCAACCAGCTGATCATCCGCGAGGTCAAGGGTTACCCGGTGCGGCTTTCCGACATCGGACGCGCCGAGCTGGGCGCCGCCGACGACCGCAACATCCTGCGCGTCAACGGCAATCCGGCGGTCGGACTCGGCATCGTCAAGCAGTCGACCGCGAACACGCTGGCGGTGGCGCAGGCGGTCAAGACCGAAGTGCCGAAGATCGCCGGGGCACTGCCGCCGGGCATGCAGATCGCGGTCGCCTTCGACACCTCGATTTTCATCGAGAAGTCGATCACCTCGGTGTACACGGTGATGGCCGAGGCGTTGGTGCTGGTGGTGCTGGTGATTTTCCTTTTCCTGCGTTCGGTGCGGGCGACGCTGATCCCTTTTGTCACCATTCCGGTGTCGCTGATCGGGGCCTTTTTCCTGATCTGGATCATGGGCTTCTCGATCAACGTGCTGACGCTGCTGGGCATTGTGCTGGCGGTGGGACTGGTCGTCGACGATGCCATCGTCGTGCTCGAGAACATCCACCGCCACATCGAAAACGGCATGCGCCCCTTCGAGGCGGCGCTGAAGGGCGGACGCGAGATCGCCTTCGCCGTGGTGGCGATGACGGTGACTCTCGCCGCAGTGTTCGCGCCGCTGGCCTTCGCCACCGGCAATACCGGCCGTCTGTTCCTCGAGTTCGCGCTGACCGTTGCATCCGCGGTCGTGGTGTCCGGGTTCGTCGCGCTGACGCTGACGCCGATGATGTGCTCAAAACTGCTGCGGCATGAAGCCTCGCATGGCCGTGTCTACAACGCGCTGGAGCGTTTTTTCGAAGGCATGTCCTCGGGTTACGAGAGGCTGCTGCGTTTCTGTCTCGCGCGGCGCGGTGTGGTTGTGGTGCTGTTCCTGCTGGTCGCCGCGGGCGGTTCGGCGCTTTTCCTGTCTATCCGCTCCGAGCTGTCGCCACTGGAAGACCGCGGCTTCTTCATCGGCGTGATGTCGGCGCCGGAGGGGGCGACCAAGGAATACACCGACGACTACGCACGCATTTGGGAGGACATCTATGCCGACGTGCCGGAGATCACCTCCTATTTCGTTTCGGTCGCGCCCGGCCTCGAGCGCCCGAATCCGGTCAACTTCGCGCTGTCCTTCGTGCGGCTGACGGACTGGAGTGAACGTGAGCGCAAGACGCAGCAGATCACCGCGTCGATCGCGCCGCAGATGTTCGCGCGGATGCCGGGCGTGCTGGCGTTTCCGGTGAATCCGCCGTCGCTGGGACAGAGTTTCCGCAATCCGCCAGTACAGTTCGTGGTGCAGGGGAATTCGTACGAGGACCTGGACCGCAGGGTCAGCGCGCTGGTGGCGAAGGCACGGCAGTCGCCGGCCCTGGCCAATGTCGACAGCGACCTCAAGCTCAACAAGCCGCAGCTGACGGTGGACATCGACCGCGAGAAGGCGGCGGCGCTCGGCATCCAGGTCGAAACCATCGGCAGGACAATGGAAACCCTGCTCGGCGGACGCCAGGTCACACGCTTCAAGCGCGAGGGCAAGCAGTACGATGTCATTGTCCGGCTCGAAGACAAGGATCGCCGCCAGCCGGCCGATCTGACCTCGATTTACGTGCGCGGCGCTTCCGGCGGCATCACCCAGCTGTCGAACCTGGTGAGCGTGCGCGAGACCGTGGCGCCCAAGGAGCTCAACCATTTCAACCGGCTGCGCGCCGCGATCATCTCGGCGAACGTGACGCCGGGCTACTCGCTGTCCGAGGCGCTCGATGCAATGGAGGCTGCTGCTGCGGAAACGCTGACGCCGGAATACCAGACCACGCTGGACGGACAGTCGCGCGAATTCCGTGAGTCGGGTCAGCAGCTGTACCTGATTTTCGCGCTGGCGCTGGCTTTCATTTATCTCGTGCTTGCGGCGCAGTTCGAGAGCTTCCGTGGTCCGCTGGTGATCATGCTGACCGTCCCGCTGGCGGTGACCGGCGCGCTGCTGGCGATCAAGCTCACCGGCGGCACGCTCAACGTCTACAGCCAGATCGGTCTGGTGATGCTGATCGGGCTGATTACCAAGAACGGCATCCTGATCGTCGAGTTCACCAACCAGCTGCGCGACCAGGGGCGCGAGAAAATTGCGGCCCTGGTCGAGGCCTGTTCGCTGCGCCTGCGGCCGATCCTGATGACCACTGCAGCAACCGTGCTCGGTGCGGTGCCGCTGGCGATTGCCACCGGCGCCGGGGCCGAGTCGCGTTCAGCGATCGGCTGGGTGGTTGTCGGCGGCATGAGCTTCGGCACCCTGTTCACGCTGTTCGTGGTGCCGGTGGCTTACACCTTCATCGTCGGCGGGCGCAAGTCTGCGGACGGCGTGCAGCCGGCTGCCGCCGCGGCGCACTGAGCAGTCATTTCCCGTTGCCGCTTTCCAGCGCGCGGTCCAGCCAGCCGGGTACATAGACCTGCTCGACGAACCAGCGCAGCGCCTTGCCGCGGTGCGCGGTGCGCCAGGCCAGGTACAGCATCTGGCTCACCTTTGGCTCCTCGATGGTCTTTATCACCAGTTCGCCGCGCGCGATGGGTATCCCGGCAAGGCATTGCGGCAGATAACCCACGCCCAGGCCCATGACCTGAGCCCGCAGCTTGGCGGCGAGGTCCGGGACGGTCAGTGTGTCCTGTCCCGAGAGCAGACCGGTGGTGCGCGGCGGCAGGTTGCGCGAACTGTCTGCAACCGCCACCGCGCGATGGGCGAGTATGTCCTCGCGTCGCAAGGGCTCGGGCAGTGCGGCCAGCGGATGCGCCGGCGCCACCGCGAATACCCAGTCGATTTCGCCCAAGGGCCGCGTCTGGTAGCCGCCGCCTGCAGGTCCTTCGCCTGAAGCGCCGATGGCGAGGTCGGCACGGCCGGAGGCCAGCGCGTCCCAGCAGCCGCCCAGTACCTCTGCGGAGAAACGCAACCGGGTTTCGTTGTGAAGATCGTGGAAGTCGCGCGCGAGGTCGAGCATGGCCTGGCCCGGCAGCAGGCCGTCGTAGGCGATGCGCAACTCGGATTCCCAGCCGGTCGCCACGCGTTTCACGCGTGCCTCGAGTTCGCCGGCCGCGCGCAGCAGGTGACGGCCTTCGGCCAGCAGTTCACGTCCCGCCGTGGTGAGCTTGGCGCGGTGGCCGCGGCGGTCGAACAGCGCCACGTCGAGGTCCTGCTCGAGTTTCTGCACCGTGTAGGTCAGCGCCGAAGGCACGCGATGCAGTTCGTGCGCGGCGGCCGCGAAACTGCCCTTGCGATCTATGGCGTCGATGGCCAGCAGTGCGTCCAATGTCAGGCGCATCTCGATTCCTTGCTGAATCAAAATCAATTAATTATTGCTAAATTTATCATAATTTATTGTTTTTTAACATAAATATTATTCATTAATTTTGACTTTTTTGGTCAAAATCTTCCGATTTCTTGTGCCGGAGCAGCGGCCTAGGATGCACTCCATCGCATCTCACGATGCATCGAACGGGAAAGGAGAAACGCCATGCTGACCCTGCGCAAAAGCGAAGACCGCGGCCATGCCAACCACGGCTGGCTGGACTCGTACCACAGCTTTTCGTTTGCCGATTACTACGACCCCGAGCACATGGGTTACGGCCCGCTGCGGGTGATCAACGAGGACCGCGTGCAGGCCGGTGCCGGTTTCGGCACCCATGGCCACCGCGACATGGAAATCATCAGCTACGTGCTCGACGGCGCGCTGGCGCACCAGGACTCGATGGGCAACGGCTCGGCGATCGTGCCCGGCGACGTGCAGCGCATGAGCGCCGGCACCGGTGTGCGCCATTCCGAACACAACCACAGCCGGTCGGGAACCACGCATTTCCTGCAGATCTGGATCGAGCCGAAGTTCACCGGCATCAAGCCCTCGTACGAGCAGAAGCATTTTTCCGCCGACGAGAAACGCGGCCGGCTGCGGCTGATCGTGTCGCCCGACGGTCGCGATGGGTCGGTGAGCATGAACCAGGATGCCTTCCTCTACTCCGGCCTGTTCGACGGCGACGAATCGGCGGAACTGACCATTGCGGCGAGCCGTCGCGGTTACGTGCATGTCGCGCGCGGCAGCACCAATGTCAACGGCCAGCATCTGCGTGCAGGTGACGCCCTGAAGACGGGGGCGGGCACGATCCGCATCGAGGGCGGCAAGGCTGCCGAGGTGCTGGTGTTTGACCTGCCCTGAAATCCGAATATTGATCAACAGAAACCTTGAAAGGAAACATCATGAGTCGTTACAACATTGCCGTGATTGCCGGCAGCATCCGCAAGGATTCCCTCAACCAGAAGCTGGCGGAAGCGCTCACCAAGCTCGCGCCGCCGGAGTTCTCGTTCAAGACTGTGCGCATCGACGATCTGCCGCTCTACAACCAGGATGACGATGACAAGCCCGCCGCAGCGGTGTCCCGCCTGCGCAAGGAGATCAAGGAGGCGGATGCACTGCTGTTCCTGACCCCGGAGTACAACCGCTCGATCCCCGGCGTGCTGAAGAACGCGATCGACCATGCCTCGCGGCCCTGGGGCCAGAGCGTCTGGGGCGGCAAGCCCGCGGGCGTGCTGGGCATCTCCGTCGGCGCCATCGGCACTGCGCTGGCGCAGCAGCACCTGCGCAGCATCCT
Source organism: uncultured Bordetella sp. (assembly GCA_964433345.1). Taxonomy (GTDB): domain Bacteria; phylum Pseudomonadota; class Gammaproteobacteria; order Burkholderiales; family SG8-41. The sequence goes on from CAYSQJ010000004.1 coordinate 174,191, forward strand.
GTCCTATCTCGATGTGCCGGTTCTCGGCCAGCCGGAGGTGTACCTGCAGGCGAAAGACGGCCTGTTCGACGCTGATGGCGGCATCGGACCGGACAGCCGCGCCTTCCTGCAGGGCTGGATGGATCGTTACGCGGCCTGGGTCAGGAAACTCGCAGCCTGAGCCGCGGCTTGCGGAGAACATGGTCATGAGCACACGCCAGCCGGCTGTTTTTGTTTCGCACGGGGCGCCGACTCTCGCGCTGGAGCCCGGGCCCACCCGCGGCTTTCTCGCGCAGCTGGGCGCCGCGCTGCCGCGGCCGCGCGCGATCCTCGTGTTGTCGGCGCACTGGGAGACCGCTGCGCCTGCGGCGAGCATGGCCGAACGTCCGGAAACCATCCACGACTTCCGCGGATTTCCGCTGGCGCTCTACGAGGTGCGTTATCCGGCACCGGGCGCGCCGCAACTCGCGCAGCAGGTGCGTGAACTGCTCGGGAATGCCGGGCTTGCCGCGGACGCCGTGCCCGATCGCGGCCTCGACCACGGAGCCTGGGTGCCGCTGATGCTGATGTATCCGCAGGCCGGGATTCCCGTGACCCAGCTCTCGGTGCAGCCGCAATCCGGCCCGGCACATCACTTCCGTATCGGCGAAGCCCTGCGGCCGCTGCGCGATGACGGTGTGCTGGTTCTTGCCTCCGGCAGCGTGACCCACAATCTGCGCGAGTTCGGCCGCCACGACTATGCAGGGCCGCCGCCGGACTGGGTCAGCGGATTCAACGACTGGCTGGCGCAACGTCTGGCGGAAGGCGATCGCGAATCCCTGCTCGAGTACCGCAGCCGGGCGCCGCATGCGGCGCGCAACCATCCCACCGAGGAGCACCTGCTGCCGCTGTTTGCGTCCCTGGGCGCGGCCACACCGGCCGTTGCGCCATGCCGTATCCATGCGGGCTACACCTATGGCGTCATCGGCATGGATGCCTGGCGGTTTGACTGATGGCTGAGCCCTGTGATCGGTTAAGCTCGCTGCCTGGTAAAGGGGGCGGGGAGCGCGCATGCCTGAACTGAACAGCCTGCTGGCGCAGCACGGACTGTTGATTGTTTTCACCAACGTGTTGCTGACGCAGCTGGGGTTTCCGGTGCCGGCGGTGCCGATGCTGGTGGTGGCCGGCGCGTTCGCCGCGCAGGGGCAGTTCGGCTATCCCGCGCTGTTGTTTATCGCAACCCTGGCCACGCTGCTTGGTCACCTGCCCTGGTACTTTGCCGGCAGGCGGTACGGACACCGGGTGCTGCGCACCCTGTGCCGCATCGCTGTCGAGCCCGATTCCTGCGTCAAGCAGACCGAAACCATCTTCGAGCGCTGGGGCGCCGCCTCGCTGGTGGTTTCCAAGTACGTCCCGGGTTTCGCGACGGTTGCGCCGCCGGTGGCCGGTGCAATGCGCCTGGGCCTCGCGCCCTTTCTGGTCTACAGCACGGCGGGCGCCTTGCTGTGGGCGGCCGCGCCGGTGTTGATCGGCGCCGTTTTCCATGCCGAAGTGGAGCGTGCCCTCGCGTGGTTTGCCGAGCTGGGAACCGGTGCCTTGCTGCTGCTTGCGGGATTCGCGGCAGCCTATGTCGCGATCAAGGCCGTGCAGCGTTATCTTTTCCTGCGCATGCTGCGCGCGGCAAGAATGAGTGTGTCGGAGCTGCGTGAACTGCTGGAGGGTGAGTTGCCGCCGGTGGTGATCGATGTGCGCTCCGCTGCCATGCGCAGGATCGATCCGCGGCGCATACCCGGCGCGCTGCCTGTCAACCTCGAGGATGCCGCGGCGGCCTTGCCCGGCCTGCCGCCGGACAGGGATGTGGTGGTCTACTGCAGTTGACCCAACGAAGCCAGCGCGGCGCGTGTCGCCCGCATCCTGATGAACCGCGGCTTCAGACGCGTCAGGCCGCTGGAGGGCGGGCTGGAGGCGTGGATAGCAGGGGGAGGGGCCGTGGAGCGATTCGACTCCTGAGGCATCGCCGAGCGGCGAGCCCGCGCGTCAGGAAATATCGGTTCCGGTCGGCGCGAAATAGCCGATCACCTGAGAGCGCCTCGCTCGCCAGGGCAGGCGCACGGTTGTGACCGTCTCCAGCGGCTCGTCTTCCTGCACCGGGGGGCGCAGCTCGATCGTGCCTTCGATGACGTTGTCGCGGACTTCGCCGGAATAGGACATCCCGGTGTAGCCGGTGCCCGGCAGCGTCATGCTCAGCCGGAACTGCAGGCTCCTGCCTTGCAGCCTGGCGCTCTGGATCAGCTGGCGGCGATTCCCGACGCGAACCGCGCCCTCGGCCTGCTGGAACTGCTGTTCGAGCAGTGCCTCGAAGCGGTGGGTGATGCCGTCGATGCTTATTTCCCATTCCCAGGCGCCGTCGATGCGCGCCGGCACATGCCACAGGCGGATGGTGGTGAAAGCGCCGGTTCTTTCGTCAGTCATGTCCGCAGGCCAGGTGCCCATGTCCCAGGTCGCGGTGACGACGCGGGTGCCGGGACGTGCCTGGGCAAGGATCTTCGGACGCAGCAGGCGCATCAGTTCGGGAAACAGCCACATGAAGATGACGTCGACCTTGCCGAGGTCGGCATCGAAGACGTTCTGATGCAGGAATTGCACTCGGTCTGAGAGGTTCTGGGTGCTTGCCGCAGCATTGGCCTTCGCTACCAGGCCCGCATTGATGTCGACGCCGATGCCGCGCACGCCAGGACGGTCTTTCAGCGCGGCGAACACGATGCGTCCGTCACCGGAGCCGAGGTCGATCACGGTTTCGCCGCTGGCGGGTGCCGCGATCTTCACCATGCGCTCGACGTTCTCGGGGTCACTGCCGACAAAGGGAGAGAACAGTTCCTGGGCACGCGCGACCATGGATTTGCATGCGGAAGCGGCGGCAATCAGTGACAGGAAAGTGCGTCTGGAGGGCATGGATGCCGGACTCCGGTCGGGATTGAAAGGCCGAAGCTTACTGCGGGAGCCGGCACGAAATCCATATCGCTGCCGGCGATGTCCGGTTTGGTGTCGGCTATGATGTCGTCCGGTTTGCTGCGTTGTGCTGTTCCGGTAGGGGTGGTGCGGCGCTTTAGGTTTCCGGTTGTCACGAATCATTGACTCGAAGAGGAGATGCACATGCAGGACCGCTGGGCGATCACCGCCGTACCGATCCACGAACTGCTGGCAAGACGCTGGAGCACCCGCGCTTTCGACGCCTCGCGTGCCGTATCTCCCGCGCAGGTTACCGCGCTGGTCGAGGCGGCCCGCTGGGCGCCGTCCTGCCATGGAGCAGAGCCCTGGCGTTTCCTGATGTGGGATCGCGCAAAGGATGCCGCGGGCTGGCAGCAGGCTTATGACTGTTTGTCGGAAAACAACCGCAAGTGGTGCAAGAACGTGCCCCTGCTGTTCCTCGCCTGCGCAGCCCCCAACTTCGAGCACAACGGTCAGCCCAACCGCTGGGCGCAGTACGACACCGGCATGGCGGCGCTGGCGCTGTCACTGGAAGCCGTTGCGCAGGGGCTGGTTTCCCACCAGATGGGCGGCTTCGACATTCCGAAGGTGCGGGCGGCTTTCGGTGTGCCCGATGACTTCATGCCGATGGCGATGATCGCCGTCGGCTACCAGGCGGCGCCGGATGTCCTGGATGAGGAAACGCTGAAGAAAGAGCTCAAGCCAAGGGCGCGCAAGCCGGCGGCCGAGCACTTTTTCGGTGGACGCTGGGGCGCTCCCGCCAGCTGAATCCGGCTGAATGCCTCAGCGCGCGATTGCAGTCTGCCGCGGAGCGAGGGTTCCGGTGCCGACGGCGGCGGGTGCTTCGTGCTGCGGGAAATTGAATTCGAGCAGGGTGTCGACCGGATCGCGCAGGAAAATCTGGTAACCCGCCTCGGGCACGTTCTGCCTTTCGTGGGGGATGTTCATGCGCTCGAGCTTCGCCATGAAATCGTCCGCGCCCTGCGACTGGAAGGCAATGTGGTCGACGCTGCCGTGATGGTCGCGCTGGAGAAAGCCTTCCACGCAGCGTGCGCTGACGTGCAGGATCGGGTGGTCGCCCAGGTAGAGCCAGATGCCGGGATTGGGGAAGTCGGGGCGGTAGCCTTTCCTGAAGCCGAGCACCTCACCGTAGAATTTCTCGATCGGCGCCAGGTCGCCGGGCGCACAGCGGATGTTGTAGTGGTGGATGCGGTCGATTTTCATGCATGGCCTCCGGGGTTGGCCTCCACGCCGCCCGCGGCGGCGAACGGACACGCAAACACTTTATCACGCTGCTGCGCGGTTAACGCTGCGCCGTCGCCCTGCCTTCAGGCAGTCCGGTCCAGCCGCCGCCGAGCGCCTTCACCACGTCGGCCACTGCTGCGCGCTGGGCGCGCAGCGCATCCCTGCGGTTCAGTTCCGCGCTGAGCAGGTTGCGCTCGGCATCGAGCACTTCAAGCTGGCTGGTCAGTCCGTTTTCATAACGGATGCGCGCGAGCCGCAACGAATCGGCGAGAGCCCTGGCGCGTGCGCTTTCGGCGTCGAAAATCTCGCGCGCGCGGGCTTGCGCAATCAGCGCGTCATGGGTTTCGCGGAAGGCGGTTTGCAGCGTTTTCTGGTACCGGGCCAGTGCCTGGCGCTCCCGTGCCTGTACTGCCTCGACTTCGCCGAACAGCCGGCCACCCTGGAATATCGGCTGTGCCAGAGCGAAGCCGATACTCCAGATCTGCGCCGGTCCCGAAAAAAGGTTGGACAGGGCCGCGCTTTCGCTGCCGAGATAACCGGAGAGACCGATGCGCGGGAACAGCGCGGCGCGCGCGGCGCCGATGCGCGCGTTGGCTGCGATCAGCTGCTGTTCGGCGGCAACGATGTCGGGCCGGCGCAGCAGCAGGTCGGAAGGCAGGTCGGCAGGCACTACCGGAGTGGCGAGCTGCCCGCTGTCCTTGCTGCGTGACACGGCTTCGTTGATCAGCGCGCGCGGACTGCGGCCGAGCAGCACGCCCAGCGCAAGCTCTTCCGAGCTGCGGCGGCGTTCCAGTTCTGGCAGCTGCGCCTGGGCCGCGGCGACCTCCGCTTCGAGCTGGCGCAGTTCGAAGTCGTTGATCAGCCCTGCATCCGAGCGGATGCGCTGCAGCCGCAGGTTGTCCTGGCGCAGGGTGAGCGATTTGCGGGTATCGGCGACCTGCGCGTCGAGCGCAACCAGTGCGTAGTACGACTGCGCCACCTGCGCGGTCAGCGCAAGGCGCACGGTTTCACGGGCAGCCTCGCTGGCCAGCAGTTCCGCATGCGCGGCCTTTGCCGAACTGCGCAGGCGACCCCAGAGGTCGAGTTCGTAGGACACATTGAGTTGCGCACGATAGTTGCTGTTTTCCAGGGAGCCCGGTACCCGTGTCGCGGTGCTGTCGGAGCGGCGTGAGCGGTCGCGCTGGAGGGCGGCATCGACCGAGGGCACCTGCTCGGCGTCGGCGACACGCGCCAGCGCTCGCGCCTCGTCGAGGCGTGCTGTCGCGAGCACGAGGTCCTGGTTGTTGGCCAGCGCCTCCTCGACCAGTTGATCCAGCGTCGCATCGCCGTAGATCGTCCACCAGCGCCCGGCCGCCACCGGCTTGCCTTCAGCAGGTGCCGCCTTCCAGGCTTCGGGCAGGTCGGCATTTGGGCGCACATATTCGGGGCCGACACTGCAGCCCGCCAAGGCGGCAAAAAATAATATATAAAACAAATACTTATGCATTTTCTTCCCCTTTGGCCGGGGTGGCGTGATGCGGTGTGCGCACTGCACTCAGGCTTTGCTGGCGATGGTGTTCGACTTCTGCCTCGATTTCGGCGGTCGAACGCCGGTCCGAAAGCTTGCGGTCGACAATCAGCTTGTAGAACCACGGGATGAAGAAGATCGCGAGGAAGGTCGCGGCGAGCATCCCGCCCATCACGCCGGTGCCCGCCGAATGGCGCGCGCCGGCGCCGGCGCCGGTCGACAATGCCAGAGGCAGCACGCCGAGGATGAAGGCGAGCGAGGTCATCAGGATCGGGCGGAAACGCAGCCTGGCGGCTTCGATGGCAGCCGCCGCAGTGGTGTAGCCCTCGTGTTTTTTCAGCACCGCGTATTCAACGATCAGGATCGCGTTTTTTGCCGCGAGGCCGAGCAGCGTCACCAGGCCGATCTGGAAATAGACGTCGTTGGTGAAGCCGCGCAGCCAGACCGCGGCCAGTGCGCCGAAGGTGCCGAAGGGCAGTGCCAGCAGCACCGACAGCGGCAGCGACCACTTGTCGTACTGCGCGGCGAGGATCAGGAACACCATCAGCACGGCAAGGCCGAGCGCGATTCCGGCGGTGCCGCCGGAGCGTTTTTCCTGGAAGGAGGCGCCGCTCCAGTCATAGGAGAATTCCGGAGGCAGCGTTTCGGCGGCGATTTTCTCCATCCGCGCGATCGCCTGACCGGAGCTGTAGCCGGGTGCCGCCGAGCCGAAGATTTTCACCGCCGGCAGGTTGTTGAAACGGTCCAGCGTGTCGGGGCCCGAGGAGTAGTCGACCCTTGCCAGCGAGGACAGCGGCACCATCGCGCCGCGATCCGAGCGCACGTAGACGGCGCCGACATCATCCGGGCGCGTGCGGTAGCCGGGCTCTGCTGACATCAGTACCTGCCAGGTACGGCCGTACTTGTTGAAGTCGTTGACATAGTAGGTGCCCAGTGTCGCGGCGAGCGAGTTGTAGAGCTCGTCGACGGGGACGCCCAGCGTCTTTGCCTTCTCGCGGTCGGTCTGCACATAGAGCTGGGGCACGTTGGCGCGCCACAGCGTGTTGACCTGCACGAACATCGGATCCTGGGCCACGGCGCCGAGGAATTGCTGCGTTACTTCGGCCAGCCGCTTCGGCCCGCCTTCGCCGCGGTTCTGCAGGTAGAACTCGAAGCCGCCGGCGTTGCCGAGGCCGAAGATCGGCGGCGGATTGAAGCCGAGCACCAGCGCTTCCTTGATATGCCCGGTTTTCATGAAAAACTCCCCGACCAGCTGTGGCGTGGTCATTTCGCGTTCGTCCCAGTGTTTCTGAGTGACGAAAATGGTGGCGGCATTGTTGCGGAAGCCGCCGCCGAGGAAGTCGAATCCGATGAAGGCGATGGCGTAGTCATTGGCTGGGTTGGACTTGATCGCGGCGATGACTTCGCTGACGACCTTGTCGGTCCTCTCAAGTGTTGCGCCATCGGGCAACAGCACCGCGGCGATGTAATAACCCTGGTCTTCGTCGGGGACCAGCGAGCCCGGCGTGGCGCGCCACAGGCCGGCGGTGATCACCACCATGCCGACGAACAGCAGCAGCGCGACGCCGCCGCGGCGCAGCATCCAGGTCACGCCGTCGACATAGCGTCGGGTCATGCGCAGGAACACGCGGTTGAACCACTGGAAGAAGCGGCCCGGCTGGTGATGTTCCTGCTTGAGGATCATCACGCACAGTGAAGGTGTCAGCGTCAGCGCCACCAGGCCCGAGATGGCCACGGCAATCGAGATTGTCACTGCGAACTGGCGGTAGAGTTCGCCGGTGAGGCCGCCGAGGAAGGCGATCGGGATGAACACCGCGCACAGCGTCAGCACGATCGCGATCACCGGGCCGGTAACCTCGCGCATCGCCTTGATTGCCGCCTCGCGGGCATCGAGTTTCTCCTCGCGCATGATGCGTTCGACGTTCTCCAGCACCACAATGGCGTCGTCGACGACAATGCCGATCGCCAGCACCATGCCGAAAAGTGTCAGCGTGTTGATCGAGTAGCCGAGCATCAGCAGCCCGGCGAAGGTGCCGATCAGCGACACCGGCACTGCGGCAAAAGGAATCAGTGTCGCGCGCCAGTTCTGCAGGAACAGGAACACGACCAGGAACACCAGCAGCATCGCTTCGGCCAGGGTTTTCGCCACTTCTCGGATCGAGACGGCGACGAAACGCGTGGTGTCGTAGACGGCAGCGTGTTCGAAGCCCTGCGGAAAGCGCTGCTTGAGCCGTTCCATCTCTGCGGAAACCAGATCAGCTGTGGCCAGCGCGTTGGCGCCGGGCTGCAGGAAGATGCCCACCAGCGTTGCTGATTTGCCGTTGACGCGGCCGATGAACTCGTAATCCTTGGAGCCGAGTTCGACGCGGGCGACGTCTTTCAGCCGCAGCAGCGAACCGTCGGGATTGGCGCGGACGACGATGTTTTCGAATTCCGCCGGTTCCGTCAGCCGGCCCTGGGTGGTGATGGTGTAGACCAGCTCCTGCGGTCCGCCGGTGGGTGACTGGCCGATCTTGCCGGCGGCGAACTGCGCGTTCTGTTCGTTGAGCGCGTGCAGCAGGTCGCCCGGCGTGACTTTCAGCTGTGCCATGCGGTCCGGACGGGTCCAGATGCGCATCGCGTAGTCCTTGGCACCGAAGATTTGCACGTTGGTGGTGCCGGGGATGCGCTTCAGCGCATCGAGCACGTTGAGCGTCACGTAGTTCGAGATGAACAGGTCGTCGTAGCGGCCGTCGGGTGAGGTGAAGGCGATCACCTGCAGGAAGGACGAGGAGCCCTTTTCTACGGTGACGCCCTGGCGGCGGACTTCCTGCGGCAACCGCGGCTCGACCTGCTTGACCCTGTTGTTGACGTTGAGCGCGGCGGTGTCGACGTCTGCGCCGATGTCAAAGGTGACCTGGATCTCGACCACGCCCTGGGCGGTGGAGGTCGAGCTCATGTAAAGCATTTTTTCGACGCCGTTGATCTGGTTTTCCAGGGGCGCCGCGACGGTCTGCTCCAGCACCTGCGCCGACGCGCCGGGGTAAACCGCGCGCACGGTGACCACTGGCGGCGCGATTTCCGGGTACTGCGCGATCGGCAGCGTACGCATCGAGGCCAGTCCGGCGATGACGATGAATATGGAAAGCACCGCCGCAAAGATCGGCCGGTCGATGAAGAAGCGTGAAATCATGGCTCAGTCCCTCGGTCCGTTTATCCGGTCACTGCGGCTCAGGACTGTTTTTTCGGCGCATCCGCCGGTTTCTGTGCAGCGGGCTTGGAGCCAGGCTCCGCGGGCGGCTGCGGCTTGGCTTTCTGCGGAGCGGGATCGGTAACGGTGACCGGGGTGCCAGGCGCGAAAATCTTGGCCATGCCGTCGATGATCACCCGCTCGCCCGCCTTCAGCCCGGAAGTGATGATCCAGCCGTCGCCGGTCCAGGCGCCGACCTCCACCGGGCGCGGCTCGGCCTTGGACTCGGCGCTGGCGATATAGACGAATTTTCCTGTCGGCCCCTCGAGTACCGCGCGCTGCGGCACCACGATCGCACCCGAGCGCACGGCGCCGGACAGGATGATGCGCACGAATTCGCCTGCGCGCAGCAGGTTGCCGGGATTGGGGAATTCGGCACGGGTTTCCGTGGTGCCGGTCTCGGTATTGACGCGGACGTCGACAAAATTGACCACGCCGGGGCGCGAGTACTCGCTGCCGTCGGCGAGTTTGAGCGTGGCCTTCATGCGGCCGTCGGTCGGGAGGCGGATGCGGCCCGCTTCAGCATCTCGGCGCAAGGCCAGCGTATCGCGGTCCGAAACACCGAAGATGACATACATGGGGTCAGTCTGGGTCACAGTGGTCAGCAACACGCTGGGGCCGGAAACGAGGGTGCCCTCGGATACCGCGGCGCGGCCGGCAACGCCGGTGATCGGAGATTCCACCCGTGTCCATTCGAGATTCAGCTGTGCTTCATGGAGCCGGGCGCGCGCACTTTCGACCTGTGCTGCAGCGATGCGCTCGGTGGAGGTGGCGTCGTCGAATTCCTTCTGGCTGACCGCCTTCGACTCGTACACCGGTTTCAGCCGCGCCAGTTCGCGTTGCGCCTGCTGCAATTGCGCCTCGGCGACTCCGAGATCTGCCTTTGCACGCGCCAGCGCCAGCTGGAAGGGGGCGGGATCGATGGTGAACAGCGATTCGCCCTGCTTCACGGTGCCCCCCTCGCGGTAATTGCGCTTGAGCAGGATGCCGTTGACACGGGCGCGGACCTCGGTTTCCCGGTAACCCGCGGTCTGTGCGGTGTATTCCAGGGTGACCGGCAGGTCGCGCGCCTCGGTGACCATCACGCTGACAGGCGGTGGCGGGAAGCCGCCGGCGGGAGGGCCTCCGGCGGGTCCGCAGGCGCCGAGTACCAGAACTAAAGAGGCCGCTGCGGCGGTGACGAGGCGGCGGCGGAGTGGCAATGCGTTCATGTTATTGGGCTCCCTGAAGGCTGCGCGCCGGTTATGCCGGCAGCATCTCTGACAGCGCAGGAGTTTACATACAGACATGAATGTATGTAAAGTGCAGTTTCATGACAAAAGGCCGGCGACGGCCCCCAGACTCCGGGAGACACATGGTCAGGCGCACCAAGGACGAAGCAGTCGAGACCCGCAACCAGATTCTTGATGCGGCAGAGAGGGTATTCAGCGCCCGTGGCGTGTCACGCACCTCGCTGACGGACATTGCCAAGGCTGCGTCGGTGACACGCGGCGCCATCTACTGGCATTTCAAGGACAAGGCTGACCTGTTCTGCGAGATGGTGGCGCGGGTCACCATGCCGATGGAGGACGCACCCTGCCAGATCGATCCCGGCAAGGAAGAGGATCCGCTGGGCAGCATACGCAGCATGCTGACGGGCATACTGCAGCGCACTTCGGGCGATGCCCAGGCACGCCGGGTGTTTCACATCGTGTTCAACAAATGCGAATACGTCGACGAGATGCGGCAGGTCTGGCAGCGTTTTCGAGAGATGCAGGCGGGTTGCCTGCAGCGACTGGAACTGGGGCTGGCGGCCGCCGTGGAGCAGGGGCAGCTGCCACCGAAGCTGGATGCGCGCCAGACGGCGATCGGTCTGCATGCGCTGCTCAACGGCCTGATCAGCAAGTGGGTCATGGATCCCGATCATGCGCCGTCGAGAATCGACGCCGATGGCATCATCGATGTGTTTCTGGAAGGGCTGCGCGCAGCTCCTGCGGTTCCCGCCCGGAAGGTGAAACGGGCTCCGTCGCGGCAACGCGGAGCCCGGGCTGCAGCAACAGCGCCGCGTCGCCGCCGCGCCTGAGCCGGTCCGTTCAGGACTCCCAGGGAGCCTCGGCCGTCGCGGCAATCCCGTAGCGCTGAATGGCCCCGGTCACCGCTTCACGATGGATGCCGCCATCGTCAGCCAGTGCCGACAGCGCTGCTATGACGATGTGCTGTCGGTCGACTTCAAAGAAGCGGCGCAGGTTTTCGCGGGAGTCGCTGCGCCCGTAGCCGTCGGTGCCGAGCGCGACGTAGCGCCGCGGCACGTATGCGCGGATCAGATCGGGCACGGCACTGACATGGTCGGAGGCGGCGATGACAGGCCCGGCCTGCGCGGCCAGCGTGGCTTCCACATGCGGTTGACGCGGCCTTGTCTTCGGGTTGAGCCGGTTGTGGCGGGTGCAGGCCATGCCGTCACGGCGCAGCTCGCTCCAGCTGGTGACGCTCCAGACGTTGGCGGCGATGCCGAAATCCTGCTGCAGCAGCTCCGCCGCCGCGATGGACTCGCGCAGGATGGTGCCGCTGCCGAGCAGCTGCACGGCAGCGTCTGGTTTCCACTGCAGCAGGTACATGCCCTTGAGGATGCCGTCGCGCGCGCCCTCCGGCATCGCCGGCTGTGCGTAGTTCTCGTTCATCACGGTGATGTAGTAGAAGATGTCCTCCTGCGCCTCGAGCATGCGCCGCGTGCCGTCCTCGATGATCGTCGCCAGTTCGTAGCCATAGGCCGGATCCCAGGCGCGGCAGTTGGGTACCGTGGATGCGATCAGCTGCGAGGAACCGTCCTGGTGCTGCAGGCCTTCGCCGGAGAGCGTGGTGCGGCCGGCGGTGGCACCTATCAGGAAACCCCTGGAGCGGCAGTCTCCGGCCTGCCAGATCAGGTCGCCGACGCGCTGGAAGCCGAACATCGAATAGAAAATGTAGAAGGGCAGCATCGGCGTGCCGTGCACGCTGTAGCTGGTCGCTGCCGCGATCCATGACGACATCGCGCCGGCCTCGTTGATGCCCTCTTCGAGGATCTGACCGTCCTGCGCTTCCTTGTAATAGAGCAGCTCGTCGCGGTCCTCGGGCTCGTAGAGCTGGCCAAAGGGCGAATAGATCGCGACCTGGCGGAACAGCGACTGCATGCCGAAGGTGCGCGCCTCGTCGGCAACGATGGGCACGATGTGCTTGCCGATCGCCGGATCCTTCAGCATCTGTGCCAGCATCTTGACGAAGCTCATGGTCGTCGACTCTTCGCGCGCGCCGGAACCTTCGGTGATGCGCGCGTAGGCTCCGATGGCCGGCGGCCCCAACCTCGGCGCGGTGGTGATGCGTGCCGGCAGGTAGCCGCCGAGAGCGGTGCGTCGCGCATGCAGGTAGCGCATCTCCGGGCTGTCGTCAGCGGGTTTCCAGAATTTCAGCGCCTTGACGTCGGCATCGGGTATCGGCAGCGCGAAGCGGTCGCGGAAGGCGAGCAGGGCGTCGTCCTCCATCTTCTTCTGCTGGTGCGCGCCCATCCTGCCCTGGCCCCAGTGGCCCATGCCGTAACCTTTCTTGGTCTGGGCGAGGATCACCGTCGGCCGGCCGCGGTGGTTCATTGCGGCGTGGTAGGCGGCGTAAATCTTCACCGGATCGTGGCCGCCGCGGCGCAGGCGGTCGATGTCCTCGTCCGACAGGTGCGAAACCAGTGCCTGCAGTTCGGGATCCTTGTTGAAGAAATGCTCGCGGTTGAAGCGGCCGTCGGTGGCGGCGTACTTCTGGAATTCACCATCGACCGTTTCGTGCAGGCGTTTGAGGATCACGTTGTCGGCATCGCGCGCGAACAGGGGATCCCACTCCGAGCCCCACAGCAGCTTGGTCACATGCCAGCCGGCGCCGGAGAACAGACCTTCGAGTTCCTGGATCAGCGAGCCGTTGCCGCGCACCGGGCCGTCGAGCCGCTGCAGGTTGCAGTTGACGACGAAAATCAGGTTGTCGAGGCCTTCGCGCGAGGCCAGCGACAGGCCGGCCAGCGATTCCGGCTCGTCCATTTCGCCGTCGCCGACGAAAGCCCAGACCTTGCGCCCCGCGGTTTTCTGGATGCCGCGATGTTCGAGATAACGCATGAAGCGTGCTTGGTAGATCGCGTTGACCGGCCCGAGGCCCATCGAGGCGTTGGGAAACTGCCAGAAATCCGGCATCAGCCAGGGGTGGCAGTACGAAGAAAGTCCGCTGCCGGGGCCGCCGGTCTCGCGGCGGTAGTTGTCCAGTTGTGTCTCGGTGAGCCGGCCCTCCAGCCAGGCACGGGCATAGATGCCGGGGGCGGCGTGAGGCTGGAAAAACACCGCATCGCCGTTCTGGCCGGCGCGGAAAAAATGGTTGAAGCCGACTTCGAACAGGTCGGCAATCGAGGCGTAGGTCGCGATGTGGCCGCCGAGTTCGGCGGCGCCGCGGTTGGCGCGCACCACCATCGCCAGCGCGTTCCAGCGCACCAGCGCAGAGATGCGCGCCTCGATGTCGAGGTTGCCCGGAAACTGCGGCTGTTCGGCGAGCGCGATCGAATTGCAGTACGGGGTGTTCAGCACCGGCGGCATCGGCACCCGTCGCGCGCGCGCCTCGTCGAGCAGCTTGCGCAACAGGTAGGTCGCGCGTTCGCGGCCGCCGGATTCGATCAGCGAGTTGAAGGCGTCCAGCCACTCGCGGGTTTCGACGGGATCGGGGTCGGCGGGCATCACGCGCCAGAAGGCGGCGGCCAGTTCGGACAAATCGGTCATCGGGGTTTTCCTCCGCGCGCGGGCTCGCGCGCCACACCCAGGATGCTAAGCGCAGGAGCGCGGCATGGGGTTTCGTATATGCTTGTTTTTAAACATTAATTAAGCATATAATGCTGAAAATTAACATTTATGAGGCATATAATGCCGAAAGTACAGTCCAGCTCGATTGATCTGGATGCAATAGACTGGAAAATCCTCGCCCGGCTGCAGGACGACGCGCGGCTGAGCAACGTCGAACTCGCGCGCGCGGTGAATCTGTCTCCGTCGCCCTGTCTGGCGCGGGTGCGGCGGCTGGAGGAGGGCGGGCTGATCGGCAGCTATGTGACGCTTCTTGATCCGCTCAGGCTGGGGCTGACGGTGTCGGTGTTCATCCAGGTGCGGCTGGAGCGACAGGTGGAGAAGGCGCTGGAGACCTTCGAGGCGGCGATCGCTGAGCGGCCGGAGGTCATGGAGTGTTACCTGATGACCGGCGATTCGGATTACATGCTGCGGGTGATGGTGGCTGACGTGCAGGCGCTGGAGCGCTTCATCGTCGATTTCCTGGCAAAGATACCCGGGGTGGGCAACCTGAAATCGAGCTTTGCGCTGAAACAGGTGAAATACAAGACGGCCTTGCCGCTGCCCGGCCTGGGTCCGGCGCAGAAAATCCCGCGCCGCAGGTCCGCGCGCTGAGGCGCGCGGCGCTTCAGCGTTTGCGGAAGAAGTTGCCGGGACGGGCTGCCGGAGGACCGGCGCGTTCATCCTTGTGGCGGAAACTGATTCGGCCCTTGTTCAGGTCGTAGGGTGAAATCTCGATGGTCACCTTGTCGCCGGCGAGGATGCGGATGCGGTGCTTGCGCATTTTTCCCGAGGCGTAGGCGGTAAGCGTGTGGCCGTTGACGAGCGTCACCCTGAACATCGTGTTGGGCAGCACCTCTTCGATGACGCCCTCGTATTCGACCATTTCTTCCTTGGACATTCTGGTTCTCCCTGTCATGTGTTCCAAAAGAAAAAGCCGCGTGCGGTTGCGCACGCGGCTCGCGCTGCGGGCGGCATGCCGCCCGCGCCGTGATCAGGCGGCTTGCAGGTTCACGGCCGACGAGCGGCCGTCCGAGCCGCGCTCGAGATCGAACGAAACCTGCTGGTTCTCGGTCAGCGTGCCCATGCCGGCGCGTTCAACGGCGGAAATGTGCACGAACACGTCTTTCGACTGGTCCTGCGGCTGGATGAAACCGAAACCCTTGGTGGGGTTGAAAAATTTGACTGTGCCGGTAATGGTGGCCATGGTGATCTCCTGATAGTGACTGATCCGCGCCCCGAATGGACGGGCATCAGAGAAACAACGGATGGAGAAGGCCGAACAGAAGTACCGACAACCGAAACAGCAGGCACGAAGGGCAGACAAAATCCAAACGCCGGCGCGAAGTATGGGCGCATGTCCCTGAATTTGCAAGGACCGTCGCCTTGCGGCAGCATTGCCAGCCTGCCCACCTTCAGGAGAAATGCCTTGAAACTGTATTACTCTCCCGGCGCTTGTTCGCTGGCGCCGCATATTGTTCTGTTGGAGGCCGGATACGCTTTTGATGCCGAGAAGGTCGACATACCGAACAAGAAAACCGCGTCCGGCGCTGACTATTGGCAGATCAACCCCAAGGGTTACGTACCCGCGCTGCAACTGGACGACGGTGAAGTGCTGACCGAAGTAAGCACCATTCTGCAATACCTCGCCGACCAGAAACCGGCTGCGGGTCTGGCGCCGGCCGTCGGGACCATGGCGCGTTACCGGCTGCTGGAAGCGCTCAACTTCGTTGCCACCGAAGTGCACAAGTCGGTGGGCGCGCTGTTCAACCCGCAGATGACGCCGGAGATGAAGGAGGTGCAGAAGGCCTACATCACACGCCGCTTCAATGCGCTGGACAGGATGATGGCGGGCAAGCCCTATCTCACGGGAGATAGCTTCAGTGTCGCCGACGCCTACCTGTTCAACGTCCTGCGCTGGTGCGGTTACCATAAGATCGACCTCGCGCCTTGGCCCAACATAAGCGCGTTTGTCGATCGTATCGCTGCGCGACCGCAGGTGCAGGCGGCACTGCGTGCCGAGGGTTTGCTCAAATAACAAACAGGATTCCGGAGGAGTGCTGCAATGACTGGTAGAAACGGGAAGCATCATCCCAACATCATTCTGATTCTCGCTGACAACCTCGGCTGGGGCGAGCTGGGCTGCTACGGCGGCGGCGCCCTGCGCGGGGCGCCAACACCGCGCATCGATGCGCTGGCTGCGGCCGGACTGCAGCTGCTCAACTTCAATGTTGAAAGCGATTGCGTGCCGACGCGCTCGGCGCTGATGACCGGGCGCCATCCGATCCGCACCGGCGCCCAGCAGTCGGTGCCGGCGGGACTGCCGCAGGGCATCATTCCCTGGGAGATCACGCTGGCGCAGCTGCTGAAGGACCGCGGGTATGCCACGGCGATCCACGGCAAGTGGCACCTGGGCGATCGTCCGGGTCGTTTCCCGACCGATCGCGGCTTCGACGAGTGGTACGGCATTCCGCGCACCACCAATGAAAGCATGTTCACCAGTGCACCGGGTTATGACCCGAAAGTCACGCCCCTGCCGTACGTGCTCGAAGCGAAGGCGGGCGAGATTCCGCGCGAGGTGGCGATCTACGACCTCGAGATGCGTCGTCGCATCGACAGCGACCTGGTGGCGAAATCGCGGGAGTTCATCACCCGGCAGCACAAGGCGGGCAAACCGTTCTTCGCCTACGTGCCGCTGACCCAGATGCATTACCCGACGATCCCGCATCACGATTTTGCGGGCAGGACCGGTGCCGGTGATTTTGCCGACACCATGGTGGAGATGGATCACCGCGTCGGCGAACTGGTCGACATCGTCGCGCAGCTGGGCATTGACAAGGACACGCTGTTCATTTTTGCCAGTGACAATGGCCCGGAATTCCGCCGGCCCTGGCGCGGTTCGGCGGGCATGTGGCAGGGCACCTATCACACGGCGATGGAAGGCGGGCTGCGCGCGCCCTGCATACTGCACTGGCCCGGCCGGATTGCCGCGGGCGGCGTGTCCAACGAAATCGTGCACGTCACCGACTTCTACGCCACGCTGGCGCGGATTGCCGGCGCGACGGTGCCGGCCGACCGTCCGGTCGACGGGCTCGACCAGCTTGATTTCCTGACCGGCAAAAGCGCCAAGTCCCCGCGCGAGGGTTTCCTGTTCTACATCAAGTCCGAACTGCGCGCGGCGAAATGGCGTGACTGGAAAATGCACCTGGTCTGGGAGGCGGAACCCAATGCCGGCATCAACCACCTCGAGTCGCCGCTGCTGTTCAATCTGATCCAGGATCCGAAGGAGGAAACCGACGTCAACACCACGGCCGGCTGGGTTCGCACGCCGATCCGCCGCATGATGCACGACTTCCAGGAGGGCTTGAAACGCAACCCGCCGGTTCCGCCGGGTGCACCGGATGGCTTCGTGCCGCCGCCCTACAAACCCTGAGTCGGCGTCCTGGACAATTGACGGTTCTGTTTGCGTCTCCGGCAGGCAAGCTCGGCAAGAACTTGCCAGGACAGCAGGCTTTGTCTAGGCTCAGCGCACTTCGATTTTCTGATCGATTTGCAGCCCAATTCCACCGGAGACGACCATGAACGACATGCTGCGTGAAGACCTGCTCGCCCTGGCAAGCAACCGCACTACCGTATCCCGCCGTGAATTCGTCGCCGGCTCGCTCGCCGTCGGCTTTGCGCTGGCGGTGCAGCCCGTCTGCGCGCAGACCGTAATCAAAACAGGTGTTCAGGGGCTACATGCAGGCGAGGTTCGTATCGCGACCGGTAACGGGAGCATTCCAGCGTACATTGCGATGCCGGACAAAGGCCGTGAATTTCCGATGATTCTTGTTGTGCAGGAGATTTTTGGTGTGCATGAGCACATCAAGGATGTCTGTCGTCGCTTTGCCAAGTTGGGTTATATGGCCGCTGCACCCGAAATGTTTTACCGGCAGGGTGACCCTTCGGCGTTGAACGACAACAAGGAAATCTTTGCCAAGGTCGTTAACTTTGTGCCCGACGCCCAAGTGATGTCGGATCTTGATGCGACGGTGGCTTATGCGCGCAGAATGGGGATGGCGCACAGAAGCAGACTTGGCATCACCGGTTTTTGCTGGGGCGGCCGTATCACCTGGCTCTACACCGCTCACAACAAGAACGTGAAGGCCGGCGTGGCCTGGTACGGCCGCCTGGTCGGCCAGTCGACCGAGATGACGCCGAAGCACCCGTTCGATGTCGTCGACCAGATCAATGCGCCGGTGCTGGGCCTTTACGGCGGCGCCGACGCCGGGATCCCGAACGACACCGTCGAAAAAATGAACGCGGCGCTGAAGGAGAAGGGCAAGCCGTCGATGATCCATCTCTATCCGGACACCCCGCATGCTTTCCACGCCGATTACCGGCCGAGCTACCGCAAGGAGCAGGCGGCGGATGGCTGGGAACGCGCGATCGATTGGTTCAGAAAAAACGGTATTTGATGCCGAAATTGATGAGTGGAGATGATAATGAACAAATGGATGCTTTTGTGTTTTTTGTTGGGTTTTTCTTCTCTATCCTATGCTCAAAGTGATTCAAATAACCAGTCATTGCCGACGGAGTTGAGTTTCTTCCTTTTCCCCGAAAATATGCAAGGACGCCGTGGTCATCAGCTTGACGTTGAGCGAATAGACTTGGTCGGTGGTCTCGTAAGCGCGAAGTTAACCATGCATGGACTTGGGCAGGATCGTTGCACTCTGAGGGGGCAAAGTGCTGAGGGGACCTACGTGGACGGAAAGCTCAGTTTGTCTGTAAAGCTCGCAGATGGAGACAATGTGACGTGCCCTATGATGATTGAGGTTGTAAGAGCATCGGATGGGGTGTTTCAAGGTGGTTACTCAAACTCAAAATTTCGTGGCGAGTTAAAGTCAAAATAATGAGTGTGAATTAGTAAGTTAAACCTATCTTTGATGGAGGCGTATAACGTTTTCTCTAAAAAGTTGTTGCGTGCAGATTTGATATCAATTCGGATGTTCTGATCAAAACAGCCAGCAATATGTGTTTATGCAATAGCGCGCAGGATTAGCGAAATTCCGCTGAACACCAGCAGTCCGCCCATCACCCGGATCACCGTATCGCGGGAGAGGTTGAGATGCAGGTGGTGACCGGTCCACACTCCCAATGCCATTACCGGCAGCAATGCCAGAGCGGCAAGCAGCGTCGCCGGCGAGTAGAGACCGGCGACGATGAACAGCAGGATGCGCGCGACCGTGGTGAACATGAAAATCATCGGCATCGTCGCGCGGATCTGATCCGGACCGCCGCCGCGTCCGGAGAGGAAGAACACGTAGATCGGGCCACCGATGCCGAATACCGCCGAAGTCGCGCCGCCGAAGCTGCCGATGGGGGCCGCGGCCCAGCGCGGCAGCGGGAATCCCTTGCCGCGCTTGACGACATAGGACACGCCGAAAAAAAGCACAAACAGCCCTAGGCCGCCCAACAGCAGTTCCGGGCTGACCTGCACCAGCAGGTAGACGCCGGCGATGACCCCCAGCGCCATGAAAGGCAGCAGCAGCAGGAGTTCGGCGCGCATTACTTCGGCGCGCAGGCGCAGACCCATGTTGAGGGCGCCGATGCAGTCCAGGATCACGAAGAACGGCACCACGAATTTGAGCGGGAGGATATGCGCCAGCAGCGGCACCGCGATCAGCGTCGAGCCGAAGCCGGAGATGCCGAACACGACATAGGCCACGAACACGATCAGCGGCGCGAGGATCAGGATATGGGGCTGCAAAAGTTCGGAGACCAGCATCTGAGGGAGTATAAGACCAAGCGCGGAGTGATGAGCGATGAGTGATGGGCGGGAAGCCGGTTTCTGTCATTTGCCCGTGTTTTAATTCATCATTCAGCGCTCATCATCCATCACTCATCACTGTCGTTTATGACCCAACTGATCCTGATCCGCCACGGCGAGACGCTGTGGAACACCGAGCGCCGCATGCAGGGCCAGCTCGACAGCCCGCTTACCGAGCGCGGCATCTGGCAGGCCTGCCGACTCGGCGAACGCATGGCCACCATGGCCTTCACCACACTGTATTCCAGCGACCTGCCTCGCGCGCGGCTCACCGCACAGCGCATCGCCGAACTGACCGGGCACGGCATCGTTGCCGACGAGCGCCTGCGCGAGCGCCACTTCGGCATTTTCGAGGGCAGGACGCGCGAGGAGATGGAGCGGCTGGACCCCGAAGCTTATGCGCGTTTCATGTCGCGTGATCCGCAGTACGCGGTGCCCGGCGGCGAAAGTCCCGCCGGATTTTTCGCGCGCTGCCGCGCCGCGCTCGAGGATCTCTCGGGGCGCCATCGCGGCGAGACCATCGCGGTGGTCACGCACGGCCTGGTGCTTGATGCCGCATACCGCGCAGCGACCGGCCTCGCGCTCGAGGCCATGCGCCCGGTGCCGCTGGTCAACGCCAGCCTCAACTGGTTTGTCTGTGATGACGGCGTCTGGCAGGCGGGACGCTGGGGCGATGCCGAACATCTCGGCGCCGAGGGTGTCACCATTTTCGGCGATGGCAGTATTTGAGGTGTGTTAAAAATAACAATAAAATCAAATACTTATAATTCATCATTGAGGGCGTCTGCATGAACGCAGCGGAACCGGTCATCGTCATCCACGGCCTGTGGATGCAGGGGCTGGTGATGGGCCTGCTGGCGCGGCGCATCGCGCAGGAAGGTTTTTCGGCGCAGACCTGGTCCTATCCGACGCTGCGCCTGTCGCTCAGCGAAAACGCCGAACGCTGCGCGCGCCACTGCCTTGCGCTTTCCGCGCCGCGCGTGCACATCGTTGCGCACAGCATGGGCGGACTTGTGGCGCTGCGCATGCTCGAGCAGCATCATGATCTGCGCTGCAGCCGGCTGCTGCTGCTCGGCACGCCGTATGGCGACAGCTTTTCGGCGCGCCGGCTCGCGAGTTTCCCCGGTGGAGACACGCTGCTAGGCCGCAGCATCCGCGAATGGCTCAATGGTCCGCGGCTGTTACCGCGCGCCGATACGGAGGTCGGCATCATCGCCGGCACCCGCGGCGTCGGACTTGGCCGGCTGGTCGCTCCCGATCTGCCGCGGCCCAATGACGGCGTGGTGACGCTGCAGGAAACCGTCGTTCCCGGCGTGACCGAGCGCGTCGAACTCGCGGTCGGCCATACCGGGATGCTGCTGTCACGCGCGGTCGCGCGCCAGTGCTGCGCTTTTCTCCGTCACGGACGTTTTGCCGCATGAGGCATGCCTGCATTGCCGCCCTTGCCGCACTGCTGCTCAACGGCTGCGGAAACGCCGGTTACTACCTGCGGTCGGTGCAAGGGCAGCTGGACATCTGGCAGCGCGAGGTACCGGTCGATCGCCTGCTCGAGGATTCCGCGCTCGATCCGCAGCTGAAAGCCCAGGTCGAACGCGCGCTGCGCATCCGCGACTATGCCAGCCGCGAACTGGGACTGCCCGACAACCGCAGCTATCGTTCCTACGCCGACCTCGCGCGGCCCTTCGTGGTCTGGAACGTGTTTGCCGCAGAGGAGTTCTCGGTCGAGCCGAAGCAGTGGTGTTTCCCTTTTGCCGGCTGCGTGAACTACAAGGGCTATTTTTCCGAAGCCGAGGCGCGCCGCCATGCGCAACAACTGGCGGCGGAAGGGCATGACGTCTATGTCGGCGGCGTGCCGGCCTATTCCACCATCGGCTGGTTTGCCGATCCGCTGCTCAACACCTTCATCCGTTATCCCGAACCGGAACTCGCGCGCCTGCTGTTCCACGAACTCGCGCACCAGGTGATCTACGTCAAGGACGACACCGTGTTCAACGAATCCTTTGCCACGGTGGTCGAGCAGGCCGGCGTCGCGCGCTGGCTCGCCGACCACGGCAGCGCGGCCGACCGCGAGCGCTTTGCGCAGCTGCAGCGTTTTCGTGGCGATTTCCGCCGGTTGGTGGCCGATGCACGCGCTGCACTGGAGCGACTGTATGCGGGTGGTGACAGCGCGGGGGAAAAACGCCGGCGCAAGGCGGAGATCCTCGACGGTCTCCGGCGTGCCTACCAGGCGCAGCGCCTGGAGTGGGGCGGCTTTGCCGGCTATGACCGCTGGTTCGCGCAGCCGCTGGGCAACGCCCACCTCGCTTCGGTCGGCATCTACACGCAGCAGGTGCCGGCATTCCAGGCACTGCTCGCGCAGCAGGGTAACGACCTGCCTCGTTTCTACGCGGCCGTGCGCGAGCTGGCGGCGCTGCCGGCAGACGCACGCAAGTCGCGGCTCGCCGAATTGGCGGCGCGCTGAGCGGTCTGGGCATCTGCTGCTCGCGATACCGGTGCCGCGGGAAGCAAATTGCCGGCAGGCGCGTTGTTATAATCGGATTGCTGAACAACCTGCCGCTGAAAGGATGATCCGCACATGAAACTGACCAGCACCAGCTTTGGCGACGGCCAGCCGATTCCCGCCGATTTCGCCTTCTGCGCGCCCGATGAAAAAACCCACTGCACGCTGGGCGCCAACCGCAACCCGCAGCTCGCCTGGAGCGATCTGCCTGCCGGTACCAAATCGCTCGTCCTGATCTGCCACGATCCTGACGTGCCTTCGAAACCCGACGACGTCAACCAGGAGGGCCGCGAAGTTCCCGCCTCGCTGCCGCGCGTCGACTTTTTCCACTGGGTGCTGGTCGACCTCGATCCCGCCTCGGGGCCCATCGCCGCCGGCGAGTTCTCCGACACGGTCATGCCCCGCGGCAAGGCCGGCCCCGCCGGCCCGCGCGGCACCCGCCAGGGCATCAACGACTACACCGCGTGGTTCGCCGGCGACAAGGACATGAACGGCGACTACCACGGCTACGACGGTCCATGCCCGCCGTGGAACGACAGCATCAAGCACCACTACGTGTTCACGCTCTACGCGCTCGATGTCGCCAAGTGCCCGGTCGAAGGCAAATTCGGCGGTGCCGACGTGCGCAAGGCGATTTCGGGGCATGTGCTGGGGGAGGCGAAAATCACCGGGCTCTACACGCTGAATCCGAAGGTGAAACTCTGAGGAGTTGGAGTTTATTCAGAACAAAAAGGCCGGGGATCATATGGGGGCGGACTGGCATTGATCCAACCCGGCAAGTCCACGCCAAACGCTTATATCGATGGCTTTAACGGTCGCTTCCACGATGATTGCCTCAACGAGAACTGGTTTTCATCACTGTATGAGGCCAAGGCGCGTATCGCAGCGTGACGCAAGGATTGAAACCACAGTCGGCTGGGCTGCATAGTGCGCTTGGCTATCTAACTCCGATCAAGTTTGCTGCAAAACGAAAATCAAGTAATTTAACCTAGAGCTCTACATTGGCCGATAGTTAATTCTTGGGGGCGGGTCAACAGGCGGCAAGTCGTTTTTTTTACTTGTATTTTTTCGTGATCAGCTCCGACACGCTGGTCCCGGCATCGATGTCGGCCTTGCGTTTGGTATCTCCGGCGTCGATCCTGCGCGCGACCTCCAGCACCTGCGCCGCCTTGTCGTGAGGAATGAAGGCGACTCCCGCCTCGTCTGCGCAGACGATGTCGCCAGGTTTCACCTGGATGCCGCAGATTTGCACGGTGCCGTTCACTTCGACGGTCTGCATGCGCCACTTGCCGGTGATCGGCGTGAAGCCCTTGCACCACACCGGCCAGTCCATGCTGCGGTACTGGTCGGGGTCGCGCACCGTGGCATCGACGATGGCACCGATGAAACCCTGGCGCTTGGCGATGGTCGCCGACTGGCCGCCCATGTTGGAGCAGCCCATCACGCCCTCGATCACCAGCACGTCGCCGGGCTCGGCGAGGTTGTGCGCTTCGGTTTCACCCTGGCCGCTGGTCTTGTCGTTGGCCGCCTTGTGGATCTGCGTGGCATGGGCGACGTTGCGCACCGTCAGTGCCGGGCCGACGATGCGCCGGCCGAGGGTCACCGGCGGCAGCACATAGGCCGGCACCACGGCGACCAGGCCCAGCTCGTCGCAGGCGTCGGACAGCGTGCCGGTAAGGTCGACCAGTTGCTGGAAGCCTTCAAGGATTTCAGGCGCAACGCGCGGCAGTTCCAGCAGGCGGATGGCTTCGCGCGGCAGTTTGCCGATTGGGGTCTTGGGCATGTATTCCTCCGGTGTCTGCGGAGGAGTTTACTGCGTCGGGCGAGGTATGACTCCCCGCTTGCGACAATGTGGACAATGTGGAACAGGGCGCAAGGGCGGCCAGCGTGGGAATAACAAAACGGCCGGGATGTCCCGGCCGTTTTGTTTGCGCAAGCTGAAGGGTTAGCCGCAGGCGCCGGTATAGCCGCAGGCCGAGCACCAGTCGCAGCCGTCCTTGCGGATCAGCGTGGCGTTGCCGCATTCGGGGCAGCGCGAACCTTTCATGACCTTGGGCTCTGTGCCGCGCTCGGGCGTGGCGAGAATGCCCATCTGGGTCAGCGGCGCGCCGTTTTCGTCGAGGATGCCCAGCATCGCGTAGCGGTGCAGGATCAGGCGCGCGACATAGGCCACCGTCGAGGGGTAGGTCGCCTGCTTGCGTTCTCCCGGCACGAAGGCCATGAAATCGCCCAGCGGTTCCGGGAACTCGAGCAGCTTCTTCAGCTTCATCCCGATCCAGGCCGGGTCCATCACCCGCATGTCGAGCGAGAGGATCTTGCAGAGGCCGTCGAGGGCGCGCGGGTATTCGCCGGAGAGCCACATCGAGTACGGGCGCGTTACCCCGTCTGGAAGGGTGATTTCCTTGATGCCGAGCACGAAGTCGTCGCCGGTGCGCGGATTGAGCACGTCGACGGTCCAGGACATCGTGCCGTCGGTGCCGGTCTTCGGTTCTTTCGGCGCGAACATCGCGTCGAGCACGGGGGTCAGCGACTGGCCGAACAGCGGCGCGCCGGAGGCGGTGAGCCCGCCCAGCTGGTCGACGCGCCAGCGCAGCACCTGCGCAAAGGCGGCCACTACCGAGGGCATGCGCTTCACTTCGCCGTGCGGCGGGAAATGCATGTCGAAGGGCTCGTCGCCACCGGCCTTGGCTAGGGTGTCGAGCTTGAGCTTCAACCAGCCTGGATCGTCGGCGCGCATGTCCATCGACAGCGTCTTGGCGACGGCGCCGAGGCCGCGCGGCTGTTCGCTGCCGTTGACCCAGACTTCGAAGGCGTGGTTGTGGTCGTTCTCGACATGGCCGACGAACACCGCGAAGGCGCCGTGGGGATGCTCGATCATGTAGGTCCAGGCCGGATTGCCGGCAGTCATCGACGGGCGGCCGGGCCAGCGCAGGCTGGCCAGCACCGGCGCCGGCAGCGACTGGATCTGGATGCGGCGGTTGACGTCGTCGGCGCGGAAATCCTGAGGCGCTTTTTCCTTGGCTGAAGGTTCGACCGACAGCACCGAACCCAGCACGCTGTTCGGGCGGTAAGTGGCGAGGCCCTTCAGTCCGGATTTCCAGGCCTTGAAGTAGAGGTCCTGGAATTCGCCGTAGGGATAGTCCTCGGGCACGTTGACGGTTTTCGAAATGCTGGTGTCGACATAGGGCGCGACCGCAGCGACCATTTCCTCGTGCGCGCTGGCGGAGATTTCGAGCGCAGTGACGAACCACGGCGGCAGCTGCGAAGTGTTGCCGCCCATCGCTTTCCAGCGCCGCCAGGCGTGGTCCTCGACCGCGAATTCGCGCATGGTGTTGTCGGGCATCCGTTTCTTGCGGGTGTAGGTCCAGGAGAACGGCGGTTCGATGCCGTTGGAGGCGTTGTCGGCAAAGGACAGGCTGATCGTGCCGGTGGGCGCGATCGACAGCAGGTGGCTGTTGCGGATGCCATTTTTGCGGATCACCTGCTTGACCTCTTCCGGCAGGCGCGCGGCGAAGCTGGTCCCTGACAGGTAGAGGTCGGCGTTGAACAGCGGGAAGGCACCCTTTTCACGGGCGAGTTCAGCGGAGGCGCGGTAGGCGTGATCGCGCATCACTTCCGAAATCTTCGCTGCCATCTGCCGTGCTTCAGGCGTGTCGTAGCGCAGGCGCAGCATGATCAGCGCGTCGCCGAGCCCGGTGAAGCCGAGGCCGACGCGGCGCTTGTTCATTGCTTCCTCTTGCTGCTGCTGCAGCGGCCAGGCGGTGACATCAAGCACGTTGTCTAGCATGCGGATCGCCACAGCGACGACCTTGCCGAAGTGCTCGTGGTCGAAGCTGGCATTCTCGGCAAAGGGATTCTTGACGAACTTGGTGAGGTCGATCGAGCCCAGACAGCAGCAGCCGTAGGGCGGCAGCGGCTGCTCGGCGCAGGGATTGGTGGCCTCGATGGTTTCGCAGTAGTTGAGGTTGTTGTCCTTGTTCATGCGGTCGATGAACAGCACGCCGGGTTCGGCGTGGTCATAGGTCGAGCGCATGATCTGTTCCCACAGGTCGCGTGCCGGAACCTTGCGATAGACCCAGAGGCCGTCTTCGCGCTGGTACGAGCCCTTGGCCATCTGCTTGGCGTTGGGCTTCGAGCGGTGAACCAGTTCGACCTCGCGGTCCTTCTCGACCGCTTCCATGAAGGGGTCGGTGACGCCCACCGAGATGTTGAAGTTGGTGAGATCGCCCTTGTCCTTGGCGTGGATGAAATCCTCGACGTCGGGATGGTCGCAGCGCAGCACCGCCATCTGCGCGCCGCGGCGCGAGCCCGCGGACTCGACGGTTTCGCAGGAGCGGTCGAACACGCGCATGTACGACACCGGGCCGCTGGCATTCGATTGCGTACCCTTGACCTCGGCGCCCTTGGGCCGGATCGAGGAGAAGTCGTAGCCGACGCCACCGCCGCGGCGCATGGTCTCGGCGGCCTCCTGCAGCGCGATGTAGATGCCGGGGCGGCCGTCGACGGTTTCGGAGATCGAGTCGCCGACCGGCTGCACGAAGCAGTTGATCAGCGTCGCCGCGAGCTGTACGCCGGCGGCGGAATTGATGCGTCCTGCGGGGATGAAGCCGTCCTCCTGGGCCTGCAGGAAGCGTTTTTCCCAAAGGGCACGCTGGTCCTCGGCTTCAACCTGCGCCAGCGCGCGCGCCACGCGGCGGCGTACCTCGGTAATGCTGGTTTCCTTGCCCTTGGCGTATTTCTCGATAAGGGTGTCGCGGCTGATTTCCTGTTCGGGGAGCGCTATTTGCGCGGAGCCGGCGGCGGTTTCGTTCATTGCGTGTCTTCCTCTGTCGGTGTTGCGCGGTTGAACCGAAGTATGCGCCCGGCCGCAGATCGGGGAAAGACTTGACTTGTCAGCCGCCCCGATTTGATTTCGATCAAGCCGCGGGGCGTCCTGATCGTGGACACGGGTTGCATGTGCACCGCCGCGCCGGTATGGTGCGGCGATTCCAGTTTAGCGGGAGATACGCAGATGTACAAGGACTACCAGGCCATCCAGTGGGAAATCACCGGACACACCGGCGTGCTGCGGCTCAACCGGCCGGAGCGGCTGAATGCGATCGACAATGTGATGCGCAACGACATGGAGCACCTGCTGCGCACGGCGGAAGCCGATCCGGAAGTGTGGACAATCGTGGTTACCGGCAACGGCCGCGGTTTCTGTTCCGGCGCCGACCTCAAGGCGCGGGCGGAGGCCGAGAAGGCGGGAGCCGGCGGAACCTCGCCGCAGCCGCTGTTCGACATGAAGTATTACTACGCGATCGGCTTCAGCCAGATCACCAAGCCGGTGATTGCTGCGGTCAATGGCGTGACCCGCGGCGCGGGCTGCAACATGGCCTTCGCCGCCGATTTCCGCATCCTTTCCGAAAACGCCAATTTCGGCGTCAATTTCGTCGAGCGCGGGCTGATGGGCGAGACCGCCACCTGGTACCTGCCGCGGCTGGTCGGCCATGCGAAAGCGGCGGAAATCTGCCTGCTTGGCGAACCTTTCGACGCGCAGCAGGCACTGGCCTGGGGCCTGGCGACCAAGGTGGTGCCGCAGGACAAGCTGATGGACGAGGCGCTGGCGCTGGCGGCGAGGCTCAACAGCAAGGCGCCGATCGCCGTGCAGATGACCAAGGTCGCGCTGCGCCGTGCCTGGCAGCAGGACGTGGAGCAGCAACTCGAGCTGCAGAACACCATGAACAACAAGCTCAAGGGCACCGAGGACACCCGGGAAGCCCTGCGCGCCTTCATCGAGAAGCGGCCGCCGGTATTTCGCGGGGCCTGATGGCGGGGCGCCTTGCCTCGCCCTGACCCTTCGGCTATCGTGCGAGCCTGATTTTTTCAAGGCAGATGGCCATGGCGCGGAAGATCATTAGCGGCAAAGCTACGGGCGGCAAGGCAAAGCGGGTGGCTGCCAAGACCGGCATGCGCAAGGGCCTCACCGCCTACGGCGACGAGGGCTTCTCGCTGTTTCTGCGCAAGGCCTTCGTCAAGGCGATGGGTTACACCGACGAAGCGCTGGACCGCCCGATCGTCGGCATTACCAACACCTTCAGCGGTTTCAACGCCTGCCACCGCAATGTGCCGGAGCTGATCGAGGCGGTGAAGCGCGGCGTGATGCTTGCCGGCGGCCTGCCGGTGGAATTCCCGGTGATCACGCTGCACGAGTCCTTTGCGCATCCGACCAGCATGTACCTGCGCAACCTGATGGCGATCGACACCGAGGAAATGCTGCGCGGACAGCCGGTCGACTCGGTGGTGCTGATCGGCGGCTGCGACAAGACCGTGCCGGCGCTGCTGATGGGCGCGGCGAGCGCCAACGTGCCCTCGATCATGCTGGTCACCGGGCCGATGATCACCGGCGACCACAAGGGCGAACGCCTCGGCGCCTGCACCGACTGCCGCCGCTTCTGGGGCAAGTTCCGCGCTTCCGAGATTTCCGAGCAGGAAATCGGCGAGATCAACAACAAGCTCGCGCCCTCGGCCGGCACCTGCATGGTTATGGGCACCGCGAGCACGATGGCGCTGTGCAGCGAGGCGATGGGCATGATGCTGCCCGGCGGCGCCTGCGTGCCGGCGGTGATGGCCGACCGCCTGCGCCAGGCCGAGGCGAGCGGTGCGCGCGCGGTGGCGATGGCGAAGGAAAAACTGACGCCGGACAGGATCATGACCGTCGAAGCCTTCGAGAATGCACTGCGGGTGCTTTTCGCGGTGGGCGGCTCGACCAACGCCATCGTCCACCTGACCGCGATGGCCGGGCGTCTGGGCATCAAGCTCGACCTCGATGCCTTCGACAAGATGGGGCGCGAGACGCCGGTGCTGGTCGACCTCAAGCCGACCGGTCAGGGCTATATGGAGGATCTCTACAAGGCTGGCGGCCTGACGACCATCCTGCGCGAGATCAGGCATCAGCTGAACCTGAAGGCATTGACGGTCACCGGAAAAACACTGGGCGAGAATATCGCCGGGGCGCCGCCGGGCTGGAACCAGCAGGTGGTGCGCAAGTTCAGTGATCCGGTGTTCGCCGGCGGCAGCATTGCAGTGCTGCGCGGCAATCTGGCGCCGGGCGGGGCGATCATCAAGCAGGCAGCGATGGATCCGAAACTGACGCAGCACGTGGGCCGCGCGGTGGTGTTTGAATCGCTGCCTGACCTCGCGGAGCGCGTCGATGACCCGGATCTCGACGTCAAGGCCGACGACATCCTGGTTTTGAAGAGCGCCGGACCGATCGGCGCACCGGGCATGCCCGAGGCCGGTTACCTGCCGATCCCGAAAAAGCTGGCGTCGAAGGGTGTCAAGGACATGATCCGCATTTCCGATGCGCGCATGAGCGGCACCGCCTTCGGCGCAATCGTGCTGCACGTGACGCCAGAGTCCGCGGTGGGTGGCACGCTGGCGCTGGTGCAGAACGGCGACCGCATCCGGCTCGATGTGCCGGCTCGCAGTCTTGAACTGCTGGTGGATGACGTCGAACTCGAAGCGCGGCGCCGGCGCTACAAGGCGCCGAAGCCGCGCAGGGAGGACACGCGCGGTTACCGCAGGCTGTTCATGGAACAGATCACCCAGGCCGACGAAGGCTGCGACTTTGCTTTCCTCAAACCCGAAATCACCACTAGGACGCCCCGCGATGACCACGAAGAAAACCGGCCGCACCCGCAGGAAAACAAAAAAATCGTTTAAAAACAAAGAGTTAAAATCACACCCCCGCAACAAGGCGGCCGCGAAGCCAGCGAAGGCGGTCAAGACAGCGAAGCCGCGCATCGCGGTGCGCCGCTCGCCCATCCACGGCCGCGGCGTGTTCGCGGTAACGGACATCGCGAAGGGCGCGCGCATCATCGAGTACACCGGCGACCGCATCTCGCATGCCGAGGCCGATCGCCTCTACGGCGATCTGCACGACGGCAGCTCGCACACCATGCTGTTCGCGGCGACAGACAAGATCGTCATCGATGCGACCAAACGCGGCGGCCCCGCGCGCTGGATCAATCATTCCTGCGCGCCGAACTGCGAGGCGAACGAGGAAGACGGCCGCGTCTTCATCGATGCGATACGCCGCATCCCGCCCGGCACCGAACTGTCCTACGACTACAACCTGGTGCTCGAGGAACGGCACACGCCGAAGCTGAAGCGCGAGCATCCCTGCCATTGCGGCGCACGCAATTGCCGCGGCACGCTGCTCGGCAGGAAACGTTAGGACCTGATTTTCGGTTGTGGGGCGGGTTTCGCCGGCGATGTGCTGGTGGAGCGCAGATGATTCAGCAGCGCGAGTTCGCTGTCGTTCATGCGCTGTTCGTCGACATGGAGCACGACTTCACGAAACACGCCGCTGTTCCGGTTTTCCAGTGCGATGATCGAAAGTTCGAAGCATTGCTTCAAGGATTGCGCGAGGCTTTGCGGAACCACCGCGATGCCAAGGTTGGCTGAAACCATCCTGCACGCGTGATAAAGCCCGCCGACCTGGGCGGGAACGCGGATGACCTTGCCGGCTGCCCTGGCCTCCTCGCGCAGGTGGCTGTAAATGATGCTCTCCTGATGCAGCGCGATGTGTTCATAATCGAGCGTATCTGCAAATCGTATGCGCTGCTTGCGCCCGAGCGGATGCGATTTGTGGGTGACCAGCACCAGCGGTTCGCGGGCGTACTCGAACTGATGCAGGCCGACGCCGACTTCCGTTTCCCGTAACGCGGCGATGCCGATCTTGGCACGGCTCATCTGCAGTGCGTTGACCGTGTTCCAGGAAAGGGATTCCTCAACCTCCACCAGCACGTCCGGGTGTTTGTCGCGAAACTTGCGGATGACATTGGGCAGGTATTCGGTGATGGCGACGCCGTTGCCGAGCAGTTGCACATGCTTGGTCAGCCCCTGGCGCAGGTTCTGCGAGATGCTGCTCAGGCCGTTCACTTCATCGAGGATGTTGCGCACGGATTCCGCGACCTTGAGGCCCATTGCGGTCGGGCGTACGCCCCGGGCATAACGCTCCAGCAGCGGCGTGCCGATCAGGGTTTCGAAATTGCTGATGCGGCGGCTGGCGGCGCCGACTGCGAGGTGGCTGGCGCGTGCCGCCTGGGTCAGGTTGCCGGTTTTGACGACAGCCTCGAACAGCCGCAGCGTGCGGACGTCCAGGCCTTGCAGTGCAGGAAACGCGGGCTTTCGCATTCTGGCAACGATCGCTTGTTGTTGATTGTTGTTTTCCGGGTGTGCCGGCGATTGTTCCGCTTCAATATAGTGCGTCCCCCGGAAAAAGGGAAACCCTGATCCGCCTTCATCGTTCCAATTTCGGGAACTACGCGTTTGCATAACGGGAATTGTTGGCGGCTGCGGCATTGGGCAGTATCGGTGCTGCACTCCCGGCCCGGCGGGCCGGGGCGACGCAGAACGAGAAGGTCCTGCTTTCCCGATGCCCGAAGACAGCCAGTTGATCCGTCCCCTGAGCGACCTGTTCCCGGCAACCAGCCGCTGGATCTACGTCGATGCCGCATCCTCCGGCCTGCTGCCGGAGACGGCTCGCGAGCGGGTGAACGGCGTGCTCGAAGCACAGCTGCTGGCCAGTTTCGGTGAAAACCATGCCTTGTCGATGCTGCAGTCCTGCCGCGAGTTTTTCGCGAGACTGATCGGTGCCGCGGCGACTGATGTCCGGCTGTTTCCTTCGACTGCCGGTGCACTGGACGTCCTTGCAGCACGGCTGGATCTGCACAGGCGCAACAACATCGTGCTGTGCACGGCGCTGAGCCGTCCATCCTTTTCCGCGTTCTGGCGCGAGCAGGCGCGCGTTCACGGTCTCGAACTGCGCGAAGTCCCGGTCGGTCCGGACGGTTTTGTGACGGCGGGCCTGAACGCGCTGATCGATGAAGGCACCGCGCTGGTGGCCTTGCCGGTGGTGTCGCATATGCGCGGCTGGCGCTTGCCCATCCCCGACATCGGCAGCCTGTGTCGTGCACGGAATGTCGTTCTGCTGGTCGACGGTTCGGCCAGCGTCGGCATACTTGCCATCGATGTCGCGCGTGACGGCGTCGACGGCCTTATCGTCGCCGCGGACGGCAATGCGCTGGGTGTAAACGGCTCGGCATTCCTGTTCACCGACGCGGCTTGGGGCGGGGCCGCCGATCCTTTCCTGCGGCGACGCAGGGTGCGTGATGGCCGCCCGGAAATGCCGCACCTGCTGAGCCTCGCCGCTGCACAGGAAGCGCTGCGCGTCATCGACGCTTGCGGCGTGGCGGAAGTCGAGCGCCATGCGCTGGGACTCGCCGGGCGGCTGCGCGCGGCGCTGGCTGAACTCGGCATGCCGGTGGAATGGCCCGGGGGCGACGCCGGGCCCGGCCACGTGGCGAGCGTAGGCGTGCCGGCGGAGGCGGTCGACAGCCCGCTGCGCGATCACACACTGCTGAAGTTTGCCGAGCAGCTGACTTCGGGGCGGGTTCGTTACACGGTGCGCGGCGGCCAGCTGCAGTTCGGCTTTCACCTCTACAACCGTTTGCGCGACGTGATGGACGTGCGCCGGATCGCGGCGCAGTCGCTGGCGGCCTGATCAGGTCGTTTCGGGAACGGCCCTAGTCGGCGCGCTTCGCCGCTTCGAGCAGGGCGCGGACCTGGCGCGAGGCGAAGATGGTGCCGTGCTTGAAATGGGCCTCGTGGTTGGCCTCGATGTTGTCGAGATCGTAGAGGTAGTTCACCATGAAACCGGCGGCGTTGCGCAGGCCTTTTTCGGACACGTCGCCCAGCCAGCGCACATGTTCGATGCAGGCGCCGTTGCCGAGGTGGAAACGCGCCACCGGGTCGGCCGGACGGTCGGCGCCGGTCTTGGCGTCGAACAGATAGGACGCCAGCAGGGCCTGCAGGCGCGGACGCAGGCGTTCCGCGACGGCGCCGTCCGCATGCCAGCCCGGCTGGGCGATGGCCTGCAGCTCCGGGGTCTCCGGATGCGCGCGTTTCAGCCAGGACACGAAGCCGGGCACCGGCGACAGCGTGACGAAATTGCGCAACTGCGGAAAATCGCGTTTCAGTTCGCTTGCAACCTGCTTGATCAGGAAATTGCCGAAGGAAACGCCGCGCAGTCCTTTCTGGCAGTTCGAAATCGAGTAGAACACGGCGGTGCGCGCAGTGCCCACGTCGATCGGTGTCCGGCCGTCGGCGAGCAGCGGGCCGATTGCATCCGGGATGTCCTCGGTCAGCGCGACCTCGACAAAGATCAGCGGATCGTCGGCGAGTGTCGGATGGAAGAAGGCAAAACACTTGCGGTCCGGCGGGTCCAGCCGTCGGCGCAGGTCGCTCCAGCCGGAGATCTCGTGCACCGCCTCGTAGCGGATGATCTTTTCAAGTACGACGGCCGGCGTGTGCCAGTCGATGCGCTTCAGCTGCAGGAAACCGCGGTTGAACCAGGAACGAAACAGGTGCTCGAAATCGGCATCGACCTCGCCGAGTTCGGGATGCTGCGGCAGCAGCTCCAGCACGTCCTCGCGCATGCGCAGCAGGGCGGCCGTGCCACTGGGGGCGAAATTGAGCCGGCGCAGCACTTCCTGGCGGCGTGATTCCGCCGCTTCGTGCAGCAGCTGGGCCGCTGCAGGACCGGGGTGCGCCGCATAATGGCGGATCGCGGCGTCGAGTTTCGCGCTGTCGGTGGAAAACCGGTTGGCCAGCATCAGCAGAAAATCGAGCCGGCCTTCCGGCGGCAACGCCGCATAGCGTTCGGTGATGCGACGGGCCAGCGAGACGCCCGAGGATTCGCCGAGCTCGGACCTCAGGGTCTCGACTGCCTGAGCCAGCCACTGCTGCCCCCGCTTTTCATTGAGGGTGCGGCCGTGGCGGGCGAGGCCGCGCCAGAGGCGGGTCAGCAGACCCGTCTCCGGTGCCGCAATGGCATCAGTTCCCGAATCAGTTCTCGACTTTGGCACCTGATGCTTTCACGACCTTGCCCCAGGTGTCGATTTCCTGTTGCACGAACTTGCCGAACTCCGCCGGCGGCTGACCGCCCGCGGTGGCGCCCAGCGAGGCCCAGACTTTCCTGATTTCGGGCAGCTGCATCGACTTTGCCACCGCCTGGTACATGCGGTCGACGATCGGCTGCGGCGTGCCCTTGATGCCCCACAGCGCGTACCAGGTGGTGACGTTGATGTTGACGCCGGATTCCTGCAGCGTCGGGACTTCGGGCAGCAGCTCGGAGCGTTTCGCGGTGGTGACGGCCAGCGCGCGCAGCCTGCCGGACTTGACGTTGGGTCCTGCAGTGCCCATGCCGTCAAAGGCCATCGCCACCTCGCCGGACAGCAGCGCCGGCGTCAGCGGACCCGCACCCTTGTAAGGAACGTGGGTCAGCTTGGCGCCGGTGATCAGGTTGAACAGCTCGCCGTTCATGTGGTGGGTCGTGCCGTAGCCGGCAGAACCGTAGTTGATGGCGCCGGGCGAGCGCTTGTCGAGCGCGATCAATTCCTTGATGGTCTTGGCCGGTACCGAGGGGTGGACGACAACCGCGCTGGGCACCGAGGCGGCGAGCGTGACCGGAACGAAATCCCGGGTCAGGCTGTACGCCAGCTTGGTGTACAGCGTTTCGGCAATGGTGTGGTGGACGGCGCCCATGAACCAGGTGTAGCCGTTGCCCGGGGCGCGGGCGGCCGTGCCTGCTCCCAGCGTGCCCCCGGCGCCGCCGAGGTTCTCGATCAGCACCTGCTGTCCGAGTTCCTTCGGCATCACCGCCGCCAGCGGGCGGGCAAAGGCGTCAGTGCCGCCGCCCGCCGGGAAGGGGTTGATGATGCGCACGGCACGGGTAGGCCAGTTCTGTGCCGAGGCGGTGCCTGCAACGAGCACGCCGGCGGCCGCGATTGCGCCCAGGGCCAGCAGTTTCCGGTTCTTCCGGTTCTTTTCCACCATGATCTCCTCCGATCGGTTTTTGGATTGTGGCGGCCCATTCTATGGAACTTGCCGGTGCTTGTATATCGGAGGTCGGAACCGTATCAGGCCGGCGGCGTTGCCCCCGGTTCCTGCCGGTTGCGCATCCAGTCCGCGGTGCCGAAGAAGGCCTTGAGCAGCGCCATCCTCAGCGATTCCTCGACCCCGGTGTCCTCCATGGCCTGCAGCATGCAGGCGAGCCAGGCGTCGCGTTCGGCAATGCCGATCGGAAAGGGCAGATGCCGCGCGCGCAGCATCGGGTGGCCGTGCTTTTCGACGTAGAGCGGCGGACCGCCGAGCCAGCCCGAGAGAAAGAGGTACAGCTTCTCGGCGGACCCCGACAGGTCCGCGGGATGCAGCTTGCGGATGCCGTGGTACTCGGGCACTTCGTCCATCAGGGCGTAGAAACGGTCAACGAGGCGGCGCACGCCGGCGTCGCCGCCGAGCATCCGGTAAGGGGTCTCTGTGTCTGTTTGCTGTTGCGAGTCGTTCATGGTCATGATTCCTGCGGTCAGGACTCAAGCTTACCGCGGTTGACCAGCGCCACGCCGGCCACGGCCACCACCATGCCGGCGATTGTGGCGGCACCCAGGGTTTCGCCGAACATCAGCCAGGCCATCACCGCGGTCACGGCCGGCGTCAGATAGAACAGGCTGGTGACGCGGGTCGCCGCGCCGCGCTCGATCAGCCGGAACAGGATGGTGGTCGCGCCCGCCGACAGCACCAGCGACAGCCAGCCAAGTGCGAACAGGAATTCGCCAGTCCATTCGACGCGCAGGGTTTCCAGCGCGAGCGCGAGGGGCAGCGTCACCAGCAGTGCCGCGCCGAACTGCAGCATCACTCCGGCGCGCAGGTCGAAGGATGGGCAGTACTTCTTCTGGTAGAGCATGCCAAGCGTGATGCAGGCCAGCGCGAAAAGCGCCAATGCCAGGCCGCCGGCACCCATGCCCTGCAGCGACATCCGGTGCCAGACCACCAGTGCCACGCCGGCGAGCCCCAGCGTGAAGCCGAGCCATTGCAGCGGCGAGACCCGCTCGCCGAGCAGGCGACCGGCTGCGGCCGCTGTCAGCAGGGGCTGTATGCCGACGATCAGCGCGACCACGCCGGCCGACATGCCGGCGTCTATCGCACAAAACACGCCGCCGAGATAGCCGCCCTGGATCAGTGTTCCGGCGACGGCGATGTGCCGCACATCGCGCCAGGTCGCCGGCCAGCGCACGCGCAGCAGCAGTGCGACCGGCAGCATCACGGCCAGCACCAGGCCGTAACGCAGGGAGAGGAAGGTCAGCGGATCGGCATGGGGCATGCCCAGCCGTGCGCCGATGAAACCGGTGCTCCACAGCAGCACGAACAGCGCCGGAACGGCGAAGGTCGCAGCGCCGGGCATGGCTGCCGCGCAATCAGGCCGCGGTGGCCTGGTCGGCGCGGCTCGCCTTCTTGCGCTCGTGTTCCTTCAGGTGGCGCTTGCGGATGCGGATCGACTTGGGGGTGATTTCGACCAGTTCGTCATCGGCGATGAATTCGATCGCCGATTCCAGGGTTACCTGGATCGGCGGCACCAGGCGCACGGCCTCGTCGGTGCCTGACGCACGCACGTTGGTGAGCTGCTTGCCCTTGATCGGGTTGACGACGAGGTCGTTGTCGCGGCTGTGGATGCCGATGACGATGCCCTCGTACAGCGGGTCGCCGGGGCTGACGAACATGCGGCCGCGCTCCTGCAGCTTCCACAGCGCATAGGCGACAGCGGCGCCGTCTTCGGCGGAGATCAGCACGCCATTGCGACGCTCTTCCATGTCCGGCTTCATCGGACCATAGTCATCGAAGACATGGCTCATGATGCCGGTGCCGCGGGTCATGGTCAGGAAATCCGACTGGAAACCGATCAGGCCCCGTGCCGGGATGCGGTAGTCGAGCCGCACGCGACCCTTGCCGTCGGGCTGCATGTCCTGCAGGTCGCCGCGGCGCGCGCCGAGGGCTTCCATCACCGCGCCCTGGTTCGACTCGTCGACGTCCACGGTCAGCATTTCGTAGGGTTCCTGCTTCTCGCCGTTCACCTCGCGGATCACCACGCGCGGGCGCGACACCGCGAGTTCGTAGCCCTCGCGGCGCATGTTCTCGAGCAGGATCGTCAGGTGCAGTTCGCCGCGACCCGATACTTCGAACACGTCGGCGTCCGCGGTGTCGCTGACCTTCAGCGCGACGTTGCTCATCAGCTCGCGCTGCAGGCGCTCGCGGATCTGGCGGCTGGTGACGTACTTGCCTTCGCGTCCGGCCAGCGGCGAGGTGTTGACCTGGAAGTTCATCGTCAGCGTCGGCTCGTCAACCTTCAGCATCGGCAGCGCTTCGGGTTTCTCGGGGTCGGCGATGGTGATGCCGATGCCGATATCCTCGATGCCGTTGATCAGCACGATGTCGCCGGCCTGCGCTTCGTTGACCAGCACGCGTTCGAGGCCGCGGAAACCGAGCACCTGGTTGATCTTGGCCATCACCGGCGCCGAGTCCGGACCCTTCAGCACGGCGACCTGCTGGCCGGGGCGGATGCGGCCGCGGTTTACGCGTCCGATGCCGATGCGGCCGACATAGCTCGAGTAGTCGAGCGAGCAGATCTGCAGCTGCAGCGGGCCGTCGGGGTTGTCCTCGCGCCGCGGCACGTGCTTGACGATGGCCTCGAACAGCGGCTGCATCGTTCCTTCGCGCACGCTGTCCTCGTTGCCGGCATAACCGTTCAGCGCCGAGGCGTAGACGACGGGGAAATCGAGCTGTTCCTCGGTGGCGCCGAGCTTGTCGAAGAGGTCGAAGGTCTGGTTGACCACCCAGTCGGGGCGGGCGCCGGGACGGTCGATCTTGTTGACGACGACGATCGGTTTCAGGCCCTGGGCCAGAGCCTTGCGGGTGACGAAGCGCGTCTGCGGCATCGGGCCCTCGACGGCGTCGACCAGCAGCAGCACGCCGTCGACCATCGACAGCACGCGTTCGACTTCTCCGCCGAAGTCGGCATGCCCCGGGGTGTCGACGATGTTGATCAGCGTGCTGTTCCAGATCACCGCGCAGTTCTTGGCGAGGATGGTGATGCCGCGCTCACGCTCGAGGTCGTTGGAGTCCATCACGCGTTCGGTGACCTGCTCGTGTGCGGCAAAGGTGCCGGACTGCCGCAGCAACTGGTCGACGAGCGTGGTCTTGCCATGATCGACGTGGGCGATGATGGCGATGTTGCGTAGCGGGCGCTGCTCGGTGGCGGACACGGTATGGAGCCTTGCAAAAAAGGGGCGGATTGTAGCACGGGGGGGCAAGCTATTGCCTTGAATATCCTGCAATTTTCCGGGCCAGCGGGGGCTGGTGCCGGGCGCCGGCCGGGAGTCTCGTGCTGCAGCGCAGGAAAAAACCTCGCTATTTCCGATACTTGCGGGTATAGTGCGCCCACCTTGCAGCGGCCCACAGCAGTTTTTCGCTGCAAGATGCATCTGTCCCTGACCCCTTCGTTTTCAGCTCCCTTCTCCGAAAAGCTGCTTCCGCCACGGTTAGCGACGATACCCGTGCGCCGGTTGGCCGCAGCCGCGATTCATTCGCGGCTTTGCCTCAGAGCTAGTGGCATTTCCAGCGCTTTTTTTACTGAAACCGCCTGTTGCGCGGCTGCGGAATCATTCCGTTTGCCTTGAGCTCTTGCGCGGCGTTCAGTCGTTGTGCTTTTTGAAAGTAATACTCACATGTCTTTTGCTGAACTGAATCTGAATCCCGCCCTTGTGCAGGCCCTGGCCGCCGCGGGGTATACCGAACCCACGCCGGTGCAGGCGCAATCCATACCGGTCGCGTTGACCGGCTTCGACCTGATGGTCTCGGCGCCCACCGGCACCGGCAAGACCGCAGCCTTCGTGCTGCCCGCGCTGCAGCGCCTGGCGCTGGCGCCGGTGAAGAACGGCCGCGGCCCGCGCGTGCTGGTGCTGACCCCGACCCGCGAGCTGGCGACCCAGGTTACCGCCGCCGTCGACAAGTACTGCAAGTTCATGCGCCACATGCGCACCGGCACGGTGCTCGGCGGCATGCCTTACCCGAAACAGCGCCGCCTGCTCGAGCAATCGCTCGACGTGCTGGTGGCGACACCCGGCCGGCTGATCGATTTCATCGACCAGGGGCGGGTGGATTTTTCGCGCCTTGAACTGCTGATCCTCGACGAGGCCGACCGCATGCTCGACATGGGCTTCATCGAGCCGGTCAAGCGCATTGCCGCGAAAACGCCGGCGACCCGGCAGACGATGCTGTTTTCGGCGACGCTCGACGGCAACATCGCCAGGCTCGGCCGCGAACTGCTGCGCGATCCGAAGCTGATCGAGGTCGCGGGCAAGCAGGAGAAGCACGAGAACATCGAGCAGCGCCTGCATGTCGTCGACGACGGCAGCCACAAGCATCGCCTGCTCGACCACCTGCTGCGCGAGGAGTGCCAGTCCCAGGCGATCGTGTTCACGGCGACCAAGCACGGCGCCGACCGCCTGGCCGACAAGCTGTTCCATGGCGGCCACGAGGCGGCGGCCCTGCACGGCAACATGAACCAGTCGCAGCGCAACCGCACGCTGGCGCGCCTGCGCAGCGGCGCGGTGCGCGTGCTGGTGGCGACCGATGTCGCTGCGCGCGGCATTGACGTCGCCAGCATCACCCACGTCATCAACTACGACCTGCCGAAAGTGGCCGAGGATTATGTGCACCGCATCGGCCGCACCGGCCGCGCCGGCGCTTCGGGCACTGCAATCTCATTCGCCTCGTCGGAAGACGTGCGCCAGCTGAAGCAG
Organism: uncultured Bordetella sp.; assembly: GCA_964433345.1. Taxonomy (GTDB): domain Bacteria; phylum Pseudomonadota; class Gammaproteobacteria; order Burkholderiales; family SG8-41. The sequence goes on from CAYSQJ010000004.1 coordinate 213,919, forward strand.
ATCGAGCGCTACATCGGTCAGCAGATCGAGCGCATGAGCGTGCCGGGTTTCGAGGCGAAAAGCCCGCTGCGCAATGACGCCGGTGGCGCCAAGCGCCCCGGTGGCCGTCCCGGTGCCGGAGCGCGCCGCGGCGCGCCGCCTTCGCGCAACGCGCAGGGACGCGGCGGTTTCCGCTCCGACAGCCGGCGCGGTGCCGCAGCAGGCCGCCCGCGCTGAGCGGCTGAACACCCCCGCGGCGTTCGCGCATCGTCAGGAGTCCCCCGCTGCCGCAAGGCACCGGGGGATTTTTCATGGCGCTGCCGCGAATTGATTTTCGCAGGTGCTGCCGTTACATTAGAACGCTTTCAACGAAGCGGTCCGGGCATGAAATTCAGCGGGGAAATTGCCGTCGAAGCGCCGCGTGACGCGGTTTTCGCGAAACTGCAGGACATCCATTTTTTTGCCTCCTGCATTGATGGTGTTCGCGACCTGACGCCGCTTGATGACGGGCGCTACGACGCGGTGCTGGAGACGAAGGTTGCCTACATGACCTTCAAGTTCAAGGTCACCGTGGAGCTGGCCGAGGTCACGGCGCCGGAGCGGATTGCCGCGAAAATCGAGGGTGCGCCGATGGGGCTGGTCGGCCGCCTGACCGCGAATTCATCGACGCGGCTGGTGGCTGAGGGCGACCGCACCGTGATCCATTATGAAATAGAGGCCGCGCTGACCGGCAAGCTGGGCAGCATCGGCCAGCCGGTGCTCAAGGCCAAGGCGAAGGACATGGAAAAACAGTTTGCGAAAAATCTCGGCGCGGCATTCGCGCCAGCCGCGACGCAGGGAGGCGCATGAAGCCCTTCGAACTGGCGGAACCGCGCTCGCTGAAATCGGCGCTGAAACTGCTCGATGCCGGCGACGAGTCGGTGCGCGTTTTCGGCGGCGGCACCGCACTGATGCTGATGATGAAAGCCGGCGTGTTCGAGCCGACGCGGCTGATCAGCCTGCGCGGCGTCGAGTCGCGCTACTCCAGGGTCACTGCGGCGAAGGATGGCAGCCTGCGCATCGGCGCGCTGGCGACGCTCAGCGCACTCGGACGCGCGGCTGCGGTGCGTCGCAGGCTGCCGGTGATCGTCAACACCCTGCGCACGCTGTCCAACGTGCGCGTGCGCAACGTGGCCACGCTGGGCGGGCATCTGGCCCACGCCGATCCGCACATGGACCTGCCGCCGGTGCTGATCGCCCTCGATGCACAGCTGGTGACTGCCGCAACGGCAGGCTCGCGCACGCTGCCGGCGGGCGAGCTTTTCACCGGTTATTACGAGACCGCGCTGGCGCGCAACGAACTGATCGCCGAGGTGCTGGTGCCGGAGCAGGCGGGCCGCCGCGCCGCCTACGTCAAGCTGACCACCCGCGCCGCGGACGACTGGCCGACGCTGGGGATAGCGGTCTCGCTGCGCACCGACGGCAGAGTCATCGAGGACGCGCGCTTCGTGGTCAGCGCGGCCACCGAGAAGCCGCTGCGCCTGTCCTCGGTGGAGGCACTACTCAAGGGCACAGTTGCCGATGACGCTCTGTTTGCCCGCGCGGGCGAGGCTGCCGCGGCGGAAGCCGAGCTGATTAGCGATGCCCGCGGCTCCGCGGCCTACAAAACCGAACTGCTGCGCGTCCACGCCGGCCGCGCGCTGCGCCAGGCGCTTGCCGCCTGATCCGATTCCGGGAGCAAAGAATTTGGCAACGATACTGGGCAAGAACAACAGCGGTGCCGACTCGCTTGAGTCGGTAGGGCGCTCGATCCCGCGCGTCGAAGCGCGGGCCAAGGTCACCGGAAAGGCAGAGTACGTCCACAACCTGCGCCTGCCGGGCATGCTCTACGGCAAGGTGTTCCGCAGCACGGTCGCGCACGCGCGGATCAGGAGCATCGACGTGTCCGCGGCACGCGCGCTGCCGGGCGTGCATGCGGTCTATACCGCCGCCGACATCATGAAGCTGGTGCCGGATCCGCACTACGGCCCGGCCTTCCACGACCAGCCGGTGCTGGCGATCGACAAGGTGCGCCATGTCGGCGAACCGGTGGCGCTGGTGCTGGCTGCCGACCCGCATGTCGCCGAAGCCGCGGTGCAGATGATTTCCGCCGACTACGAGGAGCTGCCGGCGGTGTTCGATGAGGTCGAAGCGATGACTTCGCAGGCGGTGGTGCACGAGGTGCTCAAGCCGGCCGGGACTTTTCCCGACCTCAAGCACCTGAAGGGCAAGCGCGACACCAACATCGCGCTCGATTTTCACCTGCGGCGCGGTGACGCGCAGAAGGCCTTTGCTTCCGCCGACCACGTGTTCGAGCACACCTTCCGCACCCAGCAGGTGCTGCACCTGCCGCTGGAGCCTTTTGTCACCGTTGTCGATCCGACGCCGAACCAGCTGGTGATTCACACCGCTTCGCAAAGCCCGTCCTTCGTGCGCATCGAGATTGCGCGCCTGCTCGGCTGGCCCGAGAACAAGGTGCGGGTGAAGGTGCCGTATCTCGGCGGCGGCTTCGGCGCCAAGCTCTACATCAAGCTCGAGGCGCTGGTCGCCATCGCGGCGCTGCTCGCCGGCCGGCCGGTGAAGATCTCGCTGACCATGGAAGAGCAGTTCTACCAGATCACCAAGCACGCGGCGACGCTGCGCATCAAGAGCGGGGTGTCGAAGGACGGCAAAATCCTCGCCCGCGAGTGCGAGGTGTGGTGGAACGGCGGCGCCTATGCAGACATCGGTCCGAGGGTGACGCAGAAATCCGGTTTCACCGCACCCGGACCTTATGACATCGAACATGTGGCCATCGATTCATACGCGCTCTACACCAACCTGCCCGCGGCCGGCGCGTTGCGCGGCTTCGGCATTCCGCAACTGGTGTGGGCCTACGAAAGCCACACCGACATGATCGCGAAGGCGCTGAACATTGATCCGCTGGCTATCCGCCGCAAGAACATCCTGCGCGAGGGCCGGCCCCAGGCCACCGGCACCCTGATGCGTGACGCCGGCATCGAGCAGGTGCTGGAGCGTCTGGCGCAGCGCATGGACTGGGAAAAGCCCTTTGACAGGGGCAGCGGCACGCTTCGCCGCGGCCGCGGCATTGCCATCGGTTTCAAGGCGAGCATTTCGCCGACGACCTCGGTGGCGATCGTCAATGTCAGCGCCGACGGCAGCGTGATGGTCAACTGCAGCACCGTTGACATGGGGCAGGGCTCGGATACCGCGATGGCGCAGATCGTCGCCGAGGCGCTGGGAGTGCCGGTCGAAGCAGTGACTCTGGTGCATCCCGATACCGATGTCACGCCCTACGACATGGCGACGCTGGGCTCGCGCTCGACTTACCACATGGGGCACGCAGTCAGGCTCGCCGCCGAGGATGCGCGCGACAAGCTGATGAAGCTCGCGCAGGAGGTTGGCCTGTCGGCGGAAACCACCCCGATTCCCGACATCTTCCGCAGGAAGTACGGCATGCAGGCCGGCAACATCGTCGGCGTCGGCAGCTTCATCCCGCCGTACACGCCGCCGGAGCCGGGCACCGGTCAGACGCCGGATGCGACGCCGTTCTGGATGATCGGCGCCACCGGCGCCGAGGTCGAGGTCGACACCGAAACCGGCGAGTTCAAGGTCACGCGCCTGGTCAACCTCGTCGACGTCGGCCGCCCGATAAACCCGGCGATCGTCGAGACCCAGATTTCCGGCGCGACGCTGATGCAACTGGGCTTCACGCTGTCCGAGCGCATGGACTTCGACGCGGGGCAGGTCACCAACGCCTCGCTCGCCGACTACAAGATTCCGGGCATACGCGACGTGCCGGAGGTGATGGAAAACGAGGCGGTCGACATGGTGCAGAAATCCGGTCCCTTCGGTGCCAAGGGCGTCGGCGAGAGCGGCACCTTCGGTGTGTCGCCGGCGATAGCCAGCGCGATCGACGATGCAGTGGGCGTGCGCCTGACCAGCCTGCCGCTGACCGCCGAGGCCGTTTACCGCGGACTGCGCGCGAAGGCGGGCAGTCCGCTGGAAGACTGATTGTTTAAATTCAAAAACAAGCCACAGAGGGCACAGAGAACACAGAGAAGAAGAGTGAAGCAGACTGGAAGGACTGCGGCATGTGCCATGCCCGGTTTTTCTCTGTGACCTCTGTGGCTAAAAAGGGTTTTAGCTTTTACCCATGACTACACACCGCACGATTGCATTCACACTCAATGGCAACCCGGTCACCGCGCATGCCGGCAACCACCAGAACCTGGTCGAGTTGTTGCAGGGGCAGGGACTGTTCGGCGCGCGCGAGAGCTGCGCGCAGGGGCTTTGCGGCTGCTGCACGGTGATCGTCGACGGCCAGGCGGTCTCCGGCTGCCTGACCATGGCGACACTGGTCGACGGCGCCGACGTGCGTACCATCGAGGAGCCGCAGGACGGCGAAGGCGGACTCGATGCCGTGCAGCAGGCTTTCATCGAAACGGGCGCATTCCAGTGCGGCTTCTGCACGCCGGGCTTCATCCTGATGACACGCCAGCTGCTTGATGCCCATCCCGATCCGGCGGATGACGAGATCCGCCATTACCTCGCCGGCAATCTCTGCCGCTGCGCGGCGTATCCCGAAATCATCAAGGCCGTGCGGCTTGCGGCGAAAAAACGCAAGGGCTGATCATGGCGAAACGTCCGGCAGGCAATCCCCTCGACCTGCGCGCCTGGCTGGATACTGCGCGGCAGCTCGGTGAACTGAAGGACGTGCCCGGCGCCGACGCCAAGCTCGAGCTCGGTGCTATCAGCGAGATGAACGTCAAGATCGACGGCGCGCCGGCCCTGCTGTTCGATGAAATCCCCGGCTATGCCAAGGGCTTCCGCGTGGTGACCTGCACCACGGCGAGCCCGGCGCGGCTGTCCTCGTTGCTGCGCATGCCTGTGGAACACAGTCACCGCGGCCTGGTGCAGGCGCTGCGCGGCAAGCCCAAGGGCTGGCAGGCGGAAGCGCCGAAATACGAGCCGGTGGTCGCTGAATCCGGACCGGTGCTGGAAAACATCCGTTCGGGCAAGGACGTCGACATAACCATCTTTCCGTCGCCACTGTGGCACGAGAAGGACGGCGGGCCGTACATCGGCACCGGCTGCTGCGTGGTGACGAAGGATTACGACAGCGACTGGGTCAATGTCGGCACCTACCGCGTGATGGTGCACGACAGGAACCATGTCGGGCTCGACATGATCCCCGGCAAACACGGCGCGATCCAGTACGACAAGCACATGAAGGCGGGCAAGCCCTTTCCGGTGGCGATCGTCGTCGGTTGCGATCCGCTGGGTTTCCTGATTTCCGGCATCGAGGTGCCTTTCGGCATGTGTGAATACAACTACATCGGTGCCATCCTCGGCGAGCCGGTGCAGGTGGTCCACGGTGAACTGACTGGGCTGCCGATACCCGCTGCCGCAGAAATCGTGCTCGAGGGTTATTGTTACCCGGGCGACGTGAAACTCGAGGGACCGTTCGGCGAATTCCACGGTTATTACCCCGGCAAGGAAGGCACTGCGCCGGTGATGACCATCGAGCGAGTTTATTACCGCAATGATCCGGTCATCGTCGGCAGCCCGCCGGCGAAACCGCCCAACGATTATTCATACTCGAAGGCGGTGATGCGCTCGGCGCTGCTGTTCGATGCGCTGCTTGCCGCCGGCGTGCCCGACGTTGCCAGCGTATGGGCGCACGAGATCGGCGGCGCGCGGATGTTCAACGTGGTGGCGATCAGGCAGCGCTACGCCGGCCATTCGCGCCAGGCCGCGCTGATCCTCAACCAGTGCGGCGTCGGCGCCTACATGTCGCGCTACACGGTGGTGGTCGACGAGGACATCGATCCCTCGAACCTGCAGGAAGTGATGTGGGCAGTGGCCACGCGCAGCGATCCCGAGGTTGACATCGATATCATCCGCCGCGGCATGGGCTCGAAGAACGACCCGATGTTCGTGACCTACCGCTCCGATGCGCCCTACAATTCGAAGGCGATCATCGATGCCTGCCGGCCCTATGATCATCTCCACGATTTTCCGGCAGTGGCGGAAGCGAGCAAGGAATTGCAAGCGCAGGTGCGCGAGAAATGGCGCCACCTATTAAAACTTTAAATAAGTATTTGATTATAAAGGAAAAATTATGAGGAGCCTGTTTTTCACTGTTTTCGCTGCTGTCTTTGCGCTGTCCGCGCAGGCCGCCGACTATCCGAACAAGCCGATCCGCGTGCTGGTGCCCTTTGCGCCGGGCGGCGTGGTCGATACCTCGGCGCGCATCCTGACCATGAAGATCTCCGAGGACAAGGGCTGGCAGTTCGTGGTCGACAACCGCCCCGGCGCCAACGGCTTCATCGCCACCGGCACCACCGCGCGTGCGACGCCGGACGGCTATACGCTGCTCGCCGCACACACCGGCGAGATGTCGGTGAACCCGGTGCTGTTCAAGGAAATGCCCTACAACGTCGAGCGCGACTTCACGCCGATCATCATGGTCAGCGACGCGCCAATGCTGGTGGTGGTCAATGCCTCATCGCCGTTCAACTCGCTGAAGGACCTGATTGCCGGCGCCAAGGCCAAGCCGGGCCAGCTGACTTTCGGTTCGCCGGGCACCGGCTCGGTCAACCACATGGCGACCGAGTGGCTGGTTTCCGCTGCCGGCGCCAAGGCGCTGCACGTGCCGTACAAGGGCGGCGCGCCGGCGGTGTCCGCGGTCGCCTCCAATGAAGTGGTGTTCACCGTCGCCGGTCTGCCCGGCGTGCTGCCGCACCTCCAGGCGAAACGCGTCAAGGTGCTCGGAGTGACCACGGCGAAGCGCTCGCCGCAGGTGCCCGATTACATGTCGGCGCAGGAAGCCGGCATCCCCGGTGTCGATGCCTCGATCTGGGTAGGCCTGTTCGCGCCGAAGGGCACGCCGAAAGATGTCGTGGCGAAACTCTACGAAGCTTCGGCCGCCGCGCTGAAGAATCCCGACGTGAAGAAGCGTTACGCCACTGTTGGCGGTGCGGAAACCACGACCATGGGCACCGAAGCCTTCAACAAGCGCATCCGCAGTGAGCTCGAACGCTACCGCAAGGTCGCGGCGCAGGTGGGCATCCAGCCGCAGTAGGCTGCGTTCTCCGAAAAAAACAAAGGCCGGGCAGTGCCCGGCCTTTGTTTTGCTGATCCCGCGGGATCAGGTGCGCTCGAGGATGTGCAACCCACGCACGCGGTCGAGCATTAAAATTTTGGAAGCCTTGTTGTTCTTCATCGATGCCTGCGTGAATAGACGGTCCTGTTTTCCTCCTGATCAGTCATTGCAGCCGCGGATTGAGCACGTCGCGCAGGCGGTCGCCGACGAGGTTGATCGCGACGATGGCCAGCAGCAGCGCGAGGCCGGGAAACACGCTGATCCAGTACTGCCCCGCGAGCAGGTAGGTGTAGCCGTTGGCGATCAGCAGGCCCAGCGAGGGTTCGGTGATCGGAAGGCCGAGGCCGAGGAAGGACAGCGTCGCTTCGAGTGCGATGGCATGGGCGACCTGAACCGTGGCGACGACGATCAGCGGCGGCAGCACATTGGGCAGCACGTGGCGGAACAGGATGCGCGCCTCGCCGTAGCCGGCACAGACCGCGGCATCGACATATTCCCTTTTCAGTTCCACCAGCGCAGCGCCGCGCACGGTGCGCGCGTAATAGGCCCATTGCACGACAATCAGGGCGACGATGATGCGGTCCGCGCCCTGGCCGGCCACGGCGAGCAGGATCAGTGCGACGAGGATCGACGGGAAGGACAGCTGCAGGTCAACCACGCGCATGATCAGGGCGTCGATCCAGCCGCCGGCGCGCGCAGAGACCAGTCCGATCACGAGGCCGATGGCCAGCGCGGCGACGGTCGAGAGTATGCCGACGCCGAGGCTGATGCGCAGGCCGTAGAGGATCGCCGAGAGCAGGTCGCGGCCCTGGCCGTCGCTGCCCAGCCAGTAGATGCCGCTGGCGGAGGATGCGGATCCCGGCGCCAGCCGCGCATCGAGAATGTCGAGCTGGGCCAGGTCATAGGGGTTTTGCGGGCTGAGCCAGGGCGCGCCTAGCGCTGCTGCGAGCAGCAGGCCGAGCAGCAGCAGTGCGGACAGCGCGATGCGGTCGCGAATGAAGCCGGACGCGGCTTCGTGCAGCGGCGAGGGCGCGGCGGCCGCGACGCTCATGACCGGCTGTCCGGCCGCACCCGCGGATCAAGCGCCGCGTAAAGCAGGTCGACCACGAGGTTGATCAGGATGAACAGGCAGACCGTCACCAGCAGGTAGGCAACGATCACCGGACGGTCAAGCAGGCCGATGGAGTCGATCAGCAGCTTGCCCATGCCGGGCCATGCGAACACCGTCTCGGTGACGACTGCGAAGGCGAGCAGCGAGCCGAACTCGAGGCCGGCGACGGTGACCACCGGGATCAGGATATTGGGCAGCACGTGCACGCGCAGGATGTCGTGCTCGGCGACGCCCTTGGCGCGGGCCTGGCGCACGTAATCCTGGAGCATCGCTTCGCGGGTGCCCGCGCGTACCAGCCGGATCAGCAGCGCGAGCTTGAACAGCGCGAGGTTGGTCGCCGGCAGGATCAGGTGGCGCAGGCCCTCCCAGCTGAGGAAGCTCACGGCAATGCCGAAAAGCTCGACCGTGGGGCCGCGTCCTGTGGTCGGCAGCCAGCCCAGTTGCACCGAGAACAGCAGGATCAGCATCAGCCCGACCCAGAAGGTCGGCAGCGAGAAGCCGAGGATGGAGCCGGCCATGATCGCGCGGCCGATCCAGGATTGCGGTTTCAGCCCGGCGAGTAGGCCCAGCGGCACGCCGAGCGCGACCGCGATCAGCATTGCCAGCAGCGCGAGCTCCAGCGTCGCCGGCAGGCGTTCGAGGATCAGCGTGATCGCCGGCACCCCGGCGACGAAGGAGCTGCCGAGGTCGCCGCCGAAAGCACCCTTGAGGAAATGCCAGTACTGCTGCCACAGCGGCAGGTCCAGGCCGAGCTGGGCGGTGACGCGCGCGATTTCCGCCTGGTCGGCCTGTGGATTGACGAGGATGTCCACCGGGTTGCCGATCGCGTAGACGCCGGCAAATACCAGCAGCGACATCGCGAGCAGCGCAAGCGCGCTCCAGCACAGCTGCCGCAGGACATGGTTCAGCATTGTCGCCGGCCGCGCGGTGGCGAAGGGCTCAGACGCCGGGCGAGACGAATCGTCCGAGGCGTACTGCGGTCTGTCCGCGGTAGAGCCGCTTCGAGGGCATCACCAGAACGCAGCGGTCGTAAGGTGTGCGCACTTCGCGATCGCCATCCCAGCCGATGAGCGTACCCGAATGCTCGATGACCTGGAGGCCGGTAAATGCCTGAGCAAAGCGGAAGGCTTCCGCTTCGATGGTGACGGGATGGGTGACCTCGACGATCTGCTGGGGCGACGGCGTCTCGGCGAAGCGGAACGAGCCGTCGCGGGGATCAATGATGCCGAAACGGGCGAGAAAGCGCAGCGTGGTTTCGCGGGCAACATCGACAGTCCGTCGCGCCCAGTGCTGGCCGCATTCGACCAGCATGGCGTTCTTCGGGCTGCCGGCCTCGCCGAACCCGGCATAGTCGCGCATGCGCCTGCCGGCGGCATGCCCCGCGTCGCTTACCGCGAGGGCCGGGTAGGCGATTTCGGTGGCGAGCTCGCGCCCCTTGGCGAGCGGTCCGGTGAGCAGCAGCGGATCGGAGGGGTGCTGCATCGAGTGGATGTCGAGCAGGAAATCGACGCTGTCGATGAGCGGGCGCAGCGTGCGGGCACGGCGCAGTTCGGTGCTGTTGCGCCCGCCGTCCAGAACCTCGGCGGTCCACAGCCGGTTAAGGTCCTCATCGACCCAGCGCGAGGTTTCGGGGTTGGCCGGATCGAAGTTCCCGAATGCGGCCACGTTGCAGAAGGCCAGTGTCAGACGGCCGTGCAAGGGGCGAATGCCGCCACGGAACAGTTCGTCGAGGACAATGGCGCCGCAGATCTCGTTGCCATGCACCAGCGCGGTCACCATCACGTGGGGGCCGGCTTTGCCGCTGTCGAGGGTGGTGACGTACTCGATGCCGGTGTTTCCGCCGCGGTAGGGCGTGATGTCCGGCGGTGCTATTTCAACAGTGTAGGCGTTGGGGTCTGTCATGATTTGTCCGGGGTGGGTGTTGCGCCCTCAGCGCATTCTCGGCGAGAAATGGTGGGCAAAAGTGAATTCATCCGTGCGCGGTTCATAGGCAAGGTCCGCGCGCATGGCCCAGCTGACGACCTGGTGGTGCAGCGGGATGACGGCCAGGTCCTGCATCGCCAGCGTGTTGGCTTCCCGCGCCAGTGCTTCGCGCTTGCCGCGGTCGACGCTCGCGAGTGCCTGTTCCATCAGGGTATCGACTTTCGGGTTGGCATAACGCCCCCAGTTCCACGCCCCGTAGCCCTTCCCGGGGTTGGGGGCGGCGACCAGCGAGCGCAGCGCGAGGTCGGCGGCGAAGGAGCCCCAGCCGAGCAGCGATACCGCGGTTTCCTCCTTGCGCACCCGGCCGAGGAAGGCCGACATCGGCATCGCCTCGACCCGGGTCTGGATGCCGGCACGCGTGAGCAGTTGCGCGACAGTCTGCAGGATCTGTTCGTCATTGATATAGCGGTTGTTGGGGCCGCTGAGCGTGATGCGCAACCCCTTCGGGTAACCCGCTTCCGCGAGCAGGCGTTTCGCGCCTTCGGGGTCGTAGGGCAGTGGCTTCAGCGCGGCATTGTGGCCGAAAACCTCCGGCGAGACGATGTTGGCCGCCGGCACCGCGAGGCCCTCCATCACGCGTTCGGCGATCGCCTTGCGGTTGATTGCCATCGAGATCGCGCGGCGCACGCGCAGGTCGCGGAAGGGATTGCCCGCCAGCGGCTTGCCGTCGGGCCCGCTGACGCCCGCCGGCCGGTCGCGATACTGGTCGAGGTGGAGCAGGATGGTCCGCCAGGAGGTAGTTTGTATAACTTTTAACTTATTGTTTTTATTGATATTTTTTAAATCCGCCGAGGGCACGTGTTCGATCGCGTCGAGTTCGCCGGAAAGCAATGCGGCGCTACGTGAAGGATCCGCGGGTATGACGCGCAGCGTGACCCGGGTCCAGGCTGGTGGCTTGCCCCACCAGCCGTCATGGCGGGCGAGTTCCAGCCGGTCACCGCGCTGGTAGCGTACAAAGCGGTACGGCCCGGTGCCGACCATCGCCCGCCCCGAATCGAAATCCTCGGGACCGGCATCCTGCGCATGCTTGCGCGAAACAATCAGGATGGAATTGAGTTCCTCCGGCAGCGCGCCGTACGGATACTTCGTCTTCACGCGCAGCGTGTGGCGGTCGACCGCGGTCGCTGATTCGACGGCGCGCACATACGACGCGAAGCCGCCGGGGCTGCCCTTGATCGACAGCGGCCGCGCGATGGAGAAGGCCGCGTCTTCCGCGGTGAACTCGGAGCCGTCGTGGAATTTCACGCCGCGGCGCAGGCTGAATTCCCAGGTCAGCGCATCCAGCGCGCGCCAGCGTTCGGCGAGGCCCGGGATCAGTTTCGTCTGCGGGTCGACGTCGGTCAGCGACTCGAAAACATGGCGCGCCACGGTCAGGTTCGGCTGTGAGGCGAGCAGGTGCGGATCGAGCGAGCTGACTTCGCCCGAGAGGCCGATGCGCAGTTCGGCGGCAGCTGCAGGGCCCGCTGCAAGCAGCAGCGCAAACGCCGAGGATATGAATGTGATGACGGATTTTCTTTTCATGATGTTTGTCTAGGATACCGCAGGATGCCGCGTTGACAGGTACCGGGGCTCTGCCTATCCTGCCCCTTTAACGACGGGCTTAGTCATGAATCCGCCTGCAATGCCCGGCGCGGAAACACTGCGCCTGATCCGCGAGCTGATCGCGTTTCCGACGGTCAGCCGCGATTCCAACCTGCAGCTGATCGATTACCTGCGCGAGTTGCTGCGTCCGCTGGATGCCGAACTGCGCCTGACTTTTGACCGCGACCGGCGCAAGGCCAACCTGTTTGCGACGCTGGGGCCGCGAGGCGAGCCCGGCATCGTGCTGTCGGGGCATACCGACGTGGTGCCGGTTGACGGCCAGCAGTGGAGCAGCGATCCCTTCGTGCTTGCCGAGCGCGATGGCCGGCTCTACGGCCGCGGCACTTCCGACATGAAAAGCTTCATCGCCTGCGTGCTTGCGCTGGTCCCGGACTACGTGCGCCGAGGGCTGAAAACGCCGCTGCACCTGGCATTCAGCTACGACGAGGAAGTGGGCTGCCTCGGCGTGCGGGGCCTGCTCGAGGACATGGTCAATGCGGGGATCCGTCCGAGATCCTGCATCGTCGGCGAGCCCACCGAGATGCGGCCGGTGATCGCGCACAAGGGCAAGCAGAGTTATCGCTGCACCGTGCGCGGGCTGGCCTCGCATTCCGCCTATGCGCCGTACGGCGTCAACGCGGTGGAGGCGGCGGCGGAGGCGGTGGCCTTCCTCAAGCAGCTGGCGCGGCGGCACCGCGACCGCGGGCCCTATGACCGCGGATTCGACATCGCCTACACCACCGTGCATACCGGCGTGATTCGCGGCGGCACCGCGCTCAACATCGTGCCCCAGGACTGCGTTTTCGATTTCGAGTTCCGCAACCTGCCGGGCGACGATCCGGAGCGGCTACGCGCCGAGTTCGAGGCGCATCTGCGTTCGGTGATCGAGCCGGAGATGCATGCGGTCGATCCGCGCACCGGTTTCACGATTGAAAAACTCTCGGAGATCCCCGCGCTGGATACCGGGGCCGAGGCCGAGATCACGGCGCTGGCGCAGGAATTCTCGGGTTGCGAGGAGACCGTCAAGGTGTCATTCGGCACCGAAGCATCGCAGTTCCAGGTGGCCGGCGTGCCGACCGTGGTCTGCGGCCCGGGATCCATCCGGGAAGCGCACAAGCCCGACGAATTTGTTACATTGACCCAGGTCGCGCGCTGCGAACGTTTTCTGCACGGGCTTATGGCGAGGTGCTGCGGCTGAAGTCTCTCCGGAGACATTTCAAAAAAGGGGGGAGCATGAAAACGACGATCAACTGGACAGCTGCGCTGTTCGCAGGCCTGCTGGCTTTCAGTGCCGGTGCAGCCAATGTCAAAATCACCCCGCTGGGCAGCCACGACGGAGAACTCTGCGTGCAGGATCGCGCGATGATCTTCGAGGATCCGGATGGTACCCGCGTGCTCTACGATGTCGGCCGCACGGTGACCGGGCCCGATGACCCTCGCTTGGGCAGGATCGACGTGGTGCTGGTGAGCCACATGCATGGCGACCATGCCGGCGACCAGCACATGGCGCAGACCAACGCCGGCACCTGCGGCAAGCCCGAGATCACGGTCAAGGCGGTGCCCGACACCAGCAGCGCCCGCATCGCGGCGGCGAAAAAGGCGAAGATCGTGACCGGCAGCGAGATGCCGGCGTTTTTTGCGGGCAAGCTGAAGGCGCTGGGCGCCAATCCCGCGGATTCGCTGCTGGTCCGTTTCGGCGCCTCGCGCAAGATCGGCGGCGTGACCATCACCACGGTGCCGGCCGTGCATTCAAACGGGGTCAGCGGCGCGATGGTCGGCGGCGAGCTGGGCAAGATGCTGCAGATGGCGAGCCTTGGCGCCTATGTCGGACCGCCCACCGGCTATGTGCTGACCTTCAGCAACGGGCTGGTCGTTTACCTGTCCGGCGACACCGGCATCACCGCGGAACAGGATGCGGTGGTGCGCCAGCATTACAAGGCCGGGCTGGTGGTGATGAACATCGGCGACAACTTCACCACCGGTCCGAAGGAAGCTGCTTTCGTGATCAATGATCTGGTAAAGCCCAGGGCGGTGATCGCGAGCCACGTCAATGAAGTGGCAACCCAGGGCGGGAAAGTCATCCCCGGCACCAAGACCGACACCTTCATCAAGGCGACCAAGGTACCGGTGCACCTGCCGCTCAGCGGCAGGACCATGGAGTTCGACGCCGGGGCGAAATGCAGGGCGGGCTGCTGAGGGGACCCGCAACAAAAAAAGCCCCGCGATGCGGGGCTTTTTTCATGGCAAGGGGCGTCAGTTGTCGGTAGTCGCGACGAACTTGGGATCGTCCTGGTGTTCGCGCTCGAACACCAGGAACTCGTAATAACCGCAGCGCTTGCCGTCCGGATACTCGCGGCAGACGCCGGGACGGGCTTCGTAAACCGTGCAATGCCGCTTGCGGGTGTCGAACAGCTTGCAGATTTTTCCGAAATGCCGGTCGTCCTGCTGCTTCAGCGAGCGCACCTTCTCCGAGCGGTCAAAGCGCGTGTAGCGTGATTCCGCCTGGGCGTAGGTGATGCCGAAGTGCTTTGCCAGCCGCGCGATGTCGCGCTTGCCGACTTCGATCAGGGGGTAGCTGCAGCAGTAGCCCGGGCATTTGCTGCAGTCGTACTGGTTGCCGGATTTCTTTTTGGAAGCGCTCGAAGCCATCTTGGGGCACGCGCCCGTAAGGGCGCCCTCGCTGAAAAGCGCGCATTGTAACTGCGCTGAACGGGTCAGTGGTGGAGAATCTTCGACAGGAACTGCTGCGCGCGCTCCGACCGCGGTGTTCCGAAGAATTCCTCCTTCGGGGCGTCCTCGACGATTTCACCCTGGTCCATGAAGATCACCCGGTGGGCGACCTTGCGCGCGAATCCCATCTCGTGGGTCACGCACATCATGGTCATGCCTTCCTGCGCGAGCTCCACCATGACGTCGAGCACCTCGTTGATCATCTCCGGGTCCAGCGCCGAGGTCGGCTCGTCGAACAGCATCGCGATCGGGTCCATCGCGAGGCCGCGGGCGATGGCAACCCGCTGCTGCTGGCCGCCGGACAGCTGGCCGGGAAACTTCTTCGCATGCTCGATCATGCCGACGCGCTGGAGCAGGGCATGCGATTTTGCCGTGGCTTCCTCCTTGCTCCGCCCGAGCACCTTGACCTGGGCGAGGTTGAGGTTTGCGGTGACATCCATGTGCGGGAAGAGCTCGAAGTGCTGGAACACCATGCCGATCTTCGCGCGCAGCTGCGGCAGCCTGGTGTTCTTGTCGCCGACCGACTGGCCGTTGACGATGACCTCTCCCTGCTGGAACGGTTCGAGGCCGTTGACGCACTTGATCAGCGTTGATTTGCCGGAGCCCGAAGGACCGCAGACGACGACGACCTCGCCCTTTTCGACGCTGGTCGTGCAGTTCTTCAGCACCTGGAAGCTGCCGTACCATTTGCTGATGTTCTTGAGTTCGATCATGGCCATGACGGGTGCCTTCTGGAAACGGGCGGCTAGCGCGGCGGCGTGATCCGCGATTGCAGCCGCTTGACGAAATAGGATGCAAGGAAACAAAGGATGAAATAAACCAGCGCTGCGAACAGGTACATCTCCACCAGGCGCCCGTCGCGCTGCGCGACCTTGCTTGCCGCGCCCATGAAGTCGGTAAGACCGACGACGTATACCAGTGATGTGTCCTGGAACAGGATGATGCCCTGGGTCAGCAGTATCGGAACCATGTTGCGGAAGGCCTGTGGCAGCACGACCAGCACCGTCGCCTGCGTGTAGTTCAGCCCCAGCGCATGCGCGGCGCTGACCTGGCCGGCGGGCACGCTCTGTATGCCGGCGCGGATGATTTCGCAGTAGTAGGCGGCTTCGAACAGCGTGAATGCGATCAGCGCGGAATAGAAGGGGCCGATTCCCTGGGCGTAGCTGTCTCCCGAGATGTACTTGATCGCAATCGGTACCAGGAAATAAAACCAGAATATGACCAGGATCAGCGGCGTCGAGCGCAGCAGGTTGACGTAGGCGCTGGCCGGCACGCTGATGATCCTGTAGCTGGACAGCCGCATCAATGCGAGCAGCGTGCCAAGCACGATGCCGCCGGCCATCGCCAGCAGCGTCAGGCCCAGCGAGAACTGCATGCCCTGCCAGAGATAGGGCAGCGCGCGCTGGATGACGTCGAAATCAAAGCCGGTGAACATGCCTATTTACCGGTGCCGATGTAACCGGGAACGCGGATGCGAGCCTCGACGAACTGCATCAGCAGGACCACCGCCAGCGTGATCAGCACGTAGACGACGGTGGCCAGCAGGAAAATCTCGAAGGTGCGGAAGGTGTACTCGGAAATCGATCTCGCCTGTGCGGTCAGCTCGAGCACGCCGATGGTCAGCGCCACCGAGGAATTCTTGAAGATGGTCAGGAACTCGGAGGTCAGCGGCGGCACCACAATGCGGTAACCCATGGGCAGCAGCACGTAGCGGTAGACCTGCGGCATGGTCAGCCCGGTCGCCAGCGCAGCGTTGGTCTGGCCAATCGGTATCGACTGAATTCCGGAGCGCACCTGCTCGGCCACGCGCGAGGCGGTGTAGAAACCCAGTGCCAGCACGGCGCTCCAGAATTCCGGCATCGGCATGCCCTGCTTCATCCACAGGCCGAGGGACCGCGGCACGATTTCCGGAACCACGAAGTACCAGATGAACATGTGCACCAGCAACGGCACATTGCGGAACAGCTCGACATAGACGGTGGCCGGACCGTACAGCCAGGCGATCCGGGTCGTGCGCATCACCCCGAGCACCGAACCGATGGTGAAGGCAATAACCCAGGCGCAGATGGACACCAGCATTGTCCACTTGATTCCGGAGACAACCCAGTCGAGATAGGTGCCGCCGCCCGAGAATGCCGGCTGCGAGAGAAAGCCGAAGTCCATGCGATTCAGTGTAACGCGAAGGCCGCCCAAAAAAAACCGGGGAGCCTGGGCTCCCCGGTGCGGATCATCAAGCTGTGATCATCAGCATTTCATCCGGCCACAGGGGCCGACGCCGGTGTTGTTCGGGTTCTTGATCGCGGCCTTCAGACCGTCGGACATCGGGAAATTCAGGTTGATGCCCTTGGGCGGGATCTTGGATTCGAACCATTTTGTGTAGATCTTGTTGATTTCGCCGCTCTTGTAGATCGCGGTCACCGCTGCATCCACGACTTTCTTGAATGCGGGATCATCCCTGCGCATCATGATCGCGTAGGGATCGTCGGACAGGAACTCGCCTACAACCTCGAAATCATTCGGGTTCTTGGCGCCGGCTTTCAGGCCGTAGAGCAGGACGTCGTCCATCGGGAAGGCGACTGCGCGGTCGGTCTGCACCGCGAGGAAAGATTCGGCATGGTCCTTCGACGGGATGAACTTGATGCCGAGTTTTTTCTCGTCGTTGTAGGCCTTCATTGCGCGCTCGTTGGTGGTGCCCTGCGTGTAGACCACGGTCTTGCCCTTGAGGTCGTCATATCCCTTGATGCCGGAGCTCTTCTTGACGATGATCTTGGTGCCGGTGACGAAATAGGTCGGCGCGAAATCGACCTGCTTCTGGCGCTCCACCGAATTGGTGGTCGAGCCGCACTCGATGTCGATGTTGCCGCCAGTGAGGATCGGGATCCGGGTCTGCGAGGTGACCGGGACGAACTCCACCTTCAGCTTGGGCATTTTCAGCTCTGCCTTGACCCGGTCGACGACCTTCATGCAGATGTCGATGGAATAGCCGATCGGCCTCTGCTTGTCGTCAAGGTAGGACAGCGGCACCGAAGCGTCGCGATGGCCGATCTTGATGACCCCGGTGTCCTTGATTTTCTTCAGGGTGCCTGTGAGTTCCTGCGCCTGCAGCGGCGCGGCGAGCAGGCCGGCCGCAGCGACTGCGGCGAAAAGGGATCCGATACGAAGCATGTTCAGCCTCCTTGATTGTCAGAACGGGTACGATGCCGAACGGTCGTCGGCGGGATGGTCTTGCTCGGGACAATCTAGGCGATGCGAGTCCCTTTGTCCAGTCGCATACGGCGTACGACGGCAGGCGCTTCAGGGTGCGGCGGCCGCCGTTGCGCTCCGGTACCAGGTGACGCAGGCCCGCGCGAGCGCGCGGGTGGCGTCGATGCACAGCGGTGTTGCGGCGCTGGGGGCGTGGTCGATCGCCAGCGGGGTCTCGGTGCAGGCCAGTACCACCGCGCGTGCACCAGCTTCGTGCAGGCGCAGCACTGCCTGCACCGCAAGGGGGTGCGCCAGCGCCAGGTCATTGGTCTTGACCGCGGCGATTGCCGGCATTACCAGTCCTTGCTGGTCTGCAGGAGTGGTGGCGATGCAGCCGAGGCCGCGTGCCGCGAAACGCTGCTGGAAAAAACCCGCCCGCAGCGTGCCCTCGGTGCAGATCAGTCCGATGCTGCCGGTCGTGATGCCGCGTTCCGCGAGCAGGTCGCAGGCAGCGTCGGCGATATGCAGGATCGGCAGTCCGCCCTCGCGCTGCAGCTCCTCATGCCAGTAGTGAGCGGTGTTGCAGGCGATGGCGATCGCCTGCGCGCCGGCCTGCTTCAGTGCGGCGATGCCGTGCAGCATCTGTGGCAAGGGCGATTCCCCCTTGCCGAGTATGGCTGCCGGCCTTTCGGGAATCTGCGGCACCCCCCAGGCGACGTAGGGGACGTGGTCCTGGTCGCGGGTCGCCGGTGTTTCCTGGGCGAGCTTGGCGAGGAAATCGGCGGCGGCGAGCGGCCCCATGCCGCCGAGAACGCCGAGCAGCGGCGGATTGCGGATTTCGCTCATGGCGCGAGAAAGCCCTCTATCAGTCCGGCAACGGCCGCCGGTTGCTCGTGGTGCATCATGTGTCCCGCGTCTTCTATCCAGGCTTCACGATAATCGCGGAAGGCGTTTTTGCGTTCGGCGAGCTGTTGCGGGGTGTCCTTCAGGTAACCGGTGCCTTCGGAGTCGCGGCCGAACACCCATAGCACCGGCGCCGTGACCTCCTTCCAGCAGGCGATCAGTTCCTCGATGCGAAACAGCACCGGATTGGCCCGCTTGTGCCGCGGATCGCTGAGCATCTCGATCTGCTCGGGTGCGGCTTCACGGGCCCAGGCGCGGGCAATGAACTGCGCCTTGTCCGCGCTCAGCCGCGGGTTGTCGCGCTGCAGCCGCGCCGCCAGCGCATCGAAGGAACCATAGATGCGAAAGCGCGGCTCGGATGCGAGTTCGTCGAGCCAGCGCCTGTAGCGTGCGGGGGCCTCTGCCGGGTTGGTGCGGGCAAGACCGAAGCCCTCGAGTGAAACCAGCCGCGCGATGCGCTCCGGCCGCAGGCCGGCGTAAGTGCAGGCGATCACGCCGCCCATGCTGTGGCCGGCGACCAGTGCCGGCCGCTCCGGCGAATATATCGCCAGCAGCGCCTCGAGGTCCGCGTAATAGTCCGGAAACCAGTAGCCGCCGGCCGACCAGCCGGACAGGCCGAAGCCGCGCCAGTCGGGTGCGATCACCCGCCAGTCACGCTGCAGGTGGTCGACGACCCACTGGAAGGACAATGACACGTCCATCCAGCCGTGGAGCAGGAACAGCGGCGGCGCACCGGCATCACCCCAGATCCGAACGTGGCAGCGAATGCCGTTGATCAGGTGGAACTCGGAGTGGCTGGGGCGGTTGACGATCATTGCCGTTTGATCGGCTGCTGCCGTCGGTGTTTGATGGATGGGCATCTTGGAGGGGGAAGCTCGGTCTTCGGTTGCGTGGTCCCGCAAGTATAATCGGCTGCAATGAACGGCAAAAAATCTGCAATGCGCGCCGACGTGGCGGTACTCGGTGCCGGCATGATCGGCATCTGCGTGGCCCTGCATCTGCAGAAGCGGGGGCGCGCCGTGGTGCTCATTGACCGCCGCGGTGCGGCCGAGGAGACTTCCTTTGGCAATGCCGGGCTGATCCAGCGTGAAGGTGTCTATCCTTACGGTTTTCCCCACGATTTTGGCGCCCTGCTGCGATATGCGCTCAATCGCACGATCGACGCCCACTATCATCCTTCGGCACTGCCCGCGCTGGCGCCTTTCCT
Source organism: uncultured Bordetella sp. (assembly GCA_964433345.1). GTDB lineage: Bacteria > Pseudomonadota > Gammaproteobacteria > Burkholderiales > SG8-41. The sequence continues at coordinate 233,722 of CAYSQJ010000004.1, forward strand.
GTGGCAGTACTGGAAACATTCCCGTCCGGCGCGCCATGCCGAAGTTGCGCGGCGCTATGCGAAGCTGATCGAACACTGCCTTGCCGAACACTCTGCGCTGGCAGCGGAATCCGGCGCCGCCGGGCTGCTGCGCAGCCGGGGCTGGATCAAGGTGTTCCGCACCACGCGTGAGCGCGACCGGCGCTATGCCGAGGCAGAGCGCTGGCAGCGCGAATTCGGGGTCAATTACAGGATGCTCGATGCCCGCGCCTTGCAGGAGGCCGAGCCGCATGTCGCACCGGTGCTCGTCGGTGCGCTGCACTGGACCGATCCGGCGAGCGTCGACGATCCGCAGGGACTGGCGCTCGCCTACCTGCGGCGTTTCGAGGCGCTGGGCGGCCGCTTTGTCCAGGGCAATGCGGCGAGCCTCGTGGCCGAGGGGGCGGGCTGGCGCCTTCAGTCCGTGGACGGCGAGCTCGTGGCGGACCAGACGGTGATCGCGCTGGGTCCCTGGTCCGACGTGATGACGCGTGCCCTGGGTTATGAACTGCCGCTGGCGGTGAAGCGCGGTTATCACATGCATTACCGCGCCGCGGGCGTCGCCCGGCTGAACCATCCCTTGCTGGACACCGAGCGCGGTTATTTCCTTGCACCGATGAGTCGTGGCATCCGCCTGACAACCGGCGCCGAGTTTGCGATGCGCGATGCGATCAAGACGCCGGTGCAGCTGGGGCGCGCCGAGCCTGTCGCGCGCGACCTGTTTCCGCTGGGCGAGCGGCTGGACTCCGAGCCGTGGATGGGCGCGCGGCCCTGCACCCCGGACATGCTGCCGATCATCGGTCGTGCGCCGCGGCATTCGAGTCTGTGGTTCGCCTTCGGCCATGCCCACCACGGCTTCACGCTGGGCCCGGTGACCGGCCGGCTGCTGGCCGAGATGATCACGGGTGACGCACCGTTCGTAGATCCAGCACCCTACGCAGCGGAGCGCTTCCGCGGCTGAACCGGCTTCAGCCGCGGCGGCGCAGTGCCGACCACGACAGTACGGCCAAGCTTGCCACGATCAGCAGCATGCCGGCCGATTCCACCGGGCCGGGCTGCTCCCCGAGCTGGATGCGCGAGGACAGCACGCCGATTGCCGGCACCGCCATTACCGCGAGGCCGGCCACCCCGGCGGGCAGCAGCTTGAGTACGTAAAACCAGAGCGCCCAGCCAAGCACGGTGCCGAAAATCGTGGCGTATGCCAGCAGGAATCCGAAATACGGCGTCCACTGTACCGGTCGCGCTGACAGGAAGAAACCGATCGCCGCGAGCACGAGGCCGCCGAGCAGCATTTGCCAGGCGGTCAGCGCGAAGGTGCCGACGGCGAGGTGACTGCGCCAGCGCCGTGTCAGCACCGCGGCGATCGCCCAGCTGACGCCGGTGAGCACCGCGAGTGCGTTGGCGGCGAAGCTGCCCGCGAGCGACCAGGGTTCGAGCACCAGCAGCAGGCCGGCTGCCGACAGTGCGACGGCCAGCCACTGCAGGCCGCGGATGCGCTCGCCGAGCGCGGGCCAGGCGATGAGCAGGGTCCAGAACGGCATGGTGTAGACCAGCACCGCGGTCTTGCCTGCCGCACCGGAGACCAGCGCCCAGGACACCAGTCCGTTGAAGGCGGTGGTTTGCCACAGGCCGAGGATGAACACATGGCGCGGCGAGCGCAGCGCGAGACTTTCGCCGCGCCAGGCGGCGATGGCGAACAGCAGCAGCGCGCCGGGCAGGGTGCGCAGCGTCGCGTAATCCCAGGGATCGGCGTAACGCACGCCTTCCTTGAGGATGACCCAGGTGTAGCCCCAGACCGCGCAGAGGGCGACCAGCGCGAGGATGCCGGAGCGGGGCAGCGGTGCTATGGACGGCATGCGGGCGGTGTTGTTATGCGAGTGGGCGTGGTGCCTGGGGCGGGCGCATTATGCGTGAAAGCGCGCAATGCAGCCATGCGGATTCCGGCGACTGCGTACGGCGCAGGCAGCAGGGCGCCATATGTTGCGGATTTTTCGGGAATATCCGTGACGTGGGTGCTGGGCGGAATTTGCGTGTGCGCCATGTTCTAGAATACGCGCATGAATCCGGCGTTTGTCCACCTGCGATTGCACAGCGAGTACTCAATTGTCGATGGCATCGTGCGCGTCGACGAGGCAGTGGCCGCGGCGAAGGCCGACGGCATGCCGGCACTGGCGCTGACCGACCTGTCGAACGTCTTCGGCATGGTCAAGTTCTACGAGGAGGCGCGCAGCAGCGGCGTCAAGCCGATCATCGGCTGCGACCTCTGGCTGACGTACGAGGCCGATCGCGACAATCCGCATCGTGTGCTTTTGCTGGCGCAGAATTACGATGGCTACCTGCGTCTGTGCGAACTGCTGACCCGAGCCTATCGCGGCAACCAGTATCGCGGCCGCGCCGAAGTGATGAAGTCCTGGTTCGCGGAGACCGGCACGGAAGGCCTGATTGCGCTGTCGGGGGCCCATCACGGTGACGTTGGCCAGGCGCTGGTCGCCGGCCGCCAGGATGAGGCGACGCGCCTGGCGCAGGAATGGGCTGCGCTGTTTCCGGACCGCTATTACCTCGAGGTGCAGCGGCTCGGACCGCAGGCGATGACCAGTGGTGCGGCCGCGGTGCCGGTGGAAACCCATGTCACCCGGGCACTGCAGCTCGCAGCCGGACTCGGCTTGCCCGCTGTTGCGACGCACCCTGTGCAATACCTGAAGCCCGAGGATTTTCGTGCCCACGAGGCGCGGGTGTGCATCTCGGAGGGCTACATCCTGTCTGACCAGCGCCGGCCGCGGCGCTTCAGCACCGAGCAGTATTTCAAGACCCAGGCCGAGATGGCGCAGCTGTTTGCCGATGTGCCGGAGGTGCTGGAGAACAGCGTCGAAATCGCCAAGCGCTGCACGCTGGGGCTGACGCTGGGCAAGAGCCGGCTGCCGCATTTCCCGACTCCGGACGGCGCCAGCCTCGAGGACTATCTGCGCCTGCGCGCCGGCGAGGGGTTGACGGCGCGCCTCGTCGAGCTGTACCCGGACGAAGCGGAGCGCAAGGCGCAGGAACCCGCCTACCGCGAACGGCTAGAATTCGAGACCAAAACCATCGTGCAGATGGGCTTTCCCGGCTACTTCCTGATCGTCGCCGACTTCATCAACTGGGCGAAGAACAACGGCGTGCCGGTCGGACCCGGCCGCGGCTCGGGCGCCGGCTCGCTGGTGGCCTACAGCCTCGGCATCACCGACCTCGATCCGCTGCGCTACAACCTGCTGTTCGAACGTTTCCTCAATCCGGAGCGGGTGTCGATGCCCGACTTCGACATCGACTTCTGCCAGGACGGCCGCGACCGCGTCATCGACTACGTGAAGACGCGATACGGCGCCGACTCGGTATCGCAGATCGCCACCTTCGGCACCATGGCGGCGAAGGCGGTGGTGCGCGACGTCGGACGAGTGCTCGATCTCGGTTACAACTTCTGCGACCAGCTGGCGAAGCTGATTCCCTTCCAGCCCGGCAAGCACATCACGCTGGAGGACGCGCGCAAGATGGAGCCGCAACTTGCCGAGCGTGAGAAAAACGAGGAGGAAGTCGCCGAACTGCTGGAGCTGGCCGGCACCCTCGAGGGCCTGACGCGCAATGTCGGCATGCATGCCGGCGGCGTGCTGATCGCGCCGGGCAAGCTGACCGACTTCTGCCCGCTCTACGTTGCCGACGGCGCCAGTTCCGCGGTCAGCCAGTTCGACAAGGACGACGTGGAGTCCATCGGCCTGGTCAAGTTCGACTTTCTCGGACTGACCACGCTGACCATCCTCGACTGGACATTGAAATACATCAAGCGGCTCGATCCGTCCTCCGAGCTGAGGCTGGAGAAGCTGCCGCTTGACGACAGGGCCACTTACGACATTTTCGCGAAGGCCAATACCTCGGCCGTGTTCCAGTTTGAATCGCGCGGCATGCGCGACATGCTGAAAAATGCCAAGCCGGACCGCTTCGGCGACATCATCGCGCTGGTGGCACTGTACCGCCCGGGTCCGATGGAGCTGATCCCGGAGTTCTGCGCACGCAAGCACGGCAAGCGCTTCAGCTATCCCGACCCGCGGGTGGAGTCCATCCTCTCCGAGACCTACGCCATCATGGTCTACCAGGAGCAGGTGATGCAGATGGCGCAGATCATCGGCGGTTACAGCCTCGGCGGCGCCGACCTGCTGCGCCGTGCGATGGGCAAGAAAAAGCCCGAGGAAATGGCCGAGCACCGCGGCCTGTTCCGCGAGGGCGCGGCGAAGAACGGGCTCGACCAGCGCAAGGCGGACGAGCTCTTCGACCTGATGGAGAAGTTCGCCGGCTACGGTTTCAACAAGTCGCATGCCGCGGCCTATGCGCTGGTCGCCTACCAGACCGCCTACATGAAGGCGCACCATCCGGCGCCATTCATGGCCGCCAACATGTCGGCGGTGATGAACGACACCGACAAGGTGCAGCAGCTGGTCGATGATGCCCGGGAAAACGGGCTCGAAGTCCTGGCCCCGGATGTCAATTCCGGTGTTTACCGTTTCGAGCCGGTCGATGAAAAACGCATTCGTTACGGGCTGGGCGGCGTAAAGGGTACGGGCGAGGGTGCGATCAACCACATCGTCGAGGTGCGCACGGCCGGCGGCCCGTACAGGGACCTGTTCGACTTCTGCCACCGCGTAGACAAGCGCCTGGTGAACCGCAGGGTGGTGGAGTCGCTGGTGCGCGCCGGCGCTTTTGACAGCGTCAACGACAATCGCGCCGAACTGATGGCCTGTGTCGGACTGGCGATGGAATCCGCAGAACAGGCAAGCCGGGCGGCCTCGCAGGTCAGCCTCTTCGGTGACGCGGTCGAGGCGCCGCGGTTGGTGGCACCCGCCAACGTGCCGCGCTGGAGCAAGAAGGAACTGCTGCAGAACGAGAAGCTCGCGCTCGGCTATTACCGCAGCGACCACCTGTTCAATGTCTACCGCGACGAGGTGCGGTGCATGGTGGCGAAGAGGCTCGGCGATCTGCAGACCGCCGGCGATCTTGCCGGGCGCAACGTGACCATTGCCGGCGTGGTGCTGTCGCTGCGGGTGCAGAACACCGCCAGCGGGCGCATGGGCATCGTCACGCTTGCCGACGACAGCGGCAAGCATGAAGTCGTGGTCTACCGCGAGGCCTTCGACCGTTTCCGCCACAAGCTGCGCGAGGACGAGCTGCTGCTGATCGAGGTGCGCGGGCGCCAGCGTTATCGCAGCGCCGAGTCCGAAGGTGAAAACGGCAACGGCGGTGGCGACAACGCGCTGCGGCTGGAGGCGCTGAACATTCTCGATCTCAACGAGGCGCGCAACCGCTATGCCCGCGGCATCCGACTGACCTGCAATGGCCAGTCCTCGGGCAGCAGGCTGAAGGAGCTGCTTGGCCCCCACCGCCAGGGCAGCTGCCCGGTGGCGATCGATTACATGAGCAATGGCGCACGCTGCGAGGTGAAACTGGGTCCGGCCTGGCAGGTCAATATCAACGAAGACCTGCTGCGCGCGCTGGGCGAATGGCTGAAGCCGGAAAACGTCAATATTGACTATGGCAATTCGGCCTAGCGGGATTGCCGCGCTTGTTGCTGCGCTGGCGCTTTCACTCCTGGTGGTTCCGCTGCGGGCCGGCGAAGTCGAGTGGAAAATGCTCGTTGACCAGGCGAATCTGCATCTGCAGCGCGGCAGCCTGCAGCAGGCCGAGCTGTTCGCGCGTGAGGCGATTGCGGAGGCCGGGCGCAGTTTCGGGCCGTCGCACCGCGCGGTGGACCAGAGCATCGCGACCCTGGGACTGGTGCTGCGCTTTGCCCAGCGCTATCCGGAAGCGGAACGGGAGTTCCGCCGCGCGCTGGCGATGCGCGAGAAAGCGCTCGGGCCGAGCGACCCGCAGACCGCGATCCTGCTCAACAATCTCGCCGATGTGGTGCAGGCGCAGAGGAAATTTGCCGAGGCTGAGAAACTGCACCGCCGCGTGCTCGCGGTGTTCGAAAAGGCCTACGGTGATGACCCCAAGACCGCGGCCAGCCTGAACAACCTGGGTGCCGTTCTCCAGGCGCAGGGGCGCCATGCGGAGGCTGAGCCGGTGCTGCGCCGCTCGCTGGCGATGAAGGAAAAGACGCTGGGACCGAACAGCCCCAGTGTCGCGCATACCCTCAACAACCTGGCGCGGGTGCTGGAAGCGCTGGGCCGCCGGGCAGAGGCGGAGAAAATGCTCGCCCGGGCTGCGGCAATCCATCGCGGTACGCGTGCGTCGGGCAAGGGTTGATTGTGTGCGGGCCTTTGATCCAGCACGTTTAATCGCCGGGATGCACTGAAAATCCGCTGAATTCCCCGCTGGCCTCGTTGATATCGACGGCATTGACCCGGGCGGCCCGTGGCCCGCGCCTGGCGCAGGCGATGATTTCCGCGACGGCTTCCGCCGTGCCCTGCACCACGGCTTCGACGCTGCCGTCGCTGCGGTTGCGCACCCAGCCCCGGATGCCGAGCACACCGGCCTTGTAGGCCATGTAGTTGCGGTAGCCGACGCCCTGCACGAGGCCACGTATTCGCAGTCGGCGTGTCATGACGCCAGTCATTCCCGGCCCCCTGGCTGCTGTTGCAAGCCCAGATGTTGCGGCGTAGGCTCACACCGCTGTTCTGCAACCAATAAAACCATAATTTTCGCTAATTCACCGATTGGAGGAGTTTATGAAAATGTCATCCGTGGCGGTCTTGGTCGCGGTGTCGGTGCTGGCTGCCGGCTGCGCCGCAACCGGCAGCAATCCCAATGTGGCATCCGACAAGGTGGTGTACCACGTCAATAATTCTAAGGCACAGGCAGCCAATGCACTGCGCAACATCGGCAATCATCTTGAAGTCAATCCGCAGGCGAAAATCGTCGTCGTGACCCACGCCGGAGGGGTCGACTTTCTGTTTGACGGGGCGAAGGACGCCAACGGCAATCCCTACAATATTCCGGTCGAGCGGCTCAAGGGCAAGGGTGTGCAGTTCGACGTCTGCAGCATCACGCTGCGCAACCGCAAGCTGGATCGTGCGAAGTTCATTCCCGAGGCGAGCTTCGTGCCTTCGGGCGTTGCCGAGATCACCCGACTGCAGCAGCGCGAGGGTTACGCTTACCTGCGTCCCTGAACGACGTTCCATATGTGTCGACCTGATGGCTGCCCCCTCCGGACGGAGGGGGCAGCCATGTTCATGATCCAATGAAATTTTTCGCCAGGCACAGGGGTGATATTTTTGGCGGGCTAACTGCCGCCATCGTGGCGCTGCCGCTGCCGCTGGCGCTGGCCTTCGGTGTCGCTTCCGGCGCCGGTGCGCTGGCGGGATTGTGGGGCGCCATCCTGACCGGTTTTTTTGCCGCGGTGTTTGGCGGCACGCGCCACCAGGTTTCGGGGCCCACCGGGCCGATGACGGTGGTGATGGCCCTGATCCTCACCGAACTCGGCGGCAACCTCGCGATGGCATTCACGGCGGTGATGCTCGCCGGGGCCTTCCAGATCCTGTTCGGCCTGCTCCGCTTCGGTCATTACATCAAGCTGGTGCCGCAACCGGTGGTGTCCGGGTTCATGACCGGGATCGGCGTGATCATCATCATCCTGCAGTTTGCCCATGCGCTGGGCCACCAGCCGCCGCCTGGCGAGGTGGTGGAGAAACTGGCGGCATTGCCGCCGATGCTGGCCGCCCCGGTTTATCCCGCACTGGCGCTGTGCGGACTTTGCCTCGCAATCATGACGTTCACACCCCAGCGCGTGGCGGCCGTGCTGCCGCCACCGCTGATTGCCATTGTTGCCGGCACAGTCGTGGCAATCCTGTTCCTGCCCGGGGTGCCGAAGATCGGCGAGATCCCGACCGGATTGCCGCAGGTCACCGTGCCGGAAATGACGCTCGCGGATCTGCACATAGTCCTGCGTTATGCGCTGATCCTGGCCTTTCTTGGTGCGATCGACTCGCTGCTGACTTCGCTGATTGCCGACAGCGTGACCCGGACCCGCCACGACTCGAACCGGGAACTGGTCGGGCAGGGCATCGGCAACATCGCCGCCGGCCTTTTCGGGGGCATCGCCGGTGCCGGAGCAACGATGCGCACGCTGGTCAATATCCGTGCCGGTGCGACTTCCCGGCTGGCCGGCGCGATACATGCGCTGGTGCTGCTGGCGGTGGTTCTCGGATTCGGCACTGTGGCGAGTCATGTCCCTTTCGCGGTGCTAGCAGGCATCCTGCTCAAGGTCGGCTACGACATCGTCGACTGGCAGTGCCTGAAGCGCCTGCGCCACTCGCCGCGCGGCGATCTGGCGGTGATGTTCGTCACCCTGGGTGCCACGGTGTTCATCGACCTGATGACGGCAGTGGCCGTGGGCGTGGTGATGGCTGCGCTGATCTTCGTGGCGCGGACTGCCGAGGTGCAGACCGGCAGCGCGCGCATTTCCCGCAGTTCCGCAGAGGCCGCCGGCCTCGGCCCCGAGGAGGCTTCGATACTCGACGCCGGCGGTGGCCGCATCGTGCTGTTCCATGTCGAGGGGCCGCTGAGTTTTGCCTCGGCCCGCGACCTGTCGCGGCTGATGCAGTCTTCGGAAGCCCGTGATGCGCTGGTCATCGACCTCTCCGACGTGCCCTTCATCGACACCAGCGCATCAATGGCCCTGGAGGAGGTGATCATTGATGCGCGCGGCAGCAACGACACGGTCATACTTTGCGGCATGCGCGAGCTGGTGCGCAGGGCCGTGGAGCGCGCCGGGGTGCTGCGCCTGCTCGACGCGCGGCAGGTGGCTGCGACGCGCCTGCAGGGATTGCAGGCCGCGCGCGATTTTGTCGAAGGCAACGGCCGGTCCGCCGCTCCCGGTTAGCGGCCGTTAAGGGTCGCGAGATCGCGGGCGTGGATGACGCCGGCCGCGCGGTGCGGAAACAGCTTGTCCGCGCCCAGTCTTTCCGCGAATCCGGAACGCCTGAACAGTGACGCAGGCTGGGTGCCGGCCCCGGTGACGATCAACGATTTTCCGTTCTTGACCAGCTTGCGGCGCAGGGACTCGAGGATGTCAAGTCCGGTGGTGTCGACATTGATGGTTTTCTGCATGTCCAGCACAAGTACCCGGCAGGGGTCTCCGGGGTCGGCCCTTGCGAGCAGGGGCTCCAGTTTGTTGGCCGAGCCGAAGAACAGTGAGCCGAACATTTCGTAGCAGCGCACCCGATCGCCGGCGACGGTATCCGGGCCGTCGTCGACTATGCCGGTCAACGAGGAGATCCGGGTGATGAACAGAAGCGCGGCCATCACCAGGCCGACTTCCACGGCCACCACCAGGTCGAAAACCACGGTCAGCACGAAGGTTGCGAGCAGAACCGCACGGTAGTTCATTGTGTAGCGGCGCATTTCGCGGAAGTCGCCCCATTCACCCATTTTCCAGGCGACGACGACGAGGATCGCCGACAGCGCGGCCAGCGGCACGTGCTTGGCGAGCGGTGCGGCGACCAGGATCACCCCCAGCAGCGTGGCTGCATGCACGATGCCCGAGACCGGACCGTAGGCCCCCATGCGCACATTGGTGCTGGTGCGGGCGATGGCGCCGGTGGCGCAGAAGCCGCCGAACAGGGGCGCGGCGATGTTGGCCAGGCCCTGGGCGACCAGTTCCTGGTTGGGATCGTGGCGGTCGTCGATCATGTTGTCGGCGACAGTGGCGGAGAGCAGGGACTCGATTGCGCCGAGCAGCGCGATGGCGATCGCCGGCGCAATCAGGTGGCGTATGGTTTCGAGCGTGAGTTCCGGGAAGGCGAAGGACGGCAGCGTCTGCGGAATGCCGCCGAACTTGGAGCCAATGGTTTCCACCGGCAGGTTGAGCAGCGCCGCGGCCAGGGTGCCGAAAACCAGGGCGACGATGGGGCTGGGCACCAGGCTCCAGCGCTTCGGCCAGAACACGATCAGCAGCAGGCAGGCGATGCTGAGCCCTACGGTGGTCCAGTTGATGGTTTTCAATGCGGCCCAAAGCACGGCAATCTGCGCGAAAAACTCCGCCGGCAGCTGGCTGGTCTGCAGGCCGAAGAAGTCCTTGACCTGCGACAGCAGGATCAGCACTGCAATGCCCTTGGTGAAACCGCTGATCACCGATACCGGGATGAAACGGATCCAGCTGCCCATCCGCAGCAGGCCCATCGCCAGCAGCATCACGCCGGCCATCAGCGTGCAGATCAGCAGATTGGCAACGCCGTACTGGACGACGATGCCGTAGACGATGACGATGAAGGCGCCGGTGGGTCCGCCGATCTGCACCCGTGAGCCGCCGAAGGCGGAGATGATGAAGCCGGCGATGATCGCGGTGTAGATGCCGGATTCCGGCGTCATGCCGGAGGCGATGGCAAAGGCGATGGCCAGCGGCAAAGCCAGGATACCGACGGTGATGCCGGCCAGCACATCGGCGCGCAGGCGCGCGGCATCGTATTCACCAATGACTTCGAGCAGGCGCGGGCGGAAACGGGGCAGAGCAGGCATTTAGGGCGGTGAATGGCGCCGCTTCAGTTCGTGCGGAACTTGCGGATCATGTCCTCGTCGAGTTCGATGCCGAAGCCGGGGCCTGCGGCAACCGGCATCATGCCATCACGCACCGGCGGGCGGTTGATCCACATCAACTGCCATACCGGATCGCGCGCCGGGTCGGCAAAGCATTCAGCATAAGTGCCGTGCGGTACTGCGGTCAGCAGGTGGCTGGCGATCTGCGCTTCCTCGTGGTGTGCCATCGCCACGCCCGCGGCATGGCACAGCCCGGCGGCGCGCAGCCAGTCGGTGACGCCGCCGCCCTCGGAGGCATCGTAGTTGACGAGGTCTACCGCATGCGCGTCGACCAGGCGGCGGATCGCATGGCTGGTGATTTCGCTCTGTCCCGCGGTGACCGGCATCGCGATTGCCCGGCGCACCCGCGCCATCTGCGCCGCGTCGTCGTACCAGTGGCAGGGTTCCTCGAACCAGCGGATGTCGTGGGCTTCGACCAGCCGTGCAAAACGGATGGCGTCCTCCGCGGTCCAGCCGCGGTTGGCGTCGACGCAGAGTATGAAATCCCCGCCTGCGGCCTTGCGTGCCACGGCAACGCGCTCCGCATCCTCCTCCGGCGACAGGCCGCCGACCTTGAACTTGCAGCCGGCCATGCCGGCTTCGCGGTAGGATTCGATTTCACGGCCGATGTCGGCGTGGGTCTTGCCCGGCATGTAATAACCGCCGATGGAAATGATCGGCAGTTCAGTCCGGTGGCCGCCGAGCAGTTCGCGCACGCTTTTGCCCAGCGCGCGGCCGGTGAGGTCCCAGATTGCGCAGTCGACGCAGGCAATCGCCTCGAGCAGCAGCTTGCGGTCAGCGGCGGTATGCGTCAGCGCAAACATGCGCTGCCAGGCGAGCTCCCGCTGGTATATATTTAAACCATTGATTTTATTGAATAATTCGTTTTCTATCAGCTGCGCGATGTGGAGACTGTGGGCACGGTTGTCGCCGTTGTAGACATTGCTCACCAGTCCGTCATCGGTGCGCAGCCGGGTGATCACCGTCGAGCGCTTGAGTACGTTGTAGGTGGAGCCGCCGAAATTCTTCGCCAGCGGAATGTCGACTGCGATGGCTTCCACGGAAGTGATGCGCATGGTGCTCCTTCAGGCCAGTACGATGAGGGCGCCGATGACCAGCGCGCAGCCGGTGGCACCCAGGAAAATGCGGCGGTCGCGTTTCGACCAGGGCGGTGAATGCATGACCGTGGTCGCCCCCCAGTTGCGTTCCGATTCGTCCTCGGCGTTGAGGATCGCGGCGTCGATGGCATGGCGGCTGACGCCCAGATCGGCGGCGAAGCTGCCGGGATCGGTGATGGCGCCGGTTTTTGCGGCGAGCCGCATCGTCGCCGCCATCGAGTCGAATTCCCGCGCGAGGCCGCGGGTGGGTGGTGCCTCGGCAGCGGGTGCGGGGCTGGCATCGCCGGCGCGCGACGATGGCAGCGTGTCCATGAACAGGTCCGCCGTTGATTCCGGAGCCATCTGCGGCACTGCAGCCTGCGGTGGCGGGATTGCGGAGGAGAGCCCCTGCGCGCGGCAGCCACGCAGGTCGGCGGCAAGTTCGGCGATATTTGCGTAGCGGTCTTCCGCGGACTTGGCGAGCGCCTTGGCGATGATCAGGTCGAGCATCGGCGGCAGCGCCGGGTTGACCGAGCTCGGCGGCGGCGGCGTGAAATTGACGATCTGGAACATCAGTGAATTGACGTCGACGCCGTTGAAGGGCGTCTGTCCGGCGACCATTTCGTAGATGATCACGCCCAGCGAGAAAATGTCGGCGCGTCCGTCGGAGCGCTTGCCCAGCACCTGTTCGGGCGACAGGTAGCGCGGCGAGCCGAGCACGACGCCCGTCTGCGTACGCACATCGGCGGTGCGCATGCGCGCGATGCCGAAGTCGGTGATTTTCACCCGGCCGTCGCGCAGGATCATGATGTTCGCCGGCTTGATGTCGCGGTGGACGACGCCGTGCTCGTGGGCGTAGGCCAGTCCGTCGGCGACCTGTGCGGCAATGTCCAGCGCGCGGTCGGGGGCGAGTTCGCGGCCGATGATCAGGTCGCGCAGCTCGCGGCCCTCGAGGAATTCCATCGCCATGTAGGCGAGGTCACCGCTGCGACCGATGTCGTGGATGATGACGATGTTGGGGTGGTTCAGGCCGCCGGCGGCGCGGGCTTCGATGGTGAAGCGTTTTTCATAGTGCTCCATCTCGCCCGGATCGAGCGCCATGTTGATGGTCTTGATCGCCACCGTACGCTCGAGCATCGGATCAACCGCGCGATAGACCACGCCCATTGCACCGCGGCCGATTTCCGCGGTGACGTCGTAGCGTCCGATCCTGGCGGGCTGGTCCACTGTGTACTGCCGGGCTCAGCGGCCGCGGGCGACGCTGCGGTAAACCGGGCCCCAGGTCGGGTGGCCGGCTTCCGCGGCGGTCAGCGCGAACCTGGGATCGGCGCTGAAGGCGTTGTTGAATTCCTGGCGGCACTGCGCGATGCGGTCGGTGACGCAGTAGATGAAGGCGAGGTACTTGTAGGCCTGCGCCTGGTCACTGCGCGAGTCGAGGCCGGTGGCCAGCGCCGACTGCAGCGAACGCTGCGCCTGGGCGTAGTTGCCGTCCTCGTACTGGCTGATGCCGGCCTTCAGGCGGGTTTCCGCGCTCGGCAGCTGGGTCTCCTGCGCCTTCGCGCGTTCCTTGTCGAAATCGAGCGCGTCGGTGACGCTCTTGACGCCCTTCTGCACCGTTTCGCAACCGGCGAGCAAGGGCACGAGCAGCAGCAGGATGTGGAGCGGACGCATGGACTCTCCTAACGGAACCGATGCCGGATTCTAATCTCTTCGCCGGACCGGACTTCCACCACCTGCAGGTAGGAGGCAAAGCCCGGATTGCGGACTTCGACCTTGTAGATGCCGGGCTTCAGCGCAATGTCGCGCAGTGGCGGTGACACGCCGTACTTGTTGCCGTTGATCAGGATCTCGCCCCAGGGCAGCACCGCCAGGCGCAGGGTGCCGGTGGCAGCCTCGGCTTCGGCAGGGGGGGGCTTTTTCGCCGGACGCGGCGGTTCCGCGGGTCGGGCTTCCACCACTGGCGCGGCAGGCTTTCCGGCAGCCGGTGGCGGTGCCGGCAGGGGACGCGGCATGATGACCGTCGCTTCGGCGAGTTCCGCCTGTTTTTTATCCCGGACCTCGATGCCCTTGAGCACAAGTCTCAGGGCGAGGGCTGCGAGCAGGATCAGCGCCACCGTGAGCGCCGTCGCCAGCGGCGGGCGGCGCATGACCTGGGCGCGGGCGACATGTGCGGCATGGGTGACCCGGTCGAGAGCCGCTGCGGCATGCGTGGCTGCCGCTCCGGGCAGGTGCCGCGGCGCACGTTGCGGTACCGGCGCGTCGCCCAGCGCATAGACCTCGTGCTCCCGCACGTGCTTGTCGGTGCGCGAGCCCTCGAAGGCGAACAGCAGCGCGTAGTCCGGCGACAGCGCGGAAACCACTTCGTAGTAGGAGCGCGAAACGAACACCTGGTTGACCCCGGCGAAGCTCATGATGCGCTGGGCGACGTTGATCCCGTCACCGATGATGTTGGGCTGGCCGTTGATGTCGCGCACCAAGCGCACCGGACCGAGGTTGATGCCGGTGCGCAGCTGCAGCGTGTCGTCGCCGCGCAGCGCGTCGCGCAGCGCGAGGCCGAGGAACAGCGCGTCTTCCGGGTCGCCGAGAAAACTGATCGCCGCGCCGTCGCCGGTGTCGAGGATGATGCGGTCCTTGGCCGGCACGTCGGCAAGCGCGCGCGCGAGCAGGGCATTGAAATGCTCCTTTATCCTCAGCTGCTCGGCCACCGACTTCTTCGAATACTCGACGATGTCGATGAAGACGACGCTGCAGATGAAGGTGCGGTTGCCGTTGCTCATGGCGGGCGCCCGGTCGCGCGGTCTCTCGCGGCCCTACTTGATGCGCATGCCGGGCTGGGCGCCCGAATCCGGGGACAGCAGGTAGAGGCCCGGCGCCTCGCCGCTGGCGGCGAGCACCATGCCTTCCGACATGCCGAACTTCATCTTGCGCGGCGCGAGGTTGGCGACCATCACCGTCATCCGCCCGACCAGCGCCGCCGGATCGTAGGCCGACTTGATGCCGGCGAAGACCTGTTTCGTGCCGAGGCTGCCGACGTCCAGCGTCAGCTTCAGCAGCTTGTCGGCGCCTTCGACGTGTTCGGCATTGGCAATGCGCGCGACGCGCAGATCGATCTTGGTGAAGTCGTCGATCGAGATGGTTTCGGGTTGGGTGGCAGCTTCCACGGCGTTCTCCTGATGCTGGGCATGGCGCTGCTGAGAATGCGGCGCCGGCGTTGCGGGTTTGAGGCTTTCCTTGTTCGCGGCGACGAGGGCTTCGATCTGTTTGGAGTCGATGCGGTTTGTCAGGTGGGAATAAGGGCTGATCTTCTCCGGGTAAACGCTGTAGTCGCTCCAGATGAAGTCGCGTTCAAGCCCGAAGAATTCCTGTGCGACTTTTCGTGTGGTTGCCGGCAGTACCGGGGCAAGAAAAACGCTGAGCATTTTGAAGTCAAAGATGCATTTGCTGCAGATCGCCTGCAATAAGTCCCGTTGTGACTCATCCTTGGCAAGAATCCATGGTTTTTTCAGGTCGACATATTGATTGATGCCGTCGGCAATGCGCATGATTTCGCGCAGGGCTTTTCCGTACTCACGTGCATCGTACGCTTCGGCAACTGTTTTCGAGGCTTCGGCGCGTTCACCAGTGGCTACGGGGTCGATTTTCGACAATGTTTGCCAAGACGATAGCTGGCCATTGAAGTGTTTGGTCAGGAAGGTTGCCGCCCGGCTTGCGATATTCACATATTTGCCGACCAAGTCACTATTTACCCGCGCGACGAAGTCCTCGAGGTTGAGGTCGATGTCCTCCATCGTCGGTCCCAGCTTGGCCGCGTAGTAGTAGCGCAGCCACTCCGGATTCAGCCCCTGCTGGATATAACTCTCGGCGGTGATGAAGGTGCCGCGCGATTTTGACATCTTTTCGCCGTTCACGGTCAGGAAGCCGTGGGCGAACACCTTCGATGGTGTGCGGAAGCCGGCGTGTTCCAGCATCGCGGGCCAGAACAGCGCATGGAAGTAGAGGATGTCCTTGCCGATGAAGTGCACCAGTTCGGTGTTGCCGCCGGGGCGCAGGAAATCCTGGAGCAGGTCTTCGCCCAGTTTTTTGCTGCGCACATGTTGGGTAAAACTCGCGAAGTAGCCTACCGGCGCATCCAGCCAGACATAAAAAAACTTTTTCTCATTCGTGCCGGGAATCGGGAAGCCGAAGTAGGGTGCGTCGCGCGAGATGTCCCAGTCGGACAGCTTGCCTTCGCCGGCTTCGCCCAGCCATTCCTTCATCTTGTTGGCGGCTTCGGACTGCAGCCGGCCTTCACCCTGGGTGAAGCGGCGCAGGAAATTTTCGCAGCGCGGATCGGACAGCTTGAAAAAGTGGTGTTCGGATGATTTGCGCACCGGCGCCGTGCCGGAAACTGTGGAGTAGGGGTTTTTCAGGTCGGTCGGGGCGTAGGTCGCGCCGCAGACCTCGCAGGAGTCGCCGTACTGGTCTTTCGCGCCGCACTTGGGGCATTCGCCCTTGATGAAGCGGTCGGGCAGGAACATGGCCTTGACCGGGTCGTAGAATTGTTCGACTGCGCGTTTGGTGATCAGGCCACCCTGTTCGAGCTTGCCGTAGATTTCCTCGCACAGCGCGCGGTTCTCCGGGGAGTGCGTCGAATAATAATTGTCGAAGCCGACCGAGAAATTGTCGAAGTCCCGCTTGTGTTCCTTCCATACGCGCTCGATCAGCTGTTCCGGCGTGATGCCCTCGGATTCGGCGCGTAGCATCACCGGCGTGCCGTGGGTGTCGTCGGCGCAGACGTAGTGCAACTCGTGGCCCTGCATGCGCTGGAACCGCACCCAGATGTCGGTCTGGATGTACTCGACCAGGTGGCCGAGGTGGATGGCGCCGTTGGCATACGGCAACGCGGAGGTGACAAGGATGCGGCGGGACATGGGCGGCGTTTCGACGAGTGAAGCTAAAGGATTGAATTATAACAACAAACTTTCGAAGACCCGGTCTGCAACGGTAGTGCCTGCGGCCTCTGCCGTGGTCACGGCCGAAAAAACCTTTGCCGACATGGGGTTGTGGTTGGTCCGGGGTGGCGATGTCGCTACAATCGCGGCCTCACCACGCAATCCGAATGGAACCCGAAACATGGCCATTACCGATCAGGACGTCCAGGGCGCGCTGAAGCAGCTCGTCGATCCCAACACCAAGACCGACTTCGTCACCGGCAAGGCGGCGAAGAACATCAAGGTCGATGGCAGCAACGTGTCGGTGGATATCCTGCTGGGCTATCCGGCGAAGAGCCAGCTGGAGCCGATCCGCAAACAGGTCGCCGACGGCCTGAAGAAAATCCCCGGCGTTGGCAGCGTGACAGTCAACGTGGCGATGAAAATCGTGTCGCATGCGGTGCAGCGCGGCGTCAAGCTGGTTCCGGGGGTGAAGAACATCATCGCCGTGGCCTCGGGCAAGGGCGGTGTCGGCAAGAGCACCACCGCGGTGAACCTCGCGCTGGCGCTGGCTGCCGAGGGGGCTTCGGTCGGCGTGCTCGATGCCGACATCTACGGACCCTCGCAGCCGATGATGCTGGGCATCACCGGCCGGCCGGAGTCGAAGGACGGCAAGATGCTGGAGCCGATGGAAGGCCACGGCCTGCAGGCGATGTCGATCGGTTTCCTGATCGACACCGAGACGCCGATGGTCTGGCGCGGCCCGATGGTGACCCAGGCGCTGGAGCAGCTGCTCAACGAAACGAAGTGGCGCGACATCGATTACCTGGTGGTCGACCTGCCGCCGGGCACAGGCGACATCCAGCTGACGCTGGCGCAGCGGGTTCCGGTGACCGGCGCGGTGATCGTCACCACGCCGCAGGACATCGCGCTGATCGACGCGCGCAAGGGCCTGAAGATGTTCGAGAAGGTCGGCATCCCCATCCTCGGCATCGTCGAGAACATGTCGACCCACATCTGCTCGAAGTGCGGCCACGAGGAGCACATCTTCGGCGAAGGCGGCGGCGCGAAGATGGGCGCGGATTACGACGTCGAGATGCTCGGCTCGCTGCCGCTGGACATCGATATCCGCAGGCAGGCGGATTCCGGCAAGCCCACCGTGGTCGTTGACCCGGACGGCCGTGTTGCCGAGATCTACCGCCAGATCGCGCGCCGGGTCGCGGTGAAGATCGCCGAGAAGCAGCAAGACCACTCGGCCGCCTTCCCGAAGATCGTCGTCAAGAACACCTGACATACCTGAGCCTCCGGGTCGCCGGAAAACCCTTCCGCTATTGCGGAATTCCGTCTTAAGATAGGCACATCATGCGCTTTCGTTTTCCGGTCATCATCATCGACGAGGATTTCCGCTCGGAGAACACCAGCGGCCTCGGCATCCGCGCGCTGGCGAAAGCGCTGGAGGATGAGGGGCTCGAGGTGCTGGGCGTCACCAGTTACGGCGACCTGTCGTCCTTCGCACAGCAGCAGTCGCGCGCATCGGCCTTCATTCTTTCGGTCGATGACGACGATTTCTCGGCGCAGGAGCTGGAGTCGACGATCAGCGAGCTGCGTACCTTCGTCAAGGCGATCCGTTTCCGCAATGCCGAGATCCCGATCTTCCTCTACGGCGAGACCCAGACTTCACGGCATATCCCGAACGACGTGCTGCGCGAGCTGCACGGCTTCATCCACATGTTCGAGGATACGCCGGAGTTCGTCGCGCGCTACATCGTGCGCGAATCCAAGTCATACCTCGACAGCCTGGCGCCGCCGTTTTTCCGCGCGCTGACCCATTACGCGCAGGACGGATCCTATTCCTGGCACTGCCCGGGACACTCCGGGGGCGTCGCCTTCCTGAAAAGCCCGGTGGGACAGATGTTTCACCAGTTCTTCGGCGAGAACATGCTGCGCGCGGACGTCTGCAATGCCGTCGACGAACTGGGCCAGCTGCTCGACCACTCCGGTCCGGTGGCGGCCTCCGAGCGCAATGCCGCGCGCATCTTCAACTGCGACCACCTGTTCTTCGTCACCAACGGCACTTCGACCTCGAACAAGATGGTCTGGCATTCGACGGTGGCGCCGGGCGACGTGGTGATTGTCGACCGCAACTGCCATGTGTCTATCCTGCACGCGATCACGATGACCGGCGCGGTGCCGGTGTTCCTGATGCCGACGCGCAATCATTTCGGCATCATCGGACCGATCCCGCTGGAGGAGTTCAGCTGGGAGAACATCGAGAAGAAGATCCGCGCCAATCCTTTTGCGGCGAAATCACTGTCCAAGGCGAAGCCGCGCATTCTCACCATCACCCAGAGCACCTACGACGGCATCGTCTACAACGTCGACACCATCAAGGAAAAACTCGACGGCAAGATCGACACCCTGCATTTCGACGAAGCCTGGCTGCCGCATGCGACCTTCCACAAGTTCTACCACGGCATGCATGCCATCGGCCGCGACCGGCCGCGGACAAAGGAGTCGGTGGTGTTCTCGACGCAGTCCACACACAAGCTGCTGGCGGGACTGTCGCAGGCCTCGCAGATCCTGGTGCAGGACAGCGAGACGCGGAAACTCAACCACGACACCTTCAACGAAGCCTACCTGATGCACACATCGACCAGCCCGCAGTACGCGATCATCGCGTCCTGTGACGTGGCGGCGGCGATGATGGAGCCGCCGGGAGGTACCGCGCTGGTCGAGGAGTCGATCGTGGAGGCGCTGGATTTCCGCCGCGCGATGCGCAAGGTGGACGCCGAATTCGGCAAGGACTGGTGGTTCAAGGTGTGGGGGCCGGAGCGCCTGGCCGCCGAAGGTGTGGGCAATCGCGACGACTGGATGCTTCGCCCTTCGGAACGCTGGCACGGCTTCGGCAACCTGGCGCCGGGTTTCAACATGCTCGACCCGATCAAGGCGACGGTGATCACCCCCGGCCTCGACGTCAGCGGCAAGTTCGCCAAGAGCGGCATTCCGGCGGCGGTGGTCACCAAGTACCTCGCCGAACACGGCATCATTGTCGAAAAGACCGGTCTTTATTCCTTCTTCATCATGTTCACCATCGGCATCACCAAGGGCCGATGGAACACGATGGTGACCGAGCTGCAGCAGTTCAAGGACGACTACGACAACAACCGTCCGCTGTGGCGCGTGCTGCCGGAGTTTCTGGCGGCGCATCCGCGTTACGAAAAAATCGGCCTCAAGGACCTGTGTGAGCAGATTCACGGCGTCTACAGGGCCAACGATATCGCGCGGCTGACCACCGAGATGTACCTGTCAGACATGCAGCCGGCGATGCCGCCGGGAGAGGCTTGGGCGCGTATGGCGCATCGGCAGATCGAGCGCGTCGAAATAGACAACCTTGAAGGTCGGGTGGCGAGCGTGCTGCTGACGCCGTATCCGCCGGGAATACCGCTGCTGATTCCGGGCGAGCGCTTCAACGCCACCATCGTGCGCTACCTGAAGTTCGCGCGCATGTTCAACCGGCAGTTCCCGGGCTTCGACACCGACATCCACGGTCTGGTGGCAGAGGGCAAGGACGACCAGCTTCGTTACTACGTTGACTGTGTCACCGGGGATCAGACCTGAGGAGAGGTGTATCAGAATGAAATACGCCCCCGCAGCGTTTGCGGGGAGTTTGCGGCGGAGACTAGGTTGCGGTTGCGCTTGAAGCGCGGCAGAGGGGGTTCTCGCTTATGTCTGGCGTATTCTTGTAAGTATTTGTTTTTATTAAATATTTTGTATTTTTCGAAATGGCGGGCTTGCTGACCGGGAGCGCAGTCGATGCAGCCGCTGGTTCATGAAGCACTGCCTGCAAGCGTCCTCGAAGGTGTGTCATGGCCGGCGATGCCCGGCGACGAAGGCGCCGGCATGCTGGCATTGCAGTTCCAGTTCGCGCAAAGCGAGCGCTGGCCGTCGGACATGCTGCGCGCGGCTCAATTCGCGCAACTGACCCTGCTGCTGCGTCATGCGCGGGCAAGCGTGCCCTTCTACCGTGAACGGCTTGCAGGGATCGATCTTTCCGGTCCGCTGACACCCGAGGCGTTTTCCAGTCTGCCGCTGCTGCGACGACAGGACCTGCAGGACCATTTCGCCGATCTGTGCAGCACGGCCGTGCCGCCGGATCACGGCCGGGTGCACGAGGGCCAGACCTCGGGTTCCACGGGGCGCCCGGTGCGGTTTCGCAATACTGCACTCAATGGTCTGTTCTGGCGCGCGTTCACCCTGCGCGACCACCTGTGGCAGCGCCGTGATTTTTCCGGAAAGCTCGCGGTGGTGCGAGGACGGGTGAAATCCGGTGCAAGCCCCGGCTGGGGTCCGTCCACCGACTCGGCTTTCCGCACCGGGCCCTCGGTGACGCGTGGTGTCGACTGCACGGTTGCCGAGCAGGCGGAATGGCTGTCGCGGGAAAATCCGCAATACTTCCTGACGCTTCCGGCCAATGCCGCGGCACTGGCCAGCCACTGCGAGGCGAGAGGCATCCGCTTTCCGGGCCTGCGCGAACTGAGGACCTACGGAGAGGCATTGCATCCCGAGTTGCGGTCCCGGGTCAGGGCGGCCTGGGACGTGCCGCTGACAGACCTGTATTCCTGCAGCGAAATCGGCTACCTCGCGCTGCAGTGTCCCGGGCAGGAGCATTACCACGTGCAGGCCGAAGGCGTGTATCTCGAACTGCTGAATGCGGCGGGCAGGCATTGCGCGCCCGGCGAATCGGGCAGGGTGGTGGCGACCTCCCTGCACAATTTCGCGATGCCCTTGATTCGCTACGACCTCGGTGACTATGCCGAGGCCGGCGAGGAATGTTCCTGCGGTCGCAGCCTGCCGGTGATCCGCCGCATCCTCGGCCGCGTCCGCAACATGCTGCGCCTGCCCGGCGGCGAGCTGCGCTCGCCGCGTTTCGGAGAGGCACAGTTTGCGGCGATTGCGCCGGTGCGCCAGTTCCAGGTCGTGCAGCGCAGCCTTGAGGACATCGAGGTGCTGCTGGTCGTCACGCGGGCGCTGACCGCGGAAGAGGAGGCGGCGTTGCGTACGCTGATCCTGCGCAGCCTCGGGCATCCCTTCAGCGTCCGCTTTTCCTGTTGCGGGGAGATTCCGCGCAACGCCGGCGGCAAGTACGAGGAGTTCCGTTGCGAGGTTCCCGCATGACGGGTTTCCCGCATGTGCCGCGTTCGGCCTGTTCCGGCATCGCCTGGCCGGCCCCCACCAGCGCACTGGCGTCGCGCCTGCTGGCGCTGCAATACCAGTTCGAGCAGACGCAATGGTGGCCCGAGGAGCGGTTGCGGGCGTTGCAGCTGGTGCAGTTCAATCAGGTGTTCCGCCATGCCCTGGCGACGGTGCCGTACTACCGCGAGCGTTTCCCGCACCTGAACGGAGATCTCGGCTGGAAGGAGTATCGCGAACTGCCGGTCAGTTCGCGCCGCGATGTCCAGCTGGCCGGTGATCGCATCCACAGCGCGGCATCCCCGGCTGCGCACGGTCCGGTCGTGACCACGCAGTCGACGGGATCCACGGCCAGCCCGCTGGTAACGCGGGGCACGGCATGGACGCAGATCATGTGGCATGGATTGCTGTTGCGAGAACATGTCTGGCATGGCCGTGACCTGCGCGGAAAACTTGCGGCAATACGCAGCAATACTGTCGACGGCGAGGCGCCGAGCTGGGGCGTTGCAACCTCGGCTTTTGTCACCGGGCCTTCCCTGGTGCGCAGCCTGTCCATCGATCTCGACGAGCAGTTGCGCTGGCTGGTGGCCGAGAATCCGGATTACGTGCTGGGCTTTGCCACCAACATGCGGGCACTGGCTGTCCGCAGCCGCGAGCTGGGCGTACGTCTGCCGCGGCTGAAGCAGGTGCGCACCTACGGCGAGGTGCTGCAGCCGGATGCGAGGGATATCGTCCGCGCGGCCTGGGGAGTGGAGATTGTCGACAGCTACAGTTCGGAAGAGCTCGGTTACATCGCCTTGCAATGCCCGAAATCCGGGCACTACCACATCCAGTCGGAAAGCCTGATCGTCGAGGTGCTCGACGACGTGGGGGTGCCCTGCGAGCCGGGTGAAATCGGACAGGTCGTTGTTTCGACGCTGCACAATTTCGCGATGCCGCTGCTGCGTTATGCCAGCGGCGACTATGCCGAGATCGGCGAACCCTGTCCCTGCGGCCGCGGCCTGCCGGTGCTGACACGCATCGCCGGTCGCCAGCGCAACATGATCTTGCGACCCGACGGCGTGCGCCAGTGGCCGGTTTTTCCGATGTCGGCCTGGTTCGATATCGCGCCGGTGCTGCAGATCCAGCTGGTGCAGGACGCCATCGATCATGTCGAGGCGCGTTTGGTGATGAAGAGGGAATTTTCCGGTGACGAGGCTGAGCGGCTGATAGCGGCGCTGCAGGGCTGTCTGGATTATCCGTTCCGTATCACGCTGCGGCGGGTCGACTCGATTCCGCGCGGCGCCGGCCACAAGTACGAGGATTTCGTCAGCCTGATCGACTGAGCGCCGGCGGTTTTATTGCGCCGTTTTCCTCAGCGACTTCATCCACTCGTCGGTGTCGATAGGCTTCGCAGTGCTGCGTATCCGGCAGCGAAGGCAGCCAGCGGCGCCAGCGCACTAGGCCGCTACACGGTCGTGGACCTCGAAGCGGTAGTCGTGGGCGTGGCGCTCGTCCTTGCCGAAGGTCTCGGTACTGACCAGTCTCCACTGCTCCGGGTCGAACTCGGGCATCCGCGTGTCGCCAGCCGGCTCGGCATCGACCACCGTGAGATAAATGCGGTCGGCCAGGGGCATGGCTGCGCGATAGAGTTCGCCGCCACCGATGATGAAGATTTCGGGGTCTCCGGCGCTGCGGGCTAGAGCCTCGTCGAGCGAGTGTGCGACGAGGGCGCCGGGCACACTGTAGTCCTTCTGCCGGGTCACGATCACCGTGGTGCGTCCCGGCAGCAGGCGGCCGATCGATTCGTAGGTCTTGCGGCCCATCACGATGTGGTGGCCCATGGTCACGCGCTTGAACAGCTGCAGTTCATTGGGCAGGTGCCAGGGAATTTTTCCGTCGGCACCGATGACCCGGTTTTTCGCCATCGCGACAATCAGCGACAGGCGCGGCTTTTGTGCGGCGTTCATCGGCTCAGACCGCGACCGGCGCCTTGATCGCCGGATGCGGGTCGTAGCCCTCCAGCGTAAAGTCCTCGTACCTGAACGCGAACAGGTCCTTTACCTCGGGATTGAGCTTCATCACCGGCAGCGGCCGCGGCTCGCGCGACAGCTGTTCCTTCACCTGGTCGAGATGGTTCAGGTAGATGTGGGTGTCGCCGAAGGTGTGCACGAAGTCGCCGGGTTTAAGCCCGCAGACCTGGGCGATCATCAGCGTCAGCAGTGCGTAGGAAGCGATGTTGAAGGGCACGCCGAGGAACATGTCGGCGCTGCGCTGGTAGAGCTGGCAGGACAGTTTTCCGCCTGCGACATAGAACTGGAAGAAGGCGTGGCAGGGCATCAGCGCCATGCGGTCGAGATCGGCGACGTTCCAGGCCGAGATGATCATGCGCCGCGAGTCCGGATTCTTTTTCAGCTGCTCCAGCACCTGCGCAACCTGGTCGATATGGCGGCCGTCGGCGGCTGGCCAGGAGCGCCACTGGTACCCGTAGACCGGACCGAGGTCGCCATCGGCGCGCGCCCATTCGTTCCAGATCGACACGCCGTTGTCCTGCAGGTACTTGACGTTGGTGTCGCCTTTCAGGAACCACAGCAGTTCGTGGATGATCGATTTCAGGTGCACCTTCTTGGTGGTGACCAGCGGGAAGCCGGCTTCCAGGTCGAAGCGCAGCTGCGCTCCGAAGACAGAGATGGTGCCGGTGCCTGTGCGGTCGGTCTTTTCGGTGCCGTGTTCAAGCACGTGGCGCAGCAGGTCGAGGTAGGTGCGCATCGGATTCCGGTCGGTGGCTGATGCCCTGATTTTAGCAGGCTGCTCCCTCGTTATAATCGATGCATATCCAACAACGGAATCCATGATGCTGGCAAAACTGCAATCCCGCACCGCGCTCCCGTCTGCGCGCGAGCTGGGCAAGATCCGCCACCTGCTGGTGGTCGCGCCTTCCGGAACCGCGCTGTCGGCGCTGCCGTTGCATGGCGTGCTCGAAAAGGCCCTGGCGCGCAGGCGCAAGAAGGTCGCAGACCTCGCGCAGTCTCCGGTCAGCGCCGAGACCGCCGACGGCATGCTGGTGCTGTGGGTGACGCCGGATTCTAAGCAGTCGAACTTCGGGCAGCACACCTTGCTGCGCAAGGCGCTGGCACAGCTGCTGGCGGAGCAACCGGAGACGCTGCATGTCGCCGTGGCCGGTGCCGCGGGGGGAAGGCACGCGCTGGCCGAACGCGCCGCCTATGTCGCCTGGGTCAACGGTGTGCCGCTGCCGCAACGCAAGAAGAAATCTGCGGCGGCGCCGCTGAAACTGCTTGAGCTGTGGGGCTGCAAGGCGGGCGATGGTTTTGCCGCGGCGCGCGCGGTTGCCGAGGGCAACGTGCTGTGCCGCAGGCTGACGGTACTGCCGCCGAACGAACTGACGCCCGGCACTTACCGCAAGCGCGTCGCGGAACTGGCGCGCGCGCAGGGCTGGACGCGCGAGGAATACGATTTCAGGCGTCTGAAAAAAATGGGCGCAGGCGCCTTCTGCGCGGTGGCCCAGGGCAGTGACGAGCAGGATGCCGCGATCGTGCGCCTGCGCTACCGGCCGCGCGGCGCCAAGAAAACCGTCGCGCTGGTCGGCAAGGGCATCTGTTTCGACACCGGCGGCCACAACCTGAAGCCGGCGCGCTACATGATGGGCATGCACGAAGACATGAACGGCTCGGCGGTGGCGCTGGGCATACTGACCGCGGCGACCGCGTCAAGGCTGAAAGTCAACATCGACTGCTGGCTTGCATTGGCGCAGAACCACCTCAGCCCGCGTGCCTACAAGCAGAACGACGTGGTCACCGCGCTGAACGGCACCACCATCGAGGTCGTGCACACCGATGCCGAGGGGCGCATGGTGCTTTCCGACGCGCTGACACTGGCGGCGCGCGCGAAGCCGGAGCTGATCGTCGATTTCGCGACGCTCACCGGCTCGATGCATGTCGCTGTCGGCACGCGTTACAGCGGCATTTTCGCCACCAGCGAGGCGTTGGCCCGGCAGGCACTGCGCGCCGGCGTCACAACCGGCGAGCGGGTCTGCGTTTTTCCGATGGACGAGGACTACGACAGCGCGCTCGACAGCGTTGTGGCCGACGTCAAGCAGTGCACGCTGGATGGTGAAGCCGACCACATCCTCGCCGCGCGCCTGCTGCAGCGCTTCACAGAAAAAACGCCGTGGATCCACATGGATCTGTCGGCGCATGGCTGCAAGGGCGGGCTCGGCGCGGTGACCAGCGATTGCACCGGCTTCGGCGTGGCCTGGGGGGTTGAATTCCTGCGCGGCTGCTAGCCGCGCTTTTTATCCCAGACGTATCGGGCCAGACGCTGCCATCTGTTCTGCGGCTGCTTCAGGGCATTGGGTGCGCGGCTGGCGAGATCACGCGCGTGACCCTGTTTCACCAGTTCGTGCAGCTGGCGCATGTTGAGGCCGCCGGGGCCTTTGATGTTCTCGGGGTCGGGTTTGTCGGTCATCGGCATGCTCGGGGCAGGAGGTCGGCTGTGTTAAACTTCATGCTTGATTTTAATGGAGTTTTTACCTCATGTCGGGCAGCACCCTGGGCACCCTGTTCTGCGTCACATCTTTCGGCGAATCGCACGGGCCGGCCATCGGCTGCGTTGTCGACGGCTGTCCGCCGGGACTGGCGCTCTCCGAAGCCGACATCCAGCTTGAGCTCGACCGCCGCAAGCCCGGCACCTCGCGCCATGTCACCCAGCGCCGCGAGGAAGACAAGGTTGAAATTCTTTCCGGCGTGTTCGAGGGCAAAACCACCGGCACGCCGATCGGGCTGCTGATCCGCAACACCGACCAGCGCAGCAAGGATTACTCCAAGATCAAGGAACTGTTCCGCCCGGGCCACGCCGACTATACCTACTGGCAGAAGTACGGCATCCGCGATTACCGCGGCGGCGGCCGCCAGTCGGCGCGCGAGACCGCGGTGCGCGTGGCGGCGGGGGCGATTGCCAAGAAATGGCTGAACGAAAAATACGGCACCGTGATCCGCGGTTACATGTCGCAGCTGGGGCCTGTGGAGATTCCCTTCGTCACCTGGGACGAGGTCGGCAACAATCCATTCTTTGCGCCCAACAGGGAAATCGTTGCCGAGCTCGAAACCTTCATGGACAAGCTGCGCAAGTCCGGCGACTCGGTCGGCGCGAGGATCACCACCATCGCCTCGAGCGTGCCGGTGGGCCTCGGCGAGCCGGTCTACGACAAGCTCGACGCCGACATCGCCTACAACATGATGAGCATCAACGCGGTGAAGGGCGTCGAGATCGGCGCCGGTTTTGCGGCAGTCAGCCAGCGCGGTACCGAACATTCTGACGAAATGACGCCTGAGGGTTTCGTATCCAACAATGCCGGCGGCGTGCTCGGCGGCATTTCGACGGGGCAGGACATCGTCGTCAATGTCGCGGTGAAGCCGACCTCGAGCATTCGCCTCGCGCGTCACACCATAGACACCGCCGGCAAGGCCGCGATGATCGAGACGCATGGCCGCCATGATCCCTGCGTCGGCATCCGTGCCACGCCGATCTGCGAGGCGATGCTGGCACTGACGCTGATGGACCACGCGCTGCGCCATCGCGCGCAGAATGCCGACGTCAACAGCGGCACGCCGGTGATCGCGGCGCAGGCGCCGCAGGGCGTCATCGAGAAACTGCGGGCGGCCGCGGCTGCGGAAAATCCGGATCCCGACGAAGCCTGATTGTCGGGCGGGGCGTGATCACGCTTCAGCGTCGCGCCGTCAGCAGGAAAACCGGGAAGTCGCCATTGGGTTTGCTGATCACGCTTGCGTCGTGCGTGGCCACGTCGCGGAAGCCCGCCTTGCGGGCGGCGGCCTCGATCCAGGGGCGCTCGAAGCCGAAATGACGGACACCGGTCTCCTCCGTGTGGAAGCTCCCGTCCTCCCTGTCGAGATCCGCCAAAGCTATGAAGCCGCCGGACTTCAGCATGGCGTGGAACTTCCGCAGCAGTGCCTCGACATCACGGATGTGGTGCAGGGTCATCGACGAGATGACGCCGTCGTACACGCCGGGCGCATCCGCCGTCTCGAGATCGAGTTCGATCTGCTCCAGTTCGCAGGGCAGCCGGTCCTTTTTCTCGAGCAGCTGCTTCGCCATCGAGGGTGATACGTCGATGGACGTGATTTTGCGGACGTGCGGGGCGATGCGTTCCAGCAGCATGCCGGTGCCGGCGCCGAAATCGACGAGGTGCATGCCGCGATCGAGTTTGACGTTCGCGATGATTGTGCTGGCGATGCTGTCGAGGTTGCTTATGCGGTTCGAACGGCTGTCGTAGTTCCCGGCCTTGTGGGCAAAAAGATCCTTGCGTGCGGCTTGGTTCATGGCATCCTCGGCGTATGGGTTCTTGTGCGACCGGCCATGGGCAACCGGCACGCGTGCTGAAATGCAAGTTAGGCCACGGCGGCAGCGGCGGCATTGATCTGAATCAAAGGGTCCGGTTCGATGGATCGTCGACGGGTTGGTGCCGAATGATCAGGGACTTTGATCCCTGGCTTGCTTGCATTGAGGTCGAAGAACTTGCCGCTGCCAGTGGCGCACGCAGACGGGTAAACGGGAAGCGAACACCGGGCCTCGGCGCATTCACGCGATGAATGAGTGCATCGCAGAGGTGGCCAGGGTGCCAAGCTGGAAGACGGGCGCCCTGGATTAAGCGCGTTGCCGGGGCAGGTTAAGCTGGCATTCGATTGTGAATGCGCGATCTAAATAATTTCAATATAATCAATAACTTGCAATTTATCGCGCCGGCGGGCGTGATACCACGGCGCCGTGTCCAAACCGATTCATCTCAGTCTCTCCGCGTTTTATTTCGCTTATTTCGCCTACCTCGGCGCCTTCGCGCCGTTCTTTGCGCTGTACCTGAACAGCGTCGGCATGAATGCCGTCGAAATCGGCGTGCTGATGGCCTTGCCCCAGCTGACGCGCATAGTCGCGCCGCATCTCTGGGGCTGGCTCGCCGACCATAGCGGCCGGCGCATCGCCATCGTGCAGGCCTCGGGCGCTGCGGGCATGCTGGCCTTCCTCGGCGTGTTCGCCGGCGACGGTTTCTGGCTGCTGTTCGGCGTGCTGTTCGCGATGATGTTTTTCTGGAGCGCGGCACTGCCCCTGGTCGAGGCAACCACGCTGTCGCACCTCGGCGAGGAGACCGCGCGCTACGGCCGCATCCGGGTCTGGGGCTCGGTCGGTTTCATTGCCGCGGTGGTGGCGGTCGGTTACATCATCGACGCCAGCGGGCCGCGCGCAGTGCTTTGGGTGATCGCGGCATTGATGGCGGTCATGCTGCTGCTGACCGCGACCCTCGCCGAATCGAAGGCGGAGCCGCATCCCGGCGATGACCTGCCGGTATGGCAGATCGTGCGCCGGCCGGAGGTCATTGCCATCATCGCGGCCTCGGCGCTGATGGCTGCCGCGCACGGGCCGTACTACACCTTCTACACCATCCACCTGGTCGACCATGGTTACAGCAAGTCGGCTGCGGGCTGGCTGTGGGCGCTGGGCGTGGTCTGCGAGATCGGCATTTTCATCTGGATGTCGCGGCTTTACCGGGCCTATTCGCTGCGCGCGATCCTGATCGCCAGCACGCTGCTGGCTGCCCTGCGTTTTGTCGTCATCGGCTGGGCCGCGGACAGCTTTCTGCTTTTGCTGGCGGCGCAGACCCTGCACGCGGCGAGTTTCGGCTCCTTCCATGCCGCCGCGATCGGCGTCGTGCACAGGCTGTTCCGCGGCCGCCACCAGGCGCGGGGGCAGGCGATTTACGGCAGTCTCGCCTACGGACTGGGTGGCACGGTCGGCGGACTGGCGAGCGGTTACGCCTGGAGCGGACTGGGGGCGGGGCTGACGTTCACGCTGGGCGGCGCCTGCGCGCTGGCGGCGGCAGCCGTGTTGTGGCGCTGGCTGCGGCCCGGCTGAACTGCGCGTGACGGATGCCATGGGGACGCCGCGGTCCCTGTGACATAATTCAGGGTTTCCGCAGTTTTCAAAACCCGACGGCAGAACCCATGGCAGGCAAAACCCTTTACGACAAACTCTGGGACAGCCATCTCGTCCGCAGCGAAGCGGACGGCACGGCGCTGATCTACATCGACCGCCACCTGGTGCACGAAGTCACCAGCCCGCAGGCCTACGAAGGCCTGAAGCTCGCTGGCCGCAAGGTCTGGCGCGCGGACTCCGTGGTCGCGACTGCCGACCACAACACGCCGACGCGCAACTGGGACAAGGGCCTCGACGGCATCACCGACAAGGTGTCGCGGCTGCAGGTCGAGACCCTGGACAAGAACATCAGGGAATTCAAGGCCAAGGTCTATTTTCCCTTCCTCGACAAGCGCCAGGGCATCGTGCACGTGATCGGGCCCGAGAACGGCGCGACGCTGCCGGGCATGACCGTGGTCTGCGGTGATTCGCACACCAGCACCCACGGCGCCTTCGGGGCGCTGGCCTTCGGCATCGGCACCAGCGAGGTCGAGCATGTGCTCGCCACGCAGTGCATGGTGATGAAGAAGTACAAGAACATGAACATCGCCGTCGAGGGTGAACTCGGCTTTGGTGTCACCGCCAAGGACATCGCGCTCGCGGTGATCGGCAAGATCGGCACTGCCGGCGGTACCGGCCACGCGATCGAATTCACTGGTAGCGCGATCCGCAGCCTGTCGATGGAAGGGCGCATGACCCTGTGCAACATGGCAATCGAGGCCGGTGCGCGCACCGGCATGGTCGCCGTCGATGACAAGACCATCGAATACTGCAAGGGCCGCATGTTCTCGCCCACTGGTGAGATGTGGGGCAGGGCCGTGGCCTACTGGCGCACGCTGGTCAGCGACCCGGATGCGAAATTCGACACCGTGGTGACACTGCGCGCGGAAGACATCCAGCCGCAGGTGACCTGGGGCACGTCTCCGGAAATGGTGACCACGGTCGACGGCAAGGTTCCGGACCCGGCGCAGGAAACCAACCCGGTCAAGCGCGATGGTTATGCGCGGGCACTGCAGTACATGAATCTCAAGCCCAATACGCCGATCGCCGAAATCCGCATCGACAAGGTGTTCATCGGCGCCTGTACCAACTCGCGCATCGAGGACATTCGCGCCGCGGCAGCCGTGGCCAAGGGACGCAAGGTCGCGGGCAACGTCAAGCTGGCGATGGTGGTGCCGGGTTCCGGCCAGGTGAAGGCCCAGGCCGAGCAGGAGGGTCTGGACAAAATACTCGTCGAGGCGGGATTCGAGTGGCGCGAGCCCGGCTGCTCGATGTGCCTCGGCATGAACGAGGACCAGCTGAGCCCGGGCGAGCGCTGTGCCTCGACCTCGAACCGCAATTTTGAAGGCCGGCAGGGTCCCGGTGGCAGGACGCATCTGGTGAGTCCTGCCATGGCCGCTGCCGCGGCGGTTACCGGGCATTTTGTCGACGTACGTGAACTGAATTGATTCACCGAAAGGAGATGCTCATGAAACGCGTGATCATGCTGATGGCGGCAATGCTGGTGCTGGCCGGTTGCAATACCGTGGCCGGCGTGGGCAAGGACGTCGAAAAGGCGGGCGAGGCGATCCAGAGGTCGACGAAGTAGCATGGAAAAGTTCATTCGCAAGGAAGGACTGGTGGCGCCGCTGGATCGTGCCAACGTCGACACCGACGCCATCATCCCCAAGCAGTTCCTGAAGTCGATCAAGCGCACGGGCTTCGGCCCCAATCTGTTCGATGAATGGCGCTACCTCGACCGCGGCGAGCCGGACTCCGACAACACGGGTCGCCCGCTGAACAGGGATTTCGTGCTCAACCAGAGCCGCTACATTGGCGCGACGGTGCTGCTTGCCCGGGAAAACTTCGGCTGCGGCTCTTCGCGCGAGCATGCGCCCTGGGCGCTGCTGCAGTTCGGGATCCAGACCATCATCGCGCCGGGTTTTGCCGACATTTTCTACAACAACAGCCTGAAGAACGGCCTGTTGCTGATCAAGCTCGATCCGCAGATCGTGGATCAATTGTTCCGCGAGACCGAGACGACCGAGGGTTACCGGTTGGCAATCGATCTCGAGCAGCAGTCGGTGACCACGCCTTCGGGCGAAAGCTTCGGTTTCGACATCGATCCGCACCGCAAGCATTGCATGCTAAACGGCCTTGACGACATCGGCCTGACGCTGGGGCATGCCGACGAGATCCGCGCTTTCGAAACGAAACACAAGGCGGCGCAGCCCTGGCTGTTTTGATCAACCCCTGAGCAGGGAGCGGCGTGCGAAAGCCGTTTGCGCTTCGCCCGCCCCTGCTCGTTTCTTTCACGGTTCAAACATGAAAATCGCAGTTCTCGCCGGTGACGGCATCGGCCCCGAAATCGTCGGCCAGGCGCTGAAAGTGCTCAAGCGCCTTGCTGCCGACGGCCTCAGGCTGGAAATGGAAGAGGCGCCTTTCGGCGGCGCCGGTTTTGATGCCCATGGCGATCCGCTGCCGGAGCCCACGCTCAGGCTCGCAAAGGCCGCCGATGCCGTGCTCTGCGGCGCAGTGGGTGGTCCGAAATACGACGCGCTGCCGCGGCCGCAGCGGCCGGAGCAGGGCATCCTGCGCATCCGCAAGGAACTCGGGCTGTTCGCCAATCTGCGTCCGGCGGTGCTCTACCCGGAGCTGGTCAGCGCTTCGACGCTGAAGCCCGAGGTGGTGTCCGGCCTCGACCTGATGATCATCCGCGAGCTGACCGGCGACATCTATTTCGGCGAGCCGCGCGGCCGCCGTGACAACGCGCGCGGCGAGAAGGAAGGCTACGACACCATGCTCTACTCGGAGCCGGAGATCCGCCGCATTGCCGAGGTCGGTTTCCAGACCGCGATGAAGCGCGGCAGGAAACTCTGCTCCGTCGACAAGGAAAACGTGCTCGAGACCAGCCGCTTCTGGCGCGAAATCGTCATTGACGTCGCGAAGAATTATCCGGAAGTCGCGCTGTCGCATATGTATGTGGACAACGCAGCAATGCAGCTGGTGCGCAATCCGAAGCAGTTCGACGTCATCGTCACCGGCAACATTTTCGGCGACATCCTGTCCGACGAGGCCTCGATGCTGACCGGCTCGATCGGCATGCTGCCTTCGGCTTCGCTCAACTCCGGTGGCGCCGGGCTCTACGAGCCGATCCACGGCTCGGCGCCGGATATTGCCGGCAAGAACATTGCGAATCCGCTGGCCACCATCCTGTCGACGGCGATGATGCTGCGCTACACCTTCAACAAGGACGAGTGGGCATACCGGATCGAGGCTGCGGTGAAGAGCGTGCTGGCGGCGGGTTACCGCACGCCGGACATCGACGAGCCGGGCGCAAAGAAGGTCGGTACCGCTGAAATGGGCGATGCCGTGGTCGCCGCGCTGTAATGCATGCTTTGATGTAGCATATTGTTTTTAAAGGTCTAGTCATGAAAAAAGTCGGAATCATCGGATGGCGCGGCATGGTCGGCTCGGTGCTCGTGGAGCGGATGCGGGCAGAGCGCGATTTCGGGCTGATTGCGCCGACATTCTTCTCGACCTCGCAGGCCGGCGGCAAGGGTCCGGACATTGGCCTTGATGCCGGCCCGGTGATGGATGCCAACAGCGTCGACGCGCTGGCAAAGATGGATATCCTGATTTCCTGCCAGGGCGGGGATTACACCAACGCCATATTCCCGAAGCTTCGCGCTGCCGGCTGGAGCGGCTACTGGATCGATGCGGCCTCGGCGTTGCGCATGCAGCCGGATGCAGTGATCATTCTTGATCCCGTCAACCGCGAGGTCATCGATGCCGCGCTGGCGAAGGGCGTGAAGAACTATATCGGCGGCAACTGCACGGTCAGCCTGATGCTGATGGCGCTGGGCGGGCTGTTCAAGGCCGGCCTCGTGGAGTGGGCAACCGCGATGACCTACCAGGCGGCGTCGGGCGCCGGCGCGGCCAACATGCGCGAACTCGTCGCCCAGATGGGTGCCGTGCATGCGGTGGCCAAGCCTCTGCTCGACAACCCCGCTTCCGCCATTCTCGAACTCGATCGCGTGGTCGCCGATGCTTTGCGCAAGGGTGCTGTGCCGACCGAGAATTTCGGGCATCCGCTGGCGGGCAGTCTGTTGCCCTGGATCGACAAGGATCTGGGCAATGGCCAGAGCAAGGAAGAATGGAAGGGCATGGCCGAGACCAACAAGATCCTCGGACGCGAAGCGAATCCGCTGCCGCTGGACGGCGTTTGCGTGCGCATCGGAGCGATGCGCTGCCACAGCCAGGCACTCACCCTGAAGCTGAAGCGCGACCTGCCGCTGCCGGAAATCGAACAACTGCTGGCCAAGGCCAATGAATGGGTGAAGGTCGTACCCAACCAGCGCGAGGCATCCTTGCGCGATCTGACGCCGACCGCAGTGACCGGCACGCTGACTGTGCCGGTGGGGCGCCTGCGCAAGCTGCCGATGGGTGGCGAGTATCTGACGGCCTTCACGGTTGGCGACCAGTTGCTGTGGGGCGCGGCAGAGCCGCTGCGCCGCATGTTGCGCATTCTGCTGGAGTCCGGTGCTGCGGTGCGTCAGCAGCCTGCCAGCGGTGTTCCGACAAGTGCCTGAGCCGGTGTCCTTGGTCGGGCCTTGACCGGCAGAGCCCGGGATGATTCGGAGCCGGAAAATCCTTTAAAAAATATGTGGTTGGGCGGCAACATTAGAGGATTTGTTAGCTTGCATGCCTAACTGATTGATGCTAACTTTGTTGTCCCATAAAAAAACGATACGGGAGCGGTTCGTGCGCACTTTCTCTCTTGGCAAAGCACTGGCGGTGGCACTGCTGCTGCTCGCGCCCTGGATGGCGCACGCGGCCGGTCTGGGACGGCTCACCGTTCAATCGAGCCTGGGTCAGCCGCTGATGGCGGAAATCGACCTCGTCGCGGTGAGGGGGGATGAGGCATCAACCCTCGCTGTCCGGCTGGCTTCCCCGGATGCCTATCAGCAGGCCAACCTGCAGTACAACGCCGGCGTGACCGGACTCAAGCTCAGCATCGAGCGGCGTCCGAACGGCCAATCCTTCATCAAGGTCACCGGCTCGCGCCCGATGAACGAGCCGTTTGTCGACCTGCTGATTGAATTGTCATGGTCAGGTGGCCGTATCGTCCGTGAATACACCGCCTTGCTCGACCCGCCCGGCTACGGCCAGCAGGCGCAGGCTCTTGCCGCTCCGGCGGCAGCGCCGGTGGCACCGGTGTCGAAGCCCATTGCGGCCGCGCCCGCTGCGCAGGCTCCCGCGCCGGCCCCGGCTGCGCCAAGGACCCAGGCCCAGGAGTACGGGCCAATCGCCAAAGGCGAGACGCTGGGCAAGATTGCCGCAAGTCTCAAGCCCGAGGGCGTATCGCTTGAACAGATGCTGGTCGGTCTCTATCGCAGCAATCCGGACGCCTTCATTCGCAACAATCTGAATCTGGTCAGGTCGGGACGCATTCTGCGGGTGCCTGACGCGCAGGAACTCGCGGCGATCCCGCAGGGCGAGGCAATCAAGGAATATCGCACCCAGGTTGCAGACTGGCGCGCCTACAGCAGCCGTATTGCCGATGCGGCGGGTCAGGCTCCGGAGGGCAGCAGCACCGCGCGTGGCCGCATCGCCGCGAAAGTGGATGATCCCGCGGCAGCA
This sequence comes from uncultured Bordetella sp., assembly GCA_964433345.1. GTDB lineage: Bacteria > Pseudomonadota > Gammaproteobacteria > Burkholderiales > SG8-41. The sequence continues at coordinate 269,069 of CAYSQJ010000004.1, forward strand.
GAGAGCCGGGATGTGGTCAAGCTGTCGAAGGGTGAACCCGGCAAGGGCGGTGCCCCGCTATCCGGCGAGGCCAAGGCACGCGCGCTGCAGGAAGAGCTGATCGCGCGTACCAAGGAGCTGGCCGAGGCCAACGAACGCATCGCCCAGCTCGAGAAGACGATCAAGGACTCGCAAAAACTTGCCGAACTGAAGAGCCCGGGCATGGCTGCGGTGCAGCAGAAGGCCGAGGCAGCAAAGGCTGATGCAGCGAAGCCAGCGGAGAAACCTGCGGAGCCGGCGAAGGATGCTGCCGCGAAGCCCGAGGCTTCGGCAGCCAAGCCGGAGTCCAAGGCTGACGCATCCGTGGCAGAGGTGAAAACCGATGCGGCCGCGCCTGCACCCGACAAACCGGCCGAGGAAGCGAAACCCGCACCGAAACCGAAGCCCAAGCCCAAGCCCAAGCCTGTTGCGCCGCCGCCCCCTCCGCCCGAGCCGGAAATGATGGATGTGGTGATGGATAACCTGCCGCTGATCGGTGGCGGCCTCGGGGTCCTTGTGCTCGGCGGGCTCGGCATGGCGGTGATGCGCCGTCGCCGCGCGCAGGCGGCCAGCGAGGATGTCGAGGCGGTTGCGCCCACCCTGGCGGCAGTTGCTGCGGGCGGCGCCGTTGCTGCTGTCGATGAACCCGCTGCAGCATTGGATGCGGTGGCTGCGTCCACCGACGAAGTGGATCCAGTGCAGGAGGCGGAGGTTTACATCGCCTATGGCCGTGACGGACAAGCCGAGGAAATCCTCAAGGATGCGATGGCGCGCGATCCCTCGCGCGAGGATGTGCAACTGAAGCTCGCGGAGGTTTATTCCGCGAGGAAGGATCCCGCTTCTTTCGCGAAGGTAGCGGAGTCAATGAATTCGCTGACCGGCGGTTCGGGCGACAACTGGATCAAGCTGGCTGCCATGGGATATGCGCTGGATCCCGCCAATCCGCTGTACGCCGCGGGCAAGGACGTGGCACCGATGGCCGACGCCTCGGACAGCGCGACGAGCACTGATCTGGACTTCGACCTGGGTGGTGACAGCAGCAACGTTCCGGACATCGCACTCGATGCCGATCCCGCGACCACAGCGCAGCCTGCCGATTTCGGTGGCACGGTGCAGATGGCGGCACCCGCCGAGACCGCAGCGGAGCCGGCAGTGACGGAGTTCAACCTAGATCTTCCCGCGCCTGGAGCGCAGACCGACATTGCCCTGGAGGCCCCGGCGCCCGCAGATTCGGGAACGATCGATTTCAACATCGAGTTGCCGGCCATCGACGTACCCGCAGCGGAGCCCGCAGCGGCAGCGGCAGAACCGGAGCCCTCAACGGATGCCGGACTTGATTTCAAGATCGATGTCGGCGACCTCAACATCAACCTCGACGATCCTTCGACAACGGCAGCGCCGGCGGCGGACAAGGACAGCCACTGGTACGATGTTCAGCAGAAATTCGATCTGGCCAAGGCCTACCAGGAAATGGGCGACAACGACGGTGCCAGGGAAATCCTCCAGGAAGTGCTGAAAGAGGGGGATAGCGAGCAGAAGGATCAGGCGCAGAAACTGCTCGGCTCCCTCGGCTGAGGTTCCCGTCAGGCCTTATCATGAACCGCGGCAGTTGCTCTGCCGCGGTTTTTTTTCGGGGCAGGTAAAACCCTATCGGAGGCATGGCCCGTGAGGATGGCGCTGGGCATTGAATACGACGGTGGCGGATTCTGCGGCTGGCAGAGTCAGCTCGAAGGCTGTGCCGTGCAGGACCGCTTGGAGCAGGCCTGTGCCGGAATTGCCGGTGTCCCGGTCAAAACCGTGTGCGCGGGCCGTACCGACGCGGGGGTGCATGCGTTGGACCAAGTGGTGCATTTTGACTGTGCAGTCGATCGACCGGTCAGCGCATGGGTGCGCGGCGTCAATGCACTGTTGCCGCCGGGACTGGCTGTGACCTGGGCGCAAGCGGTTGCCTCGGACTTCCATGCGCGATTCTCGGCCCTGTCGCGGACTTACCGCTACGTTCTGCTCAATTCGCCGGTGCGGCCGGCAGCGGATCACGGCCGCATCGGCTGGTTCCACATGCCGCTTGATGTGGAGCGCATGCGTGAGGCCGCGGCCGGCCTCGTCGGCGAGCATGATTTCAGCGCTTTTCGCGCCGCCGAGTGTCAGGCGCAATCACCGGTGCGGACGCTGCACGAGGCTGCGATACACCGGTCCGGGCCGTACCTGATTTTCGTGTTCCGGGCGAACGCCTTCCTGCATCACATGGTGCGCAACCTCGTTGGCAGCCTGGTCTATGTGGGCAAGGGCAAACACCCGCCGGACTGGGTTGCCGGGCTGCTGGCGGGCCGCGACCGCTCGCAGGCGGCGCCGACATTCGATGCTTCCGGCCTCTACCTGGCGCGGGTCGAGTACCCGCCGCAGTGGGGGTTGCCGGCGCCGCGCCTGCATTTGCCGCGGCTGGCCCATGCGGAGCTGCAGTGAAATGAAAACCCGGATCAAGATCTGCGGCATCACCCGCGTCGAGGATGCCCTCGCTGCCGCCCGCCTGGGAGCGGATGCGATCGGCCTGGTGTTTTATCCCGGCAGCCCGCGCGCAGTGACGCCGGCGCGGGCACGCGAAATCATCGACGTGCTGCCGCCGTTTGTTGTCCCGGTCGGATTGTTTGTCAATGCGGACGCGGCAACCGTGAGCGAAACCGTGGCTGCAGCGCCTGTGCAGCTGCTGCAGTTCCATGGTGATGAAACTCCCGGTTACTGCGAGGGTTTCGGCTTGCCTTTCCTGCGCGCCTTGCGGGTCAGGGCGGGAACCGATTTGCTACAATACACGCGTGATTTTCATGCCGCCAGAGGCCTGCTGCTGGATGCCTGGGTCGACGGTGTGCACGGTGGAACCGGCGCCGTTTTCGACTGGTCGCTGATTCCGCCGGACCTGCCGATGCCCGTGATCCTGTCGGGCGGTCTCAATCCTGACAACGTGGAGCAGGCGGTGCGGCGCGTGCGGCCCTGGGCGGTCGACGTGTCGAGCGGCGTGGAATCGACGAAGGGCATCAAGGATGCCGCGAAAATCGAAGCCTTCATCAACGGGGTGCGCAATGCGGGTATATGACTTGCCGGACGCCAAAGGCCACTTTGGCCCGTACGGCGGTGTGTTCGTTTCGGAGACGCTGATCTCCGCACTGGAAGACCTTAAGGCGGCATACGCGCAATTCAAGGATGATCCGGGCTTTCTGGCGGAGTTCGCATACGAACTTAAGCATTATGTCGGCCGGCCGAGTCCCGTCTATCACGCGCGGCGCTGGTCCGAACATTTCGGCGGGGCACAGGTTTACCTCAAGCGCGAGGATCTCAATCACACCGGCGCGCACAAGATCAACAACGTGATCGGTCAGGCGCTGCTGGCCCGGCATCTCGGCAAGCCGCGGGTTATTGCGGAAACCGGCGCCGGCCAGCATGGTGTGGCGACGGCAACCATTGCCGCGCGTTACGGCATGGAGTGCGTGGTCTACATGGGTTCGGAGGACGTCAAGCGCCAGGCGCAGAACGTCTACCGCATGAAGCTGCTGGGCGCGACGGTGGTTCCGGTGGAGTCGGGTTCGAAGACGCTGAAGGATGCGCTGAACGAGGCGATGCGCGACTGGGTGACCAATGTCGAAAACACCTTTTACATCATCGGCACCGTTGCCGGACCGCATCCCTATCCGATGATGGTGCGCGATTTTCAGTCGGTGATCGGCAAGGAAGCGCGCGAGCAGATGCCCGAGATGACCGGACGCCAGCCGGATGCGGTGCTGGCCTGCGTCGGTGGCGGCTCCAACGCCATCGGCATTTTTCACCCCTACATCACCGACGAGTCGGTGCGTTTGATCGGAGTGGAGGCCGCAGGACATGGCCTGGAAACCGGCCAGCATTCGGCGACGCTGTGTGCCGGCCGTGCGGGTGTGCTGCACGGCAACCGCACCTATCTGCTGCAGGACGACAACGGGCAGATCATCGAGACGCATTCGATTTCGGCTGGCCTCGATTATCCCGGCGTCGGCCCGGAGCATGCCTGGCTGAAGGACAGCGGCCGCGCAGAATACGTCGCGGTGACCGATGACGAGGCGCTGGAGGCTTTCCACAAGCTGTGCCGTCTCGAGGGCATCATCCCGGCGCTGGAGTCGAGCCACGCGCTGGCCTATGCCGCGAAAATCGCGCCGCGCATGCGCAGGGACCAGATCCTGCTGGTCAATCTCTCCGGACGCGGCGACAAGGACATGCATACCGTCGCCGAGAAGTCCGGGCTCAAGTTCTGAACCGCAACACGAAGAATCCGCAATGTCGCGCATCGCAGCCACGTTTTCCAGACTGAAGCAGCAGGGACGCAAGGCCCTGATACCGTTTTTCACCGCAGGTGATCCTGATCCGGCGAGTTGCGTGCCGCTGATGCATGCCCTGGTCGCCGGCGGCGCCGATGTCATCGAACTCGGCGTGCCGTTCTCCGATCCGATGGCTGACGGTCCGGTGATCCAGCGTTCGAGCGAACGCGCGCTGAAGCACGGCGTATCGCTGCGTGACGTGATCGGCTGGGTTGCCGAGTTCCGCAGGACAAACAGCGACACGCCGGTGGTGCTGATGGGATATGCCAATCCGGTCGAATCCATGGGTGTCGATGTTTTTGCCGGAGCGGCGAAGGCGGCCGGCGCTGATGGCGTGGTGGTGGTCGATTACCCGCCGGAGGAGGCCGAACGCCTGGTGGCCACCCTGGATGCCGCCGGGCTGGATACCGTTTTCCTGCTGTCGCCGACGACCACCGATGCGCGCCTGAAGCAGGTCGCGGCGCTGGGTCGCGGATACCTGTATTACGTTTCGCTGAAAGGCGTCACCGGCGCCGCGACCATCGATGTTGCCGAGGTCGCTCGGCGCCTTGCGCATATCCGCAGCTTCACCACGCTGCCGGTCGGTGTCGGTTTCGGCATCCGTGACGGCGAGACTGCGCGTTCCGTGGCGCAGGTTGCCGATGCGGTGGTGATCGGCAGCCGCCTGGTGCAGGAGATCGAGGCGGCGCCGGCCGAAGCCGCCCCCCGCGCCCGCGCCTTCATGTCGGACATCCGTGCGGCGATGGATGCCGGAGCAGCGGCAGCATGAGCTGGCTGCAGAAGCTGCTGCCGCCGCGCATCAAGCGCGATACCGGCGCCCCGAAGAAGGCGGTTCCGGAAGGGCTGTGGAGCAAATGCGATTCCTGCGAGGCGGTGCTTTACCGTACGGACCTCGAGAAGAACCTGTTTGTCTGCCCGAAGTGCAATCACCATAACCGCGTTTCGGCGCGCGAGCGCCTCGACTGGCTGCTCGACCAGGAAGGCCGCTACGAGATCGGCGTCGAGGTGCTGCCGGTCGACAGCCTGAAGTTCCGCGACAGCAAGCGTTATGTCGATCGCCTTGCTGATGCGCGCAACGAAACCGGCGAGGAGGACGCGCTGGTGGTGATGCAGGGGGCGATCAAGGACATCCAGGTCGTCACCGCGGCTTTCGAATTCGGTTTCCTCGGCGGTTCGATGGGTTCGGTGGTCGGCGAACGTTTCGTGCGCGGAGTGCAGGTCTGCGTAGAGCAGCGTCTTCCCTTCATCTGTTTTACCGCCACCGGCGGCGCGCGCATGCAGGAAGGGCTGTTTTCGCTGTTGCAGATGGCCAAGACCTGCGCGGCCCTGACGCGCCTGGGCGAGGCGAAGCTGCCGTTCATCTCGGTGCTGACCGACCCGACCATGGGCGGGGTGTCCGCCAGCTTTGCGATGATCGGCGACGTGGTCATCGCCGAGCCCAATGCGCTGATCGGTTTTGCCGGCCCGCGGGTCATCGAGCAGACTGTGCGCGAAACCCTGCCGGAAGGGTTCCAGCGCGCGGAGTTCCTGCTGCAGAAGGGCGCGCTCGACATGATCGTCGATCGCCGCGAAATGCGCGACTCGCTGGCCCGGTTGCTGGCGCTGCTGTTGAAACAGCCGCCGCCTGGCTGAGCACCCGCATGAGTTCTGCGGTGCCTCCGGTCCGGACCAGTCCCGATCCGGCCACCGGTTCCCTGACATGACCCTGCCATCCTCGCTGGCCGGCTGGCTCGATTACATCGAGCACCAGCATCCCCAGTCCATCGCCATGGGGCTGGACCGTGTCAAGGCGGTGCGGGATGCAATGGCACTGAAGCCCGCATTTCCGCTGATCACCGTCGCCGGCACCAACGGCAAGGGCTCGGCCTGCATGATGCTCGAGGCAGTGCTCGGGAGCGCAGCTTACCGGGTGGGTACCTACACCTCGCCGCATCTGCTGCGTTACAACGAGCGGGTACGCATCGGCGGCGCAGAAGCGGGCGATGATGCGCTGGTCGAGGCCTTTGCTGCAGTCGAGCGGGCACGTGCCGGTACGGGCGTTGCGCTGACCTATTTCGAATTCGGCACGCTGGCGGCGATGTGGCTGTTCTGCCGCGAACGCGTCGACGTGGCGATACTCGAAGTCGGCCTCGGCGGCCGGCTGGATGCCGTCAATGCCTTCGACTGCGATGTTGCGATGCTGATGAGCGTCGGGCTTGACCACATGGAGTATCTCGGCGATACCCGGGAGGCCATCGGTGCGGAGAAGGCCCATGTATTCCGTCCGGGAAAGTTCGCAGTCTGCGCGGACCGCGAGCCGCCGCAGACGGTGGCCGCGCATGCCGCCCGTATCGGCGCGAAGCTGCTGCAACTGGGGCGTGATTTCGATTTTGAACTGCAGCCCCTGCAGTGGAGCTACCGGGGGCCCGGCGGCAATCGTCATGGTTTGCCATTGCCGGCGCTGCGCGGCAATTTCCAGGTGGCAAACGCCAGCGCCTGTATCGCCGCGCTCGATGCCTTGCGTGAACGGCTGCCGGTCACCGTCGGCGACATCCGCAACGGCCTGGTGCGCGTCGAAAACCCGGGCCGCTTCCAGGTGTTGCCGGGGCGTCCGGCCTTGATCCTCGATGTGGCCCACAATCCGCAGGCGGCGGCGGCACTGGTGGACAATCTGGCGAGAATGACGGGCTATCGCAACACGCTGGCGGTGTTCTCGATGCTCAACGACAAGGATGTCGACGGCGTCGCCCGCGTCTTGCGCGGCCATGTCGATCACTGGTTTGTCGCGGCAGTGGAGGGCGCGCGAGCGACGCCTGCGGACGAATTGCAGCGACGGCTGCGTGATGCGGGTGTTGTTGCGGAGATCACGAACTGCGCAAATATTGCCGAAGCAATGGATCATGCATATCAGCTGGCGGGAGATGGTGATAGAATTTTGGCCTTCGGATCGTTTCTCGTCGTCGCCGCCGCAATGACTGCGGCCCGCAAGCGTCAGCTTAAATAGTTGTTTAAAATCAATTAGTTACAGCAATACTGGTGGACGAAACATGGCGAAAGCCGTTAGCGACGAAGAACTCCAGCTGAAAAAACGTGCACGCCGCCGCCTGGTGGGCGCAATCGTGCTGGTCACCGCAGTGGCGGTGGTGCTGCCGATGGTGCTGGATTCGGAACCCAGACCTTCCAGCCAGAGCATCGAGATCCAGATTCCTTCACCGGATGCCGGCGTGCTGTCGGCAAAGCCCGCGCCGCTGAAACCTGCCGATGTTCCGGCGTCGGCGGACGCTGTTGCACAGGTCCCGGATACCGCAGTGAAGTCGGAGGCGAAACCGGAGCCGAAGCCGGAACCTGCAGCTGACACCGGGTCCGGGACCAAGGCTGCGCCGGCTGCGAAGCCCGAGGCGCCCGCGCCGGTGGCCAGGCCGGAGACATCCGTCAAAGCCAAGGATGCGCCAAAAGCCAGGGAGGCAGCGAAGACGTCCGGCGGTTTCGCGATCCAGGTGGTTGCGCTGTCGGATGCCGCGAAGGCAAAGGAACTGCAGGCGAAGATCGCCGGTGCAGGGCTGAAGGCCTATACGGAAGTCGTGCAGACGGCCAAGGGTCCGGTGACGCGGGTGCGTGTCGGACCTTATGCCAGCCGCGAGGCCGCTGAGAAGGCGCGTGCCCAGCTGCAGAAGCTTCAGCTCGACGGCAAAGTCGTGCCGCGATAGCCGATGACCCTGCTTGATTATGTGGTGCTCGCGATTGTCGGTTTTTCAGTCCTGCTCAGTGTCATCCGCGGCCTTGTGCGCGAGGTTCTCGCGCTCGCCGCGTGGGCGATTGCCTTTGTCGCGGCATGGATGCTTGGCGGCGAACTCGCCACGCTGATGCCGGAGGAAATACCGACCATGGAACTGCGTCTTCTGGCGGGATTTGCCACGGTATTTTTTCTGGCGCTGCTGGCAATGAGCCTTGTTGCCATTGCCGCCTCGCAGCTGGTCAAAAGCGCCGGGCTCAGTGTCGAGGATCGCATGCTTGGAGCACTGTTCGGTCTGGCGCGCGGCCTGCTGGTGGTGATGGCGCTGGTGCTGGTTGCAGGTGCGACGTCACTGCCGGCCGAGCCGGTCTGGCGGGAAGCGGCGCTGCGTCCGCTGCTGGAGCGGGCAGCACTGGGCATCAGGGACTGGTTGCCGCCGGCGATCGGGCAACATATCAAGTACGGCTGAGGAAGCGCCATGTGCGGAATAGTCGGAGTCGTCGCCCGTAACCCGGTCAACCAGCTGCTCTATGACGGGCTGCTGGTGCTGCAGCACCGCGGCCAGGATGCGGCCGGGATCGTCACTGCCGACGGTTCGAGTTTTCACATGCACAAGGGTGGCGGCATGGTGCGCGACGTGTTCCGCACGCGCAACATGCGCGGCCTCGCCGGCCATGCCGGCATCGGCCATACGCGTTACCCGACTGCCGGTTCGGCATGGTCTGCCGCCGAGTCCCAGCCTTTCTATGTCAATTCGCCCTTCGGCATCGTGCTCGGCCACAATGGCAACCTGACCAATGCCGAGCAGCTGAAAAACGACCTGTTCCGCCTCGACCTGCGCCATGTCAACACCGAGTCGGACTCGGAAGTGCTGCTCAACGTCCTGGCGCACGAGCTGGCGGCGAACGCCACCAATTACAAGCTCGATCCGGCAACCATATTCGCCGCGGTCTCCGGCGTGCACCGGCGCTGCCGCGGTGCCTATGCCGTGGTGGCGATGATCGCCGGTTACGGCCTGCTCGCGTTCCGCGACCCTTACGGCATCCGCCCGCTGGTCTTCGGCAAGAATGAAACCCCGCAGGGCCGCGAGTACCTGGTGGCTTCTGAAAGCGTTGCACTCGACGGCCTCGGTTTCAAGCTGGTGCGCGATGTTGCGCCGGGCGAGGCGATCTTCATCGACCTCGACGGCAACTTCCACAGCCAGCAGTGCGCGGCCAACCCTACACTGAATCCCTGCCTGTTCGAATTCGTTTATCTGGCGCGCCCGGATTCGGTGATCGACGGCATCTCCGTGTATGAGACGCGGCTGCGCATGGGCGAGAGCCTGGGGCGCAAGATCGCGAAGGATTTTGCGGATCTCGACATCGACGTGGTGATCCCGATTCCGGATTCGAGCCGGCCGGCGGCGATGCAGCTGTCCAAGCAGCTGAACCTGGCCTATCGCGAGGGCTTCATCAAGAACCGCTACATCGGCCGCACCTTCATCATGCCCGGCCAGTCGATCCGCAAGAAATCGGTGCGCCAGAAGCTCAATGCCATCGGCATGGAGTTCCGCGGCAAGAACGTGCTGCTGGTCGACGACTCCATCGTCCGCGGAACCACCAGCCGGGAGATCGTGCAGATGGCCCGCGAGTCGGGCGCGCGCAAGGTGTATTTCGCATCGGCGGCGCCGCCGGTGCGTTACGCCAATGTCTACGGCATCGACATGCCCTCGCGCGACGAACTGATTGCCAGCGGTCGCAGCGACGACGAGATCGCCCGCGAAATCGGCTGCGATGCACTGATCTACCAGGATCTCGACGCGCTGATCGAGGACGTGCGCAGCGTCAATCCGGCGGTGACCCATTTCGAGACCTCCTGCTTCAGCGGCCAGTACATCACCGGCGATGTCACCCAGGCTTACCTTGACGGGGTCGAGGCGCAGCGGAGGGACAGCGCAAAGGCCGAGGCCACTGCTGCGGCGACCCAGCTCGACCTCGGGCTGGAAACCGTCGACTGACCTCCCGTCCGCGGCATGTACGAGGTCGCGGCTTTCCGGGAAACAAGCGTCGAGGTGATGCATGCGTTGATCCGCGCGCATCCGCTGGCGACGCTGGTCACTGTTTGCGGCGGCATCGCCGAAGCCAACCACCTGCCCTTGCTGATTGACCCCGATCCCGCGCCGAAGGGCAGTCTGCGCGGCCATGTCGCGCGTGCCAATCCGCTGTGGCGGCAACCGCCGGAGGGCGAGGTGCTGACGGTATTCCAGGGACCGCAGACCTATGTCACGCCGTCCTGGTACCCGTCCAAACGTGAACACGGCAAGGTGGTGCCGACATGGAACTATGCCGTGGTCCATGTCCGCGGACCCCTGCTGGTGCATGACGACCGCGAATGGCTGCGCGACCTGGTATCACGCCTGACCGACAGCCAGGAGGCCGGCCAATGGCGGCCCTGGGGTGTCGGCGACGCGCCTGCGGAATACATCGACCGCATGCTCGAGGCCATCGTCGGCATCGAAATTCCGGTGACATCGATAGAGGGCAAGTGGAAGGTCAGCCAGAACCGAGTGCAGGCCGATCGCGACAGTGTCGCCGCCGGGCTGCGCGAGCGTGCTGATGCGGAAGCGCTGCAGATGGCGCGGCTGGTCGACGGCGAGCGCCCGGTTTGACGGCTTCCGCCGGCCCGGGTTAGTCTTCTCCCTGCGCCGATTTGACGATCAGCTTGCGGGCGCCGGGGCCGACCCAGAAACGGGTGGCAGTCCGAAAAAATGCGGCTAAAGCGTGGGCAACCCGGTTTAGCAGAATGCTGAATCGGGTTTTTTTGCGTCTGCGGAAGGTGGAACATGGACAAGACATTCAATCCGGAAGGCCTGGGCCTGGACACGCTGGCGGTGCGCGCCGGCATTGAGCGCAGCCAGTTCGGCGAACATGCCGAGGCGATGTACCTGACCTCGAGCTTCGTGTTCAAGTCGGCGGCGGAGGCGGCGGCAAGGTTTTCCAACCAGCAGCCGGGCAATATCTACTCGCGCTTCACCAATCCGACGGTGACCATGTTCGAACAGCGGCTTGCCGCGCTGGAAGGCGCCGAGTGCTGCATCGCGACCTCCTCGGGGATGGCGGCGATCCTGTCGACGGCGATGGGTCTGCTCAAGTCGGGCGACCACGTGGTCTGTTCCGCCGGGGTGTTCGGCGCGACGGTGCAGCTCTTCGGCACGATCCTCAAGCGTTTCGGCATCGACACCACCTTTGTCTCCGGCACCGAAGTGTCGGCCTGGCAAGCCGCGGTGAAGCCGTCGACGCGGCTGCTCTACGTCGAGACGCCCTCGAATCCGCTGACCGAGGTTTATGACATCGCCGCCCTCGCCGGTGTTGCCCACCGTGCCGGCGCGCTGCTCGCCGTCGACAACTGTTTCTGCTCGCCGGCACTGCAGCGGCCGCTGGAATTCGGAGCCGACGTGGTGATCCACTCCGCGACCAAGTACCTCGACGGGCAGGGGCGTGTGCTCGGCGGTGCGGTGCTGGGGAAAAAGGAAGTGGTGTACGAAGGCGTGCTCGGGTTCCTGCGCACCGCCGGGCCGACGCTGAGCGCCTTCAATGCATGGGTGATCCTCAAGGGCATGGAAACACTGAACATCCGCCTGCAGGCGCAGTGCGCCTCGGCGCTGAAACTTGCGCAGTGGCTCGAACGGCAGCCGCAGGTGGCGCGGGTGTACTACCCGGGACTGCCCTCACACCCGCAGCATGCGCTGGCGATGAAACAGCAGAAATCGGGCGGCGGCATCGTGTCCTTCGACCTCAAGGACGGCAAGGACGCGGCGTGGCGGGTCATCGATCACACGCGGTTGCTGTCGATCACCGCCAACCTCGGCGATACCAAGACCACGATCACCCATCCGGCATCGACTACCCATGGCCGCATCACGCCGGAGGCGCGCGTCGCGGCCGGCATCGGCGACGGACTGCTGCGCGTCGCCGTCGGGCTGGAGAACATCGAGGATATCCAGGCTGACCTGCAGCGCGGCCTGGCCGGTTAGCCGCAGCGCCGGCTACAGCCGGTGCATCTTGCAGCCAGTGGCATCGCAGAGCAGGTAGCCGCCGCGTTCGTACCAGTCGTTGAGCACCCAGCGCTCGCAGCGGTGGCCGTCGACGTCGTGGACGTGCATCGCGGGGCGGTGGGTGTGGCCGTGGATCAGCCGCGGGTATCCGTGGCGGCGCAGCAGTTCTTCCACCGCCGCCGGTGTCACGTCCATGATGGTTTCGCTTTTCTGCTGCTTGCTGGCTTCGCTCTGCGCACGCATGCCGCGCATCTGTTCGCGGCGTGCGGTGAGCGGCTGGGCGAGGAATTTTGACTGGTTGCCGGGGTCGCGCGCATAGGCGCGGAAGCGCTGGTAATCGGCATCACCGGTGCACAGTGCATCACCGTGGCTGAGCAGCGTCGGCGTGCCGTGAAGATCGGTCAGCAAGGGATCGTCGAGCAGCATCGCACCGCAACGCTGCGCCAGCTGTTGTCCCATCAGCACGTCGCGGTTTCCGTGCATCAGGAAGACGCGGGTGCTGCTGGCGGCCAGTCCGGCAAGTGCCGCCGCGGCCTGCAGGCCCAGCGGGTCGTCATCGTCGTCTCCGGCCCAGTATTCGAACAGGTCGCCGAGTATGTAGAGGGCCTGCGCGCCGGGGGCGATGTCGCGGGTGAAGCGGAGAAACTGTTCCGTGATCTGCGGCCGTTCGGGCGCGAGGTGCAGGTCGGAGATGAGCAGCGTGTGCATGGGCGGCGGGGCGTTGCCGCCCCGCGGATTCAGACGACTTCGGCTTTTTCGATGATCACATCTTCAAGCGGCACGTCCTGGTGCATGCCCTTGCTGCCGGTCTTGACCTTGCGGATTTTATCCACGACATCAGTGCCGTCCACCACCTTGCCGAACACGCAGTAACCCCAGCCCTGGGGCGTGGGCGCGGTATGGTTCAGGAAGTCGTTGTCGCCGACGTTGATGAAAAACTGCGCGCTGGCCGAATGCGGCGCCGAGGTGCGCGCCATGGCGATGGTGTACTTGTCGTTTTTGAGGCCGTTGTTGGCTTCGTTCTGCACCGGTTCGCGGGTCGGCTTCTGCTTCATGCCCGGCTCGAAGCCGCCGCCCTGGATCATGAAACCGTCGATGACGCGGTGGAAAACGGTGTTGCTGTAGTGGCCGTCCTCGACGTACTTGATGAAGTTGGCGACGGTGTCCGGTGCCTTGGCGGCGTCGAGTTCGAGGCTGATGACGCCGTGGTTGGTGTGGAGCTTGATCATGAGGAATGTCCTTGAATGGAAATTACTGGGCGGCCTTGGCCGGTTTGGGTTTCGCCGGGGCGGCTTCCAGCACGCGCGCCCTTTCGATGACGATCGGCGTGCGCGGCACGTTCTGGTGCGGTCCCATGGTGGCCGTCGGCACCTGGACCATTTTCTGCACCACGTCCATGCCCGAACTGACGCGCCCGAACACCGTGTAGCCGTAGCCGTTCTCGTCGGGCGACTTGAAGTCGAGGAAATCGTTGTCGGCGACGTTGATGAAGAACTGCGCAGTCGCCGAATGCGGATCCTTGGTGCGTGCCATGGCGACGGTGCCGATCGCATTGCGCAGGCCGTTGCCGGCTTCGTTGCGGATCGCCGGACGCGTCGGTTTCTGCTGCAGGTTGCGGGTGAAGCCGCCACCCTGGGTCATGAAGCCGGGTATCACGCGATGAAAAATGGTGCCGTCGTAGAAGCCGTCCTTCACGTACTGCAGGAAATTCTCGACAGTTTTCGGCGCATTTTCCGGGTAGAGGTCGATGACGATGGTACCCAGCGTGGTCCGCAGTTCGACCTTGGGGTTGGCGGCCAGCGCTGCCGGCGCCAGGGTCAGCGCGAGCAGGAACAGGAATGAACGGAGCATAAAATATCCAATAAAAACAATAGGTTATAATTTACGGGAAGCGCGGCGCTGCAGTGTGGTTCAGGCTGCACCCTCGTGGACAATGCGCCAGTGGCCGTTTTCGCGCTGCCAGTACTGGCGCTTGCGCATCTTGTTGCTGATGTTGCTGCTGGCGTAGTCCTGGTTGAAGGTCACCACGGCCAGATTGTCGTTGCCGGGATAGAGGAACATGCTGATGCCGTCGATGCCGACCTTGATCCAGGACTTCCCGGCATTGACGCTGCGTTTCTGGCTGGCCCACGCGGCAAGGTCCTGTTTGCCCGAACTGAATTCGGCCGAGTAATGGCGCAGGTAGCGGTCGGTATCACGGCTCTCCCAGTCGCGGCGCCAGTCGTCGATTGCGCGTTGCAGGGATTCGCGGGTGGCTTTCGCTGTTCCGGCATCCACCCAGTCCACGCCCTCGGCGATGATCACCGGCGTCACCCCGACCTGCACATGCTTCGAGATCGCCAGCAGGTCCTCGTTGGTCAGTGCGACGCAGCCGTCGCTCGCGCGCGGCGGGCGGCTGTAGGTGTCGAAGGGCACCCCGTGCAGCCAGATGCCGTGTCCGTTGCGGCCGCGCCGGCGATCCCACTCATTGGGGTAGTTGATCGGAAAAGCGCCGTCGCCATAGAGTGCACTGAGATTGCCGTAGGTCCTGTTCAGCTGTTCGCGCGGCAGGTTGCCGGTGACGTGGTAGACCCCGAGCGGGGTTTTCTTGTCGCCCTCGCGCAGCTTCTCTATGCCGTTGCGGCCGATGGTGGTGTAGTAGTCCGCGACATAGCGCGGCGTGCCGTTGTCGTTCTCGAACACGTACAGCGTGTACTTGGACGCGTCGACGACAAAAACATGCTTCTGATCGGGGGTGAGCTGCAGTAGGTTGCGCGGTATCCGGTTCACCGGGCGCTCGTGGGTATGCCGTACCAGGCGGGCGCGCGCCTCGTCGCGCAGGTCGGCAATGCGCTCGGCCGGTGCGTTGGGCGCGGCGCCGATATCGCTGATCGGCCTGGTGCGGGCGATCAGCAGGTCGCCCTTGATCAGGTGGGCGAGACGGAAATTGGGGTGCTGGTTAAGGACCTTGTCGATCTCGGCGAGGGCAACGTCGAACCGGGCGCCGGCGATTGCGATCAGCGTCTGCACGAGCAGAGTCTCCGGCGCTGCTGACGCTCCGCCAACCGGGCCCAGCAGACCGCCCGATGGCGACAGCGGCCGGTTGCCCAGGGCCAGCGAGGTGGAGGACGGCGTCAGCGCGGTGGCGGTGATCGCCGCGACCAGCGCACAGGCGAGCAGCGGCCGTGTCATCCGCCGATGTTCTCTTCCTGGATCAGCCATTGGTCTCCCGAGCGGATCATCTGCAGTGTCTTGTTGGCGGAGGCCTTGAAGGTGTTCGAGCGGTAGTGCTGGCGGAAGGTCACCGTCGCGCGGTTGGCATCAGCAAAGGATACCCTGGCGCCTTCGATCCTGACTTCGATCTTGCGCGGCTTGGCGATGCGCGCCTTGCGCTCGTTTTCCCAGGCGGCGCGCGATTCACCGTCCGGCGTTTTGAAGCTCGGGGCGTAGCGCGCCAGGTATCCATTGACGTCGTTTGCCGACCATGCTGCTGCCCAGGCTTCCACGGTTTTCAGCACGGCTTCACTGCTGTTGCCGGCAGCCGCGGCTTTCGCAGGTGCCTTCGCGGTTGTCCCGGCCGGCTCCTTGGCTGCCACTGCCGCCGGCTTGGCTGCAACGGGCGGCGCGGCCGGGGTTGCCGGCGCGGCTGCGGGCTTCACTGCGGGTGCCGGAGGCGGCGGGGCCGCGGGTTTTGCCGCCGGCGCCGGTTTCGCGGTCTCGGCTTTTGCCACCGCAACTTTCGGCAGGCGCGGCGCGCCGGTGAACAGGTCACGGATCAGGTTCAGCTTGGTCTGAGCCGCCTGGTTGTTCCTGTCGAGCTGCAGCGCCTTGTCGTAGGCCTGGCTCGCCATCTTGGCGTAGATGTCGCCGAGATTCTCGTGCGCGGTGGCATAGCTGGGGTGGGTGCGGATCGCCATTTCCAGCGCCGCACGCGCCTTGTCGTACTGGCCCTGGGAGGCATAAAGCACGGCGAGGTTGTTATAGGGTTCCGGCAGCTCGGGATATTCCTGGGTCAGTTCGGTGAAGACGCGGATGGCTTCCACGGGCTTGTTCTGCTCGGTGAGCAGGATGCCGCGGAGGAAGCGGCCGCGTGCATCCTTGGGCCGGTTTTTCAGATACTGTTCGACGCGCTCCATCGCGCGGTCGGTTTGCCCCTGTTTGAGCAGCTGCTGCGCTTCCTGGAGATCATCGCCCTGCGCATATACGGGAGCGGCGAGGCCGAGGCAGACTGCGATTGCGGCGAGCCGGGCTGCGGCCGATTTGAAAGTCATCGTGCTATGATTCCAGCGTCGTTGTTGAAGACGGCAATTGTTGTCGGGTCGGTGATGTTTCCATGAGCAGCTCCACGAGAACCCACGATCATTTCACGGCCATTCGACGACTTTAGTCCTTGAATTTTAGGGATTTTACCAAGAACAACCGCCAATTCAAATTTCTCTTTCGCGGGGCAGGACAGGCCCGCGACTCCATCTGCAGGACCGGGATGCGCCGTCAGGCCCAAAGGCATCCCCGCCGCTCAAAATGCTCAAAATCTACAACACCCTGGCGCGGGACAAGCAGGAATTCAGACCGATCGAACCGGGCAAGGTTCGCATGTATGTCTGCGGCATGACCGTTTACGATTTCTGCCACCTCGGGCATGCCCGGGTCATGGTCATTTTCGATGTCGTGCAGCGCTGGCTGCGCGCCTCCGGTTACGACGTGACCTATGTGCGCAACATCACCGACATCGACGACAAGATCATCCGCCGCGCGCAGGAGAACAACGAGCCGGTGGCGGTGCTGACCGAGCGCTTTATCCGCGCAATGGACGAGGATGCCGCTGCGCTCGGGGTGCAGAAGCCGTCGGCTGAACCTCGCGCCACCGAATACGTTTCCGGGATGCTCGACATGATCAGCGTCCTGAAAAGCCGCGGCTATGCCTACCAGGCCGCCGACGGAGATGTGAACTACGCGGTGCGCCGCTTCGAGGGCTACGGCAAGCTGTCGGGCAAATCGCTGGAAGACCTGCGTGCCGGCGAGCGGGTCGCGGTGGATGCAGCCAAACAGGATCCGCTGGATTTCGTGCTGTGGAAACGTGCCAAGTCCGGCGAGCCCGCCTGGGAGTCGCCCTGGGGTCCCGGCCGTCCCGGCTGGCATATCGAATGTTCGGTGATGTCGGGTGCGCTGCTCGGCAAGCATTTCGACATCCATGGCGGCGGGCAGGATCTGCAGTTTCCCCACCACGAGAACGAGATCGCACAGTCCGAGGGCGCAAACGGCTGCACCTTCGTCAATTACTGGATGCACAACGGCTTCGTTCGCGTCGACAACGAGAAAATGTCGAAGTCGCTGGGCAATTTTTTCACCGTCCGCGAGATCCTCGCCCGCTATGACCCGGAGGTGGTGCGTTTTTTCATCATCCGCGCGCAGTACCGCAGCCCGCTGAACTATTCGGATGCCCACCTCGACGACGCCCGGCAGGGACTGACCCGGCTCTACACCGCACTGAAGGGCGTGGCGGCGGCTGAAGTGGCCGTGGACTGGCAGAACGCCTACGCCGCGCGCTTCAAGGCGGCGATGGACGATGATTTCAACACTCCGGAAGCGGTGGCGGTGCTGTTCGACCTGGCGAACGAACTGAACAAGTCGCAGTCCGCTGCGGATGCAGGGCTGCTGAAGTCGTTGGCGGGGATGCTCGGTTTGTTGCAGCGCGATCCTGTTGCATTCCTGCAGGGGCGTGTGTTTGAGGCGGCAGCCACTGCGGTAGGGCAGGCTACTTCCACAATAGTTGCCGAGGTCGTTCTTGAAGGTATGACGAAAAGTGTAGAACAGTTGATTCAGGAACGTGCTGATGCAAAGAAATCGAAGAATTACGCAGAGGCAGATCGGATTCGAAAGGAACTGCTTGATGCGGGCGTCGTGCTTGAGGATGGTCCGAAAGGAACGACTTGGCGGCGGAGTTGATTTAGGTTCAAGGTCGCCGGGGGCAGCCCGGCGGCTGGTTACTTTTCTTGTCTCGCCAAAGAAAGGTAACCAAAAGAAGGCGACCCTGGCTCGCCGGTCCTTCGGACTTCCCTGCGCTGCTCGCCAAGCCGGGCGGCTGCGGAACTCGCCCTCGCAAAAAGCGCGAGGGCTCAGACAGTCCTCGCCGGGCGCCCCGGACTCGGTGCCGCGCAGCGGGGGTGCGGGCAGAGGCGCCGATGGCTGCGTCCAGCAATCATGGGCCGGAGCGCCGATGTCTGCTCCCGCAAACGGGCCTGCGGCGAACGAGTCGCAGCCATCCCCCCGACTTGGCTGTGCTGCTCGGCGGCTCACAAGGGGATGGATCGGGGGTGATGGCCGCGGCTCGTTGTATGATTTTAAGTAATTGATTTTATTGATATTTTTAAGGATCTCCTGTGACCAAGATCGCATCCGTCAAAGCCCATGCCGTTTCCGCCAAGCTCAAGCATCCCCTGTGGACCGCGCATGAAGAGCTGCACAGCTCCAGCGCAGTGCTGGTGGAGGTGAAGACCGACGACGGCCTGACCGGCATCGGACAGATTCACGGTTCGCCGCTGAAGGACATCTGCAAGTATGCAGAGCTGCTCGGCGGGGTGGCAAAAGGCATGGATGCGACGGCGCAGGTCGCGGTCTGGGAAAAACTGATGGCGCTGACCTCGCCGCGGCCGACCGGCATGGGCGGGCGCGACGGCCTGCCGCAGCCGCTGCCCCGCGGCGACCGGCCGCAGATCATGGCGGCGATCGGCGGCATTGACAGTGCACTGTGGGACATCAAGGGCAAGGCTCTCGGCGTGCCGGTGTGGAAGCTGCTCGGCGGCGAGGGCAAGCCGCTGTTCACCTATGCCACCGGCGGTTACTACGAGCTTGATGCGCCGCTGCATGCCTGTGCAGGGGAGCTCGAGGGTTTCGTCAAGCGCGGCTACCGCGCGGTGAAACTGAAGACCGCCGGCCTGTCGATCGAGAAGGAGGTCGAGCGCGTCAAGGCCACGCGCGCGGCGATCGGCAGCGATGTGCTGCTGATGCTCGACATGAATGCCGCCTACGACCTCGAGGACTGCATCCGCTTTGCGCATGCGGTCGAGCCTTACGACATCTACTGGCTGGAGGAGCCGCTGCACTGGTACCTGCAGCCTGCGGATTTCGCGGTGCTGGCGAAGAACACGCCGATCCCGCTGGCTCACGGCGAGCGCGAGATGACGCGTTTCACCGCCCGCGATTTCATCGCCAGCGGCGCGCTGGGGTTCATGCAATTCGACTCGACGCGTTTTGCCGGTTTCACCGAATCGCTGCGCGTCAGCCACTTTGCCGAGCAGCATGGCGTGCGCATCGCGCCCCACCTGGTGCCCGAGGTGCATGCCCACCTGGTGTCGGCTTTTCCGCGCCTCGGTTTCGGCGTCGAGTCGCACGGCGGACCGGAGCGCGATCCCTTGTGGTTCGAGATGTTCAGCGAGCGCGCGCAGGTCAGGGATGGCCAGGTTCACCTGAACGACCTGCCCGGATTCGGCTTCGAGATCGACTGGAAGGCGATAGACAAGTACCGCGTCTGAAATACCGCGCCTGATCGCAGGCGCCTGAGCGGACAAAAAAGCCGGCGCGTACGCCGGCTTTTTTTGTCGTCATTTGGCCGCTTTATTCGGCAAAGAATTCCCTGACGCGGTCCATCCAGGATTTCGCGCGCGGGTTGTGACGCGCCGAGTCCTTGCTGCTGATCGCCTCGAATTCCTCTAGCAGTTCGCGCTGGCGCGGCGTCAGCTTTACCGGCGTTTCGACCACGACGTGGCACAGCAGGTCGCCGTGGGCGCTGGAACGCACGCCCTTGATGCCCTTGCCGCGCAGCCGGAAGATCTTGCCGCTCTGGGTTTCCGCAGGAATCTTTATTTTCGCGTAGCCGTCGAGCGTCGGGATTTCGATCTCGCCGCCCAGCGCGGCGGTGGTGAAGGACACCGGCATTTCGCAGTGCAGGTCGTTGTGGTCGCGGGTGAACACGCCGTGCTGCTTGATCTGGATCACCACGTAGAGGTCGCCGGACGGCCCGCCATTGACACCGGCCTCGCCTTCACCCGAGAGACGGATGCGGTCGCCCTCGTCGACGCCCGCCGGGATCTTCACCGACAGGGTCTTGTGTTTCTTGACGCGGCCGCTGCCGGAGCAGCTGCCGCAGGGGCTGGCCACCATCTTGCCGGTGCCGTGGCAGCGCGGGCAGGTCTGCTGGATCGAGAAGAAGCCCTGCTGCATGCGCACCTGGCCGTGCCCGCCGCAGGTGGTACAGGTGGTCGGCTGTGTGCCCGGCTTGGCGCCGGTGCCGTGGCAGGTCTCGCATTCCTCCATTGCCGGAATGCGGATGCGGGTCTCGGTACCGCGGGCGGCGTCCTCGAGGGAAATTTCCAGGTTGTAGCGCAGGTCCGCGCCGCGGAACACGGTCGAGCGCTGGCGGCCGCCGCCACTGGCGTTGCCGAAGATGTCGCCGAAGATGTCGCCGAAAGCGTCGGCGAAGCCGCCGAACCCGGCACCCGCGCCTGCACCTGCCGCCGAGGGGTCGACGCCGGCATGGCCGAACTGGTCATAGGCCGCGCGTTTCTGCGCGTCGGTCAGCACTTCATAGGCTTCCTTGGCTTCCTTGAAATGTTCCTCGGCCTTGGGGTTGTCCGGATTGCGGTCCGGATGCCATTTCATCGCAAGCTTGCGGTAGGCCTTCTTCAGGTCGTCCTCGGAAGCGTCTCGGTTGACGCCCAGTACTTCGTAATAGTCTTTTTTGGCCATTTGCTTTTCGTGAAGCGTTAGGCGGGAGGCGTAAGACGCATAAAAGCAAAGGGGGTGAAGAGAATTTTCCCCTCACCCCTCACGTCTTACCCCTCGCGCAGTTACTTCTTGTCCTTCACCTCTTCGAACTCGGCGTCGACCACGTTGCCGTCGTCCTTCTTGCCGGCATCCTTCCCGTCCCCGCCCTCGGGCTGCTGCGTGCCCGCCTGCGCCTGCTGCTCCTTGTACATCTGCTCGGCCAGCTTGTGCGCGGCCTGTGTCAGCGCCTGGGTCTTGGTTTCGATGGCTTCCTTGTCGTCGCCCTTGATCGCTTCCTCGAGGTCCTTCAGCGCGGCCTCGATCCTGCCTTTTTCGTCGGCATCGACCTTGCCGCCGTGCTCGGCCAGCGTTTTCTTCACGCTGTGGATCATCGCGTCGGCCTGGTTGCGGGTGTCGACCAGTTCGCGCAGCTTCTTGTCTTCCTCGGCATTGGCCTCGGCGTCCTTGACCATGCGCTGGATCTCCTCTTCGGAGAGGCCCGAGCTGGCCTGGATCTTGATCTTGTTTTCCTTGCCGGTGGCCTTGTCCTTGGCCGACACGTGAAGGATGCCGTTGGCGTCGATGTCGAAGGTCACCTCGATCTGCGGCATGCCGCGCGGCGACGGCGGAATGTCGGTCAGGTTGAACTGGCCCAGCGACTTGTTGGCCTTCGCCATTTCGCGCTCGCCCTGCAGCACGTGGATGGTCACCGCGTTCTGGTTGTCTTCGGCGGTCGAGAACACCTGCGAAGCCTTGGTCGGGATCGTGGTGTTCTTCTGGATCAGCTTGGTCATCACGCCGCCCAGCGTCTCGATGCCCAGAGACAGCGGGGTCACGTCGAGCAGCAGCACGTCCTTGACGTCGCCCTTGAGCACGCCGGCCTGGATCGCGGCGCCGACGGCGACCGCCTCATCTGGATTGACGTCCTTGCGCGGCTCCTTGCCGAAGAAGGCCTTCACTGCTTCCTGCACCTTCGGCATGCGCGTCTGGCCGCCGACCAGGATCACGTCCTCGATGTCGGAGAGCTTGACGCCGGCATCCTTGACCGCGACCTCGCAGGGCTTGATGGTGCGCGCGATCAGGTCCTCGACCAGCGCCTCGAACTTGGCGCGGGTGATCTTGATCGCCAGGTGTTTCGGACCCGACTGGTCGGCCGTGATGTAGGGCAGGTTGATCTCGGTCTGCGAACTGGACGACAGCTCGATCTTGGCTTTCTCGGCCGCATCCTTCAGCCGCTGCAGTGCGAGCATGTCCTTCTTCAGGTCGACGCCGGATTCCTTCTTGAACTCGTCGCAGAGGTAGTCCATCAGACGCTGGTCGAAGTCCTCGCCGCCGAGGAAGGTATCGCCGTTGGTCGACAGCACCTCGAACTGGTGTTCGCCGTCGACTTCGGCGATCTCGATGATCGAAACGTCGAAGGTCCCGCCGCCGAGGTCATAGACCGCGATCTTGCGGTCGCCCTTTTTCTTGTCCATGCCGAAGGCCAGCGCGGCCGCGGTCGGCTCGTTGATGATGCGCTTGACGTCGAGGCCCGCAATGCGGCCGGCGTCCTTGGTGGCCTGGCGCTGCGAGTCGTTGAAGTACGCGGGCACGGTGATCACCGCTTCGGTGACCGGCTCGCCGAGGTAGTCCTCGGCGGTTTTCTTCATCTTGATCAGGACCTGCGCCGACACCTCGGGCGGTGCGATTTTCTTGCCGCGCACTTCCACCCAGGCGTCGCCGTTGTCGGCCTTGATGATGCTGTAGGGCATCAGGTCGATGTCCTTCTGCACTTCCTTTTCCTCGAAGCGCCGGCCGATCAGCCGCTTCACGGCGTACAGCGTGTTCTTCGGGTTGGTCACCGCCTGGCGCTTGCCGGGCGCGCCGGTCAGCACTTCGCCGTCTTCCATGTAGGCGATGATCGACGGCGTGGTGCGCGCGCCCTCGGAGTTTTCGATGACCTTCGGCTGGCCGTTTTCCATTACGGCCACGCAGGAATTGGTGGTGCCCAGGTCGATGCCTATGATCTTGCCCATGTCTTAACCTCGTTATTCAGAAATTGTTGCGCCGGATTTTATAGGCTATTGATTTTATTCAATAAATTATAAAATACATGCCGGCTGACTTGTTTCGATAGCTGGGGCCGGCAGCGGGGTTTTCAAGCGTCCCGCGCCTTGGCCACGGTGACCAGCGCCGGACGCACCACGCGGTCATGCAGCAGGTAACCCTTCTGCAGCACCTGCACCACGGTATTCGGTTCGGCATCGGCCTCGACCATGCTGATCGCCTGGTGGCGATGGGGATCGAATTTCTCGCCCGCCGGATTGACTTCGGCCAGCTTGAATTTTTCGAAAGCGGCGTCGAGCTGCTTCAGCGTGAGCTCGGTTCCGCTGCGCAGGCTCTCGACCGTCGGCACGTCGACGGCCAGCGCGGCCTCGAGGCTGTCGCGCACGGCCAGCAGTTCGGTGGCGAAGGCTTCCACCGCGAACTTGTGGGCGTTGGCGACATCGACCGCCGCGCGCTTGCGGATGTTCTCGGTTTCGGCCTTGGCACGCAGCCAGGCGTCGTGATGTTCCTGCGCATCGAGCTCGGCCTTGCGCAGCAGCTCCTCGGTCGAGGGCATGATTTCCGGCGCGGGCCGGCTTTCGGCAGCCGGGGCTTCGGCGGTATTCTCGGGTTTCTGGTCCAGCGATTCCTGCGACATGTCGATTCTGGTCTCTTGTCCGGTGGGATGAATTAACCCTTCACACCTTGGGGTGCCGCCAATGATTTCAAGGGTTTTGGCGTAAATTTTTAACCGATTGTTTTTATTGAATTTAATGGCCATTCCGGAACATGTGCATGATCTGCGCGGCGAGCGCCCGGCCTACCTCACCGGAGCGGCGCTGGATCGCGTGAAGGCCGTGCGTCCGGGCGTGGCGGTGACACTGCTGCTGCCCGCCGATCCCGCGCTGTTGATGGCGAGTCTCAACCTGCAGCTGCGCGAGATTCTGCACTGGGACATCATCGAAGCCGACGGTGCCTGGCGGGTCACCGTGCGCCACCGCGCGGATGCGCTCCCGGCGGACGTGCTCGCGCTGCTCGCGGCCGATCACAAGCGCATCGACGGACTGCTGGCGCGGTCGCTGTCGCTGCTCAATCAGGGAAACGCCACGGCAGCAGCGCCGCTGCTGCGGGATTTCGCGGCGGCGCTGAAGCGGCATGTCGGTTTCGAGGACGGGGAGCTGGCCGTGCGCCTCGGCGCATCGCGCGCTGCGGCCGACGAACCCCCGGCGGTAATGCTGCGCGAGCACGGCGAAATCGCGCAGCAGCTCGCGCTGGTGGAGGAGGCTCTTGCGACCGAGCCCGTCGACGGCTCGGAGCTGGCGGTGTACTGCGCCATCCTGTCCGGCACCCTGGCGAAGCACGAATACCGGGAGGAGCACAATCTGTTTCCGTTGTGGCGTGCCGCGCTGCTCAGGCGCGGCGCCGACGAGCGTGCCCGACTGCTGGCGATTGCCGAGGCTTCCCTGAACGGTCCGGCATAAGGGGGCTCTCTCCAGCGGCGGCGCTTTCCCTCTTTCCTCTCCAGTACGCAGGGGGGTTCCGTGCCCGGGGATTTCAGGTTTTGGCGCCCAGCGCGAGGGCGCGGTCGCGCGAGGCTTTCAGGCTGTCCGGCGTCGCCGTGCTGTTCCAGCCGAGCAGGTTTTTCAGCGTGATGTCGGACAGCGCGTGCAGCCAGTCGTTGCGCTCGTTGAGGCAGGGGATGTAGTGCAGCTCCTTGCCGCCGGCCTTGAGGAATTCGACCTTGGCCTCGATTGCGATTTCCTCCAGGGTTTCCAGACAGTCGCTGACGAATCCCGGGCAGGCTACGTCGACGCGACCGACTTTCTTTGCGGCGAGATCCTTGATCACTTCCGCGGTGTAGGGTTTCAGCCATTCGGCGCGTCCGAAACGTGACTGGAAGGCGACGGTGTAGAAATCCGGCTTCAGTCCGATCTGTTCGGCGATCAGGCGTCCGGTCTTCAGGCATTCGCAGTGGTAGGGATCGCCCAGGTCCAGCGTGCGCCGCGGCACGCCGTGGAAGCTCAGCACCAGGTGGTCACCGCGCCCGTTTTTGACCCAGTCGTCATTGATGCTTTGCGCGACCGCCTTGACGTAGCCCTCGTGATCGTGGAAGTGCTTGACCGTGCGCAGCGCCGGCGGGTTGCGCATCGCGCCGAGCACGCTGAAGGCGGCGTTGAACACGGTGCCGGTGGTGCTTGCCGAATACTGCGGATACATCGGCAGCAGCAGGATGCGGTCGCAGCCCTGCGCCTTCAGCGATTCCAGTTTTTCGCGGATCGAGGGTCTGCCGTAGCGCATCGCGTAGTCGACCACGTGCGGCTGTTTCAGGCGCTCGCCGAGGTAGCCGCGCAGCATCACGGTCTGGCGCTCGGTGTGCACCTTGAGCGGCGAGCCTTCCGGGGTCCACACCTGGGCATAGCGTTCCGCGGAGGCCTTGGGACGCGTGGTCAGCACGAACAGGTTGAGGATCAGCCACCACAGCGGACGCGGAATTTCGACGACATAAGGGTCGGACAAAAATTCGCGCAGGTAGCGGCGCACGGCGCTCGGCGTCGCAGCCTCGGGCGAGCCGAGGTTGACCAGCAGGATGCCGATTTTGGGCATGCTGCCGTGGGTGTAGGGCGGTTCTTTCGGAAAATGGGACATGGCAAGTACGGTAAGTGGCAATTGGTGAACGGTGAGCGGTGAGCGAACAGCGGCAGGGGAGTATGGCTCCCTGCGTCGCTTGCTCAGCGCTGGGCGAGCGCGCTGGAGAGCAGCTTGGCGGTGATGTCGACGATCGGGATTACCCGCTCGTAGGCCATGCGCGTGGGCCCGATTACCCCGACCGTGCCGACGACCTTGCCGTCGACTTCGTAGGGCGCGGTGATGACGCTGCATTCATCGAGGGGCTGCAGGCCGGCCTCGCCGCCGATGAAGATCTGCACGCCCTGGGCGCGGCTGGAGTGGTCGAGCAGCTGCAGCAGCGTGGTGCGGTGCTCGAACAGGTTGAACAGTTCGCGCAGCTTGTTCATGTTGGATGACAGGTCGTCGACGCCGAGCAGGTTGACCTCGCCGGAGATCACCACGTCTTCCGCGGATTCGCTGACGGCCTGGTCGCCGGCGGCGAGCGCGGCGGTCATCAGCTGGGTCATGTCTTCGCGCAGCTGCTTCAGCTCCGCCTGTACACGGCGGCGAATCTCCTCGAAGCTGCAGCCGGCATAGTTCCGGTTGAGGATGTTGCCGGCCTCGACGAGTTCCGAGGGCGAATACTGCTTCTCGGTCTGGATGATGCGGTTCTGCACGTCGCCGTCCGCGGTCACCAGGATCAGCAGCAGGCGTTTTTCGGAGAGCTTGAGGAATTCGATGTGGCGGAAACCGGCGCTGCGCCGCGGCGTGACGACCACGCCGGCAAAACGGGTGAGCTCCGACAGCACATGGGAGGCCGAGGTCACCAGTTTCTGGGTGTTCTCGACCTGCAACTGGCCCTCGAGCTGGTTGATCTCGATGCGGTCCAGGGGCTTGACCGTCAGCAGCGTGTCTACAAAGAAGCGATAGCCGCGTGCAGTGGGCACGCGGCCGGCCGAGGTATGCGGGCTGGCGATGAAGCCCATGTCCTCAAGGTCGGCCATCACGTTGCGGATGCTTGCCGGCGAAAGGTCGAGGCCCGACAGCTTGGACAGGGCGCGCGAACCGACCGGTTGGCCGTCGGCGATGTAGCGCTCGATCAAGGCCTTCAGCAGCAGTTGCGCGCGTTCGTTGAGTCCCTGTGGTTCGTTCGCCATGCGGAAGATTCTACACAAAAAGACCGATGCCTCAGCACTCTTCCGGCGGGAGCGCCAATGCATTGTTTTTAATGGGTTTGCAGGGCACCGGCTGGAAACGAATTATGGTTTAATGCGGCCATGCCAGCCGCCTTTTCCACCGTCGCACTGATCGGCAAGTACAAGGCTCCCGAAATCGCGGCGCCGGTGATGGCGCTCGCGCGCTTTCTCGAGCAGCGCGGCCTGCGTGTGGTGATCGACCGCCTGACCGCCGCGCACATCTCGGATTGCCCCTACGAGGTGCTGGTGCTGGAGGAACTCGGCCGCGAGGCCGACCTCGCGGTGGTGATCGGCGGCGACGGCACCATGCTCAACATCGCGCGCACCTTTGCGCCCTGCGATGTCGCGCTGGTCGGGGTCAACCAGGGGAGGCTCGGCTTCCTGACCGACATCTCGCTCGACACCATGTTCGAGACCATCACCTCGATACTCGACGGCCAGTACATGACCGAGGAGCGCATGCTGCTCGAGGCCGAGGTGTGGAGCGGCGGCAACGGCAGCCAGGAGCGGGTGTTCGAGGTTCTGGCCTTCAACGATGTGGTGGTGTCCAAGGGGTTTCGCGGCGGACTGGTCGAGATCGAAGTGCTAATCGACGGCCACTACACCTACAACCAGCGTTCCGACGGGCTGATCGTCGCCACGCCCACCGGCTCGACGGCCTACGCGCTGTCCTCGGGCGGCCCGATCGTGCACCCGGCACTGTCGGTGATGGCGCTGGTGCCGGTGTCGCCGCACACGCTGTCGAACCGGCCGATCGTCATCAGCGGTGACAGCACGGTCGAGATCGTGGTGCGCAGCGCCGACGATCCGCGCGCGCATTTCGACAGTCATTCGCATTTCGACCTGCGCGAAGGCGACCGCGTGGTGGTGCGCCGGTATTCGCACACCATCCGGCTGCTGCACCCGGTCGGACACAGTTATTACGCGATGCTGCGCGAGAAACTGCACTGGAACAGGGATTGACATCGGGTAAGTGGTGAATGGTAATTGGTAATTGGTGGGTGGCATGCACACATCACCAGTTACCAATCACCAATCACCAATCACCAATCACCGCCCCATGCTGCAACGGCTGACCATCACCGACTTCGTCATCGTCGAGCGCCTAGAGCTCGAGTTCGGCCCGGGCTTCACCGTGCTGACCGGCGAGACCGGCGCCGGCAAGTCGATACTGGTCGATGCCCTGGCGCTGACGCTGGGCGAGCGCGCCGAGGCCATCGCCGTGCGCGAGGGTGCTGCCCGCGCCGATGTCACCGCGGAATTCGAAATCAGCGGCAACCGCGCGCTGGCGGGCTGGCTTGCCGACTGCGACCTCGGCGGCGACGAGGGCATCTGCCTGCTGCGCCGGGTGGTCGAGTCCTCGGGGCGCTCGCGCGGGTTCATCAACGGCCATCCGGCGACGGCGGCCCAGCTGCGCGAGGCCGCCGATTTCCTGGTCGACATCCACGGCCAGCACCAGCATCAGTCGCTGAGCCGGCCGGCGACCCAGCGTGCGCTGCTCGATGCCTACGGCGGACTGGAAGCGCAGGCCGCGCTGGTGTCCGAGCTCTGGCGCACCTGGTCGCGGCGGCGCGAGGAGCGCCTGGCTTTCGAGGGCAATGCAGCCGCGATTGCGGCAGAGCGCGAACGCCTGGAATGGCAGGCGCAGGACCTGGAGTCGCTGAAGCTCGTTCCGGGCGAGTGGGCTGCGGTCGGCGCCGAACATGCGCGGCTTGCCCATGCGGCCAGCCTGATCGAGGCGGCGCAGGCCGGGGTGGAGATGCTGTCCGAAGGCGAGGGAGCGGCGCTGGAACAGGTCAACGCGGTGATTGCCAGGCTGCAGCCTCTGCTGGCGCATGATCCGCGGCTGAAGGACATCCTCGGCGCGCTGGAACCGGCGCAGATCCAGCTGCAGGAGGCGGCCAGCGAGCTGCGCCGCTACGGCGAGCGCACCGACCTCGATCCGCAACGCCTGCGCGAAGTCGAGCAGCGCCTGGACGCGCTGCATGGCGCGGCACGCAAGTACCGTGTCGATCCGGAAGCCCTGCCGGCGCTCGCCGAGCATACCCGGGAGCGACTGGCTGAACTCGGAGCCGGCGGCGATCCCGGGATCTTGCAGCGGCGCGAAGCCGAATCCGAGGCGGCCTGCCGCGAGGCCGCGAAAAAACTGAGCGCGGGCCGCAGGAAGGCTGCGAAAAAGCTCGGCGAGGCCGTCACCGCCGGCATGCAGGATCTGGCGATGCAGGGCGGCGTGTTCGAGGTCTCGCTGGAGCCGCTGGAAGCGCCGGCAGCCCACGGTCTCGAGCAGGTCGAGTTCCGCGTCGCGCCGCATCCCGGCGTGACGGCGCAGCCGATCGCAAAAACCGCATCCGGCGGCGAACTGTCGCGGCTGTCGCTGTCAATCCAGACCGTGCTCAGCCGGGTGGCGAAGGTGCCAACCCTCATTTTCGATGAGGTCGATGTCGGCATCGGCGGCCGTGTCGCCGAGATCGTCGGCCGCATGCTGCGCGAACTCGGCGCGCGCCACCAGGTGATGTGCATCACCCACCTGCCGCAGGTGGCGGCGACGGCCGAGCGCCAGTGGCAGGTCAGCAAGCTGACGCGCGGCGGCAAGGTGTCTACGGCGGTGGTCGCGCTCGACCCCGCGTCCCGCATCGAGGAAATCGCACGCATGCTGGGCGGCGTGAAAATCACCGACACCACGCGCCGGCATGCCGCGGAAATGCTCGGTGCAGCTCCGGCGAAGCGGCGCTGAACGGACCTCAGCCCGCGAACATCCAGCCCAGCCAGGCGGCGGCAATGGTCAGCAGCAGCCCCGGCACCACCTGCATTGCATAGCGGACGCCGCCGCTGGCGAAGGCCACCACGATCTTGCTCACCGTATTGGTGGTCAGTCCCAGCAGCACCGGCAGCGCAGCGTCGGACACGGTGATGGTGCCGGAGGCGACCAGCGAAGCGGCCGATGCCGCGGTCGAATGGGCGTCGGCAAGGCCGGTCAGTGCGGCGGCCGCCACCAGCCCGGCCCGGCCCAGCCAGTCGACCAGTGCCGCGGAGAGCAGCGTTACACCGGAAATCGCCAGCGCGAACAGCAGTGCCGTGACGGGATTAAAAGCGCGGCCGTGATCACTGCGTTCCGGTGCCTGGTGACGCGCCGTACGCAAGGTGTACAGCACTCCGTAAACGACAGCCGTGACGCCGGCACAGGAGAGCGGCACTGCGAGAGTGCGCAGCGTGTCGAAGTTCGCTGCCGCCAGTACCACGGCCGCTTGCAGGACCGTCGCGACGGTGGAAAGCACCGCGCCGGCGACTGCGGGTGGCAGCAGGGCCGGGTCGCTGCGCGCCCGCTCGCCCATGCTGCTGATGGTCGCGGTACTGGACACGAAACCGGAGGCGAGTCCGGCGGCAGCCAGCCCAAACCGCGGCCCCAGCGTGCGCATCGCGATATGGCCGGCAGCGCCGATCGCCAGCATCAGCACGACGATGGTCCACGCGGTGCGCGGGTTGATCGCCGCATACGGCCCTATGTGCTGGTCGGGGATCAGGGGCAGTACGACCAGTGTCGCGGCGGCCAGCACCAGTGCGTCGTTCAGTTCCTGTGCGGTGAGGACGCGGCGGACAAAATGGTGCATGTGGTCGCGTGCGGCAAGCAGGATCGCGACACCGACTGCGAGGGCGGCTGCCAGCGGCGGTTCGCGCACCGCCAGCGCGCCGAGCAGCAGCGTCAGCAGCAATGCGATCTCGGTGGTCAGTCCCGGATCCTGCTTGAGGGTGCGCGCATAACCAATGGCGATGAGGACGGCGAGGCCTGCGGCGGCGACGGCGAGCAGCATCGCCTCCCCGATCATCACGCTCACCGCGCCGAGCAGCGAAACCACGGCGAAGGTGCGCACGCCGGCGATCGCACGCGCCGGTCCTTCGCCCTTGCGCCTTTCGCGCTCGATGCCGATCAGCAGGCCGATGCCGAGGGCAACGGCCATACGCATCCAGCTCTGTTCGTCAACGGACATCGCTTGCGGGCGGAGTGCGCCGGAGCGGACGCGGTGCGGGGATCAGTTCTTGTCCCGGTGCGGACAGTCGTTCCTGTTGCAGTCCGCGTAGATGTGCAGCGAGTGGTCGTGGATGCTGAAGCCGCGGTCCCTGGCGATTTTTTCCTGGCGCTTCTCGATCTCGGCGTCGTAGAACTCCTCGACATGACCGCACTGCAGGCAGACGAGGTGGTCGTGGTGGCTGCCCTGGTTGAGCTCGTAGACGGCCTTGCCCGATTCGAAGTGGTGGCGCATCAGCAGGCCGGCCTGCTCGAACTGCGTCAGCACCCGGTAGACCGTTGCCAGGCCGGTGTCGGTGCCTTCCTCGACCAGCCGCTTGTAGACGTCCTCCGCGGAGAGGTGGCGCACTTCGCTTTTTTCAAACAGCTCGAGTATGCGCAGGCGCGGCAGCGTGGCCTTGAGGCCGATCGTCTTCAGGTCGTCGGGAGAACTCATTGCATGTCCTGTCTGGAGCTGGGGCCGCAGCCGCGCCCGCAGCGCCCATGAGGGATCTCATCGGGGATGATTCTCGGCTATGATATCAGCAAAGTTTGCGGGCCCCATGCCGCGGGCCGGCGTGGCCCGATACGCCTTATTCCCATGAAAAAAATACTGATCATCACGCTGCTGCTTGCCGGCTGCGGCAAGGTGCCGATGCTGCCCACGCTGCAGCCGCACAAGATAGACATCCAGCAGGGCAATTATGTGACCCAGGACATGCTCGCCAAGCTGAAGCCGGGCATGACTCGCAGCCAGGTGCGCTTCGCGCTGGGCACGCCGCTGATCGTCGATCCCTTCCGCACCGACCGCTGGGACTATGTCTACATGCTGCGCAAGCAGGGCAATCTTGTCGAGCAGCGCAATGTCACGGTCGTGTTCAAGGGTGAACTTCTCGACCGCATCGAAGGCGATGTCGTCGCCGGTGCGAGTGCCGCGGCTGGTTCCGGGCCGGCGGCCAAGCCGCAGCCGCCGCAGGAGAAGAAATGAGCGCCGAAACCGTTACCCGCATTGCCATCGCCGGCAGCGGCGGTCGCATGGGCCGCATGCTGCTCGATGCCGTCGCGCAGGATCCGCGCGCGCGGCTGGCCGCTGCCCTGGAGGTGGCCGGCAGCCCGCTGGCGGGTCGCGACGCCGCCGAACTCGCGGGCGTGCCGCGCGGGGTGACAGTCAGTGACGATCCGCAACGCGCGCTCGCCGGCTGCGATGTGCTGATCGACTTCACCCGGCCCGAAGGCACGCTGCGGCATCTCGCGATCTGCCGTGATCTCAAGGTGCGCATGGTCATCGGCACCACCGGCTTCGACGAGGCCGGCCGGCAGGCGATTGCCGGTGCAGCTCGCGACGTCGGCATCGTGTTCGCGCCGAACATGAGCGTCGGCGTCAATGTCACGCTGAAGCTGCTGGAAATGGCGGCGCAGGCGATGGGGCAGGACCACGACATCGAGATCATCGAAGCGCACCACAGGCACAAGGTCGACGCGCCCTCAGGCACCGCACTGAAGATGGGCGAGGTGGTGGCCGCTGCAATGGGCAAGCGGCTCGCCGACTGTGCGGTATATGCGCGCGAGGGCCATACCGGCGAACGCAAGCCGGGGAGCATAGGTTTCGCGACCATCCGTGGCGGCGACATCGTCGGCGACCACACGGTGATGTTCGCCGGCACCGGCGAGCGCGTCGAGATCACCCATCGCTCGAACAGCCGCGTAACCTACGCCCAGGGCGCGCTGCGTGCCGCGCATTTCCTGATGAACCGGCCGGCAGGGCAGTACGACATGTGGGATGTGTTGGGCCTGAAGTAAAATTATGTTTATAAACAATAACTTATAATGATTCACCGGGCGCGCATCGGTTTCAGCCTGCTGCTCGCCGTGATGCTGGCGCCGGGACTTGCTGCCGGCGCTGAAGTGCGCGACCTGACTTACCGCAATGGCGAGGTCGAGGTCGGTGCCAAGCTCTATCTGCCTGCGGGCCGCGGCCCGCATCCCGCAGTGCTCCATGTGCATGCCCGCCGCGGCTGGGATGCGGAGGCCGATGCCCAGGTGCGGCGACTCGTCGCTCATGGCCTTGCGGTGATCGCGCCGGACTACCACAGCCCGCGTTTCATCACGGCCTGGCCGATCGAGCATGATCCGGCAACGGAGAGGGATGTCGAACTGGCGATCGACGCGCTGAAAAAAATCCCCGAAGTGCGCTCCGACCGCATCTGCGTCGCCGGTTATTCCCGCGGCGGTTATCACGCCATGCTGCTGGCTGCGCGCCGCAGCGAGGTGGCCTGCGTGGTGACCTGGTACGGCCACATGGTCAATCCCAATGCGCCGGAGCCGGTGCAGGTCTACCGCTATGCGCCCGAGATCGACAGGATCAAGGTTCCGGTAATGTTCATCGTCGGCGAGGAAGAGCAGGAACTGCGCCGCACCGGCATCCGCCGTGCCTATTACGCGCTGATGAAACGCGGCGTACCGGTGGAGCTGCTGATGTATCCGCATTCGCGCCGCGCCTTTGATTTCCGCCAGGACCAGCGCGAGGAAGAGAAGCTCGCCACCGTCGACGCGGCGCGCCGCGCCGCCGATTTCATCAAGGCGGCCTTGAGGCGCTGAATCGGCGTTGGCATAAGCTCTTGATTTTGCGGTGCTGCGCGTCCCGAGGTTTGTTCTCGAGCGCGCCCTCGCGTATAATTCCGGCTTCAGAACCAGCGGAACGGCGACCCCGTTCCGCTTGTCGTATCAAACCCAATAAAATCAGGAGCTTGTCGTGTCTTCGCGTACGCCCGCCATTCTTGTACTGAAGGATGGCACGGTATTCCGCGGCTCCGCGATTGGTGCCGAGGGATTCGTTGCCGGGGAGGTCGTGTTCAACACGGCGATGACCGGCTATCAGGAAATCCTCACCGATCCGTCGTACTGCCGGCAGATCGTCACCCTGACCTATCCCCATATCGGCAATACCGGCGCCAACGGCGAGGACGTCGAATCGGAGAAGGTGCAGGCGGCCGGCCTGGTGATCCGCGACCTGCCGCTGCTGTCGTCCAACTTCCGCGAAACCGCGACCCTCGGCGATTACCTGAAGCGCGAGAACGTTGTTGCCATTGCCGGCATCGACACCCGCAAGCTGACCCGCATCCTGCGCGACAAGGGCGCGCAGGACGGCTGCATCATGGCCGGCAAGATCGACGAGGCGGCGGCACTGAAGGCGGCACGTGAATTCCCGGGCCTGGTCGGCATGGACCTGGCGAAGGTCGTATCCTGCAAGACTCCCTATGCCACGGACGAGACGGTGTGGGCGCTGGGTGCAGGTTACGGCAGGCGTGAAACCGGGAGTTTCCACGTCGTGGCCTACGATTTCGGCGTCAAGCGCAACATCCTGCGCATGCTTGCGGCGCGCGGCTGTCGCCTGACCGTGGTGCCGGCGCAGACTTCCGCGGCCGACGTGATGAAGCTCAATCCCGACGGCGTGTTCCTGTCCAATGGTCCCGGCGATCCGGAACCCTGCGATTACGCGGTCCGCGCGATCCGCGAACTGCTGGCTGCGGGCCTGCCGATGTTCGGCATCTGCCTTGGCCACCAGTTGCTGGCGCTGGCCTGCGGCGCGAAAACGCTGAAAATGAAATTCGGCCATCACGGCGCCAATCACCCGGTGCAGGATCTCGACTCGAAACGGGTGATGATCACCAGCCAGAACCACGGTTTCGCGGTGGATGCGGCGACGCTGCCGGCCAACGCGAAAGTGACCCATGTCTCGCTCTTCGACGGCAGCCTGCAGGGCTTCGCGCTGACCGACAAGCCGGCGTTCTGCTTCCAGGGCCACCCCGAGGCGAGTCCGGGTCCGCATGACGTCGATTACCTGTTCGACCGTTTTGTGGGAATGATGGAAAAACAAAAAACCGGAGCCACCGATGAACGCCGGTAAACGCCGATGCCTGAATCGTGCGGTTTCAATCCGCGTTCATCGGCGTTCATCGGCGGTTAAATAAAAATGCCCAAAAGAACCGACATCAAAAGCATCCTGATCATCGGCGCCGGCCCGATCATCATCGGCCAGGCCTGCGAGTTCGATTACTCCGGCGCGCAGGCCTGCAAGGCGCTGCGCGAGGAGGGCTACCGCGTCATCCTGGTCAATTCCAACCCGGCGACGATCATGACCGACCCCGGCATGGCGGACGCGACCTACATCGAGCCGGTGACCTGGCAGGTGGTGGAGAAGATCATCGCCGTG
The DNA here is from genome assembly GCA_964433345.1 of uncultured Bordetella sp. Taxonomy (GTDB): domain Bacteria; phylum Pseudomonadota; class Gammaproteobacteria; order Burkholderiales; family SG8-41. The sequence continues at coordinate 303,958 of CAYSQJ010000004.1, forward strand.
GAGCGTCCCGATGCGCTGCTGCCGACCATGGGCGGGCAGACCGCGCTCAACTGCGCACTCGATCTGGCCAAACACGGCGTGCTGGAGAAATACGGCGTGGAGATGATCGGCGCCTCGAAGGAGGCGATCGACAAGGCCGAGGACCGCGAGAAATTCAAGAAGGCGATGGCCAAGATCGGGCTCGACAGTCCGCGCTCGGCACTGGCACACAGCCTCGAAGAGGCGCTGCAGGTGCAGACCGTGGTCGGTTTCCCGACCATCATCCGGCCTTCGTTCACCCTGGGCGGCACCGGCGGCGGCATTGCCTACAACCGCGAGGAATTCGTTGCCATCGTCGAGCGCGGTCTCGACGCCAGCCCGACCAAGGAAGTGCTGATCGAGGAGTCGGTGATCGGCTGGAAGGAATACGAGATGGAGGTCGTGCGCGACCGCGCCGACAACTGCATCATCATCTGCTCGATCGAGAACTTCGATCCGATGGGTGTGCACACCGGCGACTCGATCACCGTTGCCCCGGCGCAGACGCTGACCGACAAGGAATACCAGATCCTGCGCAATGCCTCGATCGCCTGCCTGCGCGAGATCGGCGTCGAGACCGGCGGCTCCAATGTCCAGTTCGGCATCAACCCGAAGGACGGGCGCATGGTCATCATCGAGATGAACCCGCGGGTGTCGCGTTCATCGGCGCTGGCGTCGAAAGCGACAGGTTTCCCGATCGCCAAGGTCGCGGCCAAGCTCGCCGTCGGTTACACGCTCGACGAGCTGCGTAACGAGATCACCGGCGGCATGACCCCGGCTTCCTTCGAACCGAGCATCGACTACGTCGTCACCAAGATTCCGCGTTTTGCCTTCGAGAAATTCCCGCAGGCTGACGACCGCCTGACCACCCAGATGAAATCGGTGGGCGAGGTGATGGCGATGGGCCGCACCATCCAGGAGTCGATGCAGAAGGCGCTGCGCGGGCTGGAGACCGGTGTCGACGGTTTCGACGAGAAGACCACCGATCCTGACATCATCGAAAACGAGCTTGGCGACCCCGGCCCGGAGCGCATTTTCTACGTCGCCGACGCCTTCCGCGCCGGCATGACCCGGGAACAGGTGCACGGCTTCTCGCACATCGATCCCTGGTTTCTCGCCCAGATCGAGGATCTGGTACGCCAGGAGCAGGCACTGGTCGGCCGCAAGCTTGAAGACCTCGATGCCGATGCGCTGCGTACGCTCAAGCGCGCCGGTTTTTCCGACCGCCGGCTGGCGAAGCTGCTGATCACCGACCAGCACGCGGTGCGCGCGCGGCGCCACCAGCTGGGCGTGCGTCCGGTCTACAAGCGCGTCGACACCTGCGCCGCGGAATTCGCCACCAGCACCGCCTACATGTATTCGACCTACGAGGAGGACTGCGAGGCGCAGCCCTCGGACCGGCGCAAGATCATGGTGCTGGGCGGTGGACCCAACCGCATCGGCCAGGGTATCGAATTTGATTATTGCTGCGTCCACGCCGCGCTGGCGCTGCGCGAAGATGGTTTCGAGACCATCATGGTCAACTGCAATCCGGAGACGGTGTCCACCGACTACGACACTTCCGACCGGCTGTATTTCGAGCCGCTGACGCTGGAGGACGTGCTCGAGATCGTCGCCCTCGAGAAGCCCGAGGGTGTGATCGTCCAGTTCGGCGGCCAGACGCCGCTGAAGCTCGCGCGCGACCTTGAGGCCAACGGCGTGCCGATCATCGGCACCACGCCGGACTCGATCGACATCGCGGAGGACCGCGAGCGTTTCCAGAAACTGCTGACCAAGCTCAAGCTCAAGCAGCCGCCCAACCGCACCGCGCGCAGCCCGCAGAAGGCGCTGCTCGCCGCCGCCGAGATCGGTTATCCGCTGGTGGTGCGCCCCTCGTACGTGCTCGGCGGCCGCGCCATGGAAATCGTCCATGAGCAGAGCGAGCTCGAGCGCTACATGCGCGAGGCGATCAAGGTGTCCAACGATTCGCCGGTGCTGCTCGACCGCTTTCTCAACGACGCGACCGAGGTCGACGTCGACGCGGTCAGCGACGGGCGAGAGGTGATCATCGGCGGCGTGATGGAGCACATCGAGCAGGCGGGCGTGCACTCGGGCGACTCGGCCTGTTCGCTGCCGCCGTTCTCGCTGTCGCCGGAACTGCAGGAAGAGCTGCGCCGCCAGACCGTGGCAATGGCGAAGGCGCTCAAGGTCAACGGGCTGATGAACGTGCAGTTCGCAATCCAGCACGGCGCCGAGGGCGACGTGGTCTACGTGCTCGAAGTGAACCCGCGCGCCTCGCGCACGGTGCCCTTCGTGTCCAAGGCCACCGGACTGCCGCTGGCGAAAATCGCCGCGCGCTGCATGTCGGGACGCTCCCTCGCCGACCAGGGCGTCACCCGCGAGATCGTACCGCCGTATTATTCGGTGAAGGAGGCGGTGTTTCCCTTCATCAAGTTCCCGGGGGCCGACACCATCCTCGGCCCGGAAATGAAATCGACGGGCGAGGTGATGGGCGTGGGCGAGACTTTCGCCGAGGCCTTCGTCAAGTCCCAGCTCGGATCCGGCGAGCGCCTGCCGCAGTCGGGCAAGGTGTTCATCAGCCTGCGCGACGACGACAAGCTGCGCGTGCTCGACATCGCGCGCACGCTGACCGGCATGGGTTTCACGCTGGTCGCCACCCACGGCACGGCCAAGGCGCTGGAAGCGGCCGGGCTGGCGGTGACCCGCATCAACAAGGTCGCGGAAGGCCGCCCGCACATCGTCGACATGATCAAGAACGGCGAGATCGTGTTCATCATCAACACGGTCGAAGAGAAGCGTTCGGCGATCCGCGATTCCTATTCAATCCGCCGCGCGGCGCTGCAGCAGCGGGTGACGCTGTACACCACTCTGGCCGGCGCGCGGGCGGCTGCCAACGGCATGGCGCAGGCGCGTGAACTCCAGGTCTACGCGGTGCAGAACCTGCACAAGCGCCTGGCCGCCTGAGGCGGGCCTGACAAGCTACGGGAGCATTCATGATTGCCAAAACCCCATTGACCGTCAAAGGCGCAGAACTGCTGCGCGCGGAACTGCATGAGTTGAAAACCGTGCAGCGGCCGGCGATCATCAATGCCATCGCCGAGGCGCGTTCGCACGGCGACCTGTCGGAGAACGCCGAGTATTCGGCGGCGAAGGAGCGGCAGAGCTTCATTGAGGGCCGCATTGCCGAACTGGAGTCGAAGGTGTCGAATGCCCAGATCATCGACCCCGCGACCATAGACGCCGACGGGCGCTGCGTATTCGGCGCCACTGTCGAGCTTGAGGATGTCAGCGCCGGCGGCACGGTGACCTACCAGATCGTCGGCGACGACGAGGCCGACATCAAGCAGGGCAAGATCTCGATCAGCTCGCCGATCGCGCGTGCGCTGATCGGCAAGTACGCCGGCGATGTCGCCGAGGTGCAGGCGCCGGGCGGCGTGCGCGAATACGAGATCCTCGACGTGCGTTACGTCTAGGTTGATGGGTGAGGAGTCAGGAGTGAGCGGTGAGGAGTAAAACCCGCTTCTCCTTCCGCCTCACGCCTCACTCCTTACTCCTTACTTCCCACCGTTCACTTCCACTCCATGCGCAAGCTTGCCGATGCGCTGCAGGCGGTGACAGCTACGCTGTGGGTCGGCGGCCTGTGGGTGATCGGCTTCGTGGTTGCGCCGGTGCTGTTCTCGACCCTCCCGGATCGTGCCCTGGCGGGACTGCTCGCCGGGAAACTGTTCAGCCTGATCGCCTGGATCGGCATCGGCTGTGCGTCATACCTGATCATTTTTCGCTTTGTGCGTTACGGTGCTGCGGCCCTGCGCCAAAAATTGCTGTGGGTCCTGCTGCTGATGCTGGCGCTCGCCTGCGCGGTCGAGTTCGGCGTGCAGCCGGTGATGGCGGCGCTGAAGGAACAGGCACTGCCTGCGCAGGTCATGGACTCCGCTTTGCGCGACCGCTTCGCGACCTGGCACGGCATTTCGACCGGGCTCTACCTGATTCAGAGTGTGCTCGGAGTGGCGTTGGCCATTCTCCTGAATGGAGAAAAATAACCTTAAAAACAAGTATTTATAAAATCACCCCTGGAAGCTGCGCTTGCTCCGGTGAGGTGTATTGCGGCTGCGGGCCTTTGCCGGTTTCTTGGCGCCGCCTGCGCTGCCGCGGCCCTTGGATGTGGTGGCCGGCGAATCCGCAGGGCGCGGCCTGAAGATCACCAGGATTTTTCCGATATGCTGCACGGGCGCCGCGGCGAGCGGCCCGCAGATCGCCTCGACCATTTCGGCGCGGGCTTCGCGGTCATCGCCGAGGACGCGGATCTTGATCAGTTCATGGCTTTTCAGGTTGATGTCGATTTCACGCAGCACCTTCGGCGTCAGGCCGGCATCGCCGATCATGACTACCGGCTGCAGGTGGTGTGCCCGGGCTTTGAGGGCGCGGCGTTCGGCGGGAGTCAGGGTTTTCATTCGGGTAATTGGTCAGTGGTAATTGGTAAGCGGTGATCAGTGAGCGGTAATTGGTGAATGGTAACCCGGAAGGCGGGCCGCGCCGCCTTTGTTGTCGACCTACCCTTCACCAATCACTACTTGCCAATCACCATTCACCGGGTTTCAAAGTGGCACGCAACAAAAGCAGCAAGGCGTGGATGCATGAACACGTCAACGATCCCTATGTGCGCCGTGCGCAGGCCGAAGGCATGCGTTCGCGCGCGGCTTACAAGCTGCAGCAGCTCGCCGAGCGCGACAGGCTGCTGAAGCCCGGCATGACCGTGGTCGATCTCGGTGCGACGCCGGGCGGCTGGTCGCAGGTGGCGGCGAAGGCGGTCGGCGAGTCGGGCAGGGTGGTGGCGGTCGACCTGCTGGAAATGGCGCCGGTTCACGGCGTGACTTTCATCCATGGTGACTTCGGCGACGATGCGGTGCTGGCAGAGGTCGAACAGGCGCTCGGCGGGCAGGGGGCCGACCTTGTGTTGTCCGACATGGCCCCCAATATCAGTGGTGTCGCCGGTACCGACCAGGCCCGCAGCATCGGGCTGGCCGAGCTGGCGCTGGATTTTGCGGTCAAGCACCTGAAACCAAGGGGTAATTTCCTGGTCAAAGTGTTCCAGGGATCGGGCTTCGAGACGCTGGTGGCGGAGATCCGGCGCCATTTTGTCCAGGTCGTGATCCGCAAGCCGGAGGCCTCACGCAGCCGGTCGAACGAAGTGTATGTGCTGGCCAAGGGGCTGAAGGCGATGTGAATGCGGCTGGCCGTGAAAAAGTCTAGAATTGAAGCACTTAGCTTAAGCGGCGCCCTCCGGCAGCCGCGCAACGAGGAGTGACCTTGAACAATCTGATGAAAAACATGGCGATCTGGCTGGTGATTGCGCTGGTGCTGATGACGGTGTTCAACCAGTTCAACGTGCGCCAGACTCCGCAGAAGGCCATGGAATACTCCCAGTTCATCGATGAGGTGAAGCAGGGCAAGATCGCCAAGGTCACCATCGAGGGCCGCGTCGTCAAGGGCGTCAAGTCCACCGGCGAGAAATTCACGACCTACTCCCCCTCCGACATCTGGATGGTCACCGACCTGCTGAAAAACGGCGTCATCGTCGAGGCCAAGCCCGAGGAAGAGCCTTCGCTGCTGATGAACATCTTCGTGTCCTGGTTCCCGATGCTGCTGCTGATCGGCGTGTGGATCTTTTTCATGCGCCAGATGCAGGGTGGCGGCCGTGGCGGCGCGTTCTCTTTCGGCAAGAGCCGCGCGCGCATGCTCGATGAGAACAACAACACGGTGACTTTTGCCGATGTTGCCGGCTGCGAAGAGGCCAAGGAAGAAGTGTCAGAGCTGGTCGAGTTCCTGCGCGACCCCTCGAAATTCCAGAAACTCGGCGGTCGCATCCCCCGCGGCGTGCTGATGGTCGGAAACCCCGGTACCGGCAAGACGCTGCTGGCGCGTGCCATTGCCGGCGAAGCCAAGGTGCCGTTCTTCTCGATCTCGGGTTCCGACTTTGTCGAGATGTTCGTCGGCGTCGGCGCGGCGCGTGTGCGTGACATGTTCGAGAACGCCAAGAAGCACGCACCCTGCATCGTGTTCATAGACGAGATCGATGCGGTCGGCCGCCAGCGCGGTGCCGGCCTCGGCGGCGGCAACGATGAGCGCGAACAGACGCTGAACCAGCTGCTGGTCGAGATGGACGGCTTCGAGGCCAACTCGGGCGTGATCATCATCGCCGCCACCAACCGGCCCGACGTGCTCGATCCTGCGCTGCTGCGCCCCGGCCGTTTCGACCGCCAGGTCGTGGTGCCGCTGCCGGACATCCGCGGCCGCGAGCAGATCCTGCTGGTGCACATGCGCAAGGTGCCGATCTCGCCCGACGTCAAGGCCGACATCATCGCCCGCGGCACGCCCGGATTCTCCGGTGCCGACCTCGCCAATCTGGTCAACGAAGCAGCGCTGTTTGCCGCACGCGGCAACAAGCGCCTGGTCGACATGGAGGATTTCGAGCGCGCCAAGGACAAGATCATGATGGGCGCCGAACGCCGCTCGATGGTGATGCCCGAACATGAGCGCCGCAACACCGCCTACCACGAAGCCGGGCATGCGCTGGTTGCCCGCCGCCTGCCGCTGACCGATCCCGTGCACAAGGTGACGATCATCCCGCGAGGCCGCGCGCTGGGCGTCACCATGCAGCTGCCGACCGAAGACCGCTACAGCATGAACCGCGACCAGATCCTGCAGAACATTTCGGTGCTGTTCGGCGGCCGCATTGCCGAGGAGGTGTTCATGGGCCAGATGACCACCGGTGCTTCCAACGACTTCGAGCGTGCCACCGACATGGCGCGCAACATGGTCACCCGCTGGGGCATGAGCGACAGCCTCGGTACCATGGTCTACGGCGAGAACGAGGGCGAGGTCTTCCTTGGTCGCTCGATTACCACCCACAAGAACATGTCCGAAGAAACCATGCGCAATGTCGATGCGGAAATCCGCCGCATCATCGACCAGCAGTATGCGCTGGCGCGCAAGCTGATCGAGGAAGACCGCGACAAGGTCGAGGCGATGGCCAAGGCGCTGCTCGAATGGGAAACCATTGATTCCGACCAGATCGAGGACATCATGCAGGGCCGTCCGCCGCGCGAGCCGAAGCCGGTGGCTGCAACCTCGCCCAAGCCGCCAAAGGACAACACGCCCAGCGCCACGGCCACCAACACGCCGGCGGCGGAAGCCTGAGGGCGGTGACCGGCAATTGGTGAATGGTGAGCCGTGAAGGGTTGAACCGAACGGCAGGGGCTTCCCCTGCCGTTTTTGTTTGCGCCCGGGCCTTCCGATGATCCTCCATTGCGGCAAATACCGGCTCGTTCTTGATCGTCCGCTGATCATGGGCGTGGTCAATGTCACGCCCGATTCCTTTTCCGACGGCGGCCATTTCCTGCAGGCGCAGGCAGCCGTGGACCATGCGCGGCGGCTGATCGACGAAGGGGCGGACCTGCTCGATGTCGGTGGCGAGTCGACGCGTCCGGGCGCGGCACCGGTTGCGCTCGACGAGGAGCGCCGCCGCGTGCTGCCGGTGATCGAGGCGCTGGCGGGCGCCGGTGTGCCGCTGTCGGTCGACACCCAGAAGCCGGAACTGATGCGCGAAGCCGTGGCTGCGGGTGCGGCCTTGATCAACGATGTCAACGGTTTCGAGGCGCCCGGTGCGCTCGAAGCCGTGGCCGGCAGCGATTGCGCGATCTGCATCATGCACAGGCAGGGCGATCCGCGCACCATGCAGAAGGCACCGCAGTACTCGGATGTGGTGGCCGAGGTCGACGCCTGGTTGCGGCAACGCGCGGCCGCCGCGGTGCAGGCCGGAATCGCACGCGAACGCATTGTCCTCGATCCCGGTTTCGGTTTCGGCAAGACCCTCGAACACAACCTGGCGCTGTTGCGCGGTCTGAAGGTGCTTGCCGCTGCCGGTTACCCGGTGCTGGCGGGACTGTCGCGAAAATCGATGATCGGCGCGCTGACCGGGGGCCCTGTCGGGGAGCGCATGGCGGGCAGCGTTGCCGCAGCGCTACTCGCGGCGCAGAGGGGCGCGGCCATTCTGCGCGTGCATGATGTCGCTGCCACGCGTGATGTCTTGAAGATCTGGCAGGCCGTTAAAGGCAGTGATTAAGTGATTGGGTGATTCGGTCATGGCTTCGGGAGGGCCAATAGTCCGAAATCGCTGTAACATTCACGCCGGGCCGGCGGACCGCCAGTCACCCAATCACTTAATCACTGAATCACCGCTTTAAAATGACCAGAAAATACTTCGGCACCGACGGCGTGCGCGGCACGGTGGGCGAGGCGCCGATCACCCCGGATTTCGTGATGCGCCTGGGCTATGCCGCGGGCAAGGTGCTGGCGCGCAAGGCTGCCGGCGGGGACCGTCCCGCGGTGCTGATCGGCAAGGACACCCGCATCTCCGGCTACATGCTGGAGTCGGCGCTGGAGGCGGGCCTCTCGGCGGCGGGTGTTGACGTGCTGCTGGTGGGGCCGATGCCGACGCCGGGTGTCGCCTACCTGACCCGGGCGCTGCGCCTGTCCGCGGGCATAGTCATCAGTGCCTCGCACAATCCCTACCCGGACAACGGCATCAAGTTCTTTTCGGCCGACGGCAGCAAGCTGCCGGACGCCACAGAATCGGCGATCGAGGCCGCGCTGGACCAGCCGCTGAAGTGCGCGCCGCCGTCTCGCCTCGGCAAGGCGCGGCGCATCGACGATGCCGCGGGACGCTATATCGAATTCTGCAAAAGCACCTTCCCCTCGCGGCTTGACCTGCATGGCCTGCGCATCGCGGTGGACTGCGCGCACGGCGCCGGTTACCACATCGCGCCGCATGTGTTCCATGAGCTCGGCGCCGAGGTGATTGCAGTGGGCGTCGCGCCCGACGGCTTCAACATCAACCGCAAGGTCGGCGCCACCCATGCCGAATCGCTGCAGAAGGCGGTGCGCAAGGCGAAAGCCGACATCGGCATCGCGCTCGACGGCGACGGTGACCGCCTGATCATGGCTGACGCGGCGGGACGGATATACGACGGTGACGAGCTGCTGTACATCGTCGCCGCCCGTCGCAAGCGTGCGCGCAGCCTGCGCGGCGGGGTGGCCGGCACGCAGATGACCAACCTCGCGATGGCGCAGGCGCTGGCGAAACTGAAAATCCCCTTTGCGCGGGCAAAGGTCGGCGACCGTTACGTGCTGGAAATGCTGCAGGCGAAAGGCTGGCAGCTCGGCGGCGAGAACTCCGGGCACATCGTCTGCCTCGACCGCCACACCACCGGTGACGGCATCGTGTCGGCGCTGCAGGTGCTGGAAGCGCTGAGCGCTGACAGATCCACGCTTGCCGAAGCCGTCGACTTCAGGCTCTACCCGCAGGTGCTGGTCAACGTCAGGGTGAGTGGCAGGGCAGCACGCGAAGTTGTTGCTGCGGCGGCCGTGCAGAAGGCCGTGGCTGCTGCCGAGGGCGCGCTGAAAGGCGCAGGGCGGGTACTGCTGCGGCCCTCCGGCACCGAGCCGGTAATCCGGGTGATGGTCGAGGGGCAGTCGAAACGCCAGGTGGCCGTTCTGGCCGCCCGGGTGGCCGCGGCGGTGCGCGCGGCGGGCTGAGGCCGGCAGCGCGGACGTTCAGCCGAAACGTCCAGTGATGTAGTCCTCGGTTTCCTGCTTTTTCGGCTTGATGAACAGCTGGTCGGTCTGGCCGTATTCGACCATCTCGCCGAGGTACATGTACGCGGTGAAATCCGAAACGCGCGCGGCCTGCTGCATGTTGTGGGTGACGATCGCCACCGTGTATTCCGATTTCAGCTCGTTCACCAGTTCCTCGATCTTGGCGGTCGAGATCGGGTCCAGCGCCGAGGTCGGTTCGTCGAGCAGGATCACCGAGGGCTTGACGGCGACCGAGCGCGCGATGCACAGCCGCTGCTGCTGACCGCCGGAGAGCGCGAGACCGCTCTGGTGCAGCTTGTCCTTGGCCTCGTTCCACAGCGCGGTCTTGGTCAGCGCCCACTCTACACGCTCGTCCATTTCACCCTTGGACAGCTTCTCGTAGAGGCGCACGCCGAAGGCGATGTTGTCGTAGATCGACATCGGGAAGGGCGTCGGCTTCTGGAACACCATGCCGATGCGCGCCCGCAGCAGGTTCAGGTCCTGCTTGGGGTCGAGGATGTTCTGTCCGTAGAAATTGATCTCGCCTTCGGCCCGCTGTCCCGGATAAAGGCTGTACATGCGGTTCAGCGTGCGCAGCAGCGTCGACTTGCCGCAGCCCGAGGGACCGATGAAGGCGGTAACCTTGTGCTCGACGATGTCCAGATTGTTGTCCTTCAGGGCCAGAAACTTCCCGTAGTAGAAGTTCAGGTTGCGGATCTGGATCGCGGTTTTCAGTGGGTGTCCGGCAGCTTCGCTCATATTCTCTCTCGGGCTGTTTTGATGGCTTGCTAGTGGGAGATTTTCTCGCGGAAAAACACGCGAGCAAGGATGTTCAGTACCAGCACCGTGAGGGTGATCAGCAGTGCTCCGCCCCAGGCCAGGCGCACCCAGTTGTCGTAGGGGCTCATTGCGAACTGGTAAATCACCACCGGCAGGTTGGACATCGGCTTGTTCATGTCCATCGAGAAGAACTGGTTGTTCAGGGCCGTGAACAGCAATGGTGCCGTTTCGCCGCTGATGCGGGCCAGTGCGAGCAGCACGCCGGTGACCACACCCGCCTTGGCGGCGCGCAGCGTCACCATGATGGACACCTTCCAGTGCGGGGCGCCGAGCGCAAAGGCGGCCTCGCGCAGGCTGCCGGGCACCAGGCGCAGCATGTTCTCGGTGGTGCGCAGCACCACGGGAATCGCGATCAGCGACAGCGCGAGAGTGCCCGCCCAGCCGGAGAAGTGTTTGACCTGGGCAACGAGGATTGCGTAAATGAACAGGCCGAGCACGATCGACGGCGCGCTCAACATGATGTCGGTCATGAAACGGGTGATTTCGGCAATCCGGCTGCGGTCGCCGAACTCGGCGAGATAGACGCCCGCCAGTATGCCGATCGGCGTGCTGACCAGCGTTGCCAGGCCGACCATCATCAGGCTGCCGACAATGGCATTGGCGAGGCCACCGCCCTCGGATCCCGGCGCCGGCGTCGACTGGGTGAACATGTTCCAGTCGATGGCCCGTATGCCGTTCTTGAACAGCACGGCCAGTATCCACAGCAGCACGAACAGTCCGAGCGCCATGGCAACCATCGACAGTGCGATCCCGATCCGGTTTTTCCAAAGCCTTTGCTTGTAGAGATTCTGGTTCATGGCGGTTTCCGGGTGGCTGGATCAGGTTTTCAGGCCCTTGGCGCGCTCGGTGCGGATGATCAGCAACTTGGCGAAGGCGAGGACGATGAAGGTGATGACAAACAGCAGCAGGCCCAATGCGAACAGCGTCGCCAGGTGGAAGTCGGCGGCTTCACCGAATTCGTTGGCCAGCGTAGACGCGATCGATGAACCGGGGGAGAACAGGGAGGCGCTGATGCGCTGAGAGTTGCCGATGACGAAGGTCACCGCCATCGTTTCGCCGAGCGCGCGGCCGAGGCCCAGCATGATGCCGCCGATGACGCCCTGCTGGGTGTAGGGCAATACGATGTGACGCACGACCTCCCAGGTCGTGCAGCCGATGCCGTAGGCCGATTCGCGCAGGATTGGCGGCACGATCTCGAACACGTCACGCATCACCGCGGCGATGAAGGGCAGGATCATGAAAGCCAGGATCAGCCCCGCGGCGAGAATGCCGATGCCGTTCATGGCGCCGCCGAACAGCGGGGCGATGATCGGCATCTGCCCCAGCGTTGATTGCAGCGCCGGCTGTCCATATTCGGCGAACAGCGGAGCGAACACGAACAGGCCGAACATGCCATAAATGATCGAAGGCACCGCGGCGAGCAGCTCGATCGCAGTGCCCAGCGGACGACGCAGCCAGAGCGGGCAGGTTTCGGTCAGGAACAGCGCGATGCCGAAGCTGAGCGGGACGGCGATCAGGATCGCGATGGTCGCGCTGGACAACGTCCCGAATATCGCGATGGCCGCGCCGAACTCTTCATTGATGATGTCCCACTCGACGCGCCACAGGAATTCGACACCGAATTTCTTGAATGCGGGCCACGCCACCATGGCGAGGGAGACCAGGATGCCGATCAGTGCCACCAGCACGACCAGCGAGAAACTGAGAGTGAGCTTGTGAAATATGAAATCCTGGAAGCGCTGTTTGCGGACAGTAGCCAAGCGCTTCTGGTCACGCATTCCGCTATCCGCGGATGAGCTGTTCATGAATCCCCCACTTTGATTCCCCATGACTTCCGGACTTTTCCGGTCAAGTATACCGCTGCCCGAAGGTGAAGTATTCATGCTCGTTCCAGGATATGCATCAGTTCATTGCCGGGAAAAACGTGGTTCCGAAAAAAACATGGAGTGTCCGCGGACACTCCATGTCTAAGTGAGACACGCTCAGCGCGCGATCTGGGTCCAGACTTTCTCGACGATCGCCTTGGTCAGCACGTCCGGCAGCGGGACGTAGTCGAGCTCCAGCGCCATCTGCTTGCCGTTCTTGAATGCCCAGTCGAAGAACTTGAGGGCTTCCTGGGCGTTGGCCTTGTCCACCGGCTGTTTGTACATCAGCACGAAGGTCGCGCCGGAGATCGGCCAGGCATCCGCGCCTTTCTGGTTGACCAGCGACAGGCCCATGCCCGGCACGCTGAACCAGTCGGCGCTGGCAGCCGCCGCGGCGAAGGTCTTGTCGTCGGGGCTGACGAACTTGCCGTCACGGTTGCGCAGCTGCAGGTAAGGGATCTTGTTGCGCTTGGCGTAGGCGTATTCGACATAGCCGATTGAGCCCTTGACGCGGCTGACGTTGGCGGCGACGCCTTCGTTGCCCTTGCCGCCGACCGAGGTTGCCGCCGGCCATTTCACCGCAGCACCCTTGCCGACCTTTTCTTTCCAGGCCGGGCTGACTTCGGTCAGGTAGTCGGTGAAGATGAAGGTGGTGCCCGAGCCGTCGGAGCGATGCACGACGGTGATGGTCTGGTCGGGCAGCTTCTTGCCGGGATTCAGCGCGGCGAGCTTGGGATCATTCCATTTCTGGATCGTGCCCATGAACATCTCGGCCAGCACTTCACCGGTCACTTTCAGTTCGCTGGACTTGAAGCCCTCGAGGTTGATCACCGGGACCACGCCGCCAAGCACGGTCGGGAACTGCACCATGCCGTCCTTGTCGAGGTCGGCGCCGCCCAGGGGCGCATCGGTGCCGCCGAAGGTCACGGTTTTGGCGCGGATCTGGCGGATGCCGCCGGAGGAGCCGATCGACTGGTAGTTGAGGCCCACGCCGGTGGCTTTTTTGTAGGCTTCGGCCCACTTGGCGTAAATCGGGTAGGGGAAGGTGGCGCCGGCGCCGGTGATGTCCGCAGCCTGAGCCGCAGTGACCATCGCCAGGGCGGAAGCCGCGGCGACAGCGAATTTCTGAATAACGGATTTCATGAGTTCTTCCTCGGTAATTATTGATGCCGGTTGATGAATTGCAGGGTTCAACGAACTGCAGGGGTTTCAACAAGCAGCGCTACTGTACCCGTCGAATATTGCAGTTGAATGACATCACTGAAATACAAAAGTAGTAATAAAAACAAATACTTATAAATAACGTGGTGTTTACGGTGATTGCGAGGGACGGTCGGCGGGCCGCTCAGGCGGACGCGGAGCGGCGGGCGTTGATCATCGCGACCAGGCTCAGCATCACCGGCACTTCGACGAGCACGCCGACCACAGTGGCCAGCGCCGCGCCGGAGTTCATGCCGAACAGGGATATCGCCACGGCCACGGCCAGTTCAAAAAAATTCGATGTCCCGATCAGGCAGGCCGGACCGGCGATGGCGTCCGGCAGTTGCAGGCGGCGCGCCAGCCACCAGCCGAGGAAAAAAATGCCGTAAGTCTGCAGCACCAGCGGCACTGCGATCATGGCGATGATCAGCGGACGGTCGATCAGCGTTCCGGCCTGGAAGCCGAACAGCAGCAGCACCGTGCCGAGCAGGCCGGCCATCGCCCCCGGCTTGAGGCGGCTCAGGAACTCGCCGACGGCGGCAGGCGAGCGCCGCGCCAGGATGCTTCGGGTCACGATGCCGGCAAGCAGCGGCAGCGCGACGTAGAGCAGGGTGGACAGCAGCAGCGTGGACCAGGGCACGACGATGTCGGTGACCCCGAGCAGCAGTGCGGCGATCGGCGCGAAGGCGAAAATCATGATGACGTCGTTGACGGCGACCTGCACCAGCGTATAGGCAGGATCCCCACGGACCAGCTGGCTCCACACGAAAACCATGGCCGTGCAGGGCGCCACGCCGAGCAGGATCATGCCGGCAATGTATTCACCGGCCGATTGCGGATCGACCCAGGGCGCGAACAGGTATTCGAAGAACAGCACCGCCAGCGCCGCCATCGTGAACGGCTTGATCAGCCAGTTGATCAGCAGTGTCAGCGCCAGGCCGCGCGGCTGGCGATGTACCTGCCTGACGGCGCTCCAGTCGATCTGGATCATCATCGGGTAGATCATCAGCCAGATCAGCGCCGCGACGACGAGGTTGACATGGGCATATTCGTAGCCGGCAACGGCTGCGAAGAATCCCGGCGCCACCGTGCCGAGCGCGACTCCGGCGGCCATCGCAGCGCCGACCCACAGGGTCAGCAAACGCTCGAAGTTTCCCATTGCGGATCAGGCGCCGGTCTTGCCGATGTCCGCGAGTTCCCGCTGCAGGGCCAGCCGGTCCAGTTTCTCCAGCGGCAGGCTCAGGAATATCGAGATGCGCCGGTTGAGGATGTGATAGGCCTCGGCAAAGGCACGCTGGCGCCGTTCATCGTCGCCCTGCACCGGCACCGGGTCCTCGACGCCCCAGTGCGCCGTGATCGGCTGTCCAGGCCAAACCGGACAGGTCTCGCCGGCGGCCTTGTCGCAGACGGTGATCACGAAATCCATTTTCGGTGCTTCAGGCCGCGCGAACTCGGCCCAGTCCTTGGCGCGAAGCTGCCGCGTATCGACGTTGTTGCGGCGGAGATAGGCCAGCGCATCGGGATTGGGTTCCGGTGCCGGGTGGCTGCCGGCGCTGTACGCGGCAAAGCGGCTGCGGCCGAGCTGGTTGAGAATGGCTTCGGCCATCAGGCTGCGGGCCGAATTGGCGGTGCACAGGAACAGTATGTTGAATACGCGTTCGCTCATGGTCGTGTTTCCCCTCGGGGTGAATTATCGCAGCCGTGCCTTATGTTTTTGCCGGGCCGTCATTGCGGACGCACGGTGTCCGCATGCGCTTGTTCATCTGATTCCAGACAGGCAATCGCCGGCATGCCGGCGCAGGGTTCGCCCCCGCAGCAGTTGGCGGTCAGGAATTCGAGCAGTTCGCGCATCGCGCCGAGGCTTGCGCGGTAGCGCAGGAAACGGCCTTCGCGCTGCAGCGTGACCAGTCCGCAGCCGTGCAGAGCACGCAGATGGAAGGACAGGGCATTGGCCGGGATGCGCAGCGCGTCGCCGATCTGGCCCGCATGCATGCCGGCGGGACCGGCACCGACCAGCGCGCGGAATATGCGCAGGCGCGAGGGCTGTGCGAGCGCCGACAGCACGCCCAGCGCATGTGTCTCGCCGGCCGGCTGGAAACGGTCGTTCATGCGCGCACACCCGCAGTCGCCGGCACACCGTTCGGCAGCCGCAGGGTGATCAGCCAGCAGGCGAGCAGCATCAGTGCCGAGCCGAGCAGTGTGCAGCCGAGCCCGCCCCACTGGTAGAGCAGCCCGGACAGCAGTGTGCCGCCGAAACGCCCTGCTGCATTGGCGGCATAGTAGAAGCCCACATCTTCGGCGGCTTTTTCCGATCCGGCATAGGCCAGCACCAGGTAGCTGTGCACCGAAGAGTTCACGGCAAACACGAAACCGAACACGGCAAGCCCGCCAACCACGATCCATTGCAGCTGCGGCAGTTCGAGATAGACCGCGGCGGCCAGCGCCGCGGGGATCAGTGCCAGCGCGGCAGACCATGTTCTTGCCGCCGGCACTTCGTGGCTCAGGCCGTCGCTGCTGCGCCGTACCAGCCGCGGCGCGATGGCCTGCACCAGTCCGTAACCGATGGTCCAGGCGGCGAGGAAGCCGCCGACCATGGTGAAAGTCCAGCCCGCCGAATAGAGGAACACCGGTACGCCGACGACGAACCAGACATCACGCGCGCCGAACAGGAAAATGCGCGCAGCCGCCAGCGCGTTGATGCCCGGATTTTTCGCGAACAGTTCCTTCGCCGACTTCGAGGCGCGGCTTTTGCCGATCATCGGCGGCAGGGACAGCAGCACGCCCAGCAGCACCAGTCCGAGCAGCCCTGCCATGACCCACAGGGAGCCGCGAAAGCCGAGCAGTTCCAGCATCAGGCCGCCGAGGAAAAAGCCGAAACCCTTCATTGCGTTCTTGCTGCCGGTGAACCAGGCCACCCACTTGAAGAGTTGTCCCGATTCGCGATTGTCGACCTGCTCCGAGGTGACCTTGATCGCGGACTTGCTGGCAGTCTTGGTCAGGTCCTTGGCCACACCGCAGATGCCCTGTGCCACCAGCACCCAGGCCACGGACAGCGCTGCTGTCCATTCCGGGTTGAGCAGCGAGAGCAGCAGGAAACCGATGATCTGCGTGACCAGGCCCACCATCAGCATCCGCGCAATGCCGAAGCGCGTCGCCAGCCAGCCGCCGATGAGGTTGGCGACCACGCCGGCGGCTTCGTAGAGCAGGAACAGGAAGGCCAGCGTGAAGGGGGTGTAGCCAAGGCGGTAGAAGTGCAGCAGCACCAGCATGCGCAGGGCGCCGTCGGTCAGTGTGAAACCCCAGTACGCGGCGGTGACGATGGCGTAGTTGCGCACGGCGTGTTGCATTTCAGATGCCCGCGGCTTTCATGTGGCAGGCGAGGTCGACCATGCGGCAGGCGTAGCCCATTTCGTTGTCGTACCAGGCATAGACCTTGAGCAGCGTGCCGTCGGTGACCATCGTCGACGGCGCATCGACGATGCTGCTGCGGGTGTCGCGCGCGTAGTCGGCGCTGACCAGCGGCCGGGTTTCGTAGCCGAGTATGCCGGCGAGGGGGCCTTTTGCCGCGGCGGCGAACAGCGCGTTGACTTCTTCCGCGGTTGTGGCGCGCTGCAGTTCGAAAACACAATCGGTGAGCGAGGCATTCAGCACCGGCGCGCGTACTGCATGACCGTTCAGCTTGCCCTTGAGTTCGGGATAGATCAGCGCGATCGCGGTGGCGCTGCCGGTCGTCGTCGGCGCGAGGCTCAGCATCGCGCTGCGCGCGCGGCGCAGGTCCTTGTGCGGGGCATCCACGACCAGGTTGGTATTGGTCGGGTCGTGGATGGTGGTGATCTGGCCGTGGCGGATGCCGAGGCTGTCGTGCACGACCTTCACCACCGGCGCCAGGCAGTTGGTGGTGCAGGATGCCGCGGTGACGATGCGGTCGCGCACGGGATCGTAGTGTTGATGGTTGATGCCGACGACGATGTTGAGTATGCCGCCGGTCTTGACCGGAGCGGCGACGATGACCCGCTTGGCGCCGCGTCGCAGATGGCCTTCGAGGGTTTCCGGGCTGAGGAATTTGCCGGTGCATTCGAGCACGAGGTCGACGCCGAGCTCACCCCAGGGTATTTCGGCAGCGCTGGCATGCGAGCTGAAGGACAGCTGGCGGTCGTCGATGCGGATGCCCTGTTCGTCCGTCGCGGTGATGTCGGCGCGCCATTTGCCCTGCGTGCTGTCGAAGGCAAGCAGGTGGGCGGTGGCGGCGGCGCCGCCCTTGATTTCATTGAGATGCACCACTTCCAGGCGGTTGCCGGCCCGGGGATCGTCGACGGGCCGTTCCGCCGCGCCCATGGCGGCGCGTAAAGCGAGGCGCCCGATCCTGCCCATGCCGTTGATGCCGACCTTCATGCCTGATGCCCTTTCGTCGAGGATGCTTCAATTTCAATTGAATTATTGCGCGACTATAGGGATCGAATGTGACAGGATTGAGTCAGCTTCCGGCTGCTCCGAACGGAATCGGTCTGCCACTGTCCCTCATCAGTCAGGCGCCGGGCGCGCAAATCGCCGGCCTGCGCAGGTATCCGGGCACGGCAGGCTTCGGGTACAATAGCCGGATTGTTTATCGCGGTTGGATTTCTTAATGAAAATCAATGGGTTGGCAGGGGTTCGCGGCAGCCTGGTGGCGATCGTTACGCCGATGGCGGATGACGGCGCCCTTGATCTGGCGGCATTCCGGTCGCTGATCGACTGGCATATCGCCGAAGGCACCGACGGCATCGTCGTGGTGGGTACCACCGGTGAGTCTCCCACCGTCGACTTCGACGAGCACCGGCTGCTGATCGAAACAGCCGTGCAGCATGTTGCGGGACGGGTGCCGGTGATCGCCGGCACCGGCGCGAATTCGACGAAGGAAGCCATCGAGCTGTCGCAGTACGCGAAGAACGCGGGCGCGGACATGAGCCTGTCGGTGGTGCCGTATTACAACAAGCCGACCCAGGAAGGCCTCTACCGTCATTTCCGCGCGATCGCCGAGGCGGTGGACATTTCGCAGATTCTCTACAACGTGCCGGGCCGCACCGTTGCCGATCTCGGCAACGATACCGTGCTGCGGCTTGCCGAAGTGCCGGGCATCGTCGGCATCAAGGACGCCACCGGCAATCTCGAGCGCGGCACCGACCTGCTGCGCCGCCGGCCGGCGGGATTCTCCGTCTACAGCGGCGACGACGCCACCGGCGTCGCACTGATGCTGCTCGGCTGCGAAGGCGTGATCTCGGTGACCACCAATGTCGCGCCGCGGCTGATGCACGAGATGTGCGTGGCCGCGCTGGGCGGCGATGCGCGGCAGGCAGTGGCGATCAACAACCGGCTGCTCGGCCTGCATCGCCATCTGTTCTGCGAAGCGAATCCGATTCCGGTCAAATGGGCCGTGCAGCAGCTGGGGCTGATCGGCGGCGGCATCCGCCTGCCGCTGACGCCGCTGGCACCGCAATTTCATGAACAGGTACGCGAGGCCATGCAGCAGGCCGGCGCAGTGAAGGTAACGGAGGGCAGGCAGCATGCAGTGGCATAAGGCGGCAGTGGCGGTTGCCACGGGACTGGCGCTGGGCGCCTGCAGTTCGATCGAGATTCCGACCAAGAAGGTTGATTACAAGTCGTCGACCCGCTTGCCCTCGCTGGAGATTCCGCCGGACCTGGCGCGCCCCAGTACCGATGACCGGTTCTCGGTGCCCGATGCACCCAAGGGTTCGGCCACCTTTTCCGATTACAGCAAGGACCGCAGTGCACGCGGTCCGGCCTCCGCCGTGCAGTCGGTGGTGCTGCCCAATGTCGGCGATGTACGGGTCGAACGCGCCGGATCCCAGCGCTGGCTGGTGGTGCCCGGCGCGCCGGACAAGCTGTGGCCGGTGGTCAAGGAGTTCTGGCAGGAAACCGGTTTCGTCGTCAATGTCGAGGTGCCGGAAGCCGGCGTGATGGAAACCGACTGGTCGGAAAACCGCGCCAAGATTCCGGAAACCGGAATCCGCGGTTTCATCGGACGCGCGCTGGACAGCCTTTATTCGACTTCCGAGCGCGACAAGTTCCGCACCCGGCTGGAACCCGGCCAGCAGCCCGGTACCACCGAAATCTATGTCAGCCACCGCGGCATGGAAGAGGTTTACATCACTGAAGGGCAGGATCAGCTGCGCTGGCAGCCCCGCCAGTCGGACCCCGATCTCGAGGCGGAGATGCTGCGGCGGATGATGGTGCGCTTCGGTACCGACAACGAACGCGCGAAAACCCAGCTCGCCAGCGCGAAGGCCGAGCCCCAGGCGAAGCTGAGCCGGGGTGTCGAGGGCGGCATGCTCGAGCTCAACGACCAGTTCGACCGTGCCTGGCGCCGCGTCGGCCTTGCGTTGGACCGCATCGGATTCACGGTCGAGGACCGCGACCGCTCGAAGGGCCTTTATTTCGTCCGCTATATCGATCCCAACGCCGACGTCAAAACCACCGAGGAAAAGGGCTGGTTCTCGCGTCTCAAATTCTGGGGAAGCAGCGCCAAGACGCCGAGCAAGGAACAGTACCGCATCCTCGTTCAGGGCGACGGCAAAGGCGCCGAGGTCCGCGTGCTCGACAAGGACGGCACGCGCGAACGCTCGGAGACGGCCAACCGCATCCTGACCCTGCTCTTCGACCAGTTGAAGTGACGGGCGCGCAGCCGTTTCCGCTCCCGGGTCCGCCGCGGCCCGGAATTCATCCCGCAGTCCCGGTTCCATGCGTTTTGCCTCGTTAGGCAGCGGTAGCGAAGGCAACGCGCTGGTGGTCGAGGCGGGACATTCCCGCGTACTGCTCGACTGCGGTTTCAGCGCCGCGGAAACCGTGCGCCGGCTTGCGCGGCTGGGGCTGGAGCCTGACGCGATTGCCGCCGTGCTGGTGACCCATGAGCATGGCGACCACATCGGCGGCGCAGCCCGCTTCGCGCGCCGCCACGGCATCCCGGTTTATCTTTCCCACGGCACCCGCGTCGCCGCGGCGGCCGGCGGCAAGGACTTCGCTGACGCGATCATCATCGACAGCCATGCGCCGTTCGCGGTGGGCGAACTCGAAATCTTTCCGTACCCGGTGCCGCATGATGCGCGCGAGCCGACGCAGTTCGTGTTCGGTGATGGTGCGCATCGACTGGGGGTGCTGACCGATGCCGGATCATCCACGCCACATATCGAGCAGATGCTGTCGGGGCTGGACGCGCTGGTGATCGAGTGCAACCACGACCGCGGCATGCTGCTCGGCGGCGATTACCCCGAACACCTGAAGCAGCGCATCGGTGGCCGCTACGGCCACCTCGACAACGGGCAGGCCGCCGCCATTCTCGCCGCCATCGACCGGACTTCGCTGCAGCATGTCGTGGCGGCGCATCTGTCACTGCGCAACAACCGCCCGCAACTCGCCACTGCGGCGCTGGCCGGCGTCCTCGGCTGTGCCGAGGAGTGGATCGGCGTGGCGACCCAGGCCGAGGGTTTTGACTGGCGCATGATTGCCTGAACGCAGCGCATGTCGCCAAAGAAAAAGCCGGCCCGAAGGCCGGCTTTTTGTTGCTGCGGACGCCTGATTACTTCTTGACGGCGTCTTTTGCAGCGTCCTTCGCAGCGTCGGCAGCACCCTTGACGGCGTCCTTGGCGGCATCTTTCGCGGCGTCCACGGCGCCTTTGCTGGCGTCGGTGGCAGCAGCAGGTGCAGCGGCAGCCGGGGCAGCAGCGTCAGCAGCCGGGGCTGCGGCATCAGCCTTAGGCGCTTCAGGCGCGGGCGCCGGAGCCGGGGCGGGAGCAGGAGCGGGCGCCGGGGCCGGGGCGGGAGCCGGGGCAGGTTTTTCGCCGCAGGCGGTCAGGCCAACCGCG
Organism: uncultured Bordetella sp.; assembly: GCA_964433345.1. Classification (GTDB taxonomy): domain Bacteria; phylum Pseudomonadota; class Gammaproteobacteria; order Burkholderiales; family SG8-41. Next base: position 325,370 of record CAYSQJ010000004.1, read on the forward strand.
AACAGGGCAGCAACGAGGAGGGAGCGGTTCATGATGGTGACTATCCTTCGAAGATAAGTGATGGTTTGTCCAAATTTGGATGGCCTTGCACTTGCAAAATTCGCGTCGCGAACAGTGCGGGGCGCGCGGCCGGCGCGGATTCTAGCAGTGTTTGTTGCAGAAAGAGAGGGGGCGACGACGATAGTCACAAACCAGTGACGCTGGCAGCCAGCGGGGGCCCCGAAGCTTCCTCGATTTCGCCGAAGCGTTCAATCAGCAGCCGGGCACCGGCGGCGTCGTGCCGGCCTTCCGCGGCACGCATGTGCTGGTAGTGAAAACGATGCACGTAATGACTGCCGTCGAAAATCACGAAAGAATCGCTTGCGTGTTTCGCGCTGCGCAGGGTTTCGCGGATCACGCAGGCGTGGGAGAACTGCTGGGCGAGCGTGACCAGCCGCGGGAAGCCGCTCGCGAGGCTGCGCGTCTCGTGAAGCACGATCAGCAGGCGGTTCGAGCGGTGGGCAAGCAGGAACTGCCGCAGCAGTTCGATGCGTGCCCGCGCATTCCAGGCAGGGCTGAGGGTCCGGTCGAAAGTGCGGATGATGCGCTGGGTCAGCGGGATCGTGCGGTCGACGATGTCCTCGTATTCACGGAAGCTTTCGAAGCGCCGGTATTCGGCGTTCGGCGGATTGCCGGTCAGTTCCGTCGGTTCCATCAGCGCTCTCCGGGCAGCAGATATCCGGAGCGGTACCATTGATGGAGCAGTTCCGCAGCGGCAGCCGGCAGCGGCGAGGGCGGCAGCCGCCTGCGGTCGGCGAGGCGGCTCAGGCGCGCGCGCGCGGCAGCGGGTGCGATGCAGCGTTCGCCGTTGATATAGAAGGCGCGGTCGTCGTAGAGCAGGAGGGTCTGCGGCGCCAGGCGCAGGCCGGCTGCGGCGACGCGCCGGGTGAAGGCCGTCGCCGACAGCGCGCGCCGTGGCGGCGTGAACAGCACATGCGGCTTGGGCGTGCTGAGGTCCTCGCCGATGAATTGCAGCAGATCCTCGCGGGTCCAGCGCAGGTGGCCGAGCATCTTCAGCAGGCGACTCGCCATGGAGCGGTCGATGCGTCCAGGATTCTGCGTCGGCTTGAGATCGGGATCGGCGTAAAGGCCGGGGACATCGAGCCGGTCCTGCAGAAAGTCGAGGAAACGCGCGCAGAGATCCTGTGCCGATGGCGCGCGAAAGCCGATCGAATAGGTGATGCACTCGTCGATCGCCACGCCGTCGTGGGCACAGCGCGGCGGCAGGTAGAGCATGTCGCCTTCCGACAGCGTCCACTCCCGCGTGGCACGGAAGCTGCGCAGTATTTTCAGCGGCGCATTGTCGACGAGTGCGAGGTCGCGCTGGCTGCTGATGCGCCAGCGTCGCCGGCCTTCGCCCTGCAGCAGGAACACGTCGTAGCTGTCGAAGTGCGGGCCGACGCCGCCGCCCGGAGGCGCATAGCTCACCATCAGGTCATCGAGCCGCGCGTGGGGGATGAAGGAAAAGCGTTCCAGCAAATCCTGCGCCTGCGGCAGCAGGTGGTTGACGCCCTGCACCAGCAGGGTCCAGTTGCGTGCCGGCAAGTCGCTGAAATCCCGGCGCGAGAAGGGCCCGTGGCGCAGCTGCCAGCGCCGGCCGTCGCGGATGACCAGCCGCGATTCGGCTTCCGTGCATTGCGCGAGTTCGATCAGTTCGCGGCGGCCAAGCAGGGTCGCGAACTGCGGCAAAGCGGCGCGCGCAAGCAGGGGTTTTTTCTGCCAGTGGCGCTGCAGGAATTGTGCCGGCGTCAGGCCGTTGAGCAGGGTGTCGCGCATGTCGCGGAATTATAGAGGGGGCCTCGCCCGGCGTGCTTGACCGGGGCGCACTTTGTTTACAGAATCGGGCATCGGGCGCTTTCAGGCGCCCGCGATCGCGATGGGCGCCGTGCGGCGCGGGCCCGCCGGAATCCCCTGCCGCTACTGATCAAGGAACGACGATGCAAATCGCAAAAGACACCGTGGTGACGCTGACCTTCGAACTGCTGGATGCCGACGGCAACATGATCGAGAAGGCGGATGCGCCGATTGCCTATCTGCACGGCGGCTACCACGGCATTTTCCCGCTGGTCGAGCAGGCGCTCGACGGCAAGACCGCCGGCGACAGCTGCAAGGTGCGGCTCGCACCCAACGAGGCCTTCGGTGAATACGATGCGAACCTGGTGCAGGTCGAATCGCGCGACAAGTTTCCGCCGGAAGTCGCCGTCGGCATGCAGTTCGAGGGCCGCAGTGACCAGTCCGGGCACACGATGATCTACACCGTCACCGACGTTGCCGAGAACAAGGTGGTCGTCGACGGCAATCATCCGCTGGCCGGACAGACGCTGAACTTCCACTGCACGGTGACCGAGGTGCGCGCCGCCAGCGGCGAGGAACTGGAGCACGGCCATGTCCATGGCGCGCATGGACATCATCACTGAGGGCCCGGTGAGGAGTGAGGGGTAAGGAGTGAGGAGTGCGGCGAAAAGCCGTACTCCGGTGGTTTATAAAAATATAAATAAAATCAACAACTTATGATTTACCGCTGGCGCCGTCCTGCGCCAGCGCCCGCAGGCGGTAGAGCAGGTCCAGCGCATCGCGCGGTGTCAGTGCATCGGGATCGCAATCGCGCAGGGCATCCACGGCAGGGTGTGGTTCCGCTGCGGGGGTTTCGCTGGCCGCGGCGCTTCCCGCGAACAGGTCGCCCTGCGGCACCTGCGCCGCGGCAGCAGCCTCGAGGTCGGCGAGCCGCTTGCGCGCGCTGCGGATCACCGCGCCGGGCACGCCGGCGAGCTGGGCCACCTGCAATCCGTAGCTGCGACTGGCCGGGCCTTCCTCGACGCTGTGCAGGAACACGATGTGATCCTTGTGCTCGACGGCATCGAGGTGCACGTTGGCGACCTGGCGGAATTCGGCGGCGAGCGCGGTCAGTTCGAAATAATGGGTGGCGAACAGCGTGTAGCAGCCGTTGCGTTCGATCAGGTGGCGCGCGATCGCCCAGGCCAGAGCGAGGCCGTCGTAGGTCGAGGTGCCGCGTCCGATCTCGTCCATCAGCACCAGGCTATGCGGCGTCGCGTGGTGCAGGATGTACGCGGCTTCGGTCATCTCCACCATGAAAGTCGAGCGTCCGCCGGCGAGGTCGTCGGCGGCACCGATGCGGGTGAATATGCGGTCCAGCGGCCCCAGTCGCGCCTGCGTCGCCGGCACGAAGGATCCGCAGTGCGCAAGCAGCGCGATCAGCGCGGTCTGCCGCATGTAGGTCGACTTGCCGCCCATGTTGGGGCCGGTGATCAGCAGCATGCGCCGCGTCGCCGAAAGTTTCGCATCGTTGGCAATGAAGGGATTGACCTGTGCCTCGACCACCGGATGGCGGCCGCCGCCAATGTCGATCACCGCTTCATCGGTGAATTCCGGCGCGCGCCAGTCGAGCGCCGCAGCGCGTTCGGCGAAAGTCGCCAGCATGTCGAGCTCGGCCAGCGCCGCGGCGACGCGCTGCAGTGCCGGCACCTGCGGCGCGAGCGTCTGCAGCAGCTGTTCGTAGAGCAGCTTTTCACGAGCGAGCGCGCGTTCCTGCGCCGACAGCGCCTTGTCCTCGAAGGTCTTAAGTTCCGGCGTGATGTAGCGCTCGGCATTTTTCAGCGTCTGCCGGCGGCGGTAGTCCTCGGGCACCTTGTCCGACTGCGCCCGGGTGACCTCGATGTAGAAACCATGCACACGGTTGTATTCGACTTTCAGCGTGCTGATGCCGGTGCGCGTGCGCTCGCGGGTTTCCAGTTCGGCCAGAAAGGCGCCGCAGTTGTCCTGGATGCCGCGCAGCTCGTCGAGATCGGCATCGTAACCGTCGGCGATGACTCCGCCTTCGCGGATCACCGACGCCGGTTCGGCCTTGATCGCGGCCGCAAGCAGCGCAGCGAGCTCCGGCTGCGGCGCAAGCTCCGCGGCCAGCGCCTGCAGGTGTTCCGCGGCAGCCTCGCGCAGCGCCCCTGCAAGTTCGGGCAGGTGCTGCAGCGATGCGCGCAGTCCCGACAGGTCGCGCGGACGGGCGCTGGCCAGCGCGATGCGCGCGGCGATGCGTTCGACATCGGCGAAATGTTTCAGTGCGCCGCGGATCGCGGCATGGCGGTCGTCCTCCAGCAGTTCGGCGACCGCTCGGTGCATCGCCTGCACCCGCGCACGGTCGGTCAGCGGATGATGCAGTGCATGGCGCAACCTGCGGCTGCCCATGCCGGTGGCGCAGCTGTCGAGCAGCGACAGCAGCGTCGGCGCCGGTTCGCCGCGGATGGTTTCGCTGATTTCGAGATTGCGCCGCGTCGCCGGGTCCATGCGCAGGAAGGCACTTTCGGTTTCGACGTTCAGTGCGCGGATATGGGCAATGGCCGTGCCCTGGGTCGATTTCGCGTAATCGAGCAGTGCGCCGGCCGCGGCCAGCGCCGCAGTCAGGTCCTGCGCGCCGAATCCCGTGAGGTCATGCGTGCCGAACTGAGTGCACAGCGCGCGGCGGGCGCCATCGGCATCGAAGCGCCAGGGCGGCAGGCGGCGCAGCGCGATGCCGTCGCCGGCCTCGAAGCCGGTGCCTTCGGCGAGCAGGATTTCGGCAGGCCGCAGGCGCTCGAGTTCGGCATCGAAGTTCGCCGGCGCGGTTTCCATGACGCAGAATCTGCCGGAGGCCAGCGACAGCCAGGCCAGCCCCAGGGTGTTGCCGGCGCGGTGTGCGGCGAGCAGCAGGTTGTCGCTTTTCTCGTCGAGCAGCGCCGATTCGGTCAGCGTGCCCGGCGTGACAATGCGCACCACCTTGCGTTCGACCGGCCCCTTGGAGGTGGCCGGATCGCCGATCTGTTCGCAGATCGCCACCGATTCACCCAGCTTCACCAGCCTGGCGAGATACTGGTCGACGGCATGAAAGGGCACCCCGGCCATCCGGATCGGCGAGCCCGCCGATTCGCCACGCGAAGTCAGCGTGATGTCGAGCAGCCGCGCGGCCTTTTCAGCGTCCTCGAAGAACAGCTCGTAGAAATCGCCCATGCGGTAGAACAGCAGCAGGTCCGGATGCTCGGCCTTGATCCGGAGGTACTGCTGCATCATCGGGGTGTGGGCGTCGGCCTTGGTGGCTTTTGTCATGGACGCTATTGTAAGAGAGCAAGGAGCGGATTCGCTTGCTTGGGGAAGGTAGAATGGACGCTCCGGGGCGAAATCCGGACCCTGCAACGACGAATCGAGACAGCTTGACTACCGTTAACGGCGACAGGCCGCGAGACCCTGAGCTGTCATTGGGCGGAAAACCGTCAGGTCGGCGGCTGGTCGAGCTTTTTTTGCCGCCGGCGCTCATTTCCGCAGCCTGCCTGGCCGGGCTCGCCTACAACTATCTGCTGTTCCATGTGCTGGCGGAACTGGGATCGATCATCGTCGGCATCATGGCGCTGGTCGTTGCCACCGCCGCGCGCCGCTTCACGCGCAACCATTTCGCGCTCTACATCTGCATCGGCCTCGGCTGGTGTGCGGCTGTCGATCTGCTGCACATGCTGAGCTACCGTGGCATGAGCCTGCTGCCGGTTGATGAATCCAATGTGACCTCTCAGTTCTGGATCATCGCGCGCTTCCTGCAGGCCCTGGTCATGGTCAGCGCGCCGCTGTTCCTCTACCGCGCGCTGCGTGTCCGCGATGCCCACTTCGCTTTCGGCCTGTATGTCGCGGTTGCGGTTGTACTGGTGGTGACCGGATATTTTCCGGACACCTACGTCGAGGGCGAGGGGCTGACGCCGTTCAAGATCAATGCCGAGTACCTGATCATCCTGATCCTTGCGCTGGCGGCGGTCCTGATCACGCGAAATCGCGACCGCCTGCCGCCATTGCTGCGGATCTGCCTGCTCGCCGCACTCGGTTTCATGATCGTTTCCGAATTCGCGTTCACCCGCTATATCAGCCTCTATGGCGAGGCAAACGCCGCCGGCCATGTGCTGAAAGTCTTCGCTTACTGGTTCCTGTTTGTGGGTCTGGTGCAGACTGCATTGCGCAATCCTTTCGCGCTGATGGCACGCTCGGCGGGCAGCTACGACGCAGTGCCGGATCCCTCGGTGGTGATCGGGGCTGACGGACGGATCATCCAGGCCAATCAGGCTGCACTTGCGATGACCGGACTGACCGTGGAGCGCATTGCCGGCGCGGACAGCCATCCGCTGTTCCACGACCCGCGCCAGACCCGGGCGGCCTGCCCGGTGTGTTCCCGCCTGATGCGCGGTGAACGCAAATTCATGGTCGAGATCGCGCGTTCTGACACTTTCCTCGAGTGCAGCGTTGCGCCATTTGTGCGGGAGGCGGAGCGCGATGCGCATGTCGAGGTCCTGCGCGACATCAGCGCACGCAAGCGGCTGGAGGCCGAACGCCAGTTGCTGCTGACGGATCTGCGCGAGCGCATCAAGGAACTGGGTTGCCTGCATGCCATTGCGGAACTCAGCGAGAAGCCTGACCTGGATCCGCCTGCGCTGCTGCAGGGGGCGTCGGCGGTGCTGCCCTCGGCATTCCGTTATCCGCAGCAGATGCGCGCCATGATCGACAGCGAGTGGGGGACCTTCGGCGCGGCGGGCCCGGTTGAGCACTGTCTGGAGCAGCCGCTGGTGGTTTCGGGCCGGAAAGTCGGTCTGTTGCGGGTGGCTTTTGCCGGGGACACTGTCGACGAGGCTGATCCCTTCCTGCCGGAAGAGCGGGCGCTGATGATTACCGTTGCCGGCACGCTGGGTGATGTGCTGGAACGACTGCAGGGTTGGGCGCGGGTGCAGAACCTGTCGCGCATGTACGATTTGCTGAGTGCCAGCAATCGCGCGATCGTGCGTTGTCGCGGGATCGATGAATTGCTCGGCCAACTGTTCAGTGCCCTGGTCCGGCATGGCCAGTTTCCGATGCTGTTCATCGCGCGTACGGAAAATGGCGGGTTGCCGCTGCGCATCGTGCACCAGTGGGGCATGGACGAAGCGCAGCTGCATCATCTCGAGGCCATACTTGCGGGCTCCTATCCGCCTTTCAAGGAGCAGCTCGAAGCCCTGAAGCGGGGTGAGATCGCGTCAGCCGACCTGCCCGACGATGCGCTGTCCGATGACTGGATTGCTTACCTGCGCAGCCGTGGCATCGCGCAGCGCGGACTGCTGCCCTTGCGGCAGGAGGGGCAGCTCCGCGGCGTGATCGGGCTTTATGTACGCGGGCCGGGCAATTTCGATGCCGAGCAGCTGCGCCTGCTGGAAGAGATGGCTGCGGACGTCGAGTTTGCGCTGGGCAATTTCGCCGCGGCAGAGCGGCGACAGGAAATCGAGCAGCGGGCCGCGTTGTCGGAACACCGGTTCCGGGGCATTTTCGAGCACTCGCCGCTGCCGATGCAGATCGCATCGATCTCTACCGGTGAATACCGGGCCTTCAACCAGGCCATGCAGGACTGGCTGGGTTACACGGTGGCCGATGTGCCGGATACCCGCTCCTGGTTTGCGGCCGCGTATGACGATCCCGGCTTGCGAAGCGAGATACAGGCGCTCTGGCAACAGCACCTGAGCGAGGCGGCACGCAGCGACAGGATTTTCCGCTCACCGGTGGTGCAGCTGCGCCGCAAGGACGGTTCGTTTGCCCCTGCGATCGCGACAATGACCGTGGCCGGCGATGACGTGATCGTGGTGTGGAGTGACCTGACTGCAGTGCGGCAGCAGGAGGAGGCCTTGCGCGAGAGCGAGCAACGATTCCGCAGGATGATCGAGCAGGCAGTGGGCTGCATTTATGTGTGCCGCGGAAATCGTTTCGTCTATGTGAACCCCAATTTCTGCAGGATGCTGGGCTATGCCCGCGATGAACTGCTGGGCCAAGACGGGCTTGCATTCGCGGTTCTGGATGAGGAGGGGCAGCGTCTCCTCAGCGCCGAGTGGACGAAGCTGGCCGAGCAGGGCGGGACCGTGCGCTACACCGTGCCGGTCCGGCGCAAGGATGGCGCGGTGATCGACCTCGACATACAGGCCAGCAACATCGACTGGGAAGACGGCCAGGCGGTGATCGGTCTGGCCGAGGATGTGACCGAGCGGCGCCGGCTGGAACTCGACCTCCGGCAAAGCCATGATCTCCTGAGCAAGCTCGCCGAACAGGTGCCGGGCGTGATCTACCAGTTCCGTCTGTACCCGGATGGCCGTTCCTCGTTCCCCTTTGCCAGCGAAGGCATGCGCGAGATTTACGAATTCAGCCCGGAAGAAGTTCGCGAGGATGCATCGGCGGTCTATGCCCGGCTGCATCCGGACGATCTGGCGAGGGTCAGTGCCTCCATCGAGGCCTCGGCGCGCACACTGAAGACCTGGCGGGCGGATTACCGGGTCGTGCTGCCGCGCCAGGGTGAACGCTGGCGCTCCGGCACCGCCCAGCCCGAACGCCTCGCAGACGGCAGCGTGCTGTGGCACGGCTTCATCACCGATGCCACCGAACGCAAAGCGGCGGAAGAGACGCTGGAAGTCCATGTCCGGCAGGTCAAGGCCGCGATGAAAGGCACTCTCGAGGTGGTTTCGCGCATGATCGACCTGCGTGATCCCTATACCGCAGGCCACGAACGGCGGGTGGGCCTGATTGCCGCAGACATTGCCCGGGAGCTGGGCTGGTCGCCGGAACGCTGCGAGGGCATGGAAATGATCGGCATGGTGCACGACATCGGCAAGATTTCGGTGCCGGCGGAAATCCTGGTCAAGCCGACCCGCCTGTCCGATACCGAAATGCGGCTGGTGCAGGGGCATGCGCAGGCCGGTTACGAGATCCTGCGGGAAATTGTCTTCGAGCAACCGGTGGCGGAAACCATCCGCCAGCACCACGAGCGCCTCGATGGCAGCGGTTATCCGCGCGGCCTCAAAGGCGGGGACATCCTGCCGGAAGCGCGTGTGCTGGCGGTGGCCGACGTGCTGGAGTCCATGGCCTCGCACCGCCCGTACCGGCCGGCGCTGGGCCTTGACGCGGCAATCGCCGAACTGGAGGGTGGCCGCGGCAGGCTCTACGATCCTGCTGTCGTCGATGCCCTGCTGCGGCTGGTGCGCGAGCGGGGATATCGCCTGCCCGATTAGCATCAGGCTGCGTACACGATGCTGCTACCATGCATGCGTGCTCCCGGGTGCGACGGGGCTATGCCCGACGGGTTCAGGCGGGCAGGAGCCGACGGCGCAGCCAGCCGATGGCCGGATCATTCGATGCCTTATTCTTCGACCGCCGATCAACCATGACCCAGGACGCGAAATCTCCGGCCAGGCAGGGCAACCGCAGCGCGGCGCTGCTGTTTGCCGTAATGCTCATGGTTCTCGGCCTGATCGGCGTGCACCAGAGCTATTCCGATTATCGGCGGGTCGAGGCAGAAGCCGGCTCGCTGCTGCAATCCAGTGCCGGAGTGATTGCCGAGGCGGTGGGCAACGAACTGACGGTGGTCGACCGCTCCCTGCTGTTGCTGCGCGGCAATCTCGTGCCCGACCGCGGCAGCGTGTTTGAGCGCGTCGAACTGGACTACCTGATGGATACCCTTGCACAGTCGATGCAGGGTGTGCGCACCTTCCTGCTGATTGATGCAGGCGGGCGCGCGATTGCGTCGAACCGGCCGGAGTTGCGAGGCAGGGATTTCAGCGGCCGTGACTATTTCAAGAGGGTCCGGGCCGATCCGGATCCCGACAAGCTGTTCGTATCGAAGCCCTTTGAATCAGTGCTTGGCGTCTACTCACTGAATGTCGTGCGTGCAGTGGTTACGCCGGACGGAAACTTTCTGGGCATTTTTGTCGCGACCCTGGATCCGGGCTATGTCTCGGTGCTGTTGCGCGCAGCCCTGACCACGCCCGATTCGCGGGTGCGCCTGGTGCACGACAGCGGTGCCCTGTTCCAGATGGAGCCGGCGGTCGCGGGCAGCGTTGCGGTGAACGATCTCGATCGCGCAGGCTCGCTGCTGCGCCGACATCTCGACGGCAATGCCGCGCAGAGCCTGCTGTCAGGCCACGACTATTCGACCGGTGTCGAGCGCATGATGGCGCAACACACGGTGCGCTTGCCGGGAGCGCAGATGGACGGTCATCTCGTCGTCGGTGTCAGCCGCGAGCGCGCGGCGGTACTGGCCGACTGGCAGCTGCGCACCCTTGCCTATGGCCTGCTGTACCTGTTGCTGGTCATGGTGTCGCTGACAGCCTGGGGTTATCTGATGCGCCAGGAAGCCGAACGCCGGCGCGCCCTGGCCGAGCGCGAAGCTGAACGCCGGGCTGATGCCGAGCGGCTGGAACTGGCGCTGTCCGGCGGCGAAATCGGCCTCTGGGACTGGCATATTCCCAGCGGTCACACGGTGTTCGATGCGCGCTGGTGTTTGATGCTGGGTTACGGTGTCGGCGAGATCGAGCCGCATGTCGAGAGCTGGCGCGGGCTGGTGCATCCGGAGGACTGGCCGGCGATCAACGCCGAACTTGAACCCCACCTGAAGGGTGAAACGCCCGCTTACCGCGTCGAAATGCGCATGCGCCATCGCGACGGGCGCTGGATCTGGATACAGGATGCCGGCAAGGTCACCGAGCGCGACGAAAACGGCGCTCCGCTGCGCGCGGTAGGTACCCATCTCGACATCACCGAGCGCAAGCGGGCCGAGGCGAGCATCGCCAAGCTGACCCGGCAGTACGCAGTGCTGGGGCGGATCAGCGAAATGATCGTCCGGGCACGCGATCCCGATGCGATGCTGCGCGAGGCCTGCCGCATCGCTGCGGAGGACGGAGACCTGCCGCTGGTGTGGGTGGGGAGAGCGCTGCCGGGCAGCCATGACGTGAAAGTGATGGCCGCAGCCGGCGTGGCGCAGGGTTTCACATATGGGCTGAGGGTAAGCCTGGACTCGGCACTGCCCGAGGGCAAGGGGCCCTTCGCAGTGGCCGTTCGCGAGCGGCGGCCGGTGATGGTCGAGGATTATCAGCAATCAGCGCTCACCGTGCCCTGGCGCCGGCGCGCGATTGCATGGAACCTGGTGTCGGTGGTGGTGTGCCCGATCATCCGCAATGGCGAGGTCTGGGGCGGCATCAGTTTTTATTCGGGTCAGGCCGGCTTTTTCGAGCCTGACCAGGTGCGCTTGATCGAGGAGCTGACCGCGGATGTCGGCTTCTGTCTCGACACCCTGGATGCGGAGCGGCAGCGGCGGGACCTGGAGCGCAACCTGAAGCTGCTGTCGCGCCTGGTCGAAGCCAGCCGCGACGGGGTATACATCACCGATTCCGACAACCGCTTCACGATGGTCAATCCGGCCTTCTGCGCGCTGACCGGTTACGAGCCCGCCGAACTGATCGGCGCCGAGCCGTCGATACTCAAGTCGGGCCGGCAGGACGAGGACTTCTATCGCAACATGTGGGACCGGCTGCTGCACGACGGGCACTGGCAGGGCGAGATCTGGGACCGCCGCAAGAACGGCGAAATCTTCCCGGCGCTGCTGTCGATCACCGAGCTGCGCGACGCCGAAGGGCGGCTTGACCACCGCATCGCCTTTTTCTCAGACATCAGCGCGCAGAAGGCCGTGCAGCAGCGGGTTGAGCATCTTGCGCACCATGATCTGCTTACCGACCTGCCCAACCGTTACCTGCTCAACGACCGGGTTGCCAGCGCGATTGCCCGTGCCGCCCGGCGCAAGGGGCGGCTCGCGCTGCTCTACCTCGACCTCGACCGCTTCAAGTACGTCAACGACGCCCTGGGACATGACATCGGAGACCATCTGCTGCGCGCGGTGGCGCGGCGCGTCTCGTCCTGCGTGCGGGTCACCGACACCGTGTGCCGGGTCGGCGGCGACGAATTCGTGGTGCTGCTCGACGACGTGGCCGAAGGCGAGGACGCGGCACGGGTCGCCGGGAAGATCATGGCGGCGGTGGCCGCACCCTATGAGATCGAGGGTCACCGGATGGTCGTCGGCATCAGCGTCGGGATTGCCGTTTATCCGGACAACGGCACCACGCCGGAGGAACTGCTGCGGGGTGCTGATGCCGCGCTGATCAACATCAAGCAGTCCGGGCGCGGCCACTTCGGCTTCTACTCCCAGCAGCTCGGCGACCGCGCGATGGAACGGCTGCACATGGAGCGCGATCTGCGCGGTGCCGGCGAGCGCGGCGAGCTCTTTCTGGTCTACCAGCCGCAGTTCGACATTGCCAGCGGCGAAGTGGTCGGCGTCGAGGCGCTGGCGCGCTGGCGCCATCCGGTGGAGGGCCTGGTGTCGCCGGCGCGCTTCATCCCGGTGGCCGAGGACAGCGGGCTGATACTCGACATCGGTGCATTCGTGATGCGCGAGGCCTGTGCACAGATGAGCAACTGGCGCCGGCGCGGACTGCTCGATGTGCCGGTCGCGGTGAATGTCTCCGCGGTGCAGTTCCGTCAGGCTGACCTGGTGGACCTGATGCGGCGCATCATCGAAGAGACTGCACTGCCTCCGCAATTGCTCGAGCTGGAGGTCACGGAAAGCGTGGTCATGGAAAATGTCGACGCGGTGCTCGAGAAGTTCGAGGGCATACAGGCGGCGGGCGTCGGGCTGGCGCTGGACGATTTCGGCACCGGTTATTCCAGTCTGTCCTATCTGCGGCGCATTCCGGCGCAGCGGCTGAAAATCGACCAGTCCTTCGTACGCGACCTGCCGGGCAATGCCGACGCCGCGGCGATCGCGCGCACCATCGTCGGCATGGCGCAGGCGCTGGAACTGCATGTGCTCGCCGAGGGCGTGGAGCGACGGGAACAGGCCGACTTCCTGCGCGGCATCGGCTGTGCCTGGGGGCAGGGTTACCTGTTCGCGCGGCCGATGGATGCGGCGGAGTTCGAGCGCTGGCTGGCCGGGCGCGGGAGCAAGGGAGTGTCGGCGTGAGCGGTCTGTGGGCGCGGTGCCTGCTCCTTGGCGCGCTGTTTGCAGGCCTGGCGGGGATTGCCGGCGCAGCCGAGTTGCGGGTCGGCGTCTATGCCAACGAGCCCAAGATTCTGCTTGATCGCAGTGGACGTCCGTCCGGCATTTTCGGCGACCTGCTGCTGGAAATCGCGCGCCGAGAGGGTTGGCGCCTCGAAGCCGTGCCCTGTGAGTGGCAGGACTGCCTGGACGGCCTGCGCGCAGGCCGCATCGACCTGATGCCCGATGTGGCACATAGCGATGACCGTGCCGCGATGTTCGATTTTCACGAGGTTCCGGTGCTGCACAGCTGGTCACAGCTCTACCGGCATGGCGGCGAGAGCATGTCGTCGATGCTCGATCTGCAGGGCAAACGCATCGCGGTGCTGGAAGGCTCGGTGCAGGAGGAGTTCCTGCGGCAGTTGCTCGGCGAATTCGGCGTGCGCGCGGTGCTGGTGCCGGTACGCAAGCTGCTCGACGGCTTTGCGATGGCCGGTGATCATCAGGTCGATGGCGTGGTGGCCAACCACCGTTTTGGCGACCTGCACGCGCCGGCGTACCGCCTGGTCCAGACGCCGGTGATGTTCCAGCCGGCGCGTCTCTACTACGCCACCGGCAAGGGGCGCGGCGCGGACTGGCTTGCGGCGATCGACCGCCACATGCGGAACTGGCAGGCCTCCCCTGACTCGGTATATTTCGAGATCCTCAGGCGCTGGGGGGCGCCGCAGCCGGTGATGCGAGTGCCGGCGGCGCTGTGGTGGGCGCTCGCCGGCATGGCCGGGCTGCTGCTGCTGACACTGGTGATGACGGCGCTGCTGCGGCGGCAGGTCGGCGCGCGCACCCGGGAGCTCAAGGCCAGCGAAGAACGCCTGGCGACGATACTCAACAGCGTCGACGCTTATATCTACATCAAGGATGAGCAGTTGCGTTACCAGTATGCCAACCGCAAGGTCTGTGACCTTTTCGGTGTGCCGCCGGAGCGTGTGATCGGCCGCAGCGATGCGGATTTCTTCGATGCGAAGACGGTCGAGGAGTTGCGCGTCAACGACAGCCGGGTGATCTCGGGCGGCGAGCGCATCGTCGGCGAGGAGGTCAATCGCAGCCGCGACGGGCGCGTCGAGCATACCTACCTCTCGGTCAAGCTGCCGCTGCGCGACGGCAACGGACGGGTGCATGCGCTGTGCGGCATTTCCACCGACATCACCGAGCAGCGGCGGCTGGTCGAGGAAATCCACCAGCTGTCCTTTTACGACCCGCTGACCCATCTGCCCAACCGGCGGCAGTTCCTCGAGCGATTGTCTGAAGCGCTGCAGCCCGGCGGCAGGGGCGAAGGCGCCAAGGATGGCGCCGGAAGGCGGGGCGCGCTGCTGCTGGTCAACCTCGACCATTTCCGCATGGTCAACGAGACCCTGGGGCACGACAAGGGTGATCTGCTGCTGCAGGACATGGCGCGCAGGCTGCTGCAGCATGTCGGGCCCGAGGATTTCCTGGGGCGCCTCAATGCCGACGAGTTCGGCCTGCTGCTGGCCTCTGCCGGTGCCGGCCCTTCACGCTTTGCGCAGGAGGCGGAAAGACGCGCACGCCGCATTCTCGACGACATCGAGCAGCCCTATCAGCTCGGCGAGCAGCAGCATCTCGGCACCGCGAGCATCGGTATTGCACTGTTTTCGGCCGCCGACGGACTGGTCGAGGGCATACTCAGGCATGCCGAGCTGGCACGGGATCGCGCCAAGGCCGACGGACGCAACACGCTGCGCTTCTATGATCCGCAGATGCAGGCGCAGATGCAGGCGCGCGCGGCGCTGGATGCCGACATGCGCCTCGCGCTGCGCGAGGGGCAATTCCTGCTGCATTACCAGCCGATGGCCGGCATCGACGGCCGCAGCCTGGGCTTCGAGGCCTTGGTGCGCTGGCGGCACCCGCAGCGCGGCATCGAGTCGCCGGCGGATTTCATTCCGCTGGCCGAGGAGAGCGGAATGATCATGCCGCTGGGTCGCTGGATCCTCGATGAGGCCTGTCGGCAACTCGTTGCCTGGAGCGGCGATCCCGAAACCGCGGACCGTTTCATCGCGATCAATGTCAGCGCCTTCCAGTTCCGTCATCCGGGATTCGTCGACGATGTGCTCGCCGCGCTGGAGCAGACCGGCGCCAATCCGGCGCTGCTGGAGCTGGAGCTGACCGAGAGCCAGCTCATCGACAACCTCGACGAGGTCGGCGCGAAGATGACCCTGCTGAAGCAGCGCGGGGTGCGCTTCGCTCTCGACGATTTCGGCACCGGTTACTCCTCGCTGCTGTCACTGATGCGCCTGCCGCTGGACAAGCTGAAGATCGACCAGTCCTTCATCCACGGCCTGCCGGGAAATCCGGAGAGCGTCGCGATTGTCAGGGCCGTGGTCAGCCTCGGCGAGAGTCTCCACATCCGCGTGCTTGCGGAAGGCGTGGAAACCGAGGCCCAGCGCAGCGCGCTGATCGAGCTCGGCTGCCGCTACTTCCAGGGCTATCTCATTGGCCGGCCGCAACCGGCAGTGCCGGGGTCCGGCGCGCGTTGATGTCCTTGATGCGGCGGCAGGGTCCTCCAACAGGATCTGTGATCCACTGTCGGACGGTGCAATGCGCTTCGCTTATTGCACCTACGGCGATGCGGCAAGTCCGACGTGCGGTGGATCAGGGCGAGCGGATGTAGGGTGGGTTAGCCGCGTCAGCGGCGTAACCCGCCATGGAATTTGGAATTAACGCCAGGACCGATTCAATGCGCGGTACATATTGCACGCTGTGATGATGCGGAAGGTCAGGTCTGCGGCGGATCAAAGCACAGGAACGCAATCCTGACTCCGGCACTTGTCGCAATATAATCAGTTCATGAAACGACTGCCGATCCTGCTGCTGGTGATGGTCCTCTCGGCCTGCACGCCGCAGCAGGCGCTGCTTTCCTCACTGATTCCTGATGGCACGGCCTCGGTGCTGCTCGGCCACCTCGAGGGTGTGGCGGACGCCAACCGGCGGCGTATCGTCGAACTGGAGCAGCAGGGCGCCTGGACCGAGCTTGCCGCCTTTGCCGACAGCAACATCAGCGGCGACCCCTTCAGCCCGGAGTGGCGGCTGATCGGCGGTTATGCGCATGCGCAGCTGAAGGATCATGCGCGCGCCGCGGACTATTTTGCCGAAATGCTGCGCCTGTCACCGGACGATCCTTCGGCCTATCACTTTCTCGCCGAAGCGCAGCGGGCGGCAGGGCAGCCGCAGCGCGCGCTGAAAACACTGGATCGCGCGCTGATGGTGCAGCGGGACAATCCGTTGACCTGGCATCTGATGGGTGAAGTAAACAGCGACCTCGGGCGTTTTCGTGATGCGGCCGCTGCTTATCGCCGGGCGCTGAGCGAAGCACCGCGATTCGCGGCCGCCTGGTTCGGGCTGGGGCGTGCGGCGCTGCAGCTGGGTCGTGCCGCGGAAGCGCAGGAAGCACTTGCCGCGCTGGAGCGCCTGCAGTCGCCGGAAGCGGCGAGGCTGCGTGCGCTGATGGCGGGAGCGTAGACCGCCGTCGCCGGCGGCGTCACGCAGGTCAGGCTTTGAGTGCCGGCGTCAGATGCGGCGCAATCAGCGGCAGCAGCTGCGCGAAAACCTTGGGATTGCCGGCGACGATGTTGCCGCTCTCGAGATAACGGTCGTTGCCCTGCAGGTCGCCGACGAGGCCGCCGGCCTCGGTGATCAGCAGGCTGCCCGCGGCGATGTCCCATTTGCTGAGGCCCAGTTCCCAGAAACCGTCGAGGCGTCCGGCGGCAACCCAGGCGAGGTCCAGCGAGGCTGCGCCGGGGCGGCGCAGGCCCGCGGTGTTCCTGATGATGTCGCGCATCATGCCGATATAGGCATCAAGGTGCTCGAGCTGGCGGTAGGGAAAGCCGGTGCCGATCAGGCTCGGCTTCAGGTGCGCGCGCTTGCTCACCCGCAGCCGGGATTCATTGAGAAAGGCACCGCGACCCTTGGTCGCGGTATATAGATCGTTGCGGTTGGGGTCGTAGACCACGGCCTGGGTGATCACGCCCTTCTGTGCCAGCGCGATCGAAATTGCGTACTGCGGCAGGCCGTGCAGGAAATTGGTGGTGCCGTCGAGCGGGTCGATGATCCACTGGTACTCGGAGCTGCCGGAGGCGCCGGACTCCTCTGCTAGAATCGAATGGTTCGGATAAGCCTCGTGCAGCGTGCGGATGATTGCCTGTTCGGCCTCGCGATCCACGTCCGATACGAAATCGTTCGCGGCCTTTTCCCTGACGGCAATGACATCCAGGTTGCGGCTGGCGCGGTTGATGATGCCGCCGGCGCGGCGCGCGGCTTTCACCGCGATGTTGAGCATGGGGTGCATGGTGGCTGCGACGAATATGGATAAAGAGCAGTATGAACACGCGGCGCGGTCGCCGGAGATTGCCGGCGGCCGCGCCGCGAACGGCCCGTATTGTACGTGAACCCGCTGCAGCCCCTCAAAAATATTCGCATCGTGATGTGCGCGACCTCGCATCCCGGCAACATCGGTGCCGCGGCGCGCGCGATGCGCACGATGGGCATCACCGATCTCGCGCTGGTGAAGCCGCAGCGTTATCCCGATCCCCAGGCCCTGTGGATGGCGGCCGGCGCCACCGATGTGCTGGAGTCGGCGCGCATTTGCGAGAACCTCGGCGAGGCGCTTGCCGGAACGGCCTTCGCGGTGGCCTGTTCGGCAAGGCGGCGCGATGTCGCGGTGCCGATGGTCGATGCGCGCGCGGCGGCAATGGAGGCGGCGGCGATTGCGCAGTCGCGCACGGTCGCGCTGGTGTTCGGCAACGAGACTTCGGGTCTCAGCAATGACGAGGTTGCCGCCTGCAATCTGCTGGCGAGCATCCCGGTGGCCGAGGATTTCTGGTCGCTGAACGTGGCCGCCGCGGTGCAGGTGTTCTGCTACGAATTGCGCATGGCCTGCGGCGCGGGCCTGCTGCCGGAAAAGCCGCAGGCGCTGGCCGCGCATGACGAAGTCGAGGCCTTCTACGAGCACCTCGAACGCACCATCGTCGCCACCGGATTCCTGAACCCTGCACATCCGCGCAAGCTGATGCTGCGGCTGCGCCGGCTGTTTGCCCGCGCCCGCCTGCAGGTCGAAGAGGTCAATATCCTGCGCGGCATCCTCGGCAGCGTGACCGATCCCAAGGGTCGGCGTAAACCCGATTGATTTTATAAATATTTGATTATAAAAGATTATTTTATCCCTTTTAATTCCTGATTAAAATGGTAGGTCTTGGCGGGCAGAACACCTGCCATTCCTGTGGATGACGGCGATGTTCGAGCGGATCAGAGAAGAGATTTCAGTCGTTTTCGAGCGCGATCCCGCCGCGCGCAGCACCTGGGAAGTGCTGACCTGCTATCCGGGTTTCCACGCGCTGCTGCTGCATCGTTTCTCGCACTGTGTCTGGCACAAGGGTTTCAAATGGCTGGCGCGCTGGCTGGCCCATCTCGGGCGCTGGCTGACCGGCATCGAGATCCATCCGGGCGCGCGCATCGGGCAGCGCTTTTTCATCGACCATGGCATGGGCGTGGTGATCGGCGAGACTGCCGAGATCGGCGACGACTGCACGCTGTATCACGGCGTCACGCTGGGCGGCACCACCTGGAACAAGGGCAAGCGGCATCCGACTCTGAAGAATGGCGTTGTGATCGGTGCCGGCGCAAAGATTCTCGGCCCCATCACCATCGGCGAGAATGCCAAGATCGGTTCCAACGCGGTGGTGGTGAAGGACGTGCCGGACAACGCCACTGCGATCGGGATTCCGGCGCGGCTGGTCGAAAGCCGGGAAGTGGCGGGCCACTTTGCCGCCTACGGCATCGCCCGCGATGCCAACGACCCGGTGGCCAAGGCGATGCATGCGCTGATCGACCACAGCGCCGAAACCGACCGGCGCATCGACCAGATCCTCGCCGAGCTGCAGCGCCTGGGCCTGAAGATCGAGGGCGCAGACACCGAAAAACTGGACGCCGGCAGCCTCAATCGCATTGTTGATTGAATCGCTCGGGTAAGTTATACTTGAGCAACTTTGCGGGATATTGTGATTTATATAAGTTATTGTTTTTATTGATAATTTAGAGGTGCCACGATGAGACTGACGACCAAGGGCCGATTTGCGGTAACCGCGATGGTGGATCTGGGGATGCGCCATGGCACCGGGCCGGTGACGCTGGCGGAAATCAGCGGCCGGCAGAAGATTTCGCTGTCCTACCTCGAACAGCTGTTCGGCAAGCTGCGCCGGCGCGGCATCGTCGACTCGGTGCGCGGTCCCGGCGGCGGTTATTGCCTGGCGCGTGATGCGGCGCAGCTGACCGTGGCCGACATCATTCTCGCCGTGGACGAGCCGATCGACGCCACGCAGTGCGCCGGCAAGGAGAACTGCAAGGACGAGGAGAAATGCCTGACCCACGACCTTTGGGCCAATCTCAACGAGCGTATATTCGATTACCTCGGTTCGGTGACGCTGCGCCAGCTGGTGGAGAACCAGCGCGCCAAGGAAGCAGGCATCGCGCCGGTGCACGACATGCGCCTGGTGGCACGGCGGCAGACCGCGGCAACGGTCTGAATACACAGGCTTCCTGCCATGCACGTCTACTTCGACCATAACGCCACGACGCCGCTCGACGCGCGCGTGCTGGAGGTCATGCTGCCGTTCCTGCGCGAGCAGTGCGGCAATGCCTCCAGCCGCCACGAGTTCGGCACCGTTGCGCGCAAGGCAGTGGACGATGCCCGCGAGCAGGTGGCGGCGCTGATCGGCGTGCAGCCGGTGCAGGTCATATTCACCAGCGGTGGCACCGAGGCAAACAATCTCTTCATCCGCGGCGCCGCGGCCGGCATGAAACCCGGCCGGGTCGCGGTGAGCGCGACCGAACATCCCTGCGTGACGGCGCCGGCGCAGGATCTCGCACGCCAGGGTTGGACGTTCCGCAAGCTGCAGGTCAACCGCGACGGCGTGGTCGACCTGGCCGATATCGATGCGGCGCTGGCCGAGAAGACGACGCTGATGTCGGTGATGCTGGCCAACAACGAGACCGGCGTGATCCAGGACATTGCCGCGATCGGCGAGCGGGCGCGGCGCGCCGGCGCGGTGATGCATACCGATGCGGTGCAGGCGCTGGGCAAGATCAGGGTTGATTTCGCAGCGCTCAATGTGCAGGCGATGACGCTGTCGGCGCACAAGATCTACGGCCCCAAGGGCGCCGGCGCGCTGGTGGTCGACAAGCGGCTGGACCTGCGTGCCCTGCTTTCCGGTGGTGGACAGGAGCGCGGGCTTCGCGGCGGCACCGAGAACGTGCCGGCGATCGCCGGATTCGGCGCGGCCTGCGAACTGGCGGGCTCGCGGCTTGCCGAGCTCGGTCCGCGGCTGGCGTCCCTGCGCGACCGTTTCGAGCGCGGACTGGCCGGCATCGGCGGCAGGGTTTTCGGCGCCGGCGTGCCGCGGTTGCCGAACACCTCCTATTTCGCCTTCGCCGGCATCCACGGCGAGGCGCTGGTGATCGAGCTCGACAAGGCCGGCTATGCCGTGGGCTCGGGCGCGGCCTGCTCCAGCGCAAGCGATGCGCCTTCAGGCACGCTGCTGGCGATGGGCGTGGAGCCGGAGCTTGCGCGCGGTGCGGTGCGTTTTTCACTCGGCGCGGCCAATACGGCGGAACAGGTGGACGGATTTCTGGTGGCGCTGGCGGCGGTCGCGCAGCGCCTGCGGCGGCTGACTGCCGTCGCGGTCTGAACAAGGAGCATGAACATGGCAATCCAGTTGACGGAAAGTGCGGCGAAACAGATCAATGCCCAGATCGCGAAGCGCGGCAAGGGCCTGGGACTGCGCGTCGGCGTCAAGAAGACCGGCTGCTCGGGCTGGGCCTACACCTACGATTACGCCGATGCGGTGCAGGGCGGCGACCAGGTGTTCGAGGCGCATGACGCTAAGCTGGTCATCGATGGCGGGAGCCTGGAATTCCTCGAAGGCTCGACCATCGACTATGTGCGCGAAGGGCTGAAGCAGGCCTTCAAGGTCAACAACCCCAACGTCGACGCCACCTGCGGCTGCGGCGAGAGTTTCACGGTCAAGGCCGGCGGCTGAACGCTGCAACCGGGCCCCCAACGGACACCCACATGAGCTCAGTACTCGACACCCTCGTCAGCCAGCCCTACAAGCACGGCTTTGTCACGGACATCGAATCCGAGACCGCGCCCAAGGGCCTGAACGAAGACATCATCCGCATGATTTCGGCGAAGAAAAACGAGCCGGAATGGCTGCTCGACTTCCGCCTCAAGGCCTATCGCCACTGGCTGACGATGACCGAGCCGACGTGGCCGAACGTGCATTACCCGAAGATCGATTTCCAGGACATCAGCTATTACGCCGCGCCGAAGCCGAAGAAGAAGCAGAGCATGGACGAGGTCGACCCCGAGCTGCTGCGGACCTTCGAGAAGCTGGGTGTGCCGATGCATGAGCGTGCGGCACTGGCCGGCGTCGCGGTGGA
This sequence comes from uncultured Bordetella sp., assembly GCA_964433345.1. GTDB lineage: Bacteria > Pseudomonadota > Gammaproteobacteria > Burkholderiales > SG8-41. Next base: position 346,746 of record CAYSQJ010000004.1, read on the forward strand.
CGTCATTTTCGATTCGGTGTCGGTGGCGACCACCTACAAGGAAAAACTCGCCGAGGTCGGCATCATTTTCTGCTCGATCTCGGAGGCCGTGCACAATCATCCGGAGCTGGTGAGGAAATACATCGGCTCGGTGGTGCCGGCCGGGGACAACTATTACGCCGCTCTCAATTCCGCGGTGTTCACCGACGGCTCCTTCTGCTTTATTCCGAAGGGCGTCAAGTGCCCGATGGAGCTGTCGACCTATTTCCGCATCAATACCCAGGACTCCGGCCAGTTCGAGCGCACGCTGATCGTCGCCGAGGAGGGCGCGCAGGTGTCCTACCTCGAGGGTTGCACCGCGCCCAAGTTCGACACCAACCAGCTGCACGCGGCGGTGGTGGAACTGGTGGCGCTGGACGATGCCGACATCAAGTACTCGACGGTGCAGAACTGGTATGCCGGCGACGAGAACGGCAAGGGCGGCATCTACAACTTCGTCACCAAGCGCGGGCTGTGCAAGGGCCGCAATTCGAAGATTTCCTGGACCCAGGTCGAGACCGGCTCGGCGATCACCTGGAAATACCCGTCCTGCGTGCTGCTCGGCGACAACTCGATCGGCGAGTTCTACTCGGTTGCGCTGACCAACCACAAGCAGCAGGCCGACACCGGTACCAAGATGATCCACCTAGGGAAAAACACCCGCAGCACGATCATCAGCAAGGGCATCTCGGCCGGGCATTCCAACAACAGCTACCGCGGACTGGTGAAAATCGGCGCCAGGGCCGAGGGCGCGCGCAATTTCTCGCAATGCGATTCGATGCTGATCGGCGTGAAATGCGGCGCCAATACCTTCCCCTACATCCAGGTCAACAACCCGACCGCGAAGGTCGAGCACGAGGCGACGACATCGAAGATCGGCGAGGACCAGCTGTTCTATTTCCAGAGCCGCGGCATCGGCACCGAGGAAGCGGTATCGATGATCATCAACGGCTTCTGCAAGGACGTGTTCCAGCAGCTGCCGATGGAGTTCGCGGTCGAGGCGACCAAGCTGCTCGGTTTGAAGCTGGAAGGCAGTGTGGGGTAGGGACTTAAAGTCAGAAGCGTAGCCACAGAGGACACGGAGGGCACAGAGATTCGTGGGTGATGATTGATTCTCCGATGCCCGGCAAAAGTCCCCGGTGGCGAAACGAACAACGGTTTTTCTCTGTGAACTCTGCGCCCTCTGTGGCCAAAGGTTTTAGGTTTTACACATCATGATCAACAGCAACGCAAAAACAATCCTCGAAGTCCGCGACCTGACGGCGACCGTCGCCGGGGTGGACATTCTCAAGGGCATCAACCTCACCGTGCGCGCGGGTGAGGTGCACGCCATCATGGGGCCCAACGGCTCCGGCAAAAGCACTTTCGCCAAGGTGCTGGCCGGGCACCCGGCCTACACCGTGAAGGGCGGCGAGGTGCTGTTCGAAGGGAAGGACCTGTTCGCACTGGCCTCCGACGAGCGCGCCCGCGCCGGCATTTTCCTCGGCTTCCAGTACCCGGTGGAGATCCCGGGCGTCACCAACAGCGCTTTCCTGCGCCTGGCCTACAACACGGTGCAGGGCGGCCGCGGCAAGGATGAACTCGACCCGCTGGAGTTCGACGACCTGGTGCGCGAGAAAATGAAGCTGCTGGAAATGAATCCCGAGTTCCTCAGCCGCAGCGTCAACGACGGCTTTTCCGGAGGAGAGAAAAAGCGCAACGAGATCCTGCAGATGGCGCTGCTCGAGCCGAAACTGTCGCTGCTCGACGAAACCGACTCCGGCCTCGACATCGACGCGCTGCGAGTGGTTGCCGGCGGCGTCAACAAGCTGCTGACTCCCGACAACGCCTGCGTGCTGGTGACGCATTACCAGCGCCTGCTCAACTACATCACGCCGGACTATGTACATGTGATGTCGGCCGGACGCATCATCCGTTCCGGCGACAAGTCGCTGGCGCTGGAACTCGAGGAGCGTGGTTATGACTGGCTGCTCGAGGACAAAAAGGCCGGAGCCGCGGCGTGAGAACGACTGCGACACATCCCTACGTGGCGTCCCTGCTGGCCGGATCCGCGGCGCTGCCGCAGAGTCCGGCGGCCTGGCTCGATGCCCGCCGTGCCGCGGCGCTTGAACGCGCCAACGCGCTGTCGGTACCGACCACCCGTGAAGAGGAATGGCGCTTCACCGACCTGACGCCGCTGACCCGGCTGCAGTTCCAGCCGGTGACGGCGGCTGCCACGGTGTCGGCGGCGGACATTGCCGCTTATGCGGTTTCCGAGGCTGCCGTGCGGCTGGTGTTCGTGGACGGCATCCCGGTACCCGCGCTGTCTCAGGCCGGACAGTTGCCGGCGGGCATCACCGTGGAGTTGCTGGGCGATGCCCTGAAGAAACACGGCGCGCTGATCGAACCGCATCTGGCGAAGCTGGTAAAAAACGACAATGACCTGTTTGCAGCGCTGAATACCGCCTTCCTGCAGCACGGCGTGTTCATCCATGCTGCGAAAAACGCCGTGCTGGAAGCGCCGATCCACCTGCTGTTCGTGGCCACCCGCAAGGGCGCTGCGGCCTATCCGCGTTGCCTGGTCGTTGCGGATGCCGGAAGCGGGGTCGCCGTCATCGAGGATTACGTGACGCTAAGCGAAGAGGCCTGCCTGACCAACGCCGTCACCGAGATCGCGGTGGCGCCGAATGCTTCGGTGCGCCATGTCAAGCTGCAGCGCGAAAGCGCCCAGGCCTTCCACATCGGCAGCTGCGCAGTGACGCTGGAGAAGGACGCGCGGTACCTGTCGCATGCGGTGACTTTCGGCGCGCGGCTGTCCCGCAACAACCTCAGCGTGACCCAGATCGGCGAGGGCGCGCATGCGCAGATCGACGGCATCGCGCTGATCGGCGGCCGCCAGCTGGCCGATACGCACACCCTGATGGACCACACGAAGCCCAACGGAAGCTGCGAGCAGTCGCACAAGACCATCGTCGGCGGCGCCGGGCATGCAGTGTTCAACGGCAAGGTCTTCGTGCGCGAGGGCGCGCAACTGACCAACTCCTCGCAGCAGAGCCGCAACCTGCTGCTTTCGGACAAGGCACATGTCGACACCAAGCCGCAGTTGGAGATTTTTGCCGATGACGTGAAGTGCGCGCATGGCGCCGCGGTCGGCCAGCTCGATGCCGACCACCTGTTCTACCTGAAGAGCCGCGGCCTGCCGGAAGCGCAGGCGCGCAACCTGCTGACCTACGCCTTCGGCGCCGAGATCATAGACCGCATTCCCGTGCCCTCTCTGGTCGCACAACTGGAAAAGGCGGTGATGGCGCGCACGGAGGCCGCTGCATGACCGCGCGCGATCCCCTGCAGGCGCCGCTCGACCTTGCCGCGCTGCGGCGTGACTTCCCGATCCTCGACCTCAAGGTCAACGGCAAGCCGCTGGTGTTCCTCGATAACGCGGCATCCAGCCAGATGCCGCAGCCGGTGATCGATCGCTGGAACCTCTACCGCAAGGCGCAGCACGCCAACATTCACCGCGCGGTGCATTACCTGTCGGAAACCGCCACCGCCGAATACGAAAAGGCGCGGCACAAGGTGCAGGCCTTCATCAATGCTGCCGAGCCGCGTGAATGCATTTTCACCAGCGGCACCACTGACGGCATCAACCTGGTGGCGCATGGTTACGGACGGAAGTTCTTCGGTCCCGGCGACGAAATCATCCTGACCACGCTGGAGCACCACTCCAACATTGTGCCCTGGCAGATGGTCGCCGAAGAGAAGGGCGCGAAAATCTGCGTGGTGCCGGTCAATGATCGCGGCGAGCTGCTGGTCGACGAATACCGGAAACTGTTCAGCGCGAACACCAAGTTTGTCGCGCTGACCCATGTCTCGAATGCGCTGGGCACGATCACGCCGGTGCGGGAAATGATCGCGATCGCCCATGAACACGGGGTGCCGGTGCTGGTCGACGGCGCGCAGGCGGCGCCGCATCTCAAGGTCGACGTGCAGGCGCTGGACTGCGATTTCTACGCCTTCTCCGGACACAAGCTCTGCGGCCCCACCGGCATTGGCGTGCTCTACGGCAAGGCGGCACTGCTGGAGAAAATGCAGCCGTTCAAGGGCGGCGGTGACATGATCCTTTCCGTCACTTTCGAGAAAACGACCTACGCGCCGATTCCGGCGAAATTCGAGGCCGGCACGCCGCCGATCGGCGAGGCGATCACACTCGGCGCGGCGATCGACTATCTGACGGGCATCGGCATCGAGCGCATCGCTGCCCACGAGACCGACCTGCTGGACTACGCCACCGACCGCTTCAACCGCATGCCCGGCGTGCGCCTGATCGGCACTGCCGAGAAAAAGGCCGCGGTGCTGTCCTTCGCGGTCGAGGGCGTGCATCCGCACGACGTCGGTTCTCTGCTCAACGACGACGGCGTGGCCATCCGCACCGGCCACCATTGCGCGCAGCCGGTGATGCAGCGCTTCAAGGTGCCGGCGACCTGCCGCGCGTCCTTCGCCTTCTACAACACCACTGCCGAAGTCGATGCACTGGTCGAGTCGCTCGGCCGCGTGCAGAAACTGTTTGCATGATGGACCTTCAAACCTTTAGCCACAGAGGGCACAGAGGCCACAGAGAGAATCGGGTTTTGCAGCTCTCTGTGCTCTCTGCGACCTCTGTGGCTTGCTTTTGATTTTTATTCCATGGACAGCCGCGCCCTCTATCAGGAAATGATCCTCGAGCACAACAAGAAACCCCGCAACTGGGGGCTGCTTGCTGATGCGACGCACAAGGCCGAGGGCCTCAACCCGCTGTGCGGGGACCACATCCATGTTTCGCTGAAGCTGAACGGTGAACAGGTCGAGGCCGTCGGCTTCGAGGGCGAGGCCTGCGCGATCTGCAAGGCCTCGGCCTCGATGATGACCGCAGCGGTGAAGGGCAAGAGCCGCGCCGACGCCGAGCAAATGGTGCAGGAATTCCGCGACATGACCACCGGCAAGCTCGACACCTCGGCACCGCACCACCTCGGGCGGCTGACGGTGTTCGCCGGCGTGCGCGACCTGCCGACACGGGTCAAGTGCGCGATCCTGCCCTGGCACACGCTGCACGCCGCTTTCGCCGGCACCGACACCGCTTCCACCGAATAACCGCGCCTGCTGCGCAACCGCAACAACGACCATGCCAAAAATCGCCGAAATCGAACCGACGCCCAATCCCAACGCGATGAAATTCATCCTGCGGGAGCCGCTGACCTGGGGCATCACCCGCTCGTACGACAAGCCGGAACACGCGGTGGGCGACCCGCTGGCGATGGCCCTGTTCGACATCGAGCATGTCACCAACGTGTTCTACGTCGACCACTGGATCACCGTGACCCAGGACGGCGGCGCCGACTGGCAGGAGCTGACGCGCAAGCTGGCAGTGCCGATCCGCGACGCGCCTTCGGCGGATGCGCAATCCGCGCAGTTTGCCGAGCAGGCGGGTGAAGCGCTGGATCCGGAAAAGCTGAGCCCCGAAGACCGCGAGCGCCTCGACAAAATCAATGCCGCGCTTGATGAGCAGGTGCGCCCGTACCTGCAGAACGACGGCGGAGACCTCTACGTTGTCGGCCTCGAGGGCAACCGTCTGTCGGTGCATTACCAGGGCGCCTGCGGCAGCTGTCCGAGTTCGCTGTCCGGCACGCTGGCCGGCATCGAGAACCTGGTCCGACAGATCGAGCCGGATATCGAAGTGGTGGCGGTCTGACCATGGCGGACTGGGTCACCGTCGCCGCTGAGGGCGAGATCGCGCCGGGCAGCTGCAAGGTCGCCGACGTCGACGGCGTGTCCGTCGCGGTGTTCAACATCGGCGGCGAGTATCACGCGATCGAGGATGTCTGCACCCACGACGGCGGCGAACTGGCGAGCGGCGAGCTCGACGGTGACCAGGTCGTCTGCCCGCGCCACGGCGCGCGCTTCTGCGTGCGCACCGGCGACGCACTGTCCGCACCGGCCTATGAGCCCACCGCGAAATTCCCGCTGCGTATCGAGAATGGCCAGATCCAGGTGAGGGATGAGCGCTGGGATTAAGGGCAGGTGATTGGTGACTGGTAATTGGTGACTGGCCGGGCAGGCCGCTGCTACCAATTACCAGTCACCAATTACCAATCACCGCTTCATGGATACCCTGACCCACGCGCTCTCCGGCGCGCTGCTGGCCCGCGCCACCGCGGGCATTGAAAAACCCGCCTTGCCGCTGGGCCGCCGGATCGGCATCGGTTTTTTCGTCGGTGCCTTCCCCGATATCGACGTCGTCGCCTCGTGGATTTCGCCGCTGGCCTATCTGTACCATCACCGCGGCATCACCCACTCGCTGGTGATGCTGCCGCTGTGGACCATCCTGCTGTCGTTCTTGCTCGCGCTGCTCTGGCGCAGGGGGCCGGGCTGGAAGACCTATGTGCCGGTGGTTGCGCTGTCGCTGGCGGTGCACATCGCCGGCGACTGGATCACCAGCTTCGGCACCATGATCTTTTCGCCGTTCTCGGACTACCGCCACGGCCTCGGCACCACCTTCATCATCGATCTCTGGTTCAGCGGCATCATCGTTGCCGGCCTGCTGGCCTCCCTGCTGTGGCGGCGTTCGCGCATTCCGGCAGTCGCCGGCCTGCTGCTGCTCGCGTCCTATGTCGGTCTGCAGTACAGCGCCCTGCAGCAGGCGATCGACTTTGGCGAACGTCATGCGCAGGCCGCCGGCATCCGCGCGGTCGCGGTCAGCGCGCTGCCGCGCCCGGTGTCGCCCTTCAACTGGATGGTGGTCGTCGAGGATGCCGCGGGTTATCACTACAGCCATGTCAATGTCCGGCGCGACCGGCTGCTGTCCGCGGGCCCGGAGGCAGGACTGATCGCGCGGCTCGATGCCGCGTATCGTCCGCTGGACCGCGCGACCTGGGAATTCAGTCCGCGCTACGGCAATGGCGGCGAGCATGCCGCGGTGCGCGCGGTGTTCGAGCATCCGGAATTCGCGTTTTTCCGCTGGTTCTCCGCTTATCCCGCGCTCTACCGGGTGGACAGCGAGGGTGGCCAGCTCTGCGTCTGGTTCAGGGATCTGCGTTTCCTGACGCCCGGCCGTGTCGCCTTTCCCTTCATCTACGGCATGTGCGGCGGGGCGGGTGGCGCGATGCGGCCCTATGGCCTCGGTGACCAGGGTCGTTTTCCGGTGTATTGAGAAGCGAGTTGCCGGATTGATGCAGGTCAACGCACGCGGCATCGGAGGCCTCACAATCACGCCATGAATCCGCGATCCTCATTGAAGCTGCTGTGTCTCGCGATCCTGCTTGCCACGGTTGCGCCGGTATCCGCGGCCGAGCCGGCGCGCGTGCAGCGTGAAATCATTCCCGGTTCCGAGCTGATGAGCACCCAGGAGCGCGAGCAGTACCGGTTGCGCCTGCGCGGGGCCGGCACCGCGGCGGAACGCGAGCGTCTGCGTGCCGAGCATGTGAAGGCGATGGACGAGCGGGCGCGCCTGCAGGGGCTCAGGGTCAGCGATCCCAGCCGCGAGCGGCAGGGCAACAAATGAGGATCCTCGCGACCCTGCTGCTGTGTTCAATCCTTACGGTGTCCGCGGCATGGGCCGCCGGCGATCCGGTGCGCGGCGGGCAGCTGCACCAGGACTGTCTCGGCTGCCACGGCACCGAGCTTTATCTGCCGCCGAAAGCGAAGGTGAAAACCCTCGCCGCGCTGAAAAAGGAAACCGAGCGCTGGAACGACCGGATGAATCCTAAATTCACTCCACAGGAGATCGAGGACATCGTGGCCTGGCTGAACCGCGGTTTCTACAAGTTTCCGCGATGACGGAAATTTAATAAGTACTTGATTTTAAAGTATTTTTATTCAATTTCGGCAGACAGCAGCCAGGGCAGGGCATCGAGCCCCGAATGGTTGATCGCATAACTGGTCTGCTCGCGCACCACCGGCTTTGCGCGGTACGCGATGCTGACACCGCATTCGGCCATGAACTTGAGATCGTTCGCGCCGTCGCCGACGCCTGCGATCTGCTCCCGCTTCAATCCGAGTTCACCCGCGACCTTCAGCAGTGCCGCGCGCTTGGCGTCGGCATTGACGATGCCGCCGACGACCGCACCGGTGAGCCTGCCGCCGACGATCTCCAGCACATTGGAATGCGCATAATCGAGCTGCACGCGTGATTTCAGGCGCTCGGTCATGAAGCTGAAGCCGCCGGAAACCAGCAGCGTGCGGATGCCCGCCCTGCGCACCGTTTCCAGCATGCGTTCCGCACCCGGCGAGAATTTCAGCCGCTCGTCATAAACCCGCTGCAGCGCCGATTGGTCGAGCCCTTTCAGCAGGGCCAGGCGTTCGCGCAGGCTCTGGTCATACTCGATCTCGCCGCGCATCGCGCGCTCGGTGATTTTCGCGACCTCGGCCTTGATGCCGATCATGTCGGCGAGTTCGTCGATGGTTTCCATGGTGATCAGCGTCGAATCCATGTCCATCACCAGCAGCCCGAAGTCGGAGAGGCGGCGCCCCTCGGGCACGAAGCCGTGGTCGAGTTTCGCCGCCGCACAATGCTCGGCGATGCCGGCGGCAGGCTGAACGCCGCGCAGGCGGAAGGCGGTGTCGGCGAGACGGTCGATGGCGGAGGCGCCGGCCAGCTTCGCCAGTGCCTTGAGGTCGGACGTTTCGATGTCCGCACCCTGGATTACGAGATACATGAAAATTTCCGGAAAACGGGAGCGGCGATTATAACGAAGGCCGTGCGGCCGGCCGCTGCCTCAGGACGCGGTGATCCAGGCGGCGATGCGCTTGATGACTTCGTTTTCGATGCCGTAGAAACCGTGGTAGGCACGGGCGCCGCAGGAATCGCCCGTGGTTTCTCCGCCTTCAACGACGATCAGTTCCCTGCGCGGCGGCGTGTTCAGGCGGTCCATCAGCCGCGGCATGTCCCGCAGCAGGCAATGGCGGCAGGCATCGTTCCGGTGGTGCACCACCAGCACCGGAACGCGCAGGCGATCAAGATCCATTTCCGGAACCGCGCGGCTGTCGCGGTCGGTGAGCATGGTCGCCGTCAGCACAATGCCGTCGGGCCCGCCTTCCTCCCGCGGCAACTGAGTGGCGGCGTAGGCAACCGACTGGGTGCCGCGACTGGTGCCCACCAGCCACACGGGAATGTCGGCCTGTTCGCGCAACCAGCCGATCACGGCCTTGATATCGGCGACATGCGCGGCGGTCTGGCGATTGCCGGACAGATAAGGATGGGTTTGCCTGTCGGAAGGAACATCGATGACCACGGTCAACAAACCTTCGGCAGCAAACATCTCCCGTGAACGCACCAGGAAATTTCCGCCGCGCGCAACGCTGCCATCGTCCTGAACCTGGATATTGCCGTTGCCGCCGGCAAAGAGCACGACTGCGGCCAGCGGCTTGTCCGGCTTGATGACCAGCACGCGTTGCATGACCCCGGGACGCGAGGGCAGGTCCACTGTCTGCGGTGTCGAAGCCTGCGCCGCCAGGGCGCAGGCCAGCAGCGCGGCGCCGAGTGCGCTGCGGCCATGCGTGAAATGTGTGTACGGTGTCATGCCGCCGATCATACGCCGGCGGCGCGGACGGTACTGCCTGTCAGGAAGGACGCGCCTCCGGGTTGGGTTGCATGCCCAGCGCGTTGTTGATGCGGTTGTTCGAGTTGTAGATCGCGACGACCTGCACCGCCTCGAGGATTTCCGCCTCCCTCAGGCCCGCCGCGCGCAGGCCGCCGATCAGCGTGGCGTCGACATCGGCAGGATGCAGGGTCAGCTTCGAGGCGAAATCCGCCAGCGCGTGCTGGCGCGGCGTCAGCTCGGCACGGCGCCAGGCGAGGCACAGCGTGTCGACCAGATGCGGATCCATGCCGTATTTCTTCAGCGCGCCGCCATGCGACAGGATGCAGACTTCACAGCGGTTTTCGACGCTGGCGATCAGTGCCAGCAGCTCGCGTTCCACCGGCGGCAGCTCGCCGTCGGGGCCGCGCATCAGCCGGTCCATATAGCCCTGGTACAGCGCGAGGCGGCCGGGGCCGAAGGGCAGCTTCAGGAAGTTGCGGACATAGCCGAGGCGCTGCTGGCTCTGCTGCTGCAGTTCGAGCACTGCGGGTTCGGGCTTCGCAGGCGCGGCGAGCCGAAGCCAGGAAAAGCGTGCGACCTTGCCGGACTTCTTCGCTGCTGCGGTTTTTTTCACGGTTTTGCTCATGATGATGATTCTTCTCCGTTGGGGATACTGTCGCCCCTTACTCGGGCTGGATGCCTGCGGCGCGCGCGACCTTGATCCATTTTTCGATTTCGCCGCGGGTGAATTTCTCGTATTCCTCGGGCGTGCTGCCTACCGGGTCGGCGCCTTCGCCGGACAGGCGCTCGCGCACGGCGGTGTCGCCGAGCGCCGTTTTCAGCGCGCCATGCACGCGGTCGATCACCGGGCGCGGCGTGCCGGCCGGCGCGAACAGGCCGAAGCCGGCGGTGACGACGAAGCCCGGCACGCCGGATTCGATCATGGTCGGTACATTGGCGGCGGCGGGCGAGCGCTTTTCGCCGCCCTGGGCGATCATGCGCAGCCTGCCCGCGCGTGACTGGCCGATCACTGCCGGCATGCTGCTGATCAGCAGTTCGACATGGCCGGCCATGGTGTCGGCCAGTGCCGGGCCGGCACCTTTGTACGGCACGTGGGTCATTTTGATCTGCGCCACCGAGCCCAGCAGTTCCGCCGACAGGTGACCGATGCTGCCGCGGCCGGCGCTGCCGTAATTGAGCTGGCCGGGTTTCGATTTCGCCAGCGCGATCAGCTCTTTTGCGTTTTTCACCGGCAGCGAGGGATGCACGACGATTGCGCTCGGCACGTCGGCGACCTTGGAAATCGCGGCAAAGCTCTTCACCGGATCGAAGGGCAGTTTTTTCACCATCGCCGGATTGATCACGTGCGCCGCCGACACCATCAGCAGCGTGTAACCGTCAGGCGGCGACTTTGCGGCCATGTCGGTGCCGAGCATGCTGCCGGCTCCGCCGCGGTTGTCGATGATGATCTGCTGGCCCAGCGCCTTGCTCATGCCCGGCACCACGATGCGCGCGATGATGTCGGTGTTGCCGCCCGGCGCGAAGGGCACGATCATGCGCACGGTCTTGGCCGGATAGGCTTGCGCCAGGGTGGCCCCGGCAAAGCCGGCCAGTGCCAGGCCCAACAACATGCGGACTGCGGATTGTTTGTGTTTTGGTTGGTGTTCCGTGTTCATCATTGTCTCCTCCGGTTAACGTGATATTCGGCGTTGATTGCCGGCTTTTCCTTCCGCAATGTCCGCCATGCTAGCATTACCATTCGCTAATATTTTGATCTAACGCAGGCCAATCTCAGGGAGACCGTCAGCATATGGACCTCGGAATCAGGGGCAGGACCGCGCTGGTGTGCGCAGCAAGCAAGGGACTGGGCCGCGCCTGCGCGATGTCACTGGCGCGGGAAGGCGTCGATGTCACGATCATGGCGCGCGGACGCGAGGCACTGGAAAAAACGGCGGAAGACATCCGCAAGGCTTCGGGCGTGAAGGTCACCGCCCTTGTCGCCGACATCACGACCCCCGAGGGCCGCGCCGCCGCGCTCGCCGCCTGTCCGCAGCCCGACATCCTGGTCAACAACGCCGGTGGCCCGCCGCCCGGAGACTTCCGTGAGTGGAGTCGCGAGGACTGGATCAAGGCGGTCGATGCCAACATGCTGACGCCGATCGAGCTGATCAAGGCCACCGTTGACGGCATGATCGCGCGCAAGTTCGGCCGCATCGTCAACATCACCTCCAACTCGGTGAAGGCGCCGATCGAGGAACTGGGCCTGTCGAACGCCGCGCGCTCCGGGCTCACCGGTTTCGTCGCCGGGCTCGCGCGCAAGACCGTGCGCCACAACGTGACCATCAACAACATCCTGCCCGGCCAGTTCATGACCGACCGCCTGAAGACGCGGCTGACGGTGAACGCGAAGGAGGCGGGGATCACGCTGGAGCAGTACCTGGCCAAGCGCAGCCAGGTCATTCCCGCCGGGCGCTTCGGCGATCCCAACGAATTCGGCGAGCTCTGCGCCTATGTCTGCAGCGTGCAGGCAGCCTTCATCACCGGGCAGAATTTCCTGATCGACGGCGGCACCTACCCCGGCACTTACTGAGGCCGGGGTTCAGGCCGGGCGCGGCGCGAACATGATGATGGCCATGCCGCCAATGGCCACTGCGCCGCCGGTCAGATCCCAAACGGTCGGGCGGATGCCGTCCACCGCCCACAGCCAGACCAGGGCGGTCGCGACATAAACCCCGCCGTAGGCGGCATAGACCCGGCCCGCTGCCGCCGGATGCAGTGTCAGCAGCCAGACGAACAGCGCGAGCGAAGCCGCCGCCGGCAGCAGCACCCAGACCGGCGCCCCCTTGTGCAGCCACAAGTACGGCAGGTAGCAGCCGACGATTTCGGCGATGGCGGTGGCGACGAACAGGCCCAGCGTCTTCAGTTCAAACACGGTTGATGTCTCCTTGCGGCAATGATGGCTCGCGGGGCGGCGCAGTTGATGGCGGCATTGTAGCGGTGACTGCTCTGCCGCAAGCGCACGGTGGTGCAGGGCCGGACAGGCATTTGCCCGGGGAACGCTGCTCGTCCAGAATGCCGGGCAGTGCCGATCGTGGCACCACCGGAGCGCCAGGCCGGATAAGGTCAGTCAGTGCAGGAGGAAGGCGTCATCAAACGTTACAGCTGGATTGATGCGGTCGCGGCCGCGACAGAGAACGGACATGTACTGACGCCGCAACTGCGCCAGTTGCTGACGGCCATCGATGATCTGCTGTTTGACGCCTGGGAGCTCGGCGCCAACATCGTTCTGGTATGGACGCGGCTCGGCGACGAGTACCGGTTTCTTGCTGTGCGCCATTACGCCATTCTCGAGCCTTTCGACACCGATCCCGCCACCGCGGACGTCGCCGACGCGGTGGCCTTCATCGACGGGATATTCGCCGGGCAGCGCCATGTGACGATGGCGGAGTTCGAGCGCATCCGCGGCGTGCTCGGCAAGACCGCCCGTGTCATCCGCAAGGTGTTTCCTTCTTCCGACCAGCCCGGCGACGCGCTGGTGACCCGGCTCATCACGCGTTACAGCGTGTCACTGGTGCCGCGGCGCGCGGTGGTGCTGCTCGACGCGGTCGGCTTCTCGCTGCGCACGCCGCTGGAGCAGGTGGCGATGCTCAACAGCATCAGCTACTCGGTGAATTCGGCCTACCGCCAGCTGCTGTCGAAGGATGTCGACATCAATTTCGCGCGCACCACCACCGGAGACGGTTTCTATATCTGGAACCGCACCCAGACCGTCGAAGGCAACATCGCGCTCTACAAGCTGGTGATGCTGATCCTTGCCGACAATGCCGTCGCCAGGAGCAAGGCGCAGCGTTTCCCGGTGCCGGAGCTGCGCGCCGCTTTCCACGTCGGCAAGCACTACGAGTTCTACCAGGTCGAGGGACTCAATCCCACGACCTTCGGCTATATCGTCGGCCAGGTCACCATCGACCTCGCGCGCATGGTCGAGCAGGCGCTGCCCGGACAGATCCTGCTTGGCGACTTCGAGATCGAGATGAACGGCGACGGTGATGCCGGTGTGCGCCATTTCAACACCCTCGACTTCGTCGACCGCGCCGCGAACGGCCTCAGCCAGCTGCGCGGGCTGGTGGTGGCCGATGACGAGATCGGCAACATCCGCTGCTATCTCACCGGAGAGGCGCTGCCCGGCGGCGGTTTCGCCGTCAACCGTTACGAATTGCGCGACAAGCACGGTTTGGCGCACACGGTCTACAACGCCAAGATCAACATCCACCGCCTGCGCGCCGGCCCGATATTCCTCGGCATCCAGCACCGGGAGCTGCATCCGCCGGGGACCCGCCCGGTGCAATGAGGGGCTGTGGCTGTTCGCCATCCGCTCTCTTTTCGTCACTGTCGACTACTCATATCTATTTGATTTTATTGATAAATTTATCGCTGTTATAATGCGCCCCGCAAAACGTCCGGCGCATCCTGCGCGGACCCCCATGCAGGTCATTCATGAGCATCGACAAAGAAGTTTCACGCCGGCGCACATTCGCCATCATTTCCCACCCCGACGCGGGCAAGACCACGCTGACCGAGAAGCTGCTGCTGTTCGCCGGCGCGATCCACATCGCCGGCAGCGTCAAGTCACGCAAGGCTTCGCGCTACGCGACCTCGGACTGGATGGAAATCGAGAAGCAGCGCGGCATCTCGGTGGCGAGCTCGGTGATGCAGATGGAATTCAGGGATTGCGTGATCAACCTGCTCGATACGCCGGGGCACCGCGATTTTTCGGAAGACACCTACCGCGTGTTGACGGCGGTCGATGCCGCGCTGATGGTGATCGACGCCGCCAACGGCATCGAGCCGCAGACACTGCGCCTGCTGCAGGTTTGCCGCGCCCAGAACACGCCGGTGATCACCTTCATCAACAAGATGGACCGCGAGGTGCGCGAGCCCACCGACCTCGTTGATGAAATCGAACGCACGCTGGGCATGCCGGTGGTGCCCTGCACCTGGCCGGTGGGCATGGGCAAGCAGTTCAAGGGCGTGTTCGACCTGCGCGCGGATCGCATGCGCGTGTTCACCGCGGGCGAGGACCGCGTCGGTGACGATGACGAGATCATCGAAGGCATCGACAACCCGGAAATCAGCGGGCGTTTCGGCGATGCCTTCGCCCACGCCCGCGCAGAGATCGAGCTGGTGCAGGGCGTGTCACCGGAATACAGCCGCGAGGAATTCCTCGCAGGCAGGCAGACACCTCTGTTCTTCGGTTCGGCAATCAACAATTTCGGCGTGCGCGAAGTGCTCGACGCCGTTGTCGACTTCGCATCTCCGCCGCGGCCGCACAAGGCGCTGCAGCGCGAGGTGAAACCGGAGGAACCGAAATTCTCCGGCGTCGTGTTCAAGATCCAGGCCAACATGGACCCCGGCCACCGCGACCGCGTCGCCTTCATCCGTCTCTGTTCCGGGCGCTTCGAGCGTACGATGCGCCTGAAGAACTGCCGCACCGGCAAGTTTTTCCGGCCGAGCTCGGTGGTGTCCTTCCTGTCGCAGCGCCGCGAGCAGGTCGAGGATGCCTACGCCGGCGACATCATCGGCATACCCAATCACGGCGTGCTGCAGCTGGGCGACACCCTGACCGAGGGTGAAGACCTGCAGTTCACCGGCCTGCCGTTTTTCGCGCCGGAATTGTTCCAGACCGTCGAGGTGGCCGATCCGCTGCGCAGCAAGCAACTGAAAACCGGACTCGCCCAGCTCGGCGAAGAGGGCGCGATCCAGGTGTTCAAGCCGGTCGCCGGCAGCCTGCTGCTGCTCGGCGCCGTCGGCCAGCTGCAGTTCGAGGTCGTCGCGCACCGCCTGAAGCACGAATACGGCTGCGAGGCACGGATGGCTCCGGCGCGCTACGTCGCCGCGCGCTGGATCACCTGCGACGACGAGCGCGAATTGCAGCGCTTCATCGACGCCAACGCCCACCGTGTCGCCCACGATGCCGTAGGCGCACCGGCCTTCCTCGCCGCCAATTCAATCGAGATCGACGTCGCGCAGGAGCAGTGGCCGAAGATCAAATTCCATGCGCTGCGCGAGCACGCGGGACTGATTTTTCATTCCAACGCCGCTGTGGGTTGAGTATGCAGCCAGTAGCCCGGAGGACTGCCGCAGGCCGGAGTCCGGGACCGTTCTGAACCGTTGCATAGACCTGTCCCGGAATCCGCTGCGCTACTTCCGGGCTACGAAGCTGGGTTTCCATTCCAATGCCGCGGCAGGCTGATCCAGTCGTACGTAGCCCGGATGCAGGCCGCAGGCCGTAATCCGGGGCAGGGATACATTGTTCCCGGATTGCGCTGCGCTGTCCCCCGGGTGGACTTCCGTCGGGGCGCATCCGGGCCAGGGGGGCTGTGCTGATATCCAGAACGTCATTCCGGCGCACGCCGGAATCCAGGCAACGGCCGGTGGAGTTATCGCGTTCGTGTGAGATTCCGGCGTTCTTCGGGAGGACGGACAAATGAAATGCCGTAACGCTCAGAACAACCGGCACAGCAGCGGAATGCCGGCGAAATGAAAGCCTGCGATCCAGGTGGCGAAGCCTGCCGCGAAAGCGGCTGCGCTGCATCCGCTGCGCGCCAGCACCGAGGCTCCGCGATGCAGGAACCACGGCAGCGCGATCAACAGCAGACACACCACCAGGCCCAGGGCGAGCCAGGCTTCGAGATCCTGCCCGCAGGGCAGGCGCTTGATCAGGAAGGCCGCGCCAAACATCGCGGCGCACAGCACACCGGCCGTTGCGGCGAGGCGCACTCCCGCATTCACGCGGCGCGTTCCATCACGAAACGTTCCAGCAACACGCCATTGCGCTCGACCCGCTCGGCATGCAGTACCGAGAATCCGGCGTGCTCGAAAAACGGCTTCGCGCTGCGACTGGCCTCTGTTTTGAGCGCGGTGATGCCGCGCGCGCCGGCGTCGGCGACCAGCAATTCGAGCAGCGCGGTGGCCACGCCTATGCGCTGGCAGTCGGGGTGGACGTAGAGCAGGTCGATGTGGCCCGGCGCATCGGTGGTGATGAAGCCGCCGAGCCTGCCGTGGATCTCGAATATCCAGCCGCGGCTGCCCTTCATGCGTCTTTCCCATGCGTCGCGGTCGGCCTCTTTCGGCGCCCAGGCCTCGAGTTCCTCGGGGCTGTAGTCGGTGGCGGCCAGTTCGTGCACCGCACGGCGGAAGGTTTCGATGGTGGCGTCGAGATCCTGCGGGCGCCATATGCGCATCGGCACGTTGGTGTTCCTTTCGTGGTCAGCGCGCGGCGACTTCCGCGATCCAGCGCGCGATTTCCGCGGCCGCGTCGCGCGGCGCGTTGCGATGGTCGGAGACCGGTTCATGCAGCTGCTTCAGCGGGTGCGCGGGCAGGGCATCGAACAGCTCCTGCTTCGTGCGCAGCAGCGCCGGGTAATCGCCGGTGGGCGTGACCTGCAGCACCGGCAGGCCTTTCGGCAGCGCCGCCGCCGATTTCATCAGGTTCATTGCACCGTCAGGGTCGAACCACGACAGGTAGGTCTCCGCCGTGGTGCGCAGGGTCCAGTGGCCCTTGCCGCCCTCGAATTCATCGAACTCGCCCGGCACCTTGCCCTTGTCCTCGGCGACGAGCTGCCGCGCGCGGGCCACCGAGGCGCCGATCTGTTTCTGGTAGAAGCGTGTTGCCACGTTGCCGCCGGGGGCGATCAGGATCAGGCCATCGAGCGGATGCCGCGTCGCGTAATGGACCGCGAACACCGCACCCTGGCTGTGCCCGGCAAGAAAAATCCTGCTCGCACCGAGCTGGCGCAGCGCCCTGGTCGCGGCCGACACTTCCTCCGCGGCGGACTGCACGTCGACGTCGTACTGGCGGCGTCCCGACCAGGGCATTTCGATGTTGGCGACATGCCAGCCCTTGTGCTGGATAAGGTGCACGGCCAGGGGCCGGGTGAGGCCCTCAGGTTGGCCGCCCTTGCCATGCAGGATCACCACGCCGATGGCCGATGTTTCCTGCGACGCCGCGCTGGCGGCAATGCAGGTGAAGGCGAGTACAGCTGCAGCCAGAAGCCGGGGGATCATGCGCTTCATGCGGGTGCTCCTAGAACGCCGATGCCCGGCATTGTCTGCCGCTCAGGCGAGTTCGGCAAACACCCGGCGGATTTCGGTGACCCGCGACTTCAGGTCCGGCGTCGCGGTCTCGATGCGCAGCCGGTCCTGGCCGGCGAGCTTGTAGTTCTTTTTCTTCTGTATCAACGAGATGATCCTGATCGGCTCGATCGGCGGATTGGGTACGAACTGCAGGTTGATCACGGCATCGCTGGCGTCGATGCGCGCGATGCCCAGCGGCTTGCCGAGCAGGCGCAGGCGGTGGCAGTCGAGCAGTGTGCGGGTGGCGTCCGGCAGTTCGCCGAAACGGTCGATCAGTTCTTCCTGCAGTAGCTGCAGCTGTTCCTCGCTGTCGCAGTTGGCGAGACGCTTGTACAGCACCAGCCGCTCGTGTACGTCATGACAGTAGTCGTCGGGCAGCAACGCCGGCGCGTGCAGGTTGATCTCGGTGGTGACGCCCAGCGGCGCGTCGAGGCTGGGTTCCTTGCCTTCCTTCAGCGACCTCACCGCGGCATCGAGCATCGCGCAGTAGAGGTTGAAACCGATTTCCTGCATTTCCCCCGATTGCGAATCGCCGAGCACCTCGCCGGCGCCGCGGATCTCCAGGTCGTGCATCGCCAGGAAAAATCCGGAGCCGAGTTCCTCCATCGCCTGGATCGCCTCCAGCCGTTTTTTTGCATTGCTGGTGATGTTGCCCTCGTCGGGCAGCAGCAGGTAGGCATAGGCCTGGTGGTGCGAACGGCCGACACGGCCGCGCAGCTGGTGCAGCTGGGCGAGGCCGAAGCGGTCGGCGCGGTTGATGATGATGGTGTTCGCGGTCGGGATGTCGATGCCGGTCTCGATGATGGTGGTGCACAGCAGCACGTTGAAACGGCCCTGGTAGAAATCGCGCATCGCCAGTTCGAGGTCGCGCTCGCGCATCTGGCCGTGGGCGATGCGCACCCGTGCCTCGGGCAGCAGCCGCGTCAGCTCTTCCTCGACATTGCGGATGGTGTCGATGTCGTTGTGCAGGAAGTAGACCTGGCCGCCGCGTTTCAGCTCGCGCAGCACGGCTTCGCGGATCAGCGACTTCGCGTAACGCGCGACGAAGGTCTTGATCGCCAGCCGCCGCTGCGGCGCGGTGGCGATCACCGAAAAGTCGCGCAGGCCCTCCAGCGACATCGCCAGCGTGCGCGGTATCGGCGTCGCGGTCAGCGTCAGCACGTCGACTTCCGCGCGCAGTGCCTTCAGCTGCTCCTTCTGCCGCACCCCGAAGCGGTGTTCCTCGTCGATGATCACCAGCCCGAGGTTCTTGAACTTGACGTCCTTGCTGACCAGCTTGTGGGTGCCCACCGCGATGTCGATGCGACCCTCGGCCAGACCCTTCAGCGCCTCGGTGGTCTCCTTCGCGCTGCGGAAACGCGACAGTTCCGCGACCTTCACCGGCCAGTCGGCGAAACGGTCGCTGAAGGTGTTGAAATGCTGTTCCGCGAGCAGCGTGGTCGGCACCAGCACGGCGACCTGCTTGCCGTCGGCGACCGCGACGAAGGCAGCACGCAGTGCAACCTCGGTCTTGCCGAAGCCGACGTCGCCGCAGACCAGGCGGTCCATCGGCTTGCTGCTCTTGAGATCCTCAATCGTGGCGTTGATCGCCGTCGCCTGGTCCGCGGTTTCCTCGAAGGGAAAACCCTCGGCGAAAGCCTCGTAGTCATGGGGCTTGAGCTTGAAGGCATAACCCTCGCGTGCCGCGCGCTGCGCATACAGCGCGAGCAGTTCTGCCGCGGTGTCGCGCACCTGTTTCGCCGCCTTGCGCTTGGCCTTGTCCCACTGGCCGCTGCCGAGCTGGTGCAGCGGCGCCTGGTCGGCAGCGGCACCGCTGTAGCGGCTGATCAGGTGCAGGCTGGATACCGGTACATAGAGCTTGGCCTCGTTGGCGTACTCCAGCGTCAGGAATTCGGTCGGACCTTCGCCGAGGTCCATGGTCTGCAGGCCGAGATAGCGCCCGATGCCGTGCTGCTCGTGCACCACCGGGTCGCCGACCTTGACCTCGGACAGGTCGCGCAGCATGCCTTCCGGAGAAGTACGCTTGGCATCGCGCACCGCGCGCTGGCGCACCTGCGAGGCATAGAGTTCGTTCTCGGTGACAACGGCGATCTTCGCCGCGGTGTCGATCCAGCCCGCCTGCAACGGCGCCACACCAAGCATGAAGCGCGCGTCATCCGCATTGAAGGCGGCCCAGTCCGCCGCCTGGGTGCAATGCAAACCGTACTCGCGGAAATACTCGAGCATGGTTTCGCGCCGCCCCAGCGTCTCCGCCAGTACCAGCACGCGGCCGGGAAAGGATTCACTGAAGGCGCGCATCCGGTGCAGCGGATCGTCGGCGCGGCGTTCGACGTTCAGCGGTGGCAGAGGGGCAGTGGCGACCTCGATGTTTACTCCCTCTCCCCGCGTGCGGGGAGAGGGCTGGGGTGAGGGGAAACCACCGGCATCAAGAGCGTTTTGTTTTGAGAGCTCATCTAAGTACCTGTCTTTATTGATATTTTCAGATATTTCCGCAGGCGACCCCGCCACCGCCGTTGTCACCACCGCCAGATCAACCCGCGCAAAGGGCTTGATTGCCCCGAAGAACGCATCCTCGGTCAGAAACAGTTCCTGCGGCGGCAACACCGGATTGGCGAGATCGCCGCGCACCATCGCATGACGGCCGCGGGTGTCGGCCCAGAATTCGTCGATGGCCTCGGTGATGCCGGGGCGCAAACAGACCGTCGTGTCCTGCGGCAGGTAATCGGTGATCAGTGCAGTGCTGTCGAAAAACAGCGGCAGGAAATATTCGATGCCCGCGGTGGGTATGCCTTTCGACACATCCTTGTAGACCTGGCTGCGCGAGGGATCGCCCTCGAAGCGTTCGCGGAAACGCTGGCGGAAACGCGTGCGCGCGTCCTCGTCCAGCGGAAACTCCCGCGCCGGCAGCAGCCGCACTTCCGGCACTTTCATGATCGAGCGCTGGCTGTCGATGTCGAAGCTGCGGATCGAATCGATGACCTCGTCGAAGAGATCGATGCGGTAGGGCAGCGGGCTGCCCATCGGGTAGAGGTCGATCAGCCCGCCGCGGAAACTGTATTCACCGGGCGCGACCACCTGGGTTACTGCGTTGTAGCCGGCGAGTGTCAGTTGCGGCCGCAGCGCGTCCGCGCCGAGTTTCGCGCCCTGGCGGAAATAAAAGGTGTTGGCGGTGATGTAGTCCACCGGCGCGAAACGGTACAGCGCAGTGGTCACCGGCACCAGCGCGATGTCGAAATCGCCGCGCGCGATCTGGCACAGCGTCGCCAGCCGCTCCGACACCAGATCCTGGTGCGGCGAGAAATGATCCCAGGGCAGGGTTTCCCAGTCCGGCAGCAGGTGCACGCGCAGCTGCGGCGCGAAGTAGGGAATTTCCTGCAGCAGCCGTTGTGCTTGCCACGCCGACTCGGTCAGCACCAGCAATGGACGAGCGCGTGCCGCCAGCGCGGCGAGTGCAGGCGCGTCGCTGGAACCGTGTAGCGCTGCGGTACTGGCACGCTGCCCCGGGACGGGCAGCTCATTCGGAAGCATCGGGAGCAGCTGCGGAAAAGGACGCTATTATAAACGCGTCAGATTTCACCTTCCCGGAGTGCACACGCATGATTTCCTTTCTCTGTCATTCCAATTCCCCGGTTCGTCATTCCGGCGCGCCCCGAAGGAAGTCCCCTTGGGGGGAACGCCGGAATCCAGCGGCAATGTTTCATTCCCTCCGGCGTGTCATGGACAGGACGTTGAGCAAAACTAAAACTCCCTCTCCCCGCATATCGCGGGGAGAGGGTTGGGGTCAAGGGCACACTTGGAGCGAAGCAGAGGGGCAACCACTAGTGCATATATCGGGAATTTTAAAAACCCCCTGGATTCCGGCCTTCGCCGGAATGACGGCCCTGATGATGGCCCTGTCTTCTCCCGCCGCCGCCCAGTCGCAAACCGTCAAATCCGAAAAGCACGACTTCCGCGTCGTCACCCTCGTGCGCGGCCTGCAGAATCCCTGGGCCATGGCTTTCCTGCCCGATGGCCGCATGCTGGTGACCGAACGCGCTGGCAGGCTGCGCATCGTCGGCAAGGATTACAAACTTGATCCGAAACCCGTCGAAGGCCTGCCCGAGATCGTTGCCAGCGGGCAGGGTGGCCTGCTCGATGTCGCGCTGCATCCGCAGTACGACAAGAACGGCTGGATCTACTGGTCGTACAACGCGCCGGGCCCCGGAGGCTGGGGCTCGGCGATGGCGCGCGGCAAGCTGCAGGGGAGCCGCATGACCGAGGTGCAGGTGCTGTTCAGCATGGAGCCCAAGACCCGTGCCGGTCACCACTTCGGCAGCCGCATCGTCTTCGACAACAAGGGTTACGTTTACCTGACGCTGGGCGACCGCGGCGACATGCCGCGCGCGCAGAAACTCGACGACCACGCCGGCTCGGTGATCCGCCTGCATGACGACGGCCGCGTGCCCAAGGACAATCCTTTCGTGAATCGCGCCGGTGCGAAACCCGAGAAGTTCACGCTCGGCAACCGCAACATGCAGGGTGCCGCGCTGCATCCGCAGACCGGCGAGCTGTGGACCCACGAACACGGCCCCCAGGGTGGCGACGAAATCAACGTCATGCGCTCAGGCCGCAACTACGGCTGGCCGGTGATCACCTACGGCGTCAACTACGGCCTCGGCACCCGCATCGGTGAGGGCAGCGCCAAACCCGGCATGGAACAGCCGCTGCATGTCTGGGTGCCGTCGATCGCGCCTTCGGGCATGGCCTTCTACACCGGCGACAAATTCCCGAACTGGAAAGGCAACCTGCTGATCGGCGCGCTGCGTGACGAAATGCTGGTGCGGCTGGAACTGAATGGCGAGAAGGTCGTGCGCGAGGAGCGCATGCTCAAGGACCAGATCGGGCGCATCCGTGATGTGCGGGTGGGGCCGGACGGGTTTGTTTATCTGCTGACGGATGAGCGGGATGGGGTGGTGGTGCGGCTGGAGGCGGTTAAATAAAATAGTTAATAAAATCAATAATTTATATTGATACTGCTGCGGCACTCACATAATGTAGTTACTGAGGATGTCACGCGCCATGCTGGTGCAGAATGTCAACAAAAGTGATGCATCAACTTGGCCACTAAAAATGTCCGCCAATACATCAATACATATTAGGGTGCACTCAGAGCCATGCGTGATCTTCTACCATCGCAATTAGTCGATTTAATTCGAGATCGCTATGTCGCCGGCGTAGCAAGCGCAGAAGCTTTCTTTGATGAAAACAGTGCAGACGAAGACTCTCTGACTGGAGCGCTTGGTCAAGCTATTGCAATGAAAGAGCCGCTTTACTTCAATGGGCCTGATGGCACATATTCAGTGCGGGTTTCATATAAGAAGCTCAGGGGGCGCGGAATAAATGCTCCCGAGCGCCTGTACGGTGCGGACGGCATCTTTCAAATCGCGGTTCTTGATCATTTAGGTGCTGTTTTGCGCCAGAAGGCCCTTCCATTTCAGTCAAAGACCGACTGGCGTGGGCGTAGTAAGACAGTCGCTGCGCAGTCTACTGATATTCAGTCATCCTTTGGCGAAGGCATCGTTATCGACTACTCGAGGCGCGGTTATAGAGCATGTTCTACAAAAGTCGTGATCGATGTGCGGGGAAGCAGAATCGAAGCGGATCGTCGAAACGCTCTTAAACCTCTTGGACAATTGCTCGGCGTTGAATTTTTAGAATGCCGCATGGGTAAGCAAGGGCTTTTTTATGATGACAAACAAGAAAGATTCAAGAGAGAAGGAATTACTATTCCGCCTATGCATGCAATTACTACGACAATTCATAGGAGAAGGGCAACCAAACAAAGGTAAATGAGAGGGCGGTGTAAGTTTTCGGATTTGTAGAATTTACACTGCCCCTATTTTGTTTGCTTATAAGTTCTACGCTGCCTGCTTTCTACCTAGACAATCAAGGTTAAATATTTAGGTTTTAGCGCTATTAATTTTGGGAAGAGAGGGGTGGAATGTCGAAGTCGACAAGTCTTGTAAATCTTGACGCGATGATTAAACGTGAGGATTTCGCGGCAGTAGGTGGGGATAACTCGTCTTCGCATGAAAATGTTCAGAGTATATCTTTGCGAGAGTTTACTGAGGGTGGATTGATTGGGCCGAGCCTAAGAAAGCCTGACTTTCAGCGCGAGACTAGAAGTCATTTCATAAATAGGTTCTGTACTTTCTGGAAGGGCCGTGCTACGT
>CAYSQJ010000005.1:0-360770 GCA_964433345.1 uncultured Bordetella sp.
ACATACTGCAGGTGGAGAAGCGCATCCGCGGCCGCGTCAAGCGCCAGATGGAGAAAAGCCAGCGCGAGTATTACCTGAACGAACAGGTCAAGGCGATCCAGAAGGAACTCGGCGAGACCGAGGAAGGCGCGGACATCGACGAGATCGAAAAGAAGATCAAGGCCGCGCGCATGCCCAAGGACGCGCGCAAGAAGGCCGAAGCGGAGCTGAAGAAGCTCAAGCTGATGTCGCCGATGTCGGCCGAAGCCACTGTCGTGCGCAATTTCATCGACACGCTGGTCGGCCTGCCGTGGCGCAAGAAGAGCAAGATCAGCGGCGACCTGAAGAACGCCGAGAAGGTCCTCGACGAGGACCACTACGGCCTCGAGAAGATCAAGGAGCGCATCGTCGAATATCTTGCCGTGCAGCAGCGCGTCGACAAGGTGAAGGCGCCAATCCTGTGCCTGGTCGGCGCACCCGGCGTCGGCAAGACCTCGCTCGGGCAGTCGATCGCGCGCGCGACCAACCGCAAGTTCGTGCGCATGTCGCTGGGCGGCGTGCGCGACGAGGCGGAGATCCGCGGCCATCGCCGCACCTACATCGGTTCGATGCCCGGCAAGATCCTGCAGAACATGACCAAGGTCGGCGTCAGGAATCCGCTGTTCCTGCTCGACGAGGTGGACAAGATGGGCATGGACTTTCGCGGCGATCCGGCCTCGGCCCTGCTCGAGGTGCTGGACCCCGAGCAGAACAGCACCTTCGTCGACCACTATGTCGAGGTCGAATACGACCTGTCGGACGTGATGTTTGTGGCGACGGCCAACACGCTGAATATTCCGCCGGCGCTGCTTGACCGCATGGAGATCATCCGCCTCTCGGGTTACACCGAGGACGAGAAGATCCATATCGCCGAGAACCACCTGCTGACGAAGACGATGCAGAACCACGGCCTGAAGAAGGACGAGCTGTCGGTATCCGAGAGCGCGCTGCGCGACATCGTGCGTTACTACACGCGCGAGGCCGGCGTACGCAGTCTCGAGCGCGAAATTTCCAAGATCTGCCGCAAGGTGGTCAAGGAACTGGTCGGCGGCGGCAAGGAACGCAAGATCAACGTGACCGCGCGCAACCTCGACAAGTACCTCGGCGTGCGCCGCTATTCCTTCGGCATCGCCGAGAAAAAGAACCAGATAGGGCAGGTCAACGGCCTGGCATGGACCGAGGTCGGCGGCGAACTGCTGTCGATCGAGGCGGCGACGATGGCCGGCAAGGGCAAGATGACCACCACCGGCAAGCTTGGCGAGGTCATGCAGGAGTCGGTGCAGGCGGCAATGTCGGTGGTGCGGGCGCGTTCGCAGCGCCTCGGCATCCATCCGGACTTCTACCAGAAGAACGACATCCACATCCACCTGCCGGAGGGCGCGACGCCGAAGGACGGTCCCAGCGCCGGCATCGGCATCTGCACCGCGATGGTGTCGGTGCTGACCGGGATTCCGGTGCGTGCCGACGTGGCGATGACCGGCGAGATCACCCTGCGCGGCGAGGTGCTGCCGATCGGCGGCCTCAAGGAGAAGCTGCTGGCGGCGCACCGTGGCGGCATCAAGACCGTGCTGATTCCCGAGGAGAACGTCAAGGATCTCAGGGAAATCCCGGACAACGTCAAGAACAAGCTCGACATCCAGCCGGTGAAATGGATCGACCGGGTGCTCGAACTGGCGCTGGAACGCAAGCCGGAGCCGCTGCCGGAGGCCGACAGCGTGCCGGTGCCGCCGGCCGGCGACAGCACGGCGCCTGCCGCAATCAAGCATTGATCCCGGAACCCAAATCGGGCTGGAATTCGGGCCCGCGTTGGGCTACAATTCGGCCCTTTGTTTCGCAGGGTGTTGCGTCGCGTGAGCGGCGGGCGCGGATGACGGGTGCTTAGCTCAGCTGGTAGAGCGTCGCCCTTACAAGGCGAATGTCGGCGGTTCGATCCCGTCAGCACCCACCAGAAATTTTAGGAGTGGTAGTTCAGTTGGTTAGAATACCGGCCTGTCACGCCGGGGGTCGCGGGTTCGAGTCCCGTCCACTCCGCCAGCTATCGTAAAAAAGGCGAACCCGGTTCGCCTTTTTTCTTATGGGCGCCCGCTCGGGCGCCGCAGCGAGGAGAGCACATGTTCGGACTGATCGAGAAGCACCGCAAAAAGGTCATGATCGGGATTTTCGTGGTGGTCATCCCGCCGTTTGCGTTCTTCGGCATCGACTCCTATTTCCAGGGATCCAGCGGCGGTGGCAGCGTGGCCACGGTGGGTGACTACCGGATATCGCAAGCCGAGTTTACGCAGGCATTGCAGGAACGCCAGGACATGCTGCGCAACGTGTCGGGAGGACGTCTGGATCCGGCGCTGCTCGACAGCCAGGAGCTGCGGCTGTCGGTGCTCGACAACCTAGTGCAGCAGCAGCTGCTGATGCAGCGCGCGGTGCGTTCCGGCCTCGCAGTCAGTGACCGGCAGATCCAGGAAATCGTCGCCAACGTCGATGCCTTCAAGGAAGACGGCAAGTTCTCCTACGCCCGCTACGAGCAGGTGCTGCAGGCGCAGGGGATGACACCGCTCATATTCGAGCAGCGCGTGCGCCAGGACATCCTGGTCGACCACGTGACCCACCCGTACGCCGGATCCGCTTTCGTGTCGCGTGCGGAAGCTGCACTGCTGCTGCGCATCTCGGAGCAGCAGCGCGAGGTCAGCCATTTCACATTCTCCGCTGACCGTTTCCTGCCCCAGGTCAAGCTGGAGCCCGATGCGGCGAAAAAATACTATGACAGCCACCAGGACGAGTTCCGCACTCCGGAGCAGGTGCGCATCGAGTTTGTGACCCTGAGTGCCGACGCCCTCGCCGGGCAACTGCAGCCCGCGGCGGCCGATGTGCGCAGGGCGTATGACGAGAATGCCAAGCGCTTCGTAGTCCGCGAATCACGCCAGGCAAGCCACATCCTGATCACGCCCGAGGGTGACGGTGCGGAAGCCAAAAAGAAGGCAAAGGCGAAGGCCGACGAACTGCATGCCCAGCTGAAAAAGAATCCGGCCGGGTTTGCCGCGCTGGCGAAGCAGCATTCCCAGGATCCGGGATCCGCGGCCAACGGCGGCGACCTCGGCTTCTTCGAGCGCGGCTCGATGGTGAAGGCCTTCGACGACGCGGTGTTCTCGATGAAGCCCGGCGAGATCTCGGCGCCGGTGGAGAGCGAATTCGGCTGGCACATCATCCGTCTCGCAGCGGTGCGCGGCGGCAAAGGCAAGAGCTTCGAGGAGGCGCGCCCGGAGATCGAGGCGGAACTGAAAAAGCAGCTTGCTTCGCGCAGATTCGCCGAACTGGCGGAGTCGTTCAGCAACACGCTGTTCGAGCAGTCCGACAGCCTGAAACCGGCAGCCGAGCTGATCAAGGCGCAGCCGCAGACCAGCGGCTGGATAGCGCGTGCCGGCACGGACAACGCGATGCTGGGCAACCAGAAGCTGCTGCAGGCGGTTTTTTCGGAGGATGTGCTGAAGAACGGCCGCAACACCGAGGCCATCGAGGTGGCGCCGGGCGTGCTGGTCGGTGCGCGCGTGGCCGAGCACAAGCCTGCTTCGATCCAGCCTTTCGACCAGATCAGCGGCGCGCTGGTGAAAAAGCTGATGCTGCAGCAGGCCAGCCAGCTCGCGGCGCAGGAAGGCAGGGCCCGTCTCGAGGCACTGCGCCAGGGCAAGGACGCCCAGGTGGCATGGACCGCGCCGCAGCTGGTCGGCCGCAATGATCCGAAAGGCCTTCCGGGCGAGATATTGCGCCAGGCTTTCAAGACTGACACCGCCAAGCTGCCGGCGTACTCGGGCACCGAGATTCCGGGCGGCGGCTATGCGCTGGTGCGTGTCGGCAAGGTGCAGGAAGTGGCCGAAGGCGCCAAGGACAAGCAGAATGCGATCGCCCAGACCATGCGCCAGGTGGCCGCGCAGGCCGAGCTGGCGGCGTACATGGACAGCCTGAAAAAGAAGACGGAAACCAGCATCCGCCAGGAAGCCATAGAACGGAAATAAGCCGGGAATGCTAAGCCGGCAAGGTGCGGCGCGGGCCGCGTCTCCCGGGCGGTTTTGATTACTCCCCGCGCATGCCGCCGACGACGGTATTGAAGCCGCAGTCGACGTAGGTGATTTCCCCGGTCACGCCGGCGGCGAGGTCGGACAGCAGGAAAGCCGCTGCATTGCCGACATCATCGATGGTGACATTGCGCCGCAGCGGGGCATTGTCCTCGACGAATTTCAGTATTTTTCCGAAACCGCCGATGCCGGCGGCGGCCAGGGTCTTGATCGGGCCCGCCGAGATGCCGTTGACGCGGATGCCGGACGGGCCGAGGTCGCTGGCGAGATATCGCACGCAGGCCTCCAGGCTGGCCTTGGCGAGTCCCATCACGTTGTAGTTGGGCACCGTGCGTTCGGCGCCGAGGTAGCTGAGGGTCAGCATTGCCCCGGACCGGCCAGCCATCAGCGGTGCCGCGCCTTTGGCCAGGGCCGCGAAACTGTAGCTGCTGATGTCGTGAGCCATGGCAAAGGCCTCGCGGGTCAGGCCGTCGATGAAATTGCCCTTCAGGGCCTCGCGCGGCGCGAAGGCAATCGAATGCAGCATGCCGTCGAGGCCGCCCCATTCAGACTGCAGCGACGAGAACAGCGCGGCGATCTGCTCGTCGCGGGTCACGTCGCAGGGCAGTACCGGCGCCGAGCCGAATTCGGCGGCAAGCTTGACCACGCGTTCCCGGATGTCCTCGCCCTGGTAGGTAAAGGCAAGCTGCGCGCCTTCACGGCTGGCGGCCCTGGCAACGCCGTAGGCGATCGAACGGTTGGACAGCAGGCCGGTAATCAGGATCTTCTTGTCTTTCAGGAATGCCATGGCAGGTTTTCCGGGAGAGTGATGTACGTGAGTTGTTGCACGTGAACTTCGCGCAGTGATTTGCGGCCGATTATAACCAGAAGATGTGGCGGCGATTATCAGCTACACTTTCCGCCAATGTCCCGCATCCGTCTCGGTCTGCTGCCATTGGTGCTCGCGCTTGTCGCGGGATGCGGCGGGGCGCCGTGGAACGATCCTTATCCCGCGGCCGATGCGGGTTCCAACACGCTTTACACCTCGTTCTCCGAGCGTCCCAAGCACCTCGACCCGGTGCAGTCCTATGCCGAGAACGAATTCGCGTTCATCGCCAATATCTACCAGCCGCCGCTGCAATACCACTACCTGAAGCGGCCCTTTGAACTCATTCCTTTCGGCGCCGAGGAGGTGCCGAAGCCCGTTTACCTTGATGCCGCGGGAAAGCCCCTGCCGGACAGCGCCCCGGCGGAGCGCGTGGCCTTCAGCGAGTACGTGATCCGGATCAGGAAGGGCGTGCTTTACCAGCCGCATCCGGCGTTCGCGGTCGACGATGCTGGCAGGTTGCGCTACCACGCGCTGACTGCCGCCGAGCTGCGCGGCATCGACACCCTCGCCGATTTCCGGCACACGGGTACCCGCGAACTCGAGGCTGCGGATTACGTGCACCAGATCAAGCGCCTTGCGCATCCGCGCCTGCATTCGCCGATCCTGCAGCTGATGAGCGGTTACGTGGTCGGCCTGCAGGAGCTGGCGAAGCGGCTGGCGAAGGAGGCCGCGGACCTGCCCGAGGGTGCCGCGATCGACCTTGCCGGACATGAACTCTCCGGCGTGCGCATCATTGACCGCCATACCTACGCGATCCGCGTGCGCGGCAAGTATCCGCAGTTCGCCTACTGGCTGGCGATGCCTTTTTTCGCGCCGGTGCCGATCGAGGCCGACCGCTTCTACGGGCAGCCGGGAATGGCGGAGAGAAACATTACCCTCGACTGGTATCCGGTCGGCACCGGGCCGTACATGCTGACGGTCAACAATCCCAACCGCCAGATGGTGCTCGAACGCAATCCGAACTACCGCGGCGAAGTCTATCCCGCAGAAGGCGAGTCCGGAGATGCCGAGCGCGGACTGCTGCGCGATGCCGGAAAACCGCTGCCCTTCATCGACCGGGTCGTGTTCAGCCTCGAGAAGGAGCAGATTCCGTACTGGAACAAGTTCCTGCAGGGCTATTACGATGCCTCGGGCATCGGCTCGGATACCTTCGACCAGGCCGTGCAGTTCTCGGGGCAGGGCGACGTCACATTGACCGAGGACATGGAGCACCGCGGCATCCGCCTGCAGACCTCGCTGGCGACCACGGTGTTCTACCTCGGCTTCAACATGCTCGATCCCGTGGTGGGCGAGGCGGGCGGGGAGCGCGCGCGCAAGCTGCGGCTGGCTGCATCGATCGCCGTGGACCAGGAGGAGCTGATCTCGATCTTCCGCAACGGCCGCGGGCTGGCTTCGCACGGGCCGATTCCACCCGGCATTTTCGGCTATCGCGAGCCCGATGCGGCGGGAATCAATCCCTACGTTTACGAGTGGCGCGACGGCGCAGCGCGGCGCAAGGACATCGAACAGGCGAAGAAGCTGCTCGCCGAGGCGGGTTATCCCGGCGGGCGCGACGCCAGGACCGGGCAGCCGCTGCTGCTGCATCTCGACACCACTTCCAGCGGCGCCGACAGCCGGGCGCGGCTTGACTGGTACGTGCGCCAGTTCGCGAAGCTCGGCGTGCAGCTGGTGATCCGTGCCACCGACTTCAACCGGCTGCAGGACAAGCTGCGGCGGGGAACCGCACAGCTTTATTTCCTCGGCTGGAATGCCGACTATCCCGATCCGGAGAATTTCCTGTTCCTGCTGCACGGCCCCCAGGCGCGGGCGAAGACCCAGGGCGAAAACGCCTCGAATTACCGCAATGCCGAATACGACCGCCTGTTCGAGCGCATGAAGCACATGGCCAACGGCCCCGAGCGCCAGGCGATCATCGACCGCATGGTTGATCTGCTGCGCCACGATGCACCCTGGGTATGGAGCTTCTTCCCCAAGGACTACACACTGCATCACGGCTGGCTGTACAACCGCAAGCCCAACCAGATCGCCAACAACGGCCTCAAGTATCAGCGCCTGGATGTCGCGGAGCGCGCAGTGCGGCGGCATGAATGGAATCCGCCGCTGGTCTGGCCGCTGGCGCTGATCGGCGGACTGCTGGTGCTGGCAGTGCTGCCGGCGATGGCGGCCTACCGGCGCCGCGAGCGGCGCACTGCCGGCACGGGTGAGGCATGACCGCATACCTCGTCCGCCGCCTGGTCTATGGCCTCATCGTGCTGGCCGGCGTCAACGTGCTGACCTTCGCGCTGTTCTTCTTCGTCAATTCGCCCGATGACATGGCGCGCGCGCAGCTGGGTGCCAAGCGTGTCACGCCGGAGGCGGTGGAAAAGTGGAAGCGCGAACGGGGTTATGATAATCCATTGTTTTTAAACGAAAAAATGACCGGCATCGAGCGGGTTACCGAAACCGTCTTTTACGACAAGTCGCTGCGCCTGTTTGCCTTCCAGTTCGGCGCCTCGGACCAGGGGCGCAACATCGGCTACGACATCCGCAGCCGCATGTGGCCCAGCCTCGCGGTGCAGCTGCCGGCCTTCGTCATCGGCCTCGCCGTCTACATCTCGTTCGCGCTGCTGATGGCTTTTTTCCGCGCGACCTATGTCGATTTCTGGGGTGTGGTGCTGTGTGTGCTGATGATGTCGGTATCGACGCTGTTCTACATCATCGGCGGCCAGTATGTTTTCGGCAAGCTGTGGAGCCTGGTGCCGATCTCCGGCTATGACGGGGGATTCGAGGCCGTGAAATTCCTGGTGCTGCCGGTGCTGATCGGCGTCATTGCCGGCATCGGCGGCAGCGCACGCTGGTACCGGACGATATTTCTCGAGGAAATCAGCAAGGATTATGTGCGTACTGCGCGGGCCAAGGGGCTGTCGGAGCTGCGGGTGCTGTTCCGGCACGTGCTGCAGAACGCGATGATCCCGATCCTGACCGGCGTGGTGGTGGTGATTCCACTGCTGTTCATGGGGGCGCTGATCACCGAGTCCTTCTTCGGCATCCCCGGCCTTGGCAGCTACACCATTGATGCCATCAGCCAGCAGGACTTCGCGATCGTGCGCGCGATGGTGTTCCTCGGTTCGGTGCTCTACATCATCGGCCTGATCCTGACCGACATTTCGTACACCCTGGTCGACCCCAGGGTGCGCTTCTCTTGATGCCGGTCCGCATCGAGCTGCTGTGGAGCGACCTGCTGGTCTGGCTGCTGGTCGCCGGCCTTGTCGGGCTCGCGCTGTACACCCGGAAGCGGCCGCACCTCAGTGCGCCCTGGTTGCGGGTCGGCGCGAGTGCCAGCGGCATGGCGGCGGCGACGGTGCTGTCTGCCTTCGTGCTGGTCGGCCTGCTCGATTCGGTGCATTACCGCACTGCGCTGCCGCCCCAGAACGGCAAGCCGGCGTGGTCGACCGAGCTGCCGAGCCTTCTCGACCGGGTACTCGACCCGCTGCGTGCGGGCCGCGAAAAAACCTATTCGGCGCCTCTGGCAACCCATCTGTTTGCGAAGGAAACGGTGCAGCTGCCGGACGGCAGCGAGGCCCGGGTATTCCCGCGATTGCGTCACGGCGGGGCGCATCTCGCAGACCCCGACGGGCGCTGGCCGGATGTCGCGGCGAAGGCATTCCGCGGCCTCGCGCAGGCCCTGCTGCTGTGGTTTGTCGTCGCCATCGGCGTGGCTGCGATGACGGCGCGCAGCCTGGGCTGCGGCATCGAAGCGGCCTGGCGCGAAGTATGGCGCGGGAGGACGCCGTTGCAGTGGCGCGCCGTGCTCTGTGCGCTGGGCGCGGTGCTGGTCGTCGCCGGGCCGGTGGCCGCGCTGGCGCCGCATTACCATGTGCTGGGCACCGACAAGGTCGGCCAGGACGTGCTCTACCAGGCGCTCAAAAGCATACGCACGGGGCTGATCATAGGCACGCTGGCGACGCTGGTGACGCTGCCCTTCGCGCTGGTGCTCGGCGTGATGGCGGGTTATTTCCGCGGCTGGGTCGATGACCTGATCCAGTATCTGTACACCACGCTGTCCTCGATTCCCGGCGTGCTGCTGATTGCCGCCGCGGTGCTGATGATGCAGGTCTACGTGGAGAACCACCCGCAACTGTTCCCGAGCACCGAGATCCGCGCCGATGTGCGGCTGCTCGCGCTGTGCGTGATCCTCGGCATCACCAGCTGGACGGGACTGTGCCGGCTGCTGCGGGGCGAGGTGCTCAAGCTGCGCGAACTGGAATACGTGCAGGCGGCCAAGGCATTCGGCGTGTCGAACTGGCGCATCATGATGCGCCACCTGACGCCTAACGTGATGCACATCGTGATGATCGCGATGGTGATGGATTTCAGCGGCCTGGTGCTCGCCGAGGCAGTGCTGTCCTACATCGGCGTCGGCGTGGATCCGTCGATGATCAGTTTCGGCACAATGATCAACGGCGCAAGGCTGGAAATGGCGCGCGAACCCATGGTCTGGTGGTCGCTGGCGGCAGCCTTCGTGTTCATGCTCGCGCTGGTGCTCGCGGCCAACCTGTTTGCTGATGCGGTGCGTGACGCCTTCGATCCGCGGCTGATCATTTCCGGAGGGCGGCCATGAGTGCGCCGCTGCTGCGCGTGGAGGACCTGGTCACCGTCATCCGCGGCGGGGGCACACCGCTGCGCGCAGTCGACGGCCTGTCTTTTGACATCGCCGCCGGCGAAACCTTCGCGCTGGTCGGCGAGTCGGGCTGCGGCAAGTCGATGACCGCGCTGTCGATCATGCGCCTGTTGCCGGACGCGGGATATATCGCCGGCGGGCGCATCGGTTTGCGGGGCGAGAACCTGCTGGCGCTGCCGGAATCGCAGATGCGCGATCTGCGCGGCCACCGGATGGCGATGATTTTCCAGGAGCCGGGACTGTCGCTGAACC
The DNA here is from genome assembly GCA_964433345.1 of uncultured Bordetella sp. GTDB lineage: Bacteria > Pseudomonadota > Gammaproteobacteria > Burkholderiales > SG8-41. The sequence continues at coordinate 9,863 of CAYSQJ010000005.1, forward strand.
CGGTGATGACCGTCGGCGAACAGATCGCCGAGTCGGTGCGACGGCATACCGCGCTGCGCGGCGCCGCAGTCGATGCGCGGGTGCTGGAGTTGCTCGATGCGGTGCGCATGCCGGATGCGCGACGCCGCGCGGCGGAGTATCCCTTCCAGCTTTCCGGCGGCATGAAGCAGCGGGTAATGATCGCGATCGCGCTGGCCTGCGATCCGGAGTTGCTGATTGCGGACGAGCCGACCACGGCACTGGACGTCACGGTGCAGGCCCAGGTGCTAGACCTGCTGCGCGAACTGCAGCAGGCGCGCGGCATGGCGATGCTGCTGATTACCCATGACCTCGGCGTGGTGGCGCAGGTCGCGCAGCGTGTCGCGGTGATGTACGCCGGACAGATCGTCGAGACCGCGCCGGTCGCTGCCTTTTTTGGCGGACCGGCACATCCCTATGCCCGCAAGCTGTTTGCCTCGCTCCCGGAGCGGGCGGGACGCGGGCGCGCGCTGGCGGCGATCCCGGGAACGGTGCCGCGGCTCGACCGGGATTTCGCCGGCTGCCGCTTTGCCGAACGCTGCGACGTCGCGCTGCCGCAATGCGCAGGCACGCTGCCGCCATGGCATGAGGTTGGAAAGGCTCATACAGCCAGATGCCATCTGTACGCCGGTGAGGAGTCAGGCGTGAGGCGTGAGGAGCGAAAGGCGGAATCACGGGAAGCGCCGCCTTCCTCACTCCTTGCTCCTCACCCCTCGCTCCTCGCAATCACCGACCTCAAAGTCTGGTTTCCTGTCCGCAAGGGGCTGTTTCAGCGTACGGTGGGCCATGTGCGCGCCGTCGATGGTGTTTCGCTGGACATCGCACCGGGCCGCACGCTGGGCCTGGTTGGCGAATCCGGTTGCGGCAAGACCACCGTTGGCAAGGGCCTGCTGCGGCTGGTGGAGCCGACGGCAGGACGGGTGGTGGTCGACGGCGACGATTTTCTGGCGCTGCGGCGGCAGGAGCTGCGGCAGCGGCGGCGCGATGTGCAGATCATTTTCCAGGATCCCTATGCGTCGCTGAATCCGCGGGTGCGCATCGGGGATGCGCTGGAGGAGGGGCTGCTGGCGCTGGGCATCGGCGCCGGCGCGCAGTGGCGCCAGTCGCACATCGATGAATTGCTCTCAGAAGTCGGGCTCACGCCGGATGTAAAGGCGCGTTATCCGCATGAATTCTCCGGCGGGCAGCGCCAGCGCATCGCGATTGCGCGCGCGCTGGCGGTGGAGCCGAAGCTGATCGTCTGCGACGAGCCGACCAGCGCGCTCGACGTGTCGGTGCAGGCACAGATACTCAACCTGCTGAAACGCCTGCAGTCGGAGCGTGGCCTGTCCTACCTGTTCATCAGCCACAACATGGCGGTCATCGAATACATGGCCGACGACATCGCGGTGATGTACCTCGGGCGCATTGTCGAGCGGGGAACGGTCACGGAGGTGCTGCACGCGCCGCGCCATCCCTATACCCGGGCGTTGCTGGCAGCGGTGCCGGCGGCCGATCCGCTACAGGAGCACAGACCGATCCGGCTGGCGGGCGACCTGCCGTCGCCATTGAATCCGCCGCGGGGCTGTCATTTCCATCCGCGCTGTCCGGCGGTGCTGCCGCAATGCCGGGAGCAGTATCCCGAAGCAAAATCCTGGAGTGCGACCCAGGTGGTCTGGTGCCACCTCCGCGACTGAAATCCGGCTAGCGCCGGGATTGCGAGGCGACGACCGGCGGTTTGCCCTTGCGGACGGGCGGTTTGATCGCCACCTTGGCGCGTTTTGCGGGCTGTCGCTTGATGGCGGCGCGGGTCGCGTGCTTGGCCCGCTTGCCGCCCCTGGCGTGGGTGGTGCGTGCCGCCTTGTATGCACGGGTCAGGGTCACCGGGGTTGCCGGGAGATCGGGCAGGTTCGGCGTCATGCCTTCCTTGACCGGCACCAGCAGCGGCTGGCCGGGGCGCAGCCGGGTCTTGCTGCTGATGCCGTTGACTTCCTTCAGCTCGCTGACGCTGATACCGTACTTGGCAGCGACCTTTTCCGGCTTCTCGCCGGCTTTCAGTGTGTGCGCCTGCCAGGACACCAACGGCTTGTCGTGGTTCTGGAGGTTGGCGTGGAAGAGGGCAACCTTGTTGCGCGGAAGCACGATGGTTTCCGCCGCATAGGACTTGATCACGCGCTTGTTGTGCGCGGGATTGAGGAACCTGAACTCGTCAACCGGCATTTCCGCAAATCGCGCGGCGAGCTTGACGTCGATATGCTCCTTGAGCGTGACGACTTCGAAATAGGGTTCGTTCGGCACGCTGGCGAGCTGTACGCCGAAGCGGGCCGGATCGGCGATGATGTTTTTGACCGCGATCAGCTTGGGCAGGTAATTGCGCGTCTCTGCCGGCATGGTCAGGCTGGCGTAATCCCCCGGCAGGCCCTTGGCCTGGTTGCGCGCGATTGCGCGGCTGACCGCGCCTTCACCCCAGTTGTAGGAGGCCAGCGCGAGTTCCCAGTCGCCGAACATGCCGTAGAGTTTTTCCAGGTAATCGAGCGCGGCACTGGTGGCGGCAATGACGTCGCGCCGGCCGTCGTACCACCAGTTCTGGCGCAGTCCGAAGATCCGGCCGGTGGAGGGGATGAATTGCCACAGCCCCGAAGCATGGGCCTTGGAGTAAGCCTGCGGATTGTAGGCTGACTCGATCATCGGCAGCAGCGCGATTTCGGCGGGCATTTTCCGCCGCTCGATTTCCTCGACGATGTGGAACAGGTAATGGCTGCCGCGATCGACCATGCGCGCGAAATATTCGGGTTTTGCGGAATAGCGGATTTCCCAGTCACGCACCAGCTCGCTGTCCATCGGACGCATCGCGAACCCGGCACGGATTCTTTCCCACATGTCCTTCGGCGCGACTTTTTCGACGGCGGGAGCGGGTTGCGGGGGTGGCACTTCGGCAATCATCGCCGGTTGCTCGACGACGGATTCGGCAGGCACAGCAGGTGCAGGCGGATTCGTGGCGGCTTCGCTGAGTTCGCCGGTGGGGATTTGTGCGCAGCCGGTGGCGACCAGTGTCACCGTGAGCAGCAACAGGCGTGCAAAGGCATGAGTCATCGCGGAAATGCCCGGAGCCAGGCCCCGGACGCCGTAAGGTTTGCCGGATGGTAGTCTTGGCGAATCAGCTTGTCAAACCGGATATCCATTAAAAATCAATATTTTATTGTCATATCCGGAGGCGTGGCATTAAGTTCCCGGCAGAGGATTCAGAACTGGTTCTTCCAGTCGCGGATGGCGGCGAGGACACTGACCGGGTCGCTCAGCTGTTTCTGCGCCCGCGCGCTGGCGCTGCGGATGACCCCGGCTTCGCCGACGCGCAGGAAGGGATTGCTGGCTTTCTCCTGGCCGATGGTCGAAGGCAGTGTCGGCTGGTCGCGGTCGCGCAGGGCCTGCATGCGGGCTTCGAGCTCGGGCAGGCGCGTGTTGTCCGGTTCCGCGGCACGGGCGAAGCGGAGGTTGGACAGGGTGTATTCGTGACCGCAATAGACAAGGGTGTCGTCCGGCAGCCGGGACAGGCGCGTCAGCGAGTCGTACATCTGGCGCGGCGTGCCCTCGAACAGGCGGCCGCAGCCGGCGGCGAACAGCGTGTCGCCGCAGAACAGCATGCCGCCGCCGAAGAAGGCGACATGCGAGCGCGTGTGACCGGGGATTTCCAGGGTTTCCATGGCGATGCCGAAATGCGGCAGCGTGAAACCTTCGCCGTCGGCGAGGCGCACGCTGACTTCCGCAATGCGTTCATCGCGCGGACCGTAGACCGGCGCCGGGTGACGCGCGAGCAGCGCCGCATTCCCGCCGACATGGTCGGCATGATGGTGGGTGTTGAGTATGGCGGCGAGCTGCAGTTTTTCGCGCTCGAGGTAATCGAGTACCGGCTGTGCATCGCCCGGATCAACGACCACGGCATGCGTGGCATCACGGAGGGTCCAGATGTAATTGTCGGCGAATGCGCGCAGCGCCACGACTTGATGGGCGGGCATGAGAGGCTCCGGTTCTTATCAGCGGCCGATTATGATTTAAACTCGCGCCATGTCAATTGCAGGCGGCGGCCTTACCGTGGATGAATGGCTGGCAAGCCCGCCGGGGCGTTACCTGTCCGCGCAGGAGCAGGCTTATTTCGACGGCGCGGTATCCGACATCTTCGGCTATCACGCCCTGCAACTGGGCCTGGCGCAGATCGATTTGCTGCGCATGAGCCGCATTCCAATGCGGGTCACCGTCGCGCCGCAGGGCGCAGTGGACCTGCGCGCCGATTTTCGCGACCTGCCGGTCGAGTCGAACTCGGTCGATTTAATGGTGTTGCCGCACACGCTCGAGTTTGCGGGACATCCCCACCAGGTCGTGCGCGAGGTCGCGCGGGTGCTGCGTCCCGAGGGACACGTGGTGATCGCCGGATTCAATCCGCTGAGTCTGTGGGGCCTGCGCCGCGGCCTGGGTGCGCGCGCCGATTTTCCGTGGAGCGGCCACTTCATCCACCTGCCGCGGGTCAAGGACTGGTTCGCGCTGGTCGGCCTCGAGATCGTCGCCGGATCCATGGCCTGTTACGCACCGCCCTGCAGCGACCAGAAGTGGCTGGACCGCTTCGGTTTCATGGAAAAGGCGGGTGATCGCTGGTGGCCCATTGCCGGAGGGGTGTTTTTCCTGCAGGCAATCAAGCGCGTGCGCGGAATTCGCCTGATCATGCCGAAATGGAGCGATCGCGTTGCGCCGAGGAAAAACCTGGCAGCGGTGCCGGAGCGCGTGCGCGACGAGGAAGGCGCGGCGGCGAAGGTGCGCATGCAATGAGCTCCGGGATGATTGAAGAAGGCGGGAAGGACGGGAAGGTGGTCGACATCTATACCGACGGAGCATGCAAGGGCAATCCGGGCGTCGGCGGTTGGGGGGCGCTGCTGATGAGCGGCGGGCATGCCCGGGAGCTGTTCGGCGGCGAAGTGCTGACCACCAACAACCGGATGGAACTGACGGCGGTGATCCGCGCGCTGGAGGCACTGAAGCGGCGCTGCCGGGTGCGACTGCATACCGACTCGAAGTATGTGCAGCAGGGCATCTCGGAATGGATTCATTCCTGGAAAAAGCGCGGGTGGAAGACCGCCGACAAAAAACCGGTCAAGAACGAGGACCTGTGGCGCCGCCTCGACGAACTTGCCGTGCAGCACGACATCGAGTGGCTGTGGGTCAAGGGTCATTCCGGTCATGATGGCAACGAGCGCGCCGATGCCCTGGCCAACCGCGGTGTCGACAGTGTGAACGGCGGCGCAAAACCGGGAGCGGCAGCCTGATGGACAAGAGACAGATCGTGCTCGACACCGAGACCACCGGTCTTGACCCCAAGCTCGGGCACCGGATCATCGAAGTGGCGGGCGTGGAACTCGTCAACCGGCGCCTGACCGGCCGCCATTTCCACCGCTACATCAACCCCGGCCGGGACAGCGACGAGGGCGCGCTGCAGGTGCACGGTCTGACCACCGAATTTCTCAGCGACAAACCCAGGTTTGCCGAGATCGCCGATGAATTCCTCGAATACGTCACCGGCGCGGAGCTGATCATCCACAACGCGCCCTTCGACATCGGTTTCCTGGACCATGAACTCGCGCTGATCCGGCGCAAGCGTCTGAAAAACTATTGTCCGGAGGTGATCGACACCCTGCGCATGGCCAAGGACCTGCACCCGGGCAAGCGCAACGGGCTGGACGCGCTCTGCGACCGTTACCAGATCGACAATTCCGCGCGCACGCTGCACGGCGCATTGCTCGACGCGGAGCTGCTGGCCGATGTCTATCTTGCGATGACCCGCGGCCAGGAAAGCCTGATCATCGAGGCGGAGGTGGCACACACCGAGGAGACTGCCGGCGGGTTCAGCCGCGAGGGATTGAGGCTTGCGGTGCTGCGTGCGACGCCCGAGGAAATCGCCGCGCACGAGGCGCAGCTTGCCGATATCGACAAGGCCAGCGGAGGGGCGGTGTGGCAGCGATGAGCGCGGAGTGATGAGTGATGAGCGGGGGATACGCTTTGTTATTTCGCTGCTTCAGGAGCGTATTTTTATAAATACTTGATTTTATTGAATAATTTTTAATTTTCAGCTTCAGGCGGTCAGCGCCAGCAGTTGCCTGAACGAGTCCTCGAACTGCTTCAGGCCGTCCTTCTGCAGTTCTTCACCGACGGCGTCCATGTCGATGCCCAGTTTCTGCAGGGCGGCAAACTGCTCGCGCGCGGCATCGATACCGTTTTCCAGCGTGGCCTCGGCCTTGCCGTGCTCGCGGAACGCCGACAGCGTGGCATCCGGCACCGTGTTGATGGTCTGCGGGCCGATCAGCGATTCGACATAGAGCACGTCGCTGTAGGCGGAGTTCTTGGTGCCGGTGCTGGCCCACAGCATCAGCTGCGGCCGGGCGCCGCGTTTGGCCAGCGCGCCGAAGGATTTTTCGGAAAACATTTCACGCCATTCCTGGTAGGCAAGCCGCGCCAGCGCGACGGCGCTGCGGCCGCGCAGCTCCAGCGCCGCGCCGCCCAGTTCCCCGAGGTGCCTGTCGACCATCGTATCGACACGGCTGAGGAACAGGCTGGCCACCGACTTCACCTTGCGCGCATCGCCTTTGGCTTCGAGCAGACGCGTGATGCCGCGGATATACGCCTGCGCGACCTCGCGCACATGGCGCAGGGAAAACATCAGCGTGACGTTGACCGAGCAACCCTCAGCGACCAGTTCCTCGATGGCCTCGAGTCCGGCCGCTGTCGCCGGCACCTTGATCAGCAGGTTGTCGCGGCCGACCGCGGCCTTCAGCCTCAGCCCGGCAGCCACCGTGGCCGCCGCGTCGTGGGCCAGTGCCGGAGAGACTTCCAGACTGACATAACCGTCCTCGCCACTGCTGGACTTGTACATCGGCTGCAGCAGTTCGCAGGCCGCCTGGATGTCGGCGACGGCGAGCTTCTCGTAACGCTGTTCGGCGGACAGCGCCGGATCGGCTTTCAGCTTGTCGAGTTCCTCCCGATAGTGCGGGCTTTCGCTGATCGCCCTGAAAAAGATCGTCGGGTTCGAGGTGACGCCGGCGATGCGATCCTCGCTGATCAGTTTTTTCAGTGTGCCTTCGCGCAACAGGGTGCGCGACAGGTTGTCGAGCCAGATGCGCTGGCCGAGGGCATGCAGTCGGAGCAGGGGATTCATGATGGACCTCTAGGGGTTCGGCGGGCCGCCGTTCAGCGGCTGCGCGGGTACTGGCGTGCCAGCTCGGCTGCCACGGTGGTGATCAGGCGGCGCGAGATGCTCACGCTCGGCGGCAGCCGCGGCAGTTCTTCGGCGTCGAACCACGCCGCTTCCTCGATCTCGACGCCATCCGGCTTGACCGGGCCGCCGGCGTATTCGGCGGTGAAAGCGACCATCAGCGAATGCGGAAAGGGCCAGGGCTGGCTGCCGAAATAGCGCAGCTTGCCGACCTCGACACCGACCTCTTCGCGGGTTTCGCGGATTACGGTGTCCTCGAGCATCTCGCCCGGCTCGACGAATCCGGCAATGGCCGAATAACGTCCCGCCGGCCACACGCTTTTCCGAGCCAGCAGCAGCTCGCGGCCGCGCGTGATCAGCACCATCACTGCGGGCGACACCGGCGGATAGCTGGTGAACCGGCAGGACGGGCAGGCGCGTGCGCGCTCGTCGCCGCGCGCGCGCATCGGCGTGCCACAGCGGCTGCAGAACTGGTGATTGCGCTCCCAGTCGAGGATCTGCAGCGCGCGTCCGGACAGCGCCGCCAGCGTGCTGTCGACCATGCCGAAAAGGTCGCGCAGTCCCAGTGGCGCCCAGCCGGCGGGCAGGGGCTGCGCCTCGTCGATTTCGGCGGCATAGCAGTGTTTCTCGCCGAGCAGTCCCAGGTAGTGGCTGCGCAGCGCGGCAACACCGTATTCCTCCAGGCTGCAGCAGCAGGGCAGTTCCGCGGATTCCGTGTTGCTGACCAGGATGGCGCCGCGCTGGAATGCAAACCACAGTGCCGGGCTGTCCCGGGTTGGCGGCGGAGTCACCAGTGGAGTGTATTGTTCGGGCATGGCTGGATCGCGCTTGCTGGTCGCAAGTATAGCGGCTTGCCGCCGGCTACACTGCTTGCTGCAGGAGCCGGACTGGACAGAATGGGCAGGGTCCGGGGAAAGGAATGGTGGGCGGTACTGGGATCGAACCAGTGGCTTCCACCGTGTGAAGGTGGCACTCTACCGCTGAGTTAACCGCCCGGGCCGGCGCGAATTCTATCACCGGCGGCCGCGGCTCGCCAGACGGCCGCTATAATCGCAGCCTCATGCAAGCCAAGAACATCACCGTCATCGGCGCCGGCATTGTCGGCATTGCCACTGCAAGCTACCTGCGGCGCGACGGCCATGCCGTCACCGTCGTCGACCAGAGGCCTCCGGGCGAATACTGTTCGTTCGGCAACGCCGGCATCCTCAGCCCCGGATCCTGCGTGCCGATCGCGATGCCCGGCATCCTGTCCCAGGTGCCCGGCTATCTGCTTGATCCGCTGGGGCCGCTGGCGCTGCGCTGGTCTTACCTGCCGCAGGCTCTGCCCTGGCTGCTGAAGTTTGTCGCGGCGGCTGACGTCAAGCGTGTGGAGAAAATCGCCGACGGGCTGCGCGCGCTGCTGTCGCAGACTTTCGATGCCTATGCGCCGCTGGTGAAAAACGCCGGTGTCGAGGACCTGATCCACAAAAGTGGCTACATGGTGGTGTATTCCACGCGCAAGGCTTACCAGTCCGATGCGCTGGGCTGGAAGCTGCGACGCGACCGCGGGGTGGTGATCGACGAACTGGATGCGGCCGAGGTCAAACGCCGCCTGCCCGAGCTGCAGGGTGAACACGAGGTCGGGCTGTTCCTGCATGACCACGGCTGGTGCGTCAATCCGGAGCGGCTGACCAAATCGCTGGCGGCACAGTTCGAGCGCGATGGCGGCCGCATCCTGCAGCGCAAAGTGCTGGGCATCGATGTCGGGCCCGACGGCCCGCGTGCGCTGCGCACCGATGCCGGCGACCTGCCGGTGGAGCATCTGGTGATCTGCGCCGGTGCGCATTCGAACGAATTCAGCGCGCAGCTCGGCGATGACGTACCGCTGGAGGCGGAGCGGGGTTACCACATCACTTATTCCGATCCGCGTTTCGGATTGCCGATGCCGGTGATGGTGCCGGAACACAAGTGTTTCATCACGCCGATGGAAATGGGATTGCGCATTGCCGGGCAAAGCGAATTTGCAGGCGTCGATGCGGCGCCGAACTATGCGCGTGCCGACGTGCTGGGCCAGCTGATGCGGAAGATGTTTCCCGGCATCAGCGAGGTCGATGCGACGAAATGGATGGGTCGGCGGCCGTCGATGCCGGATTCGACGCCGGTGATCGGTCCGGCCAGCCGTTTCGGCAATGTGCACTATGCTTTTGGCCACGGCCATGTCGGGCTGGTCGGCAGCGCGCCGACCGCGCGGCTGGTGGCGGACATGATTGCCGGCAGGCCGCCGCGTGTCGATCTCGCGCCTTACAGCCCCGGGCGTTTTTCCCGCTGAACTCCCGCTGAAACGGCGCGGCCCGTGCTGCAGCCTGGCGTAAAATAGCGCCTTTTTCCGACGGCAATCCCATGGTCCGCACCAGATTCGCGCCCAGTCCCACCGGTTACCTGCACATCGGCGGCGCGCGCACCGCGTTGTTCTGCTGGGCCTATGCAAAGCAGAAGGGCGGAACTTTCATCCTGCGTGTCGAGGACACCGATCGCGAGCGTTCGACCGAGGCCTCGGTGCAGGCGATCCTCGACGGCATGAACTGGCTGGGCCTCGATTACGAGGGGCCGTATTTCCAGATGCAGCGGCTGGAGCGCTACCGCGCCGCCGTGGATACGCTGCTGGAGCAGGGGCATGCCTACCACTGTTACGCGACGCGCGAGGAAATCGACGCGCTGCGCGAACAGCAGCGCGCGCGCGGCGAGAAGCCGCGCTACGACGGCCGCTGGCGGCCGGAGAGTGCGAAGCGCCTGGGGCTCAAGGCGCCGGCCGGCGCGCAGCCGGTGATCCGTTTCCGCACCCCCGACAGTGGCGAGGTGACCTTCAATGACCTGGTCAAGGGCCCGATCACCGTGGCCAATGCCGAGCTCGACGACCTGGTGATCATGCGCGCCGACGGCATCCCGACCTACAACTTCGGCGTGGTCATCGACGACATCGACATGAACATCACTCATGTCGTGCGCGGCGACGACCATGTCAACAATACGCCGCGGCAGATCAACATCTACCGCGCGCTGGGCGCCAACCTGCCGCTGTTCGCTCACCTGCCGATGATCCTCGGCGCCGACGGCGAGCGGCTGTCGAAACGCCATGGCGCGGTCAGTGTGATGCAATATCACGAGGACGGTTATCTGCCGGAGGCGCTGAACAACTACCTCGCGCGGCTCGGCTGGTCGCATGGCGATGACGAGAAATTCTCGATGGCGCAACTGGTCGAGTGGTTCGACCTTGCACATGTCAGCCGTTCGCCCGCGCGATTCGATCCCGAGAAACTGGCCTGGCTCAATCAGCAATACATGAAGGAAGCCGACGACGGCCGGCTCGCCGGACTGATGCTGCCCTTCCTCGAACGCGACGGCTGCGACACCACCGGCGGTCCGGAGCCGCGGCGTGTTGTCGCCTTGCTGAAGGAGCGGGTCAGCACAGTCGAGGAGCTGGCCGATGCGGCGGTTTACTTTTACCGTGCGCTGGAGCCTTCCGCGGAACTGCGCGCACAACACTACGCAGCGGACGCGCGGCCGGCGCTGGAGGATCTCCACCGGCGGCTAGGCGCCATTGCATGGGAGCGCGCGGGCATCAGTGCAGCCATGAAGACGGTGGCGGCGGATCACGGACTGAAGTTTCCGAAGCTGGCAATGCCGCTGCGGGTGATGGTCACCGGCGAGCCGCAGACGCCTTCGGTGGACGCCACGCTGGAACTGATCGGACGTGATCAGGTGCTGGACCGCATGTCCAGAGAACTTGCCTTGTTTCCGGGCTGATTTTCCGGTTTACAGCCCCCAAACGCGTCGGTATAATTCGCCGCTCTCGTGGGGGTATAGCTCAGCTGGGAGAGCGCTTGCATGGCATGCAAGAGGTCAGCGGTTCGATCCCGCTTACCTCCACCAGCAGAACACCTCGCTGCAAACAAGACGTAGTCCCTATCGTCTAGAGGCCTAGGACATCGCCCTTTCACGGCGGTAACCGGGGTTCGAATCCCCGTGGGGACGCCAGTAGTTGAAAAAGCCGCCGCAAGGCGGCTTTTTCTTTTTCAGTCCGGTTCTTTCGCGGGTGATGGCCGTTCATGGAACGCAGCACCCGCTGCATTGCGACCCTGAGGTGCATGCGCTAGAGTCGCTGCTTGCCGCGTGCAACGCGCGTTGTGTCCATCGAAAGCGGGAGTTACACATCATGAGTCAGAAAATCCGACTGGTTGTTCCGGAGGCACCGTCACCGCAGGCCGTGGCCGCCACCGAAACCCGAACTGTGGCCAAGGGCGGCATCCGCCTCGGCGTGCTCGACAACAGCAAGGGCAACGCCGATCACCTGTTGAAATTCATCGTCGACGGCGTCAAGTCGTTGCTGCCGGTCGCCTCGGTGGTCTCCCTGCGCAAGGACAGTGTCAGCCTGCCGGCGCCCGGTGAAATTCTCGACCGGCTTGCCGCCGAATCGGATTACGTCATCACCGCAATGGCCGATTGAGGGTCGTGCACGTCGTGGAGTGTCCACGACATGGCGAACCTCCGCAAACGCGGCCTGACGACCGCGGTAATCTGTTCCGATCCTTTCCTCAAGCTGGGACAGGCACAGGCCCGCGTGTTCGGTGTACCTGACCTGCCGCTGCTGGTGATCCAGCATCCGCTGGGCGGCCAGTCGATCGAGGGTGTCAAGGCGCGCGCCGATCAGGCGGTGCCGCAATTCGTGAAACTGCTGAAGGAGAAATCGCAATGAGCGCGCTCGCGCAACTGCTGCAGGCGCCGGGCGCCAGCATCGAAGCCGACGGCGATCTCGATGCGGTCAACACGCTGGTCATGGAGAAGGGCTGGGGCGACGGCCTGCCGGTGGTGCCGCCGACCGAGGCCCGCGTCGCGGCGATGCTCGAATATTGCGACCGGCCCTGGGGCCAGCCGGTGGCAAAAATTCCGCCGCGCTGGGGAGAGGCGACGCCACTGCGGCTGGCCGCCAACGCAGTGATGGCCGGCTGCGAACCGCGCCATTTTCCGCTCTACCTGCTGGCGATCGAGGCGATGTGCGAGGAGCCGCTGAACCTCTACGGTGTCCAGGCGACGACGCATCTTTGCGCGCCGCTGGTGATCGTCAACGGGCCGGTGGCGAAGGAACTCGGCATCAACTCCGGGCACAACGCTTTCGGCCCCGGCAACAGGGCAAATGCGACGATCGGCCGTGCGATCCGGCTGGCGCTGCTCAACATCGGCGGTGCGATCCCAGCGCTGGGCGACATGTCGACCTTTGGTTCGCCTGCCAAATACAGCTACCTGGTCGCCGAGAACGAGGACGAGAACCCCTGGGATCCGCTGCACGTGGAGCGCGGCCTGCCGCGGGAGGCGAGCGCGGTGACGGTGATCGGTGCCGAGTGCCCGCACAACGTCAATGACCACGAAAGCCTCGATGGCGAAGGCTTGCTGACGACGATCGCCGGCACCATGGCTGTTTCCGGCTCCAACGACATCTACTACAAGGCGCAGCCGCTGGTGATCATGGGCCCCGAGCATGCGCGGACGATTGCGGCCTCGTATTCGAAGCAGGAGGCCAAGCGGTTCCTGCAGCAGCATGCGACGCTGCCGGTGGCCAAGCTGTCGCGCGACAACATCGAGCGCCGGGTGAAGATCACCTGGAAGGAGCGCCTGCCGGATCCGAAGCCTGACGACGTGCTCTACGCGGTGCAGCGGCCGGAGGACCTGCTGATCGCGGTGATCGGCGGCGCAGGCAAGCATTCGGCTTTCGTACCGACTTTCGGCGCGACCCTGCCCGTGACCCGCGCGTTGAAGACGAAAGATGGCCGGCTGGCGAAGTCGGTGGAGGATTTCCGGCAGCGCTGATCGCAGGCTGCTTGCGGCGGCATTCCTGCGGTGATAGCCGGGAAGGTTTGATCGAGGTTCACTCCAGCTTTGGCGCGGCGCTTCTCCGGTGCCGTGCTGGAGCGGGAAGCGGTTGCCGTGGCTGTGCGTGCAGTGCCAAAAATGCAACACGCGGCAGCCAGCCGAAGATATTTAAATATTGTTTGAAAACAATAGCTTATATATAACCCCTGTCCGTTTGGCTGCGCCCGCAGTGGCCCCTGCAGCTTGGCGCCTTGACTTTGCCGGGGGTACGGCGGTTTCATGGATGTCCTGCGGCATTCCCGCCCGATCGGGCCCTTTCCATATGTCAGTCATGCAGCGCGTCAGGCGAGGTGTCTGTGTCACTCTGCTGTTCGGAGCGGTGGCCTTGCCTGCGCATGCGGCCGAGCCGCTGACCCTGTTCCTGCTGAAGATGCTGCGCGACCAGATCGCGACTTCGGTCATCGAGTCTGCCGTGAATTCGGCTTCACAGCCGGCAGCAAGCGCCCCGATGGTCGCGCCGGCCTTGGTCGGAGTGCACGGTGTTGATGAAGCGCAGCTTCGCGGACTGATCGACAGCGGCTTCGTTCATCTGTCGTCGTCGCAGAGGGACGAGGTCTATGCCAGCCTGACCCGCATGCTGGCCGATCCCAAAAACGCCCTCGCGCGTCCGCTGATCATCGAACAGCTCGCGCAAAGAGCCTCAGCCGTGCGCAGCGCGCATGAGCAGCTTGCGCTGCTCAGCAACGCGCAGAAACGCGCCATTGTCGCCGACGCGCGCGCCGAGTACGAGCGCCTGCAACCGGAAGAGCGCGATCAGCTGCTTCAGCTGCTGCGGTCCGGAGTGGCGCCGATCCCGCGCGACCTCAACGACCAGATGCTGGCGGCGTTCATGGCGCCCGAACTGCCGCAGGGCAGGTGACGGGGCGACGGGCCAGTATCAGCTTGCGGAGCCGCCGGCGGCCTTGAGGGCCGGTTGATTTCCTCGCTGATTACGACCGTCCGCACGCGCGATATCCCCGGACAGCTCGCCACCTTCATCAATCTTGATCTTGCCGTAGCGGATTTTTCCCGACACGCGACCGCTGGAATGGATGATCAGCTGATCGCGCGCCGTGAGTTCGCCGGAGAAGCAGCCGTGGATTTCAGCGATGTCGATGCTGACGGTGCCGTTGAACACGCCGTTTTCGGCGATCTGCACCACGCGGCTGTCCATCGAGGCTTCGACAGTGCCTTCAACGACCAGCGTGTCGCAGTCGGTGATCTCGACGCCCTTGAGCTTGATGTCGGGCCCGACGATCAGCTTGCTGCCGCTGCCGGATTTGCCGCGTTCCGCTGCAGATGCGGACTCGGGGCGCGCAGCGCTTGCCGCAACAGGTCCCCGGACCGGCGTATCCGTGGCACCCAGGGCGGGGGTTACGTTGACATTGCTGCGCGGCGCTGTGTCCTCGCGTTTTTTGAAAAATGCGTCTCGATTGAGCATGGAGCCTCCGGTGTTGATGCGGCCATGAAGGCCGCGTGATGTAAACGACATCGCGGTTGCGACAGCGTGCTTCCTAGCAACATCGGGGCCAGGTAATAATGTTGTTTATAATCAATAACTTGTAAAATTAACTGGATCAAACGCCTGAAATGGCAGCGCAGCCGCGTCGCCGGTGAGAGACGCAAGGCTGGTGATCTCGTGCAACTTCATGTTTTTAAATGTTAATCGGGGTCGCTCGCGGGCGACGCGTGAACGACGACCACAAAAAAACGCGGCGGGCTAGGCCCGCCGCGTCTGCCGGCGCCCCTGTCGGGCGCCGTATCAACCGGGTGGAGGAGGAGGGATCCCCCGGCTGGGTGCTGGATACGCCGTGCCGGCGTATCAGTGTTTGATGCTGGGTTTCATGAACAGGAAGGCACCGACCTGTTCGATCTTGCGCGTGATCCACAGAATGGTGTCGACAATGGTGTCGGCATCACGCATCGCGTTAATCGCGGCCTGGCGCTCGGAGGCGCTCATTTGAACGGTGTTGATCCTGTCCATAATGACTGAGCCAAATTTGCTTTCGATATTGCTGTTCATCGTATTTACCCTGACCTTTCCAGTAGTTCGCCGTCCCGGCGTTGAAGTCTCACTGCCATTCAAGTCAATGAGTTCGGACTGAAGTATAGACTGCCGGAGGCTCCGGATGTTGCATTGCAACACCTGATATATTGTCAAGGATCGATTAAGTTATGCTAAGCTGACTGCCATCATGTCGCAACGCTTGCCCCCGCTCAACGCATTGAAGGCCTTCGAGGCGGCTGCGCGCCATTTAAGCGTCAAAAAGGCTGCGGTCGAGCTCAACGTGACGCCGGCCGCGGTCAGCCACCAGATCCGCACGCTGGAGGAATATCTCAACGTCCAGCTGTTTCATCGTTACAACCGTGCCCTTGAATTGACGGATGCCGCCCGCGCCTGCCTGCCCAAGTTGCGCGAGGGTTTTGATTGCCTGGCGCAGGCGGTGGACCGGCTGCGTACGCATACCAGCGGCGGCATGCTGACCGTCAGTGCGGCGCCATCGTTCGCCGCACGCTGGCTGATGCCGCGGCTGCACCGTTTCATCGCCGCCCACCACGAGATCGATGTCCGGGTGTCGGCGCGCATGCGCCGGGTCAGCGTCGACGGCAAGGCCGATGTTGCCGAGCGTGCCACGATCGAAACCTGGCTGGATGATTCGGACGTGGCCATACTCTACGGCCATGGTCACTATCCCGACCTCGATGTGCACAAGCTGCTGCCGCTGACGGTGACGCCGATCTGCAGCCCGCAGGCGCTGACCGGCGAGCATCCGCTGCGCACGCCGGAGGACCTGAAGCACTATATGCTGCTGCACGACGATACCGGGGAGATGTACGACGGCGAGTCGTTCTGGGATGTCTGGCTCAAGGCGGCAGGAGTCAAGGGCGTGGATGCCAAGCGCGGCGCACGTTTCAGCCACGCCGTGCTCGCATTCGAGGCGGCGATGGATGCGGTGGGCGTGGTGGCTTCGATGCCGGCGCTGGCGGCCGAGGATCTGGCTGCCGGCCGCCTGGTGATGCCCTTCGAGCTGAAGGTTCCCCTGCAGTCCGCGTACTACCTGGTCTGCGAGCCGCATGCCAAGACCCGGCCCTCGGTTGCCGCTTTCCGCGACTGGCTGATTGCCGAGGCGGCCAAGGATGCCGCGGCCACGACGCCGCCGGGCGGCGCGGGCTAAGTCGGTTTTGCGGAAGTCCCGCGGTCGATCTGGCGATCGTCGATCGGCAGGTTGAGCAGGGCGGCGACGATGCCCATGCCGATGGTCAGTACCCACATCACCATGTACGACCCGGTGGCATCGAACACATAGCCGCCTATCCACACCCCCGCAAAACTGCCGACCTGGTGAAAGAAGAAGGCGATGCCGGTCAGCGTCGACAGGTACCTGACGCCGAAGACATGCGCGATCAGGCCGCCGGTCAGCGGCACCGTGCCCAGCCACAGGAAGCCGATGGCGGCGGAAAACAGGTAAACCGTCAGCGGTGTCACCGGCAGCAGGATGAACACGGTGATGACCATGGATCGCGTGAAATAGAGCAGCGACAGCAGATACTTCTTGGTGTGGCGCCCGCCGAGCCAGCCCCAGGCATAGCTGCCGATCATGTTGAAAAAGCCGATCAGCGCGAGGCCTGCCATGCCGGTCTCTGGCGTCATTTTCTGGTCGACGAGATAGGCCGGAAAATGCACCGCGATGAACAGCAGCTGGAAACCGCAGACCGTATAGGCGGTGCACAGCAGCAGGAAGCCGCGATGGGCGAAGGCTTCGCGCAGGGCTTCGCCGGCGGATTGTTTGAACAGGCTGGCGGCCTGCGCGCCCTTGTCCTCGACCAGCGCGCTCGACAGCGGGATGATCACCAGCACGGTCAGCGCGAGGATCACCAGTGCCTGGTGCCAGCCCACCTGGTTGATCAGCCACTGGCCGTAAGGCAGCATCGCGAACTGGCCGAAAGAGCCGGCAGCGCCGGCGATGCCCAGCGCGACGCTGCGTTTTTCCGGCGGGAAGGCGCGGCCGATGACGCCGAACACGATCGAGAATCCGCTGCAGCCGAGCGAGGCGCCGATCAGCAGGCCGGCGCTCAGCGTCAGTTCCATTCCCGTGCTCGACACCGACATCAGGTAGAGGCCCAGCGCGTAGAGCAGCGCGCCGCCGACAAGCACCCGGGCGGTGCCGAACTTGTCGGCGATCAGCCCGGTGATCGGCTGCGAGATACCGTAGAGCAGGTTCTGGATGGCGATCGCGAAGGCGAAGGTTTCGCGGCCGATGCCGAGGTCGGCGGTCATCGGCTGCAGGTAGAGGCCGAAATTGTGGCGGACGCCGAGCGCGACGGTGAGTATCATGCCGCCGCAGAACAGCACCATTGCGGGCGTGCGCCAGTTGGGTTTTTGCATTGCGGTCCGGCCTGGGAAAGCCGGGATTCTAGCGGAAAGCCCTGCCGTCCATCCGGGCGCCGGGTGTTTTCCGGTAGAATCCGGCTCTGCGAATCAGGGTGTAGCGCAGCCCGGTAGCGCGCCTGCCTTGGGCGCAGGAGGTCGTGGGTTCGAATCCCACCTCCCTGACCAGCAAATCCGCCTTTCTTTTTTCGTTGGAACCGGTCCCATGCTGTTTGCACTGCTCGCCGGGGCGATACTCGGCTTCATGCCGATGCCCACGCCCGCCGCATTCCTGCTGCTGCTCGTGCTGCTGTCGCTTAAGGGGCTGATCGACGTGCGCTACGAGAAAATTCCGCTGATCAATTCGCCGTCGCCGTTCCTGCTCTACTGCCACAATCTGGCCGAGCGCGGCGAAGATACCGGTTATGCCTGGATCAGTTATGTGCTGCAGCTGATCGTGTTCGGCATGATTTTCGGCGGCGGATTGCTGGGCTTCGCGCGTTACCTGCGCGCCTGACCGCGGGGCTCAGGGTTTCAGCGCGAAGGGATTGAAGTCGGTGTCGCGGTCGTAGTGGTCGACCTGCTCCGCGCGCTTCAGGAAATTGACGATCTTGTAGGTCAGCGGCGTCAGCACCACTTCCACGCCGACTTTGGCCACGAACTGCGCTGCCATCACCAGCGGCAGCTTGTCATCGGGAATGATGCCGGCGCCGTAGAAGGCAAGCGGATAGAACAGCGCCGAGTCCACCGCCTCTCCGGCTATCGTCGAGCCTATGGTGCGCGTCCACAGCCAGCGGCCGCGGGTGGCCAGCTTCATTTTCGCCAGCACGTAGGAATTGACGAATTCGCCGCAGAAGTAGGCGATCATCGAGGCGGCGACAATCCGCGGCGCATTGCCGAAGGCGATCTCGTAGGCGGCCTGGTGGGTCCAGAAGGGCGCCGGCGGCAGGGCGACCACCACGGTGGCCATGAAGGAGGCGAAACCCAGTCCCGCGAATCCTGCCCAGATCACCCGCCTCGCGCGGGCATAGCCGTAGACTTCGGTCAGAATGTCGCCAAAGACGTAGGAGATCGGAAAAAACAGCACCCCGGCGCCGAAGGTGACCACGCCCAGCAGAGGCAGGTCGAACTGGGCGATCTTCGCCGGGCCGATCAGGTTGGAGCAGATCAGCACCGTGACGAAGGCCGCCATCACGAATTCGTAATAGCGGTAGCTGCGTTGAGTGGTCATGGGCTTTGAAAACCTTTAGCCACAGAGGGCACAGAGAACACCAAACATTCAAAAGCGGATTTTTCGCGCTTCCTCTGTGTTCTCTGTGGCCATGATTTTGATCTTCGTTTTTACGTCAATGGCGCGGCGCAGTGTTTCTGGAAGCCGTGCCGTGCCGAAACCGTTCTGAACCAGCGTTCGTAATGCGGCAGCGGCGGGCGCTCGATCGGCACGTTGAACCAGCGGTGGGCGAGCACGGCGTGCGGGATGTCGGCCATCGTGAAAGCTGCACCGGCGAAATATTCGTTGTTCGCCAGGTGGGCGTCGGCCATTGCCAGATAGCCGGCGAGTTTCTGCCGGTTGTCCTCGACCTCGGCCAGGTTGCGTTTTTCCGGCGGCGTGCGGATCAGGATCCAGAACACCGGCTTCATGTGGTTCCACAGCGTCGTGCTGTACCACTCCATCCAGCGGTCGGCATCCGCGGCGGCCCGCGGATCGGCCGGACACAGGGTGCCGAGGCCGTGTTTGCGCGCGAGGTAGCGCACGATGGCGTGCGATTCCCACAGCATGAAGCCGTCGTCGCTGATCAGCGGCACCAGGCCGTTGGGATTCATCGCCCGGTATTCCGGGGTGTTGTTGACGCCGTACTGCATGCCGGCGTCGATGCGTTCGAAGGGCAGCCCGAGCTCGGCGCAGGTCCACAGCACTTTCTGCACGTTGATCGAATTGGTTCGGCCCCAGATTTTCAGCATGTTCTTCCCCTTGGTTTGCCGGGTTCCAGTCGGTGGACGCTAGTCTAGCAGGACGTGGGTGTGGTCATGGGCGCGGGCTATAATGAGGTGCGTTCAGGCCAATGGTTTTATCAGAGGAGAATCCCGATGGGCAGCATGATGGAACTCACCGCAGCGGACGGTCACAAATTCGGTGCCTACAAGGCAGAGCCGGCGGGCAAGCCGCGCGGCGGCCTGGTGGTGATCATGGAAATTTTCGGCGTCAACAGCCATATCCGTTCGGTGGCCGACGGTTACGCAGCCGACGGTTACCAGGTGATTGCGCCGGCGATGTTCGACCGCGTGCAACGCGGCTACGAGTGCGGTTACACGCAGCCGGAAATCGAGGTCAGCCGCGGCCTGATGCAGAAGGCCAGCCTCGATGATGCGATCAAGGACGTCCGCGCCGCGGTACAGGCGCTGCAGGGGGCGGGAAAAATCGGCATCGTCGGCTATTGCTGGGGCGGCACGGTGGCCTGGAAGTCGGCCGCTGAAGTCGACGGCCTGGCCTGCTCGTCTCCGCATTACGGCGGGGGCATCCCCAACCTCACCAGTTTGCAGCCGAAATGTCCGGTGATGTTCCATTGGGGCGACAAGGACCAGGGCATCCCGCTGGAGGCGGTGGAGAAGGTCAAGGCCGCGCACCCGCAGTTTGAACATCACATCTATCCCGCGGGCCACGGTTTCAACTGCGACCAGCGCGGCTCCTACGATGCCGCCAGTGCGAAGCTTGCGCGCGAGCGCACGCTGGCTTTCCTGCGCAAGCACCTGGGCTGATTGCCGGGCGCGCAAAAAAGCCGGCGCATGCCGGCTTTTTTTGTTGCGCGTTTTTCCGTGCAGGCGGGGGATGCAGGCGCTCAGGCCGCCGCGCCGCCGCTGGCGCGCTTGTTGAACGCGGTGAAGAACTGTTCCGCGGTTTTTTTTGCGACGCCGTCGATCAGGCGCGCACCGACCTGCGCCAGCTTGCCGCCGATGTTTGCCTTCACGCTGTAGCTGAGCCGGGTGCCTTCGGCTTCGGGGGCGAGCCGCACATGGGCCTCGCCCTTGGCGAATCCGGCCACGCCGCCCTGGCCCTCGAACTGCAGCGTGTACGAGTCCGGAGCCTGCACATCGAGCAGCGTCATCCTGCCCTTGAACTTGGCGCTGACCGGGCCGACCTTGGCGACCATCGTCAGCAGGTATTCGTTGTCGGACTGTTTTTCGATCGAGTCACAGCCGGGGATGCAGTCCATCAGCACCGCGGTATCGTTGAGTGCGTTCCAGGTTTCCTGCTGGGGCAGGGCGATCAGTTGTTCGCCGGTCATTTCCATTGTCGGAGCTCTCCTTGTTTCGAGCCCCGATGTTAACGCATGCGGCGCGCTACAATAGGCGGACTCGCTGCACACCAATGTGTACGCCAATGGCAGGATCGGGGAATTTGCATGGACAGTGTTGATCTGCAGGTTGTCAGGACCGCCCGCGACTGGCTCGCCGGAGGACATCGCGTGGTGCTGGCCACGGTGATCCGTACCTGGGGCTCCGCGCCGCGCCCCATCGGCGCGCTGTCGGCGATCCGCGGCGACGGCATGGTCGTGGGTTCGGTTTCCGGCGGCTGCGTCGAAGACGACATGATCCTGCGCGTGAAGGAAGGACGGCTCGCCGAGAACTCGCCGGTGACGACGAAGTATGGCGTGTCGGCGGAGGAGGCGCAGCGTTTCGGCCTGCCCTGCGGCGGCACGCTGGAGCTGGTGCTGGAGCCGCTGACGGCGAAAAGCGGGCTCGATGAGCTGCTGGCGCGAATCGAGCGCCATGAGCTGGTGCTGCGCCGGCTCGACATGAAAACCGGCCAAGCGACCATCGGACCGGCAAAATGGCAGGACCAGCTCAAATATGACGGCACCACGCTGCAGACCGTGTACGGCCCGCGCTGGCGGCTGCTGATCATCGGCGCGGGCCAGTTGTCGACCTATCTTGCGCAGATGGCGCAGGCGCTGGACTACCAGGTCACGATCTGCGATCCGCGTGAGGAATACAGCACGACCTTCGACGTGCCAGGCGTGGAACTGAAGCGTGGCATGCCCGACGATGTGGTCACGGAGATGAATCTTGACGGCCACAGCGCGGTGGTGACGCTGACCCACGATCCCAAGCTCGACGACATGGCGCTGCTGGAAGCGCTGAAGTCGCCGGCCTTTTACATCGGCGCCATCGGATCGAAGAAGAACAACGACGCGCGGCGCGAGCGGCTCGCCGAGTTTGATCTGTCGCAGCAGGAGATTGCCCGCCTGCACGGCCCGGTGGGGCTGAAAATCGGCAGCAAGACGCCGCCGGAAATCGCGGTGGCGATCCTCGCCGAGATGACCGCGATCCGCAACGGTGTGGACATCCGCGGCTTAGTCGAGCCGCCGAAGGCGACCACGGCGGGCTGTGCAGTGGAATGATTTTATAAGTATTTGATTATAAAGGTAAATTTAATTCCATTGTTCAGTTCTCGGCCCAGCGCCGCAGCAGGTTGTGGTAGGTCGAGGTCAGTCGCACCACGGGATCGGTATCTCCGATCTCGCTCCGCAACCGCAGCAGTGCCATGTCCATTTCATGCAGCAGGCGGCGCTTCCCGGTGTCGCGCACCATGCTCTGGATGAACATGAAACAGGCAATGCGCTCGCCGCGGGTGACCGGGGTCACGGCATGCACCGATGAAGAAGGGTAGAGCACCAGGCTGCCTGCATTGAGCTTGACGCCATGCGTGCCGAAGGTGTCTTCGATGGTCAGTACGCCGCCCTCGTAATCGTCGGGATCCGACAGGAAGAGCGTGGCCGATATGTCGGCGCGAACGTAGGTGCCGGATCGGTCCGGCGCCAGCCGCATCGCGTTGTCGGAGTGGAAACCGTAGGTATTGGCCGTATCGCCATATCGGTTGAAGAAGGGCGGCAGGATTTTCAGCGGCAGCGCGGCCGAGAAAAAAACCGCGCTGCGGTTCAGTGCGTCGAGCACCAGGCGGCGCAGTGCCGGTAGATGCTCGGCATCCTCGGCAAGCTGCCGGTTGTTTTTGACCTTGGCGGCCTGGATGCCTACGGTTGCAAGACCGCTGTCCCAGCGCGAGCGTGAAATGAGGTCGCGGGCGGCGGCGAGCTCGCCCGCGTCAAGCAATGAATCGATGGTGATCAGCATGGTTGGCGTTCAGAACTTCAGTTCGGTGGTCAGAACGACCGCGCGCCGTTGTCCCGGTATCGTGAACGGGCCGTTGTCATAGATCGCGTCGTAATAGAGCTTGTCAAACAGGTTTTTCACGTTCAGGCGCAGCGCCCATTTCGGCTGTTCGTAGGCAAGCATCGCGTCCCAGCGTGCATAGGCCGGCGCGGTATTGGGGTGATAGGCGCCGTTGAGCGTCGGCACCGGTCCGGCACCACTCGGGTTGAATCCCTGGCGGTCGCCCTTGGCCTCGACACCGCCGCCGATTTTCCACGGACCGGCGAGCTTGTAGGTGGTCCACAGGTTGAGGGTATATCGAGGCGTGTTGCGCGCGCGCTTGCCCGCGTACTGCGGATTGGCATTGGTGATCACGCCGGTGTTGGCGTTGACGTTCTGTGCAACCTCGAGGATCCTGGCATCCATCAGCGCAACTCCCGCGAATACTTCCCAGCGGTCGTTTATGCGTCCTGCAGCCTCGAGTTCGAGGCCGTCGGTGCGGCGTTTCCGGGTCAGTACAGAAGCTGTCGATTCCAGGTCGTTGCTGCGCTCCCATTCCTTGGTAGTCCGGTACAGCGCCGCGCGCAGGGACAGGTCGCCGTCGAACATCAGCCACTTCGCGCCGAGCTCGAGGACGTCGCTGCGCTCCGGCGGAAGCGGCGTCACGGTGAGCTGGTACAAGTCGGCAGTCGGGCTGAAGGAGTCGCTCCAGCCGACGTAGTAATGGGTGTCGCCTGAGGGATGGAAGGACAGCGCGCCGCGGTAGCTGTTCTCGCTGTAGGACAGGCGCGGCGAGGTGGCGCTGCGGTAACTGGCGTCGAGGGTGTCATGACGCATGCCGAGCGTGGCTTTCCAGCGCGGAATGAATTCGACGGTGTCCTGCAGGTAGATTGCCCGCGAATTGCCGTTGAAGTTGACCGCGTTGCCGGCGACGGCCTCCCGGTACGGGAAGTAGGCTGGTGCCGCCGCATTGCCAAAGTTCTGCAGGCCCTTGCGATGGCTGTCCTCGTGCAGGTATTCGATGCCGGCAAGCAGTTCATGCTTCATGCCGGCGAGCGTCATCCGGGTGCTGAGATCGGACTGCAGCGTGATGGTTTCGTAGTCGGCTGCGCGGCTCGGGTTGCCGCCGACGCTGGCCAGCGCATTGGGCGGGCTGTTCAGATTGGGGGTCTTGGCCCAGTAGCTGCGCTCATAGTCGCCCGAGCGCAGCTGGGTGCGCAGCTGCGTTGCAGGTGAAAAGTGATGCTCATGCACCAGCGTCGTGACCGCGGTGTCGCTGTCGTCGAAGGTACGGTCGATGCCGAAAAAGGTGCTGGCCGGCTGTATCGTGCCCGGCGCACGGGTCGCGTTGTTGAAGGACACGCCGTAGTCCGGGTTGTCGCGCGTCGACAGCTGGAAATGGTTGATCCAGAAGCGGCTGTTCGAATCCTGGTTCATGGCAAGGCTCAGCGCGAAGCCCTTGCGGTGGACTTCGGGCTCGGCCCCGGTTGCCGGGTTGCTGCGCCAGCTGCCTTCGTCGCGCTGCATCAGGTTGACCCGCAGCTGGGTGTCCTGGCTGAAGGCCTTGTTCAGATCGGCGGTGGTTTCGCGATAGCTGTCAGTGCCCACGCTGCCGGAGAGCCTGTACTGGTCGTAGCGCAGAGGGGTTTTGCTGACCTGGTTGATCACGCCGCCGGCCTGGCCGCGGCCGAATAGCATCGCGCCGGCGCCACGCAGCACGTCCACCTGTTCGAGGTTGAAGGTTTCCCGGTTGTACTGGGCGGTGTCGCGGATGCCGTCGAGGTACATGTCGCCGTAGGTGTAGAAGCCGCGCAGGTTCATGTTGTCGCCGGCGCGGCCGCCCTCGGCGGCATTGAAGCTGATGCCGGAGACATTGCGCAGGGCTTCGCGCAGGCTGCCGACCTGCTGCTGTTCCATCAGGGTGTTTGTGACCGTCGTGATCGCCTGCGGGATGTCATGCGGATCCTGCAGCTTCTTGCCCACGCGCGTGGATGTCGCTCGCAAGCCGTCCTGTTTTTCTGCATCGGCCTGTACCTTGACTGTCGGCAGTTCCCGCGCGGATTCGGCAGGTGGCTGCTGGGCAGCGGCCTGCTGCGCGAAGGTCGAAATTCCGGCGAACACCATTGCGCCCAGCGGCAGCCGAGGGCGCGCGGCCTGCTTCGCAGATGCGGATTGCGTGGATGTCCTGTGCGGCCGCAGTCCGCGGAGGATGAGGGTGATCGGATTGAGGCGAAACGTCTGTTGCATCGGTGGCTCCCTTGGGTTTTTGTTTTGGCTGGCTATCGGGAGTCCGACTGGCTTGCGGGTCGTATGAAACTCGGTGGATCAGGATGTTTAAGGCGCGGCGTCTCCCGGTTCGGTGACGAAGCCGATCTTCGACAGCCCGACACGTCCGGCGGCCGCCATCACGCGGGCGACGTTCTGGTATTCGGTACTGCGATCGGCGCGGATGTGCACCTCGGGCTGCGGTTCGATGGCAGCCGCTGCGGTCATGCGCGCTTCCAGCGTTGCCATGTCTACCTTCTCGCCGTTCCAGAAGACATCTCCCCCGGCGCGGATGCCGAGCTGGATGTTGTCCGGCTTGCTGTGGTTGGGCTGGCTGGAGGCGCGCGGCAGGTCGATCTTCACCGCATGGGTCAGCAGCGGCGCGGTGATGATGAAAATTACCAGCAGTACCAGCATCACGTCGATCAGCGGCACCATGTTGATTTCCGCCATCGGCGCGCTGTCGCCGGACTTGTTGAAGCCCCCGAAAGCCATCTCAGGCTCCCGAGCCGGCGACAGCGGCCGGGCGCAGCGGCACCGGCACGGCGACGTCGTTGACGTGCGAGCCGGTGGTGAGGAAGGCGTAGAGGTCGTGTGCGAAGGAATCGAGCTGCGCCAGCACCAGGCGGTTGCTGCGCACCGCGAAGTTGTAGGCCAGCACCGCGGGGATTGCCACCGCGAGGCCGAGCGCGGTCATGATCAGCGCCTCGCCGACGGGGCCGGCGACCTTGTCCAGCGTGCCCTGGCCGCTCATGCCGATGTTGACCAGCGCGTGGTAGACGCCCCACACGGTGCCGAAGAGGCCGATGAAGGGCGCGGTGCTGCCGATCGAAGCGAGCACGGTCAGTCCCGATTCGAAGCGTGCGGTCTCCTCGTCGATCACGCGGCGCATCGCGCGGGTGATGAAGTCGGCGCCGGAGCCGGCCTCGTCGAGCCTGTTGGCGCCGTGGCGCTGGTGGTGGCGCGCGGCGACGATGGCATGCCAGGTCAGGTGCGAGAAGGGTTCGTCGGGGTGTTGCTGTTCGAGCTGGGTGGCGACGGCCTGCAGCGAGGGCGAGTTCCAGAACCGGTCGAGGAAGCGCCGGGTCCGGTGGCGGATGGTTAGTGCGGCGACCGCCTTGGTGACGATCAAATACCAGGTCACCATGCTCATCAGCAGCATGATTACCAGCAGGGTTTTGCCGACGGCGTCGGTCTGGGCGAGGAAATGGGCGAGGCCCAGCGTCTGTTGTGCTTCCAAGGGATCAACTCCTGAGGCTGAATGAAATGGGTACCAGTACCCAGGCACTGACGGCCTGGTCGCCGCGGCGGGCGGGGACAAACTTCCAGCGGCGCACGGTGTTCAGTGCCACCGCGTCGAGGCGGTCGTGTCCGCTGGAACTGCGCAGCTCGACGCGGGCTGGCAGGCCGCGCTCGTCAACCAGCACCCGCAACACCACCCGGCCTTCCTCCCCGAGCCGGCGCGACAGCGCGGGGTAGTGCGGTGCCGGGTTGTTCAGGTAGTCGGCATTGAACTGCGGCGGAACCACCGGGGCCGGTGGCGCGGGTGGAGTTGCGGCAGCAATGGGTTCGGGTGGTGCAGGCGGTGGCGGCGCCGGCGCCTGGATCGCGGCCGGAGCCGGTTCGGGGGCCTGGGTGGTCAACATTGCCTGGGGCTTCGGTTCGATCCGTTTGACGGCTTGCCGGACCACGGGCTTCGGCTTGGGCAGGGTTTTCGGCGGTGCGACCGGCTGCGGCTGCACCAAGGTGACCATGATCGGCGCCAGTTCGGCGAGCGTCTGCCGAGCCGGGGCGTAAGCCAGCAGCACCGCCAGCACGGCAGCATGCAGACCAAGGGTGATGGCGATGCCGGGCAGGCGGGACGGCTGCCGGCTGGCACTGGCAGCCGACCACGACGGGATGTGTTGAGAAGTCATGCAGGCATCGCGCATATTGGCTGTAAATGATAATTGTTCTCATTATTGTTTGCAAGCAGGACAAGCAGCCTTAACCCGCGATGTCTCGAAAGCCGGTTTGCCGATATATTCGGGAATTGCCTTGCTTCGATCCGGAATACCTTTCATGAAACTTGCATTCATCGGCCTCGGCGTCATGGGCGGTCCCATGGCGGGGCATCTCGCCCGGGCAGGCCACAGTGTCGCTGTCTACAACCGATCGCCGGCACGCGCACAGGCCTGGCGCGAACATCACGCCGGCAATGTTGCCGACTCGCCTGCAGCCGCGGCCGCAGGCGCCGATATCGTGTTCAGCTGCGTCGGCAATGACGACGATGTGCGCGAGGTGACCATTGGCAGCCGCGGCGCATTTGCGGCGATGCAAGCCGGCGCGATTTTCGTCGACCACAGTACGGCATCTGCGACGCTGGCGCAGGAGCTGCATGCCGCGGCGCAGGCGCGCGGGCTGCATTTTCTCGATGCGCCGGTGTCCGGCGGGCAGTCCGGCGCGGAACAGGGCGTCCTCACCGTGATGGTGGGCGGTGATGCGGAACCTTACGCACGAGCCGAACCGGTGATCGCGCATTACGCGCGCGCGGTGACGCTGATGGGGCCTTCCGGTGCCGGACAGAAATGCAAGATGGTCAACCAGATCTGTGTTGCCGGCGTGGTGCAGGGCCTCGCCGAAGGGCTCGCTTTCGCGCTGCATGCGGGACTCGACGCGAAGCGCGTCGTCGACGTCATTTCCAAAGGTGCGGCAAGCTCTTGGCAGATGGAGAACCGCGGCAAAACCATGGTCGACGGCAAATTCGATTTCGGCTTCGCGGTGGACCTGATGCGCAAGGACCTGCGTATTGCGATGGACGAGGCGCGCGGCAACGGCGCGCAGTTGCCGGCGACGGCGCTGATCGACCAGTTTTATGCGCGGGTGCAGCGCGAGGGCGGCGGACGGCTGGATACCTCGAGTCTGATCAAGTTGCTGCTTGAGCAGTGAGCGGTGAACAGTGAACGGTGAAGGGTGAACAGTGAGCGGTGAACGGATGAAAAGCGGGGAACGCAGCGGGAAACCGGTGGTGCCTATGCCTTCGGCTACGGTCACCGTCGTGCGCGACGCCGCGGGTGGCATCGAGGTGCTGATGATGCGCCGCAATCTCAAATCGGGATTCGTGCCGGGCATGCATGTGTTTCCTGGCGGCGGTGTTGATGAAAGCGATTTTTATTTTAAAAACAATAACTTGTGCAAATGTTTTGACGATACTGCGGCGAGCGGCACACTGGGCCTCGCCTGCGACGGACTGGCGTACTGGGCCGCCGCGATCCGTGAAGCCTTCGAGGAGTCGGGCTTGCTGCTTGCGCGCGATGACAGCGGCGCGACGCTGTCCCTGAGTGATGCCGCCATCGCACGGCGTTTCACCGAACATCGCCGCCGCCTCAATGCCGGGCAACTGGCGTTTCCGGACCTGCTGCAGGCTGAAGACCTGCAACTCGCCGCCGACCAGCTGACGTACTTCGCGCACTGGATCACGCCGGTGGGATTGCCGCGGCGTTACGACACGCGCTTTTTCATGGCCGAAGCGCCGGAAGGGCAGGAACCCTTGCAGGATGAGCAGGAAACCATTGCTGCGGCCTGGGTCAGTCCCGGCGAGGCGCTGAGTCGCCACCGCCGCGGCGAGTTCGCGATGCGCACGCCGACCGTACGCACGCTGGAGGATTTCTCCGATTACGACAGTGTCGCCAGCCTGCGCCGCGGTCTCGCCGGGCGCCGCGAAGTGCCGGCACAGTTGCCGCGCATCGGCCCCGACGGCCGGCGCATTCTGCCGGGCGAACCCGGCTACGAGGAATTGGGAGCCGCAGAACAATGAACACGCCTGCATCGATAGTCCCCGGCGAAATCGTCACCGTCGCTCCCGGTGTGCGACGCATCACCGCGCCCAATCCCGGCATGATGACCGGTCCCGGCACCAACAGTTACCTGATCGGCGACACCGAACTGGCGCTGATCGATCCGGGTCCGGAGCTCGACGCGCACCGCGACACGCTGCTCGCTGCCGTTGGCGACCGGCTGCGCTGGATACTCTGCACCCATACCCACCGCGACCACTCGCCATTGGCGCGCGCGATCAAACAGGCCACGGGTGCAGAAGTGCTGGGCCATGGCGTGACGCCGGCCGACGGCCGCCAGGACGAGGCCTTCAGGCCTGATCGCGCGTTGCGCGACGGCGAGGTTGTCGATTGTGCGGGCGCGCGGCTGCGCGTCGTTCACACACCCGGCCATGCCTCCAACCATTTTTGCTACCTGCTCGAGGGCAGCGGCCTGCTGTTCACCGGCGACCACGTGATGCAGGGCTCGACCGTGGTGATCTCGCCGCCGGACGGCGACATGCAGGCCTACCTCGATTCGCTGGAACGCCTGCTCGAACTTCCGGTCAGCGCTTTCGCGCCGGGCCATGGCCATCTCATTACCACTCCTGTTGAAGAGGTGCACCGGCTGGTCGCGCATCGCCTGAAGCGCGAGGAGAAAATCCATGCCGTGCTCGTCGCGCGGGGGCCGGGCACGCTGGAGTCGCTGGTGCGCCATGCCTATGACGACGTGCCCGAGCGCATCCATCCGGTGGCGATGCGCTCGCTGCACGCCCACCTGCTGCGGCTCGAACGCAACGGACGGGCGGTGAGTGCCGCCGGTACATGGCAGGCGGGATGACCACGACGACGGCGCGCGGATTGCGCCGCTTCGCCGAGGTCAACTTCGCGATTGCGCTGTTCAGTGCGCTGCTGATCGGCGGGCTGTGGCTGTACACCATCACCAAGCATGAAGGCGAATACCGCGAAACGGTGAGTGCCGCGTTCCGGCAGAGTTCCAATCTTGCGATCGCCTACGAGGAGCATATCGCGCGCACGCTGAAGGGTCTGGACGGCGCGCTGCAGTTCGTGCGCCACGAATACCGCCGCCTCGGCCGCAACATGGATATTGCGAACTACATTGCCGAGGGCGTCATCGACGGCCAGTTGTTCAGCATCCTCAGCGTGGTCGACGAGAAGGGTGACGTTGTGCTCAGCAGTCGCTACTTCGAGCCGACCAATTATGCCGACCGTGATTTCTTCCGCGTGCATCGGGAGGGCAGCGCCGACATGCTGTACATCAACCGTCCGGTGCTGGGCCGCCTGTCCGGCAGCTGGCAGGTGCCGATGTCACGGCGGATCAACAAGCCCGACGGCTCCTTCGGCGGCGTCGTTGTGCTGTCGGTGGACCCCGGCTATTTCGCGCGTTTCTACCAGAAGTCGGACATAGGTGCGCTGGGACTGGTGACCCTGGTGGGGCTCGACGGCATTGCCCGCGTGCGGCGCGTCGGCAGCGACCTGAGCTTCGACATCGACATGACTACGAGCAGCCTGCTGCGCCAGCGCGGGCAGCAGGAGCACGGCCAGTTTCTCAGCCTCGGCGGCTTCGACGAGATCCAGCGTTTCGTCAGTTACCGCACGCTGGGCGAGTATCCGTTGATTGTTGCCGTCGGCGCGGCCAAGCCCGAGGTGCTGCGCGAATTCCTGCGCAACCGCCGCAGCGACCAGGTGATGGCGCTGTTGATCAGCCTGGTGATCGCGGGATTCGCGATGCTGCTGATGATCACGCTTGTGCGGCAGAAGCGTGCCGGCGAGGCGCTGGCCAACAGCGAGACGCGCTTCCGCGGGGCCTTCGAGCAGGCGGCGATCGGCATGGCGCATACCTCGCTCGACCGCCGCTTCATCCAGGTCAACCAGCGTTTCTGCGACATGCTGGGTTACACGCGGGAGGAACTGCTGGGCAGGCCGGCGACAGGATTCACCCATGAGGAGGACAGCAAACGTGCGGCCGGGGAGCGGCAGAAGCTGCTCGCCGGTCTGGCCGACAGCCTGTCCGCCGAAATGCGTTATGTGCGCAAGGACGGCAGCCTGCTGTGGGTCAACCGCACGGTGTCGCTGGTGCGGGATGCCGAAGGACAGCCGCTCTATTTCCTGCGCATCGTCGAGGACATCACCGAGCGCAGGAAGCTCGAGGCAGAATTGCGCGAGCTGGCCGCCACCGACATGCTGACCGGCATTCCCAACCGCCGCGCCTTCATTGCACGGCTGGAGGAGGAGCATGCGCGGATCCGCCGTTTCCCGGAGCAGCAGGCGGCGGTGCTGATGCTCGACCTAGATCATTTCAAGAAGGTCAACGACACCCATGGCCATCCCGCGGGTGACGCGGTTCTGCGCCATGTGGCCGAACTGATCAGCTCGCGCATCCGCGCGGTGGATGCCTGTGGCCGATTGGGTGGCGAGGAGTTTTCGATTCTGCTTACCGGCGCCGCACTGCCGGCTGCAGCCGAGTTCGCCGACCGGCTGCGCCAGGCAATCGCCGCGTCGCCGACGTTCCACGAAGGCCTGAAACTTACTGTAACAGTGAGCATCGGCATTGCGGCATTGAGCGCGGAGGATGCGGTTGCGGATGCCGCACTACAGCGCGCGGACCGCGCGCTGTACCGTGCCAAGGAGTCGGGGCGCGACCGGAGCGAGGTCGACACCGGTGCGCAGCCGCCCGATCCGGCGGCCATGCCCAACTAGCACCTAGCGGTGGAGTTCTCCGGCACGCTCCGGCTGGTAGGTGAGCGCGCTGACCCGCACCGTTGTCGTGTGGCCTTCCGGTAGCGGCCAGTCCAGCGCGCTGCCCACCGACAGCCCGAGCAGTGCGCTGCCGACCGGGGCCAGCACCGAAATGCGGCCTTCGCCGCCGGCGTCTTTGGGGTAGACCAGCGTCAGTTCGAATTCCTTGCCGGAGTCCGCAAACGAGAAACGCACCGTGGAGTTCATGGTGACGACGTCGGGCGGCATCTGCCCGGGTTCGAGCACGGTCGCGCGGCCGAGTTCGTCGAGCAGCGCGGCCTTGCCCGGGAACACCGGATCCGGCGTGGATTCGATCAGGTTTTCAAGCCGCTCCAGATCCAGCGAGGAGACGGTAATGGGCGGTTTCTTTGCAGGCATGGCAGTTCTCAATTCTATTTACGACGCTTAAATAAATGTGGCGGCCGCGGCCGCCAGAAAAAAACCGCGGCCCTTGCGGACCGCGGTGCTTGTGATTCCTTATACCCTGATCGGCGCCGAAAGCCAAGGCTGCGCGGTTTTTCGGCGCTCGCTCGCTGTCTGCTGGCGGGGTATTTTTATTTAACTAATTGTTTTTATTCTGTTTTTGGCGAGTTGGCGAATTTCAGGGGTTTTCCGGCGGCGAAGGCCGCGGCGTGGGCGAAGGCTTCGCCGAAGTACGCCTCGTAAGTGCCTTGCTCCAGCCAGGCGCTGTGGTTGGTACACAGCGCATTGTCGAGCTTGAGCAGTGGATGATCGCCATGCTGCACCGGCTCGTTTTCATAGACATCCGTCGCCGCCATGCCCGGGCGCCCGGCCTTCAGCGCGGCCACCAGCGCACCCGGCTCGATCAGTTCGGCGCGCGCCGTGTTGATCAGCAGGGCCGAGGGCTTCATCCTTTCGAGGTGCGCTGCCTTCACCAGCCCGCGCGTTTCCTTGGACAGCCTGGCCATGATCACCAGCACGTCAGCCTGCGCGAACAGGTCGTCCTGGCTTGCGGCAACTTCGTAACCCGCCGCTTTTG
This sequence comes from uncultured Bordetella sp., assembly GCA_964433345.1. Classification (GTDB taxonomy): domain Bacteria; phylum Pseudomonadota; class Gammaproteobacteria; order Burkholderiales; family SG8-41. The sequence goes on from CAYSQJ010000005.1 coordinate 42,331, forward strand.
CCGCATTGAGGGAATTCTCCCGGCCCCAGACCAGCACGCGCATGCCGAAACTGGCGCCGGTCTGCGCGATCAGTCCGCCGATGGTGCCCAGGCCGAGGATCGCCAGCGTCTTGCCGCGCAGGCCGATGTTGAAGCGCGAGCGCCAGATGCCCTGGCGCATGCCGTCGCATTCGCGCGCGACATCGCGCCAGCTCGCCATGATCAGCGCCCAGGTGTGCTCGGCCACCGTGTAGGGCGAGGGGTGGCCGCCCGACAGGATCGCGATGCCGTGGTCATTGCAGGCCTCGACGTCGATGTGGTGGAAGCTGCGGCCGGTCTGGCTGAACAGTTTCAGCTTCGGCAGCTGCTCGATGATGCCGCGGGTGAAGCGTGTGCGCTCGCGGATCGGCACGATGATGTCGGCCTCGCGCAGGTTAGCCACCAGCCTGGATTCGGCCGGAGCAACGTCATTGAAAATGCGCACCTCGTGCCCATCGAGCGTCTTCAGGCAGTCGAGGGTGCGGACCAGATTGTGGTAGTCGTCAGGGATGGCGATGATCATGGGCGGCGAGTCTACCGCGGCGCGGTCGTGCCGGCCAGAGGTCGGCGACGGTGCGGATGTGTCACAATTGCGGCTTCCGTAAAACCGTTGCAGAAGCGCAGAAAGGATTCACATCATGGAACTCGGATTGAAAGGCAAGGTCGCCGTCGTCACCGGCGGCACCGAAGGCATCGGCAAGGCCACCGTGCAGCGCCTGGTCGCCGAAGGCGCGAAGGTCGCGTTCTGCGCGCGCCGCGCCGAACTGGTGAAGGCCTTCGCCGACGAGCTGAAGAAGCAGGGCGGCGACGTGCTCGGGCTGGTGGCCGATGCCGCGAAGGAGGGCGAACTGGAAAAATTCGTCGAGGACGCGGCGAAGCATTTCGGCCGCGTCGACATCCTCGTCAACAATGCCGGCGGCACCGGACAGGATCCCTTTGCCAAGGTGCTGGATCCGGCCTGGAAACACGATCTCGAGATCAAGGTGATGGCGCATGTGCGCACTGCGCGCGCCGCGATCCCGCACATGAAAAAGGCCGGCGGCGGCCGCATCATCAACCTCAACATGGTCGGCGCCAAGCAGCCCGGCGCCGCGATGTTCCCCACTACCGTCAGCCGCGCCGCAGGTCTTGCGCTGGCCAAGGGGCTATCGAAGGAACTCGCGCCTGACAACATCCTGGTCAACGTCGTCGCCGTGGGCAAGATCAAGTCCATGCAGCAGGCGCGCCGTGCCGCGAAGACCGGCAAGACCGTCGAGCAGCACTACGCCGACACCGGCAAGACCGTACCGATGGGCCGTGTCGGCGAGTCCGAGGAAGTCGCCAACGTCATCGCCTTCCTTGCTTCCGATGCCGCGAGCTATGTCACCGGCTGCTGCATCAACGTCGACGGCGGATTGTCCGGCGTGTTGTGATGTCCGGGGGTGATCTTTCAAGGTCACCCGGGCTTTTCCTTGCCGTCATTCCGGCGCAAGCCGGAATCCAGGAAACTGAAGTGGGCGTGCCCTGGATTCCGGAGCGCTGCGCGTCCGGAATGACGATCCATTGGGTCGTCCGCAGTTGAATTCCCTCACCGCAGCCCGCGATACCCTCGCCGCCTGGCTGTATTTCGCCGTTGTCGTGCTGGTGATCGCGGCGGTCTGGCTGCCGGCGTATCCCGCCTGGATCACCGGCATCATCGCCTGGGCCGCCTGCCTGCTGCTGTTGCCGAAGCTGCCGCGCCACCAGTTGAAAATGGTGCTGGTGCTGGCCGGACTCGGTGCGCTGGGCATCGGCTGGAGCATGGCGCATGGCGGCAGCGGCCTGATCGAAATGGCGCTGACCCAGAACGTGCCGCTGGCCGGCATGCTGATCGCGGTGTCCTTCCTGCAGCTGATCGCGGTCGGCCGCGAGAAGGCGAACGAGCCGCTGCAGCAGGGTCGCGGCGCGCTGTTCAAGACCATGCTCGGCGTGCACCTCTTCGGCGCGGTGATCAATTTCTCCGCGGTGGCGATTTTTGCCGATCGCCTGAGCAGCCGCACCAAGCTGACCATGGAACAGGCGATGGGCCTATCGCAGGCCTTCATCATCGGCGCGGCTTGGTCGCCGTTCTACGGCGCGATGGCGGCAGCGCTGACCGCGGCGCCCGGCGCCAGCCTGACCCAGCTGATTGTCTGGGGCCTGCCGGTGGCTGCGGCCGGCATGGTGGTCACCGGCCTGACGCTGACCTCGGCGAAATACAAGCACGCCCGCGACTTCACCGGTTACCCTCTGCACCTCGAGGCCTTGTGGGTGCCGGCGGTGCTGGCGGTCAGCGTGCTGGCGATCCACGAATGGCAGCCGCAGTGGTCGGTGCTGGCGGTGATCGCCGCGATGTCTTTCCTCGTGACCGTCGTCACGCTGCTGGTGCTGAGCGGCCGGCGCACCGGCGACATCCTGCTGCGTCACGGCCGCGCGCGGCTGCCGGCGATGAACGGCGAGCTGACGCTGTTCCTCGCTGCCGGCATCCTATCCGCCGGCATGAACGGCGCCATCGACGTGCTCGACCTAGGACTGCCGTTCTCGCAGTTCGGCTCACTCGAGGCGAGCCTGGTGCTGGTCGTCATGAACGTCGCCGCCTGGCTGGGGCTGCATCCGATCATCCTGGTGTCAGTGCTGGGGCCCTGGGTGATGCCTTTGCAACCCGACCAGACGCTGCTGGCAATGGTGTTCCTGATGAGTTGGGGCGTCGGCCTCACCGCCTGCCCGATGTCGAACACCATGCTGGCAATGGCCGGGCGTTACGGTTTGCCTTTTGGGGAACTGCTGAAGCTGAACCGGGTGTTCAGCATCAAGGTGACGGCGATCTGCATCGCCATCATTCATGTTTATGTGGCGGTGACGGCTAGCGGGTGATGTCACTGGTGGTGCTTATCCGCCAGTATAATTTTAAGTGTTTGTTTTTATTGATATTTTTACTCAAAGCCGGCTCAGTATTTCCGCCCCCTTCGCCAGCGTCGCCTCCGACTTCGCAAAACAGAAGCGCAGCACGCGGTGCGCCGGCGGTTCACGGTAGAACACCGACACCGGAATCGACGCGATGCCTTTTTCCTTGGTTAGCCGAACCGCAAGATCCGTATCTTTCTCGTCGCTTATCGCGTCGTAAGCCAGGTTCTGGAAGAAGGTGCCGCGCGAGGGCAGGGGTTTGAAGCGCGAGCCTTTTAATCCTTCCAGAAAAAAATCCCGCTTCTTCTGATAGAACGCCGACAGTTCGAGATAGGCGTCCTTGTTCTTCATGTATTCGGCGAAGGCGTACTGCAGCGGACCATTGGCGACGAAGGCGTTGAACTGGTGGACCTTGCGGAATTCGGTCATCAGTTCCTTCGGCGCGGCGACGTAGCCGGTTTTCCAGCCGGTGACGCTGTAGGTCTTGCCGAAGGAGGACACGACAAAGCTGCGTTCGGCCAGTCCCGGAAAACGCGCGACGCTCTGGTGCCGGTGGCCGTCGAAGACGATGTGTTCATAGACCTCGTCGCTGATGACGACGATATCCGTGTTGCGCAGCGTGCCTTCGAGCAGGCGCAGGTCCTCGGCCGAGAGCACGGTGGCGGTGGGGTTGTTGGGGGTGTTGATGATCAGGAGTTTGGTCTTCGGCGTGATCGCCGCCTGCACCGCCTGCCAGTCGATGCTGTAGTCGGGGTAACGCAGCTGCACATAGACCGGCACGCCGCCGTGGACCTCCACCGCCGGCGCGTAGCTGTCGTAGGCGGGTTCGAACAGGATCACTTCGTCGCCGGGGCGGATCAGCGCGGCGCAGGCGGTGTAGATGGCGTAGGTCGCGCCGGGGACGACGGTGACCTCGTGCTCGACGTCGTAGCTCGTGCCATAGAGGGTCGCGATCTTTTCGGCGATGGCTTCGCGCAGCGCGGGAATGCCGGCCATCGGTGGATACTGGTTGACGCCGGCGTTGATGTACTTGGTCAGCAGCGCCTTCAGTTCCGGCGCGCAGTCGAAGTCGGGGAAACCCTGGGACAGGTTGATCGCCTTGTGTTCGGCGGCGAGCCGCGACATCACAGTGAAAATGGTGGTGCCGACGTTGGGGAGTTTGGAGTTCAGGTGTCCGGAGTAGGTGGGCATCGATCAAGGAAAGCGGGAAAATTCAGCAGGCGGCCATTCTAGCGCAGTCGCTTTTCCCGCCTTGCGCCACTGCCGGACCCTCGCCGGCCAGTGCGATGAAATCCTCGCTGTAGTTTTGCAGCCGCCGCAACAGGTGGCTGCGCTGTGCCGGTGTCAGCATGCCGTCCACCGCCGCATAAAAGGCGGCGCGTTTTTTCCACGAATCTTCGAAAGCCCTGGCCAGTGCCGGTGGCCGGCCCTGTTCCCAGTTCACCAGCCAGTCGCGCAGCCGCGTGCTGAAGGCCGCGCGGTCGCCGTTGCGGGTTTCCAGCAGCGCGAGGAATTCCTTCTGCCGGCGCAAGCGGTCCTCGTGGCGCAGGCGGTCGATCAATGGCAGTTCGCGCATCAGCTCGGTGATGCGCTGCTCCTGCTCGGCCGACAGTGTGCCGAACCACTCGGCCAGCTGTTTCAGCGTGCGCCGGTTCTGCGCCTGTCGGCGGTTCTCCGCGGATTCGTTGCTGCGATGCTCGCGCAGGAACTTGCGGTTGTCCTCTTCGAATTCGCGTTTCAGGTGCTCGACCTGTGCCGGGCTCAGGCCTGCGAGCAGTTCCGCGGCGTCGGGCGCGGCACGCGCGGCCATCACGCCGTAACGCGACTTGATGCCGTCGATCAGCCACAGGATGTCCTCCGCCTGCAGCCCGCGCTCGGCGCGGGCCCGGGTTTCAGCGAGGAAGCGCGCATATTCCGGCAGCTGCTCGCGGCGGTGCCAGGCATGCAGGCGTGCGAAGCGCTGTCCGAAGCTGTCGCGCTGCGCCGTGTCGAGATCGAAATAGCTCTGCGCCCGCCAGCCGGCCAGGGTATCGAGCTGGCCGTAGCCCAGCCGCACCATGCTGCAGCCGGCGAGCAGCGGCAGCAGCAGTGCGCAGAGCAGCAGGCGGAGGTGCATTTCAGAGCGCCGCAAAATGGGCGGCCATTTTCTTGCGCGTCGCTGCATCCGGCAGTCGACCGCGGCAGGCCGCCATGTTGTCCTCTATGTGGCGGACCAGCTTGGTGCCGGGAATGGCAGCGGTCACCGCGGGGTGGCCGATGATCCATTTCAGGAAAAACTGTGCCCAGCTTGCACAGTCGAACTCCGCGCACCAGGGTGGCAGCGGCTTGCCGCGCACGCGGCTGAACATTCCCGCCTGCGAAAAGGGACGGTTGATCAGCACCGCAGTGCCGGAATCGGCGCAGGCCGGCAGCAGTCTGGCGTCGGCCTCGGGTTCGTCGAGCGAATAGTTGAACTGCACGAAATCGAAATCGCCGGTCCTGACCAGGCGTTCCAGCTCGCCATGCGAGCCCTCGGTGTAATGGGTGATGCCGAGGTAGCGGATGCGTCCCGCCTTTTTCCATTCGCGCAGCACCGGCAGATGGGTCTTGAGATCGAGCAGGTTGTGCACCTGCATCAGGTCGATGGTCTTGCCGGCCTGCATCAGTTTGGCCGAAGTCTCCATCTGGCGGATGCCGGCCTCGCGGCCGCTGGTCCAGACCTTGGTGGCGAGGAACAGCGCGGCGCGGTTTTTCTGCGCTGCCGACAGGGCGCCGACGGCGGCCTCGGCATTGCCGTACATCGGCGAGGAATCGACGACCTTGCCTCCGAGTTCGGTGAACCGTTTCATCACTGCCGGCAGTTCGGTTTCGGCCAGCCGCGCCGGCGGCACGTCGAAAACCTGCCAGGTGCCGATGCCGATGGCGGGCAGGCGTTCCCCGCTGCGCGGGATCGCGCGGGTGATCAGGTCGGCGGGGGCGGCAATGGCCTCAGGCATGGCGGCGAGCAGCGCGGCGGCGCCGGCGGTTTTCAGCAGCGCACGCCGCCGTGGATTGTCCGGGGTCAGGTGTTTCATGATGTGGCCTCATGGTGTGCTCAGTGTGTCGTGGCGCTCTCGCGCAGCCTGTAACCGCGTTCCTGCATGCAGGAACGAAGCAGGTCCTGTTCGGCAAGGAAACGCTGGCTGTCCTGACGCGGCGGCTGCACCGCGATCACGCGGCCCTGCGCATCGACGGCCACCTGCGGCGGCGGCGGGTTGTCGAAGCGCCGGGCTTCGGCCTGCGCCTTCGCGAGACAGGATGCAAGGTCGCGGTCGCGTATTTCGGCCGTTGCGCCGTCCTTGTGCCATTCCAGCGTCGCGCAGCCGGAGATCAGCAGGGCCGCGGCAACTGTCCAGGTGCGGGAGCGCAACATATTGCTGTTAGAGTAGCATCGGCCGGGCGGGTTCAGTGCGGTTCCGCATCGCGGTCGCGCATCACGGCCGGTTTCGTCGAAGACAACTCTCCAAATCAGCAGAGGAACAGGGCAGACCATGAGGATACTGGTATACGGCGCCGGCGCAATCGGCGGATTCCTGGGCGCGCGGCTGACGCATGCCGGCGAGGACGTGACGCTGGTGGCGCGCGGTGCGCAGTACGAGGCGCTGGCGAATCGTGGCGTGATCCTGGAAGGGCCGCGCAGCGGGCTGCCCGATCCGGTCAAGGTGCGCGTGTGCAAGCCGGGAGAGGAAAAAGGTCCCTACGATGTGGTGTTCGTGACCCTGAAGTCGCAGCAGATTGCGGCGGCGGCGCAGCACCTGCGCGGCCTCGTGGCGAAGGATGGCGTGTTCGTGTTTCCGCAGAACGGCATTCCCTGGTGGTACTTCCAGGGCGTGGATTCGAAATTCAAGGGTGCGCAGATCAGGGCGGTGGACCCGGACGGCACGCTGTCTCGGGTTTTCCCGCAGGAGATGATCATCGGCGGCACCTCGATCAAGCCTGCCGACCTGGTCGAGCCCGGCCGCATCCGCCTCTCCGACGCCGAGACCGACGCACTGGTGATCGGAGAGATCGACAACCGCGTGACGCCGCGGGTGCAGGCCATCGCCGACATGGCGACCCGTGCCGGCTGGACGGGGCGTGTGTCAAATGATGTGCGCAGGGTGAAATGGAACAAGCTGCTGTCGAATGCAGTGTGGAATCCGCTGAGCGCAATTACCCAGTCCACCGCGCGCGAAGCCGCGGAATTCCCCGGCACGCGGCCGCTGGCCGTGGCGCTGATGCGCGAAGTGATTGCCGTCGCAGCAGCCGTGGGCACGAAACTGGATGCCGACGCCGAGGCACTGGTCGACGGTGCCGCGAAGCGCGTATCGCTGCCGACCTCGACGCTGCAGGACGTGCGCGCCGGGCGTCCGCTGGAGATGGACGCCATCGTCAATGCGGTGCTCGAACTCGCGCAGATGACCGGCGTTGCGACGCCATCGCTGGACGTGGTCGCGGCCTGCGTCAACCTGCTCAACAAGCGGATTTGTGATGACCGCGTGGCGGTGCGGCCGGTGAAGTTGTTGTGAGGTGTGAGGAGTAAGGTGTAAGGCGTAAGTTTTGTAGCCCGGATGAAGCGAAGCGCAATCCGGGAATAAGGGTCGAGCCGGCTTTGTTGTTCCCCCGGATTACGGCCTGCGGCCTGCATCCGGGCTACGGGATTGTGGTGTTGGGCGACGGGTAATGAACCGAGTGCCGACGCGCAGCGGTGCCGGCGCTCATCCTTCATCGCTGCCTTTACTGCAGCGGGTCGATGGAAGTCGTCATTCCGGACGCGCGTAGCACGAGCCGGAATCCAGTGGTTTGTCGGGATGAATTCCGGCGTGCGCCGGAATGACGGTTTCTAATTGAGTGATGAGTGACGTGACGGGTCACTGCAGCGCTTGCACTCCGCGCTCATTACTCATCATTCATCGCTGCCCTTACAGCAGCGGGTCAATAAAGGCCGCCATCCGCTTGCGCATGGCCGCATCCGGCAGCGTGCCGCGGCCGGCATCGAGGTTGTCGAGCATGTACTCGACCTTGTCGGTGCCGGGGATCACCGCGTTCACGGCCGGATGGCCGATCAGGTACTTCAGGAAAAACTGGCCCCAGCTCGCCGCGCCGAATTCCTTCGCCCAGTCCGGCAGTGGCTTGCCCTTGACCGCGCGGAACAGCCGGCCGCGGCCATAGGGCAGGTTGCACAGCAGCGCGGTTCCGGTGTCGGCGGCGGCGGCGAGCAGCCGGTCCTCGACGCTGCGTTCGGCCATTGAGTAGTTGACCTGGATGAAGTCGATCTTCTCCTGCTGCATGATTTCGATCAGCCGCGCGTTGGCGTCTTCCTGGCGCTGTGAATGGGTGACGCCGATGTAGCGGAAATGCCCCTGCTGTTTCCATTCGCGCACGATCGCGAGCTGCGAGGCGACCATGCCGCGGTCGAGAAAGCCGACGTTGTGCATTTGCATCAGGTCGAACTTTGGTGTGCGCAGGCGCTGTTGAGAGGCTTTCATCTGCGCGGTGAAGGCGGCGTTGTCGTTGGCGCGCACCTTGGTGGCGAGAAACGTCTCGTCACGCACTTTGAGGTCCGCGAGCAGGTCGCCGACCACTGATTCGGCGCTGCCGTAGGAGGGCGCGGTGTCGATCAGCTTCGCGCCGCCGCCGAGCAGGGTGCGGATGACCCGGGCGCGTTCGGCGCGCTGCGTGCTGTCGTCTGCAATGTCGAAAATGATCGCAGTACCGAGGCCGATCACCGGCAGCAGTTCGCCGCTTTTCGGAATCTTGCGGCTGAGCAGGGGCTTGGCCGCGCCCTGCGCCAGCGACAGGCCGGGCAGTGTTGCCGCGGCGGCAAATCCGGCGCCCATCGTGAGCACATCGCGACGTGTATATAACTTATTGATTTTATTCATAAAATTGTCTTCTCTGCGGGAGTGGGCGAGTTGTCGGTCCGGGAGCGCCGTTCGTGTTCGCGGCCGAGCAGCAGTGCCAGCGCGAGCCAGCCTGCGGCCACCGGTACTGTGGCCAGCGAAATCGACGAGGGTTCCATGCCGCTGCCGCGCAGCGCGTGGTAGAGCCAGCCGCTGACGGCATCGCCGCCGCGGAACACGACATTGTCGATGACGTACTTGGCCTTGTACTTTTCCTCGCGCGCGAGCACCGTGAACAGCACCTCGCGCGCCGGGTTCGAGATCGCGAAGTTCGCCGCACGCTGCAGCGCCTGGAAGGCGATCACCACCCACAGCACCGGTGTCAGCGCCAGCGCGAGGAAGCCGGCGGCAAAAACCAGCGGCAGCAGTGCCGCCGCCGGACCCGCACCGAAACGCCGGATCAGCCTGCCGGTGGCGAGGAACTGCACGAGGATGGTGAGCAGGCTCACCGCGAGGTCGATGCGCGCGAAAATCGCGGTGCGGCGGTTCGGATCATCGCTCATCGCGGCGACGATGCCGAGCTGCTGGAAGTAGAGGAAGGTGCCTGCCAGCGACAGCAGTGCCACCCACAGCGCTATGCCGGCCAGATAGGGCGAGCGCAGCACCATGCCGAGACCGGCGAGCCAGCCGCCGCCGAGTTCGGGTTCCGGCCGGGCGGCGGCAGCCGGCGCTTCCTGCTCTTTCAAGCCGGCTGCAGCGGACTCCAGGCGCATCGCGCAGAATACCGCGGCCTCCAGCAGCACCAGTGCGATCAGCAGCAGGTTGGCGCGGCCCAGCGACTCGGCGAGGGTGACTGCGAGCAGCGGACCGAGCAGCGCGCCCGCCGAGCCGCCGGCGGCAATGAAGCCGAACAGGCGCTTGCCCTGCTCCGAGCGGTAGAGGTCGGCCATGAAGGACCAGAACACCGACACCGCGAACAGGTTGAACACGCTGATCCAGACGAAGAACACACGCGCGGTGTCGGCCAGGGCCACCTTGAAAGTCAGCAGCAGCCAGAAGGCGAGGATGTTGAGCGCGAAGAAGTGGTAGACCAGCGGGATGAAGCGGCGCCGCGGCAGCCTTGCAACGAGTGCGCCGAACAGCGGCACCGCTGCGAGCATCACGAAGAAGGTTGCCGTGAACAGCCAGGGCAGGTTTCTGATGCCGCCGGCCAGCCCCATTTCGTCGCGCACCGGGCGCAGCACATAGTACGAGGCCAGCAGGAAAAAGAAGTAGGCAAAGGACCACAGCAGCGCGCGGGCCTCTCCGGGCTTCACGGCGGCGACGCGGGCGAGCCAGGCTGGAACCGCTTGCGGGGTGGCGTTCATCGGCACCGGAATTCATGCAAAGGAAGTGTGCCGAGTATAGGGGGCTGCGCGCCGCCGCGGGGAGGCATTGGATGCGGGAATTCAAGGCGTGCAATGGAAGCCGTGGTTTACAATATGTGGAAAATAACGTCCGCCCGCCTTGTTCGCAGCGGACATTGTCCGCATCCCAAACAACGAGGAGCTTCTGAATGCGTCTGGTGACCTTTTCCGATGCCAAGGGCGCACGCGTCGGCGTGCACGACCCCGAGACCAACACCGTCGTCGACCTGTCGGCGTCGACCCGGCTGCCGAAAGACATGACGGCCTTCGTTGCCTTGGGCAAGAACGGCCTTTCCCGCGCGCGCAAGGCGGTCAGGAGCGGCGAGGGCCGGCTGCCGCTGTCGGCGGTGAAACTGCTGGCGCCGTTCCCGCGCCCGGCAAAGAACATTCTCTGCGTGGGCAAGAACTATCACGAACATGCCAAGGAATTCCACAACAGCGGCTTTGATGCGAGTGCCGGCGCCAATGCTATTCCGGATGTGCCGATCATGTTCACCAAGTGGCCGAATTCGGTGATCGGGCCCGGCGACGCGATTCCCAGCGCCAACGATTACACCAATTCGGTGGACTACGAGGGCGAGCTGACGGTGGTGATGGGCGAGGGCGGTCGCAACATTTCCGAGAAGGACGCCTACAAGCATGTCTACGGCTACACCATCATCAACGACGTCACTGCGCGCACGCTGCAGAACCGCCACAAGCAATGGTTCCTCGGCAAGAGCCCGGACGGTTTCTGCCCGATGGGGCCGTGCATCGTCACCAGCGACGAGATCAAGGATGTTACCCAGCTGCGGCTGATCACCAAGGTCAATGACGAGCTGCGCCAGGACGCCTATGTCAGCCAGCTGATTTTCGACATTCCGCGGCTGATCGCTGACCTGTCGAAGGTGATGACCCTGGAACCCGGCGACCTCATCGCCACCGGCACCTGCGCCGGAGTCGGTATCGGCTTCAATCCGCCGAAGTACCTGAAGCCGGGCGACCGCGTCGCCATCACCATCGAGCCGATCGGCACGCTGGAAAACCCGGTGGCCTGAGCATGCGTTTCGTACGCTATGACCGCAACGGCGCGGCGCGTCTCGGCGCGCTGGATGGCGACAGCGTGGTCGATCTGCTGGATGCGGCGCCTCTGGGTATTGCGCCGGCGTTGCTGGCCGCTTTTGCCGACATGACGCGGTTGATCGCCGCGGGTGATGCGGGATTGCGTGCCGCACGCGCAGCGGTGAAATCGGCGCCGGCTTCGGCGCGCACGCCGCTGGAGAAAGCCCGGCTGCGCGCGCCGATCGCGCCTTCGCTGATTCTGTGCAGCGGCGAGAACTACTGGGACCACCGCGAGGAAAAGCCCGAGGTCACGCGCAAGGATCCGGAGTTTTTTCTGAAAACGGGACTCGGCGTCGTCGGCCCCGGAGACAACATCGTGCTCGATCCGGCGGTGACCAAAAAGCTTGACTACGAAACCGAGCTGCTGATCGTCATCGGCAGGCCCGGCCGTCACATCCCGGCGGCGCGCGCGCATGAGCATATCTGGGGCTACACCTTGATGAACGATGTCACCGCGCGGGACCGCCAGGTCACGCTGCGGCCAGACGGTTCCTCGGTCTACAACCTCGGGCCGGGCAAGAATTTCGATACCTGCGCACCGATCGGCCCGGCGATCGTTACTGCGGACGAGATTCGCGATCCGCAACAGCTCGAACTGCGCACCACGGTCAACGGCGAGCTGCGTCAAAGCAATACCACCGCCAGGATGATCTGGACTTGTGCGCAGCTGGTGGAGTTTTTCTCGACCTTCGTCACGCTTCAGCCGGGCGTGGTGATCTCCACTGGAACACCCGGTGGCACGGCCTGGGGCAGCGATGCCGAACTTGGCGGCAGGAAGCCGATGCGCAAGGATGTATCCGCGGCCGGGGCTTACCTGCAGCCGGGCGACGAAGTGGTGTGCGAGATCGAGGGCGTGGGGCGGCTGGTCAACCGGGTGGTTGCCGGCTGAGGCAGGTTGAAAAAAGCGGATTAACAGGATTAACAGGATGCGCAGGATAAAAAGCCCGGCATGCACGCTTGTAAGGTTTTAATCCTGTACATCCTGTTCATCCTGTAAATTGTTCTTGTCCCATTAAAAAAACCGGAGGAGAAATCATGAGAACCCGTTATCTGATGTCCGTGTTGCTGCTGGCCTGCGGCGTGGCGCAGGCGCAGGATGTGTTTCCCAGCCGCTCGATCACCATGATCGTGCCTTTCCCGCCGGGCGGGGTTGCTGACTCCACCGGCCGTCCGACTGCGGCCGCACTGGAGAAGGTGCTGAAGCAGCCGGTGGCGATCACCAACCGTCCGGGCGCCGGCGGTGCGGTGGGCAATGCCGCGGTGGCCAATGCCAAGCCCGACGGCTACACGGTGCTGATGGCGCTGTCGAGCATTTCGGTGATTCCGGAGGCCGATAAGCTGTTCAACCGCAAGCCGGCCTACACGCTGGATCAGTTCGCACCGGTGGCCCTGGTTTCCGCCGACCCGGTGATCCTGGTGGTGCATCCCTCGTTGCCGGTAAAGACGGTCAAGGAGGTCATCGCACTCGCGCGCAAACAGCCGGGCGAGCTGTCGTTCTCGTCCTCCGGCGTTTACGGCGCGCTGCACATGCCGATGGAAATGTTCCTGCATGCGGCAAAGCTGAAAATGCGCCATGTGCCGACCACCGGTGGCGGACCGGCGATCACCCAGCTGCTCGGCGGCCACGTCACCATGACTGCCGGCGGTCCGGCGGCGATCACCTCGCACGTCAAGGCCGGCAAGCTGCGGCCGATCGTGACCTGGGGTGCCGAGCGCCATCCCAACTACAAGGAGGTGCCGACCTTCAAGGAGCAGGGGATGGACATCGTCTATTACATCTGGGCCGGCATGTTCGTGCCGGCGGCGACGCCGGAGCCGGTGGTCAAGGTGCTGCGTGATGCCGTGCGTCAGGCGGTTGCCGATGCCGATTTCAGGAGCCAGATGGCGAAGGTGAGTTCGCCGGTGAATTACCTCGATGCGCCGGACTTCGCCAAGTACTTGGATGCCGATGCCAAACGCCTCGCCGCCGTGGTCAAGGTGGTGGGCAAGGTCGGCAACTAGGTCCGCGGCATGGCTGAGGTGCCTGAGTCAACCGCAAGCGATGCGCGTGGCGGGGAAAACGGCGGGCTGAAGAGCGATCGCGTCTCCGGCCTGGTGCTGCTGGCACTGGCCGGCTGGATCGTCTGGCTGAACCGGGAGTTTCCGGTCGGCACACTCGCTGATCCGGGGCCCGGTTATGTGCCGCTGCTGCTCGCGGTCGGGCTCGGTGCGATCGGGCTGCTGGTGGCCCTGTTCGGCGGTGACTCCGAGCCGCTGCGCGCCATACGCTGGACCGAGGCGCGTCGCGCAGCGGTGATCCTCGTCGCCTGCGGGGTGCTGACCTTCGCGCTGGAGCGGATCGGCTACCGGCTGTCGGTATTCGCCTTCCTGGTGTTTTTCCTCGGTGTGGTCGAACGCAAGAAGCCGGTTCCGGTGGCATTGGTTGCAGCCGGGTTCAGTCTCGCTTCTTTCTATATCGTTGCCGACCTCCTCGGCGTGCCGCTGCCGCGCGGCCCCTGGGGATTTTAGAGGCCTACCGGATGCTGGAAACCTTCGACAGCCTGATGCTGGGTTTCTCGGTGGCCTTCGAGCCGCGAGTGTTCATGTACGCGGTCGGCGGCTGCATCATCGGCACGCTGGTCGGCATGATGCCGGGACTGGGCCCGCTCGCCGGCATCAGCCTGCTGCTGCCGGCGACCTTCGGCCTCGATCCGATCATTGCCATCGTGCTGCTCGCCGGCGTTTATTACGGCGCGATGTACGGCGGCTCGACGACCTCGATCCTGATGCGCATCCCCGGCGAGGCGGCCTCGGTGATGACCTGCGTCGACGGCTACGCGATGACCCAGAACGGCAGGGCGGGGCCGGCGCTGGCGATTGCCGCGATCGGTTCCTTTTTCGCGGGTACCGTCGGTGTCATCGGCCTGATGCTGATGGCGCCGACGCTGGCGTCATTTGCACTGCGTTTCGGGCCGCCGGAATACACCGCTCTGCTGCTGATGGGCCTGTTCGTGCTGGCCTACATGAGCGGCGGCTCGATGCTGAAAACGCTGGCGATGGCGTTTTTCGGCCTGCTGCTGGGCATGATCGGCATTGACGTGATGAGCGGCTATACGCGTTTCAGCTTCGGCATGGTCGAACTTGGAGACGGGGTCGGCATCGTGCCGGTGGCGGTGGGCCTGTTCGGCATTTCCGAGATCCTGATTACCGCCGGCCAGTCGGAACCGCCCAGGGTGCAGAAGCCAAAGCTGCGCGAGCTGATTCCCTCGCGCGAGGAGTTTCGCCTGTCAGTGGGGCCGATCCTCCGCGGCAGTCTGCTCGGTTTCGCGATCGGCATCATCCCGGGTTCGGCGCACGTCATTTCATCCTTCGTGTCCTACGGCGTCGAGCGCCGGCTGTCGAAGCACCCCGAACGATTCGGCAAGGGCGCAATCGAGGGCGTCGCAGGTCCCGAATCGGCCAACAATTCCGCGGCCACCGGCGCCTTCGTGCCGATGCTTGCGCTGGGCATTCCCACAGGCCCGGTCACCGCGGTGATGATTGCGGCGATCATGGTGCACGGCATCCTGCCGGGACCGATGCTGATCCAGCAGCAGCCGAACCTGTTCTGGGGTTTCGTCGCCAGCATGTATGTCGGCAACCTGGTGCTGCTGATACTCAACCTGCCGATGGTCGGCCTGTTCGTCAACCTGCTGCGCATTCCGTACGCCTATCTCTATCCCTGCGTCCTCGCTTTCTGCATCGTCGGCTGTTATTCGGTCAGCAACAGTGTCACCGATGTCTGGATCATGCTGGCGATGGGCGGCATCGGCTACGGGCTGCGCAAGTTCGGATTCGACCTCGCGCCGGTCGCGCTGGGCCTGGTGCTGGGGCCGATGCTGGAACTGTCGCTGCGCCAGTCGCTGGCGCTGAGCGGGGGTACTTATGCGATATTCCTCGAGCGCCCGATTGCACTGACCATGTTCGTGCTGGCGCTGGTGCTGCTTGCGTTTGCGCTGAAGCCGATGCTGTTCAAGGGCAAGGACTGGCGCTCCGATGTCGGCCTCGATGGACCGCCGCCCAGCTGAATTATTTTATAAGTATTTGATTTTAAATGACTTTTTATAAATCCTTGGAATGGCTGCGCGGTCTTGCTTTGTGCGGCCTGCTGCTTGCCGGCACCGCCGGCGTACGTGCCGCGGATACCCCGGTCCTGACCGGCGGCCCCTATGTGCCCACGCCGCAGCGCGTCGTCGATGCCATGCTGGCGGTGGCGAACGTGTCGGACCGCGACTACGTGATCGACCTCGGCTCCGGAGATGGCCGCATTGTCATCACCGCCGCGCAGAAGTTCGGCGCACGGGGCAAGGGTTATGACATCGACGGCGAACTCGTCGAACGCAGTACTGCCGCGGCGGCGAAACTGAAGCTGGGCGACCGCGTCAGATTCGAGAAGCGCGATGTGCTGCAGGCCGAACTGAAGGATGCGACGGTGATCACGCTTTATCTGTTGCCGGCGATGATGCTCGAGCTGCGCGCCAAGCTGCTGCGCGAACTGAAACCGGGCACGCGCATCGTGTCCCATGATTTCGATTTCGGCGACTGGCAGCCCGAGCGCACCGTTCACCTCGAGCTCGAGGAGAAATACGACATCACCGGATCCTGGTCTTCGACGGTGTACCTGTGGACGGTGCCGGACAGGGCCAAACAGTGAGCGCGGTGCCGGCAGCCGGCCGGCCTCCTTCCTTCACCTTCCTGATGGTCACGCTGCTGGCCGGCCAGACCATAGGCACCATGGGCACCACGATCATTCCCTCGGTGGCGCCCAAGGTCGCGGAAACCTACGGCATCCCTTCGGCGCTGGTCGGCTACCAGATCAGCATGATCGCGGTGGCGATGATCATCGCGCTGGCTTTCGGCAGCAAGTTCAACCGTCGCTGGGGCTCGACCCGCATGCAGCAGATCGGCCTGACGCTGGTCGCCACCGGCGGCTTGGTCGCGATCCTGCCGCATGTCGCCTTCTTTTTCCTGGCCTCGATCGCACTTGGGCTCGGTTACGGCATGCTGACGCCCTCGGCTTCCAACCTGCTGTTGCGCTTCACGCCGGCAAAGCGGCGCAACCTCATTTTCTCGATCAAGCAGACCGGAGTGCCGCTGGGCGGCATCGGCGCAGCGCTGATCGGTCCCGCGGTGGCCGTGCACTTCGGCTGGCAGTGGGCCATCGCCTGCAATTCGATGATTCTCTACGCACTGGTGTTCGTGCTGGGCCGCGGGCGTTCCTACTGGGACACCGATCGCGACCCGCACGCGTCGATCGGCGGCAATCCCTTCAGCGGAGTCATCGATATCTGGCGCCATCGCGCGCTGCGTCTGCTGTCCCTGTCCGGCGGCTGTTTCGTGATCGTCCAGTTCGGCATCACCACCTTCACCGTCATCCTGTTCAACGAGGAACTGGGCTGGGGACTGATCGCTGCAGGTCTGGTGCTGACCGCTGCGCAGGTCGGCGGCGTGGCGGGGCGCCTGTTCTGGGGCTGGCTCGCCGACCGGCTGGGCAATGCCTTCTCCTCGATGCTGATTCTCGGTGCCGTGATGATCGTGTCTGCGGCGCTGTGCATTGCGCTGACACCCGGATGGTCGATGTTCGCGGCCTGCCTGCTGTTTTTCGTGATGGGTTCGACCGCCAGCGGCTGGAACGGCGCCTTTCTCGGCGAGGTCGCGCGCCTGGCTCCGCCGGACCAGATCAGTCCGCTGACCGGGGGCTCGCTGGTCTATGTCAATACCGGCAAGGCGATCGGGCCGATTGCCTGTGCCAATGTATTCCTGCTGACCGGCGACTACACGCTGACCTTTGCGCTGCTCGCAGTGCCGGCCGCGGTCGGCACTGCCTGTGTCTGGGCGGCGCATCGCCGGCTGTCCAGCAGCTAAAGTCCGATCAGGGAACATTTTTCGGCCGGCAGGTTTTGGCGCAGGCTTGCGCCGCTTTTTCCGGTATTGTTCTTCAATGCCGGATGAGGGCACCGCAGCGGTGCGGCATCGGGGCGACCTGCACACTATGCAGGCATTTTCCGCCCATTTTCCGCCGTGGTGGCAGGCACGGCACTTGCTCTGTTGGATGACGGAGGATTTTATTTTCCGTATCTGTGAAAGAAAGGTGATTCATGAAAACGTTTGCATCGAAGTGCCGCGGCGCGGGAGTTGTACTGGTCGCGCTGCTGGCCTGCCAGGGCATGGCCGTGGCGCAGAACTATCCGGCGAAGCCCCTGCGCATGGTGGTGCCCTTCGCGCCGGGCGGCCCCAATGACATTCTTGGCCGCATGGTCGGGCAGAAGCTGACCGAAGCCTGGGGGCAGCCGGTGGTGGTCGACAACCGCGGCGGCGCCGGCGGCACGGTAGGGCTAGATGCTGCCTCGCGCATGCCGGGTGACGGTTACACCGTGGCAATGGGCGGTTCTAGCAATCTGGCGCTCGCGCCCAGCCTTTACGCCAAGCTCGCTTATGATCCACTGAAGGATTTCTCGCCGATCATCAACGTCGCCGTGGTGCCCTATGCGCTGGCCGTCAATCCGACGGTGCCCGCGAAGAACGTCAAGGAGCTGATCAGCGTCGCCGGCCGCAAGGCGGGTTATCTCAGCTACGGTTCTTCGGGTGTGGGCAGCATGTCGAGCCTCGCCGCCGAGATGCTCAAATCAATCTCGAAAACAGACATCGTGCACGTGCCGTACAAGGGTACCGCTCCGGCACTGACCGATGTGGTCAGCGGCCACATTGACATGATGCTGGCTGACCTGGCGGTGATCAAGCCGCATGCCGACAGCGGGCGCCTGCGGGTGCTGGCCGTTACCGGCCTCAAGCGTTCGGTTGCGGCGCCCAATGTTCCGACCATTGCCGAATCTGGCCTCCCGGGTTACGAACTGTCTCCCTGGTTCGGCGTGGTGGCGCCGGCAGGAGTGCCGCGCGATATCGTGTCGCGGCTGAATGCCACGATCGGCGCCAGCCTCAAGTCGCAGGACGTGTTGAAGCGTTTATCCAACCTCGGTTACGAGCCGCTGGGCGGCAGCCCCGAGGAGTTCGCCGCTGCCATCAAGGCCGATACCGCGAAGTTTGCGAATATCGTCAAGACCGCCGGTATCAAGGCTCGGCCCTGAGTGCAGGCCAGGCGTGGGGCGCCGTCAGTCCTTCGACGGCGCCAGCGCGGCAACGCCGCGTCCGGCGATGCGTCCGGTGACAAAACACTCCGCGATGTTGCCGCCGGAGAGATAGAGGTGGCCGAAGGAGCTGCCGAGTTCGCCGGCGGCGTAGAGGCGGGGAATCGGCCGGCCGTGCACGTCGATCACCCGCGACTGCGCGTCGTGGACAGGACCGCCCTGGGTGTTTGAAATGACCGCCCACACCGGCGCGCCGTAGAAAGGGCCTTTTTCAATCGGCAGCATGCTGTTGGCGGGGCGTGAGTGGTCCTCGTCGCGTCCGGCAGCACATTGCGCGTTCCAGCGCTTGATCGAGGCGGTTACAGCCACCGGATCGAGGCCAAGCTGGCCGGCGAGTTCTTCCAGCGTGTTGGCGCGCTTGAGGATGCCGTTCCCGACTTCCTTCAGGTTGTCGTCGCTCCAGTCGTAACGCAGTCCCTCGTCGTTCGAGGTCGCCTTGCCCAGCGGGTACAGCCTGCGCCCGTTGTCGTCACAGATGATGTAGGCGGGGTTGCGCGGCGCGCGCTGGGTGACCGGATCGAAATGCCCCAGCGGGCGTACCGCGGTGTCTTGGGTATAGGGCTGGTATTCGGACATGAAGCGTTTGCCTGAAGCATCGAGCAGTATCCACGCCATCTTCAGTTTCACCGCGTCCTCGTCGCCCGGGAACCAGTCGGGAAAGCGCTTGACGCGCATGCCGTAGGGATAGGCCGGATCACTGTGGCGGAAACCGTAGGCACCGTGCACATGCCACATGTGCCACAGCGCGGCGCCGAGGTCCTGCGCCATGCGGATGCCGTCGCCGGTGTTGTGGCGCGCAGCGGCGTTGAACACCGGGTAGGTTTCGAGGAATTGCGCCTTCATCTCGGCATTGCCTTCGAAGCCGCCGGTGGCAAGCACCACGCCGCGGCGCGCGCGGATGTGTCGCGGCTTGCCTTCCTGCATCACGGTGATGCCGAGCACTTCGCGTGTCACCGGATCGCTGATCAGGCGCGTCGCGGCGACACCGAGCCGCACTTCGACGCCGGCCTTCAGCACGTTGTCGTGGACCACCTTGAACAGCTTGGGGCCGTTGGGCGCGCCATTGGCCCAGGGGTAGGCCTCGCCTGCCCTGAAACCGGGAATGTCGACGACCGAGGTGTGATAGAAGGTGTTGGTGCCGGGCAGCGGATAGTTGCCGCGGATCTGGCGGCGGTAGGGATCGCCCGCCTTTTCGCGCTCCGCATTTTCCTCGACCGAGGTGAGCACGCGGGCATCGCAGATTTGCGCCAGTTCGCGGACATAAGCCTCCAGTCCGCACATGCCTTCGGCCAGCGCGCGCACGACTTGGTCCGGTGTGCGGCCGCCGTTGGTGGCCTTGAGATAGGCATAGGCCTGCTCCGGGTCATGCGCGCTGCGCACCGCGCCATAGGAGCAGATCGACAGTCCGCCGGGCACGGTGGACTTCTCGATCAGCAGGGTTTTGGCGCCGGCCTGTGCTGCATTGAGTGCCGCGATGCCGCCGCCATGGCCGAAGCCGGCGACGACGACGTCGAAGGTTTCCGTGAATTCCATTTTGACTTTCAATGTTGGATGATCAGTGGTCATTCAAAAACGGGCAGGGTGGCGCCGGGTGCCTGGAACAGCACGAAACCGCCGACCGTGCCCGGCCATTCCAGCAGCAGGCGCCCGGAGATGTTGCGCACCTGGCACTGAGCATCGTCGAGATGTCGCCGTGTCGCGTCGAGGTCATCGCTGCTCAGCACATAGCCGGCGATCCAGGGCAGCGACGGTGCCTGCATGCCCAGCGTGCGCTGCAGTGCCGCGGGAGTGACGAAGAGCAGGGCGCCCCGCTGGCTGTCGATGCGCCACAACGATCCGCTCACCTGCGCCAGCAGGCCGGTGAAACGCGCATAGCGCTGCGCGGCTTCCTGCGGATCCTCAACGCATACGATCACTGCCGCCAATCCGCGTGCGCGGTTGGCGTGCGCGGTCCATCGCGGCTGCCACAGCAGTTCGGGCGTGTGCTGCTGGCAGTACTGGATGCGGCCTTCGGCCATGGTGCCCGGGGGCACGCGGACTACGGTGAAGCGCGCGGTGCCGCTGCCGCTGACGTTATCGATGCAGGTGCCGATTTCGCGCTGCAGGGCCACGGCTGGGAGCGGTGCGAAGCCGTTTTTCTCCAGTCGCGCATGGTCGGCACCGGCTTCGGCGGTGCCGAAGGCGATCAGGTGCATGCCGGTGTAGCGCTGGATGGCCGCGCGCAGCTGCTCGGCGATCGGCGTGTCGCCGGTAGGTGTCAGGAACTCGAGGTAGCCTTCGCGCAGCATCACGCAGCGATTGCCGGCGCCAGCCGGTACCAGCGGACCGCCGGGTTCCAGCCGGTGTGATTGCGCCGAAAACGGCGTCAGCGTGAAGCCGGCCTGTTCCAGAGCCGCGCTGGCGGCATCGATGTGCGGCACGAAGTGGGCGACATGGTCGATGTTGAGCCTGCCGGTGGATGGCGACTGGGACGCGGGGTTGGTGCCGGTGGCCGTCATCAGTAGCCCAGCTTCGGGTCGATGCGCCGCTTCAGCCGCTTGCCGGCGAGAAACAGCGCCAGGTTTTCGAACCAGAGATCGATCGTGATGTCGGCGTAATGCTCGCCGTCGTCGCAGGAAACATGCGGGGTGATCACCAGGTTGGGCGTGCTCCACAGCGTGGCATTGGCGGGCAGGGGTTCGGGATCGACAACGTCGAGCACCGCACCGGCGAGCCGGCCGCTGCGCAGGCGTTTTTCCAGGGCAGCCTGGTCGATCACCGGGCCGCGTGCGATGTTGATGACGCCGGCCGAGGGTTTCAGCAGGTCCATGCGCGCGGCGCTGAGCAGGCCGCGGGTTTCCGCGGTCAGCGGCACCGCAAGCACGACGAAATCGGCCTGTGGCAGCACGCGGTCGAGCTGGCGGTAAGTCACCACGCGGTCGACATGGCGGTTTTTCTGCACGCTGCGCCGCACGCCGATGACCTTGAGGCCGATCTTCTTCGCGGCGCGGGCGGCAGCCTCACCGAGATCGCCGAGGCCGATGACCACCGCCGTCCTGCCGGTGATGCTGGGCGAGTACAGCGCCTCCCAGCGGCGAGACTGCTGGTTGGCCATGACCGCAGCCATCCGCGAGTTGAGCAGGTGATAGGCCATGGTCATGTACTGCTCGGCCTTGTGGCCATGCGCGCCGCTGTTGTTGGTGAACACCGTGCCGCGAGGTAGCCAGTCGAGCGGCAGCACGCCGTCTATGCCGGCCGAGGTCGAGTGAATCCATTTCAGCCGGGGCGCACGCAGTGCGAACCTGTCGCGGTCGGCCGGCAGGCCGATCACCAGGTCGGCATCGGCCAGCGCGGCTTCCAGGATGTCGCCGTCCCAGCCGAAGCTGACCTTGCCTATGTGCCGGGCCAGCGCCCGGTGCCGCTTGCAGGCTGCAGCCCAGTGCTGCGGCAGGATGTGCGAAATGCCGTTTTTCCGGCGCGTGTTCTCGATGTGCAGCTTCAGTTTCTTCGTTGTCATGCCACTTGATTGATCTGTTTGGGGTGCCGGCAGTGCTGGCCCGGCCCGCGCACTGCCGCCATCGGCACGGCGATCATGCCGGACGGCGGAGCGGCGTCGACTTGCCCGAGTTTACATTTTTCGAGGCGCCGCCCGGGCGAGCGCGCCGGAATCCGCATGAATGTTCTGAACTGCGGTGTTCATCTCAGGTGCTTTTCACCGGCGGCTTTGCCGCGAAAGCCGAGTCGCGCAGGCACATGCGGCCGCGCGGGTCCTGCCACAGCTTGCCGTCCTCGTGCAGCTTGCCCAGTGCGCGGGCCACCGTTTGGAAGTCGTAGTCGGCGAATTGCTCGGCGAGCTCCGAGTAGTATTTCGGGATTTTCTCGATGACCGCGACGATCTTGGCCGACAGCTCGGCCACCGCCTTGTCTCCGGAGGCCACTGCCGGCGCCGGGTCGGCCTTGCCGCTGTAGTAGTCGGCGATTTTGGCGCGGTCGGTGTAGGCGTAGGAAATGCGCTCGAAACGCTCCTTGGGAATGCCCTCGGAAATCGTCGCGTCTATGCCGACCTTGGCGCCCGTCGGCACCACGCCATGGGGCATCACCGGCAGGCTGGGATCCAGCGGCTTGGCGCGGCTGCCCGGGATCACCATCACGTCCTTGTCGCCCTGCACGCGGGTGGCGATCGCCCACTCGACATCCATCGCGTTGAACACGTCGATGTCGTCGTCGACCACCACCACGTGTTTCAGGTCCATCACCGACAGCGCGGCGAGCAGGGCGTTCTTGCCTTCGCCGGCCTGCTTTTTGATGGAAATGATGGCATGCCACATGCCGCAGCCGCCGAGCGTGACGTTGATGTCCTTGATCTGGATGCCGGCGGTTTTCAGTGCGCGGCGGATCTGGGTGTAACGCGTCGGCGCCATCAGCCAGGTGTTTTCCCAGGGCATGTGCAGCGCGTAATAGATTGCATCCTTGCGCATGGTGATGGCGTTGATGCGCACCACCGGATTCCAGTGCAGGCCGCCCATCAGCCGGGTGAATTCGCCGAAGCGGCCTTCGGGCTGGGTCCAGCCGGTCGGCAGGATCTCGCCTTCGAGCACGATCTCGGAATCGGCGATGCATGGCAGGTCTATGGTTTCGCACTGCGCGAGTTCGATCGCCGCGCCGCGGATGCCGCCGGCGATGCCCATCTCGTCGGTGCCCAGCGGGGCGCGGAAGCCTGAGCCGAGGTTCTCGAAGGGATGGTTTCCGATCGAGATCGAGATCGGGCAGGGCCGGCCCGCCTCGTAGGCGCGCTGAGCAAACAGCCGCATGTTGTTCGGCGTGACGATGTCGATGCCGGTGAGGTTCTTTTCCTTGACCATGAAGCGGTAGATGCCGGAATTGAGGCCGAACTCCGGATCCTTGGCGATGGTGATGCCGGCGGTGATCATCGGCCCGCCGTCGTAGATCGAGAACATGGGGATCGGCAGGCTGAACAGGTCGACGTCCTTGCCGGTCCTGATTACCTGTTTCAGCGGGGCGTTTTCGACGTAGCGCGGGGGTATCGGATTTTCGATGCCCTGCTGCAGCCGGAATTCGATTTCGGGATAGGTTTCACAGCCCATCGACATGATTGCTCGCTTCTGCGAGCGGATGATGCCGGAGACCACCGGCATGTCGTAGCCGATGACCTTGTGGAACAGCAGTGCCTTGTCGGACTGGTCGACCAAGGTCGCAATGTGCCGGCTGTCGACCGGCTGCTTGATGTCGACGAGCTCCTTCTCGGTGCGCAGCCTGTCGAGGAAACCGCGGAAATTTTCGTCGGCGTAGGGCAGGGGTTTCATTGTTTCTTCTTGTCCTTCAGTTCGGCCGGGCCGGTGACGCCGGCCCAGCGGTTGATGGTGTCGTGTTCGACATCGAACAGGTCGAGTACCCGGCCGACCGTGTGATTGACCAGGTCATCGATGGTCTTGCCACCGCTGTAGAAGGCCGGCACCGGCGGGAAAATGATGCCGCCCATCAGCGTCACAGCCTCCATGTTGCGGATATGCGCCAGGTTCAGAGGCGTTTCGCGGGTGATCAGCACCAGCCGGCGACGTTCCTTGAGAATCACGTCGGCGGCACGGGTGATCAGATTGTCGGCGAGGGCGTGGGCAACGCCGCCCAGGGTTTTCATCGAGCAGGGCGCGACCACCATGCCGGCGGTGATGAAGGAACCGCTGGCGATGGTGGCGCCGATGTCGCGGACGTTGTGGGTGACGTCTGCGAGCCTGTGCAGCGCCTTGCGGTCCATGCCGTATTCCTGGAAGGCATTGAGCACTCCGGCCTCCGACACCACGAGATGGGTCTCCCAGCCGCCGATTCCGCGCAGGCGCTCGAGGATGCGGATGCCGTAGACGGAGCCTGAAGCGCCGGTCATCGCGACGATCAGGCGCCGGGGCGTCGTCTTGTGCGGTGCATTCATTGCTCTGCCTCTTTCATCCAGCGGAACAGGTGGTTTCGAGCGGACACAGGATGCCCGCCTCGAGGATGGCCATCACAGTCAACAGCGTCAACGTCCGGGCAAATGCATTGCCGGTCCGGATCGGGTCCGTTACCTGGCGCAGCCGGTATCCTACACTGCCCCGCGAGCCTGACGTCCCGGCGGGGGTGAGGATGCGGCTTCCGGGGACTTCGGGCATTTGCGGAGATGGTGACTGGTAAATGGTGATTGGGGGGGGCGGGGTGATCAAGTCACCAGGTGATTGAGTGACTGGTGATGATGCTTCGGTTTTACCTAATCACTTAATCGCTTAATCACCTGATCACCGTCACTTGGGAGGCGCCGTGAAGTAGGTGCCGCGGCCGCTGGCGACCAGTGCGCCGTCCTTGTCGTAAACGTAGGCCTCTGCGGTCGAATACTGGCTGCCGCTGCGAACGACCCGGCCCTTGGCGGTCAGGTCGCCGGGCATTGCGGCCTTGTGGTAATCGACGCGGATGTCGATGGTCGGTACCGGGCGGCCGAGCTGGGCGGCGATTGCGTAATCGGCGACGACGTCGACGATCGCGGCGAGGATGCCGCCGTGGGTATATTTCCGATCGGGGTTGACCACCCATTCCTCGCGCCAGGCGGCCTTCACTTCGATGCCGTCTTCACCGGCCTTGAGGAAGGTGAAGTTCAGCCACTGGTTGAAGGGGCCGCGGCTGATCAGTTTCTGCAGTTGTTCGAGGCTGGGAGGGGTGGGTTTGCTGTCGGTCATTGTTTTGCTCCGGATAAACGGGGATTAAGTGCTACAGGGAGAGACTGCACAACATGATAACGGTCATGCCGCCGATGAATTCTTCTCGGCACGCTGTGCCGCGATTTCGCGCAGGCGCAAGCGATCAACCTTGTTGGTGCCTGCCAGCGGCAGCTGGTCGAGGAAAAACACGCGCCGCGGGTGCTGGTAGGCGGGGCCGTGGGCGAGTGCATGCTGCTTGAGCTCTTCCTCGCCGGCGTTCTTCCCGGCGCGCAGCACGACGAAGGCGTAGGGAACCTGACCCTTCAGCTCATGCGCGAAAGGCAGCACGCAGGCCTGGTGCACGGTCGGGTGCTTCTCCAGCAGGCGCTCGACCTCGATCGGGAAAATGTTTTCGCCGCCGCAGACGAACATGTCATCGGTGCGGCCGACGAAGAAATAGAAGCCGTCGGCATCGCGGCGGCAGACGTCGCCGCTGTGATACCAGCCGCCGGCCAGCCGCTTCTCGGTTGCTTCCGGCAGGTTGTGGTAGCCGATCAGGATGCCGGGGTTGCGCAGCAGCAGTTCGCCTTCGTCGGGATGCGGGCCGTTGACCAGCTTCGCCTCGGTGCCGGGATAGGGCACGCCGATCGAACCCGGCGGTCGCGGCTTGCCTTCCGGGTGCGGTCCCAGCGGCACCGGGCCGCCCTCGGTGACACCGTAGACCACCAGTGGTTCGGCGTTGGGGAAATGCCTGCGGATGTCGGCGAGCAGCTGCGGCGAGGAGGGCGCAGAGCCCATCATCACGGTGCGCACCGAGGTCGTATCGGTTTTTGCCAGCAGGTCGCTGCGGGCGAGCAGCATCGAGATCATCGTCGGCACGCCGGAGATCACCGTGCAGCGGTAGCGCGAAAGCGCGGCGAGGTAGCCCTCGACGCTGAACTGCGGCATCAGCACCATCTTCGCGCCGGCAGTGAGGCCCTGCTTGATCGCGTTGAGCGCGTTCTTGTGATACAGCGGTGCCGCAACCAGGATGACATCCTTTTTCGATGTGCCGCGGGTATGCGCAAGGATGCGCCGGCTCCAGTTCTGGCCGTAGTGGGTCAGCAGCACACCCTTGGGCTTTCCGGTGGAACCCGAGGTGTAGGGCTGGATCGCGACAGTGTCCGGGGCCGGCTCGAAAGGCGAGTAAGCGCCGGGATCGAGGAATCGCGACCAGGCATCGCCGTCGTCATAGACCACCGTGCGGGCATCGGCAGGCAGCAGGTGGCGCCAGGCCGTCTCGCAGAACACCAGTTTTGCGCCGGCATCGTCGACGATGTAACGCACGGTGTCGGCGGCGAGCTTGATGTTGATGGGAACCGGCACCATGCCGGCGCGCATCGTGCCCAGCAGTGTGATCACGAATTCGGCGCGGTTCAGGGCAAGTATGCCGACGCGGTCGCCGGGCTTGAGCCCGCTGCGCTCGAGACCGCGCGCGAGCGCATTGCAGGCGGCATCAAGCTCGCTGAAGCCGTATTCGCGCGGCGCTGACGCATCTCGCAGGTCGACCAGTGCCGTGCGCGCGAGGCTGGAATGATCGGCGAAAGGCGCGCCGAGGTTGCCGGCGTAGCCGCGGGGTTCGGGGCAGGGGATGGTCATGCGGTTTGAAAAAAAGCCCAAATCAAAGTCAAAAACTTAGCCACAGAGGACGCAGAGTTCACAGAGAAAACCCGAAGACACCCGAAAGTGGCGGAGGATTATCCGTTACGAGCTTTTACTCCGTGTCCTCTGTGCTCTCTGTGGCCAAAAGGTTTTAGCGGGTCAAGGCGTAATCACGACCTTGCCGAACACCTCGCGGTCCTCGATCAGCTTGAGGCCCTTGGCGGCATCCTGCAGTGGCATCACCTCGTCGACCACCGGCTTCATCTTGCCCTGCTGGATCAGGTCCATCAGCGCCTTCAGGTTTTCGTCGTAGAAGCTGTTGGAGCCGATGATCTGCAGTTCGAAGCTCCAGACGTAGCGCAGGTCTTCCTTGGGGTCGTAGCCGGCAGTGGCGCCGCAGACCAGGATCTTGCCGCCGCGCTTGACGCATTTCAGCGTCGGCGCCCAGGTGTCGCCGCCGGTGAAGTTGATGACAACGTCGACGCCGCCCTCGTAGTTGCGGCGCTGCGGCTTGCCGAATTTTTCGATGGCCCACTTCGAGAAATCGGTGGTCTTGTAGTTGATGACATGGTCGGCGCCGAGATCCTTCAGGCGCTGGATCTTGTCCTCGCTCGAGGCGCAGGCGATGACTTCGGCGCCGAGCATCTTGGCGAGCAGTACGCAGCCGGTGCCGACACCGCCGCTGGCGCCCAGCACCAGCACCTTGTCGCCCTTCTTGATCGTGTTGTGGGTGATGATCATGCGGTGCGCGGTGCCGTAGGCGACCGGCAGCGAAGCGGCCTGTTCGAAGCTGACGTTTTCGGGCATCTTGATCAGCTGGTCGGCGGAGACCAGGCATTTCTCGGCCAGTCCGCCATGCATCATCTCGCCCATCAGGCCCTTTTTCTTGTTCAGCGGGTTGACCAGCACGCGGTCACCCGGTTTCCAGCCGGAAACGCCGGCGCCCACTTCGAGAATCTCGCCGGCGAGGTCGAGGCCGATGATCATCGGGAACGGCACCTTGATGCCGGGCATGCCGCGCACCGTGAATACGTCGTGGTAGTTGAACGAGGTCGCCCTGACCCGGATCACCACATGGCCTTCGCAGACCACCGGATCGGGAAAGTCGGTTACGTATTCCAGTTTGTCCAGACCGCCATGTTCCCGAAGTACGACTGCTTTCATTGCATTTCTCCGTTGGGTGATGATTGATGATGCGACAGCTGCGTCGCCGCCGTGATTATGAACCCTGCGCCCGATCCCTGTCCTGTCAGCCCAGCACGCGGTTGACACCGGTGGCGACTCGCGCGGCGGCAATGCCGTAGACATGGATCGACACCGCGACGTCGCCGTCGGGGTTGGCGATCCGGTGTACGCCGGCATCGCCTTCGTCGAAGCTCAGTGTGCCCGCCTTCCGGCGCACCGTCCGCAGCGGTGCCGGCTTGCCGTTATCCGCGCTGTAGAAAGTCTCGCAGATTTCGCCGCGGTACACCGCCACGCTGCACCAGGTGTGGTGGCTGTGTATGGGGCTCTGCTGGCCATTGCCCCAGACCAGGGACACGACGGTGTAACGGTCGAGAGGGTCCGCATAGAGCAGGTGGCGCGCGTATTGCTCGGGATCGACACGCAACTGGTCCGGCCCCAGCCAGCTGCCGGAGGCCACGGCCTGGCCGAGTGCCGCAGTGACCGCGGCGGGGAAGATTTCGCGGGGTGCGGCGAGCGCTGCGTCAAGTCCGCGAACAAGTGTCTGCAGTGTGTCTGTCATGGCTTTAATGGTTCTCCGCGACGATAGCGAGGTTCATCACTGAGTCGCTGTTGAGGATCGCCTTCAGCACCATGTCGCGTGCGGCCTCGATCTGCTCCTGGCAGATTTTTTCCGCGGTCGCGCCGTCACCGCGCACCAGCGCGCGCACCAGCGTGCGGTGCTCGTGCTGCATTTCCTGGGTGCGGTTGCGAAAGCCGAGGCCGAGGTGCAGAAGGCGGGTCATTTCGTCCAGCAACTGGGCGATCGCATGGGCGAGCCGGGCGTTGCCCGAGGCCTGGGCAATCGCGACGTGGAATTCCTTGTTGGCTTCGAGGAAGCGCGCGGTGCTCTTCGGCTCGCCCGACTGGTAGCCGGCGCGGCAGATCTCGTCGAGCACGCGCAGCCGCTTGGCGTCGACCCGGCCTGCGGCGAGACGCGCGGCGCGCGGTTCGAGCAGCAGGCGCAGCTCAAAAACATCCTGGATGTCCTTGAGCGTGACCGGGGCCACCATGTAACCGCGACGCGGCATCGCGCGAACCAGCCCGTCGTGGGCGAGGCGGGACAGTGCCATGCGCACCGGCGCCTTGCCGAGCTTGTACTGTTCACAGAGCTGCGCTTCGGACACCTCGGCGCCCGGCGCGATCAGGCAGCAGATGATGTCGTGCTTGACGCGTTCGTAGGCGCGCTCGCTGAGCAGGGGGATGGTTTTTGCGGCAGTCATTCCAATGAAATCTTAGAAATGAAAGTCTGACATGTCAATAAATCATTTCTGAAATTTTGAAATGCCCTGCCATGGTGCGCAGACCGCATCGTGAGCGTGCAGCTTGCACCATCGCGGCGCAGTCCACACAATGCAGCGTGTCTTTCCGGCAACTTTTTTACAGCAGGGTATTTCCGTGACCGGCAGCGTGCTGATGCCCGGCCCGTGGACGGTCGTTGCCGTCGCCACTTTTGCGCAGATGATGATCGCGATGTCGAACATCCTGCTGCCGACAATCGCACCCAAACTGGCGGAGGCACTGGGCGTCAGCCCGATCCTGATCGGCTACCAGGTCAGCCTGACCTTCGGCGTGGCGACGGCGGCGACGATGTTCGGCGGCAAGGCGGTGCTGCGTTACGGTGCGGCACGTGCCACGCAGATCTCGGTGCTGTGCTGCGGTGTGGGACTTGCGCTGTTCGCGCTGCCGCATGTCGCGGCGATCGCGCTCGGCTCGGCCGCGGTGGGCATGGGCATGGGGTTGCTCAATCCTGCGGCAGCCCACATGCTGGTCAGCTATACGCCGCCGCAGCGGCGCAACATCATGTTTTCGATCAAGCAGACCGGCGTGCCGGTCGGCGGCGTGATCACTGCGCTGACCGCGCCGGCGATCGCGGTGAATTTCGGCTACCGCTGGTCGCTGCTGATGGTGGGGCTGATGATTTTCGCCATTGTGCTGGTGCTTCAGCGTTATCGTGAAGTATGGGACGCCGACCGCGGCAGGGTGCAGCAGGGAGGCGGTGCGGCTTTCGGCGGTGTACCCCTGGTCTGGGGACAGGCCGACCTGCGCTGGATGTCGCTGGTGGCGATGATCTTTTCGGCGATCCAGCGCATCGTGCTGAGCTTCACCGTGATCTACCTGGTGGCCGAAGGGCGTTACGGACTGGTCGAGGCCGGCGTCATGCTGTCGGTGGTGCAGATCGGCGGCTCGGCCTCGCGCATCTGCTGGGGCTGGCTCGCCGACCGGATGGGCAGCAGCCTGCAGGTGCTGATGATCATCTGCGGCCTGACCATCACGTCGACACTGCTGCTGGCGCTGTTCGATCCGGAATGGAATCGGCTCCTGGTCTATGTCCTGTTTTTCGTGATCGGCACGACCGCGGTGGGCTGGAACGGCGTGTTCCATGCGGAGGCCGCGCGGCTGAGTCCGCCGGGCATGGCCAGCGTGGTGGCGGCAGGCACCACCTTCTTCGTGTTCGGGGGGGTTCTGGTGGGGCCTGCGGCATTCGCAGCGGCCCATGGCGGCATCGGCAGCTATGGCAATACCTTCCTGCTGGTGACCGCCGCGGCCGTGGCCGCTTTCGGCCTGCTGTTGATGGCGCAGCGGGCCGCGCGGAAAAATCGATGAGCGCTGCCGCACCTTCCATCGTGGTGGTGGTGCTGGCGACCACCGCCGCGCAGATCGCCTCGGCGATGGGCATCGCGATATTTCCGGTGCTGGCACCCCAGCTCGCGCAGATGCTCGAAGTCGACGCCTCGGCGGTGGGATACCTGATCAGCATTCTCTTCGGCGCAGCGATGCTCGCCTCGGGCGCGGTCGGCACCGTGGTGCTGCGCTGGGGCGCCTGCCGCGCGATGCAGTGGTCGCTGTGGGTCTGCGCTGCCGGCATGGCGGCGGGACTGGCGGGCAAGCTGTGGCTGATGCCGGTGGCGGCGATATGCAGCGGCATCAGCACCGCATTGGCGGCGGCCGGCGCCGCGCACCTGCTTTACCGTTTCGGGCCGCCGCAGCGGCGCAACCTGGTTTTTTCGATCAAGCAGACCGGCGTGCCGCTGGGCTGGGCAACCATCGCGCTGCTCGCGCCGGTACTGACCGTGGCCTTCAGCTGGCGGGTTTCGATGTTCGTGGTGCTCGCGTATTCGGTGGCGGGGGCGCTGCTGCTGGAGCGCTGGAGGATGCATTGGGACGATGACCGGGATCCCGGCGCCGCTTCGCGCACCAACCTGCTCACCGGCATCGGCGTGCTGTGGCGTTATCCGACGCTGCGCTACCTGGCGATGGCGGGCTTTTTCTTTTCCTTTGTCCAGCTTTGCCTGGGCACGTTCACGGTGAACCTGCTGGTGCAGGAGGCCGGCTACGGCCTGGTGGCCGCCGGCGCGATGCTGTCGCTGGTGCAGGTTTCGGGCATGGCGGGGCGGCTTGCTTTCGGCTGGATCGCCGATCGCAGCGGGATGGCGCTCGCGGTGCTGGCGCTGACCAGCCTCGCGGCCGCAGTGGGCTGCGTCGCCAGCCTGTGGATCGCCAGCCGCCCGCCGGTGGCGGCGCTGGCGGTGTTCTATGCCTTGTTCGGTGTCGCGGCTTACGGCTGGAACGGCGTGATGCACGCGCAGATCGCGAGGTTGAGCCCGCCGGGGATGGTCAGCGTGGCGACCGGCGGCATCATGGTGTGGATTTTCGGCGGCATCCTCGCCGGCCCCGCGCTGTTCGCGGCGGCGTATCGCGGCATCGGCAGTTATGCCGACACTTTCGGGCTGCTCGCGGTGGCCGCGCTGGCCAGTGCAGCGCTGGCGGCAGCGGCGGCGCGCGCGGAGCGCAGCCCGTGACCCCGGCATCCACGCCTCCCTTCGCTACGGTGGCCGCGGTGGTGGCGGCCACCACCGCGGCACAGGTTGCCGGCGCGATGGGCGCTGCGGTGTTCCCGGTGATCGCGCCGGAGCTGGCGCGTGCGCTGGATGTCGAGGCCTCGCTGATCGGCTACCAGATGAGCGTGATCTACGGCGCGGCGATGCTGGGATCGATGCTGTTCACCTGGATGGTGGCGCGTTACGGCGGCTGCCGCACCACCCAGATCGGCATGGCCTGCTGCGTCACCGGCATGGCGGTGGCCCTTCACGGCAGCATCACCGCACTGTTGTTCGCCTCGGTGCTGATCGGCGTTGCGATGAGCATCAACCTCCCGGCAGCCGCGCACCTGCTGTTCCGCTACAGCCCGCCGCAGCACCGCAATTTCATTTTTTCGCTGAAGCAAACCGGCGTGCCGCTGGCCTGGGCGCTGATGGCCTTGATCGCGCCGGCGGTGACGCTCGCCTTCGGCTGGCGCTGGGCGCTGGCACTGGTGCTGGTCTCGGCGCTGGCAACGCTGCTGGCGATGCAGCCGGCGCGCCGCCGCTGGGATGATGATCGCCGTCCCGATCTGCCGGTGCAGGCGCGGGTGTTTGACGGCGTGTTGCTGGTCTGGCGCATGCCGGCGCTGCGCTTGCTGGGTGTGGCTGCATTCTGCCTCGCCTTCATCCAGCTTTGCGTGAGCACCTTCACGGTGGTGATGCTGGTCGGCGAGGGTGGCTACACGCTGGTTGAGGCCGGACTGATGCTGTCGGTGGCGCAGATCTTCGGCGTGCTCGGGCGCATCGCCTGGGGCTGGCTCGCCGATCGCAGCGGCGACTGCCTGGAGGCCCTGCAATACCTCACCCTGGGCTCGATCGCCTGCTGCGGCGCGGTGTTTTTCCTGCAGCCCGGTTGGCCGGTGGCGGTGACCGGGTTGCTGTTTGCAGTGCTCGGCGCGACCGCAATCGGCTGGAACGGACTCTATACCGCCGAGGTTGCACGGCGCAGTCCGCCGGGACAGGTAAGCCTCGCCACCGGTGGCGCGATGGTGTGGAACTTCGCCGGCATTCTGACCGGGCCGACCGCTTTCACGCTGGTCTACAAGCTGACCGGCAGCTATGCGACGACCTTCGGCATGGTCACCGTGATTGCGCTGCTGACGCTGGTGGCGCTGCATGCCGGGCGGCGCGTGCTGCGCGGGGAGGGCCATGCTGGTGGATGACCTGTCGCTGTGGCAGATGCTGTTCTGCGCGGGGGTTGTAACGGTCGCCTTCGCGGTGCGCGGCGGTACCGGTTTCGGCGGCGGCGCGGTGGCGGTGCCGCTGCTGGCGCTGGTGTTCCCGGTGCAGGTGACGGTGCCGGTGGTGACCGTGCTCAACATGCTGTCCTCGGTGGGCCACGGCGTGGTCGACTGGCGCCATATCGTCTGGCGCGAGATCTGGCGCATCCTTCCCGGCAGCCTGCTCGGCGTGTTCTTCGGCATTTACCTGTTGACGCTGATCGATACGCAGCCGCTGGCGCGCGCGCTCGGCGTGTTTGTCGTGCTCTATGCGCTGTACGTGATGGTGTTTGCCGGCCGCACGCCGGCCATTCCGCCGCGCTGGATGCTGCCGGTGGCGGGCGTGACCAGCTTCTGCGCCGGCATCGTCGGTTCGCTGTTCGGCGGCGCGGCAGGACCGATCTACGTGATCTACCTCAACTCTGCGCGCCTTGCCAAGGACGCTTTCCGCGTGACCATCACCACGGTGATGCTGTTCCAGGGGCTGACGCGCATTGCCGGCTATGCCTCGCTGGGCCTCTATGACCGCCAGGTGATGCTGCTGCTGGCGGCGGCATTGCCGATGATGATCGCCGGCTCCTGGCTGGGCGCGCGGCTGGTGCGGCGCTTCGATCAACGGCTGTTTCAACGCGCCCTCGGTGCGGTGCTGCTGGTCAGCGGCACCGCGCTGGCGCTGAAGTAGGGCTATGCCGGGATTCGACGCCTTCCAGCTGGCTTGGATCGCCGGCTCGGTTTTTGTTGCCTTCGTGGTGCGCGGCATGTCCGGTTTCGGTGCCGGCATGATTGCCGTGCCGCTGCTCGCTTTCGTGATTCCGCTGCAGCTGGCGGTGCCGCTGTGCAGCCTGCTGGTGTTCGTGCTGTTCGTGATTCTGGTCATCCGCGACCGCCGGGAAATCGTCTGGGACGAGTTGCGCCTGCTGCTGCCGCCGACCATCGTCGGCGCGCTGGCCGGGCTGTGGCTGTTTGCGGTGCTCGACAACCGGATGCTGGTGCTGCTGCTGGGCTGCTTCCTGATCCTGTATTCGCTGTACATGCTGGCTGTCAGCACGCTGGGCCTGCCGCAGCTGCGCTGCTCGCAGCGCTGGGCCTTGCCGGTGGGTTTTACCGGCGCCTTTTTCGACACGCTGTTCGGCGGGGGCGGTGGAACCCTAGTGGTGATCTACATCAATGCCCGGGGTGTCAGTCGTGCGGGATTTCGTGCGACCGTCGCGGCGCTGTGGTTTGCGGAGATGGTGGCCCGTATCGGCGGATACGCCTGGTCGGGTTATTACGACAAGGGCACGCTGCTGCTGTTCCTGCTGCTGCTGCCCCTGATGTGGGTCGCCACTGTGACTGGCGAGCGCCTGGGCAACCGCGTCAGCAGCGAGACCTTTTCACGGATCCTGGCACTGATGCTGCTCGCCAGCGGCGTGAGCCTGCTGCTGAAATGAGTGGCGGTTAAGGCTGCGACTGCGCTGTATTCAGCGCAGGAAAATCACGACAGGGAATACTGCGACAGCAAGGGCGAGTACCAGCCACTCGAGGTTGTTGCGTTTGAGCCAGCCGGTGAAATGCAGAATCAGCACGACGATTGCGATCACGTAAAAGGCATAAAACGCCATTTCAAACACCCCCCTGTAATTTGCCTGCGAGGATAACCGAATTCAAAGTCGGTCGCCATTGGCCGGGGCAAGGTTCGCGGTCAGTTGCGGCATTCAGGGCGACGCCCGTTTGTGGTGCGTTCTCCGCCTGCGAACGACAGCTGTCTGCTGTTCGCGGGGGGTGCGGGCGGGGTGCAGGGTGCTCCGGCATATCCGGACATTGTTGCGTCGCCGATCGGCAATGCTGATGTGTCCGCAAGACTGCAATAAATTAAGTAATTGTTTTTATTGATATTTTATTCATCCTTCCTGTTGTCAGCGGCTTCAATTCCAAGCCGGGCAGCAGCTTGCCGCGATGTATTGAGGCGATGTCCAAACAGCGGTTGCCAATTCCCTGATTCACAGCGCAAAATCCCCAGTCCAATCCATGGCCGTTACGGCCAGTCGGAGGTCCCGGTGGCACGCATTGCGGTATTCAATCAGAAGGGCGGGGTCGGCAAGACGACGACCACCCTGAACCTTGCCGGCCTGCTGGCGCGGCGCGGCGCGGATCCGCTGGTGATCGACCTCGACCCACAGGGGCATCTCACGGATGTCTGCGGCGTATCAGTGCCGCGCGCGGATGCCAGCCTCTACGGACTGTATGCGCATGGCGTGCCGCTCGCGGCGTTGAGCATGAGCACGCGAAATGGCTGGCGTCTGGTGCCTTCGCACATCGAACTGTCCAAGGTCGACACCCAGTTCGGCAAGGGCCCCGCGGTGCTGACGCGCCTTGCCGTCGCGCTCGAGAAGATGCCGGCCGCGCGCCCGGTGCTGATGGATGCCTGCCCGATGCTGGGTGTGCTGTCGCTGGGCAGCGTGTTTGCGGCTGACGGCGTGATCATCCCGATTTCGACGGATTACCTGGCGATGAAGGGGGCGCTGCAGATGGAGCGCACGCTGAAGGCGCTGGAGCAGGTGCTGAAGCGGCGCGTGCCGCGCCGCTACCTGATCACCCGCTACGATTCGCGGCGCCGCATGTCGCTCGACATCGAGCGCCAGCTGCGCAGCCGTTATGGCGACGAAGTCTGTGCGACGCGCATCGCCGAGAATGTCAGCCTTGCGGAGAGCCCGGCCTCCAATCAGGACGTCTTCGAGCATGCCCCGGCAAGCCGCGGCGCACGCGATTATGGCAAGCTGCTCGAGGAACTGCTGGCGACGGATTTCATCCGGCTGGAGCGGCCCGCGAGCGCGCCGGCGGTTAGGACCGTACCGCCGGGGGCGCGCACCGCGCTGGCGGCAGGGCAGGAGACTACGCTGCGCCGCGGAGTGACTGCCGGGCTGCGTCTGATTCACGCGCGCCGCGCCGGCTCCTGAATCGCGGTTCGGGACGCCGCGCTAGCGCGTATCGTCCTGCCGGCTGATCAGCGAAATCATCCCTTCGAGATCCACGCCTTCCCCGCGCGTGTCCGGGGCCAGCGCGCTGCATTCGAGGATTTCGCAATGATGGTAAATCTGGCGGATCCGGGTTTCCGCTTCCGCCTGGTCGCGCGCCTGCACCGCCAGGTTCTCCACCACCATGCCGCCGCGGGTCTTGATGCGGAATCCGAACTTGCTCATGGCGGTCATGGCAGCGTCCTCGTTGCAATCAGGATTCGTCGGATCGCAGCTCTGCGAGGTAGCGCTTGAAGTTCTTCACATAATGCTCGGAGATGCGGTTGATGCCCTTGATCTGATCGGGCGTCAGTTGTTTCACCACCTTGCCCGGCATGCCCAGAACCATCGAGCCGTCCGGAATCTCCTTGCCCTCGCCAACGAAGGCACCGGCGCCGATCAGGCAGTTTTTGCCGATTTTCGCGCCGTTGAGGACCACCGCCTTGATTCCGATCAGGCTGCCTTCGCCGACGGTGCAGCCGTGCAGCATCGCCATGTGGCCGACGCTGACATTCCTCTCCAGCGTCAGCGGGAAGCCGGGGTCGGCGTGCAGTACCGAGCCGTCCTGCACCTGCGAGTTTTCGCCGATGGTGATGGTGTCGCTGTCGCCACGCAACACGCAGTTCCACCAGATGCTGGCATTGTTCTCCAGCACCACGCTGCCGATGACGGTGGCATTGGGGGCTATCCAGTAGTCGCCCTTGCAGACGACCTTGCGGTCTCCAAGCGAATATTTCATCGGCACGCCCCGGTCATCAGAAGCCGACGGCCTGGCCGTCGGTACGGCGCTCGGAGGCGGCGAAGTAACCGTCTTCCATCTTGTAGATCAACTGTGCACGGCCGAAGTCGGTGGACCAGCGATCGGCCTGCGGCATGTCGTGGCCGCGGGCGCGCAGCTCGGCCACCGTTTCCGCGGCGACCCCGTATTCGATGCCGACCTTGAGTCCGCTGTCGATGCGCCAGCGCGGCGCGTCCGCGGCAGCCTGCGGGTTCTGGCCGTAGTCGACCATGCGCGAAACCACCTGCATGTGGCCCTGCGCCTGCATCGAGCCGCCCATCACGCCGAAGCTCATCAGCGGCTTGCCGTTTTTGGTCAGGAAGCCGGGGATGATGGTGTGGAAAGGGCGCTTGCCGGGAGCGACGATGTTGGCATGGCCTGGCTTCAGACTGAATCCGAAGCCGCGGTTCTGCAGGCTGATGCCGGTGCCGGGCACGACGACGCCGGAACCGAAACCGGCGAAGTTGGACTGGATGTACGACACCATCATGCCGGATTCGTCGGCGGCGGTCAGGTAGACCGTGCCGCCTTTCGACGGATTGCCGTGCGCCGGTTCCTGTGCTTTTTTCATGTCGATCAGCTGCGCGCGCTTTTTCAGGTAATCCTTGTCGAGCATCTCCGACGGTTTCACGCGCATTGTTGCCGGGTCGGACACGTACTCGTTGATGTCGGCGAAGGCGAGCTTCATCGCCTCGATCTGCAGGTGCATGCTGTCCGGGGAATCGACCGGCAGCTTGGCGACATCGAAATTCTCGAGGATGCCCAGCGCGATCAGCGCGGCGATGCCCTGGCCGTTGGGCGGAATCTCGTGCAGCGTGTAGCCGCGGTAGTCGATGCCGATAGGCTCCACCCAGTCATTGCTGTGGGCGGCGAGGTCATCCAGCGTCATTGCGCCGCCGTTCTGCTTGGCCCAGGCGACGATTTTCTCGGCGAGATCGCCCTTGTAGAAGGCCTCGCCCTTGGTTTCGGCGATGCGCGCCAGCGTCTTGGCCTGCGCCGGGAAGGAGAATTTCTCGCCGGGCAGCGGCGCGCGGCCGCGCGGCATGAAGGCCTCGGCATATCCGGGCTGGTTTTTCAGTTCCGGTGCCTGGTTGGCCCACAGGCGGGCGATGGTCGGCGTCACCATATAGCCGTCGTTGGCGTACTGGATCGCCGGTTCGAACAGGTCGGCAAAGGGCAGCTTGCCGAACTTCGCGGACATCTCGGCCCAGGCCGACACGCATCCGGGAACGGTCACCGAATCCCAGCCGCGCTGCGGCATCGCCTGCGCGCCCTTGAAACGATCCGGAGTCCATGCGGCAGGCGAGCGGCCGGAAGCGTTCAGGCCGTGCAGCTTTTTGCCGTCCCACAGTATGCAGAACGCATCGCTGCCGATGCCGTTGCTGGTCGGCTCAAGCACGGTCAGCGAGATCGCGGTGGCAAGGATGGCGTCGACGGCGTTGCCGCCTTTCAGCAGCATGCGCAGTCCGGCCTGGGCGGCCAGCGGTTGCGAGGTGGCCACGGTATTGCGAGCCAGGACCGGCATGCGCTGCGAGGTGTAGGGGAACTGGAAGTCGAGTGGGGTCATGGGAAGTCTCTTGATGGAAAACGGAGCCGCGATTGTCGAGGACAAAAAAATACGGGGCACGCAGCCCCGTATTTTAACCCACTGGCGAACCGCTCAGTTCGGCTTGATACCGGCGTCGCGGGCGACCTTGATCCATTTCTGGATTTCGGCACGGTTGAACTTGTCATGCGCCTCAGGCGTGCTGCCGTTGGGTTCTGCACCCTGATCGAGCAGAGTCTTGCGGACCTTGGGATCCTTCAGGGCCTGCACCAGCGCCGAATTGACGCGGTCAACGACCGCTTTCGGCAGGTTGGCCGGACCGAACATCGAGAAACCGCTCGAGACGACGAAGTTTTTCAGGCCCTGCTCGATCATCGTCGGCACGGTCGGTGCCGCCGGGGAGCGCTTCTCGCCGGTCTGGGCAATCATGCGCAGGCGGCCCTGGGCCACGTAGGGCACCGCGGCCGGCATGCTCGGGAACTGCATCTGCACATGGCCGCCGACAAGATCGATCATCGACGGGCCGCTGCCCTTGTAGTGCACGGCGGTGATTTTTACGCCGGCGGTAGCGATCAGCAGTTCGGCTGCGAGGTGGCCGACCGTACCCTGGCCTGCGGTGGAGTAGAAGATATCGGTCGGGCGTGCTTTCGCCAGCGCGATGAATTCCTTCAGGTTTTTCGGCGGCAGCGAGGGGTGGATAACGAAGGCGGTGGGTACGTCGGCGACGATGCCCAGCGGCGTGAAGTCTTTGACCGAGTCATACGGCAGCTTGCGGATCATCGCCGGGTTGATGGTGTGGCCGGCCGAAGCCATCAGCAGCGTGTAGCCGTCGGGCGCGGCACGCGAGACCAGTTCGGTACCGATCGTGCCGCCGGCGCCGCCGCGGTTGTCGATGATGATCTGCTGGCCGATGATCTCGGCCATTTTCGGCACGAAGATGCGGCCGATGATGTCGGTGTTGCCGCCGGCGGCGAAGGGGATCACCAGGCGTATGGTTTTCGCCGGGTAGTTCTGCGCGGATGCCGGTGCGGTGGCGGCCAGCAGGCCGGCAGCGGCGGCAATCCAGAATCGGTTCAATCTCATCAGGTTCTCCTCGTGATTGTGTGGCGTACGCGGTGCGTCGCCGACAGTTGGTTTGACCGTGGAGTTTACCAAGCCTGAGGCTGCCGTGCATCGTGCCCTGTCCCGCTGACCGGAGGTCCAATCCGTGGCGCTGTCGCAGTCCGGTCAGGCGCCGCGGAGTAGAATCGCCGGATACCGCGGGCGCTCCGCGGCAGCAACGGAGACTGAACGATGACGATGAAACGCATGACCATCATGGGGACACGCCACGTTGTCGCGGCGGGGCATTACCTCGCCGCTCACGCGGCTTTCGAAATTCTCGAGGCCGGCGGCAATGCGATCGATGCCGGCGTTGCAGCGGGGCTCGCCATCGGCGTGCTGCAGACGGAGAAGGTCAACATCGGCGGCGTTGCGCCGCAGATCATCTACACCGCGAAGGACCGCAAGGTGCATTCGATCGACGGCCTCGGCGTGTGGCCGGCCGCGGTGACGCCGGATTACTTCATGAAAAAATACGGCGGCAAGATTCCCCCGGGCGTGGAGCGCTGCGTGGTGCCGGCGGCCCCGGATGCCTGGATCACCGCATTGTCGAAATTCGGCACCATGAGTTTCGGCGAAGTAGCGTCTGCGGCGATCCGTTTCGCCAGCGAGGGTTTTCCGATGTATCCGCTGATGGCGGACTTCATCGGTGCCAACACCGAATACTACGGCCGCTGGCCTTCGAGCAAGAAGGTGTTCATGCCCGGCGGCAAGCCGCCGGTGCCGGGCAAGGTCTTCGTGCAGGCGGACCTCGGCCGCACGCTGAAGTACATGGCTGACGAGGAGCGCCGCGCGGCGAAGCGCAAGGGGCGCAAGGCCGGACTGCAGGCCGCGCGCGATGCCTTCTACAAGGGCGACATCGCGAAGGCGGTGACCAAGTGGATTGCCGGCCAGGGCGGGTTGATGCGTTATGACGATTTTGCAAACTTCAAGGTCAACTTCGAGCCGACCGTGAAATCGAAGTTCGGCAACATCGAGCTGCATGCCTGCGGCCCGTGGTCGCAGGGACCGGCGCTGCCGATGGCGCTGAACATCCTCAAGGGCTACGACCTGAAGGCGATGGGGCACAACACGCCGCAGTACATCCATGTCGTGACCGAGGCATTGAAACTGGCTTTCGCCGACCGCCACCAGTATTTCGGCGATCCCAAGTTCGTCAAAGTGCCGCTGAACGGTCTGCTGTCGGAAAAGTATTCGGCGTGGCGCCGCTCGCTGATCCGAAGCAACGAGGCGTGGCCGGAGATGCCGCCCGCGGGCGACCCGAGAACGCTGTCGACAGTGCAGAACATCTGCATGCCGGAACCGCAGCCCGACGAGGCGCCGGGGCCGGGCGACACTTCCTACCTCTGCGTGATCGACCGCCACGGCAACGCGTTCTCGGCGACGCCTTCCGACGGCTCCGACAAGACGCCGCTGATTCCTGGTGTCGGCATCCTTTGTTCCGGACGCGGCACCCAGTCCTGGGCTGATCCCTCGCACCCGTCCTCTGTGGCGCCGGGCAAGCGCCCGCGGCTGACGCCGAATCCCGCGCTGGCGCTGAAGAACGGCAAGGCTTACATGCCCTTCGGCACGCCGGGCGGCGATGTGCAGATCCAGGCGATGATCCAGGTCTTTCTCAACATCAACGTCTTCGGCATGTCGGTGCAGGACGCGGTGGAGGCGCCGCGCTTCGCCAACTACAGCTACCCGGGTTCCTTCGAGCCGCATCCCTATTTCCCGGGCCGCTTGTATCTGGAGTCGCGCATAGCCAAATCCACCGGCGAGGCGCTGGCGGCGATGGGGCACAAGGTCTACTGGTGGGACGACATGACCTGGCTCGCCGGGTCGGTATGCACCATCGTCAACGACCACGCGCAGGGCGTGCTGCACGGCGGCGCGGATCCGCGGCGTCCGGCCTACGTGCTGGGCTGGTGATGCCCGGAGCAGGGCATTGGCACGATTGCTGCTAATGCCCTGGCTTGCAACAACTGAATCTCCTACAACAAATACGAGGAACTGACATATGAACATCCATATCCGACATGCCATCGCGGCCGTTGCCGCCGCGACCGCAGCAAGCCTTGCACTCCCGGCTTTTGCTGCGTACCCCGAGCGCCCGGTGCGTCTCATCGTGGGCTTTCCGCCGGGCGGCGCGGCCGATACGCTGGGCCGCATCGCCGCGCAGCAGCTGACCGACCGCATCGGCCAGCAGGTGGTGGTTGACAACCGCGGCGGTGCCGGCGGCCTGATCGCGACCGAGATCGCGGTCAAGACCAATGCCGACGGCTATACGCTGCTGTTCTCCTCGATCCCGCACGTGATCAACCCGCACCTGCGCAAGGTCGGCTATGACCCGGTCAAGGATTTTGTGCCGGTGGTGCAGTTCGTGGCGGTACCGCTGATGATGGCCTCCGCGCCTTCGTTTCCCGGCAAATCGGTGAAGGAGCTGATTGACCAGGCCAAGGCCAATCCGGGCAAGATCAACTACGGTTCCGCAGGCAGCGGTTCCTCCAGCCATCTCGCAGTGGAACTGTTCAAGAGCATGGCCGGCATTCGCATGGAACACATCCCGTACAAGGGAACGGGGCCGCTGATCACCGACATGCTCGGTGGACGCATCGGCGTCACCATCGCCAGCGCCGTGCCGCTGTCGCCCCAGGTGAAGTCGGGCAAGTTGCGCGGCCTCGCGGTCACCAGCCCCAAGCGCTCCGCGGCTTTTCCGGAACTGCCGGCGATCGCTGAAACCGTGCCGGGCTATGAAGTCATCAACTGGTTCGGCATTTTTGCGCCTGCCGGCACGCCGGCTGCCGCCGTCAACCGCGTCAATGGAGCGCTCAACGAAGCGCTGAAGTCTGCGGAGCTGGTGAAGTTGCTCAACGCGCGCGGTGCCGACGCGGTCGGGGGTACTCCGGCGAATTTCATGCGCGTGGTCCGTGCCGACAACCTGAAGTGGGCCAAAGTCGTCAAGGAGTCGGGTGCGAAGGTCGAGTGATGTGATGTGGCGGTAATGACGGTGTTGCGTCCCGGCGGCGCGATCCGTCAAACGGTGTGCCGTCGCCCCCGGATGTTCCAGGTCACTCGGGGTGACGGTTTTTTCATGGTCCGGGAGGATAAAAATATGTTTAAAATCAAATACTTATATAAATACCTGCTGCCTGCATCAGCCTTGCTTGCGGCTGCCGGCGCAGTGCAAGCCCAAAGTACTGCGAACTATCCCAACCGCACCATCCGCTACATCGTTGGCTACACCCCCGGCGGCACCTCCGACATGCTGGCGCGCGCCGTGGGTCAGAAGATTTCCGCGGCCTTTGGCCAGCAGGTGATCATCGACAACCGTCCCGGTGCCGGCACCAACATCGGCACCGAAATCGGCGCCAGGGCGCCGGCTGACGGCTATACGCTGTTCATGCCGACGGTGGCCAATGCGATCAACCCGACGCTGTATCCGAAACTCGGTTATGACATGCTGAAGGATTTCGCCTATGTCACCAATTTCGCCAAGGTGCCCGGCATCGTCGTCGTGCATCCCTCGCTGCCGGCAAAAAATGCGAAGGAACTGATTGCCATTGCCAGGGCGAATCCGAATTCGCTGCGCCATGGCTCTACCGGCGTCGGCAGCCCGCATCATCTTGCCGGCGAGATCTTCAAGTCCATGGCGGGCGTGAAAATGGTTCATGTGCCCTACAAGGGTGCAAGTCCGGCGATCGCCGACATCATTGCCGGACACATCGAAGTCTATTTCGGCGCGATGGTGTCCACGCTGCCGCATGCGCGCAGCGGACGCCTGCGTGCGCTGGGCGTGACCAGCCTGAAGCGTGTCAGCGCGGCAAAGGACGTGCCGACACTGGATGAACAGGGATTGAAGGGATTCGAGACCGGTTCCTGGTTCGGCATGGCGGTGCCCACCGGCACGCCCCGCGACATCATCACCAGGCTGCATGCAGAATCGACCAAGGCACTGCAGGCGCCCGATCTGCGCGACCGCATGATCGCCGAGGGCGCCGAGTTCGTCGGCGACACGCCCGAGCAGTTCACGGCCTTCATCAAGGCCGAGATCGAGAAGTGGGGCAAGGCTGTCAAGGCCTCGGGCGCGAGAGTCGATTGAGCGGCGCAGCAGCACTGCCCGATCCGCGGGCGATGTTGGCGGATCAGGATCATCCGCTGCTCGCCGCGGCGGCACAGCCCGACGACGCGGTGTT
The DNA here is from genome assembly GCA_964433345.1 of uncultured Bordetella sp. GTDB lineage: Bacteria > Pseudomonadota > Gammaproteobacteria > Burkholderiales > SG8-41. Next base: position 85,960 of record CAYSQJ010000005.1, read on the forward strand.
GCGTTCGGCACTGCAGCAGGCGCTGCAAGCGGGTGACGATGCAGGGATCAGGGCCGCGCTCGCCGCGCAGCCGCCGGCCCGGGCGTGGCGTGCGGCACAGCAGCTCGCGGCGGCACTCGACGCGCAGGGCGAGGGCATCGGCCTGCGCTTTTTTGCAATTCCCCTGGTGATCGTTGCCGGCGCGCGCAAATCCTGCACGGTGCAGGGCGCGCTGCCCGAGGCGCATGTACTGCGCGGCTTGCTGGAGCAGCACGGCGCCGTCGGTGTCACCCGCAATTTCGGTCTCGGCAACGCGCTGGTCAGCGCCGAAGCGCTGGATACACTGTCGCCGTCGGCGCTGTGGCGTGTTGCAGCCGATCCGTCGCAGCGCCCGCCGCTGGAAGCGCTGCAACCGGAACCGATCAAGGTCGCCGGCAGCCGCGAGCAGGTGCATCTCCGCTTCATCACCGGCGCCGGCATTACGCCGCAACATTTGCCGTCCTTCCTGGAGTCCGCATCCAACATCGGTACCTGGGGCATGGCGATGACCAGGGAACTCGCGCGCCAGCTCGCGCAGCCCGGCCTTGAAATCCTGCCGATGCCGCGCCCGCCGCAACCGCTGCTGCTCGCTGCCCACGCCGGCCGCCGGGCCCAGCTCGAAGCCGCGCTGAGCCTGTTTCTCGGCAACACGCTGCGCCGATTCCGCATGGCCGTCGGCGATCCCGAAGCCGTACTCTCGGCGCACCGCCTCGACAGCGGCGCCGGCGAACTGCGGCTGAGCCTCAGTACGCCGTTTGACGATTCGCTGTTTGAGGGGTTCGCCTGGCCGCTGCAGCCGCAGGATGAGACCACGGAGGTGACGCAGCTTTTTCATTCGTCACTCGCTGAGTGCCGTGTAACGAACGTGACGGTTCTTGACAGGGTTTTGCCGGACCGGTTTGCGGGCGGGGCGGGGTTTGTGGCGGGACGGATGCTGGAGGGATTGACCAGGGAGCCGAAAAAACATTGAGTCGCTTTGATTCCGGGCGCGGACCTTGACTGCCCCTTTCAACGACCGCTTGCCGTTACGCAGTCTGGGTGAGTTGCATGCCCAGTTGACGGGCTTTGTGCGTGCACGTCTGTGGTTGCAAGTGCTGATTGCGATGTTCCTGGGTGTTGCAGCCGGTGTTGCAATGGGACCGGGCGTCGGGTGGTTGGAACCTGCCACGGCGCATACCTTGACCAACTGGCTGGCGTTACCCGGACATATGTTCCTGGCAATGATCCAGATGATCGTGATTCCGCTGGTGGTGGCCTCGATTGTTCTGGGAATGTCGGCGGGTGGAGGTATTGCCGAGTTGCGGCGCACCGGTGTGCGTGTCGTGATGTTTTTTGTATTGACTACAGTTGCGGCTGTGGTGATAGGGGCGGCTGTCGCGTTATTGATTCGCCCAGGTGATTATGTGGACCGCCAGCTGATTGCTGGCGTTACCGAGTCTGCACCAATTGTTGCAGTTGAATCCAAGCCTGAACTGAAGCTGGAGGATTTGCCGGCACGCATTGTCGAGCTGGTGCCGAGCAATCCGTTGCGGGCGGGGATCGATCAAAACATGATGCAGGTCGTATTGTTTGCCGCGCTGCTCGGCATTGCCCTGATGACCCTGTCAAAAGACAATGCACGACCACTCCTCGATCTGCTGCGCGCGGTGCAGGCGGTGGCGATGGTGGTGGTGCATTGGGCCATGTACCTGGTGCCTCTGGCGGTATTCGGACTGCTTGCGCAAATCACCACGCGACTGGGACTCGATGCCTTGCTCGGCATGGGCGTCTATGTGCTGACAGTGTTGCTGGGATTGGCCGGCGTGGTCGCGATGTATCTGGCGATCTATGCCTTGAAGCGTCGCGAATCGCCGCTGGTTTTTTTGCGCGCATCGTCGGAGGTTCTGCTTCTGGCGTTTTCGACCTCCAGTTCAGCCGCCGTGATGCCGGTGTCGCTGCGGACGGCCGAAGACAAGCTGGGGATCAGCCCGAGCCTGGCGCAGTTTGTGATTCCGCTCGGTGTCACCATCAACATGGCAGGCACGGCCCTGTACCAGGTCGTTGCGACGCTGTTTTTGGCGCAGGTCTTCGGTGTGGATATTGACCTCGGCGGGATACTGCTGATCGTGGTACTGGCAGTCGGCGCATCCATCGGTTCGCCCGGCACGCCCGGAGTTGGTATCGTGATCCTCGCCATGCTCCTCGGCAGCGTCGGCATTCCGGCGAGCGGCATTGCGCTGATCATTGGTGTGGACCGGATGCTCGACATGTGCCGTACCACGGTGAACGTTGCCGGGGATTTGATTGCTTGCACGGTGCTGGACGGCAAAAATCAGGATTCAGCTGCACAGCCAGGATAAGCCGCTCTCCCGGGAGGAGTTGCTCCGCGGTGCACAGCGTTGCAAGCTGTCGTGTTCCGCTGGAGGAGCATTACGTGATCTTTTCACGGCTGAAAATGATTGCTGGTCCGTACCCCCGAAACTGCTACAGTGCGCGCCATGAAACCCTATGCCGCACTGAATCCCGAACTCATACTCGACGCCATCGAATCCAGCTGCGGCCTGCGCTGTGACGGCCGCCTGCAGGCGCTGAACAGCTACGAAAACCGCGTCTACCAGGTGTGGCTGGACGACGGCCAGTCCATTGTCGCGAAGTTCTACCGGCCGCAGCGCTGGAGTACCGAAGCCATCCAGGAAGAGCAGGACTTCGCCACTGAACTTGCCGCGCGCGAGCTGCCGGTGGTGGCGCCGCTGGTTTTCAAGGGTCGCACGCTGCACGAACACGGCGGTTTCCAGTTCGCGCTGACGCCGCGCCGCGGCGGGCGCACACCGGAATTTGATGACCCGGAGACGCTGCAGTGGATGGGGCGCTTCATTGCCCGCATTCATGCAGTGGGTGAGGTAAAGCCCTTTGTGCATCGCCCGACGCTGGACATCGAATCCTTCGCCTACGAGCCGGTGCAGTTCGTGCTCGACAGCGAGTTCGTGCCGGATGACCTCTATGACACCTATGCCAGCGTTGTCGAAGACGTGGTCGAAAGAATCGAACGGCGCTGGGAAACCGCCGGCAAGGTCCGGCAAATCCGGCTTCACGGCGACTGCCATGCCGGCAACGTGCTGTGGACCGACGAGGGGCCGCATTTCGTCGACCTCGACGATGCGCGCATGGGGCCTGCGGTGCAGGACCTGTGGATGTGCCTGTCGGGCGACCGCAAGTCGCAGCAGGCCCAACTGCTGCATTTGCTCGAGGGTTACTGCGAGTTCCGCGAATTTGATGCAGGGGAACTGATGCTGGTGGAGGCGCTGCGCACGCTGCGCATGGTGCATTACGCGGGCTGGCTGGCGCGGCGCTGGGACGATCCCGCCTTCCCGGCGAGCTTTCCCTTTTTCAATACCCAGCGTTATTGGCAGGACCACATCCTCTCGCTGCGCGAACAGGCCGCGGCGCTGGACGAATCGCCGCTGCAATGGCTGCGCTGAATTCACTGCTGCGCATCGTCATCATCGGTGTCGCGGCCTGGGCCATCGTCGTTGCCTGGGTCTGGCTGACGCAGGACCGGCTGGTGTATTTCCCCCAGGTCGGCCGTGACAATCCGGCGACACCCGCTGCAGCGGGACTGCGTTTCGAGAACCTGCGGCTCAAAACTGAAGACGGCGAGACGCTGGCGGCGTGGTGGGTGCCGGCGACAGCGGGCAAGCCACGCGGCGCGGTGCTGCTGCTGCACGGCAACGCCGGCAGCATCGCTGACCGCATCATCTACCTGCCGCAGTTCACGGCGATGGGTTACGGCGTGCTGCTGGTCGATTACCGTGGTTATGGCCGCAGCAGCGGTTCACCGGATGAGGAAGGCACTTATGCCGATGCGCGCGCCGCCTGGCGCTGGCTCAATGAACGCGGTTTTGCTGCCGGGGACACAGTGCTGGTCGGTGAATCTCTGGGCGGCGCGGTGGCGGCGGAACTCGCGGCACGCGTGCAGCCGCGGGCTCTGCTGTTGCTGTCGACTTTCACGTCGGTCGACGACCTCGGCAGCGAACTCTATCCCTGGCTGCCGGTGCGCTGGATCAGCCGCTTCCGCTACGACACGCTGCAGGGTGTGAAGGATTATCGCGGGCCGGTGCTGGTGGTACACAGCCGGGATGACGAGATCGTGCCTTTTGCGCATGCCCGGCGGCTGCAGGCGGCTGCGGGTGCGCGAGGACGACTTCTCGAAATGCGCGGCGGGCACAATGATGCTTTTGTGTTCGGCAAACCGGAGCAGGTCGCGGCGGTGGCCGCGTTTCTCCGCAGTGCTGCTCCGATGTGATTTTAAGTATATGATTTTATTTGTAAATATATGAAAAGCGAACTCAAGGTCGGCATCGCCCTCGGCGCGGGTTCGGCCCGCGGCTGGGCACATATCGGCGTGCTGCGCGCGCTGGCCAAGGCCGGCATTCGACCGCAAATCATCTGCGGCTCCTCGATCGGTGCTCTTGTCGGCGCCGTGCATGCGGCGGGACAGCTCGACGCGCTGGAAGAGTGGGTGCTGGGACTGACCTGGCGCAAGGTGCTCGGTTTTTTCGACATCAGCTTCGATGGCGGCTTCCTGAAAGGCGCGAAGCTGATTGCCTATCTCGAAGACCATTTGCTCGACCGCTCGATCGAGGAACTGGAGTTGCCCTTCGGTGCTGTCGCCACCGACCTGCGCAGCGGCCGCGAAATTTGGCTGCGCGAAGGGCGGGCGGCCGATGCCGTGCGTGCCTCGATCGCATTGCCGGGGCTGTTCACGCCTTTCGTGCTCGACGACCGCCTGCTGGTCGACGGCGCGCTGGTGAATCCGGTTCCGGTGTCCCTGTGCCGCGCGATGGGTGCTGACATCGTGATCGGTGTCGATCTCGGCGGCGGGCGCATGGCGCGCCGCGCCGGTGCCGCGCGCCGTGACAGGTCGCTGAACATGATCGAGGTGGTCGCCGAGAGCATCAACATCATGCAGGTGCGGATTACCCGCAGCCGCCTTGCCGGAGAGCCTGCCGATGTGCTGGTTACGCCGCTGCTCGAGGACATCGGCACCATGGAATACCACCGCGCGGCCGAGTCCATTGCCGAGGGGCATGCCGCGGCGGAACTCGCGCTGCCGCAGATCAGGCGACTGTTGTAGAACGATCGCCCGCAGGCGACTCAGTCAAGGCCCAGCGCGTCGCGGGTGTTGCGGACCAGGGTTTTGGGCGCGATCGGCTTGTTGAGGTAGCCGGAAGCGCCATAGGCCAGCGCGGCCACGATGTCGTCGCGTTCGGCGCGTGCCGTGACGACGATGATCGGCGTGTCCTTGTACTCCGCGTGCTCGCGGATCTTGCCGAGGACGTCGAGACCAACGACATCACGCAGGTCGACATCCATGATGATCAGGTCGGGTAGCGGCGTCTTGCCCATGGCCGCGGCGATCTCATTGCGCGTGCCGGCGCCTCGCACGTCGAAGCCGTTCTGCATCAGCGCGCGGGCGGCGGCCAGCGCTTCCGCCTCGTGGCTGTCGATGACCAGCACGACATGCTTGCCGCCGCCACGCGGCGGTACCGGCTTGCCGGGCCGGTTGAGGATGCTGATCTGGTAGCCGGCCTTCAGCCTGCGGACACCGGAGATGGTGGTTTCGGCATGCCGCAGCTGCTCCAGCGTAGGCTCCTTCGGGCGCTCGCTGAGAAAGTTTTCCAGCTCGCGCACGGCGGGCGGCGGTGCGGCTCCCTTTTCCGGCAGCAGTTCGAGGTATCCGTCCTTGACCAGCAGCGCCAGTGCGCCACCGATGTCGCCGGCACGCGGGAAACGCGCCCGCAGCTCGGAAACCGTTGCCTGCTGGCCGACGGCCGCGAGCAGACCCTTGGTGCCGGGTTTCAGCAGGCCGGGCCTGGCCGCGATTTCGGCTTTTCCCTTGGCGGTGGTGGTGTAGGCAACGTTGTCGGTCATTTTGGTGTCGGTGATTGCGCAGGCTCCTGGCATGGTCGGCGATGGCCGGCAAACATGTCAAACCCGCTGAATCCGCTGATTTGATGATGCTGAATTGACCTGCCTGGCGAAGCCATGTTCCCGCAAGCCGGCAGAAAGCACGCGAGTTTACTGCAAAGACGGCGGCAAAAGACGGTGTCCATCGTACACTTGCGGCCATGGATGCATGGCGCGACGGTTTTGCCGACGGTTTCCCGCTGCTGTGGCCGCTGCGCGATGCCGCGGCGGCTGCGCAGGGCGCAGACTGGCCGTCCCGCGCCGCGATGCAGCGCGCGCTGGACGCGGCGGGAGCAAGGACTGCATCGGGCCTGCCGCTCAGGCTGGTTGCCCCGATGCCGGACGGTCTGTCCTACGAGCAACGTCTGTTTTGCCGCGGCGAACTCGAATTCCGTGAACGCAGCTGGCACGACCTGTTCAATGTGCTGGTGTGGCTCGGTTTTCCGCGCGCGAAGGCGGCGCTCAATGCGCGGCATCATGCGGCGCCGGCGGTGTCACAGGGCCGCGGCCCGGTGCGCGATGCGCTGACACTGTTCGATGAAAGCGGACTGATCGTGCTGTCGGCGGATGCGCACCTGCTGGAAATGATCCGCGGCTTTTGCTGGAAGTCACTGTTCTGGACACACCGCGCGCAGGTCATCGACGGCATGCGGTGTCTGCCCTTCGGGCATGCGCTGTGCGAAAAGGCGCTGTCGCCGTACAAGGGCATGACCGGGCACAGCCTGCTGTTCGATGTCGATCAGGATTTTCTCGGTCTTTCCCCTGCCGCGCAGTTGCGGGAGGTCGATGCCCGTGTTGCCGCGCATCTTGCCGATCCGGCCGCCATGCTCGACACGCGGGAACTCGCGCCGCTGCCGGTGCTGGGCATTCCGGGCTGGTGCGCGGACAACGGGCGGGAAGATTATTACGACGACCGCCGGCATTTCCGGCCGGGACGCAGGACGCGGGAGCGGCGACATGCAAACGTGCCATTGCCGGTGAAAGGAGAGGCATGATTGGATTGCTGCAGCGGGTCAGTGCGGGCGAGGTCGTGATCGAGGGACGGGTGGTCGGCGCCATCGGCCGCGGCCTGCTGGTGCTGCTCGGTGTGGAGGCAGGCGATACCGAGGCCGAGGCGGACAGGCTGCTCGGGCGCCTGCTCGATTACCGGGTGTTCGCGGATGCCGAAGGCAGGATGAATCTGTCGCTGCGCGATGTCGGCGGCGGCCTGCTGCTGGTACCCCAGTTCACGCTGGCGGCGGACACGCGCAAGGGTCTGCGCCCGGGCTTCTCGACGGCGGCGGCGCCGGAGCAGGGGCGGCGGCTGTTCGAGCACGTGGTCGCCTCAGCCCATGCTCTGCACGCGCCGGTGGCCCAGGGCGAATTCGGCGCGGACATGAAGGTCACGCTGACCAACGATGGTCCGGTGACCTTCTGGCTGCAGGTGCGCCCGCCGGCATGAATTCACGGGTAGAATCCGCCAGCGCTGCCATCAGACGTTTGGGTGCATTAAATTTATAAATAAAATCAGATAGTTATAATTATTTTCGGACGACGGCGAGGTACTTGAACTTGCGTGTGCCGGCCTCATCTAAGGACCGTTGCCCAATCACATTTCTGGAGCCTGTGAACCTATGAAACGTGTCTTTCTGCTGATTGCCACCAACTTCGCGATCCTCGCGGTGCTCAGCGTGACCATGCAGTTGCTGGGGATCGACGCTGCTCTGGAAAACGAGGCCGGGCTCAATCTCCAGGGCCTGCTGGTCTTCGCCGCCATCTTCGGTTTCGGCGGCGCGTTCATTTCGCTGTTCATCTCGAAATGGATGGCCAAGCGGTCGATGGGCGTGCACGTGATCGAGGTGCCGTCGAACATGACCGAGCGCTGGCTGGTCGACACCGTCAAGCGTCAGGCCGAGCGTGCCGGCATCGGCATGCCGGAAGTCGGCATCTACGATGCGCCCGACGTCAATGCCTTTGCCACCGGCTGGAACCGCAATGACGCACTGGTCGCGGTCAGCACCGGCCTGCTCAACAACATGAGCCAGGAGGAGGCCGAGGCCGTGCTCGGTCACGAAGTGAGCCATGTCGCCAACGGCGACATGGTGACGCTGACGCTGATCCAGGGCGTGGTCAATACTTTCGTCATTTTCCTGTCGCGCGTGATCGGCTTTTTCGTCGATCGCGTGCTGCTTAAAAACGAGCGCGGACAGGGGCCCGGCTTCTTCATCGCGACCATGGTTGCGCAACTGGTGTTGGGCGTGCTGGCGAGCATGGTCGTCGCCTGGTTCAGCCGGCAGCGTGAATTCCGCGCTGACGCCGGCGGCGCAGAACTGGCCGGTCGCCAGAAGATGATCGCCGCGCTGGAGCGGCTCAAGGTGAACCACGAGCAGACCGCATTGCCGGCGCAGATGGCGGCCTTCGGCATCTCGGGCGGTGGCGGCATGGCACGGTTGTTCATGTCGCATCCGCCGCTGGACGAGCGCATCGAGGCGCTGCGCAACAGCCGCTGATCGCTCTTTGCTGAAAAAAACCGCGCCCTCGGGCGCGGTTTTTTATTGGGCCCGAACCGCAGTTCAGGGGCGCAGCAGGGGATCGCGCAAGGTACCGGTAATGCCGAGATTGCCCCGTGCCACCACCAGTCCGCGTGACCCGAGTTCGGCGTTGACGCGGCCTGCCAGCGCACTGTCTGCGCTGATGTTGAGCGCGCCACTGGCATTCAGCGGGCCGGAGGTGAGCTGCAGCTGCTTGTAGGCATAGCGGCCGTTGCTGGCGCTGAGTGCGCCGCCGAGCGTGTCGAAACGGGTTTTGCCGCCCCGGGTCCCGCTGGCAGTCGGCGACTGGATGGCGCGGACCAGGTCGACGTTGTTCAATTCGCCGGTGCTGACGGTGAAGGACAGTTCCGCCGCGCTGCCGTCAAAAAGGGTTTTCAGATCCTTGCCCTGGAGTGCATAGCTGCCGTTGGCACTGACCGAGCCGGTGGCCGAGAAGTCGCGCGTGTAAGCCCTCAGCAGGTCCTGCAGCCTTCCGTTCTCGAGGCTGAATTCGCCCTCGACGCTGATGCCCGATTCCCAGGCGGCCTTCAGCGCGCCCTTGACACGGCCGCCGCCGACCCGGCCGTCGATGCTGCTGACGGTGGCCTGTCTGCCGCTGATCTGCACCGAGGCCGAGAGGTCGCTGAATTGCAGCTCGGGTCCCAGCGGCAGCAGCCACTCACGAGCCTGGATGTTCAGCGCCAGGCCCTTGTCATTCGGGGTCAGTTCGACCACCAGCTTGCCGTCCTGCATGCGCATTCTCTGCATCGCGCCGTTGCGACCGAAGCTGAGGGTCGCGTCAAACTGCGGAACATCGAGCGGCATCCCGCTGACCTTGACGCCGGTCATCCGCAGCTGACGTACCTGCAGTTCCGCGCCGTCGACGCCCCTGGCCAGCGCCGGCAGCAGCTGTGCGCCGGCGGCGTCCATGCTGACCGCATTGGCGGTGACGGTGTCGAACTCGCGCGCGCCGAGCAGCAGGCTCCAGGGCATCATCGGGATGTTCACCGTGTCGGCCTTGATCTGCTGCGTGCTGCCGATGCTGATCCGCTCCAGCCGCAGCACCTGCTCGGGATATACCGTGTAGCGCATGTTGGCGATGCGCACCGGCTGGCCCAGGCGCTGTGAAACGAGATCCTGCACGGCGGGTATCTGCGCCGTCAGCGGCATCAGCTGCAGGGCGGCGAGGCCGACAACGAGGATCAGTACCAGGACGACGACGGCGATCAGACCCTTGCGGCGCGGCTTGCGGTCGGCGCGGAAGGTGGAGGCGGCATCGCGCGCCTCGGACTCCATGCGCAGCTTGCGGTCGGCGGCCGCGGCCTTTGCGCGTTCCTCGGCTTCGGCGCGGTAACGCGCATCCGCCTCGGCCTCGGCGCGAGCCCGTGCCCGCAGCTCTTCCTCGACCCGCGACTTGACGGTCTTCTCGGCGTTCTCGCGCAGTTCCTGTTCGCGCACGACGCGTGCCACCGCCTCGGTCTTCGCGCGCTCCTCGGCCTCCGCCCGTGCCTTGCGCTCCGCTTCCATTTGCGCCTTGGCCTTGGCCACTGCGGCCTCGGCAAGCGCCGCGCGCTGTTCGGCTTCTTCCCGCGCGCGCTTGATCTCGGCGCTTTCGCCGGCTGCGGCCTGGCGGGCGAGGCGTTCGGCATCCTCGCGCGCCTTCTGTGCAATCTCCAACTGGCGGTCGGCTTCCTCGCGCGCCTTGCGTTCGGCAACAGTGCGCGCTGCTATCTCGGCCTGCGCCTTTTTCTCGGCCTCTTCGCGCTTGCGGCGCTCTTCCTCTATGACCGCTTCGACTTCGGCACGGGCCTTCTGCTCGGCCTCGGCCTGCGCCTTGCGCACGGCTTCCTCGCGCAGCTCGCGCTCGGCGGTCACCTTGGCTTCGGCGGCCTCGCGGGCGCGGCGTTCTTCGGCCACCCGCGATTCCATTTCCTCGCGGGCACGGCGTTCTTCCTCGGCACGCGCTTCGGCTTCGGCGGCCGCCTTGCGCGACTGTTCCTGCAGCTGGCGCAGTTCCGCCTTTGCCTTGGCTTCGGCCTCGGCGCGTGCCTTGTGTGCGATCTCTTCGGCCTGCCGCCGCTGTTCCTCTTCGCGCTGGCGGGCTTCGGCTTCGGCTTTTGCACGCGCCTCCGCTGCCGCACGCGCCTCCGCTTCCATGCGTGCCTTCGCCTTGGCTTCCTCAAGTGCCTTCATCGCAGCGGCGGCCTTGGCCTGAGCCTCGGGATCCGATCCCTGGGTGGCCCGTGCTTCGGCAGCGGCCTTGGCACGGGCAGCTTCCTCGGCCATCTGCCGCGCCTGGGCGACCGCCGATTCCGCAGCGCGGGCGCGTGCTTCGGCTTCCTCGAGCGCCTTGCGCTCGGCTTCCAGGCGCGACTTGATTTCCGCTTCCATGCGCTGGCGGGCCTCGGCTTCGCGTTTCGCCGAGTCCTGGGCGCGGGCGAGGGCTTCCGCCATGGCCTTCATTTGCGCCTCGAGTGCCTCGCGCGCCCGGGTTTCCGCCGCGGCGTGTGCGTTGGCTTCCGCCTCGGCCTTCTCCTGGGCCTCGGCTTCGGCCTTGGCGTGTGCTTCCGCGGTGGCCTTCGCCAGCGCATCGGCTTTGGCGCGCGCTTCCGCCTCGGCGCGTGCCCTGGCTTCCGCGGCGGCCTTGTTCGAGGCTTCCTGTGCGAGCTTGAGTCGGGCCTCGGCTGCTGCCTTGGCGGCGGCATCGGCAGCTGCCTTGCTTTCGGCTTCGGCCCGGGTGCGTGCTTCGGCTGCGGCTTTGGCGGCAATGTCGGCCTTGGCCTTGGCTTCCGCCTCGGCTTTCAGCCGGGCTTCGGCAGCAGCGCGGGCCTGGGCCTCCGCCTGCTGCCTTGCCTTGGCTTCCATTGCCGCTTTTGCCGCAGCCTGGGCGCGGGCCTTGGCCTCGGCTTCCTTCTGCTTGCGCTGCTCGGCCTCGGCATTGATCTTCGCGACGGCGTCGGGCGAGGTGAAGTCGAGGTCCATTTCGCCCTCATCCGCCGGCGGGGGCGGCGCGGCGGCCGGGCGCGCGGCGCCGGGTACTGCAACTGCCGCCGGTTTTGCAGCCGGTGCGGCGGCGGGCGTGGAAAATACCTTGACGTAGCCGGACTTGGTCAGATCATCGAGTATGGCTTCGACGTCTTTGGCGTCGAGCTTGCTCTTGGCGACCAGTTCGGCGACCGTGGACTTGCCGTCCACCGAAAGAAAAACGTTTCCGGAGTTGCGGTCAAGTTTGGCGGTCTTGTTCTTGAAATCGAGAACGCCCTTGGAAGTCTTGGCGAAGACGGTTTGCGGGTGCATGGCTTAACACCGTGATTTGTTGGACAGTTTTGTCGAAGGCCGGCTGCTGGCGCGGCTCCCCGCCTCCCGCGGGTCCACGATTCGGCCGTGGCGGCAGCGGGCGTTCCCGGCATTGCAAGTGCCGGAACATTATAGTTACTATAGCCCGATACAACAAAAATGATGCTTATGCGGCCTGATCCACTTTCCGTCGCTGCAGACGGGCGCCATGCCTCGCGCGATGTCACCAATCAGGTCGACACCACCGATCCGCTCCCCGTTTCTTTCGAAATCGCGCAGATCTACGAGCGGCTGTATCGTCGCGAGTTTCCCTCCGGACTGCTGCGCGTGTTCGCCGATATCGGGCGCCTGTACCGCGGCGAGTTTCCCGGCTACCACGCCTGCGAGACCGACTACCACGACATACAGCACATCCTCGAAGTGACGCTGGCGATGGCGCGGCTGATGGATGGCTGTGCGCGCTCGACCAGTCCCCTGGTCATGAGCGAGCGCCTGTTCCAGCTCGGCACGGTGAGCGCGCTGTTCCACGACATCGGCTACCTGCGCCGGCGCGACGATACCGAGAAGCGGCATGGCGCGGAGTACACGCGCACCCACGTCGGCCGCGGCGCCGAGTTCATGTCCTGGTACCTGCCGGAGGTGGGACTCGATGAGTTGGCCGATCCGGCTGCGCGGATCGTGCATTTCACCGGCTACGAAGTGCCGGTCAACAGCATCCGCATTGATCCGCAGTACCGGATGGTCGGCAACCTGCTCGGCAGCGCCGACATCCTTGCGCAGATGGCGGACCGCTGCTACCTCGAGAAGTGCCATGATCGCCTGTACCCGGAGTTCGTGCTCGGCGGCATCGCGCGGCAGATCGACGACAAGGGCGAGGAAAAAGTGGTATTCGAGTCCCCGGCCGACCTGATATTCAAGACACCGGGGTTTTTCACCGGTGCCCGCAAGCGTCTGGAGCAGGACCTCGCCGGCGTCTACCGTTTCGTCGACCGGCATTTCGAGGGGCAGAACCTGTATTACGCCTTCGCGCGCCGGAACATCGATTACGCGCGGACCATTGCCGAGGCCCGCGACATTACGCTGTTGCGCCGCAAGCTGCCGGACAGCGGCTTCGCCGAAGCCGCCTGAGGCGGCTTTTTTTATTCCGGCCGCCGCTCAGGCGACCTTCAGCAGGATTTTCCCGGTGTGCTGGCTGGATTCCATCAGCGCATGTGCCTTCGCCGCATCAGCCAGCGGCAGCGCGCTGTGGGTGACCACGCGGATCTTGCCGGCGGCGATCAGCGGCCACACCTGTGATTCCAGTTCACGCGCGATGCGTGCCTTGAAGGCGTCCGGTCGCGTGCGCAGCGTCGAGCCGGTGTAGACCAGGCGCTTGAGCATCACCGGCATCAGGTTGATTTCCACCTTGGAGCCGGCACCGAAAGCGAGCTGGATGATGCGCGCGTCATGGCTAGCCGCCTTGAAATTCTTTTCGATGTTGGGGCCGCCGACGATGTCGAGGATCACGTTGGCGCCGCCTTCGCCGCGCACGACTTCGACGAAATCCTCGGAGCGATAGTCGACGACGCGGTCCGCGCCCAGATCCTTGCAGATCCGGCAGCGCGCTTCCGGGCTGTCGGTGGCGATGACTTTTGCGCCGAAAGCCTTGCCGAGCTGGATGCAGGTGGTGCCGATGCCGCCGGCGCCGCCGTGGACGAGGAAGGTTTCGCCGGCCTTGAGTCCGGCGCCGATGAAGACGTTGCTCCAGACCGTGAAATAGGTTTCAGGCAGGCCGGCCGCGTCCACCATGTCCAGCCCCTCGGGCACGGCGAGGCAGTGTTCGGCATCGACGGCGACGTATTCGGCGTAACCGCCGCCATTGGTGAGGGCGACCACGCGGTCGCCGGTTTTCCAGCGCTTCGCGTTGGCGCCCAACGCGACGACGGTGCCTGACACTTCGAGACCCGGCAGGTCGGAGGCGCCGGCGGGGGCAGGGTAGAGGCCCTTGCGCTGCATGATGTCGGGACCGTTGATGCCGGCAGCAACGACCTTGACCAGCACTTCATGCGGTTTCGGCACCGGCAGCGGGCGGGTGACGGGTTTCAGGACTTCGGGGCCGCCGGGCGCGGAAATTTCGACGGCTTGCATGGTTGCGGGCAGTGTATTGCTCATGATGTTTTCGATTCCTTTATTTTCCGGATTCCCGGTATCTGCGGATGCGTTCCTTGAGCCCCGGTGTACTGACGGAGCGGGCAAGTTCGGCCATGTCTTCGGCGCGGCTGTCCACGACGGTGCGGCGATGCAGGGCGGCGGCAGCGGCTGGCGTCAGTGTATCGGCCGCGGACTGCGCATCGGCGATCAATGAAGGCCAGTCCTGCCGCGCGGCCACGTGCGTCAGGAAACCGTCGGCGAGGGCGGTGTCGGCATCGAAGCTGCGCGAGTTGGACAGGATGTCGCGGGCGCGGTCGGCGCCGATGCGCTGCGCCAGGCGACGCGTGCCGAGCACCACGCCGAAGCGCAGGCCCGGCATGCGGAAGATCGTACCGGGTTCGGCCACACGCAGGCCACAGCTGGCGACGAGGTCGGCGCCGGCACCAAACACACGGCCGTGGGCCAGTGCCAGTGTCTCATGCGGTGCGTGATACAGCGCCTGCAGCAGGGTCTCGATGCGGATGAAGCGCAGCGCGAGATCGCCTTCGCTCTGTGCCTGGACATCCGTGAAATCAAAGCCGGCGCAGAAATGCGGACCGGCGCCTTCAAGGATCAGCAGCCGCGTGCCGTCGGTGGCGGCGTACTCGACGGCGTCGAGCAGCGCTTCGACCAGCGACGCTGACAGCGCGTTGGCTTTCTGCGGCCGGTTCAGCGTCAGTCGCGTGACATGACCGTCGTGGCTGCGCAGCAGTTCGTCGCTCATGGAAGGTGACTTAAAGGCATGGCCACAGAGGGCACAGAGAAAAAACCGAGAACACAGAGGAATTCATCTTGGGGCGCGGCATTTTGCTGCTTCGGTTTTTCTCTGTGTCCTCTGTGGCTGCTTTTGACTTTCTTATTCTTCATCCCTGAATCCCTGCACGCACTTCCGCCGAGCGGTCCCAGAAGTTCGGCAGTTGCGGGCTCGAGTAGCCGGAGACAAAGGGTTTTTCGGCGCCGGTCGCCGGATCGAAAACATGGCGGCTGACGGCGCCGATGTTGGCGCCGTAGACGTGGATGCTGATCGACGGCCGGTCGGCCAGCGCGTTGGAGACCTCGTGGATGTCGCCCACCGTTGGCGACACGCGGTCGACCTGGCCCGGCAGCAGGCGCTCGGTCTCCCCGGCTTCCATGGGTTGGCCGGGTCCGGTGTGCGAGTAGCGCCGCGCGTTCTCGGCGCCGCGCATCATGCCGACCAGTCCCCATACGGTGTGATTGTGCACGGGGGTTTTCTGGCCGGGCCCCCAGACGAAGCTCACTACCGAAAAGCGTTCCAGAGGATCGCAGTGCAGCAGGTACTGCTGGTAGAACTGCGGGTGCGGCTGCGCGCATTCATCGGGCAGCCAGTCGTCGTGTTTGATCAGATCACCGAGCAGGCGGCCGCCTTCCTCGTGCATGATTTTTTCGTCATGCCCGCTGCGTTCGACGAGTCGGGTCATTTCACTGATGAAATGGCGGAAGCGTGCCGTGTTTTTCATGATTTGTCCTTGAGTTCGGAAAGCACTTCTTCGGTATGCGCGCCCAGCGCCGGCGGTCCGCGGCGCACGCCCAGGCGCTGCCCCGAGACATGCTGCGGTGAAATTACCGTCTTGCTGGCGACGCCGTTGGGCATTTGCAGGTCCTGCACCCACTCCATGTGTTTGACCTGCGGGTCAGCCAGCACCTGCGAATAATTGTACAGCGGCGCGCAGGGCACGCCGCGGGCGTTCATCCGTGCCAGCAGGTCGGCGGCGTCGTGCTTGATGAACTCCGCCTCCAGCAGCTCGCGCAATGCGTCCTGGTGCTGTGCGCGCAACGACGGCGACGTGAAGCGCGCGTCCTGCGTCAGATCGCTCCTGCCGATCACTTCGCAGGCGGCCTCCCACAGCTTGTTGGTGCCGGCGGCCAGCGCGAAATAACCGTCGCGGCAGCAGAATGCGGCATAGGGTGCATTCATCGGATGCGCGGAGCCCAGCCGCACCGGATCGCGCCCGGTGCCGAACAGCTCGCTGGTCTGCAGGTTGGCGATGCCGAGCATGGCTCCAAGCATCGAAACATCGACGTAATCGCCGTGGCCGGTGCCGCGGGCCTTGTGCAGTGCGGCTGCGGCGCTGAATGCCGCATAGAGGCCGGCCGAAAAGTCGGCGATCGGTATTCCGCATTTCGCGGGACGGCCGTCGCGCTCGCCGGTGACGCTCATCACACCGCTCATCGCCTGCACCGTCATGTCGAAGCCGCCGTCGCCGGCGCGCGGCCCGCTCTGGCCGAAGGCGGAGACCGAGCAATAGACGAGTGCGGGATGCTCCTTCACCAGCGTCGCGTAATCGAGCCCGAATTTCGCCATCACGCCGGGGCGGAAATTCTCGAGCAGGATATCGGCCGACAGCGCGAGGCGGCGTGCGTCGGCGCGTCCTGCATCGGTCTTCAGATCAAGCACGATCGAGCGCTTGTTGCGGTTGACCGAGGCGAAATACTGGCTGTAGCCGTCGAGGATCGGCGGCCACTGCCGCATCAGGTCGCCCTCGGGCGATTCGACCTTGATCACGTCGGCGCCCATGTCGGCGAGCAGGCAGCCGGCGAACGGACCGGCCAGCACCTGGCAGAACTCGATGACGCGTATGCCTTGCAGGGGAAGCATGGTGGATTGCGATGGGTTGACGGGGCGCGGGGACCCGTGAATTTCAGGTTCCTATGCTAGCACGCACACCGCAGAGCTTCAGCCCTTGACGGCCGCAGAAAAACGTCCGCGCTTGTCGAGCAGCTCGAGAGCCTGCCGTTCGCGACCGGTCATCGGCAGCGCCGCCTTTGCCGCGCCGTAGTCGAAGCGGAATCCGGTGCGGGCGACGATGTCTTCAACCGTTGTTTGCGGATTGAAGGTATCAAGACGGAAGCGCGAACCGGCTTTCGGCTCGCGCAGAAAAACCGCCAGCGGCGTCACCAGCGCCGTCATGTTGCCGGAGGCGGTGACAAAATCGAGTTTGTCGACCAGCGCGCGCGGCGTGTGGTCGGTGCGCCAGGTGACGACGCGTTTTGCGGTCGGCAGCATCACTGCCGCGCCGCCGCCGCCGGGCAGGCGCACTTTCGGATTTTCCCAGGAGCCGATCGCCGAGACATTGGTGCGGCCTTCGGCGTCGATCTGCGCACAGCCGAGATAAACGAGGTCGAGGCCGCCGCGCGCACAGAGATCGTAGAAATCCTGGTTGGCGAAAATCGCCGGCGAGCCGTGGACGATCGCCGGATCGCTGCTCGACAACGGCACTTCTACCGGTTGCGGCTCGACGCCGCCGGCTACATTGATGTAGGTGAACGGAAAATCGTAGGCGCGTTTCGCCAGCAGGCAGGCGAGCATCGGCAGCGTGGAGTTGACGCCGCTGAAGGTGATTTCGCCGGCGCGGATCTGGCGCGCGAGATTGACGACGATGAAGGAGAGGGGCGTCCAGTTCATGTTGTGAGTATATGTTCGAGCTGTGGCTGCTTTCCTGCCAGCACTCCGAGGTTTTTATATAACTATTTGTTTTTATTGATATTTTTTAGCGGCCGCAGAATGCTGCGCCAGGCTGCGAGTTTGCGGCGGTAGTCGAGGGCGGCATGTGCCGGGCTGGTCGAAGGCAGCCGTTGCAGGCGCAGCGCACCGGGTTCCAGCGCCGGCTGCACGTGGATGCGGAAGCAGCGTTCGGCGGTCGCGCCGTTGAAAAACACATGCGTGATCCGCGGATGGCGGGCGAAAAAGGCCGGCAGGTCATTGGTGATGACCGAGTCGGGGTCGATGTCGGCATCAAGGCTGCCCGGGCGCGTGCAGGCTGCGAGCACGTCCCACAGCGCGACGCCGGCGGATCTGATGAGGCGTGTGCGCTTCGCGTAAGGCAGTTCAGGTGATGCGCCAACGAGGTCACCCATGATGCGCCAGAAGGCATTGCGCGGATGGGCATAGTACTGCCCCGCGCGCAGGGACTCGGCGCCGGGCATGCTGCCCAGCACCAGCACCCGCGCGCCGGCATTGGCCAGCGGTGCGAAGCCGCGCAGGACCGCTGCAGGTTCAGCTTGATGCGACGGCTTCCGGGGCATCGGCGAGGTGTTGTGCGAGCACGCCGTCGCGATCTTCCATGTAGCCTTCGACCGCGGGGTAGTCGATCTCGTAATACGGGTGCATCGAGCCCGGCCATGCGCCTTGCGGCACCACGGCCGCGGCCTCGACCATGAATCCCGGCACCAGCGTCAGCTCGGGCTGTTCGCGCAGGCGGTCGGTGGTCACGAGTTTTTCGGCGGTGACCAGCACGCGTTTTGCGGCGCGGGTCAGAGGATGATCCCAGAACGGCGAACCGTAGACGCGGGCATTGCCCTCATCGTCGATTTCCGCGGCATGAATCACGGCAATGTCGGGACTCAGCGCCGGAATGACATAGACCTCGCTGCCCGAGCCGTAGGGATCGCGCAGCGTCTGCCAGCCGTTGACGCGCGCCAGTTCGCTGCCGTGCACGCCGGCCACCGGCTGGAAGGGTATCCCGTAGGAGGCTGCACGCAGCCCCGCGACCAGGGTCATTCAGGCATGTTCCTCGAGCCTGGCCTCCCTGCGTTCGATCGCCTTGCGGTACCAGCGGGCGAGGCCGAAGTTGCCTTCCATCGCGACGATTCCGGCGCGCACTTTGGCGACTGCACCGGCGCGGCACAGCAGGTCGAGGTCATAACCGGGTGAGGGCTTGATGATCTCGAGATTCCTGCGGCCCTGTCGCACCAGCTCGCGCACCAGCGCGAAAGGTCCTCGGTGCAGGAACACGCCGCCGAGGCCCAGCGCCGCGCCATCAGGAATGAGGCCGGCCAGTGCGGACAGGCTGACGATTTTCGAGGGTGCAGCGCCCATGGTGTGCTCCGTGACGTTTGATGCCGCGAGTGTACACTGCGACCAGCATCCGGATTGCGCTGCCGGGGCCGTTTCCGGTTTCCATGGTGCGATAATCGCCGTTCAATTCACTGAACGGAGCATGGCATGGCGCAAATCAAGGCCGCGGAATACCAGGCGCAAAAAGGCGAGGTCAAACTCTATGTGTACCGCAAACGCGCGGCTGATGCACCGAAAGGCGCGCCGGTACTGTTCCTGGTCCACGGTTCCTCGGCCTCGGGCCGCTCGAGCTTCGACCTCAGCGTGCCGGGTCGCAGCGATTATTCGCTGATGGATCATTTTGCCGGCCTCGGTTACGACGTGTGGACCGTGGACCACGAGGGTTACGGCCGCTCCGACCGCAGCGACAGCAATTCGGATATTGCCTCGGGCGCGCAGGACCTTGCCGCGGCGATGCAGGTCGTCGAGCGCGAAACCGGCGTGAAAGAGGTTTACATGTATGGCGGTTCGTCGGGTGCGCTGCGCGCGGCGCTTTACGCGCAGCAGAATCCGGGGCGCGTCAAACGGCTGATGGTGTCGGCGCTGGTCTACACCGGCGAGGGTTCGCCGACGCTGGCCAAGCGCAGGGAAAAACTGGCGGAGTACCAGGCCAGCCCGCGGCGCAAGGTCGACCGCGCCTTCATCCACAGCATGTTCACCCGCGACAAGCCCGGCACCTCCGAAATGATCGCCGCCGACGCGCTGGCCGATGCCGAACTGCCGCTCGGTGATTCGGTGCCCACCGGCACCTATCTCGACATGTGCGCGAACCTGCCGGTGATCGATCCGCTGAAAATCACCTGTCCGGTGTGCATCATCCGCGGCGAATACGACGGCATCGCCGCCGAGCCGGACCTGCTGGACTTTTTCGGCAAGCTGCCGAGCAAGGACAAGCAGTTCGTGTTCGTGTCGGGGCTCGCGCATGCGGCGACGCTGGGCATCAACCGCCACAAGTTCTGGCATGCGATGGAATGCTTCATGAAGGTTCCGGAAAATCGGGCGCTGGCAGCCTGACTGAATCGCCTGACAGAAGGACCAAGAGCAGTTAACCGCCGATAAACGCCGATGAACTCAGATTAAACCGGTTCTCGGAAAGTTTCGAAGGCAGGCAGGCGACTCTGACTTTAGAAAATTACACTGATTACACGGAAAGTTTTCTGGTCATTTTGATTTTATCGGCGTTAATCTGCGTTCATCGGCGGTTGACGTTTTCCGGTTTTCATCTGCACTCAAGAAACGCAATTAATTGGAGGAGTCATTCATGGTATCCGGAGTATTCGACGACGCATTGATCAAGCACCTGTGGAGCACGGATGAGCTGCGCGCCATATTCAACGACCACAACCGCGTGCAGAAATGGCTGGATTTCGAGGCGGCCTTCGCGATCGAGCAGGGCGAGCTGGGCATCATCCCCAAGGCTGCGGCGGCCGACATCGCGGCCAATGCCAAGATCTCGAAAATCGACATCGACGCGGTGGCGGTTGAAATCCGCCGCATCAAGCACCCGCTGGTGCCGGCGGTGAAGGCGGTGCAGAAGCTGTGCCAGGGTGACCATGGCGAGTACATCCACTTCGGCCCGACCACCCAGGACGTGCTTGATACCGCGGTGATGCTGCAGATCAAGGAGGCGCACGCGATCTACCTGCGCGACATGAAGGCGATCGGCAGGGCACTGGTGAAGCTGTGCCAGGCGCACCGCGATACGCCGATGGTCGGCCGTTCGCACGGCGTGCAGGCCCTGCCGATCACTTTCGGCCACAAGGCGGCGATCTGGCTGTCGGAGATGGGGCGCCATTACGAGCGCATGCGCCAGCTCGAGTCACGGGTGTTCGTCGGCGGCATGGTCGGCGCCGTGGGCACCCAGGCTTCCTTCGGCCCCAGGGCGAAGGAGCTGGAAATCCGGGTCATGAAACGGCTCGGCCTCGGCGTCGCCGACATCAACTGGCAGCCGGCGCGCGACCGCTTTGCCGAATACGTCAATGTGCTCGGGCTGATCAGCTCGACGCTGGCGAAGATCGCCAACGAGATCATCATCCTCGAGCACACCGAGATCGGCGAACTCTACGAGCCCTTCAGCGCGGGCAAGGTCGGCTCCTCGACGATGCCGCACAAGCGCAACCCTTCCAGCTGCGAGGCAGTGGTCGGCGCCAGCCGCGCGCTGCGCTACAACGTGCCCTACATGCTGGAGTCGATGGTGATCGAGCACGAGCGCGACGGCTCGGCCTGGCGCGGCGAGTGGAAGGCGGTGCCCGAGTCCTGCCTGATCATGGGCGGCATGCTGGCGATCATGAAGTACGTGCTGGACGACCTGCATGTTGATGCAAAGAAGATGCGCCACAACCTCGACTGCCTCGGCGGTTTCCTGCTGTCGGAGCGCGTGATGTTCGTGCTCTCGGACAAGGTCGGCAAGCAGACCGCGCATGACCTGGTCTACGAGATTTCGATGCACGGTATCGAGAGCAACATTTCCTTCGAGGACGCGCTGATGCAGAACGCGCAGGTCCGGGCGGCGCTGTCGGCGGAGGAGCTGAAGGCGGCGCTGGACCCGACCACCTATGTCGGTCGCGCGCCGGAAATCGTCGACGAGGTGGTGGCCGCACAGCAAGCCAGCGGCTGGTTAAATTAATGAATAAAAACAAGTGCTTATAAAATACGGAGCAGCACTGATGAAAATTGCGATTCTCGATGACTACCAGGATGTCGTGCGCAGGCTGGACTGCTACTCGAAGCTGCAGGGCCACGAAGTCACGGTCTGGAACGACCATACCAAGGACGTCGACGTGCTGGCGCAGCGGCTGCAGGACGCCGAGGCGCTGGTGCTGATCCGCGAACGCACGCCGATCCGCGCGCCGCTGATCGAGCGCCTGCCGAAGCTCAGGCTGATCAGCCACCATAGCGTCTATCCGCACATCGATGTCGAGGCCTGCACGCGGCAGGGCGTCGTGCTGTGCAGCAACCTGCATCCCGGTCAGCCCTCGTACGCCACCGCCGAGCTGACCTGGGGCCTGATCATTGCCGCGATGCGCAATATTCCGCAGGAAGTGGCGGCGCTGAAGGCGGGGCGCTGGCAGTCGACGGTGGGGCTGGGCCTGCGCGGCAAGACGCTGGGCGTTTATGGTTACGGCCGCATCGGTGCGGTGATCGCGGGTTACGGCAAGGCTTTCGGCATGAAGGTGCTGGTGTGGGCGCGCGAGGCTTCGCTTGCCCGCGCGCGGGCCGATGGCTACACCGCGGCGCGCAGCAAGGAGGCTTTCTTCGAGGAAAGCGATGTGATTTCCCTGCATCTGCGCCTGATCGCCGAGACCCGCGGCATCGTGTCCGCAGCCGACCTCGCGCGGATGAAACCGACCGCGCTGATCGTCAACACCAGCCGTGCCGGCCTGATCGAGCCGGGCGCGCTGGAAAAGGCGCTGCAGCTGGGCCGGCCGGGCATGGCCGCGGTCGACGTGTTCGAGGAGGAGCCGGTGCTGGGCGCGAACCATCCGCTGCTGAAGCTGGACAATGCGCTGTGCACGCCGCATATTGGCTATGTCGAGCGCGCCGGTTACGAGCGCATATTCGGCAGCATTTTCGACCAGATCCTGGCCTTTGCCGGAGACCGGCCGATAAACGTGATCAACCCGGATGCGCTGACACGCACCTGAGGTCCAAGCCGCGGCACTGCGGCGTTTACAACGAGGAGGAGGATGACCATGAAACGGAAATTTTTCGCGGCGCTTGCCGCCATAGGACTCATGCAGGTCCCCGCGCCGGATGTTGCCGCGCAGGGTGTGTCGGCGTATCCGGATCGCCCGGTGCGCTGGATCGTGCCTTTCGCGCCCGGCGCTTCCAATGACATCACGGCGCGGCTGTTTGCGCAGAAACTGTCGGAATCCACAGGGCAGCAGTTCGTGGTCGACAACCGCCCCGGTGCCGGCGGCTCGCTGGGCGCCAAGATCGCGGTTGATGCCTCGCCCGACGGACATACCCTGCTGCACGCCAATCCCGGCCCGAGCGTCAACAACGTACTGCTGCGGCGCTCGCCGCCGTACCGTCAGACCGATCTCGCGCCGGTCATGTTCATCGGCTACTCGCCGCTGATCATTGTCGCAGCGCCTTCCTTCGCGCCGAACAACGTGCCGGAACTGCTGGCCTATGCCAAGGCCAATCCCGGCAAGCTGACCTGGGCTTCGTCAGGACAGGGCAGCAGCCTGCATATTGCACAGGCGCTGTTCGCGGCAGCGACCGGCGCCCAATTCGTGCATGTGCCCTACAAAGGCACGGCACCGGCGTTTGCCGATGTGATTTCAGGGCGTGTCAATGTGGTCTACACCACAGTGGTCAGCGGGGATGCGCATATCAAGGCCGGCCGGCTCAAGATACTCGGGGTTGCGGCGCCCAAGCGGCAGGGGGTGATACCGAACGTTCCGACGCTGCAGGAACAGGGCGTGAGCAACGCCGAGGCGACAGTCTGGTTCGGGGTGCAGGTGCCGGCCAAAACGCCCAAGCCGATCATCGCGAAACTCAACGCCGAACTGAACAAGGCGCTGAATCTTCCGGATGTGAAAAGCACGCTCGACAAGCTGGGTCTGGTGTACGCGGGTGGAAGCGTCGAGGATTTTGCAGGCTTCATCCGCAGCGAGAGTGATCGTCTGAGAATGCTGATCAAGACACGACGCCTTGAGATGATGGATTGAATTCCGGCGTAGAGGCGCGCTGCGGTTCCTGTGATGCACCACACTGGCGCATACAGTCTGCAGCGCGCTGCGTTGATGAATATCCGGTCGGTCAGGGTGTTGCGGGCCGTGTTCTGAGAGGCAAAAAAAGATGGATTCCTGCAAGCTTCGTGCAAGACTTTCATTTTAGAATTCGCGCCGGCCGGACAAACGATTCCTGTGTTGTGCAATCGTGGTGCGCGAAGCGCAAAAACGCATGGTGCATCGCACAATAATGGGCAAAAAAGAGGGGCAAAAAAGCTTTGTTTGGCAGAATGCTTCGTGTAAAGTTCGGCTCCGTAATCATATAAACCTGATCGCACAGGGGTCAAAAAAGAAGTCACGGGTGTTTCATTTGCCGCAGCAGGTCAGCAGTTCAAGCAAGGTGAGCGGCACACCGGACCGGATAGTTCCGGTATCTGTTTCCGAAATCAGGAGGGTGTTCAGTTGAAAATCACGAGTCAGGAAGATTTCTGGGGCGGTGTCATGTTCATCGCCTTCGGAGCCTTGGCGATATTCATTGCCTCGGATTATCCGTACGGTACCGCTGCCCGCATGGGCCCCGGCTATTTCCCCACATGGATCGGAATTTTTCTGATCATTCTCGGTTTGGCCATTTCCGCGACCGGCTTCAAGGAGAAGGGCGAGGGGGTCGGCAAGTTCGCCTGGAAGGCCATGGTGCTGCTGAGCATTGCCTTCATATTCTTCGGTTGGGCCATCGATCATGTCGGCTTCGTGCTGGCCGTGGCGGTGATGGTTTTCCTCGCTTCGGCGGCCGGCAAGGAATTGCGCTGGAAGGAAGTTCCCATTATCGCCATCGCGCTGATCATCGGCTGCTGGGCGCTGTTCATCAAGGGCCTCGAACTGCCCTTCCCGCTGTTCTGGTGGAGATAAGTAAATGGAAATTTTTGCCGAATACTTCCCCAACCTGACGTTGGGTTTCCAGACAGCGGTCACGCTGCAGAACCTGCTGTACTGTTTCATCGGTGTATTCGTCGGCACTCTGGTGGGCGTGCTGCCGGGCATCGGTCCGCTGGCCGCGATCGCGATGCTGCTGCCGGCGACCTTCAACCTGCCGCCCGTCGGCGCGCTGATCATGCTGGCCGGCATTTATTACGGCACTCAGTACGGCGGCTCGACGACGGCCATTCTGGTCAATCTGCCCGGCGAATCGGCCTCGGTGGTGACCTGCATGGACGGTCATGCGATGGCCAAGAACGGCCGCGCCGGTCCGGCGCTGGCGATTGCCGCGGTCGGGTCCTTTTTTGCGGGCACCGTCGGCACCATCCTGATCGCCCTGTTCGGACCGCCGCTGGCTGAAGTCGCGCTGAAATTCGGCGCGCCGGAGTATTTCTCGCTGATGACCATGGGCCTGATCGCTTCGGCGGTACTGGCCAGCGGCTCGATGCTGAAGGCCATCGCGATGATTTTCCTCGGCCTGCTGTTCGGCATCATCGGCACCGACGTCAACTCGGGCATGTCGCGCTTCACCTTCGGCATGTCGGGGCTGGCGGATGGTCTCAGCTTCGTCGTGGTGGCGATGGGCCTGTTCGGTTTCGGCGAGATCCTGCAAAACCTCGAAAAGGGGCAGGACGCAGCCGGGCGCAATCTGCTGACCCAGAAAATCGAGCACCTGTATCCGACGCTGCACGACCTGAAGGTGTCCATCGGTCCCATCGTCCGCGGCACGGCGATCGGCGCCTTCTTCGGCACCTTGCCAGGTGCGGGTCCGACGATCAGCGCCTTCTCCAGCTACGCGCTGGAGAAAAAGATGGCCAACAATCCGCAGGACTTTGGCAAGGGCGCCATCCAGGGCGTGGCTGGCCCCGAGTCGGCCAACAACGCGGCTGCGCAGTGCGCGTTCATTCCGACGCTGACCCTGGGCATTCCGGGCAGCGGCACGATGGCGCTGATGCTGGGCGCGCTGACCATTCAGGGCATTGCGCCGGGGCCGCAGGTGATGACCCAGCGTCCGGAGCTGTTCTGGGGCCTGATCGCGAGCATGTGGATCGGCAACGCGATGCTGGTGGTGCTGAACCTGCCGCTGATCGGCCTCTGGGTCAAGCTGCTGCAGGTGCCTTACCGCATCCTGTTCCCGGCAATCCTGACCTTCATGGCGATCGGCGTCTACAGCGTCAACAACCTCGACCTCGACATCTACATGACGGTGTTCTTCGGCCTGATGGGTTACATCTTCGCCAAGCTGAAGTGCGAGCCGGCACCGCTGATCCTGGCCTTCGTGCTTGGACCGCTGATGGAGGAGAACCTGCGCCGCGCGCTGCTGATCTCGCGGGGCGATCCGACCGTGTTCTTCACTCGGCCGATCAGTGCGGTGTTCCTCGGTCTGACGGTCCTGCTGCTGGTGATCATGATCCTGCCGGCAGTGCGCAAGAAACGCGACGTTGCCTTCCACGAACCTCCGGGAGCCTGATTTCGAGGGGGAGAACAAGACACCGGCATACCGGTGACGGAGTGAATGGCATCAAACTGACACGCGGCCCAGGCCGCGTGTTTTTTTTGCGGCTTGCGTCCGGGTTGAGGTGACGCCGCATGGCGGCAGGCGATTTGCCTGTCTGAGATCGACTGGCCAGTGCTGCGGAGCTGCGGACAAGGCGGCATTGCTCCGTACTGCGCAACCCTCAAAGGGAGCTTGCGTACAGTTGCAGTCAGGCCTCAGGCCTTGTCGCGATCGTTGTGGGTCAGCCAGCCGCTGGTAAGCAGGATCGCCGCGCTGGCCCAGAACACCGGTGCGATGCCGAGCAGCGCGCCCACCGAGCCCGCGGCCAGGGGCACGGCGATATGGGTGATGTTGTTGATGGTCAGGCGCAGGCCGGTGACTTCGCCGGAGCGTCCCGCCGGCGAGCGGTTGTAGGTCAGGTTGAGCGTCAGCGGTTGGCTGACGCCCAGCGTGAGGCCGATGCCGAAGGACAGCGCGAGTAGCGCGGGCACGAACTCGATGAAGGTGAAGGGCAGGAACAGCAGCGCGGCGCTGCACATCGCCGTCGCCAGCACGGTCTCGACGCTGTAACGCCGGGTCAGCACGGGCAGGGCGACGCGGACGATGAAGCTGGCGGCGGCAAAGGCGCCGAGGATGGTGCCGATGGTCGATGCCGAGAGACCGATGGAATGGCCGTAGATCGGCACATAGAACACGTAAAGATCCCAGCCGGTGGTGACCAGGCCGCTGACGATGATCATCCGCCGCAGCGAAGGCACCCGCAGCAGGTCAAAGGCGCTGCTGGAGGCGGCTTCCTTGCGCGCGCCGCTGGCGCCCAGCGCGGGCGACAGCGCGAGCGTCAGGATCGGCGCCAGGGTGAGCACCGCGAAGGCGATATAGGCGGGACCGAAGCCGAAACGGTCGATCATCAACCCGGCGATCACCGGGCCGATCATGTGGCCGCTGGAATAGCCGAGGCTCAGCGTGGAGAAGTTGCGGGTGCGCTCGGCGGCGCTGCCGAGGGTGCCGGCAAGATTCTGCACGGCGACGTTGAAGAACACGAAACCGATGCCGATCAGCGGTGCGGATATGAAGAGGCCGGTCAGCGTCGGCGACACCGCGGGTATCACCAGCCCGGCGCCAAAGGCGATGCTGCCGCCGAGCATCGGCAGGCGCGAGCCATAGCGGTCGGAAATGCGGCCGACCAACAGCGCGAAGCCGAGCTGGAATATCGAATAGGAGGCTATCAGCACACCGATCAGCATCGGGCCGGCCCCGAGGCTCAAGGCGAGCAGCGAGGCGACGACGCGGCTGCCCATGTGGCCGCCCTGCATTGCAAGGGTCAGCAGGGTGACGACGTTGATGGGCTTCAAGAACGGACTTTCAGAAACGGGCTTTCAAAAGGGCTCCCCAAGAGGCTCCCAAAAGGACGGGGCGCCGCCGCCGGTCCAGGCAGGGGCGCCCCGCGGCAGCCTCGGGGAAAATCAGGATGCGTAGCCGGGGCATTCCCGGTCGAGCTTGCGCATCAGCGCCGCCCACATCAGCTTGCCGCCGGCACCGCGGCCGCTCTCGCCGTAGATGAATCGGCCCTGGTCGATGGTGTGGTTGACGACTTCGTCGGGCAGGCGGTTCAGTTCGGCGCCGCCGGTCATCGCGGTGATCTGCATCTTGCAGGCACGCTCGAGGCGGTACATGCGGGCGAACATCTCGCCGACGCTGCGGCCCACGGTCAGCGTGCCGTGGTTGCGCAGGATCAGCATGCTGCCGTCGCCGAGGTCACGCACCAGGCGCTCGCGCTCGTTGTGGTCTTCGGCCACGCCTTCAAAATCGTGATAGCGGACCTGCGACAGCGCGGTCAGCGACATCTGGGTCAGCGGCAGCAAGCCCTGTTTCTGCGAGGCCACGGCGACGCCGTACTGGGTGTGGCAATGCATCACCGCTTCGGCGTCGGGGCAGTTCATGTGCACCGCGCTGTGTATGGTGAAACCGGCGGAGTTGATTTCGTAGGGCGATTTCGACAGCTTGTTGCCCTCGATGTCGCACTTGATCAGGTCCGAAGCCGTGACTTCTTCGAACAGCAGGCCGTAGGGGTTGATCAGGAACTGGTCATGGCTGCCGGGCACGCGGCAGGAGATGTGGGTGCCCAGCATGTCGGTCCAGCCCATCATCGCCGTGAGGCGGTAAGCGGCGGCAAGTTCCACGCGTGCCTGCCACTCGGCGGCACTCACGCCACGGGCGGGGCGGGCGCTGCGTTTGCGGGAGGTTACGGCTTTGCGCTTTGCGGGGGCGGCACGTTTTTTCATATGGTGGATTCCTCTGGGTTGGTCAGGGCGGAGCGGGATTTTGCGCCGCCAGCTATGGGTTATTGCCGCTAGAATACCGCAATCCGGCGTGAAAGTTGAACCCGTAGCCCGCCAAATCGTGGTGAGATCCATATCATGAACGCCACCGCTGCGACCCAGGATCGCCGGCGCAACCGTTACCGATTCCGAAGACGAGGAGACAACGATGAAGCAGCTCAAGATTCCCGCGGTGTTCATGCGCGGCGGCACCAGCAATGCCGTGGTGTTCAAGCAGCAGGACCTGCCGCAGGACCGCGCGCTGTGGGACGATATTTTCCTGGCCGCGATCGGCAGCCCTGATCCCAACGGCCGCCAGCTCGACGGCATGGGCGGCGGCGTGTCCTCGCTGTCCAAGGTCTGCGTGGTCGGCCCGTCGACGCGGCCCGACGCCGACATCGACTACACCTTTGCCCAGGTGCAGGTGAAGGAGGCCAAGGTCGATTACGGCGCCAACTGCGGCAACATGTCCTCGGCGATGGGGCCTTTCGCGGTGGACGAGGGCCTGGTCAGGGTGTCGGGGCAGGAGGCGCTGGTGCGCATCCACAACACCAACACCAGGAAGATCATCCACGCGCTGTTCAGCATCGATGACGGCCTGGCGGCGGTCGACGGCGAGCTCGCGATACCCGGCGTTTCCGGCACCGGCTCGCCGGTGAAACTGGAATTCCGCGATCCCGGCGGCGCCACCACCGGCAAGCTGCTGCCCACCGGCAATGCGGTCGACGTGCTCGATGTACCGGGTGTCGGCAAGCTGAGCGCCTCGCTGGTCGATGCCGCCAATGCAACGGTATGGATCAACGCGAAGGACATCGGCCTCAGCGGCACCGAACTGCCCGAACAGATCGATGCCGATGCGGCCGTGATGCAGAAGTTGTCGGCGATCCGCATCGCCGGTTCGGTGGCGATGGGCATCGCGGCGGACGCCGCGGAAGCCGCAAAAAAGAAATCGATACCGTTCATCGGCTTCGTGTCGCCGGCGCAGGACTCGAAGCTGCTGTCGGGTGAAACCATCTCGGCACAGGATGTCGACCTCACGGCGCGCGTCATTTCAAACGGTCAGACACACCGCGCGCTGCCGCTGACGGTGTCGCTGTGCATGGCGGTGGCGTCGCGCATCGAGGGCAGCGTGGTCAACGAAGTGCTGAGGAAGGGCGGCGATGTCGAGGCCCCGATCCGCATCGGCATGCCATCGGGCATCCTTACCGTGGCGGCGACGGTGAAGCGCAGGGATGGCGGCTGGCACGCCGAGCAGGGCGCTTTCTACCGCACCCAGCGCCGCATGTTCGAGGGGCAGGTGCTGCTGCGTGCTTCGCGGGTTCCGGGCCTGGCCACTGCAGGCGGCACCCGGAAGACTGCATAAAATCTGTTTATAATCAAATACTTGTAAAAATACCCGCAGGTAAGATCAGCTTTTCTGCACGAGGCTGAGCAGGCTGCCCGCATCCAGCGTGCGCGCCTGCGCCTGCATCTCGGGCAGGTAACGTCCCTGCAGATTCTTCGCTTCGCCGAGCATGTCGTTGAAGGCGTCGCGCAGCATCTGCGCGTTCAGCGTGCGGCCGCCGGCGTAGTAGTGGCGTGCAACATGACCCAGCGCATAGGTGCTGGCGAAACTCATGCCGGAACTGACCGCCTGCTTGCCGAGGCCGCCGAGCAGGCCGCCACCGACGCTGCGCAGCAGTCCGCCGAGCAGCTTGCGTCCTGCCTGTTCCAGATACTGCGAGGTCAGGCCGACACCCGCAGTGGCGAGGAAATCCTTGATATGGCCGCGATCGAGTTCGTAGCCGTAGGATTTGCCGATGCGGTAGACCAGCTTCATCTGCAGCGGAATGATCGCCATCGTCGACAGCGATTCGGGCAGCAGTTCGATTGCGCCGTTGAGGATGGAGGCCTTCAGGATCGCGCTGTCCATTTCCTCTCGGGTCATCGTTGATGCTGCGGTGACTGCGACTGCCGGCGCCAAGGGCGCGCAGGCGATGGTCTCCGCCTGCGTGCTGAAGTTGCCGGCCCGAGCCGCATCGAGACCCAGCGTGCTGCGCAGCGTTTCGAGGAATTCATGCTCCGCCGGCGATTGCGCGCCATCGGCATCGCAGACGCAGACCGCCATCTCGAAGGCAAGCTGTCGCGATTCCGGCGTGACCAGCATTGCAGCGACTTCGGACAGCGAGGCGCGTTTCAGCAGCACGTCCTGGACGAGCGCCGAAATGTTGATCGAGGCCTCGCCGGCGAGGGACTCTGCGATGTTCCTGACTTCAGCGCGTTCGCGCTCGTGCTTGCTGCCGTCGGCGAATGCCGCCATCAGGCACACCGTCAACACGGCCTTGCGTTCCTGCTCGTTCATCGGGGATTTTTCCTGTTTTGCGGACTGCGGATTGGGCAACTTGCGGCGCGACAAGTTCCGTGCCGCGCAATCGTTCAGCCCGGACGCGCGGCAGTGAGTCCGCCGTCGACGACGAGATGGGTCGCGGTGATGTAGCGCGCCTCGTCGGACACCAGGAACAGCGCCGCGTGCGCGGTGTCCCAGGCATCGCCCATGCGTCCTATCGGCACCGCGGCATGGCGTTTGGCGACGAGATCCCGCGCGGCCTCGGGGCCGAGCTGTTTCATCAGCCGTTCCTCGACCAGCGGCGTGTGCATGGTGCCGACAATCACCAGATTGCAGCGGATGCCTTTCTTGACATAGGCGATCGCGGTCGAGCGGGTGAAGCCGAGCAGGCCGGACTTTGCCGTGCTGTAGGCGACATGCACGCGGCCGTCGACCTGGTGCGCGAAGCCCGCCACCGAGGAGATGTTGACGATCGCGCCGCTGCGCTGTTTTTCCATCACCGGCAGCACATGCTTGCAGCCGAGGAATGCGGTTTTGAGGTTGTGGTCAAGCTGGCGGTCCCAGGTTTCGACATCCATGCTCACCGGGTCGCCGGGCGCCGAGCCGCCGACGTTGTTGATCAGGATGTCGATGCGGCCGTGCTGCGCAAGGCAGGCATCGACCGCAGCCTTGACCGCATCGGAATCGGTCATGTTGCAGGGGTGTGCCGTGAAAGTGCCGCCTTCCTCTTCGATGATGCGGCGGGTTTCCTCGAGCGCCGCCGGATTGAGGTCGGTGCCGAAGACGCGGGCACCCTGCCGCGCGAGCAGCACCGCGGTGGCCTTGCCGTTGCCCCAGCCCGCGCCGATGCTGCCGGCGCCGCCGATGAATGCAATCTTCCCTTGCAGATCGAGCATCTGGATTTCCCGTTTGGTTTGCGAGCTCCGATTATCCCGCGCAATGCGCTGCGAGCGAAACCGCAATCCAACAGGCGGGGCGCCTCAGGGCAGCAGCTGCCGCAGGACTTCGCCTGCGAGCCAGGACCAGCCGAGCGTGCCGTCAATCAGCGCGGAGAGCAGTCCGGCGGCAGTGAGCGCGGCGAGGGCACATGCGAAGCCGCCATCGACATCAGGTTTCGAACCGCGGTGACGGCAATGGTGCGGCATTGGCGCTACTTGGTGAGGATCAGTCCGCCCTTGCTGGTGGCCCGCAGTGTGTAGAGTGCGCCGCGGTGCTCGATGCGCAGCAGGCCGTGCTCGCCCAGCAAATGCAGGCTGTTCACTTCAGGGGCCGGGTGTTCAGCGGCGGTGCTGGCGGGATCCGCGCTGCGGGGTGTCGGAGTGGATGCGGATTCGGCTTCGGCGGTCGTGTTCATGGGTCGGCATTGATGATCATAAATGAGAATGATTATCAATATATAGAAGTTGCCCAAGCCGGTCAACGGGTTAAGAGTGCTGGATTCCCGTGGATGTGACGACTCAGAAGCGTCGTCCCGGCAGGGCCAGGTCAGATGCGCAGGGGTTCCGCGCCGATGGCCGGGCGCAGCATTGTGGTGAGCGGCAGCACCAGGAAAATCGCGAAGCCCATCAGCGCAACCGCACCGCCGACGCCGATATGGTCGCCGGCAAGGCCATAGCCGAGCGGGGCCGCGATGCCGCAGACTGAACCCAGGGTGTAAATCAGGCCGAAGGCGCGCGGCAGGCGATCCTGTTC
The DNA here is from genome assembly GCA_964433345.1 of uncultured Bordetella sp. Taxonomy (GTDB): domain Bacteria; phylum Pseudomonadota; class Gammaproteobacteria; order Burkholderiales; family SG8-41. The sequence continues at coordinate 118,243 of CAYSQJ010000005.1, forward strand.
GACGAGATCGCCGGTCGTCGCATACAGCACCGACGAGGTCCCCTGCAGCACGATGCCGAGCAGCGGCAGCAGCAGGAAAGCCGCGATGCCCGGCAGCGCGACTGCGCCGAGTATGCCGGCGCCGGTGGCTACCTCGGTGATGATGATGGTGCGGATGATGCCGACGCGTTCCGCGAGCAGCCCGCAGGCGAATTTGCCGGCCATGCCGCCGACCAGCACCAGCGGCACCGACAGCGCAGCCCAGCCGGTGGACAGTCCCTTGTCGATCATCAGGAAGGCGATCAGGGTGAGGAAGCCGACCCGCGTGCTGCTGTCGACGATTTCGATCAGGCACAGCGCCGTGAAGCCGCGACGGTTGCGGATGCCCCAGCCGCCGCGGCGCGCCGGTCGCGCGGCCGCTGCCGGCTGCGCCGTGGTGCTGCCGGAGATCCAGAAAAAAGCGGCTGCGGCCACCAGCATGCCGGCGATGCCATAGAGCGTGACCGGTCCCTGCCAGGAGAAACCGGCCATCAGCAGCAGGCTCAGCAATCCGCCGAAGGCAAACTTGCCGACATCTCCGAACAGGTTGTAGGTGCCCAGTGCGGCACGGCGTCCGGCTTCGGGATAGGCATTGGAAATGATGGTCGAGCACAGCGGATGCTGGACCGCTGATCCCAGGCCGGCGAAAAACAGCGCGATCAGGATCATCCAGAAGCCGGAGACATGGCCGAGCGCGGCGAATCCCGCGCCGGCGAGAAAGGTGCCGGCGGCCAGCAGGTTGCGCTCGCCGATGCGCTCGGCCGCCAGCCCCGCGGGAATCTGGAATGCCGCCATCGCCGTGCGGTGTGCAGCGCGGATCATGCCCACCTGTGCCAGCGTCAGGCCGAAGCTCTGTGCCAGCAGGGGCAGCAGCACGTAAGTCAGGTCGGAGAGGCCGTCATGCAGCGTGTGTGCCGCGCAGCAGGCGGTCAGCGCGCGCCGGGGCTTTGCCGGCGTCAAGGCCGCGACTCCGTCATGCGCATCGGCGCGCGGGCGCGGATGAAATAAAATCGGCGGCAGTCACGGGAATCGCTGAAATGCTCATCGTCACCTACGTATTCTCCTTCTTATTCGCGCTGCTTGCCGTGGCGCTGCTGTTCACCTGGTGGCGGCAGCGCCACACGGGCGCGCTGCTGCTTGCTGCCACATATGCCACGGCAGCTGCGCTGGCGCTGATGTTCGAAGCCTGGTGGCCGCTGGTGATCGGCTTTCTGTCGGCCTGGGCACTGCGGCTGATGGGGCTGGATCCAGGGGCTGCCGCGCGGCGCGACAAACCCTGAGATTGCAGGTGGAAAAAATCCCCGCTCAGACCATTGCCTTGCGGATGCGGTGCATCAGGCTGCGGCGGTGGTGGCGGATCACGCGTAGTTTCTCGTGGTCATGCGCTGCCAGTGCCGCGTCACGTTCCTTTTTCAGTTCCTTCAGCTTGGCCTTGAAACGCGCCTTGTCGATGCCGCGCGCCTCGTGGTGGATGTGCGGATCGATGTTCAGCGCCTTGCACAGCGCGGTGATCAGGTGGTCCTTGTTGAGCTGGGTGTAACCCTGCAGCGCCTCGTGCTCGATGCCCTTGGCGATTTCGCGCAGCTCGACCACCGTCGAATGCTTCAGCTGGTCGAAACTCCAGGTCTTTGCCTCTTCAGCCATGGTCGACTCCTCCTTGCCGGTTGACGGGGAAATTCTAGCGCGAAAGGGCGGCGTGCAAGCGCGACGTCTGCCTGGGCGGTGGTCCGCCTGCGTTTCAGTCCGTCTTGCCGTATCCGCCGCCGCCCGGCGTCTCGATGATGAAACTGTCGCCCGGCTGCATCAGGGTGCCGGCGCAGGCGGCAAGCGGCTCGATGCGCCCGTCGGCGCGTTCGACCGCGTTGCGGCCGGTGGCCCCCGGCGCGCCGCCCGCCATGCCGTAGGGCGGCACGCGGCGATGGCCGGAAAGTATGGCCGCGGTCATCGTTTCAAGGAAACGGATTTTGCGCACCGCGCCGTCGCCTCCGCGCCAGCGCCCGCTGCCGCCGCTGCCGCGGCGGATCGCGAAACTGTCGACGCGCACCGGGTAGCGCCATTCCAGCACCTCGGGGTCGGTCAGCCTGGAGTTGGTCATGTGGGTCTGCACGCAGGCGGTGCCGTCGAAACCGCGCGGATCGCCTGTTCCGCCTTGCAGTATGCCGGCACCCGAGCCTCCGGCAACGGTTTCGTAGTACTGGTGACGCTCGTTGCCGAAGGTGAAGTTGTTCATCGTTCCCTGCGAAGCACCCATCACCCCAAGTGCGCCGTACAGCGCATCGGTGACGCACTGCGAGGTTTCGACGTTGCCGGCGACCACCGCCGCGGGATGGCGCGGGTTGAGCAGAGAGCCTTCCGGCACGATGACTTCCAATGGCTTCAGGCAGCCGGCATTGAGCGGGATGTCGTCGTCGACCAGCGTGCGGAACACGTAGAGCACGGCGGCCATGGTCACCGCAAACGGCGCATTGAAGTTGTCGGCGCCCTGTGCCGAGCTGCCGCTGAAATCGATCACCGCGCTGCGTGCGCTGCGATCAACGCGGATCGCCACGCGGATCACCGCGCCGTAGTCCATTTCGTAGCTGAAGCTGCCGTCGCGCAACCGGTCGATGACCCGGCGCACCGCCTCCTCGGCGTTGTCCTGCACATGACGCATGTAGGCGGCGACGACATCGAGACCGTATTCCGCGGTCATGCGCTGCAACTCTGCAGCGCCCTTGCGGTTGGCGGCGATCATCGCCCGCAGGTCGGCGATGTTCTGGTCGATGTTGCGGGCTGGGTGTTTTGCCGCGGAGAACAGCGCGCGGGTCTCGGCCTCGCGCAGCAGGCCGTCGCGGGCAAGCAGGAATCCGGAAATCAGCACCCCTTCGTCGTCGATGTGGCGGCTGTCCGGCGGCATCGAGCCCGGCGTGATGCCGCCGACGTCGGCGTGGTGACCGCGCGAGCCGGTGTAGAACAGCACCTCGCGGCCCTTGGTGTCGAACACCGGCGTGATCACCGTGATGTCGGGCAGGTGGGTGCCGCCGGCATAGGGATCGTTGAGCATCCATGCATCTCCGGGCAGCATCTTTCCGCGTGAGGCGGCGATCACCGCCTTTACGCTTTCCCCCATCGAACCGAGATGCACAGGCATGTGCGGCGCATTGGCGATCAGGCTGCCCTGCGCGTCGAACAGTGCACAGGAAAAGTCGAGGCGCTCCTTGATGTTCACCGAATACGCGGTATTGGCCAGCGTCGCGCCCATCTGCTCGGCGATCGACATGTAGAGATTGTTGAAGACTTCCAGCCTGACCGGGTCGGCTTCGGTGTTCCCGTGCATCGCCGGGCGCGGCGCAATGCGGCTGAGCAGCAGTTCCGCACGGGCGGTCACCTGCGCCTGCCATCCGGCTTCGACGACAGTGGTGGCGTTGTCGTCGACGATCAATGCCGGGCCGTCGATGCGACTGCCGGATTCCAGCCTGTCGCGGACATGGACCGGGGCATCGTGCCAGAGGCCGCCGGCGTGGATTTTCACGGTGGTTGCAGGGGATGGCTTGCCTGATGCCGGCGGCGGGTCTGTGAATCCGCGGTCGGCGTTGCCACGGCCGATGGCTTCCACCGATACCGCTTCCACGACCAGCTGCCGGTCGGGCATCAGGAAACTGTAACGCTCCAGGTATTGCGCAGTGAACACCTGCTGCATGTCCTGCACAGTGCCGTAGGGCACGCCGATCGCGGTATCGGTGCCGGCATACTTGATGTGGGCGCGCGGATGCAGGGTGATCTCGGTCACGGCGACGCCCTGGTCCATGAGCTCTTGCTGCGTTTGGCTGCGCAAGCCGGCGAGCTGCGCATCCAGCGCCCTGAGCGATGCAGCTTCGAGCGGCATTTCAACGGTCTGCTCGCGCATCGCCGTGATGTCGGCAAGTCCCATGCCGTAGGCCGAGAGCACGCCGGCCAGGGGGTGGATGAATATCCGCGGCATGCCGAGGGCATCGGCGACGCGGCAGGCATGCTGCCCGGCGGCGCCGCCGAAGCAGGCGAGGGTGTAGCGGGTGATGTCGTGGCCGCGCTGCACCGAAATTTTCTTGATCGCGTTGGCCATGTTTTCCACGGCGATCTGCAGAAAACCTTCGGCAACTTCCTCGAGTGATTTTAAATTATTGTTTTTATTGACTATTTTTCCGTGCAATGCCGCCAGCTCGCGGCGCGCTGCAGCGACGTTCAGCGGCTGGCAGCCGTCGTCGCCGAAGACCCGCGGAAAAAACTCCGGCTGGATCCGGCCCAGCACGGCATTGCAGTCGGTGATGGTTGGCAGTCCGCCTTTGCCGTAGCAAGCAGGCCCCGGGCTGGCGCCCGCGGAATCCGGGCCGACGCGCATGCGCGCGCCGTCGAAATGCAGGATCGAACCGCCGCCTGCGGCCACCGTGTGGATGGACAGCATCGGCGCGCGGATGCGCACGCCGGCGACCTGCGCGTCGAATGTGCGTTCCAGCGCCGAGAGATCGTTTCCGGCGAAATGCGCAACGTCGGTGGAGGTGCCGCCCATGTCGAAACCGATGATGCGATCAAAGCCCGCAGCGAGCGCGCTGCGCGCGGCGCCGACGATGCCGCCAGCCGGGCCGGAGAGGATGCTGTCCCTGCCGCGGAAATGCGCGGCATCGGTGAGGCCGCCGCTGGACTGCATGAACAGCAGGCGCACGCCCGGCAGTTCGGCACGCAGCTGCCCGACATAGCGATGCAGCACCGGTGTCAGATAGGCATCGGCCACCGTGGTGTCGCCGCGCGCCACCAGCTTCATCAGCGGGCTGACCTCGTGCGATGCAGAGACCTGGGTGAAGCCGGCTTCGCGGGCGAGCGCCGCCGCGGCCTGCTCATGGGCGGGATAACGGTAGGCATGCATGAATACGATGGCGAAGGAGGTGTAGCCGCGGTTCCGCGCGGCTGCGAAATCGCGACGCAGTGCCCCGGCATCCGGCGCGCGGATGACATCGCCATGCGCGCCGCAGCGTTCGTCGACTTCCCAGACGTCACCGTAGAGGCAGTCGGGCAGCACGATACGGCGGTCAAAGATGCGCGGCCGGTTCTGCCAGGCGATGCGCAGCGCGTCACCGAAGCCGCGGGTGATGAACAGTGCGGTCGGCTCGCCCTTGCGTTCGAGCAGCGCGTTGGTGGCCACTGTGGTGCCCATGCGCACTGCTGCGATGGCGTCCGCGGGAATCGCGGCGTCGCGGGCGATGCCGAGGAAGTCGCGGATGCCGGCAAGCGCGGCATCGCGGTAACGTGCGGGATCCTCGGACAGCAGCTTGCGGGTGAGGAGGCTGCCGTCCGGATGGCGCGCGACGATGTCGGTGAACGTGCCGCCGCGGTCGATCCAGAACTGCCACCGTCCGGATTCATTCATCACTGCAGTCGTGCCTTAAACGTCGTCGCCATGCGCCGCATGTTAGCGCATCGGCCGGTTGACGCTCGACAGGCGGCAGGGTCTAATCACGCCTGCCGCGCGTCGCGCGCCGGACTGCGCCTGCAGCGCGGAACAATTTCAGGAAAAGTCGGCAGTCCATGGCGGAACCGGTCGTCAACAAGATTGGCAAGTACGAGGTTGTCAGGAAGCTGGGCGATGGCGCCACCAGCACCGTGTTCCTCGCGCGCGATGCCTTCAATGACCGGGAAGTCGCGATCAAGCTGGTTTCCCAGACCGCGCTGAAGGACGAGAATCGCGGGCAGCTGATGCACCGCCTGTTCCTGACCGAGGCATCTCTCGCCGGCAAGCTCAACCATCCGCATATCGTCGAAATTTATGACGCCGTCGCGGACGAGGACAACACCTACATCGTCATGGAGTACGTGCCCGGCGGCACGCTGCAGCGATTCACCCGAGCCGACAACCTGCTGGCGCTGGGCGACGTGATTGAGGTGATCTACAAGTGCGCGAGGGCGCTTGATTTCGCCTCGCAGCTGGGCGTGATCCACCGCGACATCAAGCCGGCCAACATCATGGTCAAGGACAACACCGACATCAAGGTCACCGATTTCGGTTCGGCGGCGCTGATGATGACCGAGCGCACCGTGGTCGACGGCATCGGCACCCCGGCCTACATGTCGCCCGAGCAGCACCTGAACAAGCCGGCCAACCTGCAGACCGACATCTACGCGCTGGGCGTGGTGATGTTCCAGATGCTGACCGGCCGCCTGCCCTTCACCGCCGACAACATCGCCGGCCTCGCGCACCAGGTCCTCAACGCCGATCCGCCGCTGCCGTCCGAGTTCAGGCCCGAGGTGCCGACAGAACTCGATCTCGTGGTGCGCCGCGCGATGGCGCGAGAGCAGACCGTGCGTTACATGACCTGGGAGCAGTTCGCCAACGACCTCGCGGCGATTGCCGCAGGTGCGCCGCTGCCCAAGCACGGCGTACTCGACACCGAGAAATTCAACATCCTGCGCACGCTGTCATTCTTCAAGTCCTTCGGCGACGTCGAGCTGTGGGAGGTGCTGCGCTTTTCGGAGTGGGCGGATTTCGCGAAGGACGAGGTCATCATCAACGAGGGCGAGCCCGGCGATTTTTTCGGCATCATCGTTTCCGGCGAGGCGCGGGTGCTGCGCAAGCGCCGGCTGCTGCTGAGCCTGCTCAAGGCGGGGGAGTGCGTCGGCGAGATGGCCTACCTTGGCGAGCCGGGGAGCCTGCGCTCGGCCGATGTGGTCGCAGCGACCGACCTGCGCATGATCAAGATCAGCGTGAAGGCGCTGGAACGCGCCTCCGAGCTGTGCCGGCTCAACTTTGATCGTACTTACCTGCGGATACTGGTTGGCCGCCTCGCGGCGGCCAACTCCAAGCTGGCCGGAATCTAGGACGGATTTCAGGGGACCGCGTCGTCGCTCTTGATGTCCTCGAGCACGTTGTAGCCGCTGGCCTTGCCGTCGGGGCCGAAGCGCACGACGAAGACGCCGACCTCGGGCGGGATGGCGACCCGCCACTCCCACACGGTCTCGCCGCCAAGGTTGATGACTTCCCGCGGCTTGCCCAGCAGCATTTTCACGTCATCCGCAGTGGAGACGCCGGGCACCACGCGGTGGAGCCGTTCCTGTGTCAGCAGCTGGGTGGTGCCGGCAACCTTGCGGTTGCTGTCGATGGCAAAGCGCCAGCTCTCGACGCCTTCGGGGCCGTAGACATAGTCCCAGAGTTCGCCGCCTTGAGCGCCCTTGAGGACTTCCGTCGGCTTGCCGAGCCTTTGCTGGACCTCGTCGGCCGAGGCGCCGACACGGATTGCCGACGGCGCTGCACAGCCGGCGAGGGCGCCGATCAGCAGCAGCGTCGTGGACAATCGAATATGGAAGTTCATGATGTCATCTCCGGTTGAGGTGCTTCAATGCAAGCCGACAGTCCTGTGCATCGCGAATCGCAAACAGGTCTGCCGGCCAATTATTCCCGAACCTGCTTCAGGTGGAACAATCCGGATAAGATCTGCGCAATTCAGCCACCTGCGTCGCACTAAGGTGACGCGTTTTTAATCAGGCTCTGGCAAATAGAGTCCCGCCGCGGTTTCAAGTTCCTTGATCGCACCGGCGGCTGCAGTGGCAGTGTTGCCGTTGACCACTGTAATCCACCGAGCCGGTCCTGTCAGTCGCGGGTTACGCGGTAGTCAGTCCCGGTCAGTTCCGGGTCCGCCAGGCCCCCAGTCGGCCTGCCAGATATATAACGCAGCCGAGGAAAAAAACCATTCCGGCATCGCTGGACTTGCCAGCCCATGCCACTGCAGCGGTTACCATCAACAAGCCGCCAATCAGCCGGACGAGTTTCCATTCCCTGCCCGTGGCTTCAGCCGCGACAGGGTTCGGGCCGTCCGCTATCGGGTGGCCGCAATGAGGGCATGCGCCTTTTATGTTGCTGATTTCTTTTGCGCACCCGGGGCATGCGTTCGAGGCCATGTCAGCGCATCCTCTTCGTGTGCATGTTTTATGGCGCCCCGGAGACGAATCGAACGTCCGACCTGCCCCTTAGGAGGGGGCTGCTCTATCCACTGAGCTACCGGGGCGGACGCGCATTATACCGTCGTCGATTTCCGCTGCGGCACCGGCGTGTCACGGGTTCGTCATCTGCGTGACGGATGATGCCTGATGCAAATCCTGCCTGTGCATGGAACGGGAATACACAAAGATGGACATGGATCGCAACGACTGGGACCTCGATTTCGAGGACGATGCCGACGAATCAGAGCTGGATGATGCCTTCGAGGCCGCTGCATCCCTTGACACCGATGCGCCGCTGAACAGGCGCTGAGCAGTCGCAGCTGCACGGCGGGTCGCTGCCGCCGCCGTGGCATAATGCCCGCTGGATCGGGCATTCATTATGGATTTCTGGCAGCACTGCGGCTATCACCTGCTCGATCGGGCGCCCGGCGGGCGCCTGCTCGTCACTGACGATTATCTTCGTCTCTATTACGTGCGTCCCGAACTGGCGCCGGTGGCGGACTCCTGCGCGGCCGAACGGCGGCTGCACCACTCACTGCTGGAAGCGCCGCGCCGTCCAGTGGCCGATACCGAGATAGACGCTCTTGCCGATCCCGATGCCCGCGAGAACTACCGCGTGATGCTGCGTTTCCGCGGCCAGCTGCTGGCGGCGCCAACGCTGGAAACCTTTTACAGCCGGCTGTTCCGCAGTGATGTCGCGGTGCCGCCGCCGTTCATCCACCACACCGTCGAGGTCATCCTGCGCGGCCTGCTCGAGGGGTGTGACAACGGCTTGCTGGCGCGCGCCGCCGAGGTTTTTTTCCGTCAGCAGCGGGTCAGCGTCAACGATGGCGCGGTGATGCTCGCCGACGCCGAGACCGTGAACCTGCATGCCGAAAGCGGCGGCCTCGGCAACCTCGGGCGCATGCTGCGCGAAGTCAATGCGCCGCTGAGGTCGCTGGAACTCGACGTGCTCGATGACGGCAACCACATGGACTATTTCAATCGCGACGAACGCCGCGATACCGCCCTGCAGATCAATCCCGGGCTGCCCGGTTCGCTGGCGCTGTGCGGCATGCTGGAGCGCTGGGTCGGGCATTTCCACGGCACCGCAGTCAAGGTGACGCCGGTGCGGGAGATACCCGATGAGGACTGGCTCTGGCATGTCGGCCTGGATGTGGAGGCGACGGCGATGCTCAATGAAATCTACGCCGGCGGCGAGGTGGACGAGGAACGCATGCGCCGCATCGTCGGCCTGTTTCGCATGGATTTCACGGATGCGGGAGCGCTGCAGCCGGAAATGCGCGGGGCGCCGGTATTCCTCGGCATGGCAATGACGCCGGAAGGCGGCATGCGGCTCAAACCGCAGAACCTGCTGCTGAACCTGCCGCTGGCGAGACGGACATGAGCGGCGTGACGGCGGGTGATTCGCCCGAGGCGCGCGCGGCGGCGGAGTGGCGGCGCATCGCGGGCATGCGCGACGAGGATGTGTCGCTGGCGGAAGGCGCGCTGTGGATTGCAGCGGCGGAGTATCCCGGCCTCGACGTTGACGATTACCTCAGGCGGTTGCACGAGATGGCGACGACGCTGCGCAGTCGCCTGCGCGCCGACATTGCGACGGCCGAGAAGCTGCTGGCGCTGAACCATTATCTGTTCAGCGAACTGGGTTTCGCCGGCAATGTCGATGACTATTACGATCCGCGCAACAGTTTTCTCAATGAGGTGCTGGAGCGCCGTCTGGGCATTCCAATCTCGCTGGGCGTGGTTTACATGGAAGTCGGGCGGCGCATAGGCCTCGGCCTGCACGGCGTGTCCTTCCCCGGACATTTCCTGGTCAAGTGCGCGCTGCGCGACGGCATGGTGATTCTCGATCCCTACAGCCGGGGCCTTTCACTGGGGGTCGATGAATTGCGGCAGCGGTTGCAGGACGCGGGGGGTGACGCCGATGTCGACGAGGCGACCCTCGGGCATCTGCTCGGTGCTGCTCCGAACAAGGAGGTGCTGGCGCGCATGCTGCGCAATCTGAAGGCGGTGTATTCGCGCCAGGAAGACTGGCTGCGCGCGCTGTCCTCGAGCGAACGGCTGATTGCGCTGGACCCCGATGATGCCGGCGAGGAATACCGCGATCGCGGCAGCATCTACCTCAGGCTCGAATGCTTCCGCGCCGCGCTGGGGGATTTCGGCACTTACCTGATGCAGCGTCCGGGTGCGGCCGATGCCGATGCGGTGCGCGCGCAGGCCAGCGATCTTGCCGCCGTGGTGGCCAGGCTGAATTGAGCGGGGACGCGGAGCAGACGTACTGCGTCGTGCGGCGTGCGGCACGGCACCGCGGCCGTGCGCCGCTGCTGTTTGTGCATGGCGCTTTCTGCGGTGCCTGGTGCTGGGAAGAACACTTCCTGCCGTATTTCGCCGGACGCGGCTATGACGCCTGGGCTGTTGATCTGCGCGGACACGGACTCCATGGCGAAGAAGCCGGCATGGCTTCGCTCGAGGACTATGTCGCCGATGTGCTGGCTGCGGTGCGGACCATAGGCACGCCGCCGGTGCTGCTGGGACACTCCATGGGGGCCATAGTCGTGCAGCGTGCCTGGCAGCGTGCGCAGGCGCGTGCACTGGCGCTGATGGCGCCGGTGCCGCTGCAGGGCATGCTCGGCAGCGGCATGATGCTGGCACTGAATTCTCCTGAAATATTTATTGAAATCAATAATTTGCAGAGTTTTTCCGGGCTGTATCCGGCATCCGCGCAACTGCAGCAGGCGATTTTTTCGCCGGACCTGCCGGCAAGGGATGCACAGCGCCACCTGCTGCGCATGCGCCAGGAATCGCAGCGCGCGCTGTTTGACCTGAACTGGCCTCAGCAGCCCTGGATCGCGCGGGCGGACATTCCGCTACGGGTGTTTGCAGCGGAACGCGACCGGCTGTTTCCTCCGCAGACACTGGCGGAGACCGCGCAATGGCACGGCGGCGAACTGGAAATCCTGCACGGTGTGGCCCATGCCCTGATGCTGGATACCGGATGGCAGCAGGCGGCCTCGCGCATCGCCGACTGGCTTGACGGACTGGCCTTGTGACGGTCCGCGTGGACGCTGGGGCAGGGCTTGGTTATGCTTCGGCAACCGTTGTGCGCTGCGTTGTGTACTGAATCGCGAGGAGCATCCATGGACGCGTACCTGCTGTGGGCGGTGACCGGCATTGCGCTGATCATCATCGAAATGCTGACCGGCACTTTCTACCTGCTGGTGCTCGGGCTGGCCGCGCTGTCGGCCGCGGCGGCTGCCTGGTTCGGCGGATCGTTCTGGGTGCAGGCGGTGCTGATCGCAGCGGTTTCGGTGGCCGGCGTGCTGCTGGTCAAGCGTTACCGCGGTGGCAGCCGTGCGGCAAAGGCGATGCAGGGTCCGGGTCTGGACATCGGTCAGGCGGTGACACTGGACGCGTGGATCAGTGAGGCCGACGGCCTTGCCCGCGTCAATTACCGCAACGCGCAGTGGGAGGCGCAGGTCACCGGCGAGCGCACGCCGGAAGGCAAGGTGTTCTACATCCACGCGGTCGAGGGCAACACGCTGCGCGTGTCATCCACGCGGCCGCAGTGATCTCGGGTTTCGACAACAGACCATCGTGACGGGGAGCAGGGCATGTTTCCAAAACTGATCATCGTAGTTTTTCTGACCGGCCTGCTGATCGCCTTTGACCAGCGTTCGTTTGCGGTGCCGTTTTTCGTGGTCGCGCTCGGCGTCGTGGTGGCCATCGAATCGATACGCCAGGTGCCGCAGCAGATGGCCTGGGTGATCGAACGCCTGGGCAAGTTCCACAGCGTGCTGGAGCCCGGGCTCAACGTGATCGTGCCCTTCCTCGACAAGGTGGCCTACCGCCATTCACTGAAGGAAACGCCGCTCGATGTGCCGGAGCAGGTCTGCATCACCCGCGACAACACCCAGCTCGGCGTCGACGGCATCATCTATTACCAGGTGACCGATCCCAAGCTCGCATCCTACGGTTCATCGGACTACATCTCCGCGGTGACCCAGCTGGCGCAGACCACGCTGCGTTCGGAAATCGGCAAGATGGAATTGGACAAGACTTTCGAGAGCCGCGACGAGATCAACCGTCAGGTGGTGTCGGTGCTCGACGAGGCGGGGCGGACCTGGGGTGTCAAGGTGCTGCGTTACGAGATCAAGAACCTGACGCCGCCGGATTCGATCCTGCGCGCGATGCAGGCGCAGATCACTGCCGAGCGCGAGAAACGCGCGCTGATCGCCAAGTCGGAGGGCCAGCGCCAGGAGGAGATCAACCTCGCCGACGGCGAGAAGCAGGCGGCGGTGCTGAAATCCGAGGGTGACAAGACCGCGGCAATCAACCGTGCGCAGGGCGAGGCGGCGCGCATCCAGCTGATCGCCGAGGCTACCGCGGGCGCGATCAACACCGTGGCCCAGGCCCTTAACGGCCCCGGCGGCAGCCAGGCGGCTAACCTCGAAGTGGCTAAACTCTACGTCAATGCCTTCGCGCACCTTGCGCGCACCAACAACACGCTGATCGTGCCGGCCAATGTCGCCGACGTGGCGACGCTGGTGAGTTCGGCGATGGCGGTGATGGACAACGTCAAGAAGGCGACGCCGGGCGGCGCGCCGGCGGCCGGCACTACGTCCTGACCGGCAACAGCGGGTCGCCGGTCAGGGGTATGCGCGATCAGGGCAGCGTGCTGCCCGCGGTCGTTACTGACATTGCAGTAACGCCGGCAGGTCCGGGCCTGGACAGTTCCCATTCGCGGCGGGCCGCCTCTTCCTCGGCGGGCGTCGGCAGTCCACTGCTCCAGTTGGATATCTCTTCACCAGTGAACGGGGCGCCGGGCAGCGAGGAGCTGTCCAGCTTTTCCCTGGGCGGATTGCCGTCGTAGATCAGGTTGCGGCGGCGCTGCAGGTAGGCGTCGCGCACGAATTCGTACTCGTCGAGTGCCGCCACCGCCAGTATGCGGCTGGCACTGAGCAGTTCGGCGCGGCGGTTGATGATGCGCAGGGCCTGCACGATGTTGCGGTCGTGCGAGGGATCGATGTAGGTCACCGGATCCGCCTTGTAGTCGCCGACGCGGCCCACGGTGTCGCGCAGGTTGCTGGAGCCGAGGAGGGGCAGCACGATATAGGGGCCGTCGCCAATGCCCCACCAGCCCAGTGTCTGGCCGAAATCCTCGTCGTGTTTTTCCAGGCCCGCGGGCGTTGCCACGTCGAAAATGCCGAGCAGTCCGGCCGTGGTGTTGAGCAGCACGCGGCCGAAGTCCGACAGCGCGGAGCTGAACTTGCCCTGCAGCAGGTTGTTCAGCGCGACGATGACGTCGTTGAGATTGGAGAATACGTTGCTGACGCCGGTGCGCACGAGGCCCGGCACCACGCCCTGGTAAATCTCGGCGGCGGGCTTGACCAGCATGGTGTCGACGCCGTCATTGAAGGTGTAGATCGCCCGGTTCACCGGCTCCATCGGATCGCGCGGGTCACCGCTGCCGGTGGTGGCGCAACCGCCCAGCACACCGAGGCCAAGCACTGCGCAGATGAGGGCTGACCGCAAGCGGCGCGCAAGAAGTTGCATGTTTCCTGATCCTTGACTGATTTTTTGTGCCGCAACAAATAGGCATTTAAGCGATTATAACCAAGCTGTTGCGGCAGATGCATGCGACGCCGCGACTGTTGCAAAAAAACACAGGGCAGGCGACCGAATTCGCCGATTCCGGGAGGTTCGCGCGGGTTTTATGCGCCGGGATGGAGCGGGATGGGCCGGGATGGGCCGAGAATGGGGCACCGACCCCTTTGTTATACTCGTTCGCCTGAATTTCCATCGCAGTTCTCTGGGACTGTTCCGGACAAATCCCACTCATCCGCAGGAGCCGAATCATGTTGCAGAAAGCCAAGCCGCCCATCGACCTGAAAGATCCGGGTCTGTTCCGCCAGCAGTGCTACATCGACGGCGCGTGGGTCGATGCCGATGACAAGTCGACCTTGACCGTGGTCAACCCGGCGACCGGCGTGCCTGTCGGCACGGTGCCGAAAATGGGTGTTGCCGAAACCCGCCGCGCGATCGAGGCTGCCAACGCCGCATGGCCGGCGTGGCGGGCGAAGACCGCCAAGGAGCGCTCGATCATCCTGCGCAAGTGGTTCGAGCTGATGATGGCGAACCAGGAGGATCTGGCGAAGCTGATGACCGTCGAGCAGGGCAAGCCGATCGCCGAATCGCGCGGCGAGGTTGCCTACGGCGCCTCCTTCATCGAGTGGTTTGCCGAGGAAGGCAAGCGCATCTACGGCGAAACCATCCCGACCCATGCGTCGGACAAGCGCATTGTCGTCATCAAGCAGCCGATCGGTGTCTGCGCCGCGGTGACGCCGTGGAATTTCCCCAACGCGATGATCACGCGCAAGGCCGGTCCGGCGCTGGCTGCCGGCTGCACGATGGTGATCAAGCCGGCGTCGCAGACGCCTTATTCGGCGCTGGCACTGTGTGAACTGGCCGAACGCGCCGGCATCCCGAAAGGCGTGCTGTCGGTGGTGACCGGTTCCGCCGGCCCCATCGGCAAGGAACTGACGACCAGTCCGCTGGTGCGCAAGTTCACCTTCACCGGGTCTACCGAAGTCGGCAAGCTGCTGATGCAGCAGTGCGCGGGCACCGTGAAGAAAGTTTCGCTGGAGCTGGGTGGCAACGCACCCTTCATCGTGTTCGAAGACGCCGACCTCGCATCCGCGGTCGAGGGGGCGATGGCCTCCAAGTACCGCAACACCGGCCAGACCTGCGTCTGCGCCAACCGCATATTTGTGCAGGACGGGGTCTACGACAAATTCTCGAACATGCTTGCCGAGCGCGTTTCGCAGATGAAAGTCGGCAACGGGCTCGAGGACGGCAATGCCCAGGGCCCGCTGATCGACATGAAGGCGGTGGAGAAGGTCGAGGAGCACATCGCCGATGCCGTCGCCAAGGGCGCGAAAATCCTGACCGGCGGCAAGCGCCACGAGAAGGGCGGACAGTTCTTCCAGCCGACCGTGCTTGCCAACGTCACCACCGACATGAAAGTGACCCACGAGGAAACCTTCGGTCCGGTGGCGCCGCTGTACCGTTTCAAGACCGAAGAAGAGCTGCTGAGGCTGGCGAACGACACCGAATACGGTCTCGCCTCCTATTTCTACAGCCGCGACATCGGACGCATCTGGCGCATCGCGGAAGGCCTGGAAACGGGCATCGTCGGCATCAACGTCGGCATCATCTCCAACGAAATCGCGCCCTTCGGTGGCATGAAGGAATCGGGTATCGGCCGCGAGGGATCGAAATACGGCATCGAGGAGTTTGTCGAGGTTAAGTACCTGTGCATCGGCGATGTGAATAAATAATTCAATAAAATCAATTATTTACATCGATATATACTTTGCTTTCCCGGCTTCCGGTCATCGCCGCCGCAGTCCCTGCCGCGGCGGTTCCGTTTCAGGTGCGCTGAATGTTCAGCATTCTCGGCCTTGATCATGTCGTGCTGCGCGCGGCGAATCTGCCGCGCATGGTGAAGTTCTATTGCGAGGTGCTCGGCTGCACGCTGGAGAAGGAGCGCGAGGACCTCGGCATGACACAGCTGCGCGCGGGCAGTGCGCTGATCGACCTCGTTGCAGTGGACGGCGAGATCGGCCGCCGCGGCGGCGCTGCACCGGGAACGGAAGGGCGCAACATGGACCACCTCTGCCTGCGCATCGAGCCTTTCGATCCCGGCGCGTTGAGTGCACACCTGCTGCGCCATGGCGTGGTGCCCGGCGAGATCAAGCCGCGTTACGGTGCCGACGGGCAGGGGCCTTCGCTGTACCTGAGCGATCCCGAAGGCAATGTCGTCGAACTGAAGGGGCCGCCGGAGCATCGTCCGGCGGCGCGCTGAACGGCAGTTGTCAGTTCAGAGGGCGGCGGCCAGCTGCTGCGCGTAGGCGCGGGTGCCGAGCTTGCCGCCGAGATCCGGCGTGCGGGTGTCGGGCGACTGCAGCGAGGCGTCGATCGCGGCCTCGAGTGCTTTCGCGGCGGCATCGAATTCAGGGCGCCGGTGTTTCGCAGCCAGCCATTCCAGCAGCATCGCCGAAGATAGCAGCAGCGATACCGGGTTGGCCTTGTCCTGGCCGGCGATGTCCGGCGCCGAACCATGCTGGGCCTGTGCGCAACAGGCGTCGTCGCCGGTCATCGTCGAGCCGGCGAGACCGAGACCGCCGGAAATTTCCGAAGCCTCGTCAGACAGGATGTCGCCGAACATGTTGCCGGTGACGATGCAGTCGAAGCGGTCCGGAATGCGCACCAGCAGCGCGGCCATGGCATCGACGATTTTCTCGTCGAGTTCGACGTCCGGGTAATTCTTCGCCACTGCGCGCACTTCGCGCAGGAACAGGCCGTCGGACATGTGCAGCACGTTGGCCTTGTGCACGGCGGTGACTTTTTTGCGCCGCCGCCGAGCCCACTCGAAGGCAACCTCGGCGATGCGCCGCGACTGCCGGGCCGTGACCTTGCGGATGGCGATCGCGACGTCCTCGGTAGGCATGAATTCGCCGCGGCCCATGAACATGTTGCGGTCGCCGTAAAAGCCCTCGGTGCATTCGCGGAAAATCACCAGGTCGATAGGCTTGCCGGTGAGGCCGACGCCCATGCGCGATTTCGCGGGACGGATGTTGGCGAAGAGGTCGAGTTGCACCCGCAGCCAGCCGGAGGGATTGATGCCGCCCTGTTCCTTCGGCGGGTAGTCGAGGTGGGATACCGGGCCGAGGATGATGCCGGGCGCTGTGCGCGCAGCCTGCTGGATGTCCTCGGGGAAGGTCGAGCCGCGGGCCTTGAGCGCCGCGAATCCGATCTCGCGGATGTCCCATTCGAGGCCGAGCTTGAATTTTGAATTGGCACGGTCGAGGACGGCGAGCGTTGCTGAGGTGATTTCGGGGCCGATGCCGTCGCCGGGGAGGACGAGGATTTTCATTGCGGTACCTGTTATGGTGGGGCGAGAATTGTAGCAGCGCCGCTGCATCATCCGGCGCGCCTTGCACCCAACAAACCGCAAAAGTCCACCACATGCCGCGCGTCGTTGCCCTATATCGCTACCCTGTCAAAGGTTTCACTCCGGAGCCTTGCACTGCACTGACTGTGCTGCCCGAAGGCCGGGTCGCGGGTGATCGCGTGCTCGCATTCCGTTTTGCCAATGCTCCGGTCGCCGATGACCGGTGGTGCCGCAAGTACGAAGGCATCGTGCTGGCGAACACGCCGGAGTTGGCGCGACTGACCACGCAGTTTGACCCCCGCGGATTGCGCTTGAAGATCGCACTGGGCAGCCAGGTGCTGGCTGATGAAGCACTGGATGACGCCGGTCGTGCGCGTCTGGTGGAGGCGCTGACCGCTTATGTGCTGAGCCTGAAGGAACACCCCTTGCGCAACCACCCGGGCCGCCTGCCGCTGAAGCTGGTCGGCGACGGCGTCCATCCGCGTTACCAGGACAACGAGGCAGGGCAGGTGACGCTGCACAGTCGCGAGACCATCGCCTCGGCGGCCGCTGCGCTGAACGAACCGAAGCTGAGCGAGCACCGATTCCGCCACAACATCGTGATCGAGGGTGTCGAGGCCTGGGAGGAACAATCCTGGCTCGGGCGCGGTATCCGCATCGGTGGTGTCGAGTTCGACGTAGTGAAGCCCAAGGTGCGCTGCCTGGCGACCCATGCCAACCCGGTCACCGGGGAGCGTGACCTGCAGGTCATGCAGCAACTGATGCGCGCGTTTGCGCAAAAGGAGCCGGTGCTGGGCGTCGGCATGCTGACGCGCGGGGCAGGTGGCGAGGTGCGCATCGGTGACGACATCCGCCTGATCGGCTGAATCCATGGCTTGCGGCCCATCGCTGCTGAAACTAGAATCCGATCACCCGCAGGAGAGTGAACCCTGGTCCAGCGCCGGGGTTCCGCCGAAGGCGCAATCCCTCATGATCGCTCAGGCAAACATACTGCGGGTGGCAGTAGCCGATCTGGAGAGCGGTCACGCGATTCTGCAGTGACCCACCGAAGGGGCACACGGGTGAAGGCCCGTAAAACTCTCAGGTAAACGGACAGGGAGGGCGGCGCGGAGCAAAAGCTCCGTCTGCTCATCCATTGTTCGAGTCCTTACGGACCTGAGAGGTCAACATGCGAGTCATCGTGCTCGGTGCCGGCGTGGTCGGCACCGCGGCGGCGTGGTTTCTCAACCGCGCCGGCCATGAAGTCAGCGTCATCGATCGTCAGCCCGCTGCGGGCATGGAAACCAGCTACGCCAACGGCGGGCAGATTTCTGTCAGCCATGCCGAGCCCTGGGCCAACCCTTCGGCGCCGTACAAGGTACTGAAGTGGCTGTTCCGCGAGGATGCGCCGCTGCTGTTTCGCCCGCGCCTGGACTGGGCACAATTGCGCTGGTGCCTGGATTTCCTGCGCGAATGCACGCCGGCGCGCACCCGCCGCAACATCACGCAGATCGTCAATCTCGGCCTCTACAGCCGGCACATCCTGAAAGCGCTGCGCGCGGAGACCGGCATCCGTTACGACCATCTCGAGCGCGGCATCCTGCATTTTTACACCAGCCGGCAGGAATTCGATGCCGCGCAGGAGCCGGCGCGCATCATGCGCGAGCTGGGCTGCGAACTGGACATGAAAACGCCGGAAGAATGTGTTGCCATCGAGCCCGCGCTCGCCGGCGCCCGCCATCTGCTGGTCGGGGGCAGCATGACGCCTTCCGACGAATCGGGCGACGCGCACCAGTTCACCCGGCAACTGGCGCTGCTGTGCGCGGCACGCGGCGTGCGTCATCACTACGACACCACCATCCTCGCGCTGGATGCCGCGGGCGGGCGCATCGCCGGAGTGAGGGTGCGTGATCGGGAGGGTTCCCGCCTGATGCAGGCGGATGCCTATGTGCTGGCACTGGGCAGCTACAGCGCCGGGCTGGCGGCGCCGCTGGGCATCCGCCTGGCGATTTATCCGGCCAAGGGTTATTCGGTAACGATGCCGGTGCGTGAACCCGCGCGAGCCCACCACGTCAGTCTGACCGACGACGAATACAAGCTGGTGTTCTCGCGCCTCGGCGACCGGCTGCGCATCGCCGGCACCTGCGAGCTCAACGGCTACAACACCGAACTGAACGAATTGCGCTGCCAGGCGATTGTCCGGCGGGTGGAGGAGCTGTTTCCCGGAGGGGGCGACACCGCAAAAACCGAATTCTGGACCGGGCTGCGTCCGGCGACGCCGTCGAATGTGCCGTATATCGGTGCCACGCGTTATCCCAACCTGTTTCTCGACACCGGGCACGGCACGCTCGGCTGGACCCACGCCTGCGGTTCGGGCCAGGCCATCGCCGACATCGTTTCGGGGCGGCGCCCTGAGGTGGATTTCGCGTTCACCAGCCCGGCCTAGCGGTGCGGGCACGGCCAGTGTCTTTCTTGTGCTGATTGTATTCAGTGTATACAATCTTTGCTTACCCACCGGACAGGCCGGCGGACCGCCCGACTGAGGAAGGAGCAGCGAACATGGAAGCAGCGCAACGCATACCGGAGACCCCGTTCAATCGCCCCGAGCAGGTGGAAGTGGTGCCAAGCGGTGGTGCCCTCGGCGCAGAAATCCGCGGCATGGATCTGTCGCAGCCGGTGCCTGAAGCCACACGCCAGCTGCTGCGCCAGGCCTGGGCCGATCACCTGGTGCTGTTCTGGCGCGGTCAGAACCTGCCTGATGAATCGCTGCTGGCGGCGGCGAAAATCTTCGGCGTCACCAAGGAGCCCGCCGCGCGCAAATATCAGCTTGCCGGCGGCTACAAGATCGGCGGCAAGATCGTGCCGCTGCATCCCCACCTGTCACTGATCAGCAACCTCGACGAGAACGGCTTGCCGGTCAAGGACAACGGCGCGCTGGGCAGCTATGAAGTGGTCTGGCACAGCGACAATTCCTATGTCCAGGTTCCGCCGGCGGGCAGCATGCTCTATTCGGTGGTGATTCCGGTCAACGGCGGCGGGGATACCTGGTTCAACAACCAGTACATGGCTTACGACGAGCTGTCTGAGGAACTGAAGGCGGCGATCAAGGGCAAATCACAGGTGCACGATGCCAGCCGCAACAGCGCCGGCGTGCTGCGCCCGACGGTGCAAATGCCGACAAAGCCGGAAGAGGTGCCGGGACCGGCGCATCCGCTGGTGCGCATCCATCCCGCGACCGGCAAGCGTGCGCTGTACCTCGGGCGTCGCCGTGACTGGCCGTCCAACTACATCATTGGCATGTCGAACGAGGACAGCGAGGCCCTGCTCGACAGGCTCTGGGCGCATGCCACCCAGCCCAAGTACGCCTGGAAGCACAGCTGGCAGGTCGGCGACCTGGTGCTGTGGGACAACCGCTGTGCGATGCATTACCGCTCCGAAGTTGATTCCAGACAGCCGCGTGTCCTGCATCGCACCGTGATCAACGGTGAAGCGGTGATTCCCGGCTGATGGCGTCGCGCAGCCGCAGCAGGCGGGCTGTCCGCAGCGCTCCCGACGAAGATGCCTTGCAGCGCATCAGCGCGCGGCGCAGTCCCGCCGGCGGGACTGCGCGTTCCCTCGCCGAAGTGGCCTGCGATGAAATCCGCCGCGCCATCCGTGAAGGACGCATCGCCACCGGCGCACACCTCACTGAAGTCGACGTCGCTGCCTGGCTGGGCATGAGTCGCACTCCCGTGCGTGAAGCGATGCGCCGCCTGCAAAGCGAAGGCCTGCTGCTCAACCAGCCGTTCCGCGGCGCGCTGGTGATGCGGCTGGATGTCGAGGACATGCGGCAGATGTTCGCGGTGCGCGAACTGCTGGAGCCGGCGGCTGCGGCCGCCTGCGCCGCGCGCGCGGGGCCCGCTGAAATCGCGGCGCTGCGCGCGATCCTCGATGAGGAGGCGCTGGTACTGGACAATCCCGCGGCACTGATTCCGCTGAACCGGCAGTTTCACGACATCATTCTCGAATGCGCGCACAACCAGTTCCTGAGCAAGGCCATCGCTGCGGTGTATGCACTGATTCCGCTGCTGGGCGATTCGAACCTGCTGGACGGCCCGCATGCCCGCGAGGCGCATGCCCAGCATCGGGCCATCGTCGATGCGATCGAGCGCCGCGACGCCGCCCGAGCCGAAGCGGTGGCGCGTGAACATGTGCGGCATTCTCTGAAAACCCGCCTCGCCCGCGTCGGTGGCGGTGCGGCAAACAGGGACACCGCGGGAAAAACCCTCAAATCGAGGGGAAGTGAACGCGTCAAGTGATCAGCGCGATCCAGGAACCGGTGGTTTGCTGAAATACGGTACCCTCGGCATCGTTCGTTCAGGGAATGCCGGAATACGGAGTAATCCGGCAAAGTAGGCGGTTCGAGTGGTTTGGGATTGCTGTTTTCAGGCGAAAACATGAACGGCTTTGATTAATTGGGTAACAGATAAGGGAAGAGGTCCGGAATGACTGCAACGATCAGCAAGGTCGAGGTTTTCAGCATAGGCATGCCCCTGGTGGGCACGTTCACCAGTGGCGGCGTCTCCAAGAGTGTCACCAAGTGCGTCGTGGTGAGGGTGACGGCTTCGGACGGCGCTGTCGGTATCAGCAGCATCGACCCCTCATCCACGGCCAAGTCGCCGCATACCGGGCCGGAGCTTGCCCTGGCCAT
Source organism: uncultured Bordetella sp. (assembly GCA_964433345.1). Taxonomy (GTDB): domain Bacteria; phylum Pseudomonadota; class Gammaproteobacteria; order Burkholderiales; family SG8-41. The sequence goes on from CAYSQJ010000005.1 coordinate 139,827, forward strand.
TCGGGAACGCATTGCTCCTGCCCTGATCGGCAAGGATCCGGGCCAGATCAACCGTATCGTCGAGATGGCGACGCGGCTGACGCCGACACAGCCTGGCGCTGTCGTGGGCGTGGAACTGGCCTGCGTCGAACTCGTTTGCCGGCGATCCGGCATCGCCATGTACGATTACCTCGGCGGTGCCATTCTCGACCGCGTGCTGTTCAACGGCTGGGTCGGGGAGCTGCCGCCGGACGAAGCGGCAGCCGAAGCCGTGCGCTGGAAGGATGCCGGATTCAAGTCGATGAAGATCAAGGTGGGCAACGATGTCGGCAAGGACAGTGCCCGGGTGAAGGCTGTGCGCGATGCCGTCGGCAAGGGTATTCAGCTGCGCATGGACGCCAACATGCAGTGCACCGTGGACCAGGCCCTGGCCTTGTGCCGCGCCGTCAAATCCTGCGACATGCAACTGTTCGAACAGCCGGTGCAGAAGGACGATCTTGCGGGGCTGGCGCGGATTCGGCGGGAAGGCGGCATCCCGATCATGGCCGACGAATCCATCAGCGATCACCAGAGCCTGATCCGGGTGATCAAGGCGGACTGCGCCGACTTCGTCAAGTTCGGCATCAAGCAGGCTGGCGGGTTTTTGCAGGCCTCGCGCATGCTGGCGACCGCGGAGGCGGCGGGTCTACCGGTTGTGCTGGGTCACGGTTTCGGGCTGGATCTCAGCACCACGGCGGAGATCATGCTCGCCGCCACCTCGCGCAATGTCGTGCCCGGCCTGGAGTGCGTGGGGCCGCTGAAAGTGGTCGATACCGTGGCCAGGACCCGGCTCGACATCAGCCGCGGCAGCATTGCGCTGCCGTCGGGACCCGGACTGGGCATCGATCTCGATGAGGAAAAGCTGGCGCGGTACAGCCTGGAGACGCCCCACTGAGGGGCCACTGAGCTGCAATCGTCGTATTGCATGCAGCAACAAAAAACGGCGCACAGGGTGCGCCGTTTTTTGTTGCCCTGCGCCCCGCGTCGTTACTGGTGGCCGTAGAGCTTCTTGCCGGCAAAGGGTACCTTCGCCGTCAGCACGTCGCCCGACAGCGCTTCGGTGATGAAGATCTGCTTGTGGTCCGGGCCGCCGAAGGCGACGTTGTCGAGATGGTGGTGCTTGTCGTGGTCTTTCGACGAAATCAAGTGGGTGGGCAGCATGTTGGCATCGAAACGCCAGATGCCCACGCCGAGCTGGCATACCAGCAGGCCGTTCTCGGCGTCCATTTCGATGCCGTCGGGGCCGGCCACGCCGCCGGAGAGCTGGATGGCGACGCCGGTCTTCGATACCGAGCCGTCGGCCATCAGCGGCAGGCGCCACACCGAGTTCGACCGCGTCATGCCAACATAGACGTGCTTTTCGGTGGTCGACAGGGTGATGCCGTTGGGGCTGGGGCCGTTCTCGGCGAGCCGGCGCAGTTCGCCATTGGCCTTCAGCCTGAACACGCGGCCGGTCGGATCGACGATACCGGTCTGGCCCTGGTCGGTGAAGTAGAGGTCGCCGTTCGAGGCGAAATGCAGGTCGTTGAGGCCCTTGAAGCTCTCGCTGTAGGCGGTGCGCAGCAGGTTCTCCAGCTTGCCGGTCTTGACTTCCAGCGTCAGCAGGCCTTCCTTGTAATCGCAGATGAACAGGCGGCCGTCCTTGTGGAACTTCATGCCGTTGGGCCAGCCGTCGTACTGCACCACCAGTTCCCAGTTGCCTTTCGGATCGATGCGGAAAATGCGGCCGAAGGGAATGTCGCAGACGTAGAGATTGCCTTCGCGGTCAAAGGCCGGCGCTTCGAGGAAACATTCCACTTCCGCATTCTGGCGATTGGGATCCGACCAGCTGCTGCGGCTTTTCTTGCGGAATTTTCCCGGCATCGAGGTGAAAACTTCGGCGTGGATGTGTTCCAGGGGCTTGAACGGATTGAACATGACGCGATGATCCTTCCTGTCGTATCGTAAGTACTTGATTTTATTGATAATTTAATAGGGTGCCGCGGCGGGTTGATCACCTGCACCGTGGCTCCCGGCGCAGTCGCAGCACGCGGGGCGATGTTATCACGCGAACCCGCGGGAACCGGTGGCGCGTCGTCCATATCGCGGCATACGAAGCGTATGCATGGAGTCAGTGCGGTAGCATCGGCGGCTCATCACAGAGGAGCAAGGCCGTGTTCGAAGGTTTCAAGAATGTCCAGATCCAGACCAGCGACCCCGAGGTCAAGATCAACCTGCGTTACGGCGGCAACGGGCCGCCCATCCTGCTGATTCACGGCAATCCGCTGACCCATGTGCACTGGCATCTGGTGGCGCCGCGGCTGGCACGGGACTTCACCGTGGTGTGCACCGATCTGCGCGGTTATGGCGACAGCGGCAAGCCGCGTGGTCTGCCCGACCACAGCAACTATTCCTTCCGCCGCATGGGACTCGACCAGGTCGAGGTGATGGCCGAACTCGGCTTCGACCGTTTCTGCGTCGCCGGCCATGACCGCGGCGCGCGCGCCGCCTTCCGCATGGCTCTCGATCATCCGGAGAAAATCAGCAAATTCGCCAGCTTCGACATCCTGCCGACCCATCACATCCTGAGCAACGCGACCTGGCAGTGGGCACTCAATTCCTACCACTGGTTTTTCATGGCGCAGCCCTATGACATCCCGGAGAAGCTGATGGAAGGCAAGGAGGATTTCTACATCCTCAAGAAGCTGACCAAGATGGGCATCGGCAAGGGCGGATTTTCCGAAGAGACGCTGAAGGAATACGCGCGCTGCTGCACCCCGGAAAACCTGCATGGCGTCTGCGAGGATTACCGCGCCGGCGTGTCGGTGGACATGGCCATGGACACCGAGGATTTCAATGCCGGACGCAAAATCCGCTGCCCGACCGCGATCTACTGGGGCGAGCAGAGCCACACCGAAAAATTCTTCGATCCGCGCAAGGCCTGGCCGCAGTATGCGGCGGACATCCGGCGCATCAGGCCCTTGCCCTGCGGTCACTATCCGGCAGAGCAGGTGCCGGACCTGGTGTACGAGGAACTCAGCTCGTTTTTCCGCGATTGATGCCCGCGCACGTACCCGGTAACACTGCAACCCGCAAGGGTTCTGACGCCTCATGAGCATCCCTGTCGCCGAAGACAATCAGCGCTATCCGTACTGGCGCCGCAACCGCTACGTAATTGCGTTTGCCAATTTTGTCTGCGGCATGGGTTTCAACCTGGTCTGGCCCTTTGTGCCGCTGATGGTGCGCGGCCTCGGGGTGCGCGAGAACCTCGAGACCTGGGTTGGCTACATGCTGCTGGTGTTCTACCTGGTCAGCTTCGCGGTGAGCCCGGTCTGGGGCGGCATAGCCGACCACTATGGCCGCAAGCTGATGGTGCTGCGCGCGATGATCGGCATCGGCGTTGCAATGCTGCTGATGCCGCTGGCCGAGACGCCGCTGGCATTCGCGGCGCTGCTGATGCTGATCGCCGTGTTCAACGGCTTCACGCCGGCCGGTGTATCGCTGCTGGTGGCCAACACGCCGCCGCAGCGGATCGGCAGCGCGGTGGCACTGGCGCAGACCGGCGGGCTGGTCGGGCAGGCGCTGGGTCCGGCCTTCGGTGCTGCGCTGATTGCGCTGTTCGAGCCGCAGCACCGGCTGTTCTGGATCAGCGCTGCGCTGATGCTCGGCGGCGGGGCACTGGTCGCGGTACTGGTCGGCGAGGTCAAGCAGTTGGCGGCGGGGCCCTGGCGGGTGCGCTGGATCGGCGGCCTGCGCGACATGCTTGCAGTGCCGCGCCTCGGACTGCTCTACCTGCTCAATTTCCTGTTCATGATCATGTGGTACGGCGGCGTGACGGTGGTGACCGTGTTCGTGATGCAGATCCTCGCGGCGCAGGGTGCCGATGCCGCGGAGGAGGCTTTCTGGGTTGGCGCGGCGGCGATGGCGATGGCCGTGGGCACCGTGATCGCACTGCCGTTCTGGGGGCGTGCGCTCGACCGCATCGGACCCGGGCGGGTGCTGGTATACGCCACCATTGCCACGGTAGTCACCCACCTGCCGCTGCTGGTGATCGAGACGCCGCTGCAGGTGGCCATTGCGCGGGCGGCATTCGGGCTGGGTGCGGCGGCAATGCCGACGGCGATCGTGCAGCTGATCCGCATGCATGCGCCGCCGGGAACCGACGCGAGGGCCATTTCCTATTCGACGGCATTCCAGTTCTTCGCGATGGGCATCGCGCCCTTCGCCGCCGGTCTGATCGGCCCGGTGCTGGGACTGCGGGTTTATTTCGCGCTGACGATTGCCGCCATGGCGGCCGGACTGTGGCTGTGGCTGCGTGCGACGGCGCGCGATCGCGGCTGAGTGCTGGCGCTCAGCTGCGCTTAAGGTTCGCCGAGCGGATCACCTTTTCCCATTTCGCAGTTTCCGACCGGATATAGGCGGTGAATTCCTCCGGGGTCGAGGTATCCGGGTCGATGCCGCGGGAGAGCAGCGCATCGCGGACCTCGGTTGCCTTCAGCGCAGCGTGCAATTCGTCCTGCAGGCGCTTGATGACGGCAGGAGGCGTGCCCGCGGGCGCGACCATGCCGTACCAGTTGCTGGCTTCATAGCCTTTCAAGCCCGGGGTTTCGGCGACGGTCGGCACGCCGGGGAGCGCGGAGGAGCGTTTGGCGCCGGTCACCGCAAGCGCGACCGCGCGCCCGGCCTTTACCGGGGGTACTCCGGTGGAAATCACCGCAACGAATACCGGCAGATGCCCGCCGAGCAGGTCGGCGAGGGCGGGGCCGCCGCCCTTGTAGGGCACATGCGTCATGTCCACCTTCGCCATTGCCTTGAACAGTTCTCCGGCCAGATGCCCGGGGCTGCCGAGCCCGGAGGAGGCGTAGTTGAGGCCGCCGGGTTTCTGCCGTGCGAGCGTGATCAGTTCGGGAATGGTCCTGGCGGCCAGCGAGGGATGAACCAGGAACATGTTCTGCAGCTGCACCGCCACCGAGATGGTCGCGAAATCCTTCAGCGGATCGTAGGACACCCGCGTGATCGAGGGGCTGATCACCAGCGCGCCGAGAGTGGCGAGGTGCAGGTTGTAGCCGTCGGGCGTGGATCTGGCGGCAATTTCGGCGCCGATGGTGCCGTTGGCACCCGCGCGGTTGTCGACGATCACCTGCTGTTTCAGGGATTCGCCGAGCCTGGGCGCAATTATGCGCGCAACGAGGTCGGTGGCGCCGCCCGGCGGAAAGCCGACGATGATGCGCAGGGGGCGCGTCGGAAAATCGGCCGCGCCCGCAGCGGGCAGCCCGGCAAGTGCGGCGAGCATGATGCCGGCGGCTGCCAGTGGCGTTCGGATTGCGGGCTGCTGGGTCATGCGGCGTCCTCCGGTGGTATCTTTCAGGGCCGCTCGAATTGGCGGCTCGCCTCGATTATACGAGCGCCCGGCGCGGACTGCATGGTGCCGCGGCGGTTGACGCAATGCTTCGAAAAAAGGATTGATGGATGAGTGACGCGCAGCCCCTGAAGCTGAAAGCCATGTTCGGCGACTATCCCAACACCGCGGCGCTGAAATCCGGCGCAGTGACCTCGCCCCGGCTGCAGTTCGATTTTGCCGGGGTCAAGCTCGCGCAGACCGCGTTCAAGGCGGTGGTGCGCGGCGAGTTTGACGTGGCGGAACTGGCGATCGTGACCTACCTGCAGGCGCTGGCCCACGGCAAGCCGCTGACGCTGCTGCCGACCGTGGTGATGGCGGGGCCGCCGCATCCCTGCCTGGCCTGCAACACCGCGCGCGGCAGGCTGGGGCCGGGAGACCTCGCCGGCAAGCGCATCGGCATCCGCGCGCATTCGGTGACCACGGTGACCTGGGTGCGCGGCATCCTCGCCAACGACTACGGCGTGGATCTCGACAGCATTCAGTGGGTCGCCTTCGAGGATCCCCACGTGCCTGAATGCGTCGAGCCGTCGAATGTCAGCCGCGCGCCGGCAGGCAAGACGCTGGTCGGCATGCTGCGTGCCGGCGAACTCGACGCCGGCGTGGTGTCGATGTCCGACCAGAAGGATGGCGTGCTGGCGCCGGTGATTCCCGATCCCGCGGCGGCGCTGGCGCGCTGGCGCGAGCGTTACGGCGTGCGCCCGCTGAACCACGTGGTGGTGCTGCATCGCGACCTCGCAAGGGCGCAGCCCTGGGTGGCCGATGAAGTGCTGCGCATGCTGCAGCAAAGCGCGGCGCAGGCACCCGAAATGCCGGGCGCGGACTGCATACAGTCGGGCATCGAGGCGCTGCGGCCAACTCTTGACCTGATCATCCACTATGCGTTCCAGCAAGGCCTGATTCCGCGGCGCTTTGCCGTGGACGAGTTGTTCAACATGTGAGCTTTCCTGCGTCCGGGGGATGAGGCGCTGCGCCTGCGCGGTTATAATTCGCGCACCTTTTTTGAGAGCCGAAAGCCCCATTCATGCTGGATACTTCCAAAACCTGGGATCTGCTCGTCGTCGGCGGCGGCAACGCCGCGCTGTGCGCGGCGCTGATGGCGCGCGAGGCCGGATGCAGCGTCATCCTGCTCGAAGGCGCGCCGAAACCCTTTCGCGGCGGCAACAGCCGTCACACCCGCAACCTGCGCTGCATGCACGAAGAGCCGCAGGACATCCTTACCGGCGCTTATCCGGAAGAGGAATACTGGCAGGACCTGCTGAAAGTCACCGGCGGACTGACCAACGAGAAGCTGGCGCGCATCGTGCTGCACCACACCTCGTCGTGCCGGCCGTGGATGATGAAGCATGGCGTGCGTTTCCAGCCGCCGCTGGGCGGCACGCTGCACCTGTCGCGCACCAATGCCTTTTTCCTCGGTGGCGGCAAGGCGCTGATGAACGCCTATTACCACTCGGCGGAGCAGCTCGGCATCTCGATTCATTACGAGGCACAGGTCACCGACCTCGAAATCGACGGCGACCAGTTCAAGTCGGCCACTTTTACCCACGGCGGCGCGACACACCAGGTGCGCGCGAAAGCCGTGGTCATCGCCTGTGGCGGTTTCCAGGCCAATCTGGACTGGCTGGAAGAGGCCTGGGGGCCGGCCGCGAAAAACTTCCTCGTACGCGGCACACCGTACAACCGCGGCGATATCCTGAAGCTGCTGCTGGCCAAGGGCGCGAAACAGATCAGCGATCCGCTGCAGGGCCATTGCGTGGCGATCGACGCGCGCTCGCCGAAATACGACGGCGGCATCATCACCCGTGTCGATGCGGTGTCGCTGGGCATCGTGGTCAACAAGAATGCCGAGCGTTTCTACGACGAGGGCGAGGACTTCTGGCCCAAGCGCTACGCGATCTGGGGCAGGCTGGTGGCGGGGCAGCCCGACCAGATCGGCTACTCGATCGTCGATGCCAAGGTCATGGGCAAGTTCATGCCGCCGGTGTATCCGCCGATCCGTGCCAGTTCCCTGCGCGAGCTGGCGGCCAAGCTCGAGCTGAATCCGGATGCGCTGGAGAAAACCGTGCGTGAATTCAACGCCGCGGTGCGCACCGGCACCTTCGACCACACGATCCAGGACGACTGCGTGACCGAGGGCATCACGCCGCCGAAGACACACTGGGCGCAGAAGATAGACACCGCGCCGTACTTCGGCTACCCGCTGCGGCCCGGCATCACCTTCACCTATCTCGGGGTCACCGTCGACGACAAGTCGCGGATGATCATGCAGGACGACAAGCCCTGCAAAAACATATTCGCAGCCGGAGAAATCATGGCAGGAAACGTATTGGGCAAGGGGTACCTGGCGGGCATCGGCATGTCCATCGGCACCACGTTCGGACGCATCGCGGGCGAGGAGGCGGCAAAACATGTACGCGGCTGATGAAAAACCGATGTCCCTCGATGCGCTGATCGAGGATGCGCAGCGGGTGCTGCGCGTCTGCAACGCCTGCCGCTATTGCGAAGGCTTTTGCGCGATGTTCCCGGCGATGGCACGCCGTCTCGAGTTCACCGAGAACGACATCCATTACCTCGGCAACCTCTGCCACAACTGCGGCTCCTGCCTCTACGCCTGCCAGTTCTCGCCGCCGCACGAATTCCAGGTCAACGTGCCGCGGCTGATGGCGCGCGTGCGCGGCGAGACCTATCGCCGCTATGCCTGGCCCGGATTCCTCGGCAAGTTGTACGAGAACAATGGCGTTGCAGTCAGCCTGATTTCAGCCTTCAGCATCGCGTTGCTGTTCTGGATTGCCGGCGCGCTGGGCAACCCGGAGCGTTTTTTCGCTGCGCACAGCGTCGCGGAGGGTTCCTTTTATGCGCTGATGCCGCACAACCTGATGGCCGGCATGTTCGGCGCTGTGTTCCTGTTCGCGATGGTGGCGCTGTTCATGGGGTTCATCCGCTTCTGGCCGTACATGGGCGAGGAACTGGCGGATTTCTTCAGGAAGCCGCTGGCAGAGGGCATGCATGACGCCTTCACGCTGAAGAACCTAGGCGGCGGCGGGGAGGGCTGCACCTATCCCACCGAGCAGAAGTCCTTTGCGCGCCGGATATTCCACCACATTACCTTCTACGGTTTCCTGCTGTGCCTTGCGGCGACCAGCGTGGCGACGGTCTACCACTACATGCTCGACTATCCCGCGCCGTATCCGTACATCAGCCTGCCGAAGGTCCTGGGCACCCTCGGTGGCATCGGCCTGCTGATCGGTCCGGCGGGCCTGCTGTGGATCAAGGCAAAGCGCGATCCGGAACTGGCCTATCGCGCGCAGGACGGCATGGACGCGGGCCTGCTGGTGTTGCTGTTCATGATCAGCCTCACCGGCCTCGGCCTGATGATCTGGCGCGAAACCGGCGCCATGGGCACCTGGCTTGCGGTGCACCTCGGCTTCGTGCTGGCGCTGTTCCTGACCATGCCCTATGGCAAGTTCGTGCACGGCATGTATCGCCTGATGGCGCTGGTGCGCTACCACCTCGAACGGCGGCGCCCGGTACCGGGTGTGGCGCCGGAGTAAAAATCGTTTAAAAACAAATAGTTACAACAATACCTCGAGGGCCGCTTGTGCGGCCCTCGGCATTTCCGGGATTCGGCACACCGGCGAGCCGCGGGCATTGCGCTGGATGCGGGACCGCTGAATACTGTAAACAAGCAATCGAATTTCTCATGTCACGGCTCCGGCGATGGCGATTCAGCGCGGAGTTCATGCAGGCAGCATCAACACAAGGCAGGCGAATGAAAAAAGCACGAGTCACGCAGGCAGTCGCGGAGCCCGAGATTCCTTCGGCAATGGCGCAGTGGATGGAGCGCTTGGATCAGCTCCGGCAGACCCTCGATCCCTTCGGCATCGCTGCCTCGTTTCGCCAGGTCGCCGAGGGCTGGCTGGCCAATCCCGACAAGCTGGCGGAACAGCTGGCGCAACTGACCCGCGACATGCAGGCATTGCAGCTGAACGCCTGGCAGGCGGCTGTCGGCCTCAAGCCCGAAGCGCTGGTGAAGGCGCGACCGGATGACGAGCGCTTTGCCGATCCGGCATGGGCCGAGGTGCCGGCTTTCGCTGCGCTCAAGCAGTACTATCTCCTTTACACGCGCTGGCTCGAGGACGCGCTGTTCGATGCGCCGGACACGCCGGCTAAGGAACGACGCCACGCGGCGTTCTGGGCCCGCCAGTGGCTGGATGCGGTGGCACCCAACAATTACCTGTTCACCAACCCCGTTGCGCTGCGCAAGTTCCATGAAACCTCTGGAGAAAGCCTGATCAGGGGGCTGAAGCTGTGGCTCGAGGATCTGCGCAACAACGACGTGCAGATGGTCGACCGCACGGCCTTCGAGGTCGGCAGGAACCTGGCGACGACTCCGGGGAGCGTGGTTTTCCGCAACGAGCTGATGGAGCTGATCCAGTACTCGCCGGTGACGCCGGATGTGCATGCCGTGCCCGTCGTCATCGTTCCGCCGTGGATCAACAAGTACTACATCCTCGATCTCAACGAGAAGAAGAGCATGCTGCGTTACCTGGTTGCCCAGGGCTACACGGTGTTCGTGATCAGCTGGCGCAATCCGACAGCGGCGCTGGCGGGCACCACTTTCGATGATTACCTGATGCAAGGTCTGCATGCGGCAATCGACAATGCCCGCGCAATCTGCGGGGTGCCGCAGGTGCATGCGGTCGGCTACTGCATCGGCGGCACCGCGCTGGCCGCACTGATGGCCTGGTACAACCGCGAGCATGCCGATGCCGCCGACGTCCCGGTCGCGCACTGGACCCTTTTTGCGTCACTGAGCGATTTCTCGCGTCCGGGCGCAGTGGAGGTGTTCCTCAACGAGGAGACCATCAATTCCCTCGACCAGATGATGGCGCGGCAGGGCTACCTCGACGGCCGTGACATGGCGCGCTCCTTCCGCATGCTGCGACCGAACAGCCTGATCTGGCATTACGTGGTGCATGGCTATCTCTATGGCGAGGCGCCGCCGCCGTTTGACGTGCTCTACTGGAACACCGACGTCACACGCATGCCGCGCGCGATGCATGCCTTCTACCTGCGCGAGTTCTATCTGCACAACCGGCTGATCCGCAAGGACGGACTGATGCTCGCAGGACATCCGATCGACCTCGGCCGTATCCGGCAACCGCTGTACGCGGTGGGTTGCGAGGAGGACCACATCGCGCCGTGGAAGGCGACTTTCAGGATTGCCGCGCACCTCGAGGTGCCGGTACAGTACACGCTGAGCAGTTCCGGCCACATCCTCGGTATCATCAATCCGCCGGTGACCCCAACCAAGCGCAGCTACTGGACGGGGCTGGCCGAGGGCAAGAGTCCGGACGAATGGCGGCGCGAGCTGCGCGAGATTCCCGGCAGCTGGTGGGAACACTGGAACGGCTATCTCGCGAAGCGCTGCGGTCCGCGCGTGCCTGCGCGCGCGCCGGGTGATGCAGCGCACGCGGTGCTGGGGCAGGCCCCCGGGCTCTACGTGCACGAAATCTAGCCCGCGCCTGCAATTTAAGGCTGTGTGCCGGGTAGCGACCGGCGGCAGCGTCCATGATCACGACCATGAAGCCACCGATACTCAGACCTCATCCCGCATCCGAATTTTTCATCGAAGAACGCTGCCACATCCTCGAGTTGTCCAATGATGACAGCGACCCCGAGATGTCGATTGCCCGTGCGCGGGTGGAGCCGGGCGTCACTACGCGCTGGCACCGGGTGCGCGATATCGTCGAACGCTATGTGATTCTCGACGGTGTGGGGCGCATGGAGGTCGGGGACTGGCCGGCACAGGAGGTACAGGCCGGCGACGTGGTGATGATTCCGCCATCGGTGCGCCAGCGCATCACCAATGTCGGTGACAGCGACCTGGTCTTCCTCGCGATTTGCACGCCGCGCTTCCGGCACGAGGCCTATGAAGAGGTCGGGCCAGTTGACCGCGGGTAACGAATAAATATGTTTAAAAACAATAACTTATAATCTGGTGGGCAGCGGCGCGTATTCAATGCGCCGCGGACGACACGAACAACTCATCCGCGTCCGGAGAACCACTCAACAGCCCCTGCTGCCGGCAATAGCGGATCATCGCTTCGATCGCCGGGCGGTTGGCTTCGAGTCCGTAGGGCAGCGGGTCGCCAACGATGCCGGCCATGCGGCGGTAGTAATCGTCCTGTTCCGATACCTTTTGGCCGGCCTCGAGTTGCGCGAGATAAAGTGTCCTCGATTCGTCAAAGGCCTCGAACAGTGCCTGTGCCAGCCAGGGATGCTGTTCGAGCAGCGCATCCTTGACCGCGATCACCCCGTGCACCGGGTAGATGCCGGTGCGACGGAACCAGTCCGCTTCCAACTGCTGCGCGTCGGCAAACAGATCGACATAGCGGGCGGCGGGCACGGCACCGGCTTTCCAGCCCTGCTGGGGTGGCCCGGCACGACCGATACCGGCGTTGTCGGTGAAGGCGGCCTGGATTTCGCCGGCGGCCATCATCGTGGCCAGTGAACGGCCTGCCGGAGTCTGGATCACATAAGGCGGCAGCCGCAGGCTCTGCACATGCTCCTCGTCGTCGACCATCCAGGTGATTTTGGAAAGATCGACGCCGTACTCGTTCTGCAGGATGCCGCGGGTCCAGATGCCGGTGGTCACCGACCAGGCGCGGACACCGGCCTTCTTGCCTTCGAGATCCCTCGGTGTGTGAATGCCGGCGTCCGCGCGGCAGACAAAGCCGGAATGATGAAAGCGGCGATAAGTGAACACCGGGAGTGCGGTGACCGGCAGGCCGGCCTCGCGCGCAATCATGTAGGTGCCCGCAGCCATTTCGCAGACATCGAACTCGAGATCACGCACCATGCGCCGGTAGGCAGCGACGATGGGCCTGACTTCGACGAATTCCGCCGCGACCCCGCGGATCGGCACTTGCCCCTGTTTCAGGGCTGCGGTGTGCCCGTAGTCGGCAACCGCGATGCGCAGAGTAACGGCGCCCGAAGTCATGAACTCGTGCGCCGGTCCAGCCGCCGATGCAGGCCGATGACGGAGCGGATCATCAACTGGCCGTGACGACCCTGGCTAAGCGTGGATAAACCTTGCGCACGTTGTCCTCGAAGATCTTCTTTTTGTCCGCTGCGCTGAGTGTCGTCACCGCGTCGATGTAACGCCGGGTGTCGTCATAGTAATGGCCGGTTTCGGGATCGATGCCCTTCACCGCACCGACGATCTCCGAGGCGAACAGGATGTTGTCGGCCGGAATGACGCGGGTCAGCAGGTCGATGCCCGCCTGGTGGTAGACGCAGGTGTCGAAGTACACGTTGTTCATCACATGCTCCTGCAGCGGCGGCTTGCCCATGTCCTGGGCGAGTCCGCGGTAACGGCCCCAGTGGTAGGGCACCGCGCCGCCGCCGTGGGGGATGACGAACCTCAAGGTCGGGAAATCCTTGAACAAGTCGGAATTGATGAACTGCATGAAGGCGGTGGTGTCGCCGTTGATGTAGTGCGCACCGGTGAAATGAAAGGCCGGGTTGCAGGAAGAGCTGACATGCACCATCGCCGGCACGTCGAGTTCGACCATGGCCTCGTACAGCGGGTACCACCACTTGTCGGTCAGCGGCGGGTCGGTCCAGTAGCCGCCCGAGGGATCGGGGTTCAGGTTGCAGCCGATGAAGCCGTATTCCTCGACGCAGCGCCTGAGTTCGGAAATGCAGTTGTCGGGGCGCACGCCCGGGCTTTGCGGCAGCTGGCAGACGCCGACGAAATTTTTCGGGAACAGCGTGCAGACGCGGTGGATCAGCTCGTTGCAGATGTCGGTCCACAGCGCGCTGGTGGCGGCGTTGCCGATGTGGTGGGCCATGCCGCCGGCGCGCGGCGAGAAGACGGTCATGTCGGTGCCGCGCTCGCGCTGGATGCGCAGCTGGGCCTTTTCGATGGTCTCGCGCAACTCGTCATCGCTGATCTTCAGCGAATCCTTCGCCGGGCTGAGGGCGGGGTTCTTCAGGCCCTCGATCTGTTTCTGGCGGAAGGCTTCCAGCGATTTGGGCGCGGTGGTGTAGTGACCGTGGCAGTCGATGATCATTCCGGTTTGTCCTGTAGCGTTGCGGTGGGGCGCTCCGCTTTCGCGGGGCGCCCCCGGATTTTACTGCGCGGAGATGCCGGCCGCCTTGATGACGGGCAGCCAGCGCTTGCGTTCGCTTTGCGCGAAGGCACGGTATTCCGCAGGCGTGGAGGGTGCTGCGTCAATGCCGCGCGCATCAAGCTGCTTGACGACCTCGGGCGATTTCAGGGTTGCCGAGATGTCGCGGTTGAGCCGGGCGATGATCGCCGCCGGCGTTCCGGCCGGCGCCACCGAGCCGTACCAGTTCAGCGAGAGGTAACCCTTGACGCCCGCTTCGACCATGGTCGGCACGTCGGGAATCGCGGATGCACGCTTGTTGCCGGTAACCGCGATGGCGCGCACCTTGTCGGACTTCACATGGGGTATCGAGGTCGAGATGACTGCAAAGAACGATGGCACATGGCCGGCAATCAGGTCGGTGATCGCCGGGCCGCCACCCTTGTACGGGATGTGGATCATCGGCGTCCTGGTCAGGGTCTCGAACAGCACGCCGGAGAGGTGGCCGGGGCTGCCGATGCCGGAACTGGCGTAGTTCAGGCGGCCCTGCTGTGCCTTGGCGTGAGCAAGAAACTCGCTCATGTTCCTGGCGGGCACGGAAGGGTGCACGATCAGAATGTTCTGCAGCGTGACCAGCATGCCGATGTAGCTGAAATCCTTCACGGGATCGTAAGCCACCTTCTGGATTGCCGGGCTGATGACCAGGCCGCCGATATGTCCCATGCCGATGGTATGGCCGTCGGGCTCCGCAGCGGAGATGATCTGCAGCGAAATCTGGCCGTTTGCACCGGGACGGTTGTCGACAACGACCTGGTTGCCGAGGAGCTCGGACATTTTCGGCTGCATGATGCGGGCCACGAGGTCGGTGGCGCCGCCCGGCGGGAAGCCGACGATGAACCTCAGCGGCTTGTTGGGTTTCCATTCTCCGGCGGATGCTGCCGCGAAGGCGCCGGACGGCACCGCGGCGGCAGCGAGCAGCAATGCGCCATTGATGATTTTCCTTGTATTCATGTTTCCTCCTTGTTGGCTGAGCGGGTGTTTCAACGAAGGGCGACCGTTCGGGTCGTCGTGGCGCCGGATCTTGCGTCCGGCCTTGTCTTCGCGGTCGGTGCTGCGTCCGCGGAGAGTTCCTGGGTGATGACCGTTTTCAGCAGGTCGATCGCGTGTTGTGCGAGGCGGGTCAGCGGCCTTTGCGTGGCGGTGGCGATCACCCACCGGCTGACGACCTCGGGCGAGATGATGCGCGCCGCATGCAGTTTCCTGCGCATTGCGTGGTCCCGGATGGCGTGCCGCGACAGGATGGCGTGGCCAAAACCCCGGGCGACGAGATCGATGACCGCCGGAATCGAATCGATTTCCAGCGCGGCGTTGAGTGGGAGCCGTCGCCGCTCGAATTCGGATTCGATGAAGCTGCGCAGGGCATTGGGCCGGCTGGGGATGATCAGCGGCAGGCCGGCGATGTCGGCCATGCGCACGGTGTCTGCCGGTTTGCGGCCGGCGGGAGGCCGGCTGATCAGGTACAGCTTTTCCGCGCCGGCATCCTGGTATTCCAGTTCCGATACCGGCTGGGGATTGTAGAGCAGAGCGCAGTCGAGGCGGCCGAGCAGCAGCCATTCCTGCATGGTGGTGGTCAGGCCTTCGACGATGCCGATGGATGCCTGTGGATACCGCGCCCTGAATTCGGTGACAGCGCGAACGGCGACGAGCTTGCCTGCGGTCGGCGGCATGCCGATCACGACCTTGCCGACGGGGGCGTGCCCCGTGTCCTCCAGTTCCTGGCGCGCGAGATCCAGCTGGTGCAGGATGCCGCGTCCGTGCGCAAGCAGGCGCTTGCCGTGGTCGGTGGTCGTGACACCGCGGCCGTTGCGGTGCAACAGATGTTTCTTGACGTCGAGTTCGAGCCGACGGACCTGGCGACTCAATATCGATTGCGAGATGCCGAGCATTGCAGAGGCTTTGGTGAAGCTGCCGAGTTCCGCCACGCGGACGAAGCATTCCAGCTGCCGGAGATCCATGCTTGAAGTGGTTGTCCGATTATTGGGCAATGGCGGCCCGCGGCCAATGCCGGGGGCGCGAAATCTGTTTTGCGGAAAAAGCATAACAGATGATCGGGGTTTGCGCCCCGATCGAGTTCAGGCGCGTGCAATCCTGCGACGGGTGATGGCGGGCAACATCGCAAGCACCATGAAAAACCGCCCGCGGCGCGGTTGCGCGGCGGGCGGTTCGGTGAGCGGGCGGAGGGCTGCCCCTCCGGCCGTGCTCAGTTGGCATCGATTTTCGCGCGCTTGATCACGGGTATCCAGCGCTGCTGTTCGCCGCGGATGAACTTCTGGTATTCACTGCCGCTGGACGGTGCGGAATCGATGCCGCGATCCTTCAGCTGCTTGACCACCTCGGGTGCATTCAGCGCGGCGGTAAAGTCCTTGCTCAGGCGGTTGACGATCGCCGGCGGGGTTTTCGGCGCCGCCGACAGGCCGTACCAGTTGACCGCCTGATAACCCTTGACGCCGGCCTCGGCAACGGTTGGCACGCCCGGCAGCGCTTCGGCGCGTTTGGCGCCGGTGACGGCGAGCGCGCGAACCTTGCCCGACTGCACATGCGGCACCGCGGTCGAGATGACGGCCATGAATGCCGGCACGTGACCGGCAATCAGGTCGGTGATGGCCGGGCCGCCGCCCTTGTAGGGCACGTGGTTGAGGGAGATGCCGGTCATGCCTTCGAGCAGCGCGACGGCGAGATGTCCGGGGCTGCCGATGCCCGAGCTGGCGTAATTGACCTTCCCCGGCTGGCCCTTCGCGTAGGCAATGAATTCGCCGAGATTTTTCACCGGCACCGAAGGATGCGTGATCAGGATGTTCTGCAGCGTGACCAGCATGCCGATGTGCACGAAATCCTTCATCGGGTCGTAGCCGGTTTTCTGGATCGCCGGGCTCACCACCATGGAGCCGATGTGCGACATGCCGACGCTGTGGCCATCGGGTTCCGAGCGCGACAGGATCTGCATCGAGATCACGCCGTTGGCGCCGGGGCGGTTGTCGACGATGACCTGGGTGCCGAAGCTGGCGGCGAGTTTCGGCTGCAGGATGCGCGCGACGAGATCGGTGGCGCCGCCGGGCGGGAAGCCGACGATGAAACGGACGGGCTTGGTCGGTCCCCAGTCGGCAGCCGATGCCGTTGCGGAGAACAATCCGGCGACCAGCAAGGCGATGGCGCGGTGCGGAAATTTCATGGTTGTTTCGCTCCTGAAAGATTTATATGCGACGCAGCATTCTCGCAAAAAAAAAGACTGCGAAGCCAGCGCTCCGCAGTCTTTTTTGTCAGGAAACGATTTAGTTTTTCTGTCAGTTGGTGTGATACAGGCCGGCCGCCTTGATCACTTTCTCCCACTGCGCCTTCTCGGACCTGATGTAGGCGGCGAAGGCTTCCGGGGTGCTGGTCGAGACATCCAGACCCTGCTTGAACAGCAAACCCTTGACCTCGGGCAGGTTCAGCACTGCAATCGATTCCTTGTTCAGGCGGTCGATCACGTTGCGCGGGGTTTTCGCGGGAGCGAGCAGGCCGTACCAGTTGTTGGCCTCGAAGCCTTTCAGCCCGGCTTCGGCGACGGTCGGCAGTTCGGGCAGCAGTCCTGAACGTTTGGCGGTGGAGACGGCCAGTGCGCGGATCTTGCCGGACTTGATGTGGCCGACGGCGCTGGCGGCGGTGGCGAAGATCAGGTTGATCTGGCCACCGAGCAGATCGACCATCGCCGGTCCGCCGCCCTTGTACGGGACATGTACGATCTTGGTGCCGGCCTGAAGGTTGAACAGTTCCAGCGCGAGGTGCCCGGCACCGCCCACGCCCGAGGATCCTCCGTTGAGCGGTTTGGTCTTGGCCAGCGCGACCAGTTCCATGACGCTCTTGGCCGGCACCGAGGGGTGGACGACCAGCGCGTTGGTGGAATCGACGGCGCGGGTGATTGGCTGCACGTCCTTCAGCGAGTCGAAGGGCAGCTTCTTGTACAGCGAGGGGTTGATGGCCAGTGCAGCGATGGTGCCCATCAGGATCGTGTAGCCGTCAGGCGTTGCGTTCGAAAGAATCTCGGTTGCGATGTTGCCGGCGGCACCCGGCCGGTTGTCGATGATGATCTGCTGACCGAGCCGCTCGCTCAGTTTGCTGCCGATGGCGCGCGCCGTGGTGTCGGTGCCTCCGCCCGGCGCGAAGCCGACGAGCATGCGGATGGGCTTGGTCGGCTGCCAATCGGCGGCAAGGCCATGGGTGGCGAATGCGGCCAATACGGCGCCGGCCATCAGTCGCTTGATCGGGTATTTATTCATCTTCTTCTCCTCCGGTTTTAAGGTGCTGGTGTGGGTGTTGCGTTGTCGTAAACGGTCAGGCCGCCGCGCTTGCGGCGGCAGCCGCCTTGCGACCGGCCGCAAGCCGGGTGGCAAGGGTAAAGGCGTGTTCCATGGCGCCGGGATCGGCCTTGCCCTGGCCGACGATGTCGTAGGCGGTGCCGTGGGCGGGGGTCGTGAACACGCATTTCAGTCCGGCGGTCACGGTGACGCCCTTGTTGAAGCCGAGCAGCTTGGTCGCGATCTGTCCCTGGTCGTGGTACATCATGACCACGCCGTCGAACTTTCCCTTGAGAGCCTGCAGGAAAATCACGTCCGAGGAGATCGGGCCCTCGCAGTTGATGCCGGCGGACTTCAGCCTGTCGACGGTGGGGCGGATGATGCGGATTTCCTCGTCACCGAAGAGGCCGTTCTCGCCGTTGTGCGGATTGAGCGCGGCGACGCCGATGCGCGGGCTGGCCTTGCCGGCGGCGCGCAGCGTGTCGTTGGCGAGATTCACCGCGGCGGTGATGCGTTCCGGGGTGATCATGTTGACCGCTTCGCGCAACGCGACATGGGAGGTCACGCGGAAGGTGCTGAACTGGTCGATGACATTCATCTCGCCGAAAAAGCCGCTGTGCGAGGTGAGGTGGGCGAACATCTGGTGTTCGTCGTTGAACTTCCAGCCGCCGCGGTTCATTGCGCCCTTGTTCAGCGGCGCGAAGCAGATGCCGTCAAGCTTGCCTGCCAGCGCGAGGTCGATCATGAATTTCAGCGTGTCGCCGGCGAGTTTGCCGGCTTCATCGGACGATGTTCCCTGGGGGAATTTCGCGGGATCGGTATTGCCGAGGTCGATCAGCGGCAGATCCTGGCGCGGCCAAGTCACCTCGTCGATGCTGCGGCAGACGGTGTATGCAAACCTGACGCCGGCATCACGCATGCCGGTTTCGAGCACGCGCCGGTCGCCGACGACGACGACCTCGGCGAGTTGCGCGGGCTTGCCGGATGCCAGCAGTTTTGCGGCGATTTCAGGGCCGATGCCGGTGACATCGCCCAGCATGAATCCGATGCGGGGGGGCTTGCTCATGAAGGCTCCTGTTGACAGGCTGCCAGTGTAGTCTATTTTGCGTGCCGGGCTGCCGTCCGGCGCGCCGGCGCAATGGCCAGCAATCGAGTCAGGCTGCGGACGCGGGGAAGCTTTTCCAGGTTGTAGACCAGGTCGATGATTTTCCCGGCCTGCACCGGCTGCAGGCCGCCCCAGGCTGCACATTCACGGAACTTCTCCGCAACCTCGGCATCGCTCATCGGGTTGGCCGGGCTGCCCTTGCCGAAATCGGCGCGGCCGCTGATCACGCGGCCGTCTTTCAGTTCGATGTCGATGATGGTGGTCATTTTCTCGTAGCCCGCCGCTTCGGCCTCCGGATGCACGCCAAAATCGACCAGCCGCATCATGCGCTGGACATCGGCGCGCCTGACCACGGCATCGGTGAACTGTGCCAGTCCCGCCTTTCGTTCGAGCAGCAGGATCGCCATGCAGAATTCCATGCTGAACTTTGCCTGCAGTTCCGTCTTCGGGCGACGGTGAATCAGGGTGTTGGGCATGTGACGGTTGGTGCCGACGCGGATTTTTCTGACCTGTGGTGCCCGAATGTCGTGCTTCAGCACCAGGTCGAGCATGACGCCCATGCCGGGGTGGGTCAGCGAACCGCTGGGATGCGGCTTGATCGAGACGCCGGGGAAGGCGAAGGTCCAGGGCCGGCCGAGTTTGCCGTGGATGGCCTGCGGATCGTAACCGCCACCCGCCGCATTGAAGAAACCGCGTTTTGCTTCGAGGGCGTCCGGTGCGGCGCTCCAGCCCAGCCGGACCAGTTCTGCGGCGATTACGCCGGATTCGGCGGCGCGCCCGGGATGGAAGGGCTTGGTCATGGTGCCGAAGTTCTCGCGCAGGCCGGCGGCCTGGCTGGCGCCCAGGCTCAGTGCCTGCGCGGTCCCTGCGGCGTCGAGCCCGAGCAACCGGGCCGCGCCGGCAGCGGCGCCGATGGCGCCGAAGGTGGCGGTTGAATGGAAGCCTTCGCTGTAATGCCGCGGATGGATCGCTTCGGCCAGCTTGGTTTCGACTTCGACGCCGATCTGGTAGGCCGCCAGCAGTTCTAGGCCGGAGCGGTTGTCGCGTTCGGCCAGTGCCAGCACCGCGGGCAGCACCGGCGCGGTGGGGTGGGTGAGCAGGCCGTAGACGCGGTCTTTTGCCACCGCGAGCTGGGTGTCGTCGTAGTCGTCGGCATGGATCGCGATACCGTTGGCGAATGCCGCGAAACGCGGTGGCAGCTTGATCGGGGTGCCGATGACCGTCGCCCCGCGATCGAGCGGCAGGTCCAGCATCTTCAGATACTTGCGCACCAGATGGCCGGATTCAGCGGCGTTGCCGGCCAGCGCGAGACCGAGGCCGTCGAGCAGAGAGCGCTTGCCGTGCCGCATCACCTCGCGCGGGATGCGGGCTGCCGCGGTACGCGTGATGAAGCGCGCAACTTCGGCGGTGATGGCGAATTCGCGGGGCATGGCCTGCCGTGCCTTTCGCCGCGCCGGTTTTACCCGGTGCTCAGCCTGCAATCCCGAATTCCCTGCGGAATTCGGCGATGACCTGCTCGCGGCTGCGGAGCAGGCGCGGCGGGCGCTGGCCCATCGGGCGGTTCTCGATTTCCGGCACGATTTTCATCGCGACAAAGGTCGGGCCCGGCGCGGCGAGAATCCGGCCCATATCAAGGGACAGTCTTTCGAGGTTGGTGTAGGCATGCACTGACGGATATCCCGCCGCTTTCGCAAACTGGTCGTAGACGACGTTGGCGGCGTTGGGCACAGGTTGCCCGCCGGTGGTTGCATAGCACTCGTTGTCGAGCAGGAAGTGGTAGAAATTCTTCGGCTTGTGCTCAGACACCATCGCCAGCACACCGAGACTCATCTGCAGGTCGCCTTCGGAATCGAAGAGCACCACTTTCTCGTCAGGCATTGCCATCGCGAGGCCGAGCGCGAACCCGGCGTGGCCGCCCATCGCGGGGTCGCCCAGCGGGAGATCGCGGGACGGCAGCTTGCTGATCTCGTGCCACTGGCGGTTGCCGCGACCGGGGATCACGACGGCCTTGCCCCGGTGCTGCTGAAACAGTTCGAGCATTTCGTGCAATACGATCATGTCCTGTGTCTCCGGGCGTTCAGCTGTTGAATCCGTGGTATTCGTCGCCCACCAGCACGGCGACCGGGCGGCGCGTCCGGCGCGCCTCCTCGAAGGCGACCGATATGCGCGAAGCGTCGCGGTCGTTCTCGACGAGGTAGTAGCTGATGCCGAAGGCGTTGAGGAAGCGCTCGGTGTAGACCGCGGCAGTGTCCTTGGTCACGCCGTGCCGGGTCCAGCCGCGGTAGCCGACCAGCATCACCACCGGCACGTTGAGGCCCATGCCCCAGCCGCGCATCGAGTCGCCGGCTTCCATCATGCCGGTGTTCTGGATCAGGATGATCGGCGTCTTGCCGCCGACATGCAGGCCGGCTGCAGTGGAGAAGGCGAGGCCTTCCCGCGCAACGGCCATCAGCGTCAGCGTCGGTTCGGACTTCATCAGCATGTACAGCCAGTTGGTCTCGCTGTCCGGCAGCCAGACCACGTGGCTGACGCCGTTTTTCTTCATTTCGGCGAGCACCGTTTCCGGGCTCAGGTGGGCTTCGTGGGTATCGGTCATCTGCGTTCTTTTCCCTTGCGGCAGTGGCATGGCCGCGTGCGATTTCAGGCGCACAGTTCTATCACAGTTCCGGCACGGATTTTCCCGGAGTTCCGGATTCTGGTCGTCGCCCGGCAGGGCCGCCGCCATGCCTTGCCGCAACGCGAAACGGGGGTTAACCTCGCCCGACCTCCACCACACTGCCCCGGGCTGTCTGCCATGAAAAATCCCGTCCGCGCCGCGCTGGCCCGCGGTGACACCGTCACCGGCATCATCCTGTTCAGCGGCAGCCCGATGATCACGGAGCTGGCCGCCGCAGCCGGCATCGACTTCGTGATCATCGATATGGAGCACAGTGCGCTCGATTTCGACACCTGCGCGCACATCATCCGCGCCGCCGATGCCGCCGGGATCACGCCTTTCGTGCGTATCGCCGACGTCGGGCGCACGCTGATTCTCAAGCTGATGAACATGGGGGCCGCCGGCATTGCGATATCGCATGCGACCAGGGAAAACTGCGTCCAGGCTCTGAATTACGCACGTTACGCGCCGGCGGGGGAGCGCGGCGCCTGCACCATTGTGCGCTCGGCCGGCTATGCGCCGGGCGACTGGGATGCGCATGTGCGGAACAGCAACGGCGAGCTGATGGTGATTCCGCTGATCGAGGACGCGGAGACGCTGCGCGACTTCGATGCACTGGCCGCAGTGCCGGGGCTGGAGGTGTTTTTCATCGGCCCTACCGACCTGTCGATCGCGCTGGGCGTGCCGCATGCCACTTTTGACGAGCCGAAGATGGCGGCGGCGCTGGAGCAGGTGGTGGCGGCGGCACATAAACACGGCAAGCACGTGATGACCACCATCGGCAACAAACCCGATCCCGACTACGGCAGATCGGTGCGTGACCGCGGCGTGCAGGCGATCGTGCTCGGCACCGACGGGCATCTGTTCCTGGATGTGTGCCGTCGGGTCAATGCTGTAAAAACCTAAAAGCATTAAAGCAGCCACAGAGGACACAGAGAGCACAGAGAACTTCAAAAACAAGTTGTACGGGAGAGTTTTGGTTTTCCTCTGTGAACTCTGTGTTCTCTGTGGCTAAAGATTTTGACTTTTAAAACCATGAGCAAAAAACTCATCATCACCGTGCGCGTCAACGAGTATATGTCGCGCGACATCAACAGGAATGTGCCGTTCACGCCGGACGAGATCGCCGAAACCGCGGCGGAGTGCCGTGCGGCCGGCGCCTCGATCATCCATTTCCATGCCCGCACGCCGGACGGCGGCAAGTGCCACGATCCCGAGGTCTATGCCGAGATCGTGGCCAGGATCCGCGAGAAGACCGACATCCTGATCGACTCGACGCTGGGCCAGATCACCGTCAACGAGGACGAGAACCGGCTGGCCCATATCAAGTTGATGGGGCAGAAGAGCAAAACCCGTCCGGATTTCGCCGCGGTCGACACCGGGAGCAGCAATATCGACGCCTATGATCCGGCGACGAAAAAGTTCCTGACCACCGACAAGATCTACAAGAACAGCACCGAGACCTGCCTGTTCCTCGCCAGGGGCATGACCGAGGCCGGCGTCAAGCCTCATCTGTCGGTGTGGGCGGTGCCCTTCGTGCGCATGGTGGAGGCCTTTCTCGACATGGGCGCGGTGCGCGAGCCCGCCTATGTGCAGTGCGTGCTGGCGGAGGGCGGCATCGTCGGTGCGCACCCCTGCACCACGCGCGGGCTGGAGGCGCTGATCGATTTCCTGCCGCCGCAGCGGCGCATCGAATGGACGGTGGCCTGCAAGGAAGGCAACCTGTTCAACGTTGCCACCACCGCGCTCGAACGCATGGGGCATCTCGCGCCGGGCATCGGCGACTATCCCTATCCTGAGATCGGCTGTCCGACCAACGCCGAACTGGTGCGGCGGTTTGCGGAACTGGGGCGGGCGGTCGGCCGCGAGCCGGCAACGACCGACGAGGCGCGGGCCCTGCTGGGCATCATGCCTCCCGAGTGATGCCGGATCCGAATTGGTTTCCGTCGGCGTTGCCGGATGGCTGCTGCAGAAATGTTTCCTGATCTGAACTGAACCACGGAGTTTTTGTGTCTTTCCCGTTTACGAGTGAAATGTTCGGCACTGCGGCCGCGATGAAGATTTTTTCGGGGCGGCGGACCGTGCACTGGATGCTGGCTTTTGAGGCTGCGCTGGCGCGTGCGCAGGCGCAGTTCGGCGTAATTCCATTGGAGGCGGCGGCATCCATCGAACGGGTTTGCGCCGCCGATCCGATTGACCTTGAGCGATTGACCGGTGATTCGATGCTCAGCGCCAATGCGGCAGCGCCACTGGTCAAGCAATTGACGGCCGCGGTTGCGGTGGATGATCCGGAGGCTGCCAAGTTCGTGCACTGGGGTGCGACCAGCCAGGACGCACTGGATACGGCACTGGTCCTGCAACTGCGGGAATCGATTGCGCTGTTGCGTGAGGATCTCGATGCCTTCGTAAAAACACTCGTGCAGCTGACTGCACAGCACCAGTCAACACCTATGGCGGGGCGTACGCTCCTGCAACAGGCCTTGCCCATCACCTTCGGATTCAAGGTGGCCGGATGGCTGGACGCTGCAATGCGCCACCAGGATCGGCTGCTCGCGCTGGAGGAAGAAATTTCGGTGCTCCAGTTTGGAGGCGCCACAGGCACACTGGCCAGTCTCGGCGACAAGGCACAACCCGTCATGCTTGCGCTGGCCCGGGGCCTGGATCTGCGTTTGCCCGACATTCCCTGGCATACCCAGCGAGACCGGCTTGCGGCGGTGGCCACCACCTGTGGTTTGCTGGTCGGTACGCTGGGCAAGATTGCGGGCGACATCGCGCTGTCATCGCAAACCGAGATCGGCGAACTGGCCGAGCCGGCCGAGCCGGGCAAGGGCGGATCATCAACGCTGCCGCACAAACGTAATCTTGTGGGCTGCAATTATGTGGCTGCCGTGGCGATGCGGGTGCCGAATCTGGTGGCTACCATGCTGTCCGCCATGGCACATGAACACGAGCGTGCGGCGGGCGCCTGGCATGCTGAATGGGAAGTGCTGCCGGAGATCCTGAGACTGACCGCCGGCGGTCTGGTCCATCTCAAGCGGATGACGGACAAACTGGAGGTCAATGCGTCACGGATGCGCGAAAACCTGGGCATTACGCGCGGCCAGTTGATGGCGGAGTGCGTCACCATCGCGCTTGGTGCGCGGATCGGGCGGATGCACGCCTACCAGCTGGTGAATGCGGCATGTCAGCGGGCGAATGCCTCTGGCGCTTCCCTGTGCGACGCGATGCGGGATGACCGGGAACTCAGTGCGTTGCTCGATGACGCGGAGATGGACCGTTTGCTGGATCCTGCAAACTACCTGGGCCAGAGCCGTGCTTTCGCGCTGAAGGTGCTGGAACGCCAGCGGCAGCGCGGCGGCTCCTGAAGTCGGGTGCTGTGCGTTCGGGAGCTGCGCTGGAGCGTCCCTGCGACCTGCTCATATCGTGAACATGTCGGGGTGACCGGACCGGGCTGGGGTTAGAATCCGGCACTATCGCCGCTTCGGGAAAGACTCGGCGGATTTCCACAGGAGAACACGCAATGGGGCACACCATCGCCGAGAAGATTCTCGGCAATCACGCGGGCGGCAAGCCGGCCCGCGCCGGTGAAATCGTGGTTGCGGATGTCGATTTCGCGATGATCCACGATGCGCGCGCCGGCAACGCACTCAAGATGGTCGAAAAACTGGGCGCGAAATCCCTGCCTTACGTCAAGCGCACCGCATTGGTGCTGGACCATTATTCGCCGCCGCCCAACATGGAGGCGGCCAATACCCATGTCGAGATGCGCGCCTTTGCCGAGAAACACGGTGCGCCGATCTATGACGTCGGCGACGGCATCTGCCACCAGGTGCTGCCCGAGGGCGGCCACCTGACCTGCGGCGACCTCGTGGTCGGGACCGACACCCACTCGACGACCTATGGCGCCTTCAATGCCTTCGGCACCGGCGTCGAGGGCACCGACGTGTCGGCGGTGATGATGACCGGCAGGCTGTGGTTCCGCGTGCCCGAGACCATTCGTATCGAATTGAATGGCGCGCTGCAGCCGGGTGTCTGGGCCAAGGACGTCACGCTGACCATGCTCGGAAAACTCGGCGCCGAGGGTGCCAACTACCAGGCGCTGGAGTACGTCGGCAGCGGCGTGGCGGCAATGGCCATCGACGACCGCATGACGCTGTCCAACCATGCCGCCGAGCTGGGGGCGAAGGCCGCTCTGCTCGAGGCCGACGACAAGACCATCGCCTGGCTGAAGGCTCACGGCGCAGCTGCGCCGAAGCCGGTCAGCGCAGATGCCGATGCCAAGTATGCACAGCGCATCGTCATCGACACCGCAAAGCTTGCGCCGCAGGTGGCGCGCCAGCACCGTATCGATGACATTGCCGCGGTACCCGACGTTGCCGGCCAGAAAATCCAGGTCGCGCTGATCGGCACCTGCACCAACGGCAGGCTCGACGACATCCGCCAGGCGGCGGCGATCCTCAAGGGCCGCAGGCTCGCGAAAGGGGTGCGCATGATCGTCACCCCGGCTTCGCGTGCGATTTACCTTGCGGCGATGCGCGAAGGCCTGTTCGAGATACTTACCGAAGCCGGCGCCTCGGTGGAGGCGGCGGGTTGCGGCACCTGCGTCAACATCACCGGCCATTACATTTCCGGCGACGGGCAGGTGGTGATTTCCAGCGCCAACCGCAATTTCAAGGGCAGGCTCGGCAATCCGAAATCGGAAATCTGGATCGGTTCGGCGGCAACGGTGGCCGCTTCGGCGCTGACCGGCGTGATCACCGATGCGCGGACGGTTGCCGGCGGCGACTGGCGGGCAGCTGCTTAACCCCTAAAAACCTGGCCACAGAGGTCACAGAGGGCACAGAGAAAAAACCGGCAAAACCAGGCCTCCCAACTATGGATTTTGCTTTTGCAGTTCTCTGTGCTCTCTGTGTCCTCTGTGGCTGAATTTGAATTTGATCTTGCAGTTCGGAGGCGTCAAACATGAACATCATCAAAGGCAGTGCGCGGATCCTCGGTGACGATGTCAGCACCGACATCCACTGTTCCAGCAAGTACCTGCCGGGCAAGGACGCGACCTACATCGCGACGGTGGCCTTTGACCAGGTCGCGCCGGGATTCGCCAAGGGCTTCGTCAAGGGGGACATCATCGTTGCCGGTAAGAACTTCGGCATCAATTCCTCGCGCGAGCAGGCAGTGCACGTGATGCACAGGCTGGGTGTGGCGGCGATCATCGCCCCCAGCTTCGGTCGTCAGTTCTATCGCAACGCGATCAACAACGGCATGCCGGTGATCGAGTGCGACACTGCCGGCATCGCCGCGGGTGATGCCGTCGAACTGGACCTCGCCGGCGGCCGCATCGGCGTGCCGGCCCGCAACATCGCGCGCACCGTGCCGCCGCTGCCGGCGGCGGTGCAGGCCCTGCTCTCGGCGGGCGGGCTGATTCCCCTCCTGCAGAAACATCCGGACTGGAATCTCGGGGCACTGGCGGCATGAACCTGAAGATCGAACGTGTCGAGGTGTTCGGCGTGGCCATGCCGCTGGTCATGGAGTTCAAGAACGCCTATCTCTCGAAGTCGGTGGTGAAGAGCGCGGTCGTGCGCATCACCGCGACCGGCGGCGCGGTCGGCTACGGCAACATCGATCCGACGCCTGGCTATTCCAGGGAAAGCATCGAGGACAGCCTGGCGATGATCCAGTCGCGGCTGGCGCCGGCGGTGATGGGCATGGACCCGACCAATCTCCATCGCATCGCCGCCAGGCTGGAATCGGTGGTGCCCGATTTTCTCGATGCCAAGGCCACCATCGACATGGCCTGCAGCGACCTCGCGGCACGGGTGGCCGGCGTGCCGCTGCACACCTGGCTCGGCGGTGCGGTGAAGGACAGGCTGCTGTTCAATGCCTGGATCAGCATCCAGTCGCCGGAGAACGCGGCGAGGGAGACACTGGACTGGCAGAAGAGAGGTTTTCGATCCTGCAAGATCAAGGTCGGCGGCGACATCGCTGCCGACCGCGACCGCATCAAGGCGGTGCGCGAAGCCTGCGGTCCCGAGTTCAATATCCGTATCGATGCCAACGCCGGCTACGATGCCGACACCTCGATCAGGCTGGCGGAGATGGTGGCGCCCTACGGGCTGCAGCTGTTCGAACAGCCGGTGCCGGCACAGGACATCGCCGGCATGGCACGGGTGCGCAAGGCCGCCAATGCGGTCGGTGTGCCGATCATGGCCGACGAGTCGGTGACCGACCATGCCAGCCTGATCGACATCATCCGCGCCGACGCCGCGGACATCGTCAAGGTCAAGGTCATGAAGCAGGGCGGTTTCCTCAATACCCGGCGCATGATCGCCACCGCCGAAGCCGCGGGCATTCGCTGCGTGGTCGGACATGGTTTCGGCCTCGGCGTGAACACCATGGCGGAAATCATGCTGGCGGCAACTTCCGACAATGTCATCGATGGTCTCGAATGTGTCGGGCCGCTGAAAACGAAGGACGACATCGTCACGCAGAAGCTGGACCTCGGCCAGGGCAGCATTGCGCTGCCCGGCGGGCCGGGTCTGGGCGTGACGTTGGATGACGCCAAGCTTGCGCAGTACAGCTTCGAAGTCAAAAAGGCGGCCTGAGCCGCCGCAACCCACGGGCCACCGGCCCCGAACGAGGAGAATCAAAATGAAATTGATGCCGAAAATGGAATTGACGCGGTACGCAGTAGCCGCCGCGCTGGCCGGATTTGCCGTGCAGTCCGCGGCGCAGACCTGGCCCACGCGCCCGGTGACCATCCTCTGCTGGTCGGCGCCGGGATCGCCGGTGGACATCTATGCGCGCACGATGGCGAAGCTGCTGGTTGCGGAGCTCGGGCAGAATGTCGTGGTGGAAAACCGCACCGGCGGCTCCGGCATCATCATGACCAATTCGCTGGTGCGCGGCGCTGCCGACGGCTACACCATTGCCGCCAACACGCTGACGCTGGCTACGCTGTTCAGCGAGGCGAATGCCCAGTTCAAACCCGACGACCTGCAGATGGTCTCGCGTTCGCAGATCGACCCCTATGGCCTGATCGTGCACACGTCCACGCCGTTCAAGACCATCGAGCAGCTGGTGGCCTTTGCCCGCAAGAAGCCGGACTTCATCAATGTCAGCGGCCCCTTCGCGATGAGCTCGCACCGCGTGGCCTGGGAAGTGTTCTCCGAAGTCGCGAAAATCAAGGCTACCTGGGTGCCCTATCCCGGCGGCGGACCTGCGCTGACCGCGGTGGCTGGCGGCCACGTCGATGCTGCGGCGACCAATCCCGGCAACGTCAAGCCGATGATCGCGGCCGGCAAGGTGCGCGTGCTCGCGGTGTCTTCCGACAAGCGGCTCGACGATTTCCCGGATGTACCGACCTACAAGGAGAAGGGCTGGAACGTGGTGCGCTACCAGTGGCGCGGAATCATGGCCAAGGCGGGCACGCCTAAACCGGTGGTGGATAGGCTGGCTTCCGCGATCCAGAAGGCGCAGCAGACCGAAGAGTGGAAGACCTATCTGAAGCGGGTCACCCAGCTTGATGGCTACCAGGGACCCGATGCCTTCCGCGCGCAGCTGCTGCAGGACATCAAGGAAACCGAGGCCGTCAAGAAGAAACTGGGACTCTGAGGGCAGCGATGAATGATGAGTGATGAACGATGAGTGAAAAGACATCCGTTCGGCGGCATTGGCGCAACGGTTGACTGAGGGCGGCGGGGTGCGCCACCGGGCAGGGGCCCTGCGTTAGCGGGGATGCGAGCAAGGTGCATCCCTGCCGGCCGCCCGGAACAGAAAATAAAGCAGCAAACAATTGAACGGAAACGATGATGGCGAAGTTGACGGTACGACAGCAATTGCGTAAACGGCTCACAGAGGGCGGCATGATCGTGGCACCCGGCATTTACGATGCCTACGGCGCCCGCATGGTGCAGCAGTCAGGATACGAAGCGGTGTACATGACCGGCAACGGCGTCTCGGCCTGTCTGCTCGGTCAGCCCGATGTCGGCATGGTCGACCTGACACTGTTCGCGGCGCATGCGCACCGGGCTGCGGCCTGCGTCGACATCCCGCTGATCTGCGATGCCGACACCGGCTATGGCAACGCGGTGAACGTGAAGCACACGGTGCGCGAGTTCGAGGCAGCCGGCGTTGCGGCGATCCATCTCGAGGACCAGGTTGCGCCCAAGCGTTGCGGCCACCTGCCGGGTTCGCGTCCGGTGGTGTCGCTGGAGGAACATGCCGGCAAGATCGAGGCGGCGGTGGCGGCGCGCCGCGATCCGGATTTCATCATCATTGCACGCACCGACGCCGCGACCGGGCTCGGGCTCGATGAGGCCATCCGCCGTGGCCAGGCCTACCGCAAGGCCGGCGCCGATGTGGTGTTCGTCGAACTGAAGAACAGCCCGACCATTCTTGAGGATCTGAAGCGGGTCACCGCGGAATCCGGCGCGCCCTGCCTGGTCAATATCGACGGCGGTGGCAAGCTCGGTGAACTGACGGTGCCGGAAATCGAGGCGCTGGGTTTTCGCATCGCGATATTCCCGGGACTCGCGCGCAATGCCGCGGGTTTTGCGATCAAGGAAGCGCTGGGTACTCTCAAGCGCGAGGGCAATACGAAAGCGCTGCGTGATCGCATGCTGACGATGAAGGAGTACAACGAAATCCTTGACCTGGGTGCAGTGGAGGAATGGGAAAAGCGTTATATGCAAAACCGGCAGTAATTTGCATGTGTATATAAGTAATTGTTTTTAAACATATTTTTAACAATCACCCGAGTTGGCAACCGCCAACCGCTGGAGTTTCAGAAATGGCCGTATCCCGCAGCAGGAAAAAAACCGTAAGCAAGAAACCGGCAGCATCCAAACCCCGCGCCGCCGCCAAATCCGTCGCCTTGCGCAAGGCCACGGCAGTCGCGAAGCCGGCGAAGAAATCCGCGAATCCGCTGGGTCTGGAAAAAAAGGCGCCGGACCAGTTCGATACCTTGCAGGAGATCGCGCTGGCCGCGCATCGCAAGATGCCGGCGCCGGTATGGGATCACCTGATGGGTGGCGCCGATTCCGAAATGACCCTGCGCCGCAACCGCGCGGGACTGGATGCGCTGGCGCTGCGTCAGCGCGTGCTGGTCGATGTGCGCAACATCGACATGAGCACCACGCTGCTCGGGCAGAAGCTGGACATTCCCGTGTTCCCGGCGCCGGTCGGCGGGTTTCTGAGCAAGGTGCACCACGAGGGCGGACCGGCGGTCGCCCGTGCCGCGGTATCGCGCGGCACCACGGCCTTCATCGCCACGGCGGCGAAACCCAGCCTGGAGGCCGCGCAGGCGGCGGTCGAGCGCAAGCTGGTGTTCCAGCTCTATGTGCGCGGTGACCGCGGCTGGGTCGAGGGCATGCTCGACCGCGTCAAGGCAGCGGGCTATGCCGCGCTGTGCGTGACGGTGGACCGCAATTTCTACGGCCGCCGTGAACGCGACATCATCAGCGGCTTGCCGGTGAAGGAAGGCTTTGGTGACCAGTCATACCAGGCCAGCCTCAACTGGAAGGATCTGCTGTGGATGAAGGAGCGCGTCGGCCTGCCGCTGATCGCCAAGGGCATCGCCACCGCGGAAGACGCGGAGCTCGCCGTCGAACATGGCGCCGATGTGGTCTATGTCTCCAATCACGGCGGCCGCCAGCTCGACCATGCCCAGGGCAGCATCGAAGTGCTGGCCGAGGTGGTGAAGGCGGTTGCGGGGCGAGCCGAGGTGCTGGCCGACGGCGGCGTGCAGCGCGGCACCGACGTGGTCAAGATGCTGTGCCTGGGTGCGCGCGCCGTCGGCGTCGGCAAGCTGCTGGGTCTCGCGTTGTCTGCCAACGGTGAAGCCGGTGTTGCGCGCATGCTCGAACTGATGGAAGTGGAGATCCGCCACGCGCTGGGACTGATGGGGGTGACCTCGATCAAACAGCTCGGCCCGGAGTGGCTGCGCGAGGTGCCGGTGCTGGGCACGCCCGGCGTCGCCAGTGCCTACCCGCTGCTCGAGGCGGCGCTGCGCAACCCGCGCGGCTGAGTCCGCGCGGGCTCAGGCGATCCGAATGCAAACAACGCAGACGCAAGGAGCGACGGTGTACAAACTGGGAATACTCGAAGGCGACGACATCGGTCTGGAAGTGGTGCCGGAGTGCGTCAAGGTGATGAAGGCCGCGGCGGCGAAGGCGGGCGTGCAGATCAAATGGCTGCCGCTGCCGATCGGCAGAAAAGGGCATGAAAGCCATGGCCATACCATGCCGCAGTACACGGTCGATGCGCTGAAGACAGTTGACGGCTGGGTGCAGGGCCCCATCGGCCACAATGCCTACCCGCGCAATGACAGTACCTGGATCAATCCGCCGCTGCGCAAGAAGTTCGAACTCTTCGCCAACGTCAAGCCGGTGAAGTCCTACCCGAGCCTGCCGTCGCTGCACAAGGACGTGGACATCGTGTTCCTGCGCGAGACCACCGAGGGCATGCAGTCGGGCAGCGTGGTCTATGCGGGAACCGGCGAGTTCCAGCCCAACGAGGACATTGCGGTCGGCATGCGCGTGGTCACGCGCAAGGGTGCCAGCCGCGTCGCGAAAGAAGCCTTCGAAATCGCGCGCACCCGCAAACGCAAAAAAGTCACCGCGCTGCACAAGGAGCCGGTCTACCGCCTGGTCTGCGGAATGTTCGCGCGCGAGTGCCGTGCGATGGCCGGGAACTACCCGGATGTCGAGTTCGAGGAAGTGCTGATTGACGGTTTCGCGATGAAGGCGGTGATGCGTCCGCAGCAATACGACGTGGTGGTCACCACCAACCAGTTCGGCGACATCGTCACCGACCTCGGTGCAGGACTCGTCGGCGGTCTGGGCCTCGCGCCGGGCCTGGTCGTCGGCGAGAAGCAGGCGATGGCGCAGGCCACACACGGCTCGGCGCCGGACATTGCCGGCAAGAATATCGCCAACCCTTACGCGATGATCATGTCGGGCAAGATGCTGTTCGAGTGGCTGGGCCGCACGCGCAACGATCCGCAAGCGACGGCTGCCGCGAAACTCATCGATGCTGCCGTTGACCGGGTGATTGCCGAGGCGAAACACCTGACCGGTGATCTGGGCGGCAAGGCCGGCACGACCCAGATGGGGGATGCGATTGCCACGGCTGTGTGAAGCCCGGGGCGCATGTTGCGAGGAGGTGTTTTGTTAAAAAATGCAATAAAAACAATTACTTGCTTATTATTTCTGCTGCTGGCTGCGCCGCTTGCGGCACAGCAGCCGGCGACGCCGTCCGGTGGCAAGCCCGCTGCGGCTCCGAAAAAACAAATGCACAAAGTGCAATCCAAAAAGCCTCAGCACAAGCGCAAGGCAGGTCCGCGCCGCGGCAGACTGGAAAAACTGGCCTGCAAGCTCGGCAACGAAGACCGGCAGGCGCGCATCGCGGTCGAGCTGATCGGCGGCCGCGTCGAAAGCATTGCCTACTACTCCAAGTGGAAGCCGCGCACCTGCTCGGTGCACATCGTGCGTGATGACGCCTACAGCAAGTGGGAGGATACCGGCCATGTCACCATCGTCACGCTGAACGAGGAGAAGGGGTCCTTCCTGATCGACCACGGCCGTCGCGCCGTCAAGTTCCTGTTTCGCGAGATCGATCGCGAGCGCTTCTGCGGCATGAGCGGCAAGATCACCGGCAGCCTGACGGTGACCCGGGGCCGCGATCAATGCGCGCTCGAGGGCGTGATGGACGAGGGTGATGACGACATGCTGCGCCGGCAGCAACCCGCGGAGGCACCGCAGCCTGCGCCAATGTCCTGACGCGGCTGCCTAGCCGTTCGAAACCAGTTTCAGACCGAAAATACCGGCGACGATCAGGCCGATGCAGAACAGCCGCGCCGCGGTAGCCGGTTCGCTGAACAGCGCGATGCCGAGTATCGCCGTACCCACGGCGCCGATGCCGGTCCATACCGCGTAGCCGGTGCCCACCGGTATCGACTTCAGCGCCAGCGCGAGCAGCCAGACGCTGGCGATCATGGCCGCGATGGTGATGATGCTCGGCAGCAGCCGCGAAAAGCCGTCGGTGTACTTGAGGCCGATGGCCCAGATCACTTCGAGCAATCCGGCCGCGAGCAGCAGCAGCCAGGCGGTGGAGGGCAGGGTCATGGCTGTTTTCCCCCGGCTGCGCGGTACTTGTCGTAGAGCACGCCTTCCGCGAACAGCGCCGCGATCTCGGCGTTGCTGCAGCCGAGGCTGCGCACGGTATCTTCGGTATGCTGGCCGAGCCAGGGCGCGGGCCTGCGGATCGCGGTCAGCTCGCCGCTCGACTTGACGGGGATGCCCAGCGATTTCATGCGGCCGATTTTCGGGTGGTCGTACTCGACTACCATGTTGCGCGCCTTGATGTGCGGGTCGCCCAGGATCTGGCTGTAGGTGTAGACCGGTCCGCCCGGCACCTGCGCTTCATCGAGCTTTTCGACCCAGTGCGCGGTCGGTGCGGTGGCGAAGACCTTTTCGATCTCGGCCTCCAGTTCGTCGATGTTCTTCAGCCGCGAGGGCAGGTCCTTGAAACGCGGGTCGGTGAGCCACTCCGGCCTGTTGCAGGTGATGGTGCAGAAATTGGTCCACAGCTTGTTGTTGTTGGCGCCGACCGTGACATAGCCGTCCTGCGTCCTGTAGGCCTGGTACGGCGTCGAGCGCCGGTGGCGGGTTCCGGTGGCCAGCGGTTCCTCGCCGCCGCCGAAGAAGGCGCCGGATTCCCAGTGCGTCCAGGCCAGTCCCGCCTCGAGCAGTGAGGTCTCGACGTACTGGCCCTTGCCGTGGCGCAGCTTGCCGATGTAGGCGCCGAGGATCGCGTAGAGCGCGGTGACGCCGCTGGCGATGTCGTTCATCGCGATGCCGACCTTGGCCGGCCGGCCGCCGGGGGCGCCGGTCATCATCATGATGCCGGACATGCCCTGGGCGAC
Source organism: uncultured Bordetella sp. (assembly GCA_964433345.1). GTDB lineage: Bacteria > Pseudomonadota > Gammaproteobacteria > Burkholderiales > SG8-41. The sequence continues at coordinate 174,353 of CAYSQJ010000005.1, forward strand.
GATGTCAAAGCCGCCCTTGTGGCCGTAGGGCCCCGTCTGGCCGAAACCCGACATTGAGGCGTAGATCACACCCGGATTGAATTTGCTGACACTGTCATAGTCGATGCCCAGTTTTTTCACCACGCCGGGCCGGAAATTCTCGGTAATGATGTCGGCCTTGGCGGCGAGCTTCATGAAAATCTCCTTGCCGCGCGGGTCTTTCATGTTGATGCCTATGCTTTTCTTGTTGCGGTTGAGCACCGCGAAGCAATAGGACTCGTCGTTGACCTTCGGTTCGAAGCGCCGCGAGCCGTCGCCCTCGGGAAAATTCTCGACCTTGATGATGTCGGCGCCCATGTCCCCCAGCACCATGGTGCAGTATGGGCCCGCCATGACGGTGGTCAGGTCGAGGACAGTGACGCCTTCAAGCGGAAGTGCCATGGGGAAATGCTCCATTCTGGTGCGTCGCCGGCAAGGGCGATGCCTGGGATCGGACACGGGAACGGCGGGATCCGTTCATCAGTAAGTCATGAAAAACCGTGTGTTAGGCGCATTTTAGCGCGGTCGCGCAACCGCGAATATGAACGTTGCCTCATCACCTTATGTCACACATAATGGAATCGGCTTCGAGCCCATAACCATAAAAGGAGGAGTGTCATGAACTCAGCTATTCGTTTGGCTACGCTGCTGATGGCCGGGGCGCTGGCCTCGCCCCTGGCTGTATCAGCACAGAAGTATCCGGAAAAACCGGTACGGGTGGTGATCGTATTCCCGCCCGGCGGCTCCAACGACGTGGTCGGGCGCATCGTGTTCCAGAAGGTGTCGGAACTGGCCGGCCAGCAGTTCGTCATCGACAACCGCGGCGGCGCGGCGGGGCAGATCGGCTCCGAAATCGTCGCCAAGAGCCCGGCTGACGGTTACACGGTGATGGTGCAGTCGACGACGCATGTTGCCAACGCCCACCTCTACAAGAAACTCAACTATGACCCGCTGAAGGATTTTATCGGCATCACCACGCTGGCGCGCCAGGTGGGCATGCTGGTGGTGCATCCCTCCCTGCCTGCAAAGAACGGCAAAGAACTGATCGCGCTGGCGAAGAAGCGGCCGGGAGAATTGGTCTACGCTTCGGCGGGCAACGGCAGCTATGTGCACCTGTCGATGGCGCTGATGGCTGAGATGGCCGGCATCAGGATGGTGCATGTACCGTACAAGGGCGGCGGTCCTGCCGGCACCGCACTGATTGCGGGTGAAACCCAGGCCATGCTGGCGACCATCGGCTCGCTGTTCCCGCATATCAAGTCCAAACGCGTGCGGCCTATCGGTGTCGCCACCGACAAGCGGGTGTCGCAGTTTCCGGATGTGCCGGCGATCGCCGAGTTCGTGCCGGGCTATGACTTCACGGCCTGGGTCGGCAGTTTCGTCCCGGCGGGCACGCCGAAGGCGGTGGTCGACACGCTCAATGCGCTGCTGGGCAAGGCGCTCGCCGACCCCGGGGTCACCGAAAAACTGGTCGCGCAGACGCTGGATCCGATGCATATCTCCCCGGAGCAGTTCGCCGCAAGGCTCAAGTCTGACTACGACAAGTACGAGAAGGTGGTGAAAATCAGCGGCGCCAGGGTCGACTGACCAACCGGCCGGGCGCGGCTTCTCCACCGCGTCCGGCTGGCGGCGGAACAATCCGTTGCGGACCATGTCCGAGCAACGTCCCCGGCGTTGAACTGCGGGACAGTTGTCGCGGATAATCCGCCCCCGCGCCGCCATGCGGCGTTTCCTGAACTCTCGGAGAACAATCCATGTATCGAAGCATTTCCAGCCTCGCGGCTGTGATGGCCGGCGCGCTGCTGTTCGCGCCCGGACTCGTGATTGCGCAGAACTATCCGGTCAAGCCGGTGCGGGTGATCATTCCCTGGCCCCCGGGCGGCTCGAATGACATTGCAGGGCGCCTGGTGATGCAAAAGATGAGTGAAAACGTCGGCCAGCAGTTCGTCATAGACAATCGCGGCGGTGCATCCGGCATCGTCGGGTCCGACATGGTCGCGAAAAGCCCGGCCGACGGTTACGTGATCATGGTGCACTCGACGACACATGTGTCCAATCCGCATCTTTATCGCAAGGTGCCCTATGACACGATGAAGGATTTTGTCGGCATCTCGCCACTGGCGCGACAGGTCGGCATGCTGGTGGTGCATCCCTCGCTGCCGGTGAAGACAGTCAGGGAGTTCATCGATCTCGGCCGCAAGCAGCCCAATGCCATTACCTATTCCTCGTCGGGCAACGGCAGCTTCGTACACCTCGGCATGGCGCTGCTCAATTCGATGAGCAACACGAAGATGGTGCATGTGCCGTACAAGGGCGGTGGCCCGGCCGCGGTCGCGATTTCCTCGGGCGAAGTGCAGGCGATGATGGCCACCGTCGGCTCCGTGATTCCGCACATCAACTCGAAACGCCTGCGCCCGATTGCGGTGACTTCCGACGAATCGATCTCGCAGTTCCCGCAGGTGCCGCCGATTGCCTCGGTGGTGAAGGGTTACGAGTTCACTGCCTGGATCGGCGCGCTGGCGCCTGCCGGCGTGCCCAAGCCGATCGTCGACCGCCTCAACGCCGAGATCCAGAAGGCGCTTAAGGACAAGGGGGTTTCCGAGAAGCTGAGTGCGCAGACCTTGGATCCGATGTTCATGACGCCTGAACAGTTCGCTGCCCGGCTCAAGTCCGATTACGACAAGTACGCGAAGGTGATCAAGGAGACGGGCGCCAGGGTCGACTGACCGGTGTTCCTGCTGCATGAAGAAAGCCGGCGCCCGCGCCGGCTTTTTTGCGTCCGGTTTGTGGTCACCGGGCATTTTGTCCATAATGTGTGCGAGCCGGCGTCGGTAGCGGCACGGTTTCCCATAACAACAGGAGGAGATGGATGATGAACAGCAACAGCATGATGTGCCGCGCGCCGCTGCTTGCGGCACTGGCAGCAACGGCCTGGGCGGTTTCACCTGCGCTGCAGGCGCAGAACTATCCCTCAAAACCGGTGCGGGTCATTGTGGCCTGGCCGCCGGGTGGTGCCAACGACATCGCCGGCCGCATCGTCGCGCAGAAGCTCACCGAGAACACAGGCCAGCAGTTCGTCATCGACAACCGTGCCGGCGCTTCCGGCATTCTCGGCTCCGACCTGGTGGCGAAGAGTCCGGCCGACGGCTACACGATCTTGGTGCATTCGGCCACGCACATGTCGAATCCGCATCTCTACAGCAAGGTCCCGTACGACACGCTGAAGGATTTTGTCGGCGTCTCGCCGCTCGGCCGCCAGGTCGGCATGCTGGTGGTGCATCCCTCGCTGCCGGTGAAGACGGTCAAGGAATTCATCGACCTCGGTCGCAAGCGGCCCAACGACATCACTTATTCCTCATCCGGCAACGGCAGCTTCGTGCACCTGGCGATGGCGCTGATCAACTCGATGAGCAACACGAAGATGGTGCACGTGCCGTACAAGGGCGGTGGACCGGCCGCGGTGGCGATTGCTTCGGGTGAGGTGCAGGCAATGACAGCCACTGTCGGATCGGTGATTCCGCATCTCAACGCGAAACGCCTGCGCCCGGTTGCGGTGACTTCCGAGGATCGCATCAGGCAATTCCCGGATGTTCCGGCGGTCGGTGAAACCATCAAGGGCTACGAGTTCACGGCCTGGGTCGGCACCTTCGCGCCGGCAAAAACGCCGAAGGACATCGTCGATCGTCTGAATGCGGAGATCCAGAAGGCGATGAAGGACAAGGGTGTTGCTGACAAACTCGGCGCGCAGACGCTGGATCCGATGTTCATGACGCCGGAGCAGTTTGCCGCGCGCCTGAAGTCCGATTACGACAAGTACGGCAGGCTGATCAAGGAGACAGGAGCCAAAGCCGGCTGAACGTCATAACGACCATATCGTGCAAAAGCCGGCGCCTGTCGCCGGCTTTTTTTGTCCCGAACATTGTAGAGGGGGGTGGTTTTCCGGATAATCGGGCACAGTCCCGCGCGATGAACGCGGGGGCATACTGAAGGAGGAAATACATGAAAGCAGTACTCAGCATTGCCGGCGTTGCGCTGGTTGCAGCGTTTGGCGCGCCATTGGCGGTTCAGGCGCAGAATTATCCGTCCAAGGTTGTGCGCGTGGTCATTCCCTGGCCACCGGGCGGCTCCAACGATGTGGTCGGTCGCGTCGTGATGCAGAAGGTGTCGGAAGCCCTTGGCCAGCAGTTCGTCATCGACAACCGCGGGGGCGCATCGGGTTCGATCGGCGCCGACGTCGTCGCCAAGGCTGCTCCCGATGGCTACACCATCATGGTGCACTCGACGACCCATGTCGGCAACGCCCATCTCTACGGCAAGAAGCTCGCATACGACACGCTGAAGGATTTTACCGGCATCGGCAGGCTTTCAGCACAGCCCGGCGTGCTCACCGTGCATCCCTCGCTGCCGGTGAAAAACGTCAAGGAGTTCATCGCACTGGCCAAATCACGGCCGGGCCAGATCAACTATTCGTCTTCTGGCAACGGCAGCGCGCCTCATTTGCAGATGGCGCTGCTGATCTCGATGACCGGCATCAAGATCACCCACGTGCCGTACAAAGGCGGCGCGCCACAGGTCACGGCGCTGATGGCCGGCGAGACGCAAGCCTCGTTCGCCACTGTGGGCACGGTGATCAACCACATCCGCAACGGCAAGCTGCGTCCGCTGGGTCTGGGTTCGACCAATCCGAGCAAGGCACTGCCGAATGTGCCGACGCTGTCGGAATCAGGCGTTCCCGGCTACGACATGAGCCCGTGGATTGGCGCCTTCGCGCCGGCCGGCACGCCGAAGCCGATCATCGACCGCCTCAACGCCGAGATCAACAAGGCGCTGGCGTTGCCCGAGGTGATCAAGACCCTGGAAAACCAGGCACTGGATCCTTCACCGACCACGGTGGACCAGTTCAATGCCACGATCAAGGCTGATTACGAGAAGTACGGCAAGCTGATCAAGATGACCGGCGCCAAGGTCGAATAACCAAACTGGTGATTTCTGTTGAAGCTGCAGGCGCGGATTCCGCGCCTGCTTTTTTTGTGGTGATCGAAGGAAGGGCGGGGCAGGCGCATGGATCTGGGCATCAAGGGTGAATGGGCGCTGGTCGTAGGCGCCAGCGAAGGCATCGGTTACGAATGCGCGAAGGGGCTGCTGGAAGAGGGCGCCGAGGTGATGATCTGTTCGCGCAGCGCGGACAGGCTGAAGCAGGCCGCGGCTGAACTGGAGCGCGCCACCGGACGTGCGGTGCGCTGGTTCGCAGCCGACGTGACCAAGGCCGGCGATGTGGCGGCGCTGCAGTCCTGGCTTGTGCAGCAGACCGGCCGGCTCGACATCCTGGTGTCGGCGGTCGGCGGCAGCCAGCGCGCGCTGTTCGGCGAGCTCGACGACGCCGCCTGGTATGCGAATTACGAATTCAACGTGATGGGCACGGTGCGTGTGATCCGCGCGGCGCTGGAACCGCTCAAGCAGTCGGTGAAAGGCGGGCGCATCGTGATCCTCGGCGCGGCGGGTCCGCGCATGCCCTATCCGCACCAGCTGGTGTCCAATGTGCACAAGGCCGGGCTGATCGCGATGGTGAAGACGCTCGGCGTCGAGTTTTTGCCCTTCAATATCCGGGTCAATTCGGTGTCGCCGGGGCGCACGATGACTGGATTGTGGACAAAACGGATCGCCGGACTCTCGCAGGAACGCGGCGTGCCGGCGGAGCAGATTGCCGCCGAGTTCACGCATGAAATCCCGATGGGCCGCTTCGGCAGGCCGGAAGAGATCGCGCCGATGGTGGTGTTCCTCGCCTCGCACAAGACCAGCTACGTCACCTGCCAGTCGATCCTGGTGGACGGCGGCATCGCAAGGGGCCTGATCTAGCCGGCCCTCACCCCCGACCCCTCTTCCTCGGGGGGGGCGAAGGTGATATGCGATGGCCGTGCATCCGCACGGCCATCTGAATGAAACGGGCGACCTTGCGCGCAGCTTGATCTGAACGAACTTCCGGGGCGCGTCCGTATCGTGGCGGACGCTCGGTCCGCGGTTGCCGCTGCCCGGCTAATTGGGCATTATCTGCGGGCGTGCAGGAACAACAAAAACACCGCCTGCCCGCCTGTCGGAGGAGATAATGGCGCGTACCCGTACCGCCGGCATTGATCCGCAGCTGACCGCAGCACCCTCAGGATCAACAGCACAGACAGGAAAACCCGAATGTACGATCTTAAGTTGACGGCGGAGCAACTCGAGTTCCGCGATGCCATCCGCGATTTTGTCGAGCGCGAAGTCAAACCCGCGGCGACCGACCCCAAGCGGCTCGAGCCTTTCGAGAAGCCGCTGATGACGGATTTTCTGGACCAGCTTTCGCAGATGGGACTGCGCGGCCTCGCGCTGCCGGAGGATGCGGGCGGGGCCGGCGCCGACCTGCTCACCCAATGCCTGCTGCTGGAGGAGATTGCCGCAGGCGATGTCGACCTTGCGATGGTGCTGGGCGAAACCGCACTGCTGGCGCGCGCCGCGCACGGTGCGATGAATGACGCGCAGCGCGCGCGCTGGCTGCCGAAGTTCGAGGCCGGCGACCGTTTCCACCTCGCGCTGATCGCGCGCGACGAAACGGTGCAACGCGCCTGGAGCTACCACCAGCCGGCGCCGGAAGATGCCGAAATGATGGGCGAACCCGAACTGCTCGCCTCCCGTGACGGCAAGGGCTGGATCATCAAGGGACTGGCGCCCTTTGTCGCCAACGCGCCGGTCGCAGGGCTGTTCATCGTGCAGGCGAAGATCGACGGCGAACCGGGCACGGTGACCGTGCTGATCGGGCGGGATGCGAAAGGGCTGGAAATCGACGAAGCGCTGCCGGCATTCGGCGACGGCGGCGAGCGCGCGCGCTGGCACCACGGCGCGGTGGCCTCGGTGGCGCTGAACGATTGCAAGGTCGGCGCCGATGACGTGATTGCCGCCGATGCGGCGCATCGCATGCTGCAGTCCGACCTGGCCGCGCGGCGCATGCTGCAGACCGCGGCGGTCAATGTCGGCGTGGCGCGCGCGGCCTACGAGGCGGCGGTGGACTACGCAAAAATGCGCTGGCAGGGCGGACGCCACATCATCGAACACCAGTCCATCGGCATGAAACTCGCCGATGTCGCCATCCAGCTCGAGGCGGCGCGTGCGCTGGTGCTGAAGGCGGCGTGGATCGCCGATCATCCCGATGCCGTCGGCGAGCGCCATGTCAGCGATCTGCCCTGGCACGTGGTGGCGCGCAGCTTCACTGCGCAGGCACTGCACCGCGCGACGCTGGAATCAGCCGAATGTTTCGGCGCGATGGGCGTGATGCGCGACATGCCCTTGCAGAAGTATGTGCACGACACCCTGGTGTTGCAGCATTCCGTCGATAACGATCTCGCGGCGCCGCTGGCAGTGGCCGAGGCCGTTGCCGGTCATTCGCGGTGATATAGCAAGTAATTGATTTTATTGATAAAATTTAAAGGTTGATCATGGATTTTTCGCTCAACGAAGAACAGCGTCACTGGCAGACTGAAGCCCGGCGTTTTGCCGATGAGGAAATCCGCCCGCTGTCGCTGGCGCGCGACCAGATTGCCGATCCCAAGGCGACTTTCGACTGGACCATCATCAAGCGCGGCTCCGAACTCGGTTTCCGCACGCTGGCGGTACCCAAGGAATGGGGCGGCCACGAGGCCGACTTCGTGACCCAGGCGCTGGTGATGGCGGAACTCGCGCGCGGCGACAGCTCGGTATCCAAAACCTTCAGCCAGTGCTGGAAGTGGAGCCACCTGATCGCGGCGTCCTGCACCAAGGACCAGAAGGAGCGTTTCCTCAAGCCCTTCATGGCCGACCACGGCTTCGTGCTCGGCAAGGGCGGCACCGAAGCCAATGCCGGATCCGACAACCGGATGCCGCCGGAGAACGACCCCAAGGCCGGCTGGCGCCTGCGCGCCGAGCGCGACGGCGACCACTGGGTGCTCAACGGCAGCAAGATGTTCATTGCCAACGGCAGCGTCGCCAAGCTGTTCTTCGTCGATGCGCGCACCAATCCCGACGCCAACATCCGCGAGGGCAGCACGATGTTCATGATCCCGAAGGACACCCCGGGATTCCGCATCGGCAAGGTGTTCAACAAGCGCGGCTGGCGGTTCTACCAGAATGGCGAATTGATATTCGAGAACTGCCGCGTGCCGCATGCCAACGTCGTCGGCGAAGTCAACGGCGGCGTCAAGGCGCGCGCCACCGACAAGTCGGAGTTCGGCGACATCGAGCTGGCCGCCAACGCGCTGGGCATCTGCGAGGACGCCTGCGGCATGGCGATGAATTTCGCCAAGACGCAGAAGCGTGCCGGCAGGCTGGTCATCGATCACCAGCTGGTGCAGCTGAAGCTGAACGAGATGTACATGCTGACCGAGGCGCTGCGCGCCTTCGTATTGCGCACCGCCTGGGAGCGCGACCGCAAGCTGCCGGACCTCGGCAACAACGTGCTGGTGATGAACTATTCTCAGGAAGTCGTGCAGCGCGTGACCCGCGCCAACATGGACATCCACGGTCCCGAGGGCTGCATGATGCATGCCCGCGTCGACAAGCTGGTGCGCGACGCGATGGTGTGGACCCACCTCGCTGGCGACACCGTGCAGCGGGTCAAGGTCGTCAAGCGGCTGCCGATGATGCCGCTGCTGATGTAGCGGGTCGGCGCGAACGCGCTTCCGGATACATGGGGAAAGAGAAAGCCGGGCCGGTTTCCGTGCCCGATTTCGCCGCGTTGCTGCGATCCGGCGACGTGGTTTCCTGGCCGCAGGGCACCGGTGAACCGGCAGGGCTGACCCGCCGCCTGGTGGCGCAGCGCCATGCCCTGAAGGATGTGAGCCTGTTCATCGGCATGATGGCCGGAGACACACTGCTTCCCGGTCAGGTCGACGGTTTCCGCATCCACGCGCTGAACGGCGCCGGCAGCAACCGCAGACTGGCTGCTGCCGGACTCCTCGATATCGTGCCGGTGCCCGTGTCCACCGTGCCGCGTCTGCTGCGTTCGCGGGAGATCGCGGTGGATGTCGCGCTGATCCGCGTGCGGCCGGCAGCAGAATCCGGCTGGTACACCACAGGCGTTATTGCCGATTACACGCAGGCGCTGGTGTCCGCCGCGCGCTGCGTGATTGCGGAAATCGATGAGCATCTTCCGCTGACGGCGCAGGACGCGCTGATTGCCGCCGAAGACATCGATGTTCTGGTGCGGGCGGACGGTGCCGCGGTGGTGATGGACGACGGCGAGCCTTCGGCGATTGAAATGCAGGTGGCGGAACAGGTGGCCGCGCGCATTCCGGACGGTGCGACGCTGCAGCTGGGCATCGGCGGCCTGCCCGTGGCGGTGTGCCGCGCGCTGCAGGGCCACCGCCATCTGGGCGTGCACAGCGGCGTGGTGCCGGATGCGATCGTCGATCTCGTCAGATGCGGTGCCGTTGATCACACGCGCAAGGGTGCCGATGCCGGACTCATGGTCACCGGCGGGCTGTTCGGCGGCGAGCGCCTCTACCGTTTAGCCGATGCCAATGCCGCGGTCGCGATGCGTTCGGTGGAATACACCCACAATCCCGCGGTGATGGCCGGCATCAACCAATTGCATGCCATCAATTCAGCGATCGAGGTTGACCTGTCGGGACAGGCCAATGCCGAGGTGGCCGGCGGCCGCTACATCGGCGCGGTCGGCGGACACGGTGATTTCGTGCGCGGCGCACAGGTTTCAAGCGGCGGCCGCTCGATCATCGCGCTGCCGTCGACGACGCCCGACGGCAGACATTCACGCATCGTCGCCTCGCTCGCGGGGCGTCCAGTGACCACGGTGCGCGCCGACATGGATTGGGTGGTGACGGAATACGGCCTTGCCGAATTGAGGGGCTGTTCGCTGGCGCAACGCGCGCAGCGCCTGCTTGCCATCGCACATCCGGCATTCCGTGAACGACTGGCCGCGGACATGAAACAATAGCGGGATGCAGCAGGCGGCATGCAGTGGCAGTGGAAAATTTTAATAAGTAATTGATTTTAAAGGAAATAGTATGGAATTTGCTTTGACGCCCGAACAGCACAGCGTGGTCAAGACGGTGCGCGAACTGACGCAGGACCAGTTCAAGCCGAACGCCCTGAAGTACATGGACGGCACTTTTCCCTGGGACAACATCAAGGCGCTCGCGGAAATCGGCGTGCTCGGCATGGCGGTGCCCGAGGAATACGGCGGGCTCGGCCTGCCGGTGTTCGACACCGCGCTGGTGCTCGAGGAAATTGCCAAGGGCTGTTACGTCACCGCGATGGCGGTGCTTGGAGAGGTCGGCGTGCAGACCAAGATCATCGACAATTTCGCGCCCGACAGCATCAAGAAACGCCTGCTGCCCGGCGTGTGCACCGGTGAAACCATCCTCGCGATCTGCATGACCGAGCCGCATGCCGGCACCGACGTCGCCAACTACCGCACCAACACCGAGATCAGGGGCGACAGACTGGTGATGAACGGCGTGAAGACGCTGATCAGCCGCGTCGACGAGGCGCAGGCCTTCATCGTGTTCAGCCGCATCAACAAGACCCCGGGACGCGAGGGCATAGGCTGCGTGATGATCGAGCGCGGCACGCCGGGGTTCGAGTGCACGGCGCGTTACCACACCATGGGCGGCGAGAATCTCGCCGAAATCCGCTTCGAGAACTGTGAACTGCCGCTGGAAAACCTGATCATCCGCGAGGACGGTTTCCGCAAGCTGCTCAACGCCTTCAACACCCAGCGTTGCCTCAACCCGAGCATTTCTCTGGGCCTGGCCGAAGGCGCCTTCGAGGAGGCGGTGAAGTACGCGCGCGAACGCGAGGCCTTCGGCCGCTCGATCGGCGATTTCCAGGCCATCCGCCACAAGATCGCCGAAATGTACCGCGACATCGAGGCCAGCCGCTCGATTCTCTACCGCGCCTGCGCCACCGCGAACCCCTTTCCGAATCCGTACATGGCGGCGATCGCGAAAATCACCGTCAACGAAATGTCGCTGCGCGTGACCAGCGAGGCGATTCAGGTCCACGGCGGTTACGGCTTCACCGACGAGTTCCCGGTGTCGCGGTTCTACCGCGGCGCGCGTTACGGCTCGCTGGGCGGCGGCACCACCGAGACGCTGAAGGAACTGGTCGGCAAACACATCCTCGGCGATTTCGGCAAGGATGGTTTCCTTGACCTGGGCACGTTCTGAGCGCGGGGTGATTGATGCGATCGCTGCTGTTCGTGCCCGGTGACGACGAGCGCAAGCTGGCGAAAGGGCTGGCCTGCGCAGCCGACGCCCTGATCCTCGATCTCGAGGATTCTGTGGCCGTAGCGCGCAAGCCTGCGGCGCGCGGATTGTGCGCGGAAGTGCTGGGTTCGGCACGGACGGACAAGCGTCTCTACCTGCGCATCAATGCGCTGGACAGCGGTCTTGCGGAGGACGACCTCGCCGCGGTGGTGGCGTCCGGGCCGGCGGGCATCATGCTGCCGAAATGCCGTCACGGTGACGATGCGCGGCAGCTCGCCGCGATGTTGTCGCGGCTCGAGGCCGAAGCCGGCCTGCCGGCCGGCGGCATCGGCATTCTGCCGATTGCCACGGAAACCGGTGCGTCGATGTTCGGCCTTGGCAGTTACGCCTATCCGCCGATCCCGCGGTTGCACGGATTGCTGTGGGGTGCCGAGGACCTCGCGGCAGACCTGGGCTCGCTGGCCAAACACGAGGCCAATGGGCAGTACACGGCGCCGTACCAGCTCGCGCGATCCCTGTGCCTGTACGGCGCGGCTGCGGCATCGACCATCGCGCTCGATGCGGTGTTCGTCAATTTCCGCTACTCCGCGGGTCTGCGCGCCGAGGCCGAAGCCGGCGTGCGTGACGGTTTCCAGGGCAAGGCCTGCATCCATCCCGACCAGGCCGTGGTGATCAACGAGGTGTACACACCGTCGCCGGCCGCCATCGAGGAAGCCCGGCGCATCGTGGCCGCTTTTGATGCCAGTCCCGGCATGGGGGTGGTGGCAATGGAGGGCAGGATGGTGGACCGGCCGCATTATGTGGCCGCGCAGCGCGTGCTGGCGCGCGCGGGGCGCGCCTGAGATCGGCGGGGCGCATGGCTGCGGCACGCAAAAAAACGGTCGCGAAAAAATCACCGTCGCGGCAGCCCGCTCGGCGCAAGCCGTTGCGATCCGCGAAGCGGGCGGGCGGCCAGCCGCTGGCGGGCATCACCGTCATTGACCTCTCGCATGTCTATAACGGGCCCTATGCCACCTTCCTGATGGCGATGGCCGGTGCCGAAGTGATCAAGGTCGAGCCCCTGTCGGGTGAACACCTGCGCAGCCGCGGCGACATGGGCGGTGCCGACTATCCCTTCGCCATGCTCAATTCCAACAAGAAATCAGTGACCCTCAACCTCAAGGCGAAGCAGGGGCGTGAACTGCTGCGCGAAATGGCCGTGCGAGCCGACATCCTGGTCGAGAACTTTGCGCCGGGCGTCACTGACCGCCTCGGCATCGGGCCGGCCGCGCTGCGGAAAATCAATCCGCGGCTGATCTACGGTTCGAGCTCGGGTTACGGCAAGACCGGTCCCTACCGCGACTACCCGGCGATGGACCTGGTGATGCAGGCAATGTGCGGCGTGATGCATTCAACCGGTTTCCCCGATCAGCCCCCGGTCAAGTCAGGTGCGGCAATGTGCGATTTCAGCGCGGGCATTCATCTGTATGCCGCGATCATGACCGCTCTTTTTGAACGCGAGCGCACGGGCAGGGGGCGAGTGGTCGAAGTCTCGATGCAGGACGCGACCTATGCCTCGCTGGCCTCGAACCTCGGCATGCTGCATGCGCGCGGCGCCGCCGCACCGGCGCGCACCGGCAACCGCCACGGCGGCCTCGGCATTTCGCCCTACAACGCCTATGCCGCTAAGGATGGATATGTCGTGCTCAATGCGCCGGGTGATCATCATTTCCGCGCCATCCTCGATGTGATGGGGCGTTCCGGGCTGAAGGACGATCCGCGTTTTGCCAGCCGTTCGGCGCGCGTTGCGAATTTCGCCGCCGTCGACGAACTGATCGAGGGCTGGACACGGACCCTGCCGAAGCACGACATTGCGCAACGCATGCTCGCGGCTGCCGTGCCCTGCGCGCCGGTGCGCGATCTGGCGGAAGTGATGAACGACGAAAACATGCACGCCCGCGGCAGCCTGCAATGGGTCGACCATCCGCAGCTGGGGCGCGTGGTGCTGCCGCATACGCCGCTGGTGTTCGAGGGTACAAAGCGAAAACCGCTGCAAGCCAGCCAGGCGCTGGGTACGAGCAATGATGCGGTGTTCGGCCGCTGGCTCGGGCATACCAAGCGCGAACTGGCGGCGTTCAGGGCTGACGGGGTGATCTGAGTTTCAGTGCCCCGGGGCGAATGGCGGCGCTCTAAAGCAGTTTTCGCGCAATACCGTCGACCATCGCATTCAGGGTATCGAACACCTTGACGCCGGCTGCTTCCAGCGCTGCGCGTTTCGCGGCATAACCACCGTGCGAGCCGTAGGTCAGCGCGCCGGCATGGCCCATCGCCACGCCCTCCGGAGCCGTCCTGCCGGCGATCAGCGCGAACACCGGCTTGGCGAAGGCCTGCGCCTGCAACGCCTGCGCGAAATCCTCCTCGTCGTGGCCGCCGATTTCACCGATGATCAGCAGTGCCCTGGTCTGCGTGTCCTGCGCATAGAAGGGCACCAGGTCCGAATAACGCAGGCCCTTCACCGGATCGCCGCCGACGCCGATCCACACCGAGGTGCCGACGCCGCGCTGGGCGAGACGGAATCCCGCTTCGTAGGACAGCGTTCCCGATTTCGACATCAGGCCCAGCGGGCCGGACTTCAGTGACACGTCGGGCAGGAAGCCGAGCTTGGCGACTTCGGCCACCGCCATGCCCGGCGTCGAGCCGCCGATCCACAATACGCCGGCCTCCTGCGTCAGGCGTTTGGCCTGCAGCGCATCGTGCACTGGCATGCCTTCGGTGGGCGTGACGATCATTTTGACACCGGCGGCGACGGCTTCGCGCATGGCGGCCAGCAGGTCATAGGCGCCGACCAGCGCGACACTGACCGTGGCGCCGGTGGCCTTCACTGCAGAGGCGCAATCCGGGAACAGCGGAGTGCCGTTGATCTCCTTGACGTCCTTCGCCGGCGACACGCCGCCGACAAGATTGGTGCCGTATTCCTTCATCAGCCGGCTGTGCAGGCGGCCGGCGCGGCCGCTGATGCCCTGGAGGATGATCCTGGTGCTGCGGTCGATGCGGGGGAGGCTCATTGTTTTGCTCCCCGGTTTGCGGCCTGCAGGTGCCCGCGCACTTCCACCAGCGCGGCATCAAGATCGTTGTGCAGCGTGATGCCGGCTTGCGCCAGCACCTCGCGCGCGGCTTCCATGCCGTTGCCGACCAGCCTCGCCACCACCGGCACCCTGAACTCCGGCACATCCTTCAGCGCGCTGACCAGCAGCCTCGAGAATTCGCCGAGTTCGGTGATGCCGGCGAAAATGTTGATCAGCAGCACCTTCACGTTTTTGCCTTCGCGCATCCAGTTCAGCACGTTGATGAGGCGCTTGGTTTCGCCGCGCAGGCCCCCGGTGCGGATGTCGAGGAAGTTGTAGGGTTTGAGTCCGGCGCCGCGCATCTCGTCGATCAGCATCATCGACAGCCCGGCGCCGGTGGTCAGCAGTGCGATTTCACCCTCGGGGTCGACCACCACGTAGTCGCAGCCGTGGGCATCCTTCAGCGTGGTTTCGACATAGGCGCCGCAGACATCTGCGAGCAGCGCGTGCTGCTGCGGCTGGCGGGGCAGCGCGGAGTCGTCGGTGACGAACTTGGCGTCGCCGGCGAGCCAGCTGCCGTCGGCCTTCACGAACAGCGGGTTGATTTCGATAAGCAGGGCTTCTTCGGCGAGGAAGGCAGAGGCCATCGCACGACCGGCTTCGGCAAGTGCCTTGCCTGCGGCACCGGGAAACGAGACCGCCAGCTTTTCCGCGGCTGCGGTCAGCGCCGGAACATCGGGTGCGGCAGATGCGGTTTTCAGCGCATCGCGCGGCAGGGCCTCGATTTCCATGCCGCCCTGCGCCGCCATGATGATGCGTACGCCGGCCGCAGCAGGGTCTAGCATCATCGCGATATAGGCTTCGCTGGCGCCATCAACCTGTTGTTCGACGCGCACCGCATTGACCGTGCGGCCCTTGGCTGTTTTGCCGATGATGTCTGCGGCGCGCGCTGCCACATCGGCGGCGCTGTCGGCTTTTTTGATCAGGCCGGCCTTGCCGCGGCCGCCGGCAGTGATCTGGCCTTTGACCACCCAGGGACCTGCGGGCAATGCGTTTGCGGCCGTCGGCTGGGTCAGCAGGCAGCCTTGCGGTGCCGGGATGTTATGGCGGGCCAGCAGCTGCTTGGCGTCGTGTTCTAATAAGTACATGATTTATATATTATTTTTTCTTGCGGTTGAGGAATGATTGCATCATGCGCCGCGGTTCGTCGGTGCTGCGGGCCTCCACGCAGGTGCGAATGCCCGCCTGTATGGCCTCTGCCAGCGGCAGCCGCTCCCAGTCGCGCAGCAGCGCCTTCTGCAAACGCATCACGCGCGGTCCGCCGCGCAGGAGGGAATCGAGCCATTGCCCGACCTTCGCATCGAGACCGGCCGCGGGTGTGACCGCCTGCAGAAAACCGATGCGGTGGGCCTCCTGCGCATCGATGATGTCGCCGGTGTATACGAGTTCGGCCGCCTTGCCCCAGCCGACGAGCCGCGGCAGCAGCGCGGCCTCCATGCCGGAAGGAATGCCCACCCGCACTTCGGGCATGCCGAACTTTGCGCTGTCGACGGCGACCCGCAGATCGCAGGCCGCGGCGAGCTCCATGCCGAATCCCAGGCACCACCCGTTTATTCGCGCAATCACCGGAACCGGCAGTGCGCGTATGGATTCATTGGCGACATGCGTCAGGCTGTGCTCGACTTCCGCGCCGGCGGCATCGAGATCCTTCATTTCATGAATGTCGGCGCCGGCGATGAACGACTTCTCTCCGGCGCCGGTGATGACCACCGCGCGCAGCCCCTCGTCACGGCCGAGCTCCGAAAACCTTGCGGCAATTGCGCGCTTGCCGGCCATGCCCAGGGCGTTGCGCCGTGAGGGATTGTTGACCGTCAGCCAGGCAATGCGGCCGGCTTCACCCCGTTCCTCGATGCGGCAAAGCAGCAGCTCTTCCTGTGTGCTCATGATATCGATATCCGTTTTTGGGAAGCGGCTTGTTCGTGGCTGACCGCCGGCGCGATCAGTCGGTACAGCGCGCGCCGCGTGTTGCTGAACAGCGAGCGCATTTTTTCGGTCCAGGGCGTCTTGCGCGCCTGCAGCGCGGCCGGGCTTTCCCAGACATCGGGGCCGGTCATTTCGTAGGCGGTCAGGTATTTCGGGCCGTCAGAACCGCTGCCGAGAATGCCGGTGGACATGTAGCGCCGGGCGCGCAGCACGCCGGGAATCGCCGCGCAGCGCGGCAGGTGCTCGCTGTCGTACCAGGCGTTGTATTCGTCGACGATATGGTCGGGGATGTCGGTATGCACGATGTACATCCATGGCGCGTCGCCGAAATCCGTCCGGCCCACTTCGCACATCAGCCTGAAGTTCATGCGTTCGCGCCTGTCGCCGTACAGCGTGCGCATGCGCTGCGACCAGGGCGTGGGGCTGGAGACGATATGCTGGAAATCCGGACCGGCCTCGACGGTTTCGTCGGCGGTTTCGTACCAGGCAAGGTAGCGGATGTCTGCGCTTTCGCAGAAATAGCGCCGCGTGCGTACGAAGCCGGGCAGGGCGGTCAGCTGCGGCACATGCTCGAGGCGGTACCAGTCGTTGAATTCGGCGTCGTGTTCGGGCGCGACGTCAAGGCGGACGGTGATGAGGCCGGTGGCTTGGGCTTGGATGTTCAAGAGATCAACTGGGCTGGTTTTGAGGTTTGGGGTTGCCCCTCACCCTAACCCTCTCCCCATCAGGGGACGGGGAGAGGGGACGAGCAAGGTTGGGTGGATAAGTCCGCTCTTTTACACCCTCTCCCCGAACGCTTTCGGGGAGAGGGCAGGGTGAGGGGCTACAAAGTCGCAAGACTGATTCAAGCCGGAACCTCAATATCCACCAGCGGCCCGTACTGCTGCCCACCAAATACATCGCCGTCATCGACATCCCCTGAAATCACCGGCCGCGGGATGGTGATCTTGATCGCGGTCGCAGCGTCGTAGTTGATGATGGCGACGACTTCGGGTTTCAGGCGGTAGGTCTTCGCGAACCAATCGGCATTGATCAGCTTTGCGTCGCGGACTTTCTCGTAGGTCGCGCGCTCCTTGAAAATGACGTCGAAGGTCAGCTCGAAGGGGCCGGAGTTCTTGCTGCGGATCAGCTTGGTCACCTGCCAGAGTTTGATCACGTTTTTACCCCTTCCTTACACCTGTTCGTAATTGAGCCGGAACATCTCCAGCGGAGTGTCCGGCTCGACGACATGGTTCATGTTGAAGCGGTAACTCGCGCCCTTGTCGATTTCGGCGGGCGAGTAGGGGAAGGCCACCGAGGTGATCAGTCCGGTCCACTCCGGCACCGGGTAATGCACGGCGATGTGGCTCAGGGATTTCGCCAATGAGTTGGCCAGCTTCTGCGTCGGCGCGGTGATCTGGAACAGCAGGCCGATCTCGTGGCCGATGCTCATGTCTGGCTCCAGCACGCCCATCGCGGCGTTACGGCCGAACTGGCGGATGTCGAGCCGGTACTGGCTGTCGATGGCCTCGCCCATCACCGCGCGGATGCGGTCGCGTGCCGCCTTGACCAGGTTTTCCAGCCAGTGGTCGAACTGGCGCAGGATGATCGGGTCGCGCACCGAGCCGAGCACGATGCTCTGGTAGCCGGCAAGCTCGGCGCCTTCCAGCTTGATGGTGTAGCGCTCGGCATGTTTGAAGCTGCTGCCGGAGACTTTCACCGCCCGGTCGGAGGCCGCTTCGTAACGGGCATTGACGGTATTCAACACGCCGGAGGGCTCGACCAGCTCGTACGGCGTAGAGTTTTCGTAGAGGTTGTGCGAGGCCACGCTGGCCGGGTCGCAGCGGTAATCCGGGTTCGGCGGCTCGATGATGAAATGGTCATCGGTGACGATCGCGAAATTGCAGTCCGGATACTTGCGCAGCACCACGCTGGCGGCGCCGCATTCCATGATTTTCGCCATATGCCAGACCGTCGCCGGATTGAAGCCTTTCATCACCGGCATCGCCGCGAAGATCGAGGTGTCGCTGGAGCGTCCGGCGATGACCACGTCGGCGCCGTTCTGCAGCGCTTCGATATAGGGTTCGGCGCCGCACATGCCGACGATATGGCTGCTGCGGTCGATCACCGCCTCGTCAAAATGCGGTGCGTTGGCCAGCGACCTGATGCGGCCTTCCTTCAGCCGTTTTTTCAGGTAGCCGCGGTCCTGTTCGGAGTAGATGGTCGCCAGCTTGAAGCTCAGCTTCTCCTCGCTTGCGATTTCGCGGGCGATGCCGGCGAGGCGATCGACCTGGGCATCGGTACCCGCGGTCATCGCCGAACCGACCAGCACCGGAATTTTTGCCGCGCGTGCGGCCAGCAGTATCAGGCGGAGGTCGCGCTTGCAGGCGGCATCGGAAAACTGCGGCTCGCCGGATCCGAGATGGTGGGGACCTGGGTCGGTGGAACCGCAGTCGGCGCCGATGAAATCGGGCTTCAGGCCCATCGCCCGCTTCAGGGTCTCCTCGCGGAAACCCGAACCGAGGATGCCGGTTGCCGAGAGGACGCGGATTTCCTTCATTGCAGCTCGATCGAATCAGCGACCGCCGGCCCGCGCACCGTGGTGCGGTAGAGCAGGCGCGGCAGCGGGTCGTAGTCAAAGGTGGCCTTGTGCTGGACGGCGATGTTGTCCCACATCAGCAGGTCGCCGGGCGTCCAGTGATGGGTGTAGATGAATTCGGGCTGGGTGATATGGTCGTAGAGCCAGCGCAGCAGGGTGTCGCCTTCCTCCCGCGGCAGGTCATGCATGTGCGAGGTGTGGCCCTCGTTGACGAACAGCCCCTTGCGTCCGGTCACCGGATGCACCCGCACCACGGGAGTTGCCATGTCGGGCACGCTGGCGAGCTGCTCCGGCGTCGGCGCGTGTTCCTGCACGGTGCGGATGCCGAGGCGCTCGTCTTCCTGCTGCGCGGCATAGTTCTTCAGCCGGTAGTCGCGGTAGCTGTGGATGTTCCTCAGCCCGGCGAGCCGCTGCTTCAGCTCGTCCGGCAGTGCCCTGTACGCGGCGGTCGTGCTGGCGAAATGGGTGTCGCCCAGCGGTTTGCCGTCCTTGACCGGAATCTCGACCGCATAGAGCGCGGACAGCAGGCTGGGCTCACGCTTGTAGGACAGGTCGCTGTGCCAGAAGCGGCCGGCATCCTGGGCGCCGATGGCCTTGCCCTGGGCATCCAGCTTGTTGGAGAGGATGAAGATTTCCGGATGGTCGCCAAGCCGGGCTTCCTTGCGCACATGGTGCTCGAGCACGCCGAAACGCCGGGTGAAGGCGATCTGCTGATCCGGCGTGAGCTTCTGGCCGGGGAATACGACCACCTCGTTGTCGAAAAAGGCCTGGCTGACCTGGGCAAAAGTGTCGTCGTCGAGAGGCTGCGAGAGGTCGACGCCGGTAATGGCGGCGCCGATGTGTTTGCCGAGCTTGGTGACGGTGATCATGATTCTTTCCGCTGTTGCACAAAATGGACCCATTGATGTTAGCAGCGCGGTCGCCCCCGATAAAGCGACATTCCATGTTGCGGATTGACGCGGGAATGACCCGAATCCGCGGCCTGTTAAAATCCGGCTTTGCCCACCCACTGAGGGAGTTGCAACACCATGAAGCTTTACGGTTCGCTCACATCGCCCTACGTGCGCAAGGCGCGCGTGCTGATTCACGAAAAGAACATGCCGGTCGAACTCGTCATCGAGGATCCCTGGACCGAGGACAGCCCGATCATCGCCAAAAACCCGCTGTCCAAAGTGCCAGTGCTGGAAATCGGCCCCGACAGCTATATGTTCGAGTCGCAGCTGGTAGTGCATTACCTCGACCATGCCGACGGCAAATCCTTTACCCCGCGCGACCCCGCCGGCTACTGGCAGTCGCAGTGGTGGCAGGCACTGGGCAACGGCATCATTGATGCCGGCATCACCCGCGCTTTCGAGAACCGCCGCCCCGCGGAGCTGCAGATGGCGGAGAAAAAAGCGCGAGAAGAGCAGCGCATCGACCGCGCGATCGACCTTGCCGAGAAAACCCTGAAAGAGGGCAACGAATTCCTGCTCGGCAACCGCTTCGGCCTTGCCGACATCGTGATGGGCGTGGCGCTGCAGTACACCGATTTCCGCTACCCCAACGACTGGCGCAGCCGCGCACCGAAGCTGGCGAAATGGGCCGCCGGCGTGCATGCGCGACCGTCCTTCGTCGAGACCGTGCCGCCGGGGTTTGTGCCGCCTGCGGCCTGAGGTCAGGTCTGGTTTGAAATAAAAAAGGGCGCTGCGGCGCCCTTTTTTGTTGTTGCAAGGTTTTATGATTTTTACCCTCTCCCCGCAAGGCGGGGAGAGGGGAGGGTGAGGGGCAGCGCAAATGCTGGTTTTTGCCCTTCTGCTTCGTTCCAAGCGTTCCCCCTCACCCCAACCCTCTACCGTCAAGCGGCACCGAGGCCCCCACGAAGGCGTGGGGAGAGGGAGTTGTGATGTTTCGTTGTTCTATCTCAACACGAACGGATTCGGCACTTCCGTCGCCGTCGAAATCCACACGCTCTTGGTCTGCAGGTATTCGTAGATCATGTCCTGCCCGCTTTCGCGGCCGATGCCCGAGCGCTTGTAGCCGCCGAAGGGCGACATGAAGGACACCGCGCGATAGGTATTGACCCAGACCGTTCCGGCCTGCAGCTTCTCGCTCATCAGGAAGGCGCGGCGCATGTCCTGGGTCCACACGCCGGCTGCCAGTCCGTAGACCACGTCATTGCCGATGGCGATGGCTTCCTCCTCGTCCTCGAAGGGAATCACCGACAGCACGGGCCCGAACACTTCCTCCTGCGCGATGCGCATCGCGTTGTCCACACCGGTGAAAATTGTCGGCTCGACGAACCAGCCGCTGCCGCATTCTGGCCGATTGGCCGGACCGCCGCCGAGCACGGTTGCGGCGCCTTCCTTTTTGGCGACGTCGATGTAGTGCAGGATTTTTTCGTACTGCGGCGCGTTGGTGACCGGGCCGACCTGGGTTGTCGGTTCCATCGGATTGCCCATTTTCGCGGTCTTCGCCAGCGCCACCAGCTTGTCGACGAACTGGTCGTGGATCGAACGCTGCACCAGCAGGCGCGAGCCGGCGATGCAGGTCTGCCCTGTGGCGGCGAAAATGCCGGAGATCACGCCCTTCACCGCGTTGTCGATCTGCGCGTCATCAAAGACGATGTTCGGCGACTTTCCGCCGAGTTCCATCGTGACGCGTTTGAGGTTTTTTGCCGCCGCCTCGTAGATGCGCTGCCCGGTGGCGTCCGAGCCGGTGAAGGCGACCTTGGCCACCTTCGGATGTTCGACCAGCGGTGTACCGGCCTCAGCGCCGAAGCCGGTCACCACGTTGACCACGCCCGGCGGGAAACCGGCCTGCTCGATCAGCTTCATGAATTCCAGCGCCGAGGCGGAGGTGTATTCAGAAGGCTTGATCACCACAGTGTTGCCGGCTGCCAGCGCAGGGGCGAGTTTCCAGGCCAGCAGCAGCAGCGGCGAATTCCAGGGAATGATCATTGCCACCACGCCCAGCGGCTCGTAACGCGTGTAGTTGAAAGTGTCGGGCTTGTCGATCGGGATCACCGCACCTTCGATCTTGTCGGCGAGCCCACCGAAGTAGTAGTACCACTGTGCCATGTAGGCGGTTTGCGCGCTCATCTCCGCCCACAGCTTGCCGTTGTCGCGCACTTCGGTCTCCGCCAAAGACTTCGAGTGTTCGGTGATCAGGTCGCCGAGTTTGCGCAGCAGCGCACCGCGTTTGGTCGCGTTGCATTTCGGCCATTCACCGGTGGTCAGCGCCTGGTGTGCGGCTTCCACTGCGCGCTCGACGTCAGCCTTGCCCGCGCGCGGAATTAGCGCCCAGGGCTGGGCGGTGTACGGGTTGTCGGTGGGAAAGGTGTCGCCGGAGGCGGCATCGACCCATTCGCCGCCGATGAACATTTTGTATTGCTTCAGGGTTTTGGGGCTATCGACCATCACGATTCACTTTCAAGGGTTCTAACTCCCTCTCCCCGTAGTCTTACGGGGAGAGGGTTGGGGTGAGGGGCTGCCAAGAGTCTCAAAAATAACCTGCATCACACTGTCCGTTTTCAACAACACATCATCATCCCAAAACCGCAACACCCGATACCCCGACTGTTCCAGAAACGCCGTGCGCTTCGCATCGTAGTCCTGTTGTTGCTGATGCTGGCCGCCATCGAGTTCGATGACCAGTTTTTCATTTATGCAAATAAAATCAACAACATACGGACCTACCGGGTGCTGGCGCCTGAATTTGGCACCGTTCAGACTCTTGCTGCGCAGTTGCTGCCAGATTTTGCGTTCGGCATCGGTTTCGGATTTTCTGAGTTTGCGGGCGAAGGTTTTGCCGCGCTGGGTATTGCCCTTCAAAGGTTGCCCCTCACCCTAGCCCTCTCCCCGCGAGTCCGCGGGGAGAGGGGACTGGCTATTGGCAACTTCATGACCATTTCCGAAGACCTATATTCCCTCTCCCCAAATGCTTTTGGGGAGAGGGTTAGGGTGAGGGGGAATCACCACAACGTGTTATTCCAATGCGTTAGAACCCAGCAACGCCGTCCGAAACCGGTACTTAATCGCCGTCCCATCCCGCAGCGGCAAGCGCATTGGGGCCGGATCGGCAGACACCTTGATGTCGGCGAACACCGGGCCGGTCTTGCCATGGCATTCCGGTAGCCAGCGCTGCAGGCCTGTCATGCTGTCGATCGGGGTGGCCGACTTGAAGCCCGCACCCTTGGCAATTCCGACCAGATCAACGCCGCGCGCGGTGTGTGCACGCTGCATGCCGGTTTCGCCGTAGTGGCCGTTGTTGATGACGGCGATCACGAGGTTCTTCGGTGCTTCGCAGGCGATGGTGGCGAGCGAACCGATGCCCATCAGCATCTCGCCGTCGCCGGTGATCACCAGCACGCGGCGCTTCGGCTGCGCCAGCGCGAGTCCGAGGCCGGCCATCGCCGCGCCGCCCATCGCGCCCCAGAGATAGAAATTCAGATCGTGGTCACCCGCGGCATAGGTGTCGTAGGTCGGCGAGCCGAGGCCGGTGACGACCAGCGCGTCGCCACGGTCTGCGAGCAGGGCGGCGACGACCTTGCGGCGGTCGAGTCCGGAGGGGTTTGAAGTTTTTTTCATTTTGAGATCCTGAGCATATTGATCAGCAGTGGTTACCCCTCACCCTAACCCTCTCCCCATCAAGCGATGGGGAGAGGGAATGAATAACCACGCCCCCTCTCCCCACGGACTCGTGGGGAGACAAGGGCACACTTGAAGCGAAGCAGGGTTGGGGTGAGGGGCTGCGAAATCGCATCAAAAATATCGCTTCATTTATTCCAGTTTTTAAATCCGATGACGCGCTGCTGGATCAGCACCGCGACCGGGCGTTGGGTGTTGAAGGCGAGGGCGGCGGAGGCATGGACGGTGTCCCGGACATCCTCGGCGCGATCGGCCGAATGCACGATCACGCCGGCGTTCTCCAGTGCCGCGGCAGTGCTGCCACCCATCGGCACCTGCCAGGGATTGAATTCGCCCCAGACGCCGCGCATGGTGACGATCATCAACAGCGGCAGACGGCATTCTTCATACATGGAGAGCATGTTGATGCAGTTGCCGACGCCGCTCGATTGCATCAGCAGCACGCCCTTCGCGCCGCCCATCCACGCGCCGGCGAGCATGGCCACGCCTTCCTCCTCGGTGGTCAGCGACACCGCGCGCATGGTCTTGTCGGCATGGCAGCGGTTGATCAGTTTGGCGTGGCCGGCGTCCGGGACATAGGCCACCTGGGTCACGCCGGCGTCTTTCAACACCTCGTAAATCTGGTCCGGCCACAGGGTGGCGCGGGTCTGTTGGTCGGTCTGCACGATTCCTCCTGTCTGCGGGACTGTCAGTGTAGAACGATTGCCGGCGCTATCCAATGCGCAGGCGGCGGGAGTCCATCCTTTATAATCAGACGTGAATTCCGGCGTTTCTCGGCCACTTCCCAGTTTGGTTCCCTCTCCCCATCACTTGATGGGGAGAGGGGCAGGGTGAGGGGCGGTGGAGATGCCTGTCGTTGCCCCTCACCCCAACCCTCTCCCCGTAGGTCTACGGGGAGAGGGAGTTTGTTGATGTTAGGTGAAGAAGCTCCCATTTTCGTGATAACAGACGTTCAGGCAAACCCATGCTCTCCATCCCTCAAACCACCGACCATGACGACCTGCGCGACGGCGTGCGCGCCGTGTGCAACCAGTTCGACAATGCCTACTGGCAGCAGATCGACGAAGCGCGCGGTTACCCCGAAGCCTTCGTCAAGGCGCTGACCGAAGCCGGCTGGCTGTCGGCGCTGATTCCCGAGGAATACGGCGGCTCGGGCCTGAGCCTGACCGAAGCCTCGATCATCATGGAAGAGATCAACCGCAGCGGTGGCAACTCCGGCGCCTGCCACGGCCAGATGTACAACATGGGCACGCTGCTGCGCCACGGATCCGACGCGCAGAAGAAAAAATACCTGCCGAAAATCGCCACCGGCGAACTGCGGCTGCAGTCGATGGGCGTGACCGAGCCCACCGCCGGCACCGACACCACCAAGATCAAGACCGTCGCCGTCAAAAAAGGCGACAAGTACGTCGTCAACGGCCAGAAGGTGTGGATCTCGCGCATCCAGCACTCCGAACTGATGATCCTGCTCGCGCGCACCACGCCGCTCGACCAGGTCAAGAAAAAATCCGAAGGCATGTCGATTTTCATCGTCGACCTGCGCGAAGCGATCGGCAAGGGCCTGGAGGTGAAGCCGATCCGCAACATGGTGAACCACGAAACGAATCAGCTCTTCATCGACAACCTCGAAGTGCCGGCCGAGAACCTGATCGGCGAGGAGGGCAAGGGTTTCAAATACATCCTCGACGGCCTCAACGCCGAGCGCATCCTGATCGCCGCCGAATGCATCGGTGACGGCTACTGGTTCATCGACCGCGCGAAGAACTACGCCAAAGAACGCGTCGTCTTCGACCGCCCCATCGGCCAGAACCAGGGCGTGCAGTTCCCGATTGCAAAAGCCTACGTCAACATTGAAGCCGCCAACCTGATGCGCTACAAGGCCGCCGCGCTGTTCGACGCCAAACAACCCTGCGGGGCAGAAGCCAATATGGCCAAGCTGCTCGCTGCGGATTCATCCTGGGAAGCGGCCAACGCCTGCCTGCAGACCCACGGCGGCTTCGGTTTCGCCGCGGAATACGATGTCGAGCGCAAGTTCCGAGAGACGCGGCTGTATCAGGTGGCGCCGATTTCGACCAATCTGATCCTGTCGTATGTGGGGGAGCATATTCTCGGGATGCCGAGGTCGTTCTGATGATTGGGATCGATGATGATTGATCAAAAGCGAGTCATCATCATCGCGGGGCCGAATGGTGCGGGCAAAACGACGTTTGCGCGCGAGTTTCTGCCGAACGAAGCGGATTGTCCGGTATTCATCAATGCCGATCTGATTGCGGCCGGACTGGCGCCTTTCTCCCCTTAATCTGTGGCGGTGCGTGCTGGCCGGCTGATGCTGGAAGAGATTCAGAAACACTTTCTGGCAGGGGAAAGTTTTGCTTTTGAGACTACGTTGGCCGGGCGCGGTTATCTGCGCCATATTCGCCAGTGGCAAGCCGCTGGTTACCGTGTGACCTTGTTATTTTTGCGTCTGAACAATCCAGAACAGGCCGCCGTTGAGCAAGCCTGAGCGATCCGTCACTGGTCTGGAGAGGTGATGACTTGGTGCTTAAAAATGTAATAAAAACAATTACTTATAATTAATCCACTATCCCCGGGCGGTTGCTGATCTTGTTTTACTCAATACATTGAGTAAAAATACTCAACGTAATGAGTAAATCGACAATCCCTTATCGTCGTTCCCAGACCGATCTGCTGGCCAGCCGCCTCGCCGAGCCGCGGCGTTTCCTGCAGGTTGTGGCCGGCCCGCGCCAGGTGGGCAAGTCCACCTTGGTCGAGCAGGTGACCGGTGCACTTGATCTGCCAGTGCGTTACGTCAGCGCCGACGAGCCGACATTGCGCGGGGGCGACTGGATCGCGCAGCAGTGGGAGGCGTTGCGGCTGGAAGCGGGCAAGAGTGCTGCGGTGCTGGTGCTCGATGAAATCCAGAAAATTCCCGACTGGTCCGAAACCGTCAAACGGCTGTGGGACGAGGACACGCGCGCCAAACGCCCGCTGAAGGTGGTGCTGCTTGGTTCGGCGCCGCTGCTGCTGGCGCAGGGACTGACCGAGAGCCTCGCCGGGCGCTTCGAACTGCTGCCTGTGCCGCACTGGTCGCTGGCGGAGATGCACGAGGCCTTTGGCTGGTCGCTGGAGGACTATCTGTATTTCGGTGGTTATCCCGGCGCGGCGCCGCTCGTTTCGGAACCGGCACGCTGGACGCGTTATGTTGCGGACAGCCTGATCGAGACTTCGATCGCGCGCGACGTGCTGCTGCTCTCGCGCGTGGACAAGCCGGCATTGTTGCGGCGGCTGTTCGAACTCGGCTGCCGGTATTCCGGGCAGGTGCTGTCCTATACCAAGATGGTGGGACAGTTGCAGGATGCCGGCAACACCACCACGCTGGCGCATTACCTGGAGCTGCTGGCCGGCGCGGGCATGCTCTGCGGGCTGCAGAAGTACGCCGGTGATGCAGCGCGTAGCCGGGGTTCCAGTCCCAAGCTGCAGGTGCTCAACACGGCGCTGATGAGCGCGCTTTCAGGCCTGACTCCGGAGGAAGCGCGCGCCGACCGCGAGTTTCGCGGCCGGCTGGTCGAGTCCGCGGTCGGGGCGCATCTGGCGAACGCGGCGGCCGGCGGCGTGTGCAAGCTGTATTACTGGCGCGACAAGAATCAGGAAGTGGATTTTGTGGTCGAGGCGGGGCGCCGGCTGATCGCCGTCGAAGTCAAAAGCGGGCGGGCGCCGCAGGCGCATCCGGGTTCGGCGGCATTCGCCAAGGCATTCAAGGTGCATCGTTCGCTGCTGGTGGGGGGCGACGGTATTTCTGTGGAGGATTTTCTGGGAAAGCCGGTATCGGAGTGGATTGCGGCTTGAATCGCACTAAATTGAGTATTTTGTGCAGGTACACTTTTACTGGATTGTGGTTTTAAGAGAGAAATGTTTTTCTTGTGATTGCCCCTCACCCTAACCCTCTCCCCGCGAGTGCGCGGGGAGAGGGGATAAAACCAAGGGGAGGGCTTAAATGCCTGGTTTATTCCTCATGTCAAAACTTCCGCTATCCAACATCACCGTCATCGCCCTAGAACAAGCCGTCGCCGCGCCGTTCTGTTCCCGTCAGCTCGCCGACCTCGGCGCGCGGGTGATCAAGATCGAGCGGCCGAAGGTCGGTGACTTCGCGCGCGACTATGACCAGACCGTCAAAGGCCAGTCGGCCTATTTCGTCTGGCTGAACCGCTCCAAGGAAAGCCTGACGCTGGACGTGAAACATCCCGAGGCGAAGAACATCCTCGCCAAGCTGATCGCCGAAGCCGATGTGTTCATCCAGAACCTCGCGCCGGGTGCGGCGCAGCGCTTGGGATTGGGCGCTGCCGATTTGCGCGCCAAGCATCCGAAGCTGATCGTCTGCGATGTGTCGGGTTACGGCACGACGGGACCGTATTCCAAAAAGAAGGCCTACGACCTGCTGGTGCAGGGCGAGGCGGGGGTACTGTCATTGACCGGCACGCCGGAGTCGCCGGCGAAAGTCGGCATTTCGATCACCGACATCGGCACCGGGCTGCATGCTTATGCCGCGATCCTCGCCGCGCTCTACACGCGCGAACGCACGGGCGAGGGCGCGCATATCGATCTGACCATGTTCGAGACCATGGCCGAGTGGATGGGCCATCCGCTGTATTACACGCATTACTCGGGCAAGGCGCCGCGGCGCAGCGGGCCGGATCACGCGACCATCGTACCCTACGGGCGTTTCCGCACGAAGGATGGCGATGTGCTGTTCGGCATTCAGAACGAACGCGAGTGGGCGAACTTCTGCGACAAGGTGCTGGGCCGGCCGGAGTTGGCGAAAGACCCGCGTTACGACAACAACACCAAGCGCACCGCGGCGCGTGCTGAAGTCGTCGCGCTGATCGAGAACACTTTTGCGCCGTGGACGAGTGATGAAGTGGTGGCGAAGCTGGATGCCGCTGACATCGCCAATTCACGGCTCAATACACCGGACCAGGTCTGGGATCATCCGCAGTTGCAGGCACGGCAACGCTGGCGCGAGGTGGAGACGCCGGCAGGGACTATTCCGACGCTGTTGCCGGCGGCGACGTTTGAAGGGTTTGAGGCGCGGATGGATTCTGTGCCGGCGGTGGGGCAACAGACCGAGTTGATTCTTGGGGAACTGGGGTATTCGGTGGCGCAGATTGCCGAATTGAAAACGGCCGGGGCGATTTGAACTCTGCGCTTAATCGATTCCATTCGGACAGATGACATCAGCGTTTGAGGCGCTGAATCTCTAAACGTCATTCCGGCGGAAGCCGGAATCCAGCGTTTTTGCATTTACTGCACTGGATTCCGGATCGCGCTACGCGCGTCCGGAATGACGGGATATGGCTCGCAGATGCGGAATATTATGTAAGTAATTGTTTTTATTGACTATTTTTAACGCCCGCTCCCTGCCAGTTGTAAGCCCGCAGATCCAGCAGCAATTCCGGCTTCATCTCCTTCGGCGAGTTCACGCCGACCAGCGCCATGTCGGTCATCAGTTCGCTGCGCATCAGGTTGATGACGTGTTGTGCGCCGTGTTCGGCGCCAATGGATATCGCATAAAGAAAGGGCCGGCCGATGAAGACGAAGTCGGCGCCCAGCGCCAGTGCTTTCAGTACATCGGTGCCGCGGCGGATGCCGCTGTCCATCATCACCGCCATGTTGCCGGCATTGGCCTTCACACCCGGCAGCATGCGCAGCGGGCTTACTGCGCCGTCGAGCTGGCGGCCGCCGTGGTTGGAGACCATCACGCCGTCGACGCCGGCGTCGCGCGCGCGCGCGGCGTCCTGCGGGTCGAGGATGCCTTTCAGCACCAGCTTGCCTTTCCACAGCTGGCGCATCAGCTCCACATGTTTCCACGACAGCCGGTCGCGGCGGCCAGCCTGGCGGTTGAGCGCCGAGATCATCGGCACGCGCGGGCCCATGTTCTCGAAATGCGGCATGCCGTGGCTCAGCGTGTGTCTGAGCATTGCCAGGCACCAGCGCGGGCGGGTGGCCATGTCCCAGGCGAGGCGCAGGCTGGGGCGCAGCGGCGTGCTGAAGCCGGTGCGCACATTGTTCTCGCGGTTTGCGAGCACCTGGACGTCGACGGTCAGCACCAGCGTGTCGTAGCCGGCCTTTTCGACGCGGTTGATCAGCGCCTTGATCACGTCGTCCTCGCCGGGCAGGTAGGCCTGGAACCACGCGGTCTTGCCTTCCTGCTTGACGCGTTCCAGCGAAGTGAGCGCGGCGCCGCTGACCACCATCGGGATGTTGTTGCGCGCTGCGGCACGGGCCAGCGCGACGTCGCCGTCGGCGCAGGCCATCCCGGTGCCGCCCATCGGCGGGATGCCGAAGGGCAGGTCGTACTGGGTGCCCATCAGCGTGGTCTTCAAGCCGCGGTCGCCGGTGTCGATGAGGGTTTTGGGGATGAACTGCAGTTCGTCCCATACCGCGCGGTTGTCGCGCAGCGAGGCGTTGGTCTCGGCGCCGCCGTTGATATAGCCGAAGATCGGGCGCGGAATGCCGCGGCGGGCGGCGTCCTCGAAGTCGTCGAGGGCGAGCATCTGCTGCAGGATGCGCGGGGCGGAGGAGGACAGGGCCGCGGTGGCGGCGTTTTCGTAGCTGACGCTGGTCATGGTGTCGGGTGGGGTGATTGCAGTTGAGGTCCGATGATACCGGTTGCGGGACGGTTGGCGCAGCATGCGGCGGAGGTCCGTTCCGGAACCGGGGAACGGTGCTAGCATAGCCGCAGGCCGCTCTACAAATAAATGAAATGGCCGGCCCATCAAAAAACCGGGAGGAGAACTGCAATGCGCTCGAATACCCTTGATACGCAGGTTTTTCGCGGCTTCGGCCGCGTGTTCAAACGCCGCGCGACGGCCGCGCTGCAGATGTTCGGCATGGGGCTGCTGGCCCTCGGGCTGGTGGCCCCCTCGCTGGCGCAGTCGCAGTTTCCGAACCGTCCGCTGCGCATGGTGCTGCCCTTCCCGCCGGGCGGTTCGACCGACATTCTCGGGCGTATCGTTGCGGCCAGCCTCAGCGAGAAACTGGGCCAGCCGGTCATTGCCGACAACCGGCCCGGACTGGGTGGTTATTACGGGCTGGACATGGCTTCGAAGTCCCAGCCTGACGGTCACACCTTCACCATCGCCTCGCTGGTGTATGCGAGCGGCCCCGTGACCTATCCGGACATGAAATTCAATCCGGCCAAAGACCTGACTTCGATCGGGCAGATCTCCGAGGCGCCGAACTTCCTGGTGGTCAACCTCGGCGTACCGGCGAAATCGATGAAGGAACTGGTGGATTACGTCCGCGCCAATCCGAAGAAACTGCACTACTCGACCAGCGGCGTCGGATCGACGCTGCACCTGTCGGCGGCGATGATGAACAGCATCACCAAGATGGACATGGTGCATGTGCCGTACAAGGGCGGCGGCGGCCCGGCGATGACTGCAGTGCTGGGCGGCGAGGTGCAGGTGATCGTGCTCGGACCGGCGTCAATCCAGCATTTCCGCGCAGGCAAGGCGCGCGCGCTGGCGGTGTTGAGCGAGGAACGGGTGTCGGTCACGCCGGATGTGCCGACAGCCAAGGAACAGGGCTTCAATGTCGTGGTGGCGGGCTGGCACGGCCTGCTCGCGCCAGCAGGCACGCCGCGTCCGATCATCCAGCGCCTGAACAAGCTCTGGGTGGACAGCGCGAACAGCCCGGACGTGAAGGCGCGGCTGGAGAAGCTCGGGTTTTTCCCGCGGCCCGGCACGCCGGAGCAGTTCACGGCTTACCTGAAGAACGAAACCCTGCGCTGGCAGCGGCTGATCAAGGAAATCAATCTCCAACCCGCCCGATGATAATGGCGCGCCGGGCAACAGCGTCATGAGATTGCGCAGCGTCGAACTGGCCCTGCCGCAGGCGCAGGCGGCAGCGGAATTCCTGCAGAAGCCCTGGCGCCTGATTGCGGCCGGCTCACAGGGCGGGGCGCTGTTTTTCCGCGGCACCGGCAGCCATCCGTACATCCTGGCACTGCGCGAGGCTGCTGCGCCGGAGGTTCTCGCCATCGAGTTCTCCGGCACGCCGGAGGAAGTGGCGGCAGTGCAGGCGCGGGCGAGTGCTGCGGGTGCTCCGCTGCAGGCTTTCACCGAACTCGATGCGCCGGGCGGCGGTGCGGGTTTTGTCGTCGAAGGTCCGGAGAAACAGAAATACCGCTTCATCGCGGAGGCTGCGCCGGTTGCGGAATTGCCGCCTGATCGCGACCGGCCGCTGCAGATCACCCATGCGGTGCTCAATTCGGTGGACGTCGCGGCCTGCGAGCGTTTCGTCGAGACCGCGCTGGGTTTCCGGGTCTCCGACCGCACCAAGATGATGACTTTCGTGCGCTGCAACCGCAAACACCATGCGCTGGCCTATGCGCATTCCGATGTGCCCTCGCTCAACCACATCGCCTTCGAGATGAATGATGCCGACGGCGTGATGCGGGGCATCGGCCGCATGCGCGACGCCGGCTACGACGTGGTGTGGGGCCCCGGGCGCCACGGCCCCGGGAACAATGTCTTCGGTTATTTCATCGCGCCCTTCGGCGGGATCGTCGAATACACCGCAGAGGTGTCCGAAGTGACGGATGACTACAAGGTGGGCACTCCGGAAGACTGGAAATGGCCGCCCGGGCGCATGGACCAGTGGGGCATCTCGACCAAGGACGGCAAGAGGATCCCGGTGGCGGAGCGCGTATTCCGCTTCACCTGAGCGTATCGCCGAGGAGCGCTGCCGGCGCGCGGTAATCGAGGCGGCAATTGCCCGTCTGTCAAGCTGTTGCCGCCTGGAGTGCGTCCGTATAATCGGCCGCTTTGCAGCGATCAGGCCGTCTTCCCGGTTTACCTATTCCCATGTGGCTCAAGAATCTCGTGGTCTACCGCCTGCCGGCGGACTGGTCCGCCGACGCGGACGCACTCGAACAGAAACTCGCGCAGCAGCCGCTGCAGCCCTGCGGCGGTTTCCAGATGGAAAGTTCGGGCTGGGTCTGTCCGCATGACGACGGCCGTTTTCTCTACACCCTGCAGCGCCAGTGGCTGCTGGCGCTGGCCACCGAGCAGAAACTGCTGCCGGCCTCGGTGATCCGCCAGGAGGCGGAAGACCGCGCGGTGCATATCGCCGCGCAGCAGGGACGCCCGGTCGGACGCAAGCAGATGCGCGACCTCAAGATGCAGGTCACCAACGAACTGATGCCGCGCGCACTGGCGCGCCGGCGCACCACCCACGGCTGGATCGACACCGCGCAGCGCTGGCTGGCAGTGGATGCCGCGGGAGATGCCAAGGCCGAGCAGTTCATGGAAGCGCTGCGGCGCTCCGACGATGACATCCTCGCACTGCGGCTGGAAACCCGGCGTTCGCCGGCGGCGGCGATGGCCGAGTGGCTGGTCGCCGGCGAGGCGCCGGGCACATTCACCATCGACCAGGACCTCGAACTGCGCGCGGCCGACGGCAGCAAGGCGACGGTGCGTTATGCGCGCCACAACCTCGACGGTAAGGAAATCCGCGACCACATCGCCGGCGGCAAAACCGTGGTGCGGCTGGGGCTGACCTGGAACGACCGCATCTCCTTCGTGCTGACGGAGCAGCTGCAGGTCAAGCGGCTGGTATTCCTCGACATCCTGCGCCGCGAGTCCGACTCGGAGGCCGGGGACGAGAGCGAGCGTTTCGAAATCGATTTTGCGCTGATGACCGGCGAGCTGTCGCTGATGCTGGCGGACCTGGTCAAGGCATTGGGCGGAGAACAGGCAGAAGAATGAGCAACAGCACCACGACCACCACTGCAGCCGTGCAGGAACGCATCAATACACTGATCGCCGGCGAAATCGGCGTCGCCGCGCGCCAGGTCGCCGCGGCGGTCGCGCTGCTCGACGAGGGCTCGACGGTGCCCTTCATCGCGCGTTACCGCAAGGAAGTCACCGGCAACCTCGACGACACCCAGCTGCGCACGCTGGAGGAGCGTCTCGGTTACCTGCGCGAGCTGGAAGCGCGCCGCGCCGCAGTGATTGCCTCGATCGACGAGCAGGGCAAGCTGACCGATGCGCTGCGCAAGGCGATCGAGGCGGCGGCGACCAAGCAGGCGCTGGAGGATCTCTACCTGCCATACAAGCCGAAGCGGCGCACCAAGGCGCAGATCGCGCGCGAGGCGGGGCTGGAGCCGCTGGCCGATGCACTGCTCGCCGATCCCGGCCTGCAGCCGGAGACCGAGGCGGCCAAGTACATCCGCGTCGAACCGGCGAAAGAAGGCGTCGAGGCGATCAACGTGCCGGATGCCAAGGCTGCACTCGACGGCGCGCGCGACATCCTGGTCGAGCGTTTTGCCGAGACCGCGGAACTGCTGGCCAAGCTGCGCACGCGGCTGCAGCAGGAAGGCATTCTCGCCTCGACGGTGATTCCCGGACAGGAAGCCGCGGAAGAGGAAAAATTCCGCGACTACTACGCTTACTCGGAGCCGTTGCGAGCAATCCCCTCGCACCGCGCGCTGGCGCTGTTCCGCGGCCGCGCGCAGGGCGTGCTGAGCCTGCAGCTGGGACTGGGCGAGGCGCTGGAGGCGGAGAATCCCCACCCCTTCGCGGCGATGGTGGCGGCGCATTTCGGCATCGAGAATCGCAAGCGTCCGGCGGATGCCTGGCTGGCGAATGTCTGCCACTGGACCTGGAAAGTGAAGCTGCAGCTGCACCTCAGCACCGAGCTGATGGTCGAACTGCGCGAACGCGCCGAGGCCGAGGCGATCCGCATATTCGGACGCAATCTCCATGATCTGCTGCTCGCCGCGCCGGCTGGCCCGCGCGCGGTGCTCGGACTGGATCCGGGGCTGCGCACCGGCTGCAAGGTGGCGGTGGTCGATGCCACCGGCAAGCTGCTGGATACCGCGACGATTTATCCGCATGCGCCGCGCAACGATATCGAGGGTTCGCTGGCGACGCTGGGGCGGCTGGTGGTCACCCACGGGGTCGAGCTGATCGCCATCGGCAACGGTACCGCGAGTCGTGAAAGTGATCGTCTTGCCGGGGAGCTGATCAAGCGCGTTAAGGCGGTGAAGCCGGAGCTCAAGCTCGCGCGCATCGTGGTCAGCGAGGCGGGGGCTTCGGTGTATTCGGCTTCGGCCTTTGCCGCGGCGGAGTTTCCGGATCTCGATGTCAGCCTGCGCGGCGCGGTGTCGATCGCGCGGCGTATCCAGGATCCGCTGGCGGAACTGGTCAAGATCGATCCCAAGGCGATCGGCGTCGGCCAGTACCAGCACGATGTCAACCAGCGCGCGCTGGCGAAGTCGCTGGATGCGACGGTCGAGGACTGCGTCAATGCCGTCGGCGTCGACGTCAACACCGCCTCGGCGCCGCTGCTGGCGCGGGTGTCAGGCCTCAATGCGACACTGGCCCGCAACATCGTCGAGTATCGCGATGCGCATGGCCCGTTTCCGGACCGCGCCACCATCCGCAAGGTGCCGCGGCTGGGCGACAAGACTTTCGAGCAGGCGGCGGGTTTCCTGCGCATCAGCAACGGCAGCAATCCGCTGGACCGCTCGGCGGTGCATCCCGAGGCCTATCCGGTGGTCGAGCGCATCCTGACGCGCATCGGCAAGGAAGTCTCCGAAGTGATGGGACAGACCGCGCTGCTGAAAACATTGTCGGCGGCGGATTTTGCCGATGAACGTTTCGGTGTGCCGACGGTGCGCGACATCCTCGCCGAACTGGAAAAACCGGGCCGTGATCCGCGTCCGGAATTCCGCATGGCCGCCTTCGAGGACGGGGTGGAAAAGCTCTCTGACCTGCGCCCCGGCATGATCCTTGAGGGCGTGGTGACCAACGTCGCCGCCTTCGGCGCCTTTGTCGACATCGGCGTCCACCAGGATGGCCTGGTGCACATCTCCGTGCTGTCGAACCGCTTCGTCAAGGATCCGCACGAGGTGGTGAAGCCCGGGCAGATCGTCAAGGTGCGCGTGCAGGAGGTGGATCTCAAGCGCCAGCGCATCGCCCTTAGCATGCGCCTTGAAGAGCCCGCGCCGCGTGAGGGTGGATCGCAGCGCCGCGGGGCGGAAGCGCGGCCCGGCAATACGCGTCAGGCAAAGCCGCAGCAACGCGAAGAGAAGCCGGCCGGTGCGATGGCGCTGGCCTTCGCCAAACTCAAGCGTTAGTGCCGATTCGGCCACTACCTCAAGTGCCCGGGCTTGACTGTCCGCGCTGCCCTGCTGAAACACGCGGCGCGAGCTGCTACCCGTTGTCGCAGGGCCCCAGGATCACCGCCGCGACCATGGCATCCTGTGTGCGCTGTTTTCTGCCGAAGAGGGCTTTAAGGAAGTAGCGCCTGCGCGTGCGGGTCGAGGCATCCGCCGCGAAACGAGGCATCAACCGGACTCCAACAGGGCATGCCGGCTGGCGGAAAAGACCTGTCTGCAGTAAGGACGGAGAATTTCCATCATAAGCGCCTAACGGGAAGCCGGGCCGGCGCCGGGCATCGTGGTGAGCAGCTGATGCGCAGCGCTGCAATGCATTGCGCGCATGGCCTCGGGTTCCCAAGCTGTGAAGACGCACATGCAACTTCGGGCTGGCACGATAACGTCCGCAATGAAACTTAGGCTGTCGACCGCGGTCACAGATTTGCAGGCTAAAACCTGAACAGGCCGATTCGTCATCGTTGAAATCGGAGCCCCATTCTTTGGAGAGCACATGAAAATTCAAGTCAATACAGATGACAACGTCGCAGGCCGCGAGAGTTTGGCGCGACGTGTCGAGGCGGAGGTCAGTCGTACGCTGGGACATCTCAGTGATCACATCACGCGTGTCGAAGTACACCTGAGCGACGAGGATAGCGGCAAGACAGGGGGCAACGACAAGCGCTGTCTGATGGAGGCGCGGCTTGCGGGGCGTCCGCCGGTGGCAGTGACGAACCATGCGGAATCTCTTGGCGAAGCCTTCGGTGGCGCCGCCGACAAGCTGAAGCGCTCACTCGAACGCACGCTTGGCCGTCTCAAGGACCATAAAGGCCGTGTATCCATAAGGGGTATCGAGAGCCCGATCGGCCCGCAATCCGATGAGACGGTCACGGCGCCGGGAGGAGAGAGGTGATGGAGTTACCCGGAGTTGCGGTATTCGGCGGACACGCGAATTTTCCGGGTTTCACGCCTTTGACCAGCGGAAAATGCATGGCCGGAATGCGGGGGCAAAAATCATGAGCCTGATTTCAGTGGCACGAATCGGAGTTTTACTGTTTCTGTCGGCAGCCGCGTCGGCGATCTGGGCAGACGACAGGGCTGATTACAATGCCCGTGCGGCGGACCGGCTCGAGAGCTTGTTTCAGGCCCTGGATCGGAATGCCGACGGTGCGCTGACTCCGGAGGAGTCAAGAGGTGACCTTGATCTGGGACCCCGATTCAACGACATCGACATCAACCGCGACGGCATCATGACGCGGGCGGAGTTGGGGGTGTACCTACAACGTCGTTACGGCAGCCGGCCTGCGCCATGATCGGCTTGAATCTGCAAGGTTCTTTGCCTGACCCCGTTTCCGTCAATGTTCAAAAGCGATGGATCTGAGCGGTGCCGGATTCATTGAAAAAGCCCCGTCGCAGGGGCTTTTGTATGGCGGAGAGGGAGTCCGCCATACTAATGTCCAATGACGTCCAACCCGGTCCGATGATTCTGGGTTTTACAGAGGGAAATTGTTGATCATGGCTTGACATGCCCAAATCAATCCAACACCATCCTTACCTGAAACGTGGGTAGAAACGAGGGTAGGATTGGAGGTGCAATGGGGCGGGCATTACAGCGGTTGTCGACACGATTCGTGGCCAGCAAGACGGTAGCCGGTTATTACGCCGACGGCGGCGGGCTGTATCTGCAGGTCGGCTCCTCCCGCAGCAAAAGCTGGATATTCCGTTACACCCTCAACGGCCGCGCCCGCGAGATGGGGCTGGGATCCGTGAGCAATATCGGCCTGGCGGATGCACGTAAGTCTGCCAGTGCGTGCCGCGGCCTGTTGCATGAAGGCAGGGATCCCATCCAGGTGCGCGATGCTGAACTGGCAGCTGAGCGGCTTGTACAGGCGCGCGCCATCACTTTCCGGGAATGTGCGGCAGCCTATATCGATGCTCACCGCGCAGGCTGGAAAAACGCCAAACACGCCAGTCAGTGGACCAATACCCTGGAGACCTATTGCGGGCCGGTATTTGGCGGTTTGCCGGTTGCGGAAGTGGATACCGGCTACGTGCTGAAGGTGCTGGAACCGATATGGGCGCAAAAGTCCGAGACGGCAAGCCGGCTGCGGGCACGCATCGAAAACGTGCTGGATTGGGCGACCGTCAGGAAATACCGCTCCGGTGAAAACCCCGCCAGATGGCGGGGGCATCTGGATATGCTGCTTCCCAGGCTCGGCAAGAAACAACGGGTCAAGCACCACCCGGCGATGCCTTATGGCGAAATCGGTGCTTTCATGGAGCGGCTGAGGGCGCAGCCCGGAATCGCCGCCCGTGCGCTGGAGTTTCTTGTCTTGACCGCCGCGCGTACGGCCGAGGTGATTGGTGCAAGGCCGGAAGAATTCGACTTGAGCAAGGGCGTCTGGATCGTGCCGGCCGAGCGCATGAAATCCGGCCGGCCGCACCGGGTGCCGTTGTCAGGGCGGGCGCTGGCAATTGTCAAAAAACAGAAGGAGGGGAAATACATCTTCCCGGGGGCCCGCGGAAAAAATCCCTTGAGCAACATGGCCATGCTCAAGCTCCTTGAGCGCATGGGCATTGATGCCACGGTGCACGGCTTCCGGTCGACGTTCAGGGACTGGGCCGCGGAGTGCACCCATTATTCGCGGGAGGTGTGCGAAATGGCCCTGGCCCACACGGTCGGGGATCAGACCGAAGCGGCGTATCGGCGTGGTGATTTGTTTGAAAAGCGCAGACTGCTGATGGGCGACTGGGCTGAATACTGTTCGGCACCGGCAGAGACGAAGATTGTGCCGCTCAGGCAGGCGTATGCGTAAGGATTAGCAGAGTGTCTTTAATCGACCTCGAAGGGAAGTGGGTATGGCCAATCTTGAACGGGCAATCAGCATTGCGGTTGAGGCGCATCGTGGTTCGGTAGACAAGAGCGGGGTGCCTTACATCCTGCACCCCTTGCGTTTGATGTTGGGGATGTCTACCGACGCAGAGCGCATGATTGCGGTGCTCCATGATGTGGTGGAAGACACGCACTGGACGCTGGATGCACTCCGCGCGGAGGGGTTTTCGGAAGATATCCTGTCGGCGCTGGACTGCCTGACGCGGCGGGAGGGCGAAACCTACGAGGCGTTTATCGCCCGCGCGTCCGCCAACCCGTTGGCCCGCCGGGTGAAAGTCGCAGATCTTGAGGACAACATGGACATCCGCCGGCTTTCTCGTCTTGCGGATAAGGATGTGGAGCGACTGCGGCGCTATTTGGCGGCGTGGCAGTTCATGGTGAGTGAAGCTCACGAGTTGGGAATGACTTGAATCTGGAATTTTGTCTATCAAACTAGGGGCAATTCATCCTTCCACGAGCTTGGCACCTTTGATTTGCTATCCACACCCATGCACTACTTGGTTTAGGTCGGACAACGATCCGCGCGATCTCTTCAAGCTGATTCGCCCGCCAATCACGTAACCGCTACGTCCGTCGGGCAGGCGAACAATGGGCGTGACGTCATCCTTTTCGACATCGCATCCAATGACGGGGAGTTCTTCACCGGCGCGTAGGACTTTGATAGGCGCATTGGGGATTGTACCCTTTGGTGCACCATAGATCTCGGTTTGTTGATCGGCTCTCAAGACAATAACGTCACCACTCAGCACATAGCCAACGAGACTAAGGCCGAGTGAAACCAAAACTGCTATTCCGGCCAGGACTGCCTTTTGAAACATGGTCAAGGCACCATCGGTAGCGGTGACAAGGGGCGCGGTCCGGGATAGTAGTTGCCCGGTAACGTAAATGGCGACCGCCCTAGATCCCTTAAGAAGTCGCGTGGCAACATCGAGTCACCGACATCGATCCCAAATTGCCTCAGGCACTCCTGCCACGGAGTACCACAATTATTACTCGTCGCGCTGTATTGGGGATCCGACGACAGAAGGCATTTCCGCAACTCCGCCTCTTGCTGCGGTGTAAGCGGAATTCGCACTCCGATCCCATTGCGAACCTGCTGCTGCCGCTGAATGTAGTCATCAGCGCGAGGATATGTACGATCCCAGCCCCGAGGTCCGAAGGAGAAGTTTTCCCCGTTGATGTTCCCCGAGACATGCCCGAAGCTACTCTCAAGCTGGCCCAAGTTCCCAGGAACGATTCCGCCCGACCAGGAAAGAGCGCCCCAGAATATGATCTCCGTCATGAGTCCGAGTGGATCTACCCTGCTCAATGGATTGCTCCCGACATACGCATAGGTATTAATCCCTCCCGCCAGTCCAATCGGATCAGATTGCACATACCGTCCGGTGAGCGGGTCATAGTCCCTGAAGTAGTTGTAATGCGTGCCGAGTTCTGTGTCGAAGTACTGCCCCGGCAATCTGAGGTTGCAGGTAAAGTTCCCCGCCCCCGAGGGGTTCTCGTTCGGCGCATTGTTCCCATAGGGATCATCGTTCGCCCAACTCCACACCGCCTGTCCCGTGTCACTGGTAATGAGCCGCGGCGTGTTCAGGTGATCGGTGTGCACGAAGTACATCTTCGGCACGGTGGTGAGCGCGATCAGCTGGATCGCATCCGCAATGACGAAGCCGTTGGCCTGGTCGGTGAGGGTGATGGTGCTGCTGCCGTTGAGGTTAAACGTCCCCAGCAGGTTGAAGGCACCGCCATTGGTCTGCTGGTTGACGGGTACTTGAGTGGTCCCCTGGGCATGGTTCACCGTGTAAGTCGCATTGCTCGCCCGATTCGGGTTTGCCGTCCACTTCGCATACACCTCGTATTGCCCCGCTGCGACGTTCGGCGTCCAGGTCGCGGTGTTGAACTCCGGCGCCGAGGCCTCGATCAGCCGGATCGCATCCGCAATCACGAAGCCATTGGCCTGATCCGTCAGACTCACCTTGTGGCCCGATCCGGGCGCCATGCTGTAAGTGCCGAGCAAGACCCACTGCCCGTTGTTCTGCACCTGATCCACCGTCACCGGGGTGTCACCCCCGGCATGGGTCACCGTGTACTGGGCATTGCTCGCCCGGTTCGGATGCGCCGTCCAGCGGGCATAGACCTTGTAGCTGCCCGCACTGGGGATCGTCGGCGTCCAGGTGGCCGTATTGGGGGCCGCATTCTCCGGGGTGACCTTGATCGCATCGGCAATGACGTAGCCGTCACCCTGGTCGACCAGCACCACCGAGTGGCCGCTGCCGGCGTTGAGACTGAAGGTGCCCAGCAACTGCCAAGTCCCGCCATTGGCCTCCTGGTTCACCGTCACCGCTGTCGCGCCCCCGGCATGGTTCACCGTATAGGTGGCCTGGGTGCTGCGGTTGGGGTGGGCGGTCCAGCGGGCATAGACCTTGTAGCTGCCGGTGGTGGGGATGGTGGGGGTCCAGGTGAAGCTGTTGGCCCCGGCCCCGGCCGGGTGATGCTGGTAGTTGCTGCCGTAGTAGCCGCCGACACTGGTGGAAGTGGCCCAGGTGCCGGAGGCCGTGCCCGCGGTGTTGTCCACCACGATGGCAGAGGGTTCCTCGCCATTGGCGGCGTGGACCTGGTAGTTGCTGCCCAGATACCCGCCCACCGAGGTCGAAGTGGGCCAGGTGCCAGTGACACTGAAGCCCGAGTCGGTGTTGTCCACCACGATGGCGCCGGGCGGGCTGCCGTTGGCGGGGTGGGCGAGGTAGTTCGTGCCCTGGTAACCGGGCACATTGGTGGAGGCCGACCAGCTGCCCAGCGTGCTGAAGCCGG
Organism: uncultured Bordetella sp.; assembly: GCA_964433345.1. Classification (GTDB taxonomy): domain Bacteria; phylum Pseudomonadota; class Gammaproteobacteria; order Burkholderiales; family SG8-41. Next base: position 215,690 of record CAYSQJ010000005.1, read on the forward strand.
CGTCGGTGTTGTCGATCACCACCGGGGTGGCGGCCTGGGTGGCCACGGCAGCGCAGAGGAGGAATGCAGCGAGTATTCCTGCGGTACTGTGGTTATGGGAGGGCATCAAGAGATATTGTTTTAAGTATTTGTTTTTATTGATTATTTTTATCGTCCGTTATGTTTTTTGCTCCATCATTTTCCGCAGACCGTAAAAAGCAATCGATAAGAGTGCGATACCAGATATCAACGCAACTAACACGGCTAGCCCCCCCCGCAGCCCTCCCACTGAATGGATCACATGTCCCATTGCAAATACGCCAAGTAAAGTAGTGGAAATCGAGATCAAGATCGCGTGGCGCAACCATTGCTGTCCGCGATGTAGGGATCTATTGAAGCGCACCAGCAAATAGCAAAAAAAACAAGTACAGCCGGTGAGCCAGCCATATCCAATGGACCAGAGCACTGTCTCCCAATAACTAACGTCCACCATATTTATGCTCGGCTGGCACTGCGAACGACCCTTGGTACGACGTACTTGATACCGACAATGGTTACGGCAAATAGCATCACAAGGGCAAGAAGCGGTGGAAGCAATCCACCATCGGAACTTAAGCGAAACGCCCTCACAACCGAAAGAGAAACTGCCGCGAACGCGAAGAAGAGAAGACGTATAGTAATTATCCATAGGTGACGGTGCGCGCTTCTACCATTGGGCGGCGCAGGTAAGAGCGTTAAGTTAATCACGGAATAAGTTACCGCGAGAGCTCCTACCGCAGATCCGAACCCGATTCCAGCTAGCAGGCTGAGTAGTGCGTCCATTACTGGCACCCACAAGACATGTCGGGGTTGTACCCGCCAAGCGTGGTTGGCACGAACAGATTTGCTCCCATTTGGCTCGCGGCACTTGCCCCAACTGAGACAGCAGCACCAGCATTGAGTGCATTCTGCATATTCGCGCTGATCGTCGCTGGGCTGGTAAAACCGCTAAATGTACGGTTTTGTCCAATATACTGGAGCGTGCGCCCAAGTCCTGCCGCGCTGCCCAAACCTCCGGAGATTGCACCGATTCCAGCTTGCACACCTGCTTGACCCCAACACACATTGCCAGTTGTGGCGTACTGATTCACTACATTACTCGTGCCACCAATCAGGCCTCCGGCCAATCCTGTTCCAAAGACACCCCATGAGGTAGGAACAAACGTTGCAGCGACGCCAGCACCAGCGCCAACAACCGTCCCCCACGCGATAGCAGAGGCATTCTGCCAAGTCCATCCGCCGCTCGCATTTGCTGCTTGGATCGCACCGGCAGCACCCCCGACGACACCGCCGATAGTTTGAATGATCCAGAGGCCCTCTGGGTCAACACGACTCAGCGGATTGCTTCCAACATAGGCGTATGTATTGATTCCCCCTGCGAGCCCAATCGGATCAGATTGCACATACCGTCCGGTGAGCGGATCATAATCCCTGAAGTAGTTGTAGTGTGTGCCGAGTTCAGTGTCGAAGTACTGCCCCGGCAGTCTGAGGTTGCAGGTAAAGTTCCCCGCCCCCGAGGGGTTCTCGTTCGGCGCATTGTTCCCATAGGGATCATCGTTCGCCCAACTCCACACCGCCTGTCCCGTGTCACTGGTAATGAGCCGCGGCGTGTTCAGGTGATCGGTGTGCACGAAGTACATCTTCGGCACGGTGGTGAGCGCGATCAGCTGGATCGCATCCGCAATGACGAAGCCGTTGGCCTGGTCGGTGAGGGTGATGGTGCTGCTGCCGTTGAGGTTAAACGTCCCCAGCAGGTTGAAGGCACCGCCATTGGTCTGCTGGTTGACGGGTACTTGAGTGGTCCCCTGGGCATGGTTCACCGTGTAAGTCGCATTGCTCGCCCGATTCGGGTTTGCCGTCCACTTCGCATACACCTCGTATTGCCCCGCTGCGACGTTCGGCGTCCAGGTCGCGGTGTTGAACTCCGGCGCCGAGGCCTCGATCAGCCGGATCGCATCCGCAATCACGAAGCCATTGGCCTGATCCGTCAGACTCACCTTGTGGCCCGATCCGGGCGCCATGCTGTAAGTGCCGAGCAAGACCCACTGCCCGTTGTTCTGCACCTGATCCACCGTCACCGGGGTGTCACCCCCGGCATGGGTCACCGTGTACTGGGCATTGCTCGCCCGGTTCGGATGCGCCGTCCAGCGGGCATAGACCTTGTAGCTGCCCGCACTGGGGATCGTCGGCGTCCAGGTGGCCGTATTGGGGGCCGCATTCTCCGGGGTGACCTTGATCGCATCGGCAATGACGTAGCCGTCACCCTGGTCGACCAGCACCACCGAGTGGCCGCTGCCGGCGTTGAGACTGAAGGTGCCCAGCAACTGCCAAGTCCCGCCATTGGCCTCCTGGTTCACCGTCACCGCTGTCGCGCCCCCGGCATGGTTCACCGTATAGGTGGCCTGGGTGCTGCGGTTGGGGTGGGCGGTCCAGCGGGCATAGACCTTGTAGCTGCCGGTGGTGGGGATGGTGGGGGTCCAGGTGAAGCTGTTGGCCCCGGCCCCGGCCGGGTGATGCTGGTAGTTGCTGCCGTAGTAGCCGCCGACACTGGTGGAAGTGGCCCAGGTGCCGGAGGCCGTGCCCGCGGTGTTGTCCACCACGATGGCAGAGGGTTCCTCGCCATTGGCGGCGTGGACCTGGTAGTTGCTGCCCAGATACCCGCCCACCGAGGTCGAAGTGGGCCAGGTGCCAGTGACACTGAAGCCCGAGTCGGTGTTGTCCACCACGATGGCGCCGGGCGGGCTGCCGTTGGCGGGGTGGGCGAGGTAGTTCGAGCCCTGGTAACCGGGCACATTGGTGGAAGCCGACCAGCTGCCCAGCGTGCTGAAGCCGGCATCCGTGTTGTCGATCACCACCGGGGTGGCGGCTTGGGTGGCCACGGCAGAGCCCAGCAGCAGGGCGGCGAGCAGGTGGCGGGCGGTGGTCATGATGTGTTTGTTGTTATTCATGTCCGCGGCCCCTTTACTGGATCACCGCCACGGGGGCATCCCCGAGGTAGATGTATTCCCGCTGGGGGGTGCCGGAGGCACTCGTCTCCGAGATCAGACGCCCCTGGGCGTCATAGTGGTAAATCGTGTCGCCCTGGGTGTTGGTCTTGCGGATCCGCTGACCGACACTGTTCACCTGGTAGGTCGTGCTGCCCCCCACGCCAGTGGCCTGCACCAGGCGCCCGCGGCTGTCGTAAGCGAAGCTGCGTGCCGTGTCGGCCGTGGTGCTGCCATTGGCGTCGTAGCTGTAGCTGCGGTTCGTCGTGCCGCTGATGCTGGCGAGCCGGTTGCTGCTGCCGCTGTAGGCATAGGTGTCGGTGTTCGCCCCCACGGTCCGGGTCAACCGGTTGCCCACCGCATCGAAGGTGTAGCCCTGGCTCGTGCTGGGGCCGGTGAAGCCCGTCAGCCGGTCCAGCGTGTCATAGGCATAGGTGTTGGTATTGACCGGGGTCACCGTGTCGGTCAGGCTGGTGATGCGGCTGGCGGGGTCGTAGCCCACGGCAATCGACTGGGTGGCCAGCGTGTAGCTCGCGATGCGCCCGTCCTGATCAAACCCGCGGCTGTAGGTCTGCCCGTTGCCGAAGGTGTGGCCCGAACTGGGCCCGAAGGGCCGGTAGGCGACGCTGGAGACGACCGTCTGGGTCTCCGAGTCCTTGGTGGTGGCCACCGCCTGGATGCGGCCCAGCGCATCAAGGGTGTAGGTGACCTGCCGCCCGGAGGGGTAGGTCATCCCGGTCATGCGGCCTGCGCTGTCATAGGCGTAGGCGGTGACATAGGGCACGCCGTTGATGGTGCGGGTCTCCGACAGCAGTCGGCCGTGCACGTCATAGGCATAGTCGGTGAGGCTGTTGGGCTCGGTGATCTGCGTGAGCCGTCCCTTGCCGTTCGTGCCCTGGTCATAGGCGTAGCTGTGGACCACGCCCCCCTGGTAGGTGATGGACGTCACCCGGTTGAGGGTGTCGTAGGTGTAGGTCGTGACCTGGCCCTTGGCATCGGTGCTGGTGAGCAGATTGCCGGCGGCATCATAGGTGTTGGCGGTGGTGCCGGTATCCGGGGAGACCTGCTGGTTGAGGTTGTTGAGGCCGTCGTAGCTGTAGCTGGTGACGAGGCTGCGGGGATCTGTCACCGAAGCGAGCTGGTCCACGCCGTTGTAGCCATAGGCCACCACCCCGGAGAGGGGATCGGTGATCTGCACCAGGCGGTTCAGGGCGTCGTAGGCGTTGACCGTGACGTCCCCCGTGCCAGCCAGGGGGCCGTCGATCTGGGTGACATTGCCCTGGTTGTCATAGGTGTAGGCGGTGGTCTGGCTGGCCGCGCCGATCTCCTGCACCAGGCGGCTCAGGCTGTTGTAGACCCGGCTGCGGGTCTGGGCCAGGGCGTTGCCGGGGTCAAACACCTGCTCCTGGGTGCGGTTGCCCATCAGATCGAGGGTGTAGACGATCTTGTGGCCGAGGTTGTCGGCGATCTGGGTCATGCGGTGGGCGTTGTCGTAGGTGTAGTCGAGGAAGCTGCCATCGGGCAGGGTGACCTTGGTCAGCTGGCCCACCCCATCATAGGTATACGAGGTGACTTCGCTGCCCACGGTCCGGGAGGTGAGGCGCAGGCGGGCGTCGTAGGTGAGGGTGGTCACCAATCCATTGGGATCGGTGATCGACAGCGGCTGGCCGTGGGCGTTGTAGTCGGTGATGGCGGTGATGTGGCCGGCGGCGTTGGTCACGGTAGCGACCTGGCCGCGGCAGCCCACCGCGCTCGCCCCCGAGCAGGTCACAGCATTGCCGTAGTAGGTGTAGGTGGTGACGTCCGACACGTCGGTGCGGGGGCCGTCCACCGTCAGCACGGAGCCGTTGGCGTTGTAGGTGTAGGCCCACACCCGCGGGGTGCCGGTGACCGTCGCCCCGAGACCTGCAGCACCAGTGGTGTCCGTCGTGGCCTGGACGGTCTTGGAGCAGAGCACCCCGGGGACCAGGGTGACGCCATCGGCCTTGAAGCCGCAGGAGGCGCCGCCGTCGCCGTTGTAGACGAGAGTGGTCTTGCGCAGGGGTTCGGCAATGATGGCGGGCAGCCGGAACGTCGGATGCCACTGGGTGCTGATGGTGCGGGTGGCGGCCGTGGAGGAACCGCTGGAGGTCAGGCCCTCAACCCGGGCGGTCTCGAGGTTGCGCGCCAAGTCATACGTATAGTCTGTGCGGTTGCCGTTCCAGTCCACGCGCGAGGACACGTTGCCGTTCGCGTCGAAGCTGCGATTTTGATCTCGAGCACTGCAGTTGGTACAGGGCTGGCTGTTGGCGCTATTGCGGACGACACCCAGCGTTGTATTGAAGTTATAGGTGCGTATGGTATTGAACGGATCCGTGACGTCGGTCGTGCCATTGGTGTTATAGAGGAACGAGTAACGCTGTGCGCCGCCGGCATGCTCGGTAACGATGGCACGTCCCTGTGCATCGTACTGATAGGTGGCAAAACGGACGTTGTTCTCGTCGGTGATGCCGGTCAGGTGGTTGGGCAGATTGGTGCCCGAGGTGTTGGCCGGCTCGTTATAGTGATAAGTGCGAACGGTGTTATCGGCGTGGGTGACCGAGGCGAGGTTGTTGGCTGCGTCATAGGCGAACAGGATCTGCTGGCCAGCTTGGTCAATGAGTTTGGTGACGCGAGAGGCGGTGTCATAGTTGAACTGGATCTCACGTCCGAAATTGTCGGTGACCTTGATCAGTAGACCTGCGGCGGGCGCCACCGTTACCGGAGTCGATCCGTCGCTGTAAGTCATGGCCTGCGTTAAATCTGAACGATCGGCAATGCTCAATAGTTTGCCCGCGGCATCGTAGGCTTCCGTGCGGTCGCCGTCAGCTGATACCAAGGTCCAGCCTGTTGTGGTGGTGCCGATCACCAAGCGGGTGAGTCTGTCGGAGATGTCGCCATCGGCTACGTAGACGTAGCCAGTAACTGGGGGATTGAAGCTCCAAATTCGGCCATCTGGTCTGAGCGTGCCGACGCTGCCGTTGGCGGCGACACTAATTTTGCGTTGATAGGTGCCAATCCAACCGTGGCCGAAGGGACCCGTTATCGCTGCGAGAGGGTCATTTTGCAAGCGGCTGTTGTAAGCAAGCTCAAGTGTCAGAGGGTATTCTCCAGATGAGCGGTATACCGTCTCAAACTGCGTCTTGATGCCGGTAGCAGGGTTGCAAGGGTTCCCTTCGCCCTCTTTCTCCCCTTGTTTGCACATACCGGCATTCTTGGTCGATGGGGGTGTCGCAAGGCATTTCATTCCATGTGCATCTTGATACGGATGGGCAGGATCGCTGCAAACGCATTCATTACTTGCGAGAGTTGCGTTGGAGTCGGTCGGGCAGATATAGGCAGGTGCGGTAGTGCGAATGCATTGACCTGTGGATGTGTCTGTTACGTATCCGCTTGGGCAGGGGTAATCTTTGTCGAAGTAAGCTGCTCCGGAGCCACATATACCGGCGAATCGAAAGTCTGGTGGAGGGAGAGGTAAGGGTGGGGTGGCTCCACCGCCGTTCGCAAATACGCCCATATCCTTGGGTTGCCCGGGGACTTTCCATGCTACCCCCCAATGGCTTCCACCCGGAATGCAGTTATAGGCTAGTTCTGTTAGTCCGCCGGTATAAGGGTCCACCGTATTGGGTTGTGGAATTGCAGGGAAAGCGGACGCGTTTGCTGATGTCAAGGAAATTAACGATCCTAGACAGGCCGTCATCAATATTTTTAAGGCTGTATTCTTCATTCTTCTTTATCTCCAGCGAAAAACGGATGAAAGCCGAATGCCATCACTTTGAGGTTTGTTAAGCAGTGTCTCGCAGTGTCTCGGATTGTTGGTCTACTAATTCGGGCATAAAGAGGTATGGTCAATTTTTATTTCGAGATTGCTGGAAAGTATTGCTGCAACAAAAATTGCTTGCAACAAGAAAAAACTCCCATTTTGTTATGGTTTGAGTTAATGCTTTGATATGACGGGAAAATAATTTAATCATGAAAGACTTTCAATTTTGAGAACGTCTGATTGTTGATTTGAGAACATCCATCATGTGAGTATCATCATCAAATCCGAATATGGTGATGAATGGCGGCGCCAACTCGCTGCCTCTAATCTTTGTAAACTGCAACTTGCTGTCATGATCCCGGATTGCTATTGGCATGCTGCTGGGCAAAAAACGGACATCAAGGCTCTGAACAAAGGTATTGAGATGACAATGCGCAGGGGCGATCGTGGGTTCACATTGCTGGAGTTGTTGGTGGTGCTGGTCATCATCGGTCTGCTGGCGGGTTATGTGGGGCCGCGTTATTTTTCGCAGATCGGTAAATCCGAGTCGAAGGTCGCTCAAGCGCAGATCCAGGCCTTCGACAAGGCCTTGTCCCAGTACCGAATCGACGTGGGCCGTTATCCTTCCACGGATCAGGGGCTCAATGCATTGGTTGTAAAGCCGCCCAACGAGCCCAAATGGGATGGTCCCTATCTCTCCAAAAATGTTCCGCTGGATCCCTGGGGCAAGCCCTATGTCTATCGCTATCCGGGGCAGAAGGCCGAGTACGAGCTGTACTCATTGGGCAGGGATGGCCAGCCCGGCGGTACGGGTGACGCATCCGACATCACCAACTGGAACTGAGTGCGATGCGTTTCCGCGTCAAAGCCATGCGGGGAATGTCGGAAGTTGCCGTGTTCCCGGTGGAGGCGGTTGACGAAGCTGATGCCCGGGTGCATGTGCAACGGCAAGGGTATGCCGTCATTTCTGTCGGGCAGGACCGCAGCCTGGGGTTGTCGTTTTCGTCGCCGCGGCGTGCGCGATTTCCCATCATACGGTTTACACAGGAGCTGACCGCACTGCTCAAGGCAGGGCTGACGCTCGTTGAAACAATCGAGATTCTGCATCGCAAGGAGTCCCAGGCGGCGCACCGGGAGATTCTGGGCGCACTGCTCAAGCGGCTGCGGCAAGGGGGGCGGTTTTCGCAGGCCTTGGAGGCGTTCCCCCTGGTGTTTCCGCCGCTATATACCGCGACTGTGCGTGCCAGCGAGCGCACCGGCACGATCCGTGATGCATTGATGCGTTATGTGGATTACCAGTCGCAAATCGAGCAAGTGCGCAGCAAGATCGTGTCCGCCTCGATCTATCCGGTCCTGCTGCTGCTGGTGGGCGGTCTGGTGGCCTTGTTTCTGCTGGGTTACGTGGTGCCTCGCTTCAGTCGCGTTTACAGCGATTTGGGTGATCAACTGCCGCTGTTGTCGCAATGGTTGATGCTATGGGGGCAGTCGATTGATCAGCATGGTGACTGGGTGGTCGGCTTTTTGTTCGTCTTTGCTGCCGCAGTCATGTATGTGGTCATGCAGCCGGAGGCGCGAGCCTGGGCGCTGGGGTTGTTCTGGCGCATTCCGTTGCTCAAGCCTCAACGTCGCACCTACGAATTGGCGCAGTTTTATCGCACGATGGGGATGCTGCTGCGTTCGGGTTTGCCGGTATTGACGGCGCTGGACATGGCCAAGACCCTGCTGTCCGTTGAAATGCAGGCCAACCTGCAGCGTGCGGCGTCGCAGGTCAGGGCCGGGGGGGCTTTTGCAGAGGCGATGCGTGCCCATGGGCTGACCACCGTCGTTGCGCACAGCATGATGATGGTGGCAGAGCGCAGCGGCAATCTCGCGGAAATGCTCGACGTGGTGGCGGATCTTCATGATGATGAACTGGCGCGCTGGGTGGACTGGTTTACACGGCTGTTCGAGCCGATCCTGATGACGGTGATAGGGGTCGTCATTGGCTTGATCGTGGTGTTCATGTATATGCCGATCTTCGAGCTGGCCGAGGTGGTGCAGTGACCCTGCCAGCCCCGCCATCGGTGCCAACGAAAAGTGCTGTGTCCGCGGAGTCGGTGGCGGCGGCACGCAAGCTGTCGATGCAATCCGGGCGCAAGATTGTGGAAATCCTGCAGACGGAGTCCGGATTGCCCCCGGCGGAATTTCTTGCCGCGTTGGGCGAGGCCTTCGGTGTGGCGACTTTTGCCATGCCGGATCTGGATGCGCTGCAACCCGCCTTTGAATTAATCCCGTTTTCTGAAGGACTGCGCCATGAGTGCCTTGCGGCACGGGATGCGCATGGAGTGCTCATTGTTGTACATGCAGACCCCTTTGATCCGGGCCGCAGGGCCTGGGTCGAGGCACGTCTTGCCCAGAATTTCGAGTGGCGGCTGGCTCAAGCCGATGATCTTGCGGCCTGGTTCAAGAAGCTGGAGCAATCGGTGCGGGCACTGGAGAGTTTCAAAGCGCCCGATGCCGTGGAGTCGCTGCGAATCGCCAATGTGGAGGAGATTTCGTTACGGCAGTTGGGCGACTCTGACAGCCCGGTTGTCCAATTCGTCAATTCCACGCTGTTCGATGCCCTGAAATCCGACGCCAGCGATATCCACTTCGAGACCCATGGCGGCGGGATGGTCGTCAAATACCGCTTGGACGGGGTGCTGGTGTCGGCCGGCTCGCTGGCCAGCCCGGACATGGCCGAGCAGGTGGTTTCCCGCATCAAGGTCATGGCGGAACTGGATATCGCCGAGCGCCGGGTGCCGCAGGATGGTCGCTTCAAGGCGTCGATCGATGGGCGCGCCGTGGACTTCCGGGTATCGATCATGCCGAGCGTGTTCGGTGAAGACGCGGTGATCCGGATCCTGGACAAGCGTGCCCTGGTCAACCAGACCATGGAGCTGCGCCTGGACGGGCTGGGGTTCGAGGGGGCAACCATTGCCACTCTGCGCAGACTGGCCAAGGAAGCCTATGGCATGTTGCTGGTGACGGGGCCGACCGGCAGCGGCAAGACCACCACGCTTTATGCGTCGATCACGGAAATCAACGATGGCGAAGACAAGATCGTCACCATAGAGGATCCGGTCGAATACCAGCTCTCCGGGGTGCTGCAGATTCCCGTCAATGAAAAAAAGGGCCTGACTTTCGCACGCGGCCTGCGTTCGATCCTGCGTCATGATCCCGACAAGATTCTGGTGGGCGAGATCCGGGATTCCGAGACGGCTGAGATTGCCGTGCAGGCAGCACTGACCGGCCATCTGGTGTTTACGACGGTTCATGCCAACAACGTGTTTGACGTGATCGGACGTTTTACGCACATGGGCGTGGATCCCTACAGTTTCGTCTCGGCCATGAACGGCATCGTGGCGCAGCGACTGGTGCGCCTGATCTGCCCGCAATGCATGACGGCTTACACGCCCGACGCGGCATTGCTGGCGGAGTCGGGGCTCACTGAGACCGATGTTTCGGGATTTGATTTCCGGATGGGTAAAGGATGCGGTCATTGCCGGGGTACGGGATATAAAGGGCGCAAGGCTATTGCCGAAGTGCTTCTGCTGCGGGAGGAGATTCGTGAGTTGATCATTGCCAGGGCGCCGGCCAGAGCCTTGCGCGAAGCGGCTACACGGCATGGCACTGTATTCCTGCGGGAGACGGCGCTGGCGCTGGTGCGCCGCGGTGAAACCACGTTACAGGCGATCAACCGTGTCACTCTGGTCTGAGCAGATCCGGGTCGGGCTCTGTGCGGACCGCCTCGTCTGGGTGCGGGTGAGCGGGGGGCTGCGCCGACGGATACTCGAGAAGCAGCAAATCGAAGTAGAGCCTTCCGCTGGATTGCCGACGTGGACCGCCCCCCTGGATGCGCTGAAGACGAAATTGACGGCTTCTGTGCCCAAGCGGACGCGCGTTGCCGTGATTCTGTCCAACCGCCTGGTTCGTTATATGGTCGTGCCTTGGCACCCTGCATTGATGGCACGGAGCGAGCGGTTGGCACAGGCCCGGCATTGTTTCAGGGAGATTTATGGCGACATGGCGGCTGACTGGGAGATTGCCATGAATGCCGGCGGGTACGGTCAGGCTGTTCTGGCATCGGCGATTGATCTTGCGCTGTTAGCGGGGCTGCGTGAGGTTTGCCAGGGGTGGAGCCTGCAATCGGTGCAACCCTATCTCACCTCGGCCTATCGGCAGTTCCGACGAGATATCCGGCGCCCGAAGACATCGGCCACGTATTTCGGGGTGGTGGAGCCGGATGAGCTCGCGCTGATCCGTCTGGAGCGGGCTGGTCTTGCTGCCGTGTCCAGCACCCGGATTGGAGGCGATTGGCGGCAGGCGTTGCGCGGGATGTTGCTGCAAGAGGCAACGGAGGATGGCGCCGCACCCGCGGTCTGCCTGATGGCGCCGGGACGCGACCCCTTGAATCCCGAGATGGGCGTTCAGATAACCCGCCTGGGGTTGCCGGCGATGAACGGGTATTCGCCCTTGAGCGATGAGCGCATGAACATGGCTATCGTGGGCCTCACATGATTCCCGGACTCGGGCTCGACTACCAGCAGAAACCGCCCCCCCGGTGGGTGGGCTGGGCACTGCTGGGCATGGCGCTGATGCTGGCTGCTGATGTGGCTGTCAGGCAGCAGGAGGCCGAAAGCCAGATTGCAGTGTGGCAGTCCTCTGTGCACCGAACAGGGGTTGCGGGCGCAGCGCCCCGGGATGCGCAGGCCAGGGATGCGGCGGATGAGGGCTTGATGCGGGAGGCTGGCTCGGTGGTCGGTCAACTGACCCTGCCATGGTTGCCATTGTTTGCTGCCATAGAGCAGGCTCATATGGAAACGGTGGCCTTGCTGGCAGTGCAGCCGGACGGACAGCGGCGTTCCGTGACGATCATCGGAGAGGCCAAAAGTTATGACGATGTACTGGCTTATGTGACGCGCCTGCGGGATCCGGCAGGCTTGAAGAGCGTGCATCTGGTTGGGAACGAAGTGCGGGAAGATCAGCCCCAGCGTCCCATTGCCTTTACCGTATCAGCAGACTGGAAGGGGCTGCAATGAACCGGTTGCGCTGGTATGGCTTGCGGCTGACCGAGTCACTTGGGGTGCCAGGGGTGGCTGCGCTGGGCATACTCTTGGCTACGCTGGGCTACTACGGGCATGTGGTCTGGCCCCTGGAGCGACAGTTGGCGACGACGGGTATCGGAATGGTTGCGGCAATTGACGACAAACAGGCGGCTGTGGATCCGAAAAGTCAGCTGGCTGGGTTCCGGGATTTTTTCCACGAGAAGAACCTGGAAGCCCAGCTCCGTGAGTTGCACGAAGCCGGGGCGCTGGCCGGGGTTGCGTTGAAACGTGTGGAATACCGCATGCTGGAGGATCGTCGCGCTGGTCTGCGGCAATATCAGATCGTGATGCCGGTCACCAGCAGCTACCCGGCGATCCGCAAGTTTGTATCCGTCGCGCTGGCCGGAGTGCCTACGATGTCGCTGGACCATATTGCTTTCCAGCGCAAACGGATTGGCGATGCGACGGTCGACGCCGAGTTGCGCTTTACCTTGTTTCTGGCGGATCCGGTATGACAATCGGCCCGAAACAGCGCAGTGTGATTTTGGCGCTGCTGTTGGCAGCAACGCTGGCCGTCACTGCGGTGTCGAGTAACGAGCCGGTGGACGATGGTGTGGTGCGGCCGGTAGTCAGGACGCAGGAGATGATGCCCGCTGAAGTCCGCCCAACCGCGAAATCGGTGGTGACTCTGCTGGATTTGGGGCGTCTGGAGCGCAGTGCCGAGGAAGTCGCTGTGGTTGATGTGTTCGCCCCTCAGTCCTGGGTGCCACCGCCACCCAAGGTGACGCCCGTCGTGTCAAGGCCCGCTGACCCCGTCCTGCCTGCGTTGCCGTTTCGGTATGTCGGGCAACTGGAGGAGTCCGACGGGAAGGCCGTCATTTACCTCGCGCGCGGCGATGAGGTCTATACGGTGCGGCCCGGGGATGTACTGGAAACGCAGTATCGTGTGGATGCGGTGGATGCTGCGCAAATCACCCTGACTTATTTGCCCATGAACCGGCAGCAGATGCTGGCGATTCCGCCACGATAGGACGTCTGATGAAAAACAACATGACGCTGGAACGAATGGCCCGACCGATGATTCTGATGTCGGTATTGGTGCTTGGAGGATGTGTCAGCGCATCGGAGCGGCAGCATCAGGATGCCATGGCACTGGTCGGCGTGGGCAATTATGAACAGGGGATTGCCGGGCTGGAGGCGATTGTGGCCACCGACCCCGAAAATCGCCGTGCCCGTCTGGATCTGGTCAATGCGCGGTCAAATTATGTCAATCGCCTGATCACCCTGGCAGAAAGTGAGCGATTGGCTGGCCGGCTGGAGGCATCAAGGCAGTTCTATCAGAAAGCGCAGGCGATTGCCCCGGGGGCCGAGCGTATCCGGCAAGGTCTGGAAGAGTTGCGCCGCGATGAACGTCATATTGAAGTCATCAAGGCCGCGCGGGGCCTGTTTGAAAAAGGCGACATGAACGGTGCCTGGGGGCGGCTCCAGACCGTGTTGTCCGAAAACCCGGGCAATGTCGTGGCCCTCGAGCTCAAAGGGCAGATCGAGGACAAGCGCGCCCGGGCCCTGATGGCATCACCGCAACTGGAGTCCGTGTTCCGGAAACCCGTCAATCTGGTGTTTCGCGATGCGACAGTGCGCGTGGTTTTTGACGCGCTGTCGCGTTCGACAGGAATTAATTACATCCTCGACAAGGATATCCGTCCCGATCTGAAGACGACCATATTCACCCGTATGGCGCCGCTGGAAGACGCCATTGACCTGATTCTGATGACCAATCAGCTGGAAAAGAAGGTGCTCAACCAGAACACCATCCTGATCTATCCGGCAACCCCGCAGAAACTGAAGGAATACCAGGACCTGGTGGTCAAAGGGTTTTATCTGACCAGCGCGGATGTCAAGCAGGTGCAGACGGTGCTCAAGAGCATGCTGAAGATCCGGGAGGTTTCCATCGACGAGAAACTGCGTCTGGTGGTCGTCCGCGATACGCCCGAAGCGGTGCGGCTGGCGGAGAAAATGGTGGCCCTGCATGACCTGGGCGAGCCGGAGGTGATGCTGGAACTGGAGGTGCTCGAAGTCCGGCGCAACCGGCTGCTTGACCTGGGGATTCAGTGGCCCGACCAGTTGACCCTGACGCCGCTGCCGTCCGCCGGGACGACGGTGACCCTGAATGACCTGCGCAATATTTCATCCAACCGGATCGGTGCCAGCGTGGCGAGCACGATCATCAACATGAAGAAGCAGGACGGGGATGTGAATCTGCTGGCCAATCCCCGCATCCGTGCAAAAAACCGCGAGAAAGCCAAAATCCTCATTGGTGACCGCGTGCCGGTCATCACCAGCAATGCCACGTCGACCGGTTTCATTTCCCAGAGCGTGCAGTATCTGGATGTGGGGCTGAAGCTGGAAATTGAACCTGATATCCAACTGGATCGCGAAGTGGCGATGAAGGTGGCCTTGGAGGTGAGTTCGATTACCCGGGAAATCACCACATCGACCGGGTTGCTGACGTACCAGGTGGGCACCCGCAATGCTTCCACGGCGCTGCGGCTCAAGGATGGCGACACCCAGATCCTGGCCGGGTTGATCAATGACGAGGACCGGCGCACGGCGAATCGGATTCCCGGCCTGGGCGACTTGCCAGTGGTCGGCCGACTGTTCGGCAGTCAACGGGACGACAGCCAGAAGACCGAGATCGTGCTGTCGATCACGCCGCGGCTGGTGCGGGGGCTGACGCGGCCGGATGCCATGGCTTCCGAGTTCTGGTCGGGCACTGAAAACAGGCTCAGCACACGGCCGTTGTCGCTGGGCATGGTGAACACCGTGGCCGGGAAGCCGGTGACGGCAGGTGTGGCATCGGCAGGCGCCGGTCCCGGCGCTGCGGCGGCGCCTGGGGTCTCGCAGGCATTGTTCTCCTGGCAAGGACCGGACAGCGTCAAGGTCGGTGAGGAGTTCAAGGTGGATGTGCTGCTCAAGGCCGAGCGACCGTTGCGCAGCCTGCCGCTGCAGCTGGGCTTTGATCCAGCGGTTCTGGACGTAGTGCGGGTTGAAGAGGGGGGCTTTTTCAAGGACGGCGGTGCAAAAACCAGCTTTGCCCACAACATTGATCAGACGAATGGCCGCGTATTTATCGGCGTCAATCGCACGGGCAATGAAGGGGCGCGGGGCGAAGGGGCGCTGGTTTCTGTCGTGTTCAAAGGCAAGATTGCCAGCCCCAAATCGGAGATCCGGGTGGTGGCGGCGACACCAGTGACTTTTGGTGCCGGCGCCATGACCGTGGCCCTGCCCAAGCCGCGTACGATCAGCGTCAATCCGTAGGGGGTGAGGTGGAGCGCCGAGGTGCATCCGGATTCACGTTCATCGAGTTGCTGGTGACACTGGCGATCGTGGCCGTGCTGGCTTCGATCGTGTTTCCCATGGCCGAATTGAACAAGCAGCGGGAGCGGGAGCGCGAATTGAAAGCTGCCCTGCGGGAGATCCGATCAGCGTTGTCCGCCTACAAGCGGGCGGGAGACGAAGGGCAAATCCCGCGGCGTGCCAACGAATCCGGCTATCCGCCCACGCTGATGGCTCTCGTGGATGGCGTGGAGAACGTGAAGGACCCGACCCGCAACAGGATTTATTTCCTGCGGCGGATTCCGCGCGATCCGACCTTTCCGGACCAGTCGGCTCCGGCGCATGCGATGTGGGGAAAGCGCAGTTATGCCAGCCCGCCTGACAAACCTGCCGAGGGCGCCGACGTGTTCGATGTGTATTCCAGGAGCACCGGAGTGGGATTGAACGGCGTTCCTTACCGGGAGTGGTAGGTCATGGTGGCGATACGGCGTATCCGTGCTTTTACCCTGATCGAGCTGCTGGTCGTTCTGGCCATTGTCGCCACGCTGCTGGCCCTGGTATCCCCCCGGTATTTCAAAAGCATTGATCGGGCAAGGGAGGCGGCTTTGCAGGAAAACCTGTTTACTCTGCGCGATGCCCTGGACAAGCATTTCGAGGACAAAGGCCGTTACCCGAATACGCTGGAGGAGCTGGTGTCCGGTCGTTATCTGCGGAAAGTCCCCGTCGATCCCATCGCTGAGAGCAACACAAGCTGGATTCTGGTGCCCCCGCCGGATGCGACCAAGGGCGGGGTGTTCGACGTCAAAAGCGGCGCACCCGGTATGGCTTCCACCGGTGTGCCTTTTGCAGAGTTCTGAAGATGGGTAAAAGCCGCCGATGCCAGCAGGGTTTTACTTATGTTGCATTGCTGATCGTGGTGGCGGTGCTCGGTGTGGGGCTCGCGGCAAAAGGCGTGGCTTGGCACAACGCCGTGCAGCGTGACCGGGAGGCTGATCTGCTCTTTATCGGGCAGGAGTTCCGTGAAGCCATTGCGCTCTATTACCTGCGCGCGCCGGGGCAGGTGCATGAGTACCCCAAGTCTCTCGAGGACCTGATGGAGGACCAGCGATTCCCTGGCGTGCAGCGGTATTTGCGCCGGATCTACCGTGATCCCATGACCGGCCAGACCGAGTGGGGGCTGGTCCTGACGCCGGCCGGGCGCATCATGGGGGTGCACAGCCTCTCTCGCGGCGTTCCGTTAAAAACCGCCGGTTTCTCCGAGATCGACCGTCATTTAGCGGGCAGCTCGACCTACTCGGACTGGCAGTTTATCTTTGTTCCACCAGCAGCAATGAATGGGCCATCCCTGGGTGTATCGCGTCGTTGATCGCTGAATTTGACTCGCGCTGGTTTATGGATGCAACGCAGGGTGCTCCATCCCCCGCGATTGATTGTTTGATATTTAATCAAAGTGCCCCCAAGAGGATTTGATTTTTTGATTTTAATTCAAACCCTGGACTGCTCGATTAAGGTTTCGCCAGAGCCCATTCTTGCAGTATTGGTGTGATATTTGGATGGGCTTCTTCTAGGGATAGACCGATATCGTGTGTACTTTGTACACCTTATATTTACATTTAACATCTTGCTTCGTGGTGAATCCCGAGCAAAAGGCAAAGCACCCCCAGAAGGCCAGCCAAAGCTGGCTCCCGTGCATTGCCTGCGATCGTGCTCCGCGGAGCCATCCGTCGCTTTAGGCCCGGTGGACTGAGTCGCAGCCACCGATTGGTCAGACTGTCCCGCCCGCGATCAGGCGGCCTCTTGCGCTCTAACCTTTCGCACCCACGCTGGCGGCTTTAAGAACCTGGTGGCCGCCATATACGACACAACGCCTGCCCCAGTGGCTTGTCGCTCCCGACAGGCGCAGCGTGGGGTGGTTTAGGCAGTGTTTTTGCTGTGCGCGCAGAGACGATCAACCAGGGCGTGGATGTCTTCGATCCGCCACGCAGTCGTGTGGGGGCCGATCTTTACGGGTTGCGGGTATCGTCCGGCTTTGACTCCGGCCCACCAGGACGATTTGCTGACCGGAATGATCGCGGGAACCGGCGGTTCCGCGGAGCGATCGCCAATGATTTGCCGGAGCCGATAGAACCCGGCGGCACGAACTTCGGAATGATCAACTGCAGTATTGCTGCGCATCTTGTCCCTCGCATGCCATGAGGTCGCACAAGAAGCCAGCCGGTAGACATGAAAAAGGCCAACCGACGGCTTCGCCGTGTGTTGGCCAAAAACATGCTCAATAAGGACTTCGACGTTGCGTTTTGCAACTCGCGCAGACACTGCCAGTTTGGCTCTCTGCGCCCCAGGTGCCGACAGGCACTACGCTCATCGAGCGATCGAAGGAGCTACTCCCAATACGGTTTCATCCTAATATGTGTGATTTGTGTGTGTCAATTGATTCAATTGCGGTCGACAGGCGACTGGGCGGTGTTGGCAGACTGCACTTCGAGTGCATCGAGGTTTTGTGGATATTGATTCGACGACTCGGAAGTTGACGATATCGGTTACCTGGATTTTCCTGGACGTGCTTGGACAATGGTTTTGTGCAATGAGGACTTGGTGCTGCGGTCGATTTAAGAAACCTGATCACATGGGGTAGTGATCGATGCGGTTTTTAAATGGGGGTGGAGATGTGGGTATAATGCGGAGTCAACTAATTTATTCTTATTTTTCAAATACTTATTGATGCTCTTGGCGGAGAGGGAGGGATTCGAACCCTCGTTACGGGTTTCCCCGTAAACACGCTTTCCAGGCGTGCGACTTAAACCACTCATCCACCTCTCCGAGGGGGCGGATTTTAGCACGGCATCTGCAGGGCCCTGAACTGCCCGGGGCAAAAAACAAGGCCCGCCGAAGCGGGCCTTGTCACGAGCACTTGCCGGATCAGCCGGACTGCGTTGAGTAGGTGCTGCCCTTGATGCTGGGGTAGCGCACATGCTCGACCAGTTCCTGGATTTCCCTGCTCGGCGCCGGCGTCAGCAGGCTGACGACGATGATGGTCAGCATGCCTAGGGGCAGGCCGAACACGCCGGCGGAGATCGGGTTCATGCCGAACCACATGTACTCCGCGATGGGCCGGGTGATGCCGAACATGTCGCGCAGGAAGGGGTAGGTGGTGGTCATGTAGTAGAAGCACACGCCCAGCCCGACCAGCATGCCAGCCACCGCACCGGTGCGGTTCGCGCGCTTCCAGAACACGCCGAGGACCAGCGCGGGGAAGAACGACGAGGCCGCCAGCGAGAACGCAGCGCCGACCAGGAACAGGATGTTGCCCGGTTTCAGCGAGGTGACGTAGGCCGCGATCAGCGCGACGACCAGCAGCAGGACTTTCGACACCGTGACCCGACGCGAGGTCGTGGCGGTGGGGTCGATCATCTTGTAGTAGACGTCGTGGGACAGCGCGTTGGCGATGGTCAGCAGCAGGCCGTCAGCGGTGGACAGCGCCGCTGCGAGACCGCCGGCAGCGACCAGGCCCGAGACCACGTAGGGCAGTCCGGCGATCTCCGGCGTCATCAGCACGATCAGGTCGCCGCCGATGACGATTTCCGCCAGCTGCACGATGCCGTCACGGTTGATGTCGGTGATGCTGAGCAGCGATGCGTCCACGGTTGCCCACGCTTTTGCCCAGGCCGGTAATGACGCGAACTGGCTGCCGACCAGGTTCGAATAGACCTCGAACTTGGCGAGCACCGCAAGGCAGGGCGCGGTGAAGTAGAGCAGGAAGATGAAGAACAGCGACCAGAACACCGAGCGCCGGGCTTCACGCACGCTGGGCGTGGTGTAGTAGCGCATAAGGATGTGCGGAAGCGCTGCGGTACCGAACATCATGCAGAACACGATGCCGAGGAAGTTCAGCCGCGCGGTGTCGCGTGCCGCCTCATCCTTGCCCGGGAATGGGTCCGCATGTTTGCGCGGAGGATTGGCCCGTGCTGCAGATCTGCTGTCCTTGGTCCACTGTGCCTTTGCGGCATCGGCGTCCGCCGGATAGGCAGCGAGCGCTTTCTCCGCGGCGGCGATCTGGTCGGTCGGTGCATTGGCGGCCTTCAGACTGTTGAGGCTTTGCTCGAGTTTTGCCTTGCCTTCGGCATGGGCCTTGGCCGGGTCCTTGAGTGCCGCGTTGGCCGCATCCGCACGATCCTTGAAGATCTTGCGTACTTCCTGTTCCTTGGGATCTGCGGTCAGCTTCTTCTCGAGGTCGGAGACTTTCGCCAGCACCTGGCCGTAGGCGACCTGCGGCACCGGGATGCCGGTGTGCTTGACGCCCAGCCAGACCACCGGCGTGAGGTAGGCGATGATCAGGATGATGTACTGCGCGACCTGGGTCCAGGTCACCGCCCGCATGCCGCCGAGGAAGGAGCAGACCAGGATGCCGCCGAGGCCGACGAACACGCCGATGCCGAACTCCAGGCCGGTGAATCGGCTGGTGATCAGGCCGACGCCGTAGATCTGCGCGACGACGTAGACGAAGGAGCAGAGGATGGCCGCGAACACGCCGATGGTCCTCGCCGCGTTGCCGCCGTAGCGGGCGCCGAGGAAGTCGGGGATCGTGAACTGGCCGAACTTGCGCAGGTAGGGCGCGAGGAACAGCGCCACCAGCACATAGCCGCCGGTCCAGCCCATGACGAATGCCAGCCCGTCAAAGCCGACAAGGTACAGCGTGCCGGCCATGCCGATGAATGACGCAGCGCTCATCCAGTCCGCGCCGGTGGCCATGCCGTTGAAGAAGGCGGGCACGCGCCGTCCGGCGACATAGTACTCGGACACCTCCACGGTGCGGCTCATGATGCCGATCATCGCGTAGAGGCCGATGGTGGCGACGAGGAAGGTGTAGCCGATGTATTTTCGCGGCAGTCCCATCTGCTCGGCGATCGCGAGCAGGATGATGAAGGCGAGGAAGCCGCCGGTGTAGAGGGCGTAGTATTTCTTGAGCTGCTGGGTGAAGCTCTTCTGGCTGAAGGCGGCTGCGCTCATTTTTCATCCTCCTCTTGCACGCCGTACTCGATGTCGAGTTTGTTCATGTACCAGGCGTAGAAGCCGATGATCAGCACATAGATGATCAGCGAGCCCTGGGCGGACATGTAGAAACCCAGCGGGAATCCGAGAAAACTGATCTCGTTGAGGTCGCGCGCATACCAGCCTTCGACAAAGGTGGCAATGAACCAGATCGCCATCAATATGGCCGTGACGACCAGATTCTTGCGCCAGTACTCCTGGTGCTTGTCGGACAGTTCCATGCAGCCCTCCTTTGGTTTTGAAGATCGGCAGGTCGGCCGTGTTGTGCACGGCGCCCTGATTTTTTTGCCTTTTATTACGGGCCATCGTAGTGAAAAATACTTACAAAATCCTGAACCCCGGCCCTACAATGGCTGGCCGGCGATGGCGCGGTCCATCGTCAGGATTTATAAAAAAGTAGTTTAAAAACAAATACTTATAATTAAACTGCCGGAGGAGGCATGCGCATACTGATTAGCGAGGATGACGCCGCGCTGGCGGAGGCGCTGCGCTTCGCTTTGACCCAGGCCGGTTTTGCGGTGGACTGGGTGGACAACGGGCTGGCGGCAGACGAAGCACTGAAGAATCCCGGTTTCGGCCTGCTGATTCTCGACCTCGGTCTGCCCAGGCTCGACGGTCTCGAGGTACTGCGCCGGCTGCGCCGGCGCAACGATCCGTTGCCGGTGCTGATCCTGTCAGGTCGCGAGCAGCCGGAGGAAAAGGTCGCCGGCCTCGACCTCGGCGCCGACGATTATTTGGTCAAGCCCTTCAGCCTCAGCGAACTGCAGGCGCGGGTGCGCGCATTGCTGCGGCGGGGACAGGGCGCGGCGTCGCCGGTGCTGAATTACCGCGAGCTCAGTTTCGATCCGGTAGCGCGCGTGGCCTCGATCCGCGGTCATCCGTTGCCGCTGTCGACCCATGAGCTGAGCGTGCTGGAGGTGCTGCTGCGCCGTTTCGGGCGCGTGGTCAGCAAGGAGCAGCTGGTCGAACAGATCTATACCTATGATCAGGAAGTGAGCCACAACGCGATCGAGGTCTATGTGCACCGGCTGCGCAAGAAGATCGGCGACACCGGGCTGATCGTGCGCACGCTCTACGGGCGCGGCTACGCGCTGGACTATCCCGAGCACTAAAACGGATTCCCGCTTCAGGTGCCGGGCCTGCGGGGGGAGGCGAGCAGGGCGCGCACCTTGTCCATCAGTTCGCGGGTCGAGAAAGGCTTGGTCAGGTAGGCATCGGCGCCCAGCGCGATACCGCGCGCAATTTCGGATTCACGCCCGCGTGCGGTGAGCAGCATGATGCGCGTCGCGGCCAGCGCCGGCATTGTCCGGATGCGGCTGCAGAGTTCGAAGCCGTCGATCAGCGGCAGCATCACGTCGAGCAGCACCAGGTCCGGCGCCCGTGCTTGCAGCAGGCGCAGTGCCTCCGCGCCGTCGCGCGCGGAGCTTACGGCGTAGCCCTCCTTGCCGAGCAGGAATTCGAGAGACAGCAGGATGCTTTCCTCATCCTCGACGATCAGTACATGGTCAGCCATGGCCGGCTCAGACGGCCCTTGCCGCGACGGCGTCGCGCTGCAGCGGCAGGGTGAAATGGAATGTCGAGCCCAGGCCCGGCGTGCTCTCGACCCACAGCCGGCCGCCGAGGTGGCGCACGATTTCGCGCGAGATCACCAGTCCGAGGCCGGTGCCTCGCGGCTTGCCCGAGGCGGTGTCGCTGACCTGGCGGAATTTCTCGAAAATCACCGCCTGGTCGGCCGGGCTGATGCCGATGCCGTTGTCGGCGACGGTGATGCGCAGGGCTGTGGCTTCCAGCGTCACCGAAATGCGGATGTGGCTTTCGGGCTTGTCGCAGAAATTGGCGGCGTTGGACAGCAGGTTGAGCACCACCTGCATGACGCGGTCGCGGTCGGCCATCACCCGCGGCAGCTGTTCCGGCACACGCAGTTCCAGCGCGATGTTGCGGTCCTTGCAGACCTGGCTCATCGCGGCGACGGCGTCATCGAGCACGTCACGCATGTCGATTTCGCTGGGGTGCCAGTCGGCGGCGCCGGATTCGATCTTGGCGAGATCGAGCACCTGGTTGATCAGCCGGGTCAGGCGTTCCGATTCGCGGGTGATGATGCCGAGGAATTTGGCGCGCTGCTCGGCATCGAGCTGCGGGTTGTCGCCGAGGATTTCCGAGAACGCGCGGATCGAGGTCAGCGGCGTGCGCAGTTCGTGGGTGACCGTGGATATGAAATCGTCCTTCAGGCGGTCGAGTTCCTGCAGCCTCTGGTTGGCGCTGCGCAGCTCGTTGGTGGCCGCTTCGAGCTCGCGCGACTTCTGTTCGAGCTGGCGGCTGTAGGCGAGGGCCTGCGATGCCTCGTCGATGATCGCCATGACTTCGTCGAGCGCCAGCGGTTCCTCGACCACCACCGAGGCCACCATGTCGCGGGCCGAGGCGCTGCCGATGGCGCCGGCGATCTGCGATTCGACGTAATGCACCAGCACCGCGTTGGCGGCAATCTGCTCGCTGCCCTGGATGCCCTGGCTGCGGGCGTAGGCGGCGAAGGATTCGCCGGCGCGCTCCGGTCCGATGAAGCGGCCGAGCAGGGTCTGCAGGTCGGCGACCGTCGCGCTGCCGCGCCAGAAGCGCGAACCGCTGCCGGGGGCGATATGGCGGAAGACGTCGACGAAGAGGTTGGCCTGGCCGTGCTCGGCGGCAGTCGGTCGGCGCCACAGTGAAAATCCGACATAGCAGCCGATGTTGGCAATCATGCTCCAGAACAGGCAGTGGCTGATGTCGTCCATGCCGTCGAGGCCGAACAGCTGCTGCGGTTTCAGCAGGTCGAGACCGAAAATGCCCTCGGTGAGAAAGGTGATCGGCAGCCAGCCCGATTTTGCGAAGGAGGGCAGCAGCAGCGAATAAAGCCAGACCAGGAAGCCGGCGCCGAGTCCGAGCAGGGCGCCGAGCCGGGTGCCGCCCTTCCAGAACAGGCCGCCGATCATCGCCGGCGCGAACTGCGCCACCGCGGTGAAGGAGATCAGTCCGATGGAGACCAGTGCATAGGCTTCGCCGGCGAGGTGGAAATAGCCGTAGCCGAGCACCAACACGACGACGATGGCGGCACGGCGTATGCCCAGCAGCAGGCCGGAGAGATCGCGGCGTTCGGTCAGGCGCAGGAATTTCCAGCGCAGCAGTATCGGCATCACCAGGTCGTTGCAGACCATGGTCGACAGCGCGATGGTCTCGACGATGACCATGCCGGTGGCCGCGGAGAGCCCGCCGATGAAGGCGAGCAGCGCGAGCCAGGTCCGCTGTTCGGACATCGGCAGCGTCAGCACGAAGGTGTCGGCATCCACCGTGCCCTGCGGGAAATGCATCAGTCCGCCGAGCGCGATCGGCAGCACGAAGATGTTGATTGCGAACAGGTACAGCGGGAACAGCCAGATCGCCTTGTTCAGGTGGCGCTCGTCGACGTTCTCGACGACGGCGACCTGGAACTGCCGCGGCAGCAGGATGATGGCCAGCATCGACAGCACCGTCAGTGAGGCCCAGGTGGTGTAGTTGCCGGAGGCGCCGCCCTGGACCAGCAGGGCGTTGAGTTCCGGGCTGGCGGAGGCCTTGTCGAAGATGTCGGCGAAGCCGTCGAACATGCCCCAGGTGACGAACACGCCGATGGCGATGAAGGCGACCAGCTTGACGATGGATTCGAAGGCGATTGCGGCAACCAGGCCTTCGTGCCTTTCGGTGGCGTCGAGATGGCGGGTGCCGAAGAGGATGGTGAAGGCCGCCAGCAGCATCGCGATGTAGAAGGTGTTGTCCTGCAGGAAGGGCGGCGAGGTGGTGGCACCGTAGGCGACCGTGTTCGGATACTGCAGCATGGTCGAGAAGCTGACCGAGATCGCCTTCAACTGCAGCGCGATATAGGGCACGATGCCGAGCACCGCGATCACCGTGACCAGGCCGCCGAGCAGGTGGCTCTTGCCGTAGCGCGAGGCAATGAAATCGGCAATCGAGGTGATGCGGTGCGCCTTGCTGATGCGCACCATTTTCAGCAGCACGTACCACCACAGCGCGGCCATCAGCGTCGGCCCGAGGTAGATCGGCAGGAAGCCGATGCCGCTGGTGGCGGCGCGGCCGACGCTGCCGTAGAAGGTCCAGGAGGTGCAGTAGACCGCGAGCGACAGCGTGTAGATGTAGGGGTTGGCGATGATGCTGCGCCCGGCATCGGCGCGCTTGTCGCCCCAGTAGGCGATTGCGAACAGCAGGCCGACGTAGGCGAAGGAGAGGACTACGATCAGCGCGCCGCTCAGCACCGCTCAGGAATCCTTGCGCTCGATGATCAGCGCCATCAGCGCGATGATGAGCGCCCAGGCCGCGAAGACGTAGAGGTAGATCAGCGGGATGCCCCAGATCCGCGTGCTGCCCGCGAACAGCGACAGCACCGGGTAATTGAACAGCAGGCAGCCGAGCAGGAACAGCGCCACCAGGCGCTGGCCCTTCAGCGGCGGGCCGTTCATGGCGCCTCCACGATGACGGGGCGCGGCGGCTTCACCGGGTCAGCCTACTTCGGCCCCTGCTTCAGCTGGTCGAGGATGGCCGGATTTTCCAGCGTCGACACATCCTGCTGGATGTCCTCGCCCTTGGCGATCGAGCGCAGCAGCCGGCGCATGATCTTGCCGGAGCGGGTTTTCGGCAGGTTGTCGCCGAAGCGGATGTCGCGCGGCTTGGCGATCGGGCCGATCTCCTTGCCGACCCATTCCTGCAATTCCTTGATCAGCTTCTTCGCGTCCTCGCCCTCCGGTCGCGCCTGCTTCAGCACGACAAAGGCGACGACCGCCTCGCCGGTGAGGTCATCGGGCCGGCCGACCACTGCGGCTTCGGCGACCAGTCCGGTGTTGGCGACCAGCGCGGATTCGATTTCCATGGTGCCGAGGCGGTGGCCGGAGACGTTGAGCACGTCATCGATGCGGCCCATGATGCGGATGTAGCCGTCCTCGTCGTAGGTCGCGCCGTCGCCGGCGAGGTAATACTTGCCGTGGAAATCTTCGGGGAAGTAGGTTTTTTTGAAACGTTCCGGATCGCCCCAGATCGTGCGCAGCATCGAAGGCCAGGGCTTCTTGATGACGAGGATGCCGCCCTTGCCCTTGCCGACCGACTGTCCGGTCTCGTCGACGATGTCGGCAATGACGCCGGGCAGCGGCAGCGTCGCCGAGCCGGGCTTGGTCGGCGTGGCGCCGGGCAGCGGCGTGATCATGTGGCCGCCGGTCTCGGTCTGCCACCAGGTGTCGACGATTGGACAGCGGCCGCCGCCTACGGTGTCGTGGTACCACATCCAGGCCTCGGGATTGATCGGCTCGCCGACGGTGCCGAGGATTCGCAGCGTCGACAAGTCGTACTTCTTCGGCAGGTCGCCGCCGGCCTTGATCAGCGAGCGGATCGCTGTCGGCGCGGTATAGAACACCGTGACCTTGTGGTCCTGGATCATTTTCCAGAAGCGGCCTGCATCCGGCCAGGTCGGCACACCCTCGAACACGACCTCGGTGCCGCCGCAGGCGAGCGGGCCGTAACAGACATAGGAGTGGCCGGTAACCCAGCCGACGTCCGCGGTGCACCAGAACACGTCATCCGGCTTGTGGTCGAAGGTCCACTTCATCGTCAGGATGGTCCACAGCAGATAGCCGCCGGTGGAGTGCTGGATGCCCTTCGGCTTGCCGGTGGAGCCCGAGGTGTAGAGGATGAACAGCGGATGCTCGGCGTCTACCCATTCCGGCTCACAATCTTCGGGCTGGTCCTTCACCAAGTCGTGCAGCCAGACATCGATCTTGGCATTCCAGTTGACCTTGCCGCCGGTGCGCCGGTAGACGATCACCGAGCGGATGGTGTCGCAGCCGCCCAGTGCAAGTGCATCGTCCACGGCGACCTTCAGCGGCATCGCCTTGCCGCCGCGCAGCTGTTCGTCGGCGGTGAGCACCGCCACTGCACCGGCGTCGATGATGCGTTCATGTATGCTTTTTGCCGAGAAACCGCCGAAAACCACCGAGTGGACCGCGCCGATGCGGGCGCAGGCCTGCATCGCGACGATGGCCTCGATCGACATCGGCATGTAGATGATGACGCGGTCGCCTTTCCCGATGCCGCGCGACTTCAGGCCGTTGGCCATGCGGCAGGTGCGGGAGTACAGGTCGCGGTAGGTGGCGCGGGTGATTTTGCCGTCGTCAGCCTCGAAAATGACCGCGGTCTTGTCGGGCTGGGTCTGCAGATGGCGGTCGAGGCAGTTGTAGGAGGCGTTGAGGATGCCGTCGTCGAACCAGCGGAAGAACGGCGCCTTGGAGTCGTCCAGCGTCCGGGTGAAGGGCTTTTTCCACAGCAGGTGCTCACGGGCGAGACGCGCCCAGAAACCGGTGTAATCCTTTTCCGCTTCCTCGCAAAGCGCGCGATAGGCATCCATGCCGGAAATGTTGGCTTTCGCGACCAGTGCCGGCGATGGCGGGAAAACGCGGTTTTCCTGGAGGACGGATGTGATGGTGGCGGATGGCGTGGTCGACATGGTGCTCCTCCGGTATGGCGCGTTACGGATTGACGGATGTTGACCGGTCGCAGCGCAGGGTTGCGGCCGATGCTTTGTTTGCGTGTTATGGAAGCACTAAGCCCGCGCCTTGTAAAGACGGCAGCTATCCATTAACGTGGCAGAAAATGCTTTGAACGTGCATACTTACGACTTTCTTACGGCGGGCCTCCCCGCATCGCATGGTAGTGAATCTGGTCAGGTCCGGAAGGAAGCAGCCACAGCTATTCTCTGCGAGTGCCGGGGGTCAGGCTCGCCACCCATTTGCCGCGGCGGCGAGGCCACCGCGGCTTGGCGGTGGTCGCGGGCGCAGTCTGCAATAAAGCAGTAAAGCAGTCGGGATAAAAAGGCGGTTCAAACTAACAGGCAGTTCAAACAAACAAGGCAGCTCTGCTGCCACAGGTGACAGGGGAACAGGGAGATGCGTAGCGCCAGGCGCATGCTGGCACGGCTGCTCATGTCCGCCACGCTGGCGGCCGCGGCAGTTCCGGTGCTGGCGTTGGACGGGATTTCTGCGGAATTTGGAAAGAACGGCAGTTACGAAATGGCGCGCATCGGCGCGCAATGGCAGTGGCAGCAGCGCTGGCTGGACAACGGCAGCCGGCACATCGGCGGTTACTGGGATCTGTCCGCGGGACAATGGCGTGCCGACGTGCCGGCAGGGCAGAACGACAGCCTGGTCGATATCGGTCTCACGCCCACGCTGCGCTGGCAGGCCAACGATCTGCGGGGTTTTTACGTCGAGGCCGGCATCGGCGCCCATTTTCTGTCGCGAACCTCCCTCGGCGGGCGGCGTTTCAGTACCGCCTTCCAGTTCGGCGATCACCTCGGCTTCGGTTACCGCTTCGGCACCAAGGGGGCCTACGACCTCGGTATCCGTATCCAGCACCATTCCAATGCCGACATCAAGAAGCCCAACGCCGGCATGGATTTCAGCCAGGTACGCCTGCAGTACTGGTTCCGCTGAGCGGACTGTGTTGAAAGGGCGCCGTCGCGGGCGCCCTTGCCGGTAAGCCGGTAAAATGGCGGCTTCTGTCGTCCATCATCCGACGTTCATCACCCGCCGATAATCATTACCGAGCGCTGAACCCCGTGACCCAGGTACTGGCCCGCAAGTGGCGACCCCGCAGCTTCACCGAACTGGTCGGGCAGGAGCACGTCGTGCGCGCGCTGAGCAATGCGCTGGAGCAGCAGCGCCTGCATCATGCCTACCTGTTCACGGGCACCCGCGGTGTCGGCAAGACCACGCTGGCGCGCATCCTCGCCAAGGCGCTGAATTGCGAAACAGGCGTCACCGCCGCGCCCTGCGGCAAATGCACCGCCTGCACCGAAATCGATGCCGGACGTTTCGTCGACCTGATCGAACTCGACGCCGCTTCGAACACCCAGGTCGACAATATGCGCGAGCTGCTGGAGAACGCGCTCTACGCTCCGACCAGCGGCCGCTACAAGGTTTACATCATTGACGAAGTGCACATGCTGTCGCGCTCGGCGTTCAACGCGATGCTGAAGACGCTGGAAGAGCCGCCGGGGCACGTCAAGTTCATTCTCGCGACCACCGACCCGCAGAAAATACCGGTGACCGTGCTGTCGCGCTGCCTGCAGTTCAGCCTGAAACAGATTCCGCCGCAGCAGATCCGCGACCGGCTGACCGAGGTGCTGGCCGCCGAAATGGTGCCGGCGGATGCCGGCTCGGTGGCACTGATCGCACGTGCGGCCGAGGGCAGCCTGCGCGATGCGCTGAGCCTGCTTGACCAGGCCATAGCCCATGGCGGCGGCAAGCTCGAGGAGTCGTCGACGCGGGACATGCTGGGCGCGGTCGACCGGACCTATCTTTATACGATCCTGCGCGCGCTGGCGTCACAGGACGGGCCGGCGCTGGTGGCCGCGGCCACGCAGATGGCGGAGCGCAGCCTGTCCTTCGAATCCGCACTGCAGGAACTCGCTTCGCTGCTGCACCGGCTGGCGCTGGCGCAGGTGGTGCCGCAGACGATTGCCGACGACGATCCGGATGCCGCGGCGATCCGCGAACTGGCGCAGGCCTTCGCCGCGGAGGATCTGCAGCTGAATTACCAGATTGCTGCCCAGGGACGGGCGGAAATAGGCCTTGCACCGGACGAGCATGCGGGATTCATGATGACGCTGCTGCGCATGCTTGCCTTTACGCCGGCTGAGGTGGGCGCCGCGACCCTGCCGGTCTCCCCGTCGCGCGTCGCCGCGCCGGTGACCGCAGCACATCGTGTGGCCGAACCGGCGGCGGCCGTAGCCGCGCCGTCGGCCTGGGCAGAACTGGTCGGCCGGCTGGGCCTGAGTGCGATGGCCAACCAGCTGGCACTGCGTTGCGAGATGACGAAGCGCACGGAGGAAATGATCGAGCTGCGCATTTCGGCGGCCGACGAGCGCCTGTTCGACAAGCCGTACCGCGACAAGTTGAGTGCCGCGCTGCGCAAGGTACTGGGCGCGCAGCTGAAGGTGGTTTTTACCGCCGGCGAGGTGGCCGGCGTGTCGCCCAAGGCCATCACCGACCGCAAGGCGGAGCAGCGCCAGGCGGCGGCGGTGGCGGAGATCCGCGAAGATCCTTTCGTGCGCGAGCTGATCGAGGATTTCGACGGCTCGCTCGAGGAAAATTCGATCAAACCGAAATAACGTAGCGAGGAATGCAGACATGATGAAAGGCCAGCTTGCAGGACTGATGAAGCAGGCGCAGCAGATGCAGGACAACATGCGCAAGATGCAGGAGCAGCTCGCGCAGATAGAGGTCGAGGGTCAGGCCGGTGCCGGCATGGTCAAGGTGGTGATGACCTGCCGCCACGACGTGAAGCGGGTGACCATCGATCCGGCGGCGCTCGGCGACGACAAGGAAATGCTCGAAGACCTGATTGCCGCGGCAGTGAACGACGCCGTGCGCAAGGCGGAGGCGACCAGCCAGGAGAAGATGGCCGGTGTCACCGCCGGTCTGCCGCTGCCGCCGGGCATGAAGCTGCCGTTTTAAAATATCAATAAAAACAAATATTTAAGTGAATTCCCCTCCTGCGCTGCAGTCCCTGATCGAGGCGCTGCGCTGCCTGCCGGGCGTCGGGCCGCGTTCGGCGCAGCGCATGGCCTTCCATCTGCTGCAGCGCGACCGTCCCGGAGCCGAGCGCCTCGCTGTGACGCTGGGTTCAGCGCTGGCGCGGGTGCGTCATTGCGAACAGTGCAACAACTTTTCCGAAGAACCGGTGTGCGCGCTGTGCCTGTCGCCGCGGCGCAATCGCGGGCTGCTGTGCGTGGTGGAGACGCCCGGGGACCTGCTGATGATGGAACAGGCGCAGTGTTATGACGGCCTTTATTTCGTGCTGATGGGGGCGCTGTCGCCGCTCGATGGCATCGGGCCGCGCGACATCCACCTCGAACGCCTGCTCGCGCGGGCAGCCGACGGCTTGGTCAAGGAAGTCATGCTGGCCACCAATTTCACCGTCGAGGGCGAGGCCACCGCGCATTACGCCGGTGAATTGCTGCGCGCCAAGGGACTGAAGGTCACGCGCATTGCGCGCGGTCTGCCGGTGGGCGGCGAACTGGAGCATGTCGACAGCGGAACGCTGGCGCAGGCGGTAATGGAGCGACGCAGCGTCTGACGGGATCGTGCCGCGTCAGGGACAGGTCGAGCACTTGAACAGCTGGGCTGAGGACGTGGTCCCGGCCGGAGTGGACTCCGTACCGAATACTGCGCCGATGTGGCTGCCCGCAGGTCCGACGAAAGCGCCGTCGACTTTGAGCGTTGCCGGCGCGCTGGTGGCGCAGGCACCGCCGGTGCATCCGGTCGGATTGGTGAAATTGCCCTCGATGGTGGCGCCGCTGCCCTGGATCGTGATCTGCAGCGGAACGTTGCTGAAACTGTAGCTGACGCCGGTTGGGAAGGACATCGACAGGCTGTTCAGCATGGCGGCGCGGGTCGTGAAATCGACGCCGATGCTGCCGAAGGAAAAACTGGATGCGGTGTTGACCGGAAACACGCTGTCCGTTGGCGTGGTGCCGCCGACCCGGATGAATGTCGCAGTCCCGGTCCTGGCGCCGATGATGTCAGGCGGCGTCAGCTCGCCGTAGATGTAGTGGAAATGGCCATACGGTGCCGGGCCGAGCGTGTAGACGTTGCCGTTGTCGTTGATGGTGCCGCTGGTCCAGCGTCCCCAGTGCGCGGCGACATCGCCGCCGGACCCGGTGTCGGTGATGGCCGCCATGGTGGTCGTTGCCACAAAGCTGAAGGGTTCTCCTTCATAGTCGGTACCTGAGGCGTTGACTCCGATCAGCGTGGTGCCGGACAGCGTCAACTGGCTGGGCAGGACAAATGCCCCGCCGGTACCGTAGCTGTCGGCACCCGCAATGCCCAGCGTCGGTGCGATCAGGCTCAGGGTACCGCCCGCCGCGCGTTCCTCTGTGGCGATAAACACCGGCACTTGCGGAGGTGGCGCCGGAGGGGTGGAAATCCGGCTCTCCTGGTTGCTGCCGCCTGCTGAGGCCTGTTCGTTGCCGGTCGAAGACCGGTCGCTCTTGCGCGATGCCTGTCCGCGGCTCTCAAGCCGGTTCGCGACGAACGGCGGTGCTTCGAGCAGTTGCCGGGGTTCGCTGTTGGCGTCGGCGACATAGAAATTCTGGTTGATGCCGAAGGTCCGTTCGAAATTTTCGTTGCGGACGGTAATGCGGTTGGTGCCGCCGGATTGTCCGATGACCCGGCCGTACAGGCCATCCGCGGCGAGGGAGCCGTCATTGTTGCGGCAGTCACCCTGGCACAGCGTTGCCGCGTAGTCGGTGCCGCGGATGCCGATGGTCGAGGTGACGGAGCCCATCGAGTAGTTCTGGTGGTTGTTGCGGCCGATGAGGCCGGTGATGGTCCGCAGTCCCCCCTTGATCAGGCGGAAGAAGGCACGCTCGCTGCCGTCCTCCTTCCCGGAAAAGCGGAATTCTTCCACCCGCATTTCGCTGTTTTCGCGCAGGGAGATCAGGCTTTCGTCAATGAAGCGCACCTGCAGGTTGCCTGATGTTCCCGTGCGCAGCACGTCGCGGTCATGGACGACGCTGTTGAGCGAGAGGCGTATGGTTTCAGTGCCGCGCACGGCAAAAGCTTCGCCACCCGCCAGCAGCACCCGGCCAACCTCGGCGGCGGATGCCGCGGGTGCCAGCGCGAGCAGCAGCGGCAGCAGGATCAGGTGTTTCATGGTGTGCTCCTACTTCAATTCGTAACGGATCTTGATCGCGAAGACGTCGCGCCGGTACCTGTAAAGATCGATGTTGCTGCGGTTCTCGGACAGCAGCAACTCGCCGCGCAGGCTGAGATTCCGGGTTACGGCGTAGCCAACCGCCGTGTCCGCGCTGAGGTAACGGTCGCTGCGGGTGGTCGAGAACAAGGCATCCCGAGCCTCGTAGCGGCTGAACTGGGCGCCCACTCCGCCGCTGATCGACCAGCGGGGGGCAGGGGAGGCGCTGATTCCGGCGCGCAGCGCGTAAATGTCGCGTCCGAGATCGTCGCGGTTCCTGCGGTTGTCCTCGATCGAGTAGCCGCCGTTCAGGGTGACCAGCGGGCGCCATGGGCCGATCAGCGCCCGGCGGTAGCTGCCGCCGATGCCGTAGAGACGCGAGTTGCGCACATCGTTGCTGCCGGCGTAATCGAGTGCGGCGACTTGCAGCGAAGCCCCGAAGGCCTGCAGTTCGTCGTATTGGTGCATCCATTCGCCGGTGGCCGAGGTGACGTCGCGGAACCGGCGGTAATCGACCTCCAGCGATCCGTGCGACAGGGCTCCGCGAAACAGGTTTTTTTCGAGCAGGTAGCTGAGGCCGCCGTTGGCGCCCACGTTGCCCTGGTCGAATTCTCGGTTCGCATCGTGCAGCTTGTAGTCACCGCTGACCGAGCCGAACACGGCAAGGCCGGGCGATACCGGAATGACTACGTTGGCGCCGGCGCTGAGCTGGACATAGCTGCGGTCGATGCGGACTCCGGAAGGTGCGAGAGTGACCAGTCCGAGGTTGGGCAGGCTGATGCTGGCGTTGCTGACTCCGCCGTTGATATTGCTGTCGTGCCCGATGCCGAATTCGAGATAGGCACCTGCGGTGGTGCGGTAGGCTGACTCACGCGAGCGGATGGCATCGAGGTAGCGGTCGATGTTGGCGACCACGTCCGGCGGCGGATTGGCCTGCAGCACGCCGGAAAATTCTTCCCTGGCCCGCTGGTTTTCACCGAGCACGAAATAGCCGCGCGCCAGCTCGAGGCGCGCCTGCTGGTTGCCGGGGAAGTTGATGACATAGCGCTCGAGGGCGAGTACGCCTTCGCCGGCGCGGCCGCTGTCGATGGCGGCGACGCCGAAAAAGAAATCGAAGGCGGGGTTTCCGAGCTGGTCGGGATGCTGTTTTGCTAACGCATAGGCGCCGGAAGCGTCACCTTTATCCAGCAGCGCCTTGATTTCGTCGGCCGGCGCTGCGACGGCCAGCGTGGACACCACCAGCATCGCACAAGCAGCGAATGCCTTGCCCCGGAATGCCATTGTTGCTCTCCCTGTGCGTACATGCCGTGCATGCGCCGGCGACGCCCTCATGTTCTGCTCTGTATACTACAAAACTTCTCACACAACGGGCAGCACAGCATGAATTTGCCGCAATACCGCTTCAACAACATGGCATGGTGCAGCCGATGAACAAAAAAACTCCGGGCGGTAGCGCTTCGCGGCGTCAGTCGCGCCCGAAAGCCGGGCCGCAGGCAGGCAGGCCGCGACGCGGCCCGCTGCGCCCGGCAGCCGCGGCGAAGGTGCGCCGGCCCGCGAATCCGCCGCGTCCGGCGCCGGTGGAGACAGCCGCCGCCGGGGACCTGCGCGGCGAGAAGCTGCACAAGGTTCTGGCGCAGGCCGGTTTCGGTTCGCGGCGCGCGATGGAAGAGCGCATCCGCGCCGGCGAGGTGACTGTCAACGGCAAGGTTGCCGGCATCGGCGACCGGGTCACCACGGAGGACCGCGTCAAGGTGGGCGACCGTGTGCTGCACTGGCCGCAGGCGGGCCGCCTGCCGCGGGTGCTGCTGTACCACAAGCCCGAGGGGGAAATCGTCAGCAACGATGACCCGCAGGGGCGGCCGACGGTTTTTGCAAGGCTGCCGCCGGCCAGGGGCGCCAAATGGTTGGCCATCGGGCGCCTCGATTTCAACACCAGCGGCCTGCTGATCTTCACCACCTCGGGTGATCTCGCGAACCGGATGATGCATCCGCGCTTTGCGGTGGACCGCGAATATGCAGTGCGCGTGCTGGGCACTGTGCATCCGGCGGCGCTGGATGCGCTGCGCGCCGGCGTACGCCTCGAGGACGGCGTGGCGCGTTTCGAACAGCTGGAGGAGGAAGGCGGCGAAGGCGCCAACCGCTGGTTCCGGGTGCTGTTGCGGGAAGGGCGCAACCGCATCGTGCGCCGCCTGTTCGAATCGCAGAACCTGACGGTCAGCCGCCTGATGCGCGTGCGTTTTGGCATGGTGGCACTGCCGCCGCAGCTGAAACGCGGTCAGTTCATCGAACTGCCGGCCGCCGAAGTCGAGCGCCTGCTGGCCTGGGTCGCGAATCCGGATCAGCCTCCTGCAGCAGCGCCTCCCGCTGCAACAGCAGCACGCAGTCGTCCCCGCCGCTCGTCTCCGCCCAGATAAACGGCAGCCGCGGAAAGGCGCGCTCGACGCGCGCGCGGTAGTGCCCGACTTCCATCACCAGCCAGCCCCGCGCCGTCAGGTGATGCGGTGCCTCGCCAAGAATGCGCCGCACCAGGTCGAGTCCGTCGCGGCCGCCGTGCAGCGCCAGTTCCGGCTCATGCCGGTATTCCGCTGGCAGACGGCGCATCGCCGTGTCACCGACGTAAGGCGGATTGCTGACGATCAGGTCATAACGCTGGCCGGGAAGCGCCGCGAACAGGTCCGATCGCAGCAGGCGCAGGCGTGTACCGAGGCGGTGCTCGCGGACATTGCGCCGCGCGACCGCCAGCGCGGCGGTGGACAGGTCGGCGGCATCGACCTGCGCCCGCGGGAAGGTGTGTGCGGCAACGATGGCAAGGCAACCGGAGCCGGTGCAGAGATCGAGGATGGTTGCCGGTGCGCGTGTCAGCCAGGGGCGCATGCGATCACGCAACAGTTCGGCAATGTACGAGCGCGGCACGATGACGCGTTCGTCGACGTAAAAGCGGTGTTCGCCGAGCCAGGCTTCGCGGGTGATGTAGGCGGCGGGAATGCGTTCCGCGATGCGGCGGTCGAACAGGGCCTGCGCGCGCCGCGCGACTGCCGGAGCAAGTGCCTGATCCATGCGCGCGGACAAATCTTCGAAGCGGCATCCCAGGGCATGCATCATCAGCCAGGCCGCTTCGTCATCGGCATTCAGCGTGCCGTGGCCGTAGGCCAGCCGGGCCTTGCGGAAACGAGCGGCGGCGGCCGCGATCAGTTGCCGCGGGGTGAGGGGCGGCAATCCGGACATCTTATAAAAATATGTTTAAAAACAAATACTTGCAATCAACCAAGGGCGTCAAGGTTGAGCTTGATGCTCGACAGGTCGGTGGTGGTGGTGCCCGCCGAGCGGGTGGCGGACTGGCCGGGTGTCTGGTCGGGAGCGCTCTCGGCCTTGCTGGCGTTGCTGATCAGCCAGTGCAGGTTGGTCGGCGAATCGGCATTGGCGAGTGCCTCGTCCATCGTGATGCGACCGTTGCGGTAGAGCTGGTAGAGCGATTGTTCGAAGGTCTGCGATCCGGGTGCGAGGCTCTGTTCCATCGCCTCCTTGATCTGGTTGATTTCGCCGGCCTTGATCAGTTCCTGGATGTGCTTGGTGTTGAGCAGCACCTCGACCGCGGCGGCACGCTTGCCGTCGACGGTCTTGACCAGGCGCTGCGAGATCACCGCGCGCAGCGCGATCGAGAGATCGGCCTCGAGGCTTTCCCGCGCCTCGCGCGGGAAGAAGCCGATGATACGGTTCAGCGCGTTGTAGCTGTTGTTGGCATGCAGCGTCGACATGCAGAGGTGGCCGGTCTGTGCGAAGAGCAGGGCGCTTTCCAGCGTTTCGCGGTCGCGGATCTCGCCGACCATCAGCAGGTCCGGCGCCTCGCGCATCGCGCTGATCAGCGCGGCCTCGTAACTGTGGGTGTCGACGCGCACCTCGCGCTGGTTGACGATGGATTTCTTGTGCTTGAAGGTGAACTCGACGGGATCCTCGATGGTCAGGATGTGTCCGGTTTTCAGCGAATTGCGGTAGTCGATCATCGAGGCCATCGTCGTCGATTTGCCCGATCCGGTGGAGCCGACGATCAGGATCAGCCCGAGCTTCTCCATGATCACTTCCTTCAGGATCGGCGGCAGTCCGAGGGAGTCGATCGGCGGCACTTCCGGCTTGACGAAGCGGATGACCATTGCCACGGTGTTTTTCTGGCGGAAGATGTTGACGCGGAAGTTGCCCATTTCGCCGCCGCCCTGGGCGAAGTTCATCTCGTGCCTGGTCTCGAATTCCTGGATTTGCGCCGGAGTCATCAGCTCGTAGCAGATCTTCTTGACCTGCTCGGGATCGAGCGCCTGGCTGTTGATTGGCATCACCGTGCCGTTGATCTTGATCTGGATCGGCGCGCCGGCGGTGAAAAACATGTCCGACGCCTGCTTGTCGGCCATCAGTTTGAACAGCGGTGTCACGAACATGGTGCTGATCCCCCGTTAAGCCCCGTTATTCCCCGTTATGCCCGTTGCGGGCGGCCGCGCTGCACAAGGCGACCGGGCCATTCTGCCCAGTTTCGCCGGCCCCGCCAAGCAGGACGGCCGGCTGTCTCAGTCGTCGCTGCGCAGCAGGTCGTTGATGCTGGTCTTGGCACGGGTCTTGGCGTCAACCCGCTTGACGATCACGGCGCAATACAGGCTGCACTTGCCGTCGGGTGAGGACAGCGAGCCCGATACCACCACCGATCCGGCGGGCACGCGGCCGTAGAGGACCTCGCCGCTGGCGCGGTCGTAGATTTTCGTGCTCTGGCCGATGAAGACGCCCATCGACACCACCGAGCCTTCCTCGACCACCACGCCCTCGACGATTTCCGAGCGCGCGCCGATGAAACAGTTGTCCTCGATGATGGTCGGGTTGGCCTGCAGCGGCTCGAGCACGCCGCCGATGCCGACGCCGCCGGAGAGGTGCACGTTCCTGCCGATCTGCGCGCAGGAGCCGACGGTGGCCCACGTGTCGACCATCGTGCCCTCATCGACATAGGCGCCGATGTTGACGTAGGAGGGCATCAGGATCACGTTCTTCGCGATGTACGAACCGCGGCGTGCCACCGCGGGCGGCACCACGCGGAAGCCGCCGGCACGGAAGGCGGCGTCATCGTAGTTCGCGAACTTGGGGGCGACCTTGTCGAAGTATCGACTGGTGCCGTCCTCCATCACCGCGTTGTCCTGCAGGCGGAAGGACAGCAGCACCGCTTTCTTGGCCCATTCATTGGTCTGCCACCGGCCGTTTATCTTTTCCGCGACCCGCAGCGTGCCGGCATCGAGCATGGCAATGGTTTCGTCAACGGCCTTGCGCACGTCGGCGGGTGCCTTGGCGGGCGAGAGGTCGGCGCGGTTTTCCCAAGCCTGTTCTATGGTGTTCTGCAGATTTTGCATCTCGATTTCCCGTGAATAATTAAAGTGATTCCGCAAAGCGGCGCAGCCGGTGCGCGGCCTCGGTGCATTCCGTGGTGGTGGCGACCAGTGCGATGCGCACCCGGTTGACGCCGGGATTGATGCCCCGCGCTTCGCGGGCGAGATAGCTGCCGGGCAGCACGCTGACGCCCTCTGCAGCATACAGCCTGCGGGTGAACTCGACGTCGTCGATCGGCGTCTGCAGCCACAGATAGAACGCCGCGTCAGGCCATTCCGCCGGCAGTGCGGGTTTCAGGATGCCGATCACCGCCTCGAATTTTTCGCGGTACAGCGCGCGGTTGGCGACGACATGGGCTTCGTCCTGCCAGGCCGCGATGCTTGCGGCCTGCACCGGCGGGCTCATCGCACCGCCGTGATAGGTGCGATAGAGGTAGTATTTTTTCAGGATGGCCGCGTCGCCGGCAACAAAACCCGAGCGCATGCCGGGCACGTTGGAACGCTTCGACAGGCTGGAGAACACGACCAGGTTGCGGAAGTCGCTGCGTCCCAGTCTGACCGCGGCCTCGAGCGCGCCCAGCGGCGGGCGTCCTTCTTCGAAATAGATTTCCGAATAGCATTCGTCGGCGGCAATCACGCAGCCGTGGCGGTCGGCCTGCTCGAACAGCGCTTTCCAGTCGTCGAGCCCGAGCACCTTGCCGGTCGGATTGCCGGGCGAGCAGACGATCATCAGCTGGGCACGGCGCCAGACGTCCTCCGGCAGCTGTGCGGAATCGAAAGCGAAGTCGTTTTCCGGGAGGTTGTTGATGAACTGCGGTTCGGCACCGGCGAGCAGCGCTGCTCCCTCATAGATCTGGTAGAACGGGTTGGGGCAGATCACCGCCGGCGCGACCTTGCTGCCGTCCACCACTGCCTGCACGAAAGAAAACAATGCCTCGCGGCTGCCGTTGACCGGCAGGACCTGTGTCGCGGCATCCGGCGCGGCAATGTTGTAGCGACGGCCTATCCATTGGGCAATGGCCTGGCGCAGCGCATCGGTGCCCAGAGTGGCCGGATAGACCGACAGTCCGTCGAGGTTCGCGATCAGTGCCTCGCGGATGAAGGCCGGTGTCGGATGCTTGGGTTCACCGATGTACAGCGGCACGGGCCTGACCCCGGCCGGGGGCTGATGGTCGGCGAGCAGCGCGGTCAGGCGCTGGAAGGGGTAGCTCTGCAGCAGTTCGAGACGCTTGTTCAAGATCGTGGCCGCCGTGATGGGAGGTGCGCGATGCCGCTCAGCGTGTCGGCGCGCCGGGTTCGAGCAGCGGCATTTCGGGCAGCTGCGCGATCCTGAAGCCGCGTTTCAGGTGCTGCGCCGTGACTGTCGTGAAAATGCCGCCGCGCACGTAAAAGCGCGCGGTCAGACGCATGAAGCGGGGCCGGGTTGCTCGCACCAGATCGTCGAGGATGCGGTTGGTCACTGCCTCGTGGAAGGCGCCTTCGTTGCGGAAGGACCAGACATAGAGCTTGAGGCTTTTCAGTTCCACGCACAGCCGGTCAGGCACGTAATCGAGCAGCAGTGTCGCGAAGTCGGGCTGCCCGGTTTTCGGGCACAGGCAGGTAAACTCCGGTATTTCCATGTGAATCCGGAAATCGCGCGCGGGCGCCGGATTGGCAAAGGTTTCCAGTTGTCGCGAGGGCTGGGTCGGCATGGGTAAGCGGTATCTTTACCGCGAGTCAATTCAGTTAAAATGCGCGCTGAATTCTACCCGTTTGGCCTTGCCTTACAACTTTTTCTTGGCAGAACAGCACCTTGCGTCTCAAGCAAATCAACCTCGCCGGTTTCAAATCCTTCGTCGACCCCACGCACATCCCCGTACCGGGGCAACTCGTCGGCGTCGTGGGGCCCAATGGCTGCGGCAAGTCCAACATCATCGACGCGGTGCGCTGGGTGCTGGGCGAGACCTCGGCCAAGCACCTGCGCGGTGCGACCATGCAGGACGTGCTGTTCAATGGCTCGGGTGACCGCAAGCCGGTGAACAGGGCGAGCGTCGAGCTGGTGTTCGACAACAGCCTCGGCAAGGCGGCGGGACAGTGGTCGAGCTATGCCGAGATTTCGGTCAAGCGCATGCTCGAGCGCGACGGCGATTCCTCCTATTACATCAACAACATCCATGTCCGCCGCCGCGACGTGGCGGACATTTTCCTCGGCACCGGACTCGGTGCTCGGGCCTACGCGATCATCGAGCAGGGCATGATTTCGCGCGTCATCGAGGCCAAGCCGGAGGAACTGCGGGTATTCCTGGAAGAGGCCGCGGGCGTGTCCAAGTACCGTGAGCGCCGCCGGGAGACCGAGCTGCGGCTGCGCGACACGCGTGAAAACCTGGCCCGCGTCGAGGACATCCGCCAGGAACTGGACAAGCAGCTGACCCATCTGCAGGGACAGGCGGAGGTGGCCACGCGCTACCACGCGCTGCAGGCCGAGGTCACGTCGACCCAGCACCTGCTGTGGTTTGCGCGGCGCCAGGAATCGGTGGCCACGCGCAGTCGCCACGCCCGTGATATCGAGCGCCTGGGCAACGAGCTGGAGGCGGAAACCGCCCGCCTGCGCGATGCCGAACGCCGCCTCGAGGAGCTGCGCAACGGCCATTACCGTGCCGGCGATGCCGTGCATGCGGCACAGGGGGCGCTCTACGAGACCAATGCCGAGATCGCCCGCCTCGAACAGCAGATCGGACATATCCGCGAGAATCGCAGCCGCGTCGAACAGCAGATCGGCAGCCTTGGCAGCCAGCTCGCCGCCGCAGAGGGGCAGCTGGAGCAGGCCGAGGCCGGCCTTGCGCAGTGGCAGGAAGAACAGGCGCAGGCCGGACAGCGCATCGCTGAATGTGAATCGCGCATCGCTGAAGAACGCTCGAGGCTGCCGCTGGCCGAGGAGGACTGGCGTGCTGCCAGCCTGCGTCGCGACGAGCTGCAGCAGGCGATGGGGCAGGTGGAGCGGTCGCGCCAGGTCGAACAGACCAAGCTGGAGCATGCAGCGAGGGTTCTCGAACGGCTGGCGGTGCGCAACGAGCGGCTGTACGAGGAGCACAACAGTCTGGAGAAGCCCGACACCGCCGCACTGGAAGCGCTGCGTGCCGAGGTGGTGGAGGTTGATGCCGAACTCGCGGCACGCCGCGAGGCGCTGGCGGCAAAGGAAGAGGAGCTGCCCGATATGGAGCAGGCCCTCGAGGCTCGCTCTGCCGAGCTGGACCAGGCGATCCAGTCGATCACTGCCATCGAGGCGCGGGTGGAAGCACTGCGCCAGCTGCAGGACAGGCTTGCCCATGGTTCCGACATGGACGACTGGATTGCCTCGCGGGGCATCGCGGGCGCCCAGCGCCTGTGGCAGGGCATTGCCATCGAGAACGGTTACGAGGATGCGCTCGAGGCCGTGTTGCGTGAACGCCTCAATGCGGTGATCCTCGACGGACTTGATGCCTGCGGCAGCTGGGATATGCCGCCGGGCAAGCTCGCCATTGCCGAAAGCGGCAATGGCGAGGCTGATGCGCCGGCTCCGGTGCCGGCCGGTGCTGTGCCGCTGGCACGCTTCGTGACCTGCCGTGATGCGCGGTTGTCATCCGCGCTGGCGGACTGGCTGGGCGGCGCATTTGTCATCGACAGCCTGGCCTCCGGTCTGGCGTTGCGCGGACGGCTCGCGCCGGGCGCCGTGCTGGTGACCCGCGACGGTCGCCTGCTGACGCGGCATACGCTGACCTACCACGCGCCGGATTCGGAGCTTCATGGCGTTCTTTCACGCCAGCGTGAAATCGAGTCGCTTGACGGCGAGGTGGCCGTCAAGAAGGCGGCGCTGCAGGCGCTGCAGTCGGCGGTCGATGACCAGGCTGCCTTGATCGCGGATGCCAAGTCGGAGCTGGCGGTGCTGCGCCAGGATGTCGCCGGATTGCAGCAGAGGCATCATGCCCTGCAGGTCGATTCGGTGCGCCTTGCCGAGCAGACCCAGCGCCTGACCCAGCGCGGCGAGCAGATCGCGGCTGAGCTCGCGGAGATTGCCGAGCAGGTGATGTCGGAAACCGCGCAACGCGAAGAGGCTTCAGCCAATCTGGTCCAGCTCGAAGCTCAGGCTGCCGGGCATGCCGGCGAACTTGAGGTGGCGCAGGCCCGGTTCCAGGAGACGCAGGCGGTGCTCGAACGGCAGCGCGAAATCCTGCGGAGCGCGGAACGGGAACTGCAGGAAGCCGGATTCCAGGGCAAGACTGCAGCGGCCAAGGTCGAAGAGGCGAGCCGTGCGATCACCGCTTCCGGCGAGAGCATCGAACGCCTGCGTGCGACGCTCGCCACCGAGCAGGAATCGCTGGCGCGGCTCGACGAGTCGCCCTGGCAGAGCCAGCTGCAGATCTCGCTGTCGCTGCGCGGCACCAAGGAGCAGGCGCTGGCCGAGGCGCGTGATGTGCTCGAATCGACCGAGGCACAGCTGCGGGAAGTCGAACAGGAGCGCTTGGCCGCGGAGCAGAAGCTGGAGCCGCTGCGCAACCGCATCAATGAAGTGAAGCTGAAGGAGCACGAGGCCCGGCTCAGCGAAGAGCAGTATGCGCAGCAGTTGGCCGAGGCGGGTGTCGACGAGGCCGTGCTGGCGCAGCAGCTTGAGGAAAAAGGCGCGCGAGGCAGTGCGCTGCAGTCCGAAATCAACCGCCTGAACGGCGAAATCAAATCGCTGGGCGCGGTGAACCTGGCGGCGCTCGAGGAACTCGAAACGGCGCGTGAACGCAAGACCTATCTCGATGCGCAGTCGGAAGACCTGACGTCGGCGATGAATACCCTGGAAGACGCAATCCGCCGTATTGACCGCGAGACCCGCGAGCGCCTGCAGACCACCTTCGATGAGGTCAATGCGCATTTCTCACGGATGTTCCCGGCGCTCTTCGGCGGCGGCAATGCCAAGCTGCTGCTGACCGGGGAAGAAATCCTCGACAGCGGCATCCAGGTCATTGCCCAGCCCCCGGGCAAGAAAAACAGCTCGATCCACCTGCTGTCGGGCGGAGAAAAGGCGCTTACCGCGATGGCGCTGGTGTTTTCGATATTCCAGCTCAATCCGGCGCCGTTCTGCATGCTCGACGAGGTTGATGCCCCGCTGGATGACCACAACACCGGGCGCTTCTGCGAGCTGGTAAAGAAAATGTCGGAACAGTCGCAGTTCGTATTCATCAGCCACAACAAGATCACGATGGAAATCGCCAACCAGCTGCTGGGGGTGACCATGCAGGAACCCGGTGTTTCGCGCATCGTTGCGGTGGACATCGATGCAGCCATGAAACTCACGGAGGAGGCGGCCTGAGGGCCGGCCTGAACGGCGATGAGCGACCTGCAGATCGCACTGGCGGCAATCGGACTGGTCGTGGTCGGCGGAGTCTATGCGTTCAACCTCTGGCAGGAGCGCAAGCTGCGCCAGCGCCTGCAGAAAGCTTTCGAAGGCGAGCGCGCCGATGTGCTGCTCAGGGAGGCGGAGCCGGAGCCTGCCGAACGCGCCGAGCCCAGAATAGAACCGCGGATCGGCGATGGCGGTGAGCCGGCTGAGAGCCCGGGGCCGGCAGCGGCCGGCGGCGGTGCCGATCCGCTGATCGAGTTCATTGCATCGGTCAGCACGGATCAGCCGGTTGCCGATTCCGCATTGAGGGAACTGCTGTCGCGTCTGGCGACTTTCGGCAAACCGGCACGGGTGCTCGGCCGTGACAGCAGCGGCGCCTGGCGCGTGCTGGACCGGGGCAGCCATGCCGGATGCCGCGAACTGCGGGTCGCGCTGCAGCTGGTCAATCGTTCGGGGCCGCTGCACGCGCCCCAGCTCAACGGATTCTGCGATGCCTTGCGGGAGTGGGCAGCCAGGCATGGCGCCGCAGTCGAACTCGGGGATACCGCCGCGGCGCTGGAAGCCGCACGCGAACTCGATGCCTTTTGCGGCGACATGGACGTCGCCATCGGCGTCAATGTGGTGGCGCATCCCGGCGCGGCATTTTCCGGCGAACAGGTGGCCGAGGCGGCCGCGGCCGCGGGCTTCACGCTGGAGCCGGACGGGCTGTTCCATCTGCATGATGCGAACGGCCACACGCTGTTCACTCTGGAAAACCATGAGCCCGAGCCTTTTGCGGAAGGGCGTCTCGCCGCGATGCAGACCGGCGGCTTGACGCTGCTGCTGGACGTGCCGCGGATCGCCGATGGGGTGGCGGCGCTCGACCGCATGGTGATGACCGGAACCGCGCTCGCCGAGGACCTCGGCGGCCAGCTCGTCGATGACAACCGCACCCCGCTGCAGCAGGCGGGACTGAACCGGATCAGGCAGCAGCTGCAGGACATCCATGCCGCGATGGCGGCTCGTGACATCGCGGCGGGAAGCCCGCGGGCGCTGCGTCTTTTTGCATGACCTCCGGCGCGCTGCGGGAGCGCGTCGCGCATCTGCGCGAACAGCTTGAGCTGCACAACCGCCGCTACTACGTCCTCGATGAGCCGCTGATATCCGACGCGGAATACGATGCGCTGTTCCGCGAATTGCAGCAGCTGGAGGCCGCTCATCCGGAGCTGCTTACGGCCGATTCGCCGACGCAGCGTGTCGGCGCCGCTCCGCTGCCCGAGTTTGCGGCAGTCTCCCACCGCCAGCCGATGCTGTCGCTCAACAATGCTTTCGATGCCGGGGAAGTCGAGGCCTTCGACCGGCGGGTGCGCGAGGCTGTCGGCGCGGAGGAAATCGAATACGCGGTGGAGCCTAAGTTCGACGGTCTTGCCATCAGCCTGGTCTATGAAGACGGGGTGCTGGCGCGGGGTGCAACGCGCGGCGACGGTTACTCTGGCGAGGATGTCACTGCCAACCTGCGTACCATCCGTTCGATTCCCCTGCGCCTGACCGGTGGAGCCTTGCCACGGGTGCTCGAAATCCGCGGCGAAGTGCTGATGCTGCGGGCCGATTTCGAGCAGCTCAACCGTCAGCAGGCGGTGCGGGGCGAGAA
This sequence comes from uncultured Bordetella sp., assembly GCA_964433345.1. Taxonomy (GTDB): domain Bacteria; phylum Pseudomonadota; class Gammaproteobacteria; order Burkholderiales; family SG8-41. The sequence goes on from CAYSQJ010000005.1 coordinate 260,012, forward strand.
GACTTTCGTCAACCCGCGCAATGCCGCGGCAGGTTCGCTGCGCCAGCTCGATTCGCGGATCACCGCGGGCCGGCGGTTGACATTCTTTGCCTATGGCCTGGGCCTTGTAGAACCTCGATTACACCTTGAGAGTCAATCACAAGTTATTGATTATATTTATAAAATTGGATTAAAAGTGGCGCGTGAGCGCGACCGGGTGTGCGGCGTTTCGGGATTGCTGACGTACTACCGCCGGATCGGCGAGTCGCGCTCGAAACTGCCCTACGACATCGACGGTGTGGTCTACAAGGTCGACAGCCTCGCCTGGCAGCAGCAGCTGGGCTATGTGTCGCGCGCGCCGCGCTTTGCGGTGGCGCACAAGTTTCCGGCGGAAGAGGCGACCAGCGTGGTGCTCGGCATCGATGTCCAGGTCGGGCGAACCGGCGTGCTGACGCCGGTGGCAAGGCTGCAGCCGGTGTTCGTCGGCGGCGTCACGGTGACCAACGCAACCTTGCACAACCTAGACCAGGTGCGCGCCAAGGACGTACATGAGGGGGATACCGTGGTCGTGCGGCGGGCCGGCGACGTGATTCCGGAAGTTGCAAGGGTCATCGTCGACAGGCGCCCGGCGCAGGTGCGTCGCTTCGAGATGCCTGGGAAGTGTCCGGTATGCCAGTCCCGGGTAGAGCGCATCGAGAGCGAGTCGGCTTACCGCTGCACCGGTGGTCTCTACTGTCCGGCACAGCGCAAGCAGGCACTGCTGCATTTTGCCTCGCGGCGGGCGATGGACATCGAGGGGCTGGGCGAGAAGCTGGTGGACCAGCTGGTGGATCGGGACATGGTTGCCACGCCGGCCGACCTTTACGACAGCGCACGCCTGACCGTTGAAGGGCTGGCGGGCCTCGAGCGCATGGCGGCCAAATCGGCCGAGAACGTCATCGCCGCCATCGGCAGGAGTCGCCGTACCACGCTGGCAAGATTCATCTACGCGCTCGGCATTTACCATGTCGGGGAAGAGGTGGCGAAGATACTGGCCCGCCACTTCGGAACCCTGGACGCACTGCTGGCCGCGGACTGGGAAGACCTGATCGCTGAAAAGGAACGCCTGCAGAAGGAGAATACGAAGCGGCGCGCAAAAGGCATGGAAGAGGAGGGGCCCCTGCTTGCCGGCATCGGTCCCGAAATCATGCGCAGCGTCGCCAATTTTTTCGCGCAGGCACACAATCGCGAAGTCATCGACCAGCTGGTCCGGCATGGCCTGAGTTTCGAGGCGGAGGGGCCTGCCGCAGGCGGCAGCCTCGCCGGCAGGACTTTGGTGCTGACCGGAACATTGCCCGGCATGAGCCGCGACGAGGCGAAGGCAAGGATCGAGGCCGCCGGCGGCAAGGTCAGCGGCAGCGTGTCGAAGAAGACCGATTATGTGGTGGCCGGCAGCGAGGCCGGCAGCAAGCTGGACAAGGCGCGGACACTGGGTGTGCCGGTGATCGATGAACAGGGCCTGCTGGAACTGCTGGGTCCGTGAACCGAGAGGCGATGTGGTGAAAAAAACATCAATACGCAAGGCGGTGTTTCCGGTGGCGGGCCTGGGCACGCGCTTCCTGCCGGCAACCAAGGCGAGTCCCAAGGAAATGCTGCCGGTGGTCGACAAGCCGCTGATCCAGTATGCCGTCGAGGAAGCCGTGGCGGCGGGGGTGACCGAGCTGATTTTCGTCACCGGTCGCGGCAAACGGGCGATCGAGGACCATTTTGATCAGGCCGTGGAGCTTGAACTTGCGCTGGAGAAGAACGGCCGCAAGGCATTGCTGGCGGAAGTCAGGAGCATATTGCCCAGGGGCGTCAGCTGCATGTTCGTGCGCCAGGCCCAGCCGCTGGGCCTCGGTCACGCAGTGCTGTGCGCCAAGCCTGCCGTCGGCGACGAACCTTTTGCGGTGCTGCTGGCCGATGACCTGATCGATGCGCGCGTGCCGGTGCTGGTGCAGATGGAAAAGCTGCACCGGGCCGCCGGGGCCTCGGTGATCGCCGTGCAGAAGGTTGCCCGTTCGGAGATCTCGCGTTACGGCGTGGTGGCGATTCCGCCGCGCTCGAGGTCGCCGCATGCCATCAGCGGCATCGTCGAGAAGCCGCCGGCGGCAAAAGCGCCGTCGCGACTGGGCGTGGTCGGCCGCTACATCCTGAGTCCGCGGATTTTCGATGAACTGTCGCGCTCGCACGCCGGCGCCGGCGGCGAGATCCAGCTGACCGATGCCATTGCGCGACTGCAGCAGCGGGAGACGGTGCTGGCCTGGGAGTTCGCGGGCCGCCGCTATGACTGCGGCACCAAGCTCGGTTACCTCGAGGCCAATGTCGAACTCGCGATCAAGCACCCGGAGGTCGGCTCTGCGTTTCGCCGCTACCTGCGCGGGCTGACGCGGCCCGGCAGCTGAGCTCGCGGACTGTATATCATCGCGTGCTAATATTCCGGGCAGTGCAACCATCCTGCGAGGCGCGACATGGCTAACAAGCTGATGATCATCATGGTCAACACCGATCCTTCCAACGGTTCCGAACTTGGCGCGCCGTTTTTTCAGGCCACTGTCGCCGCCGCCATGGATTACGAGGTTGAAATGATACTGACGGCACGTGCCGGCGAACTCGCAAAGAAGGGTGTCGCGGAAAAGCTGTTCGTCAAGGAAGGCTCGCCGAAGAGCGTATACGACTTCATCAAGGACGCGCACGAAGCGGGCGTGAGTTTCAAGGTTTGCACTCCGACACTCGAGCTCTGGGGCGATGACCTGATTCCCGAGATCACCGAAACGGTGGGCGGTGCCTACGTCATCGAGCAGGCGATGGACGATGACGTCGTGACCTTCACCTACTGAGCCGGTGCACCCGGGTACATCGCCTCCGGTGCCGGATCTGCCGGATGGCGCGGAGCAGCTGGTCTCGCCGGAGGAAGTCTGCAAGGCGCTGGACCGCGCATCCCGGGAGATCACGGCGTCTTTGGCAGGCCGGCATCCGCTGGTGCTGGCGGTGATGCGCGGCGGGGTCGTGTTTGCCGGACAGTTGCTCCCGCTGTTGCCTTTTCCCCTTGATTTTGACTATGTGGATGCGACCCGTTACGGCACCGAAACCAGTGGCGGGGAGTTGCTCTGGCGGGTCGATGTGCCGCCATCGGTGCACGGCCGCGTGGTGCTGCTGGTGGATGACATCCTCGACGAGGGACGCACACTGGACGCCATCCGCGAGCGGCTGCTGGCGGCCGGGGCGCTCGAGGTCCGCATCGCGGTTTTTGCTGACAAGCAGCTGCCGCGGGAGAAGCCCCTTGCCGCGGATTTTGTTGGTGTGAAGGTTCCGGACCGCTATGTTTTCGGTTTTGGCATGGACCTGCGCGGAGCCTGGCGCAATCTGCCGGCTGTTTATGCCTTGCCCCCGGAGAAAGGCTCTTGACCCTGCTCGGCATCATTGGCGGCAGCGGACTGGATCGCCTTGAGGGCCTGGAGGGTGTGCGCCGGGAGCGGGTGAGCACGCCTTACGGCGAACCCTCGGCGGCGCTGACCTTCGGCAGGCTGGCCGGTACGGAGGTGGTGTTCCTTGCACGACACGGCGACGATCATGCCCTGGCCCCGCACCGGATCAATTACCGGGCTAACATCCGCGCGCTGCATGACTGCGGTGCGCGTGATGTCATCGCGGTGGCCACCGTTGGCGGCATCCGCGAAGACCTGGTTCCGGGCATGCTGGTGGTGCCGGACCAGATCATTGATTACACCCATGGCCGCGCCGCCACTTTTTTCGATGGCGTGGAGCAGCCTCTGGACCATGTCGATTTCACGCGGCCGTTCTGCGGATCGCTGCGCGCTGCGCTGTTGCAGTCAGGCGCGGCGGCCGGGGAACGCCTCGGCGACGGCGGGGTTTACGGAGCCACTCAGGGGCCGCGCCTGGAAACGGCAGCCGAGATCCGCCGCATGGCGCGGGATGGCGCCGACCTGGTCGGCATGACCGGCATGCCGGAAGCCGTGCTGGCACGGGAAATGGGGCTTTGTTATGCGATGCTGGCGGTGGTGGTCAACGCCGCTGCCGGCATCGGCAGCAATAGCGACGGTGTCGCGCTCGACGATATCAGGGCTGTTTCCGCGGCTGCGATGAGGCGTGTGGCGGTGCTGCTCGCGAAGCTTGCTGAAAGCCATGGCGGTTAGGGCAGTCCTGCGCATGGGCGATCCGCGGCTGTTGCAGGTCGCGCGCCCGGTCGAGAGTTTCGGCACGCCGGAGCTTCGGGAACTGATTGCCGACATGGAGGACACCATGCACGCGCTGAATGGCGCCGGGCTTGCGGCGCCGCAGATCGGCGTCGGCCTGCGGGTGGTGATTTTTGGTCTGTCGTCGAATCCGCGCTATCCCGATGCGGAGCCGGTACCGAAGACAGTGCTGGTCAATCCGCTGATCACGCCGCTGGATGAAGAAATGGAGGACGGCTGGGAAGGTTGTCTTTCCGTGCCGGGGATGCGCGGCCTGGTGCCGAGGCACATGCGGCTGCGCTATTCCGGATTCGACGCGGAAGGCAATGCCATCGAGCGCACAGTCGAGGGTTTCCATGCCCGCGTGGTCCAGCATGAGTGCGACCACCTCGATGGCGTGCTCTATCCAATGCGCATCCGCGACCTGCGCAGCTTCGGGTTTGCCGATGTGCTGTTTCCCGGGGCGGCGATGGAGGACGATTGAGCGGGGGTGCGGTTATTTGATGCGCAGTTGTTCGAGCAGTTCGCTTTCGAAGCGCACCGTGGTTTTCGGATTGTTCAGCGCCTCGCCGCTGATGACGAAAATGTCCTCCACACGGGCGCCGAGGGTGTTGATTTTCGCCGAGTGCAGGTTGATGTCGAAGGCGGTCAGCGTGCGGGAAATCCGCGACAGCAGGCCGGGCCGGTCGCCGGCGACAATCGACAGCATGCGGTAGTTGCCGCGCTCATCGGTCTGGATGTTGACCTCCGGCGTGATCGGGAAATGGCGCAGCTGGCGCCCGACCCGCGGCTTGGTCAGCGGCGGCAACGGCGCCTTGCCGGACAGTTTTTCGGTCAGCTCGTATTCGATGTAGCTGATCAGGTCACGGTATCCGGGCTGGCGGTTGGAGCTGTCCTGCACGTGAAAGGTGTCCAGAGCATAACCGTGGCGCGTGGTGTGGATGCGGGCTTCGAAGATGTCGAAGCTGATGCCCTCGAAAAAGCTGCAGATGCGCGAAAAAAGTTCTTTCTGGTCGGCGATGTATACCAGCACCTGCAGACCTTCACCGATCGGAGAGAGCCGTGCCTTGACCACCGGGGTCGCCGAGTTGACGCGGCGATGCAGGTGGCGGGTGTGCCAGGCGATCTCCTGTGCCTCGTGGCGCAGGAAGTAGGCGGTGTCCAGCTGTTTCCAGAATTCGCGGTAATCGGATTCGGGTATCGCATACAGGCGCAGGCGCGCCATGGCGTCCTCCTGGCGGGCGCGCTGCCCGTGCAGGCGATCGCTGTGTTCCCCCGTCAGCAGCCCGCGGGTGGCGTGGAACAGGTCTTCCAGCAGCTTCGCCTTCCAGGCATTCCACACTTTCGGGCTGGTGCCTCGGATGTCGGCGACGGTCAGCAGGTAGAGCGCGACCAGCCGGCACTCGTTGCCGACGCGTTGCGCGAAAGCGCTCACCGTTTCGGGATCGGAGAGGTCCTGTTTCTGCGCCGTCGCCGACATCACCAGATGCTGTTCGACCAGCCAGGCCACCAGTTCCGCGTCGGCGGGAGCCAGGCCGTGGGTCCTGCAGAAGCGCAGCGCGTCGACCTTGCCCAGGTCGGAGTGATCGCCGCCCCGGCCCTTGGCGATGTCATGAAACAGACCGGCAAGATAGAGCAGCTCGGGCTTGTCGAATTCGCTCATCAGGCGGCTGCACAGCGGGAACTCATGGGCCAGTTCCGGCACCGCGAACCGGCGCAGGTTGCGCACCACCTTGAGGATGTGCTCGTCCACGGTATAGACATGGTACAGGTCATGCTGCATCTGGCCGGTGACGCGGCCGAATGCCGGGATGTAGCGGCCGAGGATGTCGAACTGGTGCATGCGCCTCAGTTCACGGATCATCCTCGTCGGGCTGCGCAGGATGTCGAGGAACAGTGCGCGCATCCGCGGATCACGGCGCGCCGCCGGGTTGATGCGCCGCCGCGCGCGCCACAGCGCGCGCAGGGTGACGGCGCCGATGCCCCTGATTTCGGCGTGCTGCTGAAGCAGCGAGAACGCCTCGAGGATGGCGCAGGGATCACGCTCGAAGACGGTTTCGTCGGGCGCCGACAGCAGTTCGCCGCGCACCTCGAAGCGCGGATTCAGCGGCCTGGCCCGGGTCGGGTTGGCCGGCGGGGCAATCCGCAAAGCGAGGTTCTGCAGCAGGATGGTGTTGAGCTGGGAGACCGATTTCGCGGTCTGGTAATAGCGCTGCATCAGGCGCTCGCTTGCACGGCGTCCGCCGCGGTTGACGAAGCCGAGTTGCGTGGCCAGCGCGGTCTGGTGGTCGAACAGCAGGCGGTCTTCGCGGCGTCCGGCGAGGTAATGCAGGCGGATGCGCAGTATCTCGAGCGTACGCTCGTGCCTGCCGATCGCGCGCGCCTCGTCCCGGGTGATGAAGCCGCGGCGCGCGAGTTCGAGCCAGGTACGACCGAGATCCGCGGCGCGCGAAATCCACAGTATCGTGTTGAGGTCGCGCAGGCCCCCCGGGCTCTCCTTGATGTTGGGCTCGAGGTTCGTTGCCTGGTGGCGGGAGTGCCGCTCCTGCTGCTCGATGCGCTTGGCACGAAGGAATGCGGCGGGGTCAATGGATCGCTGCAGGCGCCGGGCAAACTTCCGGTAGAGCTCCCGATCGCCGCAAAGCAGGCGCGATTCCAGCAGGTTGGTTTGCACGGTCACGTCGCCCGACGCAACCTCGAAGCACTGGTCCAGTGTGCGCACGCTGTGGCCGACGTCGAGGCCGATGTCCCAGAAGGCGCCGACCAGCCGCTCGAGTTTTTCCTGCAGCGCCGCGTTCGGTGCGGCCGGCAGCAGGATCAGGATGTCGACATCGGAGTGCGGGAACAGCTGGCCGCGCCCGTAGCCGCCGACGGCAATCAAGGCGGTACTGGCAGGCATGTCCCGGGCCTTCCAGGCCTGGCGCAGATGGCGATCGGTCAGCAGCGTCAGGCGGCGCAGCAGTTCCCGCCCGATGTCTCCGGATTCGAATTGTCTCTGCAGCGCAGCGCGTTCTTCCGCCAGGGCGGTGCGCTGTCCGCCGTGATCGACATTGCGGCGGGTGGTGGCGGTTCCGGTCTGCATGGGCGCGCCGTGGCGGAGGTCAGGCCGGTGGTGCCGGCGTTCCGGCCGATACCGTAAGCACCTCATGGCCCTCATCCGTGACCAGCACGGTGTGTTCCCATTGCGCAGACAGGCTGTGATCCTTGGTGACTATGGTCCAGCCGTCGGCCATCTGGCGAATGTCGGGTTTGCCGGCGTTGATCATCGGCTCGACGGTGAAAATCATTCCTGCCTCGAGGCGCATGCCGGCGCCCGGCCGGCCGTAGTGCAGGATCTGCGGCTCTTCGTGGAAGTTCCTGCCGATGCCGTGACCGCAGAACTCGCGCACCACGCTGCAGCCCTGCTGTTCCGCGTGCAGTTGTATGGCGTGGCCGATGTCACCCAGGGTGTTCCCGGGCCTGACGGCGCGGATGCCGCGCCACATGCATTCATAGGTCAGGTCTACCAGGCGACGGGCCTGTATTGACGGCTGTCCGACAAAGAACATGCGGCTGGTGTCGCCGTGAAAACCGTTTTTGATCACCGTGATGTCGATGTTGATGATGTCGCCATTGCGCAGCTTCTTTTCGCCGGGCACGCCGTGGCATACGACGTGGTTTACCGATGTGCAGATGGATTTCGGATACGGCGTGTAGCCGGGCGGGGTGTAGTTGAGCGGAGCGGGCACGGCGTGCTGGATATTGACCATGTAGTCGTGGCACAGGCGGTCTAGCTCGCCGGTGGTGACGCCGGGCTTTACATGCGGGGTGATGAAATCCAGGACCTCGGCGGCCAGCCGGCCGGCGATCCGCATTTGTTCGATTTCTTCGCGGTTTTTCAGGTGTACGGCCATTGCGGGGAGGGCATTGCGCTGCGGGCGACAGTGCGGCAGCTTGCATTGTTGCGGGGAGGGGCGATTCTAACAGTTTGTAACCATTAGAAATAATCGGTTTTTCCGGCAGTTTGGAGTCCTGTTCGCGACTCTTTCATTCCTGGTGGATCGGCTTGAGGGCGCAAGTCTTTGCGTGTTAAAATAACGAGTTACCTCGATTAATGGGTGCCGTCTTTCCGGGAGTTTCCGGGCGGCCCACCGTCAGGCGGGGAGCAGAGCAGCAAAAGCCACACACCTGCCGTCGTTAAGGGTGCCCGGATTTCCGGGTCGTAATGGGCGGGTGGCGGATTCAACCCTAACTGGAGATTTTCATCATGTCAGTCACCATGCGCGAAATGCTGGAAGCCGGCGTTCATTTCGGCCACCAGACGCGTTACTGGAACCCGAAGATGGCGCCGTACATTTTCGGTCACCGCAACAAGATCCACATCGTCAACCTCGAGAAGACGATGGCCATGTACCAGGAAGCCACCAAGTTCGTGCGGCAGCTGGCCTCGAACAAGGGCACCATCCTGTTCGTCGGCACCAAGCGACAGGCGCGCGACATCGTGCGCGAGGAAGCGCAGCGCTGCTCCTCCCCCTATGTCGATTACCGCTGGCTGGGCGGGATGCTGACCAATTACAAGACCGTGAAGGGCTCGATCCAGCGCCTGAAGGACATGATGCTGATGCGCGAGGACGGTTCCTTCGAGAAGCTGTCGAAGAAGGAGGCGCTCCAGTATGAGCGCGAGATCGCCAAGCTCGAGCGCAGTCTCGGCGGCATCAAGGACATGACCAGCCTGCCGGACGCGCTGTTCGTGATCGACGTCGGCTACCAGAAGGGCGCCATTTCCGAAGCCAAGAAGCTGGGCATCCCGGTGATCGGCGTAGTCGACACCAATCATTCGCCTGATGGCGTGGATTACCTGGTTCCCGGCAACGACGACTCCAGCCGCGCGATCAAGCTCTATGCGCGCGGAATGGCGGATGCGGTGCTCGAGGGCCGCAACAACAGCATCAAGGAAATTGTCAGCGGCGGTTCCGACGAGTTCGTCGAAGTCGAGGAATCCGAAGCCGCGGCGTCCTGAGGCGGCTCCACGATACATTCAAGGGGCTGCTCAGCCCCTTTTTTTTAAATTGGCGTAAGAGGAATTGCAGCAATGGCGGAAATAACGGCGGGCATGGTGCGGGAACTCCGCGAAAAGACCGACGCCCCGATGATGGAATGCAAGAAGGCGCTGACCGAAGCTGGTGGCGACCTGGCCAAGGCCGAGGAAATCCTGCGGGTCAAGCTGGGCAACAAGGCAAGCAAGGCCGCATCGCGGGTGGCAGCTGAGGGCATCGTCGCGACCCACGTGGCTGGCGACGGCAAGCTGGGGGCCATTGTCGAAGTCAACTGTGAAACCGACTTCGTGGCCAAGAACGAGGATTTCCTCGCTTTTGCCGGCGCGCTGGCACGCCTGGTGGCGGATCAGAAGCCGGCTGACGTGGCAGCGCTTTCGGCGCTGCAGATGGATGGCGTCTCCGTGGAGGAGCGACGCAAGGCACTGGTCGGCAAGATCGGCGAGAATCTTTCGATCCGCCGTTTCGAGCGTATCGAGGCCAAGGGCAGGCTGGCATGCTATGTCCACGGCGGTGCGAAAATTGGCGTGATGGTGGACATCTCGGGCGGTGATGATGCGCTGGGCAAGGATATTGCCATGCATATCGCGGCGAGCAAGCCGAAGGCGCTGGATGTTTCCGGTGTGCCGGCCGAGGCCATCGAAACCGAGCGTCGGGTCGCCGCTGAAAAGGCTGCCGAAGATGCCGCCAAGTCCGGCAAGTCGATTCCGCCGGAAATCATGGCGAAGCGCGTCGAGGGTTCGGTGCAGAAGTTCCTCAAGGAAGTGACCCTGCTCGGCCAGCTTTTCGTCAAGAACGACAAGCAGACCATCGAGCAGCTGCTGAAATCCTCGAATGCCAGCGTTGCCCGTTTCGAGCTGTACGTGGTGGGTGAGGGCATCGAGAAGAAGAAGGACGACTTTGCCGCCGAGGTGATGGCGCAGGTGGGGCAGGCAAAACAAAAATAATCAATAAAAACAAAGGTTTATAAATGTCCACATCCCCGGCCTACAAGCGCATCCTGCTCAAGCTGAGCGGCGAGGCGCTGATGGGCGATGACAGCTATGGCATCAACCGCGACACCATAGACCGCATCGTTGCCGAAATAGCGGAGGTTGTCCGGCTTGGTGTCGAGGTGGCTGTCGTCATCGGCGGCGGCAACATTTTCCGCGGCGTGGCGCCCGGGGCGGCACACATGGACCGCGCCACCGCGGACTACATGGGCATGCTGGCCACGGTGATGAATGCACTGGCAATCCAGGATGCGATGCGTCAGGTGGGCCTGCTGAGCAGGGTGCAGTCCGCGCTCAACATCGAGCAGGTGGTCGAGCCGTACATCCGCGGCAAGGCGATGCGTTATCTCGAGGAGGGGAAGGTCGTCATTTTCGCCGCGGGAACCGGCAATCCTTTTTTTACGACCGATACCGCGGCGGCATTGCGGGGCATGGAAATGAATGTCGATCTTGTGCTCAAGGCAACCAAGGTGGACGGGGTATACACCGACGACCCCAAGACCCACCCCGAGGCGATGCGCTATCAGCGGCTGACGTTCGATGAGGCAATCATCAAGAACCTGAAGGTGATGGACGCGACGGCGCTGACGCTCTGTCGCGACCAGAAACTGCCGATCAACGTCTTCAGCATATTCAAGCCGCAGGCGCTGAAAAGGGTGGTGATGGGCGAGGACGAAGGTACGATGGTTCATGTCTGACTGGAGGCGGCGATGATTGCTGAAGTGAAGAAAAACGCTGAACAGAAGATGAAAAAGACGGTCGAGGCGCTGAAGGCCGATCTGGGCAAGATCCGGACCGGGCGCGCGCACACCGGCCTGCTGGATCACGTGATGGTGGATTACTACGGTAACCCGACGCCTCTGCCGCAGGTGGCCAACGTCACCCTGCTCGATGGCCGCACGATAGGTGTCAGCCCGTGGGAGAAAAAGATGGTCACCGCGGTCGAGAAAGCCATACGCGATTCCGACCTGGGCCTCAATCCGGCAACACAGGGTGACATCGTCAGGGTGCCGATGCCGGCGCTGACCGAAGAGCGGCGCAGGGATCTGATCAAGGTGGTGAGGCACGAAGGTGAAAACGCCCGGGTGGCCGTGCGCAACATCCGCCGCGACGCCAACAACCAGCTGAAGGACCTGCTCAAGAAAAAGGCGGTGGCAGAGGACGAGGAGCGGCGTGCTCAGGATGACATCCAGAAGCTGACTGACCGCTCAATTGCCGAAATCGACAAGGCGCTGGAGGTCAAGGAAGTCGACCTCATGGCGATCTGAAGCGCCGACGTGCCGAGTTCAACGCAGGCGATACCTGAAGTCACCGGGGTTCCGCGCCATATTGCCATCATCATGGACGGCAACGGGCGCTGGGCGAAACGGCGCTTCCTGCCGCGGGTGGCCGGACATCGCCGCGGCGTGGAGGCGGTACGCAATACGGTGCAGACCTGCGCCGAGCGGGGGGTCGAGGCGCTGACACTGTTTGCCTTCAGCAGCGAGAACTGGCGGCGTCCCGCCGAAGAGGTATCGCTGCTGATGCAGCTTTTCGTCAGCGCGCTGCAGCAGGAGGTCGAGCGCCTGCACCGCAATGGTGTCCGCTTTCGCGTCATCGGCGACCTGTCCCGCTTCGATCCGTTGCTGACCGGGCTTATCGACGAGGCACAGCGCCTGACGGCGGACAACAAAGGTCTGGTGCTGACGGTCGCAGCCAATTACGGCGGACGCTGGGACATCATGCAGGCGGTTAACCGGCTGCGCCAGGCTGCAGGCGGTCACAATGAACCGTGGTCCGAGGGCGACCTTCTGCCCCATCTCTCGCTGGGTGACCTGCCGGAGCCAGACCTGTTCATCCGCACAGGAGGTGAACAGCGCATCAGCAATTTCCTGCTGTGGCAGCTTGCCTATACCGAGCTCTATTTCACGGACACCCTGTGGCCTGACTTCGACGCGGCGGCGCTTGATGAGGCGATCTCCTCTTACCGCCGGCGCGAGCGACGCTTCGGCCGTACCAGCGAACAGCTGTCCTCCGTGTCTGTGGCGCGCGGCGCTTCGGGCTGACCGCGCGCGCCGACAGACTGCATCAGCGATGCTGCGCGCGAGAGTTGCCACTGTTGCCGTACTGCTGCCGCTGTTCATCGGCGGCATGTTTTTCCTTGATCAGCTCTGGTGGGCCCTGCTGCTGCTGCCGCTGCTGCTGGCCGGCGGCCGGGAATGGGCTGGGCTGGCCGGCTTCGGCCGAAACGGCAGCCTGGTCTTCTGCGGCGCGCTGGCGCTGTCCGCCATCGTCCTGCTGCTGGGGCAGGAGTTGCGCTGGAATCACGCCGTGCTGGAGCGCGTGATCTTCGGTTTTGCCGTCGCGTTTTGGTTTCTGCTTGCACCGGTCTGGCTCTGGCGCGGATGGCGCTTGCGAGATCCGCGCATGCTCGCGTTGACGGGCTGGATCCTGATCGTGCCGACCTGGCTTGCGCTGGTGCAGCTCCAGCAGTGGCCCTGGGTGCTGCTGGCGGTCCTTGGTGTGGTTTGGATCGCAGACAGCGCGGCGTATTTTGCAGGCCATGTCTGGGGGCGGCACAAACTCGCGCCGTCGATCAGTCCCGGCAAGACTTGGGAGGGCGTTGCCGGCGCCGTGATCGGGGTCGCGGTGTATCATGCATTGGTGTGGAAACTGGGCTTTTCCGGAATGGCGCCGCAGGCGGCAGGGCAGGCGGCGTTGCTGGTTGCCTTCCTGCTGCCGCTGAGCATCATCGGCGACCTGTTCGAGTCGTGGATCAAGCGTCAGGCCGGCGTCAAGGACAGCGGCAATCTGTTGCCGGGCCATGGCGGCGTGCTGGATCGCATCGATGCGCTGACGGCCACCCTGCCACTTGCAGCATTGGTCGTGCCCTGGCTGCTCCTGCGGACCTGACAACATGGAATATCTGACCATACTGGGATCGACAGGCAGCATAGGCGTCAGCACGCTGGACGTGGTTGCACGCCATCCACAGCGTTTCCGGGTGGCTGCGCTCACTGCCCGTACCCAGATCGATCTGCTTTACCAGCAATGCTGCCGGTTCGAGCCCCTTTATGCGGTCCTGCTCGACGATGATGCCGCCGAGAGTCTGCAGGCGCGGTTGCAGGCGGCCGGCATAAACACCCGGGTGCTCAGTGGTGCATCGGCGCTCGAGGAGGTGGCCGCACTTCCCGAGGCCGGCATTGTGGTTGCGGCAATCGTGGGCATCGCGGGATTGCGCGCCACACTCGCCGCCGCCAGGGCCGGCAAAAAAATCCTGCTTGCCAACAAGGAGTCGCTGGTTACGGCTGGGGCATTGTTCATGTCGGCCGTACAGGCCAGCGGTGCCAGGCTGTTGCCGATCGACAGCGAACACAACGCGATTTTCCAGTCGATGCCGGTGTCCGGCGAAGGCTCACTGGTCGACCGCGGTGTGCGGCGCATCCTGCTCACGGCATCCGGCGGGCCTTTCCGGACACTGCCGCCGGCGAGACTGGCTGCGGTGACCCCGGAAGAGGCGGTCGCCCATCCCAACTGGGTCATGGGACGCAAGATCTCGGTGGACTCCGCGACCATGATGAACAAGGGGCTCGAGGTCATCGAGGCACATTGGCTGTTTGCCGCGCCGCCGGAGGTCATCGAGGTCGTAATCCATCCGCAGAGCGTCGTTCATTCACTGGTCGAATATTGCGACGGCTCGGTGATTGCACAACTGGGCAATCCGGACATGCGCACGCCGATTGCGCATGCACTGGGTCATCCGCAGCGAATTGCTTCCGGCGCGGATTTTCTGGATCTGGCGCGTGTCGGCAACCTCAGCTTCGAGGCGCCCGATCTTGCGCGTTTCCCCTGCCTGCGCCTTGCATATGATGCCCTGAGGACCGGGAATTCCGCCGTGGTGGGACTGAATGCGGCCAACGAGGTGGCTGTTGCCGAGTTTCTCGACCGCCGGATCGCCTACACCGACATCCCGGTGGTGATCGAGCGGGTGCTGGAGATGACACCGGCAAGACCGGTGGATTCGATTGACGGGGTGGAGCGGATTGACCGGGATGCACGGGACCTGGCGCTGGCCGCCTGCGCTGGCCGGGGTGCCGGACGATCCGCACGCGCCGGTTAAGGAATATTGATGCTCACGGTCATTGCTTTCATAGTCGCCCTCAGCCTGCTGGTTGTTGTGCATGAGTTCGGACATTACTGGGTGGCGCGCCGCTGCGGGGTGAAGGTCCTGCGGTTTTCAGTCGGCTTCGGGAAGCCGCTGTGGTGCAGAAAGCTGGGGCGTGACGGCACCGAATGGGTTGTTGCGGCGATTCCGCTGGGTGGTTATGTCAAGATGCTCGACGAGCGGGAAGCTGAAGTTGCCGCTCATGAAAGACATCGCGCATTCAACCGCAAATCGGTATGGCAGCGTTTTGCGATCGTGCTTGCCGGCCCGGCGGCCAATTTCCTGGCTGCGGTGGCGCTGTACTGGGCGCTTTTCGTCTATGGCATTCCGGGGCTGGTGCCCGTGGTGGCGGCGGCGCCGGCGGGAACAGTGGCCGCGCAGGCCGGGTTCGAGGCTGGCGAGACGGTGTTTGCGGTCGACGGAGTCCGGGTGAAAACCTGGCAGGACTTTCGCTGGGTGATATTGCAGCGGGCGCTCGACCGCCAGCCGGTCACGGTCGAGCTGAAGGCGGTGCAGGGCGGTTCGGTGGAGCGCCGGCTGGGCTTTGACAGCCTTGCGTCCAGCGACATCGAAGGTGATGTGCTTGCAGCGCTGGGGCTGTCCCGGCAGCGGCTGGTGTTGCCGCCGGTCATCGGCGAGGTCACGAGGGATGGTGCGGCTGCGAAGGCGGGGCTGCGCGGCGGAGACCGCATCGTCGAGATCAATGGCGAGCGCCAGGAAACCTGGGATGCCGTCGTGCAGACGGTTCGCGCCGCTGCCGGCCAAGGCCTGCAGTTCCGCATCCGGCGCGGCGAGGTCGACCTGCCGCTGCTCACGGTCACGCCTGATCTGATCGAGGAAGGGGGTGCGCGATTCGGCCGCATCGGCGCTTCGCCGCGCATGGACCCCGGTTTGCTGAAAGGCATGATCGCCGATGTCAGTTACGGGCCACTCGAGAGCGTGTCACGCGCACTGGCGAAGACCTGGGAGACCGCGATTTTCAGCCTGCGCATGCTCGGCAAGATGATCACCGGGGAGGTGTCGGTGAAGAACCTCAGCGGACCGATCACGATCGCCGACTATGCCGGGCAGTCTGCGCAGAACGGGATGATTTCCTACCTGCTGTTTCTGGCGCTGATCAGCATCAGCCTCGGCGTGCTGAACCTGCTGCCGATCCCGTTATTGGACGGAGGGCACTTGATGTATTATTCGGTCGAGATTCTCACCGGCAAGCCGGTGTCCGACAAGGTCATGGAGGTTGGACAGCAGATTGGCATGACGCTGCTGTTTGTCCTGATGGCCTTTGCGCTGTACAACGACATCAATCGCCTGATCGGCAGTTAAAAAATGGCATTTCCGCGCCGGCTATTCGCTTTCCTCGCTCTGGTTGCGACACCCGCACTGGCAATCGAACCCTTCGTGATCAGGGACATCCGGGTCGAGGGTATCCAGCGGATCGAAGCCGGAACGGTATTCAGCTATCTCCCGGTCAAGGTCGGCGAGACCATGACTGACGAAAAGGCGGCGCAGGCGATACGCGCCCTTTTTGGCACCGGATTTTTCAAGGATGTCTCGATCGAGGCTGACGGCAACGTGCTGGTCGTGGCGCTGCAGGAGCGCCCCTCCATTGCGCAGGTCGATTTTGTCGGGGTGAAGGAATTTGACAAGGATGCACTGATCAAGAGTCTGCGCCAGATCGGACTGGGTGACGGGCGCATATTCGACCGTTCCCTGCTGGACCGTGCCGAACAGGAGCTCAAGCGCCAGTACCTGAGCAGGGGGCGTTACGCGGTCACCGTGACCACCACCGTCACCCCGCTGGAGCGGAACCGGGTTGCCATCAACTTCGGTGTCGACGAAGGCGATGTTGCCAGGATCCGGCAGATCAGCATCATCGGCGCCAAGTCGTTCCGTGAAAAGGATCTTGTCGATCTTTTTGTTCTGCGCACGCCCGGATGGATGACGTGGTGGAGCAAGCATGACCAGTATTCGCGGCAAATGCTGTCCGCAGACCTGGAAAGCCTGCGTTCCCATTATCTCGACCGGGGTTATCTCGAGTTCAGCATCGATTCCACCCAGGTGACGATTTCGCCCGACAAGAAGGATATCTTCATCAGCGTCAGCATCACCGAGGGTCCGAAATACACGGTTTCCGATGTCAAGGTTGCGGGCGAACTGCTGCTGCCGGAGGAGGAAATCCGCAAGCTGATCACGGTCAAGCCCGGTGAAACCTATTCCAGGACACGCATCGCCGAGTCGACCAAGAACATCAGCGACCGCCTCGGCAATGACGGCTATGCCTTCGCCAACGTCAATGCGGCACCGGACCTGGATCGCAGCAAGAACCAGGCGTCCTTCACCTTCTTCATTGATCCGGGCCGGCGGGTCTACGTGCGCCGCATCAACATTGCCGGAAACAACCGCACGCGTGACGAGGTCATTCGCCGTGAAATGCGCCAGATCGAGGGTGGCTGGTATTCGGGAGATCAGATCAACCTTTCGCGCACCCGTGTCGACCGGCTCGGCTATTTCACCGAAGTCAACGTAGAAACGCCCTCGGTAACCGGAACCACGGACCAGGTTGACGTGAATTTCTCGGTGGTGGAGAAACCCACGGGCAACATCCTTTTCGGTGCCGGCTTCGGCAGCGGCGAGGGCGTGACGCTTTCCGGTGCGGTATCGCAGCAGAACATCTTCGGCTCGGGAAAATTCGTTTCCCTGCAGCTGAATTCGGGGCGGGTCAATTCGGTTTACGCCTTGTCCTATACCGATCCTTATTTCACGGTTGACGGCATCAGCCAGGGTTTCGACATCTATTCGCGGGAAATCGACGCTTTCGAAGGCGGGCTGGGACGTTATGCGGCCAAGTCGAATGGCGCCGGCATCCGTTTCGGCGTTCCGGTGACGGAACTCGATACCATCAATTACGGGCTGGCGTACGAGGAAACCAAGGTCACGACCTTCAGTGACAGCCCGCTGTTCTATCTCGATTACGTGGCGACTTTCGGCAAGCAGACGGACGCCGTCATTGCGAGCGCCGGCTGGGTGCGTGACGGCAGGGACAGCCTGATCTACCCGACCAAGGGCGTGATGCAGCGCGCCAACGGCGAAGTCGCGGTTCCCGGCGGATCTCTGCGATTTTACAAGGCGACCTACCAGTACCAGCGCTACATCCCGCTTACGCGGCATTACACGCTGATGCTGAACGGGGAGGTTGGCTATGGTGACGGACTGGACAACAAGCCGTTGCCGTTTTTCAAGAACTTTTTTGCAGGCGGTGTAAACTCCGTGCGCGGCTTCCGTTCCGGGACACTCGGCCCCAAGGACCAGAATGGCGATCCCCGGGGCGGCAGCCACAAGATCGTGGGCAACGCGGAGTTCCTGTTTCCGTTTCCCGGATTGCAGAACGACAAGTCGGTGCGACTGAGCGGCTTTGTCGATGCAGGGATGATCTCGGAGAAGTATGATGGCGGGCAGTTCCGCTATTCCACCGGCCTGGCGCTGTTCTGGTCATCACCGTTCGGGCCCTTGAAGATCAGTGTTGCCGCGCCGCTGAATGCGCAGAGCAACGATCGCAAGCAGGCGTTTCAGTTCACGTTTGGCGGCGCATTCTAGGAAAACAGGATGAGCCCGGGAAGTTTGAAGGAGAGCATGTTGAAGAAATCACTTGTTTTCGGAATTGCCGGGATGGCGATGCTTTGTGCAGGGGCAGTTGCAACTGCCGCCGAGCTCAAGATCGGCTTTATCGACCAGGAACGCATCACCCGGGAAAGCGCGCCAGCCGAGCGGGCGAGCAAGCAGCTGGAGAAGGAATTCGCTCCCCGCGCCCAGGAGTTGCAGCGACGCGAGGCGCAGATCAAGTCCCTGCAGGGGCAGCTTGAGAAGGATGCCATGACGATGAGCGAGAGTGATCGCCGTGCCAAGGAGCAGGAACTCGGCCGGCTTTCCCTGGATTTTCAGCGCATGCAGAGGGAATACCGGGAGGATCTGAACCTCCGCCGCAACCAGGAACTGGGCGCCCTTTTCGAACGTGCCAATCGCATCATCCGCCAGATTGCCGAGGCGGAGAAATATGACATCATTTTCCAGGAGGCGGTTTACCGCAACCCGAAAATCGACATTACCGACAAGGTGCTGAAGGCGCTGGCAGACAGCAAATAGCCATGCCCGAGCATCGTATCGCGATGCCCGTGACCGACTTTGACTGACCGATGCGCAATCCGCAGCCTTCGCCACTCAGCCTCGGCGAAATCGTCAATCGCCTTGGCGGCGAAGTCGTCGGTGATCCGGCGGTGCAGGTGAGGCAGGTCGCCACGCTGGAAACCGCCGCCCCGGATACCATCGCCTTTTTCGCGAACGAGCGCTATCTCGCGCAATTGAAGTCAACGCAGGCCGGTGCCGTGATCGTCGGATTGCCGTTGCGCGGCACCCTTGACATTCCGCACATCGTTGCCGGCAACCCCTATGCCTATTTCGCACGGGTTTCGGCGCTTTTCAATCCGCCTGATGCGCAATCCGCGGGTCGTCATCCCGCAGCAGTCATCGATCAGCATGCGCGGATCGGCGTCGCTGTCCATGTCGGGCCGAATGCGGTGATCGAGGCCAATGCCGACATCGGTGATGGCTGCAGCATCGGTGCCGGCAGTTATGTCGGTCCGGGGGTCGTGATCGGCGCGGAAGGTGTGATTTACCCGAACGTATCCATTTACCGGGATTGCGTGATCGGAAGACGCGTGATCATCCACTCGGGCGCGGTGATCGGTGCCGATGGCTTCGGCATCGCGATGGACGGCGAACGCTGGATAAAGGTGCCGCAGATCGGCCGAGTCAGCATTGGTGACGATGTCGAAATCGGCGCCAACACGACGATAGACCGCGGCGCCATAGACGACACGGTGATCGAGGACGGCGTCAAGCTCGACAACCAGATCCAGGTCGGGCACAACGTGCGAATCGGTGCGCATACCGCGATCGCGGCCTGTGTCGGCATTGCCGGCAGCTCCAGGATCGGACGTTACTGCCGCATCGGCGGCGCTTCCGGCATTGCCGGGCACCTCTCAATCGCGGACCGTGTGGAAATCTCGGCGCACACACTGATCACCAAGTCGATCAGCGAACCAGGCACCTATACCGGCGCCTACCCGTTTGAAAGCAACCGCGACTGGCGCCGCAACGCTGCCAGCCTGCGCAGTCTCGGCGAGCTTGCATCGAGGGTTCGCGCAATCGAGCAAGAGTTGCAGTTGCGCAAGAAAGGAAAAAAATGAACAGCATGGATATCACCGAGGTATTGCGCTATCTGCCGCATCGTTACCCGTTTCTGCTGATAGACAGGGTGCTGTCGTACGAGGCGGGGAAGAACATCGTGGCGCTGAAGAATGTCACCATCAACGAGCCTTTCTTCAATGGCCATTTTCCGCATCACCCGGTGATGCCGGGTGTGCTGATCGTCGAGGCGATGGCGCAGGCAGCGGCAATCCTGTCCTTTGTCACTATGGGTGCCAAGGCCGACGACAAGTCGATCTATTACTTTGTGGGCATTGACAACGCCCGCTTCAAGAGACCGGTCACGGCGGGCGATGCCCTGCACCTGCATGTCTCGCTGACCCGGCACGCACGCGGCATCTGGAAATTCGCCGCGGAAGCGCGCGTCGGCGAGGCTGTGGCGGCGGAGGCAGAGCTGATGTGCACGGTGCGCGATCTTCCGGGCAGCGCCGCCTGAGGGAATACGGATGGCTGCAGGCATACATCCCACTGCCATCGTTGACCCGAGCGCGCGGCTCGCAGCAGACGTTTCGGTCGGCCCCTATTCGGTTATCGGTGCCGGCGTGGAGATCGGCGAAGCAAGCCGCATCGGCCCGCATGTGGTGATCGGTGAACATACCCGCATCGGCAGGCGCAACACGATCTACCAGTTCTGTTCCATCGGCGAGGCGCCGCAGGACAAGAAATACTCCGGTGAAGCCACGCGCCTGGAGATCGGCGACGACAACACGATCCGCGAATTCTGCACATTCAACCGTGGCACCACGCAGGACACCGGCGTGACGCGCGTGGGCAACCACAACTGGATCATGGCTTATGTGCACCTGGCCCATGACTGCCAGGTCGGCAACCATGCCATTTTCGCCAACAATGCGCAGCTTGCCGGACATGTGCATGTCGGGGACCACGCGATACTCGGCGGGTTCACGGTGGTTCACCAGTTCTGCCGCATCGGCGCCCACAGCATTACCGCGATGGGTACGATCCTGCTGCAGGACCTGCCGCCTTACGTGATGGCATCGGGCAATACGGCGCAGCCGCATGGCATCAATGCCGAGGGCCTGCGCCGGCGCGGCTTCCAGCCCGAGGCGATCAGTGCGGTCAAGCGCGCCTACAAAACGCTTTACAAGGCGGGCCTGTCATTCGAGGAGGCAAGAACCCGGATAGCGGAAGAGGCTGCCACGCAGCCGGCTCTGCTGCTGCTTGCCGAATTCCTGGCGATGCCGGGGCGCGGCATCATCCGCTAATCATTGTGGCTCCGGCACCGGCAGGTCCCCTGATCGGCATCGTTGCCGGAGAACCCTCCGGAGACCTGCTGGGTGCGGCGCTGGTCCGCGCCCTGTTGAAGCGGGTGCCGCGCGCCCGTATCGTCGGCATCGGCGGCCCGCAGATGACCGCGGCCGGCGTGCAGTCATTGTTTCCGATGGAAAAACTCTCGGTGCGCGGATACGTCGAGGTGCTGCGCCATTACCGTGAAATCATCGGCATCCGCCGCAGCCTGAAGTCGCATTTCCTTGCCGAACCTCCTGCCGTTTTCATCGGCATCGATGTGCCGGATTTCAATCTTGATCTCGAGGCCGGCCTCAAGGCGGCCGGCATCCCGACCGTGCACTATGTGAGTCCATCGATCTGGGCCTGGCGCCGCGGGCGCATCCGCAGGATCCGCAAATCGGTGTCGAGGATGCTGACGGTGTTTCCCTTCGAGTCCGAGATTTACGAAAAAGCCGGGGTGCCGGTCAGCTACGTCGGCCATCCGCTGGCCGACATGCTTGCCGCCGCGCCGTCCCGCGAAGAGGCGCGTACCGGCCTGAAGATCCCGCAGGCGGCGCCCGTGCTTGCACTGCTGCCGGGCAGTCGCGTCAGCGAACTCGAGCAGCTGGCGGATGTCTTCGTGGCCACCGCAGAAAAAGTGGCGGCCGCAGTCGAGGGCGTGCGCCTGCTGGTGCCGCTGGTGAACCGGCGGACCCGGGAGTTGTTCGAGGCCGCGCTTTATCGCCGGCAGAGCGGGGAGCTCGACATCAAGCTGCTGTTCGGACATGCGCATGAGGCCATGGTGGCGGCCGACGTGGTGCTGGTGGCCTCGGGCACTGCGACACTGGAGGCGGCGCTGCTGCAGCGCGCGATGGTCATCACCTACCGCATGCCGCGGCTCAGCTGGTGGATCATGAACAGCCTGCGTTATCAGCCCTGGGTCGGCCTGCCCAATATCCTTGCCGGCGAGTTCGTGGTGCCCGAGTTGTTGCAGGACGCGGCAACTCCCGAGGCGCTGTCGGCGGCGGTCATTGACCTGTTGCGGGACGGCGGCAGGCGCAAGGCGATCGAGGAGCGCTTTGCCAGGATGGCGGGCGAGTTGCGGCATGATGCCGCCGAGCGTGCGGCGGATGTGCTCATGCCGTACCTGTTGCCTGCCGCGTCATGAAGGCAGTGGTGTGCGGTGTCGACGAGGCGGGGCGCGGGCCGTTGGCGGGTCCGGTGTTCGCTGCGGCAGTGATGCTCGAGGATCCCCCGCCGATGCAGGGGCTGGCCGATTCGAAAAAGCTGAGTGCGAAGCGCCGCGAGGCGCTCGCCGGCGAGATACGGGATCAGGCGCTATGCTGGGCCGTGGCCAGCGCCAGCGTCGAAGAAATCGATGCGCTCAACATCCTGCAGGCGAGCCTGCTCGCGATGAGCCGCGCCGTGGAGGCCTTGCGGATCCGGCCCGAATCGATAGTGGTCGACGGTCTCTACGTGCCGAAGGTGGACATGCCGGCGAGCGCCATGGTTCAGGGTGATTCCCGGGTGGCTGCCATTTCCGCTGCGTCGATACTCGCGAAGACCGCTCGCGATGCGCAGATGCTGCGATTGCACGAGATTTATCCCGGGTATGGCTTTGACCGGCACAAGGGTTACGGTACTGCGCTGCATATCGCGGCATTGCGCCGCCTGGGTCCCACGCCGGCGCACCGGCGCAGTTTTGCGCCTGTGCGGGAGTTTATAAAATAATCAATAAAATCAATAACTTATATATTTAATGCCGCGGCCAAGGCAGCCTTCAGCGAACGTTTTTCCCGCGCTGCGCTGATCAGCGGCCGTCGCGCGGCACATTGACGGTGCAAGGCGGTGAGGAATTTGGGGTCGGACTCGGCTTTGCGCAGCAGCTTGGCCAGTGCTCTGGCATCGCCCGCCGGGTAATAACCGCGGTAGCTGCTACCCAGCATGCCGATGTTGCCAGATATTTTCGAGGCAATGACCGGCACGCCGGCTGTCAGCGCTTCGCTGACGACATTGGCGCCGCCTTCCATCCATGAACTGATCAGCATCACCCGTGCACGCGCCAGGGTTGCCAGCGCCTGCCGGTGGGCAAGTTCGCCGAGCCAGACATAGCGGGGCTCCTTTTTCATCCAGCGGCGCGCGGCTGCAGCCATTTCGCGATCCCGCGCGCCGCCGATGTGCGTGATGCGGATGCGACTTTCCGGGGGCAGCAGGGACAGCGCCTCGACGCCGCGGAACGGATCCTTCTCCTCGCGCAGATGGCCGCTGACCACGATCTCGAAACAGGCGCGGTTCGGCGGCGTCCGGCGCACCGGTTCGCTGGACTGGTAAACGACAGCGGCCTTGCGGCGCAACCGCGGAGCCAGCTCGCGCAGCCCCATGTCCTGCAGCACGACCAGGCGCGTCGCCAGGTCCAGTGATTCCTGGGCGTTGATGTCGTCGCGGATGTCCCGGTAGAGGTCGGTGCCGGTGAGGGCCAGCACCAAAGGACGTTCCGGATGGCGTTCCGCGTAACGCACTATCGAATCGTGGCTGCGGCGGGCATGCAGTGCCAACATGAGGTCGGCGCTACGCCCGTTCCACACCTGCTGTACGGTCACCTGATGGCCGAGTTCACGCAGCATGTTTGCCCAGCGCACGGCGGTGTTGCGGTTGCCGTAACGCGAATGGACGGCAGCAGGAGTGACGATCACGATTTTCATCAGGTGGCTATCCGGATAAACTCCGCTGGCACTATAACAAAACCAGACTATTCATCGACGCAACCCGATGCTTCACCGGCTACAAGACAGCATTCCACAGCTGAGCGCGTTTTCCGCGGGGACGCGGACACGTCTGCTGGAACTGATCGGCGGGCTGGACAAAACGCAGTGGCTGGGGCCTAAGCTGACGATCGTCAACCCTCCGCTGTGGGAGGCCGGTCATGTCGGCTGGTTCGAGGAGCGCTGGTGCCTGCGTTACCGCGGGGATGGCGGGCTGGCGGCGAGCATGATGCCGCGGGCGGATGCGCTGTACGATTCTGCGCGCGTCGATCACGACACACGCTGGGACCTGCCGCTGCCGGACATGGCTGCAACCCTGGATTACCTCGCAATGGTGCGGGCTGCCGCGGAGGCGCGCTTTCAGCAGCATGCAGGTGACCGGGAGTCTGTCTATTTCCGCTTGCTCAGCATTTTTCATGAGCAGATGCACTGCGAAGCCTTGACGTACACGCGGCAAACGCTGGCCTATCCGGCAGTGGGCAAAGGACAGGTGATGGCCGGCATGCAATCACCATCTCCCTTGTGCGAAGGGGACGTGGAGATTCCCGGTGGGCATTTCCAGCTTGGTGCGTCCGGGGACGATGGTTTCGTGTTTGACAACGAGAAATGGGCGCATCCGGTCTTTGTCCGTCCGTTCCGCATGGCGCGCACCCCGGTGACCTGCGCGCAGTTCGCCGAGTTTGTCGATGCCGGCGGTTACCTGGACCGTAATTTCTGGAGCGAGCAGGGGTGGTCCTGGCGGATGCGGGAAGGGGCGCTTGCGCCGGTCTACTGGCAGCGCGATGGCTCGGCCTGGTGGCGTCGCGTCAACGACCGGCTGGAATTACTGCCTGAACGCGAGCCGGTCGTACACGTCAACTGGCACGAGGCCGAAGCCTGGTGTCGCTGGGCAGGCCGTCGCCTGCCCAGCGAGACGGAATGGGAGTTCGCGGCGTCCACTGTGCCTGATTCTCCCGGAGTCAAGCGCAGATATCCCTGGGGGGATGCCCCGCCGTCGCCGGCGGCAGCGAACCTGCATGGCGGAGCAGGGCGCTGTATCGCCGTCGACGCTTTGCCGGCAGGCGACAGTGCCTGGGGCATGCGCCAGATGATCGGCAATGTCTGGGAATGGACTGCGGACTGGTTCCGGCCTTACCCGGGCTTTCTGCGTGATCCCTATGCCGAGTACTCGGAGCCCTGGTTCGGCAGCCATAAGGTTCTGCGCGGCGGCTGCCATGCCACCGGTCCGGAGCTGATACGCAACACCTGGCGCAATTTCTACACACCGGATCGTCGCGATGTGTTTGCCGGATTCAGGACCTGCGCCTTGTGAAAACCATCACCTCTTCGGACAACCCCCGCTTTCGCGCGCTGCTCAAGCTGGCCCAGTCATCGCGCGAAAGGAGGGGCGCGGGCCTGTCCCTGCTCGACGGCATCCATCTGGTCGCTGCCTATGCCGAGCATGTTGGCCCGCCAGCCGAGATCGTGCTCAATCGCAGCGCTGCGGAAAATCCCGAGGTATGCGGCCTGTTGGCGAAACTGAAGGCATGCCCGCAACTGCAGCTGTCTGACGCCCTGTTCCGCCAGCTGTCCTCGGTGGCGACACCCACCGGCATCATTGCAGTGGTGCCGACGCCGCGGGTGGCGGCACCGGAGCGGCTCTCCGGTGCCAGCGTGTGGCTCGAGGACATCCAGGATCCCGGCAACGTGGGTTCAATCCTGAGGTCGGCTGCAGCGGCCGGAATTGAAACGGTCTGCCTGTCGAAGCACTCAGTGCACGCCTGGTCGCCGCGCGTGCTGCGCGCCGGCATGGGCGCTCATTTTGCCTTGCGCATCATTGAAGGCGTGGACCTGCAGGCGCTGGCGGCTGCCTATTCCGGGGCAGTGGTGGCCACGGCATTGAATGGGGGAATTCCGGTGTTCGATGCGGTGCTGACCGGTGAGGTCGCCCTGATGTTCGGCAACGAGGGCGGCGGGCTTTCACCAGGTCTTGCAGCGCTGGCGCAGAGTACCGTGCATATCCCGATGCCGGGATCTGCAGAGTCACTGAATGTTGCCGCCGCCGCTGCGGTCTGCCTGTTCGAGCGCGTGCGGCAGCTACGGGCCGGCGCCTGACGGAATCCGAAACGCTCAGTAGATCCGCCGCTCCAGCTTGGCTTCCTGCAGAATCGTGGTGGCGAGTTCCTCGACCGACTTGCTGGTGGCGTCGAGATAGGGGATGCCTTCCTGGCGCATCAGCGCCTCGGCCTCGCGGATTTCAAATTCGCAGTTGGCGAGCGTCGCGTACTTGCTGCCCGGTCGCCGCTCGTTGCGGATCTGCTGCAGGCGCGCAGGCTTGATGGTCAGTCCGTACAGCCTGTTGCGCAGGGTCTTGATCTGCGCCGGCAGCTGCATGGTGCTGAAATCCTCGGGGATTAACGGGTAGTTGGCGGCGCGGATTCCGAACTGCATCGCAAGATACAGGCAGGTCGGTGTTTTCCCGCAACGTGAAACGCCGACCAGGATGATATCGGCCTCGGCCAGTTCACGCTTGGAAACCCCGTCGTCGTGGGACAGCGCGTAGTTCACCGCCTCGATGCGGTGATGGTAGTTCACGAAGTCTTCGGTGCTGTGGGAGCGGCCGATGGCGTGGGAGGCCCTGACACCCAGTTCCTGTTCCAGGGGGGCAATGAAAATCTCAAAGGAATCAAGGAACAAGGCATTGGCGGTGGCCACTATGCCTGCAATCTCGGTATTGACCAGGGTGCTGATGACGATCGGCCTGACACCGTCAGCGGCTCCGGTGTCATTGACCCGCCGCACGAATCCGTGGGCCTTATCCACGGTATCAATGAACGGCACCGTGATTTCCTTCAGGCGGACTGCCTCGAACTGAGTCAGCAGGCTGTGGCCGAGCATTTCGGCGGTGATGCCGGTGCGGTCGGATACAAAAAAGGCCGTACGTTTTGAGTTCATGCTCGGAACCGGTGACGGGATTCGGTAAAATAGCTTCTTTTGATGCGGCACACAATGAAGGAAGCTGGCATGGGTGGCAAGGAACTGGTGGTTGATCTGGGTGCATTGCGCATGAGCGATGTGGGGCGGGTCGGAGGCAAAAACGCATCGCTCGGTGAAATGATCAGCCAGCTTGCCGGCGCCGGCGTGCGTGTGCCCGGCGGATTTGCGACCACAGCCGACGCCTACCGGCTGTTTCTGGCACAGAATGGCCTTGCCGACAGGATTTCGAAGCGCCTGTCCACACTCGACGCCGACGACGTCAATGCACTGGTTGCGGCAGGTGGCGAAATCCGCGGCTGGATACTTGCGCAGGAATTCAGCGCGGATTTCCGCAAGGCGATCGAGACCGCCTACGGCAAACTGGTTGCGGATTCCGGGGCAGACGTGTCGTTTGCAGTGCGCTCCTCGGCCACCGCGGAAGACCTGCCGGATGCCTCTTTTGCGGGTCAGCAGGAAACCTATCTCAACGTGCATGGCCTCGACAATCTGCTCGAGGCGATCCGCCACGTGTTCGCGTCACTTTACAACGACCGCGCGATTTCCTACCGGGTGCACAAGGGGTTTACCCACGACGAGGTGGCACTGTCGGCGGCGGTGCAGCGCATGGTGCGCAGCGACAAGGGTGCGAGCGGCGTGATATTCACGCTGGACACCGAGTCCGGATTCGACCAGGTGGTGTTCATTACCTCGGCCTACGGGCTGGGCGAGACGGTGGTTCAGGGCCAGGTCAATCCCGATGAATTCTATGTCTACAAGCGCGGTCTCAAGGAAGGCCGGGATGCAATCCTGCGCAGGGGGCTGGGCTCGAAGGCGCTGCGCATGGTGTTCACCGAAGATCGTGCCGCGGGCAAGTCGGTTCAGACCATCGATGTGCCCGAGGCCGAGCGGCGCAAGTTTTCGATCACCGACGCCGAAGTCACCGAGCTGGCGCGCTATGCCGTGATCATCGAGTCGCATTACCAGCGGCCGATGGACATCGAGTGGGGAAAAGACGGCAATGACGGCAAGCTTTACATCCTCCAGGCGCGCCCCGAAACAGTGAAGGCCAGCGAAAAAGTCGACACGCTGCGCCGTTACCGGCTCAAGGAACGCTCGGAAGTGCTGGCGACCGGCCGCGCCATCGGCCAGCGCATCGGCAGCGGCCCGGTGCGGCTGATCAAGAGCGCTGCGGAGATGGACCGCGTCAAGCCGGGCGATGTGCTGGTGACCGACATGACCGACCCGGACTGGGAGCCGGTGATGAAGCGGGCTGCGGCTATCGTCACCAACCGCGGCGGACGCACCTGCCATGCGGCAATCATCGCGCGTGAGCTGGGTATTCCCGCGGTGGTCGGCTGCGGCGACGCCACACAAGTGCTGAAGGATGGCAAGCCGGTCACTGTGTCCTGTGCCGAGGGCGACACCGGCTTTGTCTATCGCGGTGAACTGCAGACCGAAGTAATCGATCTTTCGCTGTCGAGCATGCCGAAGTGTCCGGTGAAGATCACGATGAATGTCGGCAACCCGGAGCTTGCCTTCGAGTTCCAGCGCCTGCCCAACGAAGGCGTCGGCCTGGCGCGGCTGGAATTCATCATCGCCCGCATGATAGGCGTGCATCCCAAGGCGGTGCTGGCCTATCCCGATCTCAGCGCGGACCTCAAGCTCGCGGTGGAGGAACACAGCGCCGGCTACGCCGACCCGGTGAACTTCTATGTCAACAAGCTGGCCGAGGGCGTGGCCACGCTGGGTGCCGCGTTCTGGCCGAAGCCGGTGATCGTAAGACTTTCTGATTTCAAGTCCAATGAATACTCCAGCCTCACCGGCGGCTCGCGCTACGAGCCGCACGAGGAGAATCCGATGCTCGGGTTCCGCGGTGCCTCGCGTTACGTGTCGCCCGCCTTCAAGGACTGCTTCGAACTCGAGTGCCGCGCGATGAAGAAGGTCCGCGATGACATGGGACTGACCAACGTCGAGATCATGGTCCCGTTCATCCGCACCGTCGACGAGGGAAAGCGCGTGCTCAAGCTGCTGGCGGAAAACGGGCTGGAGCGGGGCAAGAACGGCTTGCGCATCATCATGATGTGCGAGATTCCCTCCAATGCGATCCTTGCCGACCAGTTCCTTGAGCACTTCGACGGTTTCTCGATCGGGTCCAACGACATGACGCAGATGACTCTGGCCCTGGATCGAGACTCGGGACTCATCGCCGACGCTTTTGACGAGCGCGACCCGGCGGTGAAGCATATGCTGCATCTCGCCATTGTCGCCTGCCGCAAGGCCGGCAAGTACGTGGGCATCTGCGGACAGGGACCTTCAGACCATCCGGATCTTGCGGAGTGGCTGGTTGAGGAGGGTATCGAGAGCCTGTCACTGAATCCCGACACCGTCGTCGAAACCTGGCTGTATCTGGCACGGGGCGGCAAGCCGGCGTGATTGGACGGTCGCCGGATTTGCGATAAAATAAGAAAACGCGGCTTACATGAGATGACCAAATATATCTTTGTCACCGGTGGTGTGGTTTCCTCCCTGGGCAAAGGTATCGCCGCCGCCTCCCTCGCAGCGATTCTCGAATCGCGCGGCATCAAGGTTTCGATGCTCAAGCTGGATCCGTACATCAATGTGGATCCGGGCACGATGAGTCCCTTCCAGCACGGCGAAGTGTTCGTCACCGAGGACGGCGCCGAGACCGATCTGGACCTTGGTCATTACGAGCGTTTCATCGATGCACGGATGGGCAAGCGCAACAACTTCACCACCGGCCAGATCTACGAGAGCGTCATCAAGAAGGAACGCCGCGGCGACTATCTCGGCGGCACGGTGCAGGTGATTCCCCACATCACCGATGAGATCAAACAGTATGTCCGGCGCGGCGCCGGTGACGCCGAGATCGCGCTGGTCGAGATCGGCGGCACGGTCGGCGACATCGAGTCGCTGCCTTTTCTCGAGGCGATCCGGCAGATGGGGATCGAGGTCGGCCGAGACAACGCGTGCTTCATCCACCTGACACTGGTGCCGTACATCGCCTCGGCCGGGGAGATCAAGACCAAGCCTACCCAGCATTCGGTCAAGGAGTTGCGCGAGATCGGCATCCAGCCCGACGTCCTGCTGTGCCGGGCCGACCGCCCGCTGCCGGACGGCGAGCGGCGCAAGATCGCGCTGTTCACCAACGTCGGCGTCGACGCGGTGATCTCGGCGGTGGATGTCGACAGCATCTACAAGATACCCGGGAAGCTGCACGAGCAGCGGCTTGACGACATCGTCTGCAGGAAACTCGGCATCAATCCGCCGCCTGCCGACCTTTCGAGCTGGGATCGCGTGATTCACGCGCTGGAGCATCCTCAGCACGAAGTGAGCATTGCGCTGGTCGGGAAGTACGTGGACCTGACCGAATCGTACAAGTCCTTGTCCGAGGCGCTGATTCACGCCGGCATCCATACCGGCTCGAAAATCCGCATCAATTACGTCGATTCCGAGAGCATTGAAAAGAACGGCATCGGCTGCCTGGACGGCATGAACGCAATTCTGGTGCCCGGCGGATTCGGCAAGCGCGGCGTCGAGGGCAAGATCGCGGCGATACGCCATGCCCGAGAAAACGGCATTCCGTACCTGGGCATCTGCCTCGGCATGCAGCTGGCGGTGATCGAATATGCGCGTCACCTGGCGGGGCTCGCCGGTGCGCACAGTACGGAGTTTGATCCTGAAACACCGCACCCGGTGGTGGCGCTGATCACTGAATGGCAGGACCGCGACGGCAAGGTCGAGCGCCGCGACGCCACGTCCGACCTCGGCGGCACGATGCGGCTGGGCGGTCAGGAATGCGCCCTGAAGACGGGCTCGCTGGCGAGAAAAATCTATGGTGCCGACCGCATCACCGAACGCCATCGACATCGTTACGAAGTCAACAATCACTACCTGCCCCGGTTGCAGGAGGCCGGCCTCAGCGTCAGCGGCCGGTCGCTGACCGGCGACCTCTGCGAAATGATCGAGATCCCCGGGCACCCCTGGTTTGTCGGCGTGCAGTTTCATCCGGAATTCACCTCGACGCCGCGTGGCGGACATCCGCTGTTCAAGTCTTTCGTCGAGGCAGCCCTGGACAGCGCCGGCACACGGCATCAGGCTTCGCGGCCGGCGCGCGCCTCGGCAGCGACCTGAGCGCAGCCCGGGCCAGCCGATGAAACTCTGCGGATTCGAAGCCGGGCTGGACCGGCCGATGTTCCTGATCGCCGGACCCGATACCCTGGAAAGCGAGCAGATGTGCCTCGACGTTGCGGGGCATCTGAAAGAGCAGGCGGCTCGGCTGCAGATGCCCTATGTGTTCAAAGGCTCCTTTGACAAGGCCAACCGCACTTCGGGCAAAAGTTACCGCGGTCCCGGCATCGAAGAGGGGCTGCGTATTCTCGAATCGGTCAAACAGCAGATTGGCGTGCCGGTGCTGACCGATGTGCACGAAGACACGCCGCTCTCCGAAGTCGCGGCCGTCGTCGATGTGATCCAGACCCCGGCCTTCCTCTGCCGACAGACCAATTTCATCCGCAGCGTGGCGAGCCAGGGCAGGCCGGTGAACATCAAGAAGGGCCAGTTCCTGTCGCCTTGGGAAATGGCCAATGTTGTCGACAAGGCGCGCAGCACCGGCAATGAACAGATTATGGTCTGCGAGCGCGGATTCAGCTTCGGCTACAACAACCTCGTTGTCGACATGCGCGGGCTGGCCGTGATGCGCGGCACCGGCTGCCCGGTCGTGTTCGACGCCACCCACTCGGTGCAGTTGCCGGGAGGACAGGGCAGCGCCAGCGGCGGCCAGCGCGAGCATATTCCGGTGCTGGCCCGAGCGGCAGTGGCAGCCGGAGTCTCCGGCGTGTTCATGGAAACCCATCCGAAGCCCGATGAGGCGCTGTGTGACGGCCCGAATTCCTGGCCGCTCGCATTGATGGGCGAGCTGCTGAATACCCTTCACGCTCTCGATGCCGCGGTGAAGAGCCGCCGCTTCGTCGAACAGCATGTATAAACTCAAGCGACAGGATAGGGCATGAGCGCAATCGTCGATGTCATAGGCAGGGAAATTCTGGACTCACGCGGCAACCCGACCGTGGAGGCTGATGTGCTGCTGGAGTCCGGCATTCTGGGACGCGCGGCGGTGCCTTCGGGGGCGTCGACCGGGAGCCGCGAGGCGATTGAACTGCGCGACGGCGACAAGCAGCGTTACGGCGGGAAGGGTGTGCTGCAGGCGGTCGAGCATGTCAACACAGAGATTTGCGAGGCGGTGATCGGTGTCGATGCCACCGAGCAGGCTTTTGTCGATCGCACGCTGCTGGACCTCGATGGCACCGAAAACAAATCGCGGCTCGGGGCCAATGCGATGCTGGCGGTCTCCATGGCCGTGGCCCGCGCCGCGGCCGAGGAGTCGGGGCTGCCGCTGCATCGTTATCTGGGCGGAGCCGGGGCCATGGCGATGCCGGTACCGATGATGAACGTCATCAACGGCGGAGCCCATGCCGATAACGGTCTGGACATGCAGGAATTCATGATCGTGCCGGTGGGTGCGCAAAGCTTCCGCGAGGCACTGCGTTGCGGTGCGGAGGTGTTTCACGCCCTGCGCAAGCTGCTGGCGGACCGCGGTCTGGCCACCGCCGTGGGAGATGAAGGCGGCTTTGCGCCGCGCCTGCCGAAACACGAGGCGGCAATCCAGGTGATCCTCGAGGCAGTCGAGGCTGCCGGCTACCGGCCCGGGGAAGATGTCGCGCTGGCTCTGGACTGCGCGAGTTCGGAATTTTTCGAGGACGGCGAATACACCCTGCGCTCCGAGGGGCTCAGCCTGAAGGCACCGGAATTCGCCGATTACCTGGCAGCCTGGGTCGACAAATACCCCATCGTCAGCATCGAGGACGGCATGGCGGAAAACGACTGGGACGGCTGGAAGGTGCTGACGCAGAAGCTCGGCAGCCGTGTCCAGCTTGTCGGAGATGACCTGTTTGTCACCAATACCCAGTACCTGAAGCGCGGGATCGAGCAGGGCATTGCGAACTCGATCCTGATCAAGGTCAACCAGATCGGGACCCTGACCGAGACGCTGGCGGCTATCGAAATGGCGAAACGGGCGCGCTATACCGCGGTCATCTCGCACCGTTCCGGGGAAACCGAGGATACCACCATCGCCGACATTGCAGTGGCCACAAATGCGATGCAGATCAAGACCGGGTCGCTGTCACGGACTGACCGTCTCGCCAAATACAACCAGCTGCTGCGCATCGAGGAGGATCTCGGTGATACGGCGACTTACCCCGGACGTGCTGCCTTTTACCAGCTGCGCTAGCTTTCTCCCGCGGGCCGTCCGCTTGCCTTGCTGAAGTCATGCGACTGCTCGCCATCCTGCTCGCCGGGCTGCTGCTGCTGATCCAGTATCCCCTCTGGCTGGGCAAGGGCGGCCTGCTGCGGGTGTGGGAGACGGAGCGGCAGATCGCAGCGCAGCGCGAGTCCAACGAACGGATGCGTGCGCGCAATGCCGCCCTGGACGCCGAGGTCGGCGACCTCAAGCAGGGACTGGAAGCCGTGGAAGAGCGCGCACGCAATGAGCTCGGGATGATCCGTCGCGACGAGGTTTTTTTTCAGGTTCTCGAAGCTGCTCCGGCCGCCCGGCCGGAGCAGCCATCAGGGCAATAGTGTGGCAGGGCAATGGCGCAGGTCTGGCAGTCCTGCAGTACAGGATTTTCAAACGGACGGAATGCGATGGGTGCGATAGTCATCGATGGTGCCGCGATGGCGCGGCAGGTTCTTGGCGAGCAGAAGGATGCCGCGGGCCGACTCGCGGCGCGCGGCTGCGTGCCCGGACTTGCCGTGGTGCTGGTGGGGGATGATCCCGCTTCGGCGGTCTACGTGCGCTCCAAGGAACGTGCCTGCCGCGACGCCGGCGTCAGCACCTTTGATTTCCGCCTGCCGGCGAACACCAGAGAAGCGGAACTGCTGCAGAAAGTCGACGCCCTGAACAAGGACCCCAGGGTGCATGGCATCCTCGTGCAGCTGCCGCTGCCCGCGCACATCAGCGCGGTTTCGGTGTTGCAGCGCATTGACCCGGCGAAGGACGTCGACGGGTTCACCTGGCGCAGCCTCGGGGCGCTGCTCGACGGCCATGCCCTGCTCGTGCCGTGCACGCCCTCGGGCTGCATGCTGATGCTTGAACGCGCCGGAGTGCCTGTGGCCGGCAAACACGCCGTGGTCATCGGGCGCAGCAGCATTGTCGGCAAACCGGCCGCATTGATGCTGCTCGAGCGCAATGCGACGGTGACAATCTGCCATTCGCGCACACCGGAACTGGCGTCGATCACGCGCGAAGCCGACATCCTGATCTGCGCGGCGGGCAAACCGCGGATGGTCACCGCGGAGATGGTCAAGCCGGGCGCCGCGGTCATTGATGTCGGCATCAACCGCTTGCCAGACGGCAAGCTTTGCGGCGACGTCGATTACGATGCCGTGCAGGCGAAGGCGGGGTGGATCACGCCGGTGCCGGGCGGGGTTGGCCCGATGACCGTGGCGATGGTCATTGCCAACGTCATAGCGGCCGCGGAGAGACTTTGCCCGGCCTGAAGGGGGGGGCGTCAGCAGGAAAAAGTGTTGGCAAAACCCAGCATCAGTTCCGCGCTGAAATAGCCGCGAAAGGCGGCATAGCTCAGCGACGCCGCGAGGATGGAGAGCAGAATCCAGACCAGAATTTTTCTGTGCGGGGCGCTCATTGCAATGACCGGATTGGGGGCGACCGGACCGTCGCCTTTCCCGCCCTGATTATGGCATGGGGTGCGGTCCCGTTCATGCCGGTGCGTTATTTCCGGCAATGCTGAGCACATAACCAGTGGCATCAAGGAGCAGCATGCGCGGTTGATATAATCGGCGTTTTCTCCTCCGCAGTGACCATCTTGGACCGCGCTCCCGAACTTTCCCTCCGCTCCGGTTTTTCGTTCCTGGATCTCTATTCCCGAGACGGATTGCTGCGCATCGATCAGGCATTTCTCGACCATGTCGCCCAGGCTGATTCCGGGCTGGGCGCAAATCTGCTTGCGGCGCGTGCCGGAGCGGCATCGCTGGCAATCAAGGCGGAGTCGGAGCTTCTGCTTGCACTGGCGCCGCACCTCGATGACTTCATTGCCCGGCTGTTCGGCATCGAGGCCGAAGTCCGCGCGCTGTCGGCGCGGCATCACGAGCTTGCGCCGCTGTACCGTGTGAAACGCCTCTTCGTGCAGCGCAAGGCAATGCACAAGTACAAACCGGAAGCCGCTGCACTGATCGACGGCGATGCCGTTGGCATGAAGCTGGCCGCGCTGTTCGGCGAGCCGCTGACCGAACTCGCGTTTGCGCGCCATGTCGAACAGTGGCAACTGGATGAATCTGCACACGCCGATGCGCTGGACCTCGCGCTGCAGTACGCCGCCTGGGCGGCGCATACGGTGGCCGGACGGGCACGCCACCGCGAGGGCGTGATGTTCAAGGCGCCGCACAAGCTTGACGTGCAGAAGCTGGTTCCGGTGCAGACCGACACGGCGAAGGGATTCAGCGAGCACCGTTTCGACGTATCGAAGCTGCGGCTGCGCGAGGGCTTCAGGCTCACTGACCGCGGCACTGACCTGGCTGGCGCGCTCGACGAGGCCAACTACTGCATCTGGTGCCATGAACAGGGCAAGGATTCCTGCTCCAAGGGATTGCGGGAGAAGGGAGGCGGCGGCCGCGGCGAGGCTTCATTCAAGAAATCCCCTTTCGGCATCACCCTCGCGGGCTGCCCGCTGGAAGAGAAGATTTCCGAATTCCACAAGGCCAAGACCGAAGGCCTGGCGATCGGTGCACTGGCGATCATCACTGTCGACAATCCGGTGGTCGCGGCAACCGGCCACCGCATCTGCAACGACTGCATGAAG
This sequence comes from uncultured Bordetella sp., assembly GCA_964433345.1. Classification (GTDB taxonomy): domain Bacteria; phylum Pseudomonadota; class Gammaproteobacteria; order Burkholderiales; family SG8-41. Next base: position 295,480 of record CAYSQJ010000005.1, read on the forward strand.
GCCTGCATTTACCAGAAGCAGGAGCCGGTCAACATTCCACAGGCGGAAACGCGCACGCTGAAGGATGTGCTCGGACTGCCCTGGGGGTTCGAGATCTACAGCCTGCTGACGCGCTGGAATCCGCTGAACCTGCGCAATCCCGTGCCGCGGGCGCCGACGGGCAAGCGGGTGCTGGTGGTGGGCATGGGGCCGGCAGGGTTCTCGCTGTCGCATTTCCTGATGAACGACGGACATACGGTGGTCGGCATCGACGGTCTGAAAATCGAACCCCTGCTGCCGGAGCTGTCGGGAGTCGATTCCGCGGGCCGGCGCGTGCCGTTCAGGCCGATCAGGGATGTGCATGAACTGCATGAGTCGCTCGATGACCGGGCGATGGCCGGCTTCGGCGGCGTTGCCGAATATGGCATCACCGTGCGCTGGGACAAGAACTTCCTGAAAATCATCCGCCTGCTGCTGGAGCGGCGCACTCAATTTGCGCTGTTCGGCGGTGTGCGTTTCGGCGGTACGGTCACTGCCGATGGCGCATTCGAACTGGGTTTCGATCATGTCGCACTGGCGATCGGTGCGGGACGTCCGACGGTGCTCGACATGCCTAACGGTCTGGCCCGCGGCGTGCGCACCGCTTCAGATTTCCTGATGGCGCTGCAGTTGACCGGCGCGGCAAAGGCGGATTCGATTGCCAACATGCAGCTGCGACTGCCGGTGGTGGTGATAGGCGGCGGGCTCACCGCGGTCGATACCGCGACCGAAGCGCTGGCCTACTACCCGCTGCAGGTCGAGAAATTCCTGTTGCGCCATGAAACCCTGGTCGGGGAGCGCGGCGAGGACGCCGTGCAGAGGGGCTGGAGTGCTGAGGAACGTGAAATTGCCGCCGAGTTCATTGCCCATGCGCGGGCGATCCGTGCGGAGCGCGGTGCGGCGGCGCGGGAAGGACGCGAACCGCGCATCCTGCAGCTGCTGCAGTCCTGGGGCGGTGCGACGATCGCTTATCGCAAGCGCCTGGTCGACAGCCCGTCGTACACGCTGAACCACGAGGAAGTGCACAAGGCGCTGGAGGAGGGCATCACCTTCGCCGAGTGCCTGACGCCGCTGGCCATCGAAACCGACGCCTATGGCCATGCCAGCGCGCTGAAAGCCGCCGTGCAGGCGAAGGACGAGGATGGCGTCTGGCGCGACGCCGGACAGGTGACACTGCCGGCGCGCGCGATCCTGATCGCCGCCGGCACCCAGCCCAATACCGTGCTGGCGCGGGAGGATGCGGACACCTTTGTGCTCGACGGCCGCTACTTCCGTGCCGTCGATGCTGATGGTCGTCCGGTTTCAGCGGAGAAATCCATTTCGAAACCCAATGCAGTCAATGTGCTGCTGGCAAGACGTGACGATGGCCGCTGCATCAGCTATTTCGGCGACGTGCATCCGTCGTTTTTCGGCAACGTGGTCAAGGCCGTGGGCAGCGCCAAGCAGGGCTATCCGGTGGTCAGCGGCGTGCTGGAAAAAGTGAAACCTGCAGCCGCCGTCGACGACGCGACTTTCCTCGGCGCGCTGCAACGCGACCTGCGCGCCACCGTGCACGAGGTCAAGCGGCTGACGCCGACCATCGTCGAAGTCGTGCTGCGCGCGCCGCTGGCTGCACGCCGTTTCCGGCCCGGGCAGTTCTACCGGTTGCAGAACTTTGAGTCGCAGGCGCAACGCGTCGCCGGCAGCACGCTGGCGATGGAGGGCCTGGCGCTGACCGGTGCGTGGGTGGATGCTGAAGCCGGACTGCTGTCCACGATCGTGCTCGAGATGGGCGGATCCAGCGATCTCTGCGCGGAATTCAAGCCCGGCGAGGCGGTGATTCTGATGGGACCCACCGGGGCACCGACCGAGATTCCCTCCGGCGAGACCGTGGTGCTGGTCGGCGGCGGGCTCGGCAACGCCGTGCTGTTCTCGATCGGCCAGGCAATGCGCAAGGCCGGGTGCAGGGTGCTCTATTTCGCCGGCTACAAGAGCATGGGCGACCGTTACCATGTCGAAAACATCGAGGCGGCGAGCGACGTCGTCGTCTGGTGCTGCGACGAGCAGCCCGGCTTCGTGCCCTCGCGCCCGCATGACCGCAGCTTCACCGGCAACATCGTGCAGGCAATGCTGGCCTATGCCTCCGGCACGCTGGGTGAGCAGGCGATTCCCTTCAGCGATGCCGATCGCGTGATCGCCATCGGCTCCGACAGGATGATGGCTGCCGTGGCGCGCGCGCGGCGCGAGGTGCTGAAGCCTTACCTGAAACCCCAACACCACGCGATCGGTTCAATCAACTCGCCGATGCAGTGCATGATGAAGGAGGTCTGCGCGCAGTGTCTGCAACCGCATGTTGACCCGCAGACCGGCAGGACGAGTTATGTGTTCTCCTGTTTCAATCAGGACCAGCTGCTCGACTGCGTCGACTGGAAGGCGCTCGACCAGCGGCTGAAACAGAATTCGACGCAGGAGAAACTGACGGCGCAGTGGCTGGATCGCTGCCTGTCTGCGCTCAAGGCTTAGCCGGTAATTTGTAAATTATTGATTATAAAAGAGTTTTTTAATTCTATCCGGCGTCCTCGAGACGCCAGAGGCTGCGTTCGATGCGCGAGCCTCGCGCCTCTGGTCCTGCGATGTCCTGGGCAGGGCTTCCGCAGACGATGAAGCGCGGCACGTCCTTGCCCCCGGACTGGTATTCAAGAGCCTCCAACCCGGCGCGTGAGAGATTACCGCGTACGGCGGAGCAGTCCGCTTCTGCACAATAGATGCCCGACCAGGCTTGCACTGCTCCGCGCCGCAGCAGGCTGCCGGTGCCGGTGTTACCCGCATAAAGGGGACGTTCAAAGCGCCGGTAAAGCTGGCGCATGCCGACCCGGATCGTTTCAAATTCCGGGCTGGCTGCGCGTGCCGCCATGTCGGCATCCTGGGCGGCCATGTCCTTGAAGTCGAGACGCCATAGCGTGTCGGGCCAGTCGCCATTGCCTGCGATTTTTGCAAAGACCTGGCCGCGCGGCAGGCCGAGGGCGGAGCGCACATCGCAGGCCCTGATGCGTTGCTGCAGCACTTCGGCCTCCCTGCCGGGACGGGCGTAGTAAAAATTCAGCGAAACGATCAAGTTGCGCGCATCAGGAATTGCGTCCGACTTCGCGCAAGGCATCGCCGAGCGTGCCCACCAGCTCGTCGATCTGGGCCTTGCTGATGATCAGCGGCGGAGACAGCGCGATGATGTCACCGGTGGTGCGGATCAATACGCCTTTTTCGTAGCACTTGAGGAAAGCCTCGAAGGCCCGCGCGGTGGGTGCGCCGGGGCGTGGCTCCAGCTCGATGCCGGCGACCAGTCCCATGTTGCGCACGTCGATGACATTCGGCATCTCCCGCAACGACTGCACGGCTTCCTCGAAGTAGGGCGCCAGCTCCTGTGCGCGCTGGAACAGTCCTTCCTCCTCGAAGGTGTCGAGGCTCGCGAGGGCGGCGGCGGTGGCCAGCGGGTGGCCGGAGTAGGTGTAGCCGTGGAACAGTTCGATCATTCCGGGGGGGGCGTTGTTGACCACTGCGTCGTAGATGCCGCGGCGGGTGATCACCGCACCCATCGGCACCGTGCCGTTGGTCAGGCCCTTGGCAACGATCATCATGTCCGGCACCACTCCAACGGTTTCGGCGCCGAAACAGGGGCCCGTCCGGCCAAAGCCGGTGATGACCTCGTCGAATATCAGCAGCAGGCCGTGCTTGTCGCAGATCTGGCGCAACCGCTCGAGGTAACCCTTCGGCGGCACCAGCACGCCGGTGGAGCCGGCCAGCGGTTCAACGATGACGGCGGCGATATTGCTTGCGTCGTGCAGCGGGATGATGCGCTGCTCCAGTTCATCGGCGAGATGCGCACCCCAGGCGGGCTGGCCGCGGCTGAAGGCGTTTTCCTTGAGGTTGTGAGTGTGTGCGAGATGATCGACCCGGAACAGCATGTTGCCGTAGGCCTTGCGGTTGGCCGGTATGCCGCCGACCGAAATGCCGCCGAAACCGGCGCCATGGTAGCCGCGCTCGCGGCCCACCAGCACGTTGCGGTGGCCTTCGCCGCGGGCGCGATGGTAGGCCAGCGCGATTTTCAGCGCGGTGTCGACGCCTTCGGATCCCGAGTTGCAGTAGAACACGTGATCAAGGTCGCCGGGCGCCAGGGCGGCCAGTCGTTCGGCGACACGAAAGGCATCGGGATGCCCGAGCTGGAAGGCGGGGCTGTAGTCCATCGTCGCCACCTGTTTCTGCACCGCTTCGACGATCTTCGGGCGGCAGTGTCCGGCATTGACGCACCACAATCCCGCGGTGCCATCGAGTATCTGCCGGCCATCGTCGGTGGTGTAATGCATGTCCCTGGCCGCGACCAGCATGCGGGGCGACTGCTTGAAAGCGCGGTTGGCGGTGAAGGGCATCCAGAATGATTCGAGGCTGGCAGGGCGGGCAGTCATGGGTTCAACCTTTGGCGAAATCTGTTGTCAGGACAGCGGCTGCATGCCGCTTCGTGAGAAGTGATCATGCTACCATTTTCGTGCCATGAGACGACATTCCCGCCGGCGCAAGTCCGGATCCAGCATGGCAATCCCGCGATATGTCAGCGTCCTGTTTGCAGGCATCCTGCTGCTGGCAATGACAGGCGCCGTGGCGGGCGACATGCTGCGGGTCGGCTCCAAGCGTTTCACGGAGTCTTATGTGCTGGGCGAGATCATCGCCCAGACCGCTCGCGTTTCCGCAACGCCGGTTGAGCACAAGGCCGGCCTTGGCAACACGGCAATCCTTTTCGCTGCACTGAAAAGCGGCGCCATCGACGTTTATCCGGATTACACCGGCACCATCGCGCTGGAACTGTTGGGACTGCCGACTGTTCCTTCGCTGGAGGAAATCAATCGCCGGTTGTCCGCGCACGGGCTGGCTGCCGGCGTACTACTCGGCTTCAGCAATTCCTATGCGCTGGCGATGCCGGAGCTGCTGGCTGCCGGTCACGGCATCAGTCGCGTTTCGGATCTGCAAAACTTCCCCGGTGCCCGACTCGGCCTGTCTCCGGAATTCCTCAACCGGCGCGACGGCTGGCCCGCACTGAGCGAGGCCTACGGGATCGGGAGCCTTTCCGTGCGCGGGCTGGAGCACGGGCTGGCCTATGCCGCGCTGGAGCGGGGGGAAATCGACGTCATTGACGCCTACACGACCGACCCCCAGGTCCGGCGGCTGGGCTTGCGTGTACTCGAGGACGACCGGCGCTTTTTCCCTGATTACGAATCCGTGCTCGTCTATCGCCGGGATCTGCCGCTACGGCACCCCGCTGCATGGACGGCCATCGAAGGGCTGCAGGGGCGGATTCCGGTATCGACCATGTTGCAGCTGAATGCGGCGGTCGAACTCGAACGCAGGACTTTTGCCGAAGCGGCCCGGAACTGGCTGGCGGAGACGGTGCTGCCGCCGGGCGAGCGTACGCTGCTGTCTGCCGTATTCGCGCCGGACCTGCTGCGACTGACCATGGAGCATTTGAGGCTGGTGCTGGTTTCGCTGCTGCTCAGCGTCACTGCCGGCGTGCCGCTGGGCCTGCTGGCCCAGCGCGCACCCAGGGCCGGGCGATGGATACTGGCCGGCGCCGGCGTGCTGCAGACAGTGCCTAGCCTGGCGTTGCTTGCATTCCTGATCGCGCTGCTGGACCGTATCGGACCGCTGCCCGCCATCATTGCGCTGTCGCTCTATGCGCTGCTGCCGGTCATTCGCGGAACCGAGGTGGCGCTGGCCGGCGTCGGCAAGCCCATGCGCGATGCCGGACGGGCGCTGGGTCTGGACCGCGGGCAGCTGTTCTGGCTGGTGGAACTGCCGCTCGCCTGGCCGGGCATGCTCGCCGGGATCAGGACCGCAGCGGTCATCAACGTCGGCACCGCAACCATTGCGGCATTCGTCGGTGCCGGAGGCTACGGCGAACGGATTGTCGCCGGCCTCGCGGTCAATGATCAGTTGATGATGCTGTCTGGTGCGATCCCGGCGGCAATGCTTGCCGTGCTGATCGAGTCCGGGTTTCGGGTGCTGGAGCGCAAGGGTGCAGGGAACGGGCCCTGACGATGCCGGGCGGTGCCACATTCTGGAATATTTCGATGTCTTTCATTCCGGCAGCGTGAACTTAAATGCCTGCAGGAGGTCATTTCAAGCGACGTCCTGGACGCCGGTTTCATGCGGCCGTTCAGGCAGTTATACTGCGGCGCCTGTCCTGCCGGCGCTTTCGCCGGCTGCGGACGGGACTGCAGTATCAGGGACCGGATAACTAATTAATGAGCGATCGCGAAGTCGATCAGCAGCTGGTGGAGCGTGTGCAGCGGGGTGACAAGCGCGCGTTCGACCTGCTGGTGAGCAAGTACCAGCGCAAGCTGGGGCGTCTGCTGTCGCGGTTTATCCGTGATCCCAGTGAGGTCGAGGATGTGACGCAGGAGGCTTTCATCAAGGCATACCGTGCATTGCCGGGATTCCGGGGCGAGAGCGCTTTTTACACCTGGCTGTACCGGATCGGCATCAACACGGCGAAGAATCACCTGGTGGCCATGGGGCGGCGGGCGCCGACCAGCACCGAACTTGATGCCGAGGAGGCGGAAAGTGTCGAGGCCGGTGAGCAGTTGCGGGATCTGAACACCCCGGAAAACCAGATGATGAGCCGCCAGGTCGGGGATACAGTGAACCAAACCCTGCAGGAGTTGCCTGAGGAATTGAGAACGGCGATCACCCTTCGTGAAATCGAGGGGCTGAGTTACGAGGAAATTGCGACAGTCATGCAGTGCCCGGTGGGCACGGTGCGTTCCCGGATTTTCAGGGCGCGTGAAGCGGTGGCGGAAAAACTGCGTCCCTTGCTCGGCACGGGCAGGGACAGGAGATGGTGACATGGAAAACATATCGGCGTTGATGGACGGTGAGGCGGAGGACCAGGAGTCGCATCAGGCATTGCTGCGGCTCGGGGACAACCCGGAGGCGAGGGAGTCCTGGGACATCTACCACCTGATCGGTGACGTGATGCGGGGCGAAAATGTCCGCAGCCTCGATGTCTCGCGCCGGGTATCCGAAGAGCTTTCGCGGGAGCCCACCGTGCTCGCCCCCGCGCGGATTCGCCGGGTCAGCGCCCCGATGAGGTTTGCGCTGTCGGCCGCGGCCTCTGTTTCGGCGGTGGCAGTGGTGGGATGGATGGCATTTTCATCGAGCAACATCGCCAACCCGCCCGCGGAAATCGCACGGGCAACCGTGCCGGCGCCGGTCCAGGCCGAAGCGCCCCTGGTCAGCCTGCCCAACGACGGCCAGATGAATGAATATCTGCTGGCCCACCAGGGTATATCACCGAGTACCAGCCTGCACGGTGTCGCCCCGTACATCCGCACCATATCCATTGCCCCTGCTGCCGAGCGGTAATACCGGCCATGAAATTCTGGTGGATCATCGTACTGGGTTTTGTGCCGGGCGCGACGCTGGCTGCCGGAGAATCCAGGGAAGCACTGGCCATGCTCGAAAAAATGGCCGAAGCCAGCCAGAAGGTGAATTACTCCGGAACGTTCATGTTCCAGCACGGCAAGCAGATCGAAACCTCGCGCATCGCCCATTTCGTCAATCCGGCCGGAGGCGTGCTGGAACGGCTTGAAACCCTGGACGGTCCGGCGCGCGAGGTGATACGCAACAACGACCAGGTCACCTGCTACCTGCCGGGCAGCAAGACCGTGCTGATCGATCCCCGCGGCTCACGCCAGTTTCCGGTTCGGGTCGAGCAGATCCAGGAGATCGTGCAGCACTACAACGTGGTCAAGGGCAGCATCGACAGGGTGGCCGGCCTCGAATGCCAGTGGGTGACCCTGATGCCCAACGACAACCTGCGCTATATGCGGCGTTTCTGTGCCGAGTTGAATACCGGCCTTCCCCTCCAGGCGCGCACCCTGAACGACAAGAATGAAACGCTGGAGGCCTTCGCTTTTTCCACGCTGGACATCGGCGGATCGTTCCGGCGTGAACTGGTGCAGTCCAAATATGCGGCAATCAGCGCCAGGCAAAACTGGCGGGTCGATCGCTCCGCGCTGACCGCGGGGGATTCCGGGGACTCCGGGTGGATCGTGCAGTCGCCGCCCGCTGGATTCCGCAAACTGATGGAGCTGAGGCGATCGGTGGTCGGCAAAAAGGGCACGGCCTCGCACCTGGTGTATTCAGACGGCCTTGCGGCGGTATCCATATTCATCGAGCCCGGCGTCAAGCCGGACCGGAAGCAGACCCTCAGGCACCAGGGCGCGATGCACATCTACAGCCATGCGGTCTCCGGCCACACCGTGACGATCCTCGGCGAGACGCCTGCCGAAACGGTGCTTCAGTTCGCGCGCTCTCTGGAGCCCAAGGCTGCGGCCACTGCGTTGCGCTAAACCTCCCATTAAGTCCCCGATTCACTGCCCATGCATTACCAGGAAAGGCTGAACATGTTCAGGTATTTCTTTCTGGCCCTGTGCCTTTTTGTTCCAGTGCAGGCTGCCGCACAGCTCCCCGATTTCACCGAACTGGTGGAAAAGCAGGGGGCTGCGGTGGTCAATATCAGCACCACCCAGACGGCCGCCCGCAATCCGCTGGCGCGCCAGCTGCCGCAACTGGACGAGAACGACCCGTTCTACGAATTCTTCCGCCGCTTCATGCCGAACAATCCGAATCCCGGCCAGGGGCCGCGTGAATTCCAGGCCCAGTCCCTGGGATCGGGGTTCGTCATCAGCGCTGACGGCTACATTCTGACCAATGCGCATGTCGTCGAGGGCGCCGACGAGGTCAATGTCAAGCTCACGGACAAGCGCGAATACAAGGCCAAGGTGGTCGGCACCGATCGCCGCACCGACGTCGCGCTGATCAAGATCGATGCCGGCGGCCTGCCGACGGTGCGTTTCGGCGATCCCAACCGGCTCAAGGTCGGCGAGTGGGTGGTCGCCATCGGCTCACCATTCGGATTCGAGAATACCGTGACTGCCGGCATCGTCAGCGCGAAGGGCCGCTCGCTGCCCCAGGAGAATTTTGTGCCCTTCATCCAGACCGACGTTGCCGTGAATCCCGGCAATTCGGGCGGGCCGCTGTTCAATCTCCGCGGCGAGGTGGTCGGCATCAATTCGCAGATTTACAGCCGCACCGGCGGTTTCATGGGGCTGTCTTTTGCGATTCCGATCGATGTTGCCAACGACATAGCGCAACAGCTGCGGACCACCGGCAAGGTCACACGCGGGCGCATCGGCGTGGTGATCCAGCCGGTCACCCGCGAACTGGCCGATGGCTTCGGTTTGCCCAAGCCGCAGGGCGCACTGGTCAATTCGGTTGAGAAGGGCGGGCCGGCCGACAAGGCGGGAGTCGAAGCCGGCGACGTCATCCTGCGCTTTGACGGCAAGCCGGTGAATTCCTCGGAGGACTTGCCGCGCATCGTCGGCAGCACCAAGCCGGGCAGCCGCGTGGCGATCCAGGTCTGGCGCAACAAGTCCGCGCGCGACCTGCAGGTGACCGTGGCGGAATTGTCGGACGACCGTGCGGCGCGTCAGGCGCGCGGCGGCAAGCCGCAGCCCCAGGCAGGCGGCCGCTTCGGCATGGGTCTGGTGGAGCTCACGGAAGCTCAGCGCAAGGAATTCAAGATCGAGGGTGGCGTCCTGCTCGACAGCGTGCAGGGAGCAGCTGCGCAGGCAGGACTGCGGCGCGGCGACGTGATCCTCGCAGTGAACAACCAGGATGTCGGCTCGGTGGACCAGTTCCTGCAGCTGATGGGCGGTTTCGAGAAGGGGCGCATAGTCGCGCTGCTGGTGCGTCGGGGCGGCAACTCGCTGTACATCCCGTTCCGCATCGACGGTAATGGGTGATTCGCCGCCGCTCGAGCTGACGCTTTACGGACGTTCATGGTGCCATCTCTGCGACGACATGCTGGCCGCCCTGCGCGCGCTGGAGACCGGGCAGCCGTTCCTGGTCTCGGTTGTCGACGTCGACAGCGACAGTGCGCTGGAGCAGCGTTTCGGAGACAAGGTTCCGGTGCTGATGCACGGCGACCGCGAGCTCTGTCATTACCATCTGGATATCCGCGCGGTTACTGAATACTTGCGGGATTTCCGCTAAAATACGGGGCCTCACGATCCGAACTTGGGCACGCCGGGAGAATCCGGGTGCCCTTTTTGTTGTTTTGCCCGGCAGCCGGAACAGATGCAGCACATCCGCAATTTCTCCATCATCGCGCACATAGACCACGGAAAGTCGACGCTGGCGGATCGCATCATCCAGCTCTGCGGCGGCCTGTCCGACCGCGAAATGGAGTCACAGGTGCTCGACTCCATGGACCTGGAGCGGGAGCGCGGCATTACCATCAAGGCGCAGACGGCGGCACTGACCTACAAGGCGAAGGACGGCCGGACCTACCGCCTGAACCTGATCGATACCCCGGGGCACGTGGACTTTTCATACGAGGTTTCACGGTCTCTGGCGGCCTGCGAAGGCGCGCTGCTGGTCGTCGATGCCTCGCAGGGCGTGGAAGCCCAGACCGTCGCCAACTGCTATACGGCGATCGAGCAGGGCGTGGAGGTGGTGCCAGTCCTGAACAAGATGGACCTGCCGCAGGTGGAGCCGGAGCGGGTGGCGGCCGAGATCGAAGACATCATCGGCATTCCCGCAAAGGACGCGGTCAGGGTCAGCGCCAAGACCGGGGAGGGCATCGCCGAGGTGCTGGAGGCCGTGGTGCAGCAGATGCCTCCGCCGAAAGGCGACCCGGAGGCGCCGCTGAAGGCGCTGATCATCGATTCCTGGTTCGACAACTATGTCGGCGTGGTGATGCTGGTAAGGGTGGTTGACGGTGTGCTCAAGCCCAAGGACCGCATCCTGCTGATGTCGACCAGCGGCAATTACCTGTGCGAGCAGGTCGGTGTTTTCACCCCCAAGTCGCAGGCCCGCGAAAGTCTTTCCGCGGGAGAGGTCGGTTTTGTCATTGCCGGCATCAAGGAATTGCAGGCAGCCAAGGTCGGCGACACGCTGACGCTCGCGAACAATCCGGCGGAGGAGCCGCTGCCCGGATTCAAGGAAATCAAGCCACAGGTGTTTGCCGGACTCTATCCCGTCGAATCGAGCGAGTACGAAGCTTTGCGCGACGCGCTGGAAAAACTGCAGCTGAACGATGCGTCCCTGCGTTTCGAGCCGGAATCATCGCAGGCCCTGGGATTCGGTTTCCGCTGCGGATTCCTCGGCCTGCTGCACATGGACATCGTGCAGGAGCGTCTGGAGCGCGAATACGGCATGTCGCTGATCACGACAGCTCCGACCGTCGTTTACCAGGTCGTGCTGAAGGACGGTTCCGTGCTTGAAATCGAGAATCCGTCGCGCCTGCCCGAAATCTCGCAGATCGAGGAAATCCGCGAGCCCATGATCAGGGCGTCGATACTGGTGCCCAGCGACTACGTGGGACCGGTGATCACGCTGTGCACCGAGAAGCGCGGCGTGCAGAAAAACATGCAATACCTCGGGCGGCAGGTGATGCTGACCTACGAATTGCCGCTGAACGAAGTGGTGATGGATTTCTTCGACCGGCTCAAATCCGTTTCCCGCGGTTATGCCTCGCTCGACTATGATTTCATCGAGTATCGCGCCGGGGATCTGGTGCGTCTCGACATCCTGATCAACGGCGACCGCGTCGATGCCCTGTCCCTGATCGTGCATCGTGCCAATGCCCAGTACCGGGGCCGCGACGTCGCGGAGAGGATGCGCAAGCTGATACCGCGCCAGATGTTCGACATCGCGATACAGGCGGCGATCGGCGCACACATCATCGCCCGCGAAACCGTCAAGGCACTGCGCAAGAACGTGCTGGCCAAATGCTACGGCGGCGACATCACGCGCAAGAAAAAGCTTCTCGAGAAGCAGAAGGCCGGCAAGAAGCGGATGAAGCAGGTCGGCACGGTGGAGATCCCGCAGGAAGCCTTCCTCGCCATATTGCAGGTCGACAAATAACACGGCTCCGTCATGAATTTCGCGCTGATCATGCTGATCCTGCTGCTGCTTACCGGCGCCGTCTGGCTTGCAGAGGCCCTCTATTTCCGCAAGCGCCGCGCAGCGGGCGCGGCCCAGCCCTGGTGGATCGAATATCCGGCGAGCTTTTTCCCGGTAATACTGGTGGTTTTCGTGCTGCGCTCCTTCCTGGTGGAGCCGTTCAAGATTCCTTCCGGTTCGATGCTGCCGACCCTGCTCGTCGGTGATTTCATCCTTGTCAACAAGTTCACTTACGGCATACGCCTGCCGGTGCTGAATACGCGGCTGATCGAGGTCAACGAGCCGCAGCGCGGCGAGGTCATGGTGTTCCGCTACCCGGAGAATCCGGCGCTCGACTACATCAAGCGCGTGGTCGCGGTACCCGGGGATGAAATCGCCTACTCGGACAAGCGCCTGATCATAAACGGCAGGCAGATACCGCTGAAGCCCGATGGTGACTACAGCTACGTCGAGGGCGGCCTCAACTTTGTTTCGGCAAAGCGCTTCGAAGAGCAGCTTGGCGAGCATGCGCATGCCGTGCTGCTGCAGCAGGACATACCGCCGGTGCATCTGGGCGGTGTGCAGCGCTTTCCCTACCGCGACAATTGTGCGTACAATGAGTCGGGTTTCAGCTGCAAGGTTCCGGAAGGGCATTATTTCCTGATGGGGGACAACCGGGACAGCAGCAGCGACAGCCGTTACTGGGGGTTTGTGCCGGAGCGCAACATTGTCGGCAAGGCTTTTCTGATCTGGTGGAATTTCGATAATTTCAAACGCATCGGGCAGTCGATCAATTGACTACTTGGGAGGCATCAATGAATTCACAGCGTGGCGTAACGATCACCGGTTTTCTTGTTTTCGCGGCCCTGCTGATCTCGGCGCTGCTGCTGGGCTTCAAGATCGGCCCTGCCTACATGGAGTACCACACGATACAAAAGGTGTTTCGCGCGATGGCCAGCGAGCCTTCGCTGAAGAATGCCACGCGCGGTGAATTCAACAGCGCGTTCTCGGCCCGTGCAGGTGTGGACAACATCAAGGCCATTTCGTATGACGACGTGCAGATCGAGAAGGACGGCGACGGCATCACGCTCAGCGCCGAGTACTCCGTGCGCGTGCCCCTGTTCGGCAATCTCAGTGCGCTGATGGAGTTCCGGCCGACGTCTAGGCCTTAGCGATGTTTTGGCTTCTTCGCCCGTCGTGGATCCCGCTCTGATCGGCGACAGGGTAGGCTACGCCTTCCGTGATTCCTCGGTGCTGCGGCGGGCGCTGACCCACCGCTCATTCGGCGCCGATCACAACGAGCGCCTTGAATTCCTGGGTGACAGCGTTCTCAATTGCCTTGTTGCGCTGGAACTCTATGAACGGTTTCCCCAGCTGACAGAGGGCGAGCTTTCCCGCATCCGCGCCAACCTTGTCAACCAGCAGTCCCTGCAGGGCATCGCAAGCAGCATCGGGCTGGGCGGACAGTTGCTGCTCGGTGAAGGCGAGCTCAAGAGCGGAGGTGCATCGCGTCCGTCCATACTCGCGGATGCGGTGGAGGCCGTCATCGGGGCTGCTGTCGTCGATGGGGGATTTCCGGCGGCGCGCCAGGTCGTGCGCAGGCTGTTCGAGCCAAGCCTTGCCGCGGTCAATCCGCAGGCAAGCGGCAAGGATGCAAAGACGCGGCTGCAGGAGTTTGCCCAGGGCAGGGGACTGCCGCTGCCGGTATATACGCTGCTAGGCACCCGCGGGCAGGCGCACGCGCAGTCTTTTGAAGTGCAATGCGCAATCGAAGAACTGGGCATTCGCACCGAAGGCCGCGGCGGCAGCCGCCGGGCCGCCGAACAGGACGCAGCCGGCAAGGCGATGGCGCGGGTGGAGGCGCTGTGAGCGGAAGTCCGCACCGCGCCGGGCACCTGGCCATCATCGGCCGGCCGAACGTCGGCAAATCCACGCTGCTCAACCGCATGGTCGGGCAGAAAATCAGCATCACCTCGAGGCGCCCGCAGACGACCAGGCAGCGGATCATCGGGATCGTCACCCGGCCCGATGCGCAGTATGTCTTTGTCGACACCCCGGGCTTCCAGACCCGTCACGGCAGCGCGATGAACCGGATGATGAACCGCAGCGTGACGAGGAGTGTCTCGGACGTCGATGCCGTGGTCTGGGTTGTCGAGGCGCCGCGCCTGACAGCCGAGGACAGGGCGGTATTCGGACTGCTGCAGCCGGGCACGCCCTTCGTGGTTGCGCTGAACAAGATCGACAGCGTCGGCAACAAGAACGAGCTGCTGCCGTTGATGCAGGACATACAGGCGCTGGCACAGCCGGCGGCAATCGTTCCGGTGTCGGCAAAAACCGGCCTCGGTACCGAGGATCTGCTGGCAGCGTTGCAAACCCTGCTGCCCGAGCAGGAGGCAATGTACGGCGAGGACGAGATCACCACGGCCAGCGAACGCACCCTGGCCGCCGAACTGCTGAGGGAGAAACTGTTCAGGCTGCTTGGCGAGGAACTGCCGTATTCAGCGCTGGTCGAGATCGAGAAATTCGAGACGGTGGACGGCTTGCGCAGAATTCATGCCGGGATCATTGTCGACAAACCCGGGCACAAGGGCATAGTCATCGGCAAGGGTGGTGCCAAGCTGAAGGAGATTGCGAGCCAGGCGCGGACGGACATGGAGCGCCTGTTCGGCGGCAAGGTCTTTCTCGAGGTCTGGGTCAAGGTCAAGTCAGGCTGGGCTGACGATCCAGGGGTATTGCGGCGCTCGGGAATAGAATAAAATATTCAATAAAAACAATATGTTACGGTTTTCCCTGAAATCTGGCGCCGGCTCCAGACAGGAATTGTTGCGGCATGGCTGAAAGGGCACGGCGGGATGGCCAGCCAGCCTACCTCCTGCACACTTATTCCTATCGCGAGACCAGCCTGATCGCGGAACTGTATACGCGGGACTCGGGAAGGGTGGCGGTCATCGCGAGGGGCGCGCGGCGGCCGCGCTCGGCTTTGCGCGGTGTGCTGATGGCATTCCAGCCCTTGCTGATCGGCTGGTCAGGCAAATCAGAACTGAAAACGCTGCACAAGGCCGAATGGAACGGCGGTTATGCGCCATTGCGCGGGCTCGGCCTGATCTGCGGATTCTATCTGAATGAACTTCTGCTCAAGCTGTTGCCGCGCGAGGATGCCCACGAGCAGCTGTTTGAAGCCTATGCCGCGGCATTGGCACAACTGCCGGGCGCCGTGGACCATGCCGCCGTGCTGCGACGCTTCGAGCGCGTGCTGCTGCGCGAACTGGGCTATGGCCTGGTGCTGGAGCGGGAAGCCGGTGCCGGCGCGCCGATCCGTGCCGACAGCATCTACCGTTATCTTCCCGAGCGCGGACCGGTTCCTGCCGCCGAGTGCGAAGGACAAAGCGGCGTAGAATTGGCGGGGCAGACGCTGATCGACATGTCGGAAGACCGCTACACCGACGCGCGGACGCTGCAGCAGAGCAAGGCCCTCATGCGCGCGCTGATCAACCACTGCCTGGGCGCGCAGACGCTGCACACGCGGCAGTTGCTGCGCGACCTGCAGCAGATGTAGGGCGAGGGCGGGACCGCAGTTCGAACAAACTTACGAAGCAGATTGTGTACGGATGTCATGACCCGGCTCAGCGTCAACGTCAACAAGATCGCGCTGTTGCGCAACTCGCGCAACCTCGGAATTCCCAGTGTGCTGCGGGCGTCAACGATTGCGCTCGATGCCGGCGCCCACGGCATCACCGTGCATCCGCGCCCCGACGCGCGTCACATCCGTGCCGGCGACGTGCACGAACTCGCGGAACTTCTGCGGGCCAGGGCGGGCGCCGAATTCAACATCGAGGGCAATCCTTTCGAACCGCCGCTGCTTGAACTGGTGCGTGCGGTAAAGCCGCAGCAGTGCACGCTGGTTCCGGATGATCCGGGTGCATTCACCTCCGATCATGGCTGGGACCTGTCCCGGGACGGCGCACGCTTGCAACCGGTGGTGGCCGGGTTGAAGGCGGCCGGCATCCGGGTCAGCCTGTTCATGGACCCCGAACCGGCGGCAATGGCAGCGGCTGCGGCGACCGGTGCGGATCGGGTGGAACTGTACACGGAGCCCTACGCCGCGGCTTTCGGCACACCGGCGGGGCCGGACATGGTGGCACGCTATGCGGCGGCGGCCCGCAGCGCGCAGTCGGCGGGATTGGCAGTCAACGCCGGTCACGATCTGAATCTCCATAACCTGGGGCCTTTTCTCCGTGCAGTGTCCGGCGTGGCCGAGGTGTCGATCGGGCATGCACTGGTCGCCGATGCGCTTGAAACGGGACTTGCAGCTGCGGTGCGGGAATATCTGCGTGAGATGGGAGGGCGGGCTTGATCTACGGTATCGGCATAGACGTCATCCAGCCGCATCGCGTCGCGCGGCTGCTGGAAAAGTACGGTGCACGTTTTGTCGGCCGCGTGCTGACCCCGGCGGAACAGGCACGCTACACGGCGACCAAGCAGCAGGTGCTGTTCCTGGCCAACCGCTTTGCCGCGAAGGAGGCCTTTTCGAAGGCGATGGGCACCGGGTTCCGTTATCCCGTGACCCTGCAATGCATCAGCGTGATCCAGAACAGCGCCGGCAAACCGGGATTTTCATTCAACGAGCCGCTCGCGGCACTGCTGCGGCAGCGCGGCATCGCCGGACACCACCTGACCATCAGCGATGAATCGAACCTGGCCTGTGCCTGCGTCGTGCTTGAAACCTGAACGGACTGCCATGAACAAAGCCCTGCCACTCGGGCCGGTAATGCTGGATGTAGCCGGTACCGTGCTTGCCGAAGACGACCGGAGGCGCCTGCTGCATCCGCTGACCGGAGGCGTCATCCTGTTTGCCCGCAACTTCGAGTCCTGCGCACAGCTCGCCGCGCTGACCGCGGAGATTCACGGCCTGCGTGACGAGCCCCTGATCATTGCCGTTGACCATGAGGGCGGCAGGGTGCAGCGTTTTCGCGAGGGCTTTACGCGGATTCCGCCGATGCGCAGACTGGGCGAAATCTGGGACCGCGATCGTGATGCGGCGATGTCACTGGCACGTTCGGCCGGCTTCGTTCTCGCTGCGGAGCTGGTGGTGCAGGGCGTGGACCTTTCGTTCACGCCGGTGCTCGATGTCGACTACGGCAACAGCGGCGTGATCGGCGACCGTGCGTTTCATTCGGACCCGGAAGCCATCGCCGACCTCGCAACAGGCCTGATGCAAGGGCTCAATGCGGGCGGCATGACTGCGGTGGGCAAGCACTTTCCCGGACATGGCCATGTCCGGGCCGATTCGCATCACGAAATTCCGGTCGACAGCCGCGGGCTCGAGGAAATCCGTGCGGAAGACCTGCGACCTTTTGCGCGTCTTGCTGCCGCAGGGATGGGTGGGGTCATGCCCGCGCACGTGATTTATCCAGCGGTCGATGCGGCTCCTGCCGGATTTTCGAGCATCTGGCTGCAGCAGATCCTGCGTGGTGAGCTTGGATTCGACGGGGTGATTTTCAGCGATGACCTCAGCATGGAGGGCGCGAGTGTCGCCGGTGGCGTGGTGGAACGTGCGCAGGCCGCGCTGGGCGCAGGCTGCGACATGGTGCTGGTTTGCAATGCTCCTGAGTCGGCCGACCGGTTGCTCGACGGATTGCGGCACGATATGTGCCCGGCTGCGATGGGTCGGCTGGCCCGCATTCGTGCACACGCCCGCGTAATGGATGCGGGACGCCTGCTTGACGATGGCCGCTACACCGAGGCCTGTACGGCCGTCGCCCGGATCGACGAGATGAGCGCATGACCTTTGAACGTGGTTTTTCTTCGTGCTTTTTTTCGTGGTGATGAATCATGGGAATCGCGGTCGCGCGGCGGAGTGAACCGGGCACGGTGTTTTCGGCGGATTGCCGGCTTTGCCCCAGGCTGTCTGCGCATCTGACCGACGTGCGGAAATCCCACCCGCACTATCATGCCCGTCCGGTGCCGCCTTTCGGCGATCCGCATCCCGGCCTGCTGATTGTCGGGCTGGCGCCCGGCATGCACGGCGCCAATCGCACGGGCCGGCCTTTTACCGGTGACCATGCGGGCATCCTGCTCTACGAGACTTTGTACCGCTTCGGTTTCGGCAGCCAGGCCGAGGCGCTGTCGCCGGACGATGGGCTGGTGCTCAAGGCCTGCCGCATCACCAATGCGGTCAAATGCCTGCCGCCTGCCAACAAGCCGCTGCCCGCCGAAATCAGGACCTGCAACACTTACCTGCGCGCGGAGTTG
Source organism: uncultured Bordetella sp. (assembly GCA_964433345.1). Classification (GTDB taxonomy): domain Bacteria; phylum Pseudomonadota; class Gammaproteobacteria; order Burkholderiales; family SG8-41. The sequence continues at coordinate 313,723 of CAYSQJ010000005.1, forward strand.
CGTGATCTGGCTCCTCCGGCGATCCTGGCGCTGGGCACGGTGGCCCATCAGGCGGTGCTGCGAGCCCTCGACCGCAAGCTTGCGGCGTTTCCGTTTGCACATGGCGCAATTCACGACGTACGGCCGGGCCTCAGGCTGTTCGACAGCTATCACTGCAGCCGTTACAACACCCAGACACGCCGGCTGACCCCTGAAATGTTCCAGGACGTTTTTGCCGGAATACGGCAGTATCTGGACGGACCCGGCAGATGACTCCGCTCGACATCGCGTCGCGGCTGCCGCACCTGCCCGGCGTCTACCGGATGATCGGGCGGAATGGCGAGGTGCTCTATGTCGGCAAGGCAATCGACCTGCGCAAGCGGGTAACTTCTTATTTCCAGCGTGCCGAAACGCTGTCGCCGCGCATACGGCTGATGGTGGCCCAGATCTGCGGGATCGAAACCACGGTCACCCGTTCCGAGTCCGAGGCGCTGCTGCTCGAGAACAACCTGATCAAGTCGCTGTCCCCGCGCTACAACATCCTGTTCCGCGACGACAAGTCCTATCCGTACCTGATGCTCAGCGGCCACGCTTTTCCGCGTCTCGGTTTTTTTCGCGGTAGCCCCGATCGCCGCAACCGGCATTTCGGGCCCTTCCCGAACGCCGGAGCCGTGCGCGAGAGCATGCAGCTGCTGCAGAAGGTGTTTCGCCTGCGCACCTGCGAGGACAGCGTGTTCGCACACCGCTCGCGGCCCTGCCTGCTGCACCAGATCCACCGCTGCACTGCACCCTGCGTGGGGCTGATCAGCGCGGAAGCCTATGCGGAGGATGTACGCAGCGCGGAACTGTTTCTTGCCGGCGAAGAGGATGCGGTGTTCGAACGGCTCGATGGGCGAATGGCAGAGGCCGCTGCCGCGCAGCGTTACGAGGAGGCTGCGGTCCACCGCGACCAGATCAGTGCGCTGCGCAAGGTGCGCGAGCGGCAATATGTCAGCGACGGTTCCGGGCGTGACGTTGATATTGTCGCTTTCGGCACGGCGGGCACGGGCTGCTGCGTGAACCTGGCAATGATTCGTGGCGGGCACCATCTTGGCGACAAGAATTTCTTTCCACAGAACGCCGATGGCGCCGAGCCGCAGCAGGTGCTGGAGGCCTTCCTTGCCCAGCACTACCTGATGCACCCGGTGCCGCCGCAGGTCATTGTCGGCGAAGCGGTGGCGGTGGAGGGACTGCAGGAGATGCTGTCGGTGCAGGCGGGGCGGCGTGTGCAGATCAGCACCAGGCCGATCGGCGACCGCCGGGTGTGGCTGCAAATGGCGCAAAAGAACGCCGAGCTTGCCGCAGCGGAGCGCCACGCCCGGCAGCTGGGCGATGCAGGCAGGTTGCAGGCATTGCAGCAGGCGCTTGGCTTGCCGGAGTCGTTGACGCGCATCGAATGCTTCGACATCAGCCATACCCAGGGGGAGGCTGCGGTGGCCTCATGCGTGGTCTATGATCGGGGAGCCATGCAGAACGGGGATTACCGGCGCTTCAACATACGGGAGGCAGGACCGGGTGACGATTACGCCGCGATGCGCGAAGCCTTGACAAGGCGCTACCGCAGGGTAGCCTCGGGCGAAGGCAAGATGCCGGACCTTGTGATGATCGACGGTGGCGCAGGGCAGCTGGGCATCGCAGTGGAGGTGCTGGCTGAACTGGGCCTCGGCCAGCTGCCGCTGCTCGGCGTGGCCAAGGGGGTTTCCCGCAAGCCGGGCATGGAGCAATTGCTGATGCCGGGCCGCGAGCATCCCTTTCGCCTTGCGGCCGATGATCCTGCGCTGCACCTGATCCAGCAGATCAGGGACGAGGCGCACCGGTTCGCGATCGAAGGGCATCGCGCCCGCCGCAGCCGTGCCCGCAACAGTTCGCCGCTGGAGGGCATACCCGGCGTTGGCAGCCGGCGAAGGCAGCGCCTGCTGGCCAGGTTTGGCGGCATGCGCGGGCTGGTCGCGGCCGGTGTCGAGGAACTGGCCGAGGTCGAAGGTATCAGCCGGGCGCTGGCGGAGCGCATATATGCGGAACTGCATTAGCAGGCAAATGACTGGACTGACATGCAACTGAACTGGCCCAACCTGCTGACATGGCTGCGGATCCTGATGATTCCGCTGTTTGTCGGTGTTTTTTATTTCGAGAAGGGCTGGATGTCCCATGCCACCCAGAATCTTGTCGCAACAATCATCTTCACCGCTGCCGCCATAACCGACTGGCTGGACGGCTGGCTGGCGCGAAGGCTCAACCAGACCTCTGCTTTCGGCGCGTTTCTTGATCCCGTGGCTGACAAGCTGATGGTCGCTGCCGCGCTGATCATCCTGGTGCAGCTGGGGCGCATCGACGCCGTGATTGCGCTGGTCATTATCGGCCGTGAAATTGCAATATCGGCGCTGCGGGAATGGATGGCCTCAATCGGGCAGGGCAGGAGCGTGGCGGTGTCGATGGTCGGCAAGATCAAGACTGCTGCGCAAATGATCGCGATCCCGATGCTGCTCTACCATGACCGGGTCGGGAGTTTCGATCCGGCTTACTGGGGCACCTGGCTGATCTGGGTGGCCGCGGTGCTGACGCTCGTTTCCATGGGTTACTACCTCAGGATGGCCTGGCAGGCTGCCCGGGTGCGGGGTTAGCGGCTTGCAGGTCCGAACCGGCTTGCTCTATAATGCGCGCCTTGAAGCAGCTCCGCGGGAATAGCTCAGTTGGTAGAGCGCAACCTTGCCAAGGTTGAGGTCGGGAGTTCGAGACTCCTTTCCCGCTCCAGATACACGGGGAAAACGGTTGAAACAGCATCCAGCCGTTTTCCCCTTTTAGTTCCAGCGGCGGGGTGGCAGAGTGGTCATGCAGCGGCCTGCAAAGCCGTGTACGCCGGTTCGATTCCGACCCCCGCCTCCAGACATGCGGCATTTGCCGATTGCAGCGAGGCCCGGTCCCGGATTCGAGAAACTCTCACGGGGCGAGTGGTGAAATTGGTATACACAAGGGACTTAAAATCCCTCGGCGCAAGCCATGCCGGTTCAAGTCCGGCCTCGCCCACCATCCCGCGTACTGTATTTGTATTTCCCGTCTCTTCCAGGCTGACAGATGATCGTATTCGACCTCGGTTGTGACAACGCACACCGCTTCGAAGGCTGGTTTGCCTCGACTGCGGAGTTCGAGCGCCAGCAGCAAGGGCGGCTTCTGAGCTGCCCGCTTTGCGGCAGCACCAGCATCAACCGCCTGGTGACTGCCGCCCGGGTCAACACCGGCCGTTCCGGGCGGATGTCGCAGGAGGCTGAAGCCCCGCATGATCCGCCGCAATACGCCAATTTCGACGCCGGACGCCTGCTCAAGCTGATCACTCATATCGTCGAGAATACCGAGGACGTCGGCAGCGCGTTTCCGGAAGAGGCGCGCAAGATCCATTACAAGGAGTCGCCGGAACGCCACATCCGCGGCTCCGCATCGGCGGATGAGGTTGACGCGCTGCGCGAGGAGGGCATCGAGGTCGTGGCCTTGCCGCTGCCGCCACACCTGGCGAACAAATCTCATTGAGATTGGCGAGGCCGCTGCGGTAACCGGCGGATTCAAAGGCCCCTATCCGGGCGCCGCCCGCCGGCTTCCGGCACGCGTGCCTTGACGGGAATCAAGGGTGCCTGCTTCACGCGTGCTATCCTGAAAAGCGCGGAGGAACCATCAAAACTCCGCCGACTCGATAATAGAGGAGGAACGGCATGTACAAGCATCTCTTGTTGCCGACGGATGGGTCGACTCTGGCCGGCAAGGCGGTAGTCAAAGGGATTGCACTGGCCAAAGCGCTGGGTGCGCGGATCACGTTGCTCAGCGTGGTGCCCGAATTCCGCATGGTTGCAGACGAGAGTTTCGTGACGCCAGGGAGTGCGCAACTGAAGGGGCGCTACGAAAGGGAGGCCACGGCGCGGGCCACGGGCATGCTGCGCAAGCTGCAGCAGAGGGCGGCCAAGGCCGGGGTCAAGGCCGACATCGTCGCAGTGACCGGCGATCTGCCGTACCGCCAGATCATTGCCACGGCGCGCAGCCGCAAGTGCGATGTTGTGGTCATGGCGTCCCACGGCCGCCGCGGCTTGACGGGTCTGCTGCTAGGCAGCGAAACCGTCAAGGTCCTGACCCACAGCAAAATCCCGGTACTCGTCGTGCGCTGAACCGGGCAGGCGGTGGAGCCTAATTCGTCCGGTAGCGCCAGCGGACCTGCCGCAGCCGCGCTGCGTTTCCTCCGCGAACACCTGCCATTTGCGCAAATGGAAGAGGCGGCGCTCGACTTCATCGTGCGCCACCTTGCCCTTGGTTATCACGCCGAGGGTGCGTTGATCCTTGACCCGTTCCAGGGCGTTCCTGAAAAGTTTTACATCATCCAGCGCGGCAGCGTTCAGGTCGTGCCATTTCCGGACATGCAACGCGGAAAGGCGCAGCCGCTGAACCTGGGGGCGGGCGAGTGCTTTTCGGTGGGCGCGCTGCTCGAGAAGAGGGCGGTCACCTCGCCGTACCGGGCGACGTCCGACACCTTCTGCTATGAGCTGCCTGCCGGGCACTTTCCGGAACTGCTTGAGCGCAGCCCCGTCTTCGCGGCGTTCGCGACGCGTTACCTTGCCAGCATGCTGCGTGAATCGCGACGGCTGATCCGCATGGATTCCAACGGTGCGGGCGAACAGCAGGCGATGAGCCGGCCGCTGGCCACGCTCGTCGCGCGCGGCGCGGTGACCTGTCCGCCGCAGACACCCGTCGGTGATGTGCTGCGGACCATGCAGCAGCGCAAGATCGGCTCGATGCTGGTGGTCGATGATTCCGGGCGGCTGTGCGGCATCTTCACCCGCCATGACGTCCTGGACCGGATTGCGCTTGCCAAATGCGATCTCGCGCGACCGGTTGCCGACGTGATGACCGCCGATCCGCTGACGCTGCCCGCCGAAGCCAGCGCATGGGAGGCCGCGCTGATGATTGCGAATCGCGGCATCCGCCATATTCCGGTGCATGATGGCGCAAGGATCATCGGTGTCGTCACCGAGCGCGATCTTTTTGCATTGCAGCGCGTCAGCGTTCGTGCCATTCATCGCACGGTGGCTGATGCGGTATCGGTGGACGGCTTGCGCCAGGCGGCCGATGACATCCGTCGCCTGGTGCGCAGTCTGCTCGGGCAGGGCGTGGCAGCCGAGCAGCTCACTCTGATCATCTCCACACTCAATGATGCGCTCACCCGACGCATACTTGAGATCGAGGCAGGGCATTTCGATCTCCCGGGCATCCGCTGGTGCTGGCTGGCTTTCGGGAGCGAAGGCCGTTACGAGCAGACGATCAGCACGGACCAGGACAATGGAATCATTTTCGAGGGCGACGCCCCCCCCGATGTCCTGCGGCAGCGCTTGCTGCCGTTTGCGCAGGCGGTCAACCGCGGTCTCGATGCCTGCGGATTTCCGCTGTGCAAGGGCAATATCATGGCCGGAAACCCGCAGTGGTGCCTGAGCCTGGACGAATGGCGCAGCCAGTTCGGGCGCTGGGTCGCGGATACGGATCCGCAGGCATTGCTCCATGCCGTCATTTTTTTCGATTTCCGGTCCTTGCACGGGGAGGAAGGGCTGGCGCAGTCCTTGCGGGAGCACCTGCTGGATCTCGCACGGAACAACAGCCGTTTCCAGCGCCAACTGGCACAGTACGCCCTGGAGACGCCGCCGCCGCTGGGACTGATCAGCGATTTCGTGACCGAGGGCGAAGGGGATTTCCGCGGCACCATCGATCTCAAGAAGTCCGGTGCGCGGCTGTTTGCCGATGCGGCGCGCGTTCTGGCGCTTGCTGCGGGCGTGGCGCATACCAGTACGGCGCAACGTCTGCGCCAGGCCGGGCCGGTGCTGAACATTCCGCCCGAAGAGATCGCAGCCATAGTCGAAGGATTCTTTTTCCTGCAGGGCCTGCGCCTGCGCGCGCAGATGAACACTGACGCTGATGCTGCCGGCGTCAATCGAGTGCGGCCGGACAGCCTCAACGAAGTCGACCGGCGCATCCTCAAGGAGAGCCTGCGCCAGGCGCGCAAGCTGCAAAGCAGGCTGGCGCTGGATTACCGGCTGTGAAGGGCTTGCCGTGAACTGGCTGGGCCGCCTGTTCCGGCGTGCTCCGTCGCTGGACCCGGAGCAGCAGGAAATGCTCGCCGGCAGTCGTGCGCGGCAGGCCATAGCCGAATCAGCTCCGCTGGACGGGTTGCGCTGGGTCGTGGTGGATGTCGAGACCTCGGGGCTCGACCCCTTTGCCGACCGTCTGATTTCCATCGGCGCGGTAGAGATCGTGGCGGGCAGGATTCCGCTGGCCTCGGGCTTCGAGGTCCTGTTCCGCCAGCCCGAGGCCAGCGCACACGGCAATATCCTGGTTCATGGCATCGGTGGCACGGCGCAGTGCTCGGGTGTCGAGCCGGCAACAGCGATGCTGCGTTTTCTGGACTACGTGGGGCCGGCGCCGCTGGTGGGCTTCCATGCCGATTTCGACCGCATCATGCTCGAACGGACAGCACGTGCCGTGATCGGCTGGGTTCCGGGCAATGTCTGGCTGGATCTCGCGAAGCTGGCACCGGCATTGCTGGGACGGAATGACGGGGAGCTGCCCCGCGGACTCGATGAATGGACTGCGCGGCTCGGCATTGTCAACGAGTCACGGCACAATGCGCTTGCCGATGCGCTGGCCACGGCACAGCTGCTGCAGGCCGTGCTTGCGCGTGCGCGGCAGGCCGGAGCCACGAGCCTGCAGAACCTGATCAGAATCGAAAAGGACAGGCGCTGGCTGGAGCGCGGGGGCTGAAGCCTTATCCTCGCGGCGCAACCGGCAGGGAAAGTCCACCACGGTTGTATGGTGTAATCACGGAAAAAGAACGGCGGCGCCGCGGCGCGCGCCGCATGCCACGGTGTCCTGTTCACGGAAATCATGAACGAACTTCAATCGCTGCTCAATCCGCGGTCGATCGCCATACTCGGCGCATCCGCCGATCTCAACAAGGTCAACGGCCGCACGCTGCGGTTTCTGCTGGAAAAGGGTTATCGCGGGAAGATTTTTCCTGTCAATCCGAAATATGAATCCATTGCCGGCCTGCGTTGCTATCCGGATGTCCTGTCGTTGCCGGAGTCGCCGGACCTCGCAGTGGTCGCAGTTCCGGCGCCGCAAGTGTTGCCGGCACTGCGCGAACTGGCGGCACGTGGCGGCCGCAGTGCAGTGATATTCAGTTCCGGCTTTGCGGAAATGGGAGAGTCAGGGCGTGCGCTCGAGGCGCAACTGACCGGTATCGCGCAGCAAACGGGAATGCGGCTTTGCGGCCCGAACTGCCTGGGACTGATCAATGCCTTCGACAGGGTGGTCGCAACCTTTGGCCAGTTCGCCGAGAGTGATACGCCTGCTGGCCCCGTCGGCTTCGTGACGCAGTCCGGCGCTTTCGGCACCGCGATCGCGGCGCTGGCGCGGCGGCGTTCCCTCGGACTGGGGTATTTCATCAATACCGGTAACGAGTGCGACGTGGATTTCGTGCAGATGATGCGCGCCGTTCTCGATGATGAGCGGATCCGTGTCGGCGCCGGGTATCTCGAAGGCGTGCGCGACGGGCGCGGCCTGCATGCGCTGGCAGGGCAGGCCCTGGCGCTGGGCAAGCCGCTGGCGCTGACCAAGGTCGGGCGGACTGCAGCCGGCGCGCGGGCGGCTGCCTCGCATACGGGGGCGCTTGCCGGTACCGATGCGGTGTTCGACGGCGTGATTCGTGGGTTGGGGGTCACCCGCGCGAGGAATGAGGAGCACATGCTGGACATGGTCGAAGTGCTCGGCCGCTGCGCATTGCCGGAGGGAAGGGGCATCGGCATCGTCACCCAGTCGGGCGGTGCCGGCGTACTGATGGCCGACCGCGCCGAGGAAACCGGGTTGCAGGTGGCGATGCTGTCCGCAGAGACTCGCGCGGCGCTGGCAGCGGTGATCCCGGGATTCGGCACCACCGGCAATCCGGTCGACGTCACAGGCCAGTTCGTTGCGGATCCCGATCTGCTGCTCAACAGCGTGCGCATAGTCATGGATGACCCGGCGGTGCACGTGGGTGTCGTGTGGCTGCAGTTGATGGATGCTCATGTTGAGCGATTGGTAAAAATATTCAATAAAATCAATGAGATAGTAAAAAAACCTTGGGTTGTTTGTTGGGTGGCGGCGCCGGAGGAGGCGCTGCGGCAGCTGCGCGCCGCGGGCATTCCCGTGCTGCGCGGGGCCGAACCCGCGGTCGATGCCGTGGCAGCGCTGGTCCGCTACGCCGAGGCGCGCCGCCACTGGCTGGCGGACGCGCCGGCGCGTGCCGCGCTGCGATTGCCGCAGCCGGCATTGCCGGCGGCCAGCGGCGCCGTCGGCAGCCTCGAAGGCCAGGCCCTGCTGCAATCCTTCGGTGTCAGCACCGCCGCCGCGAAACTGGCAACTTCCGCCGACGACGCGGTCGCTGCCGCCGAAACGCTGGGCTACCCGGTGGTGCTGAAAATCGAATCGCCGGACATCCTGCACAAGACCGAGGCGCAGGGCGTGGTGCTGAACCTGCGGGATGCCGCCGCGGTGCGCGCGGCGTTTGCAAAGCTTCTTGCCAATGCCCGGGCGTACAAGGCCGATGCACGCATTGCCGGCGTGCTGGTGCAGGCAATGGCGCAGGGCGATGTCGAACTGGTGATCGGCCTCAAGCGCGATCCGAGCTTCGGGCCGGTGGTGATGGTGGGGCTGGGCGGGGTGCTGATCGAAGTATTCAAGGACGTGGTGTTCCGCGCCGCACCGGTGACGGAGGCCGGAGCGCTGCAGATGCTGGATGAACTGAAGAGCCGGGTGGTGCTCGACGGGGTGCGCGGCAAACCGCCGGTGGACCGGCAGGCGCTGGCGCGGATGATCAGCGCGGTGTCCTGTTTCGGGGCGGCTACAGGCCCGCGGCTGGCCGAACTCGACCTCAATCCGGTGCTCGCCGGACCGCAGGGTGTTACCGCCGTTGACTGGCTGATGGTCCTGGACTGAGGCAATGAGCGACGCTTTGCGGGTGTCGGCACTGGCGCCGTTCCGGGTCCGCAGCTTCCGTTTCCAGTGGCCGGCTGATCTCGCCACGTCCTGGGCCTTCGAGATGGAGATGCTGATTCTCGGCTGGTACGTGCTGGTCGAGACGAAGTCGGTACTGATGCTGACGATTTTCGCGTCCCTGCAATACATCGGCACACTGCTGTCGCCGATGTTCGGGGTAATGGGGGACCGCGTCGGCCACCGCAACGTGCTGTGCGCTATGCGCGCGTTCTACGCGGTGCTGGCTTCGTTGCTGATGACCCTCGCCTTCCTCGACGCGGTGACGCCTGCCGTGGTCCTGGTGATTGCCGCACTGCTCGGCCTGGTGCGTCCTTCCGATATCGGCATGCGCACTGCCCTGGTCGGGGAAAGCATGCCGCCGGCGCAGCTGATGGGAGCGATGAGTATCCAGCGCACCACCCAGGATTCGGCACGGATTGCCGGGGCGCTGAGCGGCGCCGGGCTGGTGGCGGTGCTGGGCATGGCCACGGCCTATGCCGCAGTCGTCGCTTTTTACACGATCAGCCTGGTGCTGACCTGGCTGGCCGGCAGCGGAGAAAGGAAAACGCCTCCGCCACCCCCTGCCAGGCCGGTCACCTCTCCCTGGCGCGAATTGCGCGAGGGAGCAGCCTATGTCTGGCGAGCGCCGCAGCTGCGGGCGACGATGCTGTTTGCCTTCCTGCTGAACCTGACGGCATTCCCGCTGTTCAACGGTTTGATGCCCTATGTGGCCAAGGAGGTCTATGGTGCCGACCAGACCACGCTTGGTACCATGGTTGCCGCGGCTGCCAGCGGTGCTCTTGCGGGATCACTGATCATGACCCGCTTCGGCGCCTTGTTCCGGCCGGCGAGGGCGATGCTCGGCTTCGGTGCGGCATGGCTTGCCGCTCTGCTGGTGTTTGCGCAAACCACCCATCCGGCCGCGGGCATTCCGGTACTGGTCCTCGGCGGCATGATGCAGACCATGGGGCTGATTCCGATCAATGCCTTGCTTCTGCGCAGCTCGGACGAGCGTTACCGGGGGCGCATCATGGGCATCCGGATGATGGCGATCTACGGCAATCTGCCTGGCCTGCTGCTCGCCGGCCCCCTGATAGCCGCCTGGGGCTATTCCGTGACAGCAAGCCTGTACTGCCTGTTCGGCATCGCAGTCATCGCGCTGATCGGCTGGGTGTGGCGCAGGGATTTGTGGCAAAGGGGATCAGAAGCCAACCGGCGCTGACGTCCGGCATTTCCGGCGTTATCATGATGAAAACAACGAGGAGGGGGGAACATGAACATCAAATGGTGCGTGACAGTCCTGCCGCTGGTCCTGGTACTGCAACCGGCGCATGCGCAGACCGGAAAATATCCGGACCGGCCGATCCGCCTGGTTGCACCGTTTCCGCCGGGCGGAACGGTCGACGTCGTGGCAAGGCTGGTCGGTCCGCTGGCCACCAAGCTGCTCGGCCAGCAGGTGGTCATCGAAAATCGCGTCGGCGCCTCGGGCATCATCGGCACCGGGTATGTCGCGCAGTCCAAGCCCGACGGCTATACCCTGCTGATCAACACCACCCCCCTGGTCACCAACACGCTGATGTACAGCAAGATTTCGTACAATGTGCTGAGGGATTTCGAGCCGGTTTCCAACATTGCTTCCACGCCGTCCTTTGTCAGCGTGCATCCTTCGGTCCCTGCGCGATCGGTGAAGGAGCTGATCAATCTGGCCCGGTCCCGTCCGGGCATGCTGAATTACGGCGGTGCGGGCACCGGCACCAATCCCCATATCGCCGGTGAGTTGTTCAATTTCCTTGCCAAGACCGAAATCGCCGTGGTGCAGTACAAGGGCGGCGGTCCGGCGCTGACGGCGGCGCTGAGCGGGGAGGTGGGCGTGTCCTTCTCCGGGGTTGCCGGTGCAACAGGTTTCGTAAAAACGGGACGCCTGCGCGCGCTGGGTGTGACCAGCCTGAAGCCGGTGGCAGCGTTGCCCGGGGTGCCGACGATTGCCAGCGTGCTTCCCGGTTACGAGTTTGCCGCCTGGTTCGTGGTCGCCGCGCCCAAGGATACGCCGCGCGAAATCGTAGGCTTGCTCAACCAGCACTTCAATACCGCGATCAGGTCGCCGGAACTGGCCAGCCGTTTTGCCGGCGAGGGCATCGATGCGATTGGCACCACGCCGGAACAGACTGCGGCACATCTCGAGAGCGAACTGAAGAAGTTCGAGAGGGTGATCCGCGAGCGCAGGATGAAGGCCGAATAAGCCTCTGTTCAGTGGCTGCCTGATTTCAGCCAGTTTGCCGGCAACATCACGGCATCAGCATCACCCAGCCCGTTGCGCGCGGCTTCGTCGAAGCATTCCAGCGCGCGTGCCGTGAGCGGCAGCTCGTCGTAGCCGAGCGCACGGGCTTCCTCGACCATCGTCGCCATGTCCTTGCGGATGGAATCGATGTTGAAGGTGGTGTTCGCGGGTGCCTTGCCGCGCATCGCATCGGCGAGCATGCCGCCGCGGGTTTTCAGTATGTTCGGCCCTCCCGAGCTGTCGGCGAAGATGCTGATCAGCCGCTCCGGTTCCAGTCCCAGGGGCTGGCACAAGGCCAGTGCTTCCCCGACCGCCTGCCAATAGACCAGCAAGGGCAGGTTGACGGCCAGCTTGAGACTGGCGCCGGCGCCGACAGCGCCGACATGTTCGATGCGGCGGCAAAGCTGCTCCAGCACCGGGCGCGCGCGTTCGAGATCGGCCGCGTTGCCGCCGACAAAGCCGAGCAGCTTGCCTTCGCGCGCGGGTCCGGTGGTGCCGCCCACCGGACAATCAATCATCGTTGCCCCCTTGTTGCCGATCCGCGCGGCAAGGGCGCGCCCGGTTTCCGGACGGACGGTGCTCATCTCGACGAACAGCTTGCCCTTGATGTCTCCGGAAAGAAGACCGTCGGGCGTGTCATAGGCGGCAGCGATGGCCCGGGCATCGGTCAGTATCGACAGGACAATGTCAGAGCCGGCCGCCAGTTGCGCCGGTGTTGCTGCTACCAAGGCGCCAAGAGGTGCGAGCGCTTCGGCCTTCGACCGCGTGCGATTCCAGACGCCTACCCGGTGTCCGTGCTCCAGCAGCCGTTGTGCGATTGCAGTGCCCATCCTGCCGATGCCTGCGATGCCGATGTTCATGCCATGCTCCGTCGGGGGTTCACGGCCCGCATGCTATCAAAAGCGGATGCGGCATCTGTCCCCAAAAAATGGGCTTGGGACGCGACAAATGTTTTTGCTATAATCCGCCCCCTTGAGCGGCCGTAGCTCATCTGGATAGAGTACTTGGCTACGAACCAAGGGGTAGGGGGTTCGAATCCCTCCGGCCGCGCCAGATGTACCAGGGCCCGCGATGCGAATCGCGGGCCCTTTTTAATGCCTGATCCATGGATGGCCGTTTTACGCGACCGTCTCTTGCTGCTAACGTGGCGGGCGCATTCTGCGTCCTGTCCTGAGAAAAATGGGAGTATCCATGAGCCATCTGCGCCATACCGAACAACGCAACCGTTTTCGCGCCATGCTCGGCGGCAGCCAGTGCCTGTCACCGGCGAGTGTCTATGACCCGCTTTCGGCGCGCGTTGCCGAAAGCGTCGGCTACCGCCTGGGCATCCTCGCGGGTTCGGTGTCGTCGAACACCACGCTGGCCGCGCCCGACCTGATCCTGCTGACGCTGACCGACTTCGCCGACCAGGTACGACGCATCATGCGCGTCAGCGATCTGAGCCTGCTGGTGGACGCCGACCACGGTTACGGCAACGCGCTGAATGTGATGCGCACGGTGCAGGAACTGGAGCATGCCGGCGTGTCTGCGATGAGCATCGAGGACACCTCGCTGCCGATCCGCTTTGCCCAGCCGGAAGGCAAGGACGAGCTGATTTCCGTTCCCGAAATGGTGGGCAAGCTGAAGGCGGCGGTGGCGGCACGGCGTGACCCGTCGACGGTGATCGCCGGGCGCACCGCGGCACTGAAGGTCGAAGGAACGGAGAAAACCGTGGAGCGGGTCAAGGCATACGCGGCCTGCGGCGTGGACTGCATTTTCGTGATCGGCGTGGAAACGGCAGAGCAGGTGCAGGCGGTGCACGAGGCATCGAAGCTGCCGGTGATCGTCGGCCCCGGCAAGACCACGGCGTCCCGCGAGGATTTCGCGAAAGCCGGTGCCCGCGTGCTGCTGCAGGGACATCAGCCGGTGGCTGCTGCGGTCAAGGCGCTGCGTGAGGTTTATGCGCATTTTTACGGTGGCGGGGCGGCAGCAGACCTCAAGGACAAGGTTGCCCCGGCGAAGGAAATGGATGCGCTGGTGGCGAACGAGACCTACCGGAACCACATCCGCGAGTTCATGCGCTGATCTGCGGCCGGCAGTGGCCGCGGTTCAGGCCGCGTCCTGTCGTGCCGGGGATCCGAGTGCCGCATTGACCTGCGGCATCACTTTTTCCGCCATCAGTTCCATCGAGCGCCTCGCCAGCGCCGGATCGACCCAGTCCATGCCGGCATAGACGATTTCGCCGAAGTCGCCGGCTTCCTCGCGCAGCGCGAGAATCTGTTCGGCGACGCTGTCCGGCGTGCCGCAGATGACCAGCCGGTCGACCATGTAGTCGGTGGTCAGTTCGCAGTCATCCTGTTCAGGGTTTGTCTTGAAAATGGCATGGCGCTTCGAGATCAGCATCTTGCGCAGCAGCAGGTCCCAGTAATAGCGGTATGGGCTGGCGCTGTCCTCCAGCGCATAGCGCCGGGCCGTGCGTTCGTCATCGGCCACAAAAATGGTGCGCGCAATGCGCCAGTCGGCCGGATCGGCGGTCTGGCCGGCGCGCTGCTTGCCCTCTACGTAGTTGCTCCAGTGCGAAGACAGGTATTGCGACAGCAGGAAATTGGCCGACAACGGATGGAAGTCGCGTTCGCCCATGGCAATGACGCCCTTCGAGCCCGGAGCGACCACGGTGCCGACGATTTCCGGGCGCGGTTTCTGGTAGGGCTTGTACATCGCACCCCGGCCGATGGCGGCATTCTGCGTGGTGGCGGTTGAGACCTTGAAGCGGTTGCCGGGCAGGTCGATGTCGTAGGGTGCGTCGCCTTCCCAGATCGCCAGGATCACATCGATGGCCTCGGCGAACAGCCGGTTGCGGTCCTCGGAGAGCATGCCCAGTGCCTCGGCGTCGGAAGGCAGGGCGCCGGGGCTGACGCCGAAGATGAAGCGGCCGCGCGCGAGGTGATCGAACATCGCGGCATGTGCTGCGATCAGCACAGGGTGTGAATGCGACAGGTTGGAGGTGCCGGTGGCGAGCTTGATGGCCTGCGTCTGGTGGATAAGGGTCGCCAGGAAAATGAAACTGTTGCTGACATTCTCCGAAGGTTCGGTCAGGTGCTCGCCGACGAAGGCGTCGTGGAAACCCAGCCGGTCGGCAAGGATGATGGCCTCGCGGTCTTCCTGCAGCGTCACCGCCGGCGGACGATGTGCCGGATGCAGCGGCATCGTGAAATAGCCGAGACGCATGGCGTTCCTTGCTCCTGGGCGGCTTTGGGGGAATGCGATTCAATGTAACATCGGCCTGTCGCCAACCGCAACGAAAGCCGCCGATGGATCTTGACGCGATGAAACCGGGCCTGCAAGGCTCCACCGAAATCATGGTCGGCACGCGCGATACCGCACCCCATGTCGGCAGCGGCAAGATCAAGGTACTGGCGACGCCGGTGCTGGTGATGCTGCTGGAGGAAGCGGCGCTGAATGCCGTGGAGGGTTTGCTGCCTGCCGGTCATCAGACCGTCGGCACCCGTCTTGATGTCAGCCACACCGCGGCCACGCCGGTGGGCATGCGGGTGTACGCGCATGCCGAGGTGACGAGGGTCGAAGGGCGCAAACTCGTCTTCAGGGTGTGGGCCGAAGACGAGGTGGAGCGCATTGGCGAGGGACTGCATGAGCGGATCATCGTCAACGTCGGTCGTTTCGACGTCCGCACGCAGGACAAGGTGGCCCGGGTATTGTCAAAAAAATGATTTAAAAACAATAAGTTATTGTTTTTTCTCGGGCCGCTCGTCGGTAATTGCGGTTTCGATGACGGTGTATTCGCCTTCGACCCAGGTGTCAGTGGTCTCGCGCCGCAGCTTGCGTTGCAGCCACCACCAGCGGATCAGGATGATGCCGGCCAGTATGGCGCCGGCAATCAGCGCGATGCCGATGAAAAAGAAGGCGGCGACCAGAACGACCAGGCCAAGCGCGAAAAAAACAATGCGTTCGAGCAGGCCGGCCTGAGGACGGTTGATGAAGCGGATCTGCGGTCCCTGTTGCTGATTCATGAGGTGATTTAGGTCGGGTCAAAAAGTTTCGACCGCGCCGATGACCGGGCGTTCAGTAATCGGGGTTGTAGCTTTTGATGATCACGCCACCGGATTTTTCGTCAGGCTCCAGTTCAAGCAGCTTGCGGGCATGTGCTTCGTCGAGCAGTTTGCCGAAGGAGCGGAAGCCGTAATAGCTCTCGTTGAAGCCGGGCTGGCGGCGCTTCAGTGCCTGCTTGACCATCGATCCCCAGATTTTCTCCTCGGCGCCGCGCTCGGTGAACAGGGCCTCGATGGTCTCCATGACGAGATCGAGTGCTTCGGCTTTCTTGTCCCCGGACTCCTTGTCGCCGCCGTCTTTGTCGGCGCTGTCTTTGTCGGAGCTTTCGGCAGTCGATCCGGCTTTTGCGGCAGAGCCCGTACCGGCGGCGGTTTTCTTGCGGCCGCGCTGCTGCTTTTTGGCTTTCTCGCGTGCGAGATCGTCATAGAAGATGAATTCGTCGCAATTGGCGATCAACAGGTCGGATGAGGATTTCTTGACGCCGACACCGATGACCACCTTGTTGTTCTCGCGCAGTTTCGATACCAGCGGCGAAAAATCGGAATCGCCGCTGATGATGACGAATGTGTCGACATGGGACTTGGTGTAGCAGAGGTCCAGCGCGTCGACCACCATGCGGATATCGGCGGAATTCTTGCCCGACATGCGGACATGCGGAATCTCGATCAGTTCGAAGGCCGCTTCGTGCATGGGCTTCTTGAATTCGCGGTAACGCTCCCAGTCGCAATAGGCTTTCTTGACCACGATGTCACCCTTGAGCAGCAGCTTTTCGAGCACCTTGCGGATGTCAAAATCGGCGTACTTGGCTTCACGCACGCCAAGGGCAACGTTCTCGAAATCGCAGAACAGGGCCATGTTTTTGGTGTCGGATGCGGTGCTCATGGCACTTCCTTCTCTGGCGGGGGATGCCGATTGTGAGGCTTTGCGCGGCACTTGTCGACGCGACCGAAGACCGCATTCTGACTTAAAGTTGCGGCAACATGGCTGCCGCAGCGCAACCCCGGACACCTTCCCCTGAACCCCTTGTCATGTCTGAAAAATCCGATCATCTCGCAGTGCTGTTTGCCGACATCGTTGAAAGCACTGCGCTGTACCGCAGGCTGGGTGATGTTGATGCCTTGCGCGTGGTCAGCGCCTGCCTAGATGCACTGAAGGCGGTGCTGCCTGCGCATCGGGGCCGCCTGGTCAAACTCCTCGGCGATGCCGTGATGTGCCTTTTCCCTGACGCCGACCACGCCGTCGGCGCGGCAATGGCGATGCAGCGCAGGGTCGCGGAGTCGCGCCCGGGCGGGCTGGATCTGCAGATCCGCATCGGCCTGCACACGGGGCCGGTCGTCGTCGGAGGCGAGGACGTCTACGGCGACACGGTCAACGTCGCGGCTTATCTGGCCGACGCGGCGACTCCCGGCCAGATCCTCATTGCCGAGTCGACGGCGGATGAGCTGACGCCGGAACTGCGTGAATCGGTGTTTCCGATTTTCGACGCCGTGCTCAAGGACACCCTGGCACCGACCGCCGTCTGCGAGGCACGGTGGCGCGACGACCTTGCCCTGCGCACCCACATCAACCTCCACATCCGTCGTTCGATTCCCGGAGATGCCGGCAGCATGGTGCTGGAACTGGGGGAGCAGCAGGCACGGGTCGATCACTGGCACGCGATGCTTGCTATCGGCAGGTCACCGAAGTCCGGGCTCGTCGTTGCGCATCCCATGGCGTCGCGCCAGCACGCCACGATACGCCTGGACCGCACCCAGTTCTACCTGGTCGACCACAGCACCAACGGGACCTTCGTCACCGGAAGCAGCGGGGAGGAAATCCATGTGGTCAGGCGGGAGATCATGCTCGAAGTCCGCGGGGAAATACGCGCCGGTTTCAGTCGCGACGATGGTGGTGGGCCCTGCATCGTGTTTCGCCGCGACCGGCGCTCGCTGTACAGGGTCTAGGTACAGGGTCCAGGTTCAGGGCAGGTCAGGTGTACTTGACGATTCAGCCGGCGAGATCGCGCACGACGGTGCGGCCATCCCTGGCCTTGGCTCGGGCTTCCTCCGGAGATTCCCTGCCCAAAGCGGTCGCGGCAATCATTTCGTAAACGTCTGCTGCACCGAGCAGCATGCGCGGACTCAGTCCGGAGCCTTCGAAGGTTTTGGCGATCTCGTTCATTTCCGGAACCCAGCGGTAGGCTTTTGGCGGCGTGGTCACCAGCCTGCGCAGTATCCAGTCCAGGTTGTCGGCGGCTGTCTCGCGCAGTTCGCGATCCAGCGCTTCGTCGACGCCGAGGCGGCGCGCGGCGACCAGCATTTCCACACCGAGCGCCACGGCTGCCTTGGAATACGAGGCGTAACACATCTTGAGCGCGGAAGCGTCGCCAATGCGGTCGCCGAGTATGCGCACGTCCACCCGCGGGCTGGCCAGCTGCTCAATGAGCGCCGCGCCGGGGCCGGAAGCATAGAAGTGCATGGAGGCCTTGCCGCGCGGCGGGGGGCCGATGATTCCGGCGTCAATGCAGGTGCCGCCTGCGGCGCGGATGATGCCGTCGATTTCGTGCATGGTCTGCGGCGAGATTGCGTTGCAGTCGACGAACACGGGGTGTCGGCCGCTTTCCTGCATCGCGGCGGCCACGGTCTGCGCGTTGTCGATGGCGGCGCCCGGATTGAGTATCGACAGCACGATG
The DNA here is from genome assembly GCA_964433345.1 of uncultured Bordetella sp. Lineage (GTDB taxonomy): Bacteria > Pseudomonadota > Gammaproteobacteria > Burkholderiales > SG8-41. The sequence goes on from CAYSQJ010000005.1 coordinate 331,770, forward strand.
TCGCAGTCTTCAACCAGCCTGCGTATCGAGCCGCAGTCGATCAGTCCAGCTTCGCGGGCAAGGCCGCGGGTACGGTCGCTGCGACCGTCGAGCGCGGTGCATGCCCGCAGTCCGATTTCCTTCAGTGTCCCGGCGACTGCCTGGCCCATGTCACCCGGGCTGACGATTCCGACGCTTTGCAGTTTCATGGCTGTTTTGTCCGCTTCTTGCAGATGGATGATGCGATAAAATACCTGCAGCCCCTCCCATCCAACAAGAAGATTCTTTGCCCGCAATGCGGATTTCCAGATCCGCCGGCAGCCCGTACCCGGGGCTTATGCCGGCGCAGGCCTGACAACATGCTGGCCCCCATTTTCCGCATCGTATTGCTCAGCGTGCTGACGCACACTGCCTACAAGGGCAGCAAGGTGCTGATGTCGCTTTCCGCGCTCGACATGGGTGCGAACGAATTTTTCGTCGGCCTGCTGTTTTCGACCTATGCCTTGTTTCCACTGCTGCTTTCCATCTATGCCGGCAAGGTTTCGGACCGCATCGGTTTCCGCCTGCCGATGCTTTTCGGGTCGTTGGGCTTGCTCCTTGCCTTGCTGCTGCCTTTTCTTTTTCCGCGCCTCGAAGTGCTCTATGTCTCCGCGGGACTGATCGGCTGTTGTTACATTTTTTATACGGTGGCCGTGCAGCACCTGATCGGCACTCTGGGGGACGGTCTCGATCGGACACGCAACTACAGCTGGTTCAGCCTCGGCATCGGTATCACGGCTCTGCTGGGTCCGACATCGGCCGGCTTCCTGATCGATGCGGTGGGCCACCGGATGACTTTTGCAGTGATGGCGGCGATGCCGGTGGTGCCGGTGCTGCTGCTTGGGCTGTCGGCGGGGTGGCTGCCCGCAACACACCAGCCTTCAGCGAGCAAGGCGGAAAAGGCGCAGCATCGCGTCGGCGACCTTGTGCGCAACCGGCCGCTGCGCCGCGCGCTGATTACCGCGGGCATCATCGAGACCGGGCTGGAACTCTACAACCTGCTGCTGCCGATCTATGGCCACAAAATCGGTCTAAGTGCCTCCGAAATCGGGCTGATCCTCGGCGGGTTCGGTTTTGCGCTGCTGGTCGTGCGTTCGGTGATGCCGCACCTGGTCAAGCGTTCCAGCGAGGAGCGGGTGCTCGCGGCATCGCTGATTCTGGCCACCGCAGTGTGCCTGGTGTTTCCCTTTGTGACGAGCTTTGCGGCCTTGCTGGTCATATCCTTCGTTCTCGGACTCGGGCTGGGCTGCGGCAGTCCGTTGTCGATGCTGCTGGCGTACAACCGGGCGCCCTCGGGACGTTCCGGCGAGGCCATGGGGTTGCGGCAGATGGTCAACAAGGGTACGGAGGTTTTGGTGCCATTCGTTTTCGGCACTCTCAGTACGGCGCTCGGAATGGTGCCGGTGTTCTGGCTGGACGCGGGGCTGCTGGCAGTAGCTGCTGCGCTGATGCACCGCGATGCCGCTGCAGCGAAACCGCCTCCGGTCTGAGAATGCGCGGCGCCGGGCTGTGCAGTCCTTCGGCCGCCGATTTGATAAATAGTTGATTAAAATCAAGTATTTATAAAATTATCGCATTTCTATCGACCGTCTCCGTGGGAAAATGAACCTGCTTCCCACCCGGCCAGTCATCATGGAAAACCCTTCAACCCAGTCGCAAACCGTTCTGCAGCACCTGCAACAGGCGGGTTTCCCCGAGCTGCCGGCGATATTCGCGGCTCTGGCGCTGCTGTTCTGGCTGCTGCGCCCGGGTGACCGCAGCACGCTGTACCACACGGCGGTGTTCTATGCGCTGGCGCTGGCCGGACAGCTGGCGGTTGCGCTGTCGACCGGTTTCGGACTTGGCCTCGCCGGCGATGTGCTGGGCGAGGCGTTCCTGATCATGGCCGGGGTTGCGTTGATACGGCTTTGCGGGCTGGTGCTGTTTCGCCTGCTGCTGCCGGCACTGAGGCTGCAGCCGCCACGCATCCTTGAGGACGTGCTGGTGATTGTCGCCTACGTCGCCTGGGGCCTGGTGCGCCTGCGTTACGCGGGACTGGACCTGTCACAGATAGTCACCACCTCGGCAGTGATCACCGCGGTGATTGCGTTCTCGATGCAGGACACGCTGGGCAACATACTCGGCGGACTGGCCATCCAGCTCGACGGTTCGCTGGAAGTCGGGGACTGGGTGCGCGTGGATGATGTCACCGGTCGGGTGTCGGATATCCGCTGGCGATCGGTGTCCATCGAGACCAATAACTGGGAAACCGTGGTGGTGCCCAATGGCCAGCTGATGAAGGGCAAGTTCACGGTGCTGGGGCAGCGGGGCGGCCGTACGGCGGCGGTACGCCGCTGGGTCTGGTTCGACGTTGATTATTCGGTGCCGCCGTCCCGGGTGATCGTAGTGGCGCAGGAGGCGCTGCTGCGCTCGGCAGTCGTCTGCATGGCGACCGATCCGCCGCCGCAGTGCGTACTGATGTCGCTCGAGGCGGGGCGTGCGCGCTATGCGGTGCGCTACTGGCTCACCGACCCCGCACGCGATGATTCGACTGACTCCGAAATCCGGGTGCACCTGCTGGCAGGCCTGCAGCGCAGCGGACTGGCCATCGCGGCACCGCAGTATTCGGTGCACATGATCGAGGAGGACGAGAAGCAGCAGCAGGCCGGACAGGCAAGGGAGCTGGAGCAGCGGCTTAAAGCGCTTCAGCACGTCGACATTTTCGCCCATCTCCAGCCGGAGGAGCTGCGGCGCGTGGCCGAGGCACTGGTGCCCACGCCGTTCGCGCCGGGCGAGGTGATGACGCGACAGGGCGCCGAGGCACACTGGCTCTACGTGCTGGTGGAGGGCGAGGCGCAAGTGGTTTTCGAGGATTCAAAAGGATCGCACCCGGTCTCGAGGCTGCGCGAAGGTACGGTGTTCGGCGAGCGCGGCATGATGCTGGGCGAGCACCGCAGTGCCACGGTCGTCGCGCTCGGCGATGTCAAGTGCTACCGTCTGGACCGTGCTGCGTTCGAGGACATCATCCGTTCGCGGCCGCAGATCGCCGAGGATGTTTCGCGCATTCTCGCCGTGCGCGAAGTGGAGTTGCAAAGCGTGCGCCAGGCCCTGGACGCCGAGAGCCGGGCTTCCGAGGTGTCGCGGCGGCACGGCGAGATACTCGGCCGCATCCGCGAGTTTTTCGGGCTGCGCTGACGGACTGGCGCTGCGCGATGAAAACATTATCCGGGGAGTTTGCAGTGCTCGGACACCTGATGAGAACCGTGCTGGCCACATGCCTGTTTGCCGGCTGCTCCGCACTTGCGGCCGTTCCGGAGACGGTGCATTTCATGAGCAAGGATGGGCGCACGCGGCTCACCGGTTATGTATTCCTGCCGCAGCAGGCCGGGCCGCGTCCGGCAGTGGTGATGTTGCACGGCCGTTCCGGCGCGTATTCCTCGCTCAGGCGCGGACAGCATGATGCCGATGCGCTTACCATGCGTCACAGGATGTGGGGACGCTTTCTTGCTGAACGCGGGTATCTGGCCATCCTCGTCGACAGTTTCGGCCCGCGCGGATACGGTGACGGTTTCGGCAGGCACACTTACGACAGCCGTCCGCCGGAGGTCAGCGAGCAGTTGGTAAGGCCGCTCGATGCCTACGGCGCGCTGGACTATCTGCGGACGCGCGGGGATGTCGCCGCTGACCGCGTAGGCGTGCTCGGCTGGTCAAACGGGGGCATGACCGTGCTGGCGGCGATGGGGCCGCGGCCGCCGGGGCTGGCGGATCCGGCACCGGAAAAGGGTTTTCGAGCTGCGATCGCCCTCTATCCCAGCTGTCGCTTCCCCGCGAAGCAGCACGACTACAGGCCATATGCGCCGCTGATGATCGCGGTGGCGGAGAACGATGACGAGGTGTCACCGACGGTATGCCGCAGTTTTGCCGAAGTACTGAGGCTGCGGGGTGCCGAAGTCGAGTTTCACTGGTATGACGGAGCACAGCATTCCTACGATGATCCTGGCAGGACCAAGCAAAGTCATGAGCCCAACCGCGCCGCGATGGAGGACACGCTGAGGCGGGCGGAGGCGTTCCTGGGCCGTCATCTGGGCCGCTGAGCGCGGCGGTCCGTTGCCGGTGCATCCTGTATCATTCGCCCCCATGAAAACGACCTTTCTCGAATTCGAGCAGCCGATTGCCGATCTGGAGGCCAAGATCGAGGAGCTGCGCTTCGTGCAGGACGACTCGGCGCTGGATATTTCCGAGGAAATCGCGCGTTTGCAGAAAAAAAGCCAGGCGCTTACCAAAGACATTTACGCGAAACTGACGTCATGGCAGATCGCCCAGGTGGCGCGTCACCCGCAGCGCCCCTACACACTCGATTACATCAACGGGCTGTTCACTGATTTTGAGGAGATGCACGGAGACCGGACCTACGCCGATGATCCGGCCATTGTCGGCGGACTTGCGCGTTTTGGCGGCCAGACCGTGGTGGTCATCGGACACCAGAAGGGGCGCGATACCAAGGAAAAGATTCTCCGCAACTTCGGCATGCCGCGTCCCGAGGGTTATCGCAAGGCGCTGCGCCTGATGAAGCTGGCCGAGAAGTTCGGGGTCCCGGTCTTTACCTTCATCGACACGCCGGGCGCCTATCCCGGTGTCGGTGCTGAGGAACGCGGGCAGTCGGAAGCCATTGGACGCAACCTGTATGTGATGGCGGCGCTGAAAACACCGGTGATCTGCACGGTGATCGGCGAGGGCGGTTCGGGCGGGGCTCTGGCGGTGGCCGTGGGCGACGTGACGCTGATGCTGCAGTATTCAACCTACTCGGTGATTTCGCCGGAGGGCTGCGCATCGATACTCTGGAAAAGCGCGGAGCGGGCTGCCGATGCTGCAGAAACGCTGGGGATTACCGCTCCCAGGCTGAAGGCGCTCGGGCTCATTGACAAGATTGTCAGCGAGCCGCTGGGCGGTGCGCACCGTGATCATGCGGGGATGATGCAGTCCCTAAAGAAGGCGCTCCAGGACAGCTGGCGCCAGTTGCGCGACACGCCGGCCGAAAAACTGACAGAGGCGCGCTTTGAAAGGCTGATGGGCTATGGCCAGTTCAAGGAAGTGGAGAGCCGCTGATACAGGACCGGCGCCGGCGGTTGCGGCGTGAAGCAGGACCTGGCTGACCGGGTGCGGGCGCAGCTGCGTGACTACGTGCCGCGCGGTGCGCGCCTCGTGGTCGGACTCAGTGGCGGCATCGATTCTGTCGTGCTGCTGCACCTGCTGGTGCGCGGGCTGCGCCTGTCGCCGCGCCGGATATCGGCAATCCACGTCAATCATCAATTAAGCCCGCAGGCCTCAAGCTGGGTGTCGTTCTGTCGCCGTTTCTGCCGGGAACTGGATGTCCGTCTGCGGGTGATGAAGGTTGACGTAAAGCGCGGCAACAGCACTGAGTCCGCAGCAAGATCTGCGCGCTATGCGGCTTTTGCTGCCAGCGGAGCCGACACTGTCGTGCTTGCGCACAACCGGGATGACCAGGCGGAGACCATCATGCTGCAGCTGGTTCGCGGCGCCGGTCCACGTGGTCTCGCAGCAATGCCCCTGTTCAGGCCGGCTGCGCCAGGTGTCCCGGCGGTATTGCGCCCTTTGCTGGAGGTTCCGCGCAGCCTTATTGCGGCTTATGCCTCCCGCCATCGTCTCAAATGGGTGGAGGACGACAGTAACGTCGATCGTCATTACCTGCGCAATTTCCTGCGTCATGAAGTGCTGCCGCTGATCGAAGGGCGGCGACCGGGCTCCGGTGCCGTGCTGGCGCGTGCCGCACGGCTGCAGGCGGAAGCCTCGGATCTGCTGGATGAACTGGCGCTGATTGATCTCGGCGGAAGTCTGCCGCAGGGGAAACTGGAGTTGGCGCCGCTGAGGGTGCTGCCCGGGCATCGCGCCCGCAATGCCTTGCGGCTCTTTCTGCGCGGCAACGGACTGCCGATTCCCGATTCGGACCGTCTGCAGGAGCTGATCAGGCAGGCGCTGACCGCGGGACGCGATGCCGCTGTCTGTATGCGTCTGGGCGAATCGGATTTGCGACGCTTCAGGGATGTCCTGTACATCGTCAGGCCGCTTCCGGAACCCGATCGCAATTTGGCGCTGCACTGGAGTGGCCGCGGCGTGCTCCGGTTGCAGCCACTGGGCGGCTCCCTGCGATTGATGCGGTCTGCGGAGGGAGGCATTGACGGAGCGGCGATTCGTCGCATCGGATTTCAGGTTGGTGTACGTCGTGGCGGCGAAACCCTGCGCCTGGCGTCAGGCGGCCGGCTCCGCACGGTGCGCAAGCTGCTGCAGGAGGCGGATTGTCCGCCGTGGGTGCGCGAACGTCTGCCGTTTCTGTATCTGGACGGGCAACTGGCGGCAGTGCCCGGACTGGGTATCGACGTGCGCTTTCGGGCTTCCGGCGGAAGGGTGGGATATGTCCCGGTGTGGCATCCGGATTGATGGCGTTTCAATCCCGGCAGCCGCCTTTTTGTCATGGGCAGTTTGTAACTCTCCCTTTATTCCTTGCCGGTTTGCCAAATCCGGGATGCTTTGTTAACCTGCCGACGCTGGTCCACAGGATGAGAATAACGCTTCGCCGACGGCAGTAGCGCGTCCTGTTTCCCTTAACGACCCAAAGCGAGGAAAAAAGCAATGAAACTTTCACAACTTGTGAAGCTCGCGCTCGCCGCGACCATCGGCATGACGGTGGCCACGGGTGCTCTGGCGCAGGCGAAACCCAATCCGAAATGGCCGACCAACCTGACCCTGGGCACTGCCTCTGTCGGCGGAACCTATTTCGTTTATGGACAGGTGTGGGCCAGTCTGGTCAATGACAAGATCGGCACCAACATCAGCACCCAGCAGACCCAGGGACCGAACCAGAACATCATCCTGACCGACTCCAAGCAGATCGATTTCGGCATGGCGACCATGGGTGTCGCGTTGCAGGCCTGGGAAGGCAAGGGCGAGTGGACCAAAGGCAAGAAGTTCAGCAACATCCGCGCGATGTTCCCGATGTACGACACGCCTTTCCATTTCATCACGCTGGAAAAAACCGGCATCAAGTCGGTGAAAGACCTTGCGGGCAAGCGGTCCGGGGTCGGTCCGCGGGCGGGCACCTGCGGCACCTATTTCCCGCTGTTTTTCAAGGCGCTGGGCATCGATACCACGATCCGTAACGGGCAGGCTTCCGACATGGCGGCCAACCTGCAGGATGGCCTGATCGACGCTTTCCCGTTCTGCGCCGGTGTGCCGATCGCGGCGTATTCGGAGCTGGAGACGACCAACAAGGTCCGCTTCTTCACGTTCTCGGATGACGAGCTGAAGCGAGTCAAGGCCGCGCTGCCCGAACTTTCGGACTCGCTGATTCCCAAAGGCACCTACAAGCAGCAGACCGAAGACCACAAGACGGTTGGCCTCTACAACTTTGCCATCGCGAACAAGGATGTTGCCGAAGACCTGGTCTATTCGGTGGTCAAGGCCGTTCTTGAGAACAACCCGCAGATGGTCAAGGGGCACGCCGCAGCCAAGGAAACCCTGCTGCAGAACTGGAACCGCAACGGCTTCCTTCCGTTCCATCCGGGCGCGATCCGCTACTTCAAGGAAAAAGGCATCAACGTGCCGAAGCACCTGATTCCGCCGGAATACAAAGGCTGAAGCTGACGATCAGGACACCGCACTGCGCGCGAGCTCAGTGCGGTTTTTTTTGCATTGGAGGGCATGATTGATGCGTGCTGACACGACCAGTGAAGTCATTGAGCCGCCAATGGCGGACGAGGAGTTCAGCGGCAACAAGCGATTGCTGCGTCGCTGGGAGACCATTCTTCTTGCCGTCCTGTGCGTCGGTTTCACGGTTTTTCACCTGTTCGTGCTGAACGTCTACTCGTTGGAGCCCTTGCTGTTCCGTGCGATCCACGTCGGCTGGGGAGGTGCGCTCGGCCTGATGCTGTATGCACCGTTGCGGCGCCAAGCTGGGAAAGGCGTGCCCTGGTATGACTGGATCCTGGTGCTGGCCTCGATTGCCTGTGCCGTCTACATCACGATAGAACTGGACGGATTGCTGTTTCGCGCAGGTGCGCAGTTCACCACCGGTGACGTCATCGTCGGCGTGGTGGGCACCCTGCTGATTCTCGAGTTCACGCGGCGCACTTCCGGACTGGCGCTGCCAATCATTGCCTGCGTGTTCATCGTCTACTGCTTTGTCGGCCCCTGGATGCCGGGCGTGCTCGAGCACAAGGGCTTCGAGATAGACCGCTTTTTCACCTACATCTACAGCGAATACGGCGTTTTCGGAGTGACCACCCAGGTTTCCTCGTCGTACATCATCCTGTTTGTGACCTTTGCCGCGTTCCTCCAGATTTCCAGGGTGGGCGATTACATCAACGATCTGTGCAATGCCCTTTTCGGATGGGCGCGTGGCGGCCCGGCGAAAGCAGCAGTGGCCTCGGGCATCATGTTCGGATCGATATCGGGCTCGGCGGTCGCCAACGTGGTCGCGTCCGGCATGGTGACGATTCCGATGATGCGCAAGGTCGGTTATGACCGCCCGACGGCGGCGGCGATCGAGGCCACATCGTCGACGGGTGGGCAGATTACGCCGCCGGTTCTCGGCGCCGGTGCTTTTCTGATGGCTGAAATTACCGGCATTCCCTACGGACAAATCGCGCTGGCAGCGGTCATTCCGGCGGTGCTGTTCTACATCGCCTGCTGGATACATGTGGACCTGCATGCGATACGCCTGGGCCTGAAAGGGGTGTCGCGTGATGAGCTGCCGCCGATCAAGCTGATGCTGACGCGGCTCTACATGTTTTCGCCGCTGATCATATTTGTCTGGGCACTGCTGGAAGGGTATTCACCGTTCCGCGCCGGTGGCCTCGGCATCGTTGCAGCGTTGATTGCGGGCTGGCTGTCACGCATGTTCAAGGACATTGGAATCGATACTGCGAGCGATCCGCGGTCGGTCACGATGGTGTTCACGGCACTGCTGATGCGCATTGCAGCGCTCGCGGCGGGGGGTGCGCTCCTCTATGCCGCATTGCAGTATCTGGTGCCGGTATTCGAATCGATGGGCACCGCCGTGACCTGGTCGCTGAGCATCCTGGTCATTCTCGTCCCCGCGATCTTTTTCGGCTGGAAGCGGACGCTGGAGGCGCTCAATCTGGCGGCACGCGACACCGTCCAGCTCGTCGCTGTCTGCGCCTGCGCGGGGATCATTGTGGGCGTAATCGCATTGACCGGTATCGGTGGCCGGTTTTCGGAGCTGATCCTGGGCATTGCCGGAGCCAGCCAGCTGGTTGCAATGCTGTTTGCAGCGGTCGTCGCGCTCGTACTGGGCATGGGCATGCCGACGACGGCGGCGTATGCGATCGCCGCGGCGGTCATTGCGCCGGGCCTGACCAAAATCGGCGTGCCCGTGCTGGTTGCGCACATGTTCGTGTTCTATTTCGCGGTGGTTTCGTCGATTACGCCGCCGGTCGCACTGGCTTCGTTTGCTGCGGCAGGCATGGCGCAAGCTGATCCCTGGAAAACTTCATGGACCGCGCTCAAGATGGGGCTGGCCACCTTCATCGTGCCATTCATGTTCTATTTCTCGCCGGTGTTGCTGATGCAGGGGCCGTGGCTGGGAATTGTGCAGGCCACTGTTTCCGGTGCCATCGGGGTGTGGTTCCTTGCCGGTTCAACCGAGGGCTGGTTTGGCGGACGCCTGGCGATGCCGCTGCGTATCATCCTTGGCGTGGCGGCGCTGAGCCTGCTGCATCCGGGGGGGGCGAGCGATTTCATTGGCCTTGGCATCGGTTTGCCGATCTATCTCTGGCAGAGATTGCGCCTGCGGCGGGCGACGGCCTGATCTGGCGCGCGGAGCAATGCCGCGCGCGCTTTTTGCCGGTTAATGTCTTTTATTCAAGACGTTATCGTGCTACCCTTCCGGGTTATTTCAAACTCTGGAAGTAGGGGATTTTCATGGCAGTCGAACGCACGCTTTCCATCATCAAACCCGATGCGGTAGCCAAGAACGTCATCGGTCAGATTTACGCCCGGTTCGAGCAGGCTGGCCTGCGCATCGTGGCCGCGCGGATGACGCACCTGTCGCGTACCCAGGCGGAAGGATTTTATGCGGTGCACAAGGAGCGCCCGTTTTTCGGCGAACTGGTCGATTTCATGGTGTCCGGCCCGGTGATGATCCAGGTGCTGGAGGGTGAGAGCGCGGTGCAGAAAAACCGCGACCTGATGGGCGCCACCGACCCGAAGAAGGCGGCCAAAGGCACGATTCGCGCGGATTTCGCTGACAGCATCGATGCCAACGCGGTGCACGGATCGGATTCCCCGGAAAATGCGGCAACCGAAATGGCCTACTTTTTCCCGACGCTCGACATCCACTCGCGCTGAGGACTTCGGATACTGGAGTGACATGTCGCTGAATCTGCTCGGACTCGATCGGGGGCGTTTCGAAGCCCTGTGCGCGGAAATGGGCGAGAAGCCTTTTCGCGCGCGGCAGATGATGCGCTGGATGCACCAGGCGGGGGTCAGCGACTTCGGCGCGATGACAGATGTGTCCCGCCTGTTCCGCGAACGCATCGCTGCTTCCGCAACCATAGCAGGGCCCGAGGTGCTGCGTGATACCACGGCGCCGGACGGCACGCGCAAGTGGCTGTTTGACGTGGGAACCGGCAATGCAATTGAATCGGTCTATATCCCCGAGGGGGATGCCGAGGAACTGGCGCCTGTGGACGAGCCTGCAGGCCGGCGTTACCGCGGTACGCTCTGTGTGTCCTCGCAGGCCGGATGTGCGCTCGAATGCTCTTTCTGCTCCACGGGCAGGCAGGGTTTCAACCGCAACCTGACGGCCGCTGAAATCATCGGCCAGTTGTGGCATGCCAGCCGCAGTCTCTCGTCTGCCTTGGGCATTGAACGTCCAATCACCAACGTGGTCATGATGGGCATGGGTGAGCCGCTTGCCAATTTTGACAACGTCGTCACAGCCATGCAGCTGATGCTGGATGATCATGCCTACGGCATCTCCCGCCGCAGGCTCACGCTGTCGACGTCCGGCCTGGTGCCGGCGATGGATCGCCTGCGCGAGGCATGTCCGGTCGCGCTCGCGGTCTCGCTGCATGCGCCCAACGATACCCTGCGTGATCAACTGGTGCCCATCAACCGGAAATACCCGATACGCGAACTGCTCGATGCCTGCGTGCGATACATCGAGAAGGCGCCGCGTGATTTCGTGACCTTCGAATACGTGATGCTGGCTGGGGTCAACGACAGTGTGGCGCAGGCCCGGGAACTGGTCAGGACCGTGAAGCCGGTGCCGTGCAAGATCAATCTGATCCCGTTCAACCCGTTTCCGGACTCCGGCTACGAACGCTCGGGAAGCGGGGCGGTTTCGGCGTTTCGCGACGTTCTGCTGCAGGCCGGGTTGACTGCGACGGTGCGCAAGACGCGTGGCGACAGCATTGATGCGGCCTGCGGCCAGCTGGCCGGCAGGGTGCAGGACAAAACCAGGCGCGTGATGCGCCGCATGGAGGGGAACCCGGCATGACACTGCGATTGGGCATTGAACGCATATCCGGCTTTCTCGCCATGGCTGTGCTTGCGGCGGGTCTTGCCGGATGCGCGACGACAGATGGCGGGGATGGCCAGGGCGTGCAGCCGACGGTCGATACCACCGGGAACGAAAGCAATGCACGCAACCGCGCGCGCATCCATACCGAGCTTGCCGCGGGTTATTTCGAGCTTGGAAACCTGGGCGTTGCGCTGGAGGAGATCACCATCGCCCTCCAGGCGGACAGCAGCTATGCGACAGCGCACAACATCGCGGGACTGGTTTATGCAACCCTCAAGGATGAGCGTCGCGCGGAAGAGAGCTTCAGGCGGGCCCTGCAGCTGAATCCCTCGGACCCCGACAGCAACAACAATTACGGCATGTATCTTTGCCAGCGCGGCCGGGAGACGGAAGGAATTAAGTATCTGCTCGCTGCCGTGCAGAACCCCCTCTACCTGAATCCCGAAAGGTCGTTGGTCAATGCCGGCGTCTGCGCGCGCCGTCGCAGCGACAATGCCGCCGCCCAGGAGTTCTTCCAGCGCGCATTGAGTGTCCGGCCGAACCAGCCGCAGGCCCTGTACCAGCTCGCCGAACTTTCCTTTCTCTCCAACAATTTCGCTGCGGCACAGGGCTATCTGCGGCGTCTTGCCGATGTGTCTTCGGCAAACGCGGAAGTGCTCTGGCTGGGTCTGAGGGTGGAGCGCAAGCTCGGCAATACGCTGGCGGAGGCGAGCTACGCGCAGCAATTGCGCAAGAATTTCCCGGATTCACGGGAGGCCGCGGCGCTGAAGGCAGGCCGTTTTGAATGAGCGATACAGCCGCCGAAGATAATGCAGTGCCGCCAGCTGCGGCCCCGGCGCCCCGCCCCGGACGCATGCTGGCTGAAGCGCGCGTTGCGAAGGGCATGACGCTGGCCGAGGTGGCCGCGCAGTTGAAGCTTTCGCCATCGCAGGTTGCTGCGCTGGAGGCCGACGATTACGGCAGCTTGCCTGGCCCGGTGTTCGTGCGCGGCTTCATACGCAATTACGCTCGCCTGCTTGACCAGGACCCGGAGCAGCTATCCGGCAGCCTGAATCTGCCACAGGGTTCCGCGCCTGCGGCTGCGGCAATACCGGTGTCCCGCGATATTCCCTTTCCGGCGCGAAAATCAGCCTCATGGCTGCCTTACGCGGCGATCCTGGTGCTTGCCGCGATACTGGTCTCGGTCTACGAAGTCTTCTATGCTGCCCCTCCGGAGGTGGTGGTACTGGCGCCGCAACCTGCCGCAGAGTCCGTGACCGATGCTGCTGCTCCCTTGGCCGCGAGCAGTCCTGAAGTGCTGCCGGCCGCATCTGCCGTTATTGCGGAAACCGTCGCAACTGCCGGGACGCAGGAGATGCCGGTCGCGGAACCCGTGCCTCCCAATGAGGATGCCGGAGCGCAGGCGCCGGTTCCCAACGGCATGGCGGAAGTGCATTTCGTGTTCGAAGCGGCGTCCTGGGTGGAAGTGAGGGATCGCAGCGAACGCGTCCTGCTGTCCCAACTCAATGCCGCAGGCACACAGCTGCGGGTTGCGGGACGTCCCCCGCTCAGTGTCGTGGTAGGCAATGCCAGGGATGTGCGAATGACATTCAACGGCAAGCCGTTTGATCTTGCTCCCCACACGCGCGTTGAAGTCGCGCGATTCGTACTGGAATAACCGATGCACTGTCTTCCCGATTACGGGCCCTCGGCACGCCGCAAAAGCACCGCTGTTCTCATCGGAGACCGGATGGTTGGCGGGGATGCGCCCATCCTCGTGCAATCGATGACAAACACCGACACCGCTGATGTCGCGGCAACGGTCGAACAGGTTGCTGCTCTCGCGAGGGCGGGTTCGGAGGTGGTGCGCATCACTGTCAACAATGCGGAGGCCGCGGCAGCGGTACCCCTCATCCGCGAGCGCCTGGAGCGCCGTGGGATCGCGGTGCCTCTGGTCGGGGATTTTCATTTCAACGGCCACCGGCTTCTGACCCAGCATCCGGCCTGCGCAGAAGCGCTGGCAAAGCTGCGGATCAATCCCGGCAACGTGGGCAAGGGCGCTCGGCGCGACGAACAGTTCGCGACGATGATTGAATTTGCGTGCCGTTACGACAAGCCGGTGCGGATCGGCGTCAACTGGGGGAGCCTTGACCAGGAACTGCTGGCGAGGATGATGGACGAGAATGCCGCTTTGGCGCACCCCCGTGATGCCAACGTCGTGATGCGCGAAGCACTCGTGGTGTCTGCGCTGGAAAGCGCGCGACAGGCGGAGGCGCTGGGGCTTGCCCATGACCGGATCGTTCTGTCCTGCAAGGTCAGCGGGGTGCAGGACCTGATTGCCGTATACCGCGACCTTGCGGCTCGCTGCGACTATCCGCTGCACCTCGGGCTGACCGAAGCCGGAATGGGCTCCAAGGGCATAGTGGCCTCGACGGCGGCGATGGCGGTGCTGCTGCAGGAAGGAATAGGCGACACCATCCGCGTGTCGTTGACGCCCGAGCCCGGCGGCGACCGCACGCGCGAAGTGATCGTGGCACAGGAAATCCTGCAGACCATGGGGTTGCGCTCGTTCACGCCGCTGGTCATTGCATGCCCGGGTTGCGGACGCACCACCAGCACCGTGTTCCAGGAGCTCGCCGACCGCATCCAGGGCTATCTGCGCGCGCAGATGCCGGTTTGGAGGAATCGTTATCCCGGCGTGGAAAACATGCATGTCGCGGTGATGGGCTGCGTGGTCAACGGTCCGGGCGAAAGCAAGCATGCCAACATCGGCATCAGTCTTCCCGGTTCCGGCGAGACCCCGGTTGCGCCGGTATTTGTCGACGGCGCGAAAACGGTGACGCTCAAGGGGGGGAACATCGCCGAAGAGTTCCAGCGCATCGTTGATGACTATGTGCACACCCGTTACGGCAGCACGGCGGACTCCGGCGTCCCGCGATCCGGCGTTGCCGACAACAAGGGCTGACCAAGGGGCGCTCCGGAACATGGCAAAGACAGTGCAGGGTATCCGCGGCATGAACGACGTCCTGCCGTCAGAGGCGCATCGCTGGGCGTTTTTCGAGCAGGCCGTGCGGGACTGGGTTCGCAGCTACGGCTACCAGGCGATCCGCATGCCCATCCTCGAGCGGACGGAGCTTTTTGTGCGTTCCATCGGAGAGGTGACCGACATCGTCGAAAAGGAGATGTACACCTTCACCGACGAACTCAACGGTGAACAGCTTACGCTGCGTCCCGAGGGCACGGCTTCCTGCGTGCGTGCCGCAATCGAGCACAACCTGCTCTATCCCGGTCCCCAGCGTCTCTGGTACTGGGGGCCGATGTTCCGCCATGAGCGACCGCAGAAGGGTCGCTACCGGCAGTTCCACCAGGTCGGCATCGAGGCTCTCGGTTTTGCAGGACCGGACATCGATGTCGAGCACATTGTGATGTGCGCGAGGCTTTGGCGCAGACTCGGGCTGAGCGATATCAGGCTTGAACTGAATTCTCTGGGCTCGGCCGAGGCGCGGGCGCGACATCGCACAAAGCTGGTGGCCTACCTGGAAAGCAATGTCGCAGACCTCGATGAGGATGCGAGGCGCCGCATGCACAGCAACCCCCTGCGTGTTCTCGACAGCAAGAATCCAGCGCTGCGGGAACTGATCGCCTCAGCTCCGCGGCTGGCGGATGATCTAGATGAGGCGTCTGCGGAGGCTTTTTCGGTGCTGCAAGCATCATTGCGCGCGGCGGGGATTCCCTTCAGCGTCAATCCGCGACTGGTCAGGGGGCTGGACTATTACAATGGCACCGTGTTCGAGTGGATTACCGACCGCCTTGGCGCGCAGGGCACGGTTTGCGCGGGCGGTCGTTATGACGGGCTGATTGGCCAGTTCGGCGGCAAGCCGGCGCCGGCCTGCGGTTTCGCGATGGGCGTGGAACGTCTGCTGGCGTTGATGGCCGAATGCGGAGTCGCGGTACCCGAAGACCGGCCGGATGCCTATGTGGTTCGGCAGGGTGAGGCGGCGCTGCCCTGGGCGGAATTCGTGGCGGAAACGCTGCGCGATGCCGGTCTGGCAGCCGTGCTTCACTGTGGCGGCGGGAGCTTCAAGTCGCAGATGCGGAAAGCCGATGCCAGTGGCGCTCGATATGCATTGATCATCGGGGACGAAGAGGCGCAGGCGCGGATGGTGTCGGTCAAACCGTTGCGTGGCGGACCGGAACAGGCGCAAGCCCGGGTTTCGCCGCAGGCAGCATGTGAAATTATCAAATCAGGGTGAATCGATGGCTTTGGATCTGGAAGAGCAGGAACAGCTGGCTGCAATAAAGTCGTGGTGGGCACAATACGGGCGGCTGGTGACGGTCACTGTCGTTGGAAGCCTGCTCGCAATCGGCGGCATCCGGGGCTGGCAGTACTACCAGGGCTCTCAGGCGGCTTCGGCGGTCGCGCTGTTCGCGCAGCAGCAGGCTGCAGAGCGGGCAAGCGACCACAAAAAGGTTCGGGACATCGGTACTGAAATCGTCGAGCGCTACGGATCAACCGCGTATGCCACGCTGGCCGCGCTGTCGGCCGCAAAGAGCGACTTCGATACCGGCGATCTCCCCGCGGCGAGGACGCGCCTGCAGTGGGTGATCGACCACGCGCGCGAAGAGGAGGCACGCGACGTGGCGCGGCTGAGGCTTGCCCGCATACTGCATGACGAGAAAAAGACCGATGAAGCGCTGAAACTGCTGGATTCGAAGCATCTGGACAGCTTTGTCGGGCTCTATGCCGACCTCAAGGGTGACCTTCTTCTGTCACAGGGAAAGCGCGATGAGGCGCGCGCGGCCTATCAGCTGGCGCTGGACCGCAGTGATGCCGGCGGACCGAGGCGCCAGATCATCCAGCTCAAGCTCGACGCCGTGGGTGGCGCCAAGTGATGAGCTGCAGGTTTGCTGCGGCGACGGCGGCGCTTGTTCTGCTGGCGGGTTGCCAGACCGTATCCGGCGTCTACGACAGCTGGTTTGGCAGCACTCCGAAAAAGAAGGCAGCGGAGCTGGTGCAGTTCCAGGCCAGCGCGACGGCGCGCGTGGTGTGGCAGAGTAACGTCGGATCCGCCGAACGCGGCGCTTTTTATCCGGCAGTCAGCGGCAATACCGTTTATGCCGCAGGCGCCTCCGGCCAGGTCGCGGGGCTGGCAGCCAATTCAGGGGCGAGCCTGGGCCGCTTCGAATCCGGCACGACGCTGTCGGGAGGCGTTGGTGCGGGCAGCGGATTGGTGCTTGTGGGCACCGGCAAGGGCGAAGTCCTGGCTTTTGAGACCTCGGGAAAGCCGGCCTGGAAGGCGCAACTGTCTGGCGAAGTGCTGGCGCCTCCTGCCGCAGCCGATGGCGTGGTGGTGGTGCGTACCGGCAATGGCCGCATCTATGGCCTGAATGCGGCCGATGGCAAGCAGCGCTGGGTTTACCAGCGTGCGCTCCCGCCGCTGGCGGTGCGCAGCTTTGCAGGCGTGGTGGTCCATCGCGGCGCGGTTTTCGCCGGATTCCCCGGCGGGCGACTGGTGGCCATGGCACTGGCAACCGGCAATGTGGGATGGGAGTCAGTGGTGGCTTTGCCCAAGGGCGCCACAGAACTCGAGCGGGTCACCGATGTGGCCAGCTATCCCGTGATCGACGGCACGCAGATCTGCGCAGTGGCCTATCAGGGGCGCGTCGCCTGTTTTGATGCGCTGAGCGGCGAAACACAGTGGGCGCGCGATGCCTCAAGCGTCGCAGGCATGGGCCTCGATGCACGCAACGTCTACGTCACCGATGATCAGGATGCAATCCAGGCGCTGGAGCGCAGCGGGGGCGCCAGCCTGTGGAAACAGGACAAGCTGCGCGGCCGCTGGGCGACGGCGCCGCTGGCACTGGGCCGTTACGTGATCGTCGGGGATTTCGAGGGTTATGTGCATGTGATGTCGCGCGATGATGGCGCCTTTGTGGCGCGAGTGGCCACCGACGGCAGTTCCATTCGCGTGCCGCCGGTCGCGCTCGACCTGTCGACTTTTCTGGTGCAGACCAGCAATGGCGGTCTTTACGCCATCAACCTGCAATGAACGCTACGGGCCGCGGATGATCCGCCGAACATCCGGCCCCTTCCCATGAAACCCACAGTGGTCATTGTCGGTCGCCCCAATGTCGGCAAATCGACGCTCTTCAACCGGCTGACTCGCAGCCGAGACGCCATTGTTGCCGATGCACCGGGAATCACGCGTGACCGCCACTATGGCGAAGGGCGCGTGGGCGGCAAACCCTACCTGGTGGTCGATACCGGCGGATTCGAGTCGGTGGCCAAAGCCGGCATTTCCCACGAAATGCTGCGTCAGGCGCGCCAAGCGGTCGACGAGGCAGATGCCGTGCTGTTCGTCGTCGATGCGCGGATCGGGCTCACGGCGCAGGATCGCGAGATCGGCGCTGAACTGCGGCGCAGCGGCCGCAAGATCTGGCTGGTGGTCAACAAGGCGGAAGGCATGGCGTCCGCTTCGGTGACGGCGGATTTCCATGCCCTGGGTCTGGGTGACCCGCTCGCGATATCCGCTGAGCATGGCGAGCATGTCAACGACCTGATGGAATTGGTGCTGGCAGACTTCCCGGGGCCGGAACAGGTTGCGGAGACGCCTTCGAAACACCCCAAGATTGCGATCGTGGGTCGTCCCAATGTCGGAAAATCAACCCTGGTCAACGCCTTGCTCGGGGAAGAGCGGGTGGTCGTTTTCGACCAGCCGGGGACCACGCGGGATTCGATCTACATCGATTTCGAGCGCGAGGGAAAACACTACACCCTGATCGACACCGCCGGCATGCGCAAGCGCGGCCGGATCGACGAGGCTGCCGAAAAGTTCTCGGTGGTCAAGACGCTGCAGTCCATAGCCGATGCCAATGTCGTGGTGCTGGTGCTCGACGCACGCCAGGAAATTTCCGAACAGGATGCGCATATCGCGGGTTTCATCCTCGAAGCCGGACGCGCGCTGGTCGTGGCTGTCAACAAATGGGAAGGGCTGGGCGAAGCCGAGCGGGAGCAGGTCAAGCGGGACGGGGCGCGCAAGCTCGGCTTTCTCGCCTTCGCGCGTTTCCATTTCATTTCGGCATTGCAGGGGCAGGGGATCGGCGCCCTGCTGCGATCGGCGGATGCCGCCTATGCCGCCGCGATGTCCAGCCTGCCGACGCCGCGCCTGACGAGGGCCTTGCAGATGGCTGTCCAGCAGCAGCAGCCGCCACGTGCCGGCATGGTACGACCCAAGCTGCGCTATGCTCACCAGGGCGGCCATAACCCGCCGCGCATCATCATTCACGGTTCTGCGCTCGAGCGCGTGCCCGATACCTACCGCCGCTATCTGGAACGTTTCTTCAGGGATGCGTTCAAACTCACGGGTACGCCGCTGCGGGTCGAGTTCAAAACCGGGCGCAATCCCTATGCCAAGGGTGATGCAAAGCGTGGCTAACTCTATGGCCAGACGCAGAAAATTAGGCTAGAGTGAACTTTCCAATAACGACAACCCAGAGGGTGCCATGAGTAATAAAGGGCAGTTGCTACAAGACCCGTTCCTGAATGCCTTGCGCAAGGAACACATTCCGGTGTCGATTTACCTCGTCAACGGTATCAAGCTGCAGGGCCAGGTCGACTCATTCGACCAGTATGTGGTGCTACTCAAGAACACGGTGACACAGATGGTCTACAAGCATGCCATCTCGACCGTGGTGCCGGCGCGGGCGGTCAGCCTGCAGGCCGATGAAAAAGACAAGTAATTGATTTTATTGAATATTTTTGATGCTTGAGCGCCCGGGCCACGGCACCTCGGCGGTGCTCGTCGCGCTTGATCTGGGCGACCCGGACTACGCCGAAAGCCTTGAAGAACTGCAGTTGCTGGCGCACAGCGCAGGGGTAAGCACGACCCTGGTGGTGCGCGGACGCCGTGACCGGCCCGATCCGGCGCTCTATGCCGGCAAAGGCAAGGTCGAAGAAATCACCGATGCCGTGCGCGGTACCGGCGCGTCCATCGTCATTTTCAACCATGCGCTGAGCCCGATCCAGGAACGCAACCTGGAACGCAAGCTGGCCTGCCGCGTCATTGACCGCACCAGCCTGATCCTCGACATTTTTGCCCAGCGTGCCCGCAGCCACGAGGGCAAGTTGCAGGTCGAACTAGCTCAGCTCGAACACCTGTCGACCCGGCTGGTCAGGGGCTGGACCCACCTCGAGCGGCAGCGCGGCGGCATAGGCATGCGCGGTCCCGGCGAGACCCAGCTCGAGACCGATCGCCGCTTGCTCGGCAAGCGGGTGAAGGTTCTCAAGGAGAAGCTGCTGAAGGTGCGTGCGCAGCATGCGACCCAGCGGCGGTCGCGGTCGCGCGCGCATGTGTTCTCGGTTTCACTGGTGGGGTACACCAATGCCGGCAAGTCCACCCTGTTCAACCGCATGACCCGTGCCGACGCCTATGCGGCAGACCAGCTGTTTGCGACCCTCGATACCACGACACGGCGTCTGGGCGGCATCGAAGGCGCGTCGGTGGTGATTTCTGACACCGTCGGCTTCATCCGTCACCTGCCGCATACCCTGGTCGATGCCTTCCGCGCGACTCTCGAGGAGACCGTGCATGCAGATCTGCTGCTGCATGTCGTGGATGCCGGCAGTCCTGACCGCGACGCACAGATTGCCGCGGTCAACGGTGTCCTTTCCGAGATTGGTGCTGACCGCGTTCCGCAGATCATGGTCTTCAACAAGATTGACAGCACTGCGCTGCAGCCCCGGGTCGAGAGGGATGAATATGCTAGAATTTCGCGCGTCTGGTTGAGTGCGCTGACAGGGGATGGAGTCGACCTGCTGCGCGCTGCGATCGGCGAGCAGGCACTCGATGCAGTGCGTCCTGGACAACCCGTAGCAGCCTGATGCGGCAACCTGGATTTCCTTTCCCCGTCCCATGTCCGTCCCAGTCCGTCCAAATTTCCGTCTCAACGTCCGTCCCAATGTTTGTCTGATCCGATGACCGAATCCTCACTGAGTTTCCGCGAACGTCTCAAGCACGGCCTGGCCAGAATGCTGGCGCCGCTGCTGTCCCTGAACGACCCGCAATGGGGAAAACGCCCCGGTGGCGGCAACCAGGGGCCGCCCGACCTCGACGAAATCTGGCGCAATCTCAACCGCAAACTGAACCGCCTGCTGGGCGGCAAGAGTGGCGGCAGCGGTGACAGTGGTGGCGGAGCCAGTGGCGGGCCGTCACCAGCCGCAGTCGGTGGCGGCGCCGGTCTGCTGGTCGTGCTGGCGGTCGTGATCTGGCTGGCCAGCGGTTTCTACATCGTCAACGAGGGCCAGGAAGGCGTGGTGCTGCGCTTCGGCAAATTCGTGCAGACCACCCAGCCGGGTCCGCGCTGGCATCTGCCTTACCCGATCGAGTCGGCAGAAGTCGTCAACGTCAAGCAGGTGCGTACCGTCGAGGTGGGTTATCGCAACAACGTCAAGAGCAAGGTCCTGAAGGAAGCGCTGATGCTGACCGATGACGAGAACATCGTCGACGTGCAGTTTGCGGTCCAGTACGTGCTGAAAAGTCCCAACGATTACCTGTTCAATCACCGTGCGCCCGACGATTCGGTGCTGCAGGCGGCCGAGACGGCAATCCGCGAAATCGTCGGCAGGAACAGCATGGACTTTGTCATTTTCGAAGGCCGTGCCGAAGTGGCGGCCCGCGCGCAGAAGCTGATGCAGGAAATCCTCGACCGTTACGGTACTGGCATCAGCATCAGCAAGGTGACCATGCAGAACGCGCAGCCGCCGGAGCAGGTGCAGGCTGCATTCGACGACGCGGTTAAGGCGGGACAGGACCGCGAGCGGCAGAAGAACGAGGGCGAGGCCTACGCCAACGACGTGATTCCGCGTGCGCGAGGCATGGCGGCCCGTCTGATCCAGGAGGCCGAAGGCTACCGCAGCCGGGTGACCGAACAGTCCCTCGGTGATGCGGCGCGCTTCCGCCAGATCGTTGCCGAGTACAACAAGGCTCCCCAGGTGACCCGAGACCGTCTCTATATCGATGCCATGCAGCAGATCATGAGCAATACCAGCAAGGTGCTGGTCGACCAGAAAAGCGGCAGCAATCTGCTGTACCTGCCGCTCGACAAGCTGATGCGCGGCGAGACCGGCGGTGCCGGCGCACCTGCGGCAGCCAAGCCTGCGGAGACCGCGCCGGCGGATAATGCCGCGCGGAGCCGCGAAGCCTTCCGCAGCCGCGAGCGGGAGGTGCGGCCATGAAGCAGAACTTTGGCGGAATCGTGGTCGGTGTCGTTGCGCTGATCCTGATCCTTTCGATGTCGATGTTTGTCGTCGACCAGCGCCAGAATGCGATCGTATTCAGGCTCGGCGAGGTGATCTCGATCAAGCGCGATCCCGGCCTCTACTTCAAGGTGCCGCTGCTCGACAATGTGCGGTTTTTCGATGTCCGCATCCTGACCATAGACACGCCGGAGCCGGAGCGTTTCCTGACCTCGGAAAAGAAAAACGTGCTTGTCGATTTGTTCGTCAAGTGGCGCATCACCGACGTGCGCAACTA
The DNA here is from genome assembly GCA_964433345.1 of uncultured Bordetella sp. Lineage (GTDB taxonomy): Bacteria > Pseudomonadota > Gammaproteobacteria > Burkholderiales > SG8-41. Next base: position 353,838 of record CAYSQJ010000005.1, read on the forward strand.
CTACACCTCGGTGGGTGGTGACGAATCGAATGCCCAGAGAAGGCTGCTGCAGACCATCAACGACGGCCTGCGCGCCGAGTTCGGCAATCGCACAGTGCACGACGTGGTCTCCGGCGAGCGTGACAAGATCATGGACCTGATGCGCAACAAGGCCAACGAAGACGCGGTCAAGATCGGCGTCGAAGTGCTGGACGTGCGCCTCAAGCGTGTCGACCTGCCGCAGGAGGTCAGCGAATCGGTCTACCGCCGGATGGAGGCCGAACGCAAGCGTGTGGCCAACGAACTGCGGTCGACCGGCGGCGCCGAATCGGAAAAAATCCGCGCCGATGCCGACAAGCAGCGGGAAGTGATACTGGCCGAAGCCTACCGCGATGCGCAGCGCATCAAGGGCGAGGGCGATGCCAAGGCGGCGGCCAACTATGCCCGTGCCTACGAGATCAACCCCGAGTTCTATGCGTTTTACCGCAGCCTCGAGGCCTACCAGGCGAGTTTCAGGAACAAGAACGACATCCTGGTACTGGAACCCAACTCGGAGTTTTTCAAGTACCTGAAATCGGGCGGGAAAACCGGCGGCAAATGACGGGCTGGACGGGCTGCATTTTCCGCCTGCCGGCAAGCTGCGGCGGATTTTCAATGCATGGCTGACAGCCTGCTCGCGGCAGTGGCCCTGATGCTGGTGATCGAGGGGCTGCTGCCGTTCCTGCTGCCGGCAGCCTGGCGGGACACCTTCCGGCGGCTGATCGAACTCAGCGACGGCCAGTTGCGCTTCATCGGGATGGCTTCGATGCTTGCCGGGCTGGCGTTGCTGTACTTTGCCCGGCATTGAGCCGCCAAGCTTCTATAATGCGCGTTTTGTGTCCGAACGTGCCTGAAATCATCTGTCATGCGAACCTGGCTGCTGCCTGAATACATTGAGGATATCCTGCCCGAGGAGGCGCTCCGGGTGGAACGTGTACGGCGGCTGATCCTCGATGATTTCGCGGTGCACGGTTATGAGCTGGTGATGCCGCCGCTGCTCGAATACGTGGATTCGCTGCTGACGGGCACCGGTCATGACCTCGATCTGCAGACTTTCAAGCTGGTCGACCAGCTGTCCGGGCGGATGCTGGGCGTGCGCGCCGACATCACGCCGCAGGTGGCGCGCATCGACGCACACCTGCTCAACCGCGGCGGCGTTACCCGGCTGTGTTATGCCGGCAGCGTGCTGCGCACCCGACCGGACGGGTTGAACCGGTCCCGCGAGCCGCTGCAGATCGGCGCCGAAATTTACGGCCACGGTGGCATCGAGAGCGACATCGAGGTGCAGCGTCTGCTGCTGCGCGCCCTGCGGTTGGCCGGTGTACGCGAGATATCGCTGGATATCGGCCATGTCGCCGTGTTCCGCGCGCTGCTGCGCCGTGCCGGCGTGGCGGGTGAACTCGAGTCCGAGCTGTTCCAGGCGATGCAAAGCAAGGATGCGCCGGCGATTACATCGCTGTCGCGCGGGCTCGATCGTTCCACCCGCGCCGCGCTCGCCGCATTGCCCGGGCTCTACGGCGGACCGGAGGTGCTGGCGCGGGCGCGCAAGCTGCTGCCCGCGCTGCCGGAGATCCGTGCAGCGTTGCGCGACCTTGCGGCACTGTCGCGGCAGTTTGCGGACCTGGGGCATATCCGCAGCTTCGATCTCGGTGAGCTGCGCGGCTATCATTATCATAGCGGCGTCGTGTTCGCGGCCTATGCCAGGGACCGGCCCAATGCGATCGCGCAGGGCGGCCGCTACGACGAGGTAGGCAAGGCTTTCGGCCGGGCGCGCCCGGCGACCGGTTTCAGCATGGATTTGCGCGAACTGGCCGCGGCCGGTAGCGAGATGCCGCGCCGGTCGCGGGTGCTGGCCCCGTACCGGCCGGCTGACCGCGCGTTGCAGCAGCGGATTGCAGCCCTGCGGGGCCGTGGCATCGTGGTGGTGGAGGATCTGCCCGGGCATGCGCGCCATCGGCTCGAACTGGACTGTGACCGGGAACTGATCCGCCGCAAGGGGCGCTGGGTAATGCAGAAACGAGATTAGAATAACTTTATAAGTTATTGATTATAAATATTAATTTATCTGCACGCATGTGCAGGAACTGGCAAAAAAGGCAACAGTGCTATGAGCAGGAATGTGGTGGTGATCGGCACCCAATGGGGTGACGAAGGCAAGGGCAAAATTGTCGACTGGCTGACCGACCGCGCCCGCGGCGTCGTGCGTTTCCAGGGCGGCCACAATGCCGGGCACACCCTGGTCATCAATGGCCGGAAAACCGTGCTGCACCTGATTCCCTCGGGCATCCTGCGCGACAAGGTGGCCTGCTATATCGGTAATGGCGTGGTCATTTCGCCGGAAGCGCTGCTGGATGAAATCGACACCCTGAAAGCCGCCGGCGTTGATATCGCCGGCCGGCTCAAGATCAGCGAGGCCTGTCCGCTGATCCTGCCGCATCACGTGGCGCTAGACCGTGCGCGTGAGTCTGCAAAGGGCGCGGGCAAGATCGGCACTACCGGCCGGGGCATCGGCCCGGCCTACGAGGACAAGGTCGCGCGCAGGGCGATCCGCCTGCAGGACCTGTTCTACCGCGAGCGTTTTGCAGCGAAGCTGGGCGAAGTGCTGGATTTCCACAATTTCGTGTTGAAGAACTACTTCAAGGCCGAGACCGTACCATTCCAGAAAACGCTGGATGACACCATGGCCTTCGCCGAGCGCATAAAGCCGATGGTGGCTGACGTGCCGCGGTTGCTGTTCGAGGCGCAGCAGGCCGGAGACAACCTGCTGTTCGAAGGTGCGCAGGGCACACTGCTCGACGTCGACCACGGCACCTATCCCTATGTGACGTCCAGCAATTGCGTGGCCGGCGCTGCGGCGGCGGGTGCCGGCATCGGCCCGCAAAGCCTGCACTATGTGCTGGGCATCACCAAGGCTTACACCACCCGCGTCGGCTCCGGTCCGTTTCCGACGGAGCTTGAGGATGACATCGGCAAGCAGATCGCCATCCGCGGCAACGAGGTGGGCGCCACCACCGGCCGGCCGCGGCGCTGCGGCTGGTTCGATGCGGCGGCGCTCAAGCGTTCGATCCAGATCAATGGCGTGTCCGGACTGTGCGTGACCAAGCTCGACGTGCTCGACGGTATGGAAAGCGTGCAGATCGGCGTCGGCTACAAGATGAGCGGCGTTGCCCGCGACATCCTGCCTTTCGGCGCGGAACTGCTGGCCGAATGCCAGCCGGTGTACGAGGAAATGCCGGGCTGGCAGGACAGCACGGTGGGAGTCACTCGCTTTGATGACCTGCCGGCGGCGGCGCGCAATTACCTGAAACGCATGGAAGAGGTCTGCGGCGTGCCGATCGACATCGTGTCGACCGGCGCCGACCGTGAACACACGATTGTCCGCAGAAATCCCTTCGACTGAAAAGAAAAAGGGCGCCGTGCCGATGCACTGCGCCCTTCTTCAACTGCGGTCCTGCTTAATGCTGGTGCCCAGAAGAGGACTCGAACCTCCACGGTGTTACCCGCCAGTACCTGAAACTGGTGCGTCTACCAATTCCGCCATCTGGGCAATGAGGGCGGCATTCTAGCCCATGAAAGAATATTCTTCAAATGAAAAAACCTAAAAAATCCGCCGCCGGCGGATCCGTTTCACGGCGCGATGCCGATCCCTTCGGTGCACGCGAGGCCGAGCGTTATGAACATCCGGTGCCGAGCCGCGAACTGATCCTCGAAGTCCTCAACGAGGCCGGCGTGCCGATGGACGAGAAGGATGTTTCCCGGCAACTCGACATCGGCAAGCGCGACCGCGAGGCTTTCGCAAGGCGCATAGCCGCGATGGAGCGCGACGGCCAGATCATGCGCAACCGCCGCGGCGATCTCTGCGTGGTCGAGAAACTCGACCTGATCCGCGGCCGGGTCATCGGCCACAAGGACGGCTTCGGTTTCCTGCAGCGCGAGGACGACGGCCCGGACCTGTTCCTCGGGCCGCGCGAAATGCAGAAGGTGCTGCATGGCGACCGCGTGATGGCGCGCATCAGCGGCATGGACCGGCGCGGCCGGCCCGAAGGCAAGATAGTCGAAGTGCTGGAACACGGCCAGCAGCGCCTGGTGGGGCGCTTGCGCGTCGAGCACGGCGTGACCTTCGTCACCGCCGAGGACAAGCGCATCAGCCAGGAATTCGTGGTGCCGGCCGGCGAGGCGGGCAAGGCGAAGCCCGGGCAGGTGGTCAGTGTCGAAATCATTTCCCAGCCCGGTCGTCACGCGCAACCGCTGGCGCGGGTGGCCGAGGTACTCGGCAATTATGCCGATCCCGGCATGGAAATCGAAATCGCGCTGCGCAAGCATGCGCTGCCGTGGATTTTTCCGGCCGAAGCCGAAGCGCTGACGTCAAAACTGCCAAAAACGGTGCGCGGTGCCGATCACAAGGGTCGCGTCGACCTGCGCGACATTCCGCTGGTGACCATCGACGGCGAAACCGCAAAGGACTTTGACGACGCGGTGTGGTGCGAGGCTGCAGGCAGCGGTTTCCGGCTGGTGGTGGCAATCGCCGACGTCAGTCATTACGTTAAGGCGGGTGATGCGCTGGACGAGGAGGCGCGCAACCGCGGCAATTCGGTCTACTTCCCGCGCCGTGTAATCCCGATGCTGCCGGAAGCGCTGTCCAACGGCCTGTGCTCGATCAACCCCGACGTCGAACGGCTGGCTATGGCCTGCGACATGCAGATCGACGGCCATGGCGTGATCAAGAGCTACAAGTTCTATCCTGCGGTGATGCTGTCGCATGCGCGTTTCACCTACACCGAGGTCGCGGCCATCCTCGAGGACACGCGGGGCCCGGCCTCGCGCCGGCGCCGTAACCTGGTGCCGCATCTGCAGGCGCTCTACAGGCTCTACCATCTGCTGGCGAAGGCGCGCTCCAAACGCGGCGCCATTGACTTCGAGACCATCGAAACCCAGATGATTTTCGACGGCAAGGGCAAGATCGAGAACATCGTGCCGGTGATCCGCAACGACGCGCACCGGCTGATCGAGGAATGCATGCTGGCGGCCAACGTCTGCGCTTCCGACTTCCTGCACCAGAACGGCCATCCTATGCTTTATCGCGTGCACGAGGGGCCGACACCGGAGAAGCTTGGCGCACTGCGCGATTTCCTCAAGGGCTTCGGCCTTCAACTCTCGGGCGGCGACGCGCCGCATGCGCTGGACTATGCGAAGCTGCTGTCGAAAGTGAAGGACCGGCCGGATGCGCAGCTGCTGCAGACGGTGATGCTGCGCTCGCTGAAGCAGGCGGTGTACACGCCGAAAAACACCGGCCATTTCGGACTGGCTTACGAGTCGTACACTCATTTCACCTCGCCGATCCGCCGCTATCCCGACCTGCTGGTGCACCGCGCGATCAAGGCGGTGCTGGAGCGTAAGAAGTATGAACCCGGCGACTGGGCGCAGCTCGGTGCGCAGTGTTCGATGACCGAGCGCCGTGCCGACGAGGCAACGCGCGATGTCACCGCCTGGCTGAAGTGCTACTACATGCGTGACCGTGTCGGCGAAGTGTTCATGGGCAGCGTGGCGGGTGTGGCTGCTTTCGGCGCCTTCGTCGCACTGGACGATGTTTATGTGGAAGGCCTGGTGCACATCTCGGATCTGGGCAAGGACTACTTCAAATACGATGCCGCCAAACACGAATTGATGGGTGAACGCACACGCCAGCGTTACCGCCTCGGTGACCGGCTGCGGGTCAAGATCGCCCGGGTCGACTTGGATGGCGCCCGCATCGATTTTGTACTCGCATAAAATATCATTTAAAAACAAATACTTATAAAAATGTCCGAGTTGCAGCTGATTCACGGTTTCCACGCCGTCACCAGCCGCCTGCGTCAGCGCGAGGGGCTGGTGCGCGAGATCTACATCGACGCTGCGCGCCGCGACCAGCGTGCGCGCGACCTGCTGGCGCTCGCCGAATCGCGTGGCGTGCGGGTGATCCCGGTGGATGCAAAGCGGCTCGACGGCATGGCTGGACAGGCGCGCCACCAGGGGGTGGTGGCGAAAGTCGAGCCGGTGCGCATGCCGACCCACATCGAGGACGTGCTGGAAGAACTGACGGAGCCGCCATTGCTGCTGCTGCTCGACGGCGTTACCGACCCGCACAACCTCGGCGCCTGCCTGCGGGTGGCCGACGCGATGGGCGTACATGCGGTGATCGCGCCCAAGGATCACGCGGTGGGTCTCAATGCCACGGTGGCCAAGGTGGCCAGCGGTGCAGCGGACAGCGTGCCGTACCTGATGGTGACCAACCTCGCTCGCACCATGCGCGAACTGAAGGACCGCGGCATCTGGCTGGTCGGCGCCGACGAACATGCCGAAAACGATCTCTACCAGATCAAGCTCGACGGCCCGCTGGGCTGGGTGCTGGGTGCCGAGGGTGGCGGACTGCGCAGACTGACCCGCGAAACCTGCGACGAACTCGCGCGCATCCCGATGCTGGGCAGTGTCGAGAGTCTCAACGTTTCCGTGTCGGCAGGGATCTGCCTCTCCGAAGCCAGGCGGCAACGGCGGCAGGGCTGAGTCTGCTGCTGCCGGACGGGGTGGCATCACATGGCGGCCCCGCAGGGTTTTCATTAAGGGCTGCCGCATCGTGAGAAAAATCACGTCAGTTGCCTCAATTGCCGCATCAGTTTGCGAAAGTCCTCAAATCTCTGGCGTATTCCCGCCATAAACGCTTAGAATTCAGGGAGATTGGCCGCAATCAACGGACCTGAGTCCGGCTTGCGCTTTGCGGTGCAGAGACAACGGGGGGCATCATGCGCAAATCCAGTTTGCGACGCGAACAAATCCTGACCGGGGCTTCGCTGTCCCGCCGAATTAAACCTTCGGCTGTGGCTTTGGCCGTCGCCGCCTGCTTCAGCGGCGCCGCGCTGGCGAATCCGGTGAATCCCACGG